>DASXLY010000096.1:0-134126 GCA_036495975.1 Occallatibacter sp. | reverse complement strand
GTCTACCCATCATGAGCGTTAGTCCTCCGACAATGGCCATCAACAGCAGCATGGTCAAACTATGCTGCCAAACAGCTCCCATTGCCATCCAGACTTCGCCGAAATCAGCTAGCTCGTACTGAGTTTTTCAACACCCACAGGCTTATGCACTCATTGACAGGCTCAGACCACTCTTCGCGCAGCTCTGAAGCGAAGCTCTTCGGAATTGAGTTCTCCTATCTCCATGTCTCGAAAGAAGACTCTGTAAAGTCCGGGTGTGATCAACTCGACTCCCAACTCTTCGAAGCGGAATACTTCGCTGATGAAGACTCTATTCTTGTGCCAGCTGATGTCCCCGCTATTATTGACTCGTCGCATCAGCAGACCCTTCGGGTAGGTGAACTCTGGCAACTTGCGGGGCAGCCGGATCGCGCTGGGGACGTAAAGACTTGCGGGAACTTGGTTGTTCAGGCCCTCATGCGGACGTTCGTTGTTGAAGACATAACGGAAGTTATCGAAGCGGCTCTGCTGTGCGCGCAGGGATGCCGCGGGAGGCTTCGTCGTGTCTTCCTTCAGCGTGCGATGCATCCGCTCGTGGCGGCCGTTTTGTTGCGGTCGACCTGCTTGAATGCGCTCGTGCACGATCCCAAGTTTCATCCATCCAAGCGACAACTTGGATAATCCTAATAACCCGGTGCCCGCAAACGGCGCGCCGTTGTCTGTTCTGATCCGTGCTGGCATCCCGTACTCCCGCATGGCTGCTTCGCAAATGGCTCGGACCTGGCTGAGGTCCATACGCGAGACGATCTGGCAGCGAATCAAGTAACGGCTATGCGCGTCCGTGATCGTGAACGGATCGCAACGCTTGCCGTCGCCGGTGGCAAAGTAACCCTTGAAATCCATGCACCGCAGCTGATTCGGACCCGTGACCAGAGAGAACGGCTCTGAGCATGGCGTGGTGCGTTTTCTTTTCTTCTGCGGGCTGGTTAAGCCCGCACGATTCAAGATGTTGCCAAATGTACTGGCTGCAGGCCAAACCACGTCTGGCTGCAGCATCTCCAGCCTTGCCTTGAGCTTCCGCGCGCCCCAGGAAGGATGCTTAGCCCGGAGCACGAGAATGGTGTTCTCGATCGGCTCCAGCGTCGCGTGAGAGCAGCTATGTGGGCGACTACTCCGATCCACGAGGCCTTCCGGACCCGTCTCGTTGTAGCGATTGATCCAGCGGTACGCTGTGGGACGCGAAATCCCATACGCGCGGCACAGGTCCGCTACCGACATCTCTTCCTTGTGATAACTCGACAAAAACTGCAAACGTTGATCCAAGATACGACTCTCTTTCCAGGGCATACAACATCGTCGTGCGTTGCCCAATACTCAGGTAAAGTCGCCGTCGCACTCCGCTGTAAACAATGTCTCCGGTCTGTTTTGTAACGGAAGTGCTAAGTACGCCCAGCTCAAATGGGGCACCCAGGGGGGGAGGGGGTATCCCCCTCCCGTACTCTGGATACAAAATCCTCATATCAAAAGGGCTGGGGAGAGGGCATGTCGCCAAGTTCCTCTATCTGTTTAACTTAGCTGCAGATTCCTCTCAGGAAACAACTTAGGATGGACCCTTCTTGGAGGAAAATGCGCTCGTTGGGGGCGCCCCTCATCCGGGCACTCGCGGTTATCTAAAAGCAAAAGCAGGTCCTTCGCGACGCTGACCCCATCGCGAGAAAACGCAATGGGGCCCCAAGCGTGGCATCGCTTCAGGATGAGAGCTAGTGAATTTGGATTTGGATTGTCAGAACTTGACGCCGAGGGTGGCAAGGAAGGTTTTCACGTCGGGCCACACGGCTTTGAGGTCCTGGGCGGTCTGAATGTCGAGGGCGATATTGAGAGGGTTGGAGGCGGCTCCGGCGAGCTCCGCAATCGGCTTCTCGACAGCTCCGATCAAGGTAGCGAGAGCAGCCACTACCTGCGGGGCGGCTTTCAAAGCCTTGTTAGCGCCGGTGAGCCACTTGAGCGCGTCTTCGGCCCCTATTTCGATTCCCTTCTCGATATTGACCAGTATGTTTGCCATTCGAATGTTCTCTTTTCTGGCTGGCCGATTGACCAGCCCTGGTGTGCGCGAGGCGCTTCCCGCCCTGCCGTGGTTGCGGTCCGGATCAGAGGCAGCTCGCAGTGCGCAGACTGCGGCGGAGGCGTGCGTAGCGCACGTCGGGCCGCGAAGATTGTCTGGTTATGAATACAAGTCTAAGGATTTCGAAGAAATAACTCGCAAATCCGGACAAAGAATCTTCTTCGCAGAATCAGGAGCTTACGAGGATTTTGCAGGCGAGGGGCTTGACATTGGGAGCAGGGAGTAGCTAGCCAAGACTTTTTCGTGTGGATGGATCGGGAGTCCATGCTGCACCAGAAGCAGAAAGACTCCGCACGCTTCATCGAGCAAAGATGGAGGAGCTGCGGGCTTCGCGGAGCGCGCTCTGAATCACCTTGAGCAGGAAGTAGCGACGATCAGTAGAGAGCATGGAACCGAAGGCGACGGCGCGCTTGCCCTCAAGACGGATGGCGGGACCCTGACGATTCCAGCCGGAAAAACTGCCGTAGCCCTCGCGCACCGTGCTGAAGTCGGAGAGCTGGCAGGTACGGGTCCAGCCGATGGAGCCGACCCCGGTAAAGATGGAGAGTTGATCGGAGTGGCGTGTAACCGTCACCTTGCCTGCCACGTTCATCAGGCACCAGGAGACCAGGAAGATGGAACCAATAAGAAATGGAATGCCGAAGAGCGAACTGGATGCGCTGTATTTCCCGGTCATGATTTGTGTGCCGTAGATGCCGAACATCGATCCCCCGGCCCAGACACAGGTGAAAGGCACGAGGAACAGCGCCATCCATGTTCGGGTGGTCGCGCCGGCGATGAAGCCATCCGCCATGGGTGTATACCAGGCACCGGAGGGCGGCGAGTGAAGATCGATGGAGGACGACGGAATGGCGCCGATGATTTCGGAGAGGCGGAAGGTGTTGCCGCAGGAGCGGCAGAGGGCGACGTCGGTTGAGACGTTGATGTCGTTGGGCGCGATGCGAGACCGGCAGGACGGGCAGGTGACATCCATGGGAGTTTGGAGAATTATGCCACGGACAGGCCAGGGCGCGAGGGAAAGCTGATCAGCGGGTTCGCGGGAGGTAACGGCGGCCCTGGATTTCGTAATTGCCGCTGGCGACGCGGGCGATGGCTTCGGTGTAGGCGATGTGCTCTTCGACGAGGATGCACTCGGCGAGGGAGTGGGCGTCGTCAGTTTCGCGGACGGGGACGGCGCGCTGGAGGATGATAGCTCCGTTGTCGAGGTGTTCGTCGACGAAATGGACGGTACAGCCGGCGACCTTGACCCCGTAATCGAAGGCCTGCTGTTGAGCGTCGAGTCCGGGAAATGCAGGAAGCAACGACGGATGGATGTTGAGAATGCGGTTGGGAAAGGCAGAGATGAACTCCGGCGAGAGGAGGCGCATGTAGCCGGCAAGACACACGAGGTGGACGTTGTGCTCGCGGAGGGAGGCAATGAGGTCGGTGTCGTGCTCGGCGCGGGGGCGTCCTCTGGAGATGAAGACCGCGGTGGGAAGGTTGAGGTCGCGGGCGGCCAGGATGCCGGGGGCGTTAGCAACGTTGGATATGACGATGGCAATTTCGACGTTGGGAAGGCGGCCCTCACGGATGGAGCGAGCGATGGCGAGGAAGTTGGAGCCGCGACCGGAGAGGAGGACTCCTAGCCGGAGGGGGGGACGCGCGCTTTGCGCGCCTTCATTTTGCGGGTTGGAAGGTGACGATTCCACGGGAGCGTTGTTTCGTCCGGCCCTACGAGACGGTTTGACTCTTTCGAGATCGATTCCCAGGGTTTCACTCTGGGCTATTTTCGTGGTCTCCCTCCGGGAGAATGATTCCCGTTAGCTGAGATTCATGCTCTCCACCCTTGCGTCGCAAGATGGGAAGCCCGGCTCATCCATTCTGGTCTCCCAGGTCCCCAAATGCCAGGGATCTGGGGCACCCAGATTTGTTTCTCACGGGACCGAAGCGTCTTCAGGTGTATTGAACGCGTTTTTCGCCTTTGACGATGCGGCCGATTACGAAGAACTTTTCTTCGGCGCGGTCGAGCAGGGTTTTGGCGCGGGTGAACTTGGCTGCGGGAATTATGGCGATGAGGCCGATGCCCATATTGAAGGTGCGCATCATTTCATCCTGCGAAACCTGGCCGAGGTCGCGGAGGTGGTCGAAGATCGGCAACACCGGCCATGAGCCAAGTTCGACCTGCGCGCCGGTACCCTTGGGCAGAATGCGCGGAAGGTTTTCGGTGATGCCGCCGCCAGTGATGTGGGCCATTCCCGCTGTCATGCCTGCGGCAACAAGTTTCTGGATGACGTGGAGATAGCTGCGGTGCGTCTTCATGAGGGCCGCGCCGGCTTTCTCCTTGATGGCGGTGATGTATTGCGAAGTTTTGTAGCCGGCAACATCGAAGAACAGCTTGCGGGCCAGCGAGTAGCCATTGGTGTGCAGGCCAGTGGAGGGAAAGCCAATGAGGACGTCGCCTGCCTTGATATCGTCGCCTGTGACCAGCTTGTCGCGATCGACCGCACCCACGATGAAGCCGGCGAGATCGTATTCGCCTTCAGCGTAAAAGCCTGGCATCTGGGCGGTTTCGCCGCCGATGAGGGCGCAGCCGTTGGCTTTGCAGGCATCGGCGAGGCCGCTGACGACGGTCTCAGTGACCTCGGGGTCGAGCCTGCCGCTGGCGAAGTAGTCAAGGAAGAAGAGCGGGGTGGCGCCCTGAACAGCGATGTCGTTGACGCAGTGGTTGACGAGGTCGGCGCCGATGCTGGAGTGGAGGCCCATTTCGAAGGCGATCTTGAGCTTGGTGCCCACTCCATCGGCCGAGCTGACGAGGATGGGGCTTTTGAATTTCTGGAGATCGAGCCGGAAGAGGGCGCCGAATCCACCGATTCCGCCTAAGACATTGCGGGTAAAGGTCTTCTGCGCCAAGTACTTGATGCGGTCCTTGGCTCGATCGCCGCGGGTGATGTCGACTCCAGCATCGGCGTAAGTGATGGACTGCGTCACGCTGGGCTTTGCCGTGATGGACGGCGTCGAGGGTTTGGGGGCGGCTTTCGGCTTGGATTCTTCGGGCACTTTTCGGCCTCTTCGCACCCTCATCGCCTTTTGACTGGTCGATGGGGACCCCGTAGCGGGGTTTTGGGATTTGGTTTCCGAAAAACAATCTGCGTCGGAAAGGTCGATTCTAGCAGGGTCGGTTGGTTGGAATTGGAAGGTGGAAATCGATTTGCTGTTCAAAATGTCGAGAATGAAACGGCAGATGACTGAAGCCGTTCGGGTTCTGATCGAGACTTCTATACTGAAGCCACGATGAGTACGAAAGCCGCAGGCCCGACCCGCACCCGTTCGCACGAACTGCAACAGCGCGCTGAGCGCTTTTTTCCCGGTGGAGTGAATTCGCCGGTGCGTGCGTTTCGGGCGGTGGGCGGAGAGCCGCCGTTTGTGGAGCGAGCGAAGGGTGCGTACGTGGTGGATGCAGACGGCAATCGCTACATCGATTACGTGGGGTCGTGGGGACCGATGATCCTGGGCCACGCGTTTCCGACGGTGGTGGAGGCGATTGAGCGGGCCGCGAAGAACTCAGCGAGTTTTGGGGCTTCGACCGCGAGTGAGGCCGATCTTGCTGAACGGATTGTTGCGTGCTATCCGGCGATCGAGAAGATGCGGTTTGTGAGCTCGGGGACCGAGGCGACGATGTCGGCGATCCGACTGGCGCGGGCGGCAACGGGCCGCAAGGTCATTGTGAAGTTTGAGGGCTGCTATCACGGGCATGCGGATGGGCTGCTGGTAAAGGCGGGTTCGGGGGTGGCGACGTTCGGGATTCCCGGATCGGCGGGAGTACCGGAGGAGATTGCAGGCCTAACGCACCCGTTGCCGTACAACGATATTGCGGAGCTTGAGGCCGCATTCGATGCGCATCCGAATGCGATTGCGGCGGTGATCGTGGAGCCCGTGATGGGGAATGCGGGATGTATTCCGCCAGCACCGGGGTTTCTTACAGGCCTCAGAGAACTGACGAGACGCGAGGGTGCGCTGCTGATTGTCGATGAGGTGATGACGGGGTTCCGTGTAGCTCTGGGTGGCGCGTGCGAGTTGTACGGAATTGATCCGGACCTGGTGACGCTGGGAAAGATTGTTGGGGGCGGTTTGCCGGTGGGGGTATTTGGCGGGAAACAGAAATATATGGATATGCTGGCGCCGCTTGGGCCGGTGTACCAGGCGGGGACGCTGAGCGGGAATCCGCTGGCGATGGCGGCGGGGATTGCGACGGTGGAGTATCTCCTCAAACACCGGGGCGACGTGTATCCGCTGATTGAGAAGACGGCGAAGGCAGTGGCGGAGGGAGTTGCGGCGGAGGCGGAGAAAGCCGGGGTGGAATTGACGACGAATCACGTGGGGGCGATGTGGACGTGGTTCTTCATCGCGGGTCCGGTGCGAAATTTCGACGAAGCGGCGAAGTCGGATACGGCGGCGTTCGGGCGGTTCCATCGGGCGATGCTGGATCGCGGCGTGTGGCTGCCGCCGTCGCAGTTCGAGGCTGCGTTTCTGGGGACTGCGCACGGTGAGGCTGAGGTGCGGGCGACGATCGAGGCGGCGCGTGAGACGTTCGGGGCTTGATCACTCCGGCATCATCGCAGGCTCCGGCATCATCGCAGGAGTCTTTCGATTTGAGTTCACCTGTTGATGCAGCGCCACGCCGGCGCAGACCATTTCTGCCGCGGATTGCACGGCATCATCTGCCGCTCTTGCTTTTATCGTTCGCATCGGTAGCGACGCTTTACCAAACCCGGCCCTATCCAGATGTGCTGAGCCGCGCGAGTTTCGCGACGGCTTATCCGGCTCTTGCTCTGCTGGCGGCGACGCTGCTGATCGGACCCTGGAATCTGCTACGTCGAAAAGCGAATCCAGTGTCGAGTGACCTTCGCCGCGATCTTGGGATCTGGGCGGGAATGCTGGGGATGGTTCATGCGGCGGTGGGGCAGTTTGTACATCTGCGCGGACGACCGTGGCTCTACTATGTGTACGGACCGACCGAGCACCATCACGGGATGCGTCACGACCTGTTCGGACTAGCGAACTACACGGGCGCGCTGGGCGTTTTGTTGCTTGTGGCGCTGCTGGCAACTTCGAATGATTTTTCACTGCGCAGATTCGGGACGCGGAGGTGGAAGCAGTTACAGCGCTGGAATTATGCCGTGTTCGCGCTCGTCGCGGTGCACTCGTTTGCGTTCCAGGGAGTTGAAAGGCAGAAGGTTGAGTGGGTGCTTACAGTCGCGGGTTGCATCGTGGCTGCTCTAACTCTGCAGATTGCGGGAATTGTGCGCCCGGCTTCTTAAATATTGCGAAAGAAACCGATCGTACTACTGCCACGCGTCGAGGGTGACGAAGGTGTTGTTGCGATGGTAGCGCTCGAGTAACTGCGCGGCGGCGGCGACGGATGGACCGCGGTTGGCGCCGAGGGCGAGATGGCCGCCATCGTGAAGCACGATGTTGCTGGCGTAGCCGCGGCTTTGATTGTGGTCAATTTGGTGAGTGAGGCTGGCGGCAATTCTGTCGGCGGGCTGGTCACTCCAGTCATTCGCCATCGAGTTCCACATGACCGGGGTGAGTCCGAGTTGGCGGGCGAGTTTGAGGATATAGGGACGGCGCGCGCCGAATGGTGGACGGAAGAAACGGACCGGCTTGCCCATGATGTCGCCGATGAGGTCGTTGGTGCGGCTGAGTTCGTCGAGAACCTGACTGGCCGAAGCGCGCGATAGATTGGGATGACTCCAGGTGTGATTGCCGAGCAGATGACCGGCTTCGACGACGCGCAGGGCAAGAGAGCGTTCGGTTTTCGCGAACTTGCCGACCATGAAGAAAGTGGCGTGCACGTTGTGTTCGGCTAGCAGATCGAGCAGGCGGGGCGTCCACTGAGGATTTGGACCGTCATCAAAAGTGAGAGCGAGTTCGCCGGGACGGCGCGGAGCGATGAGGGTTCCACCGAATATCTGCGAGGCGGGCCACCGCGAGGCGTAAGCGTAGCCGCCGATACCCAATCCGGTTGCACCGGCTAAGCCAATGGCTCCGTAAACCCAGGCTGTTAAAGGGACAAGCATTGCTGCTAGTAGTTTGCGGCGAAAAGAGACGAAAGGGCAAGCAAACTGTGACGAGGCGTAACAGATCGCCGAAGCAAAGCGAGCGTATACTTATCTTGTTCGGGTCGCATCCTGAGTTCCCGGAGCGGCACTGGAGACAACATGAGTCTTACGAACTTCCCCGGAAGCGCGAGTTCTTCGCCGCTTGATTCTTCCATCACAAAGGTGACCACACCAGCACTGGCCGAGATGAAGCGCCAAGGCAAGGCCATCTCTGCGCTCACTGCGTATGACTACGCGACCTCGCGGCTGGTGGACGAGGCCGGAGTCGATGTGATTCTGGTGGGCGACTCGCTGGCCATGGTGGTGATGGGTCAGGACAACACGCTGGCGGTGACGATGGACGAGATGCTGCACCACACGCGCGCGGTTAGGCGGGCGGTGCGGCGTGCGCTGGTGGTTGCCGACATGCCGTTTGGGAGCTACCACGGAACGGTGGCTGAAGGTGTCGCGAACGCGGTTCGCTTTATCAAGGAGTCCGGAGCGGAAGCGGTGAAGATTGAAGGGCCACGGGTGTCGCTGGTGCGGGCGCTGACGGATGCGGAGATTCCGGTGGTCGGGCATCTTGGGCTGACTCCGCAGAGCGTACATCGCATGGGCGGCTATCGCGTGCAGGCAAAAACCGTGGATGCGGCGGAACAGATCAAGGCGGACGCGAAGGCACTGGAAGAGGCGGGGGCAGGCTTGCTGGTGCTGGAAGGGATCCCGCGCGAGGTGGCCGCGGAGATCACGGCGGAGCTGACGATTCCGACGATCGGGATTGGCGCGGGACCGGATTGTGACGGGCAGATTCTCGTCTTTCACGACATGGTGAACCTGAGCTTCGCACCGAAGGCAAAGTTCGCGCGGCGGTATGCGGATGCGACGGCGTTGTTTCGG
This sequence comes from Occallatibacter sp., assembly GCA_036495975.1. Classification (GTDB taxonomy): domain Bacteria; phylum Acidobacteriota; class Terriglobia; order Terriglobales; family Acidobacteriaceae; genus Telmatobacter. The sequence continues at coordinate 125,048 of DASXLY010000096.1, read as the reverse complement.
GCTGCGATCGAGCAATATCGCGAGGACGTGGAGCATCGCGCATTTCCTTCGGATGAGGAAAGTTATCATTTGTCCTCGACCGTGAAGAAGGAATTGCAGGCGGAGCGCACCGATCTGAAACCGATACAGCTTCGCAAGGCCTGATGCAGATTCTGCAAACAGTGGAAGAACTACGTGCGTGGAGCCGTGCGCAGAGATGTGCGGGCGGCACGGTGGGACTGGTTCCCACCATGGGAGCGCTGCATGCGGGACACGCTTCGCTGATTCGCGCGGCGGCAGAGGCTTGCCCGGGACGTGTGGCCATGAGCATCTTCGTTAACCCAACGCAATTTGGACCCAATGAGGATTTCGCGCGCTATCCGCGGACGTTTGTTGCCGATTGCGAGTTGGCCGAACGCGAAGGGGCGACGGCAATCTTCGCGCCCACGGTTGAGGAGATGTATCCGGTGGGCGCCGCGACGTTTATTGAGGTGGAAGGCCTGAGTGAGCGACTCGATGGCAAATCCCGGCCCGGGCATTTTCGGGGCGTGGCGACGGTGGTGGCAAAGCTGCTGGTTGCGGCCGAGCCGGATTTTGCGTACTTCGGACAGAAGGATGGGGCTCAGGTTGCAGTGTTGCGGCGGATGATTGCGGATTTGCGGCTGGGCACGAAGCTGGTGGTGTGCCCAATTGTGCGCGAGGCCGACGGGCTGGCGCTGAGTTCGCGAAATGCCTATCTGAGCGGCGAAGAACGCAGGCAGGCACTGGTTTTGAGTCGGGTTGTTCGACGCGTGGAAGAGCTGGTTGCGGGCGGCGAGCGAAACTCAGACGCGTTGATCGCGGCCGCACGTGCGCTCTTTGCGGAAGAACCGCGGGTACGCGTCGATTATGTCGAGCTGGTCAGCTGGGAGACGTTGCTGCCGGTGTCTGCGGCGAAACCAGGAACGCTGTTCGCGGTTGCGGCCTGGGTGGGGACGACGCGATTGATTGACAACGCAATTCTCAGCTAGCCGGAGCGGAGTTTGTTCCGAGATACGCTTGCTCAAGCTCGGTGAGCGGTCGTCGCATGCCATGTAAGGCGTACCAGATTTCGTTCTCGATCCAAAAACGAAAGAGGAATTCTGGGAAGGAAGCTGAGCAGAAACGAAAGTCTAACTCCTCAATATTGATGCGTTCCTGGCGGCAGGCTGGATTCTCGATCCAGTCAGAATTCGTGATCTCGTAACAGTAGAGATCGTCAGTCTCAAGCACTGACGATTCACCACTGCGAAGTACGTGCAGATACCAATGAGCGCATGACTGCGAGTCTGATAGGAAATGGATGAGGTAACCCGCAAGGGATCCAATAGTCTCAACCATCCTCTCGCCTGGGTCGAGGTAACAATCAGTACAAGAGCGCACGTGGGACTGAAGATTGGGCGAAGTCATGAATTGGCGAAAGCTCGCCGGCAGAACTATGTTTTGGCGTGCCGCCAGTTCGATCGCCAGAGCGGCAGGTTTCGGCATTGCATACATATCCCATTGATCTAACCCCTGCCCTGGATGAGCTTGGCCGTTCTTTAGAAGCCATGAGAGATCTTCATCCAGGTCGATCGGAATCTCGGGCATGAAGTCGAGCGGATAGCCCTGGTAGGTTGATCTCTTTTCGAAGCCTGGAAGACCGATACTTAGCCACAGATGCGGCAGGTTGGACCACAAGTCCGTCATTATGGCTTGCTCCTCACGGTCAGTCTATTGCAGTTAGACCTAATTGTCGTTGCACTCTCCCGAAGTGCTGGGGCACTCTGGATGCAATGCCCGAACTGCCTGACATTACTGCCTACATCACTGCACTCGAGACACGTATCGTGGGGCAGACGCTGGAGCGGGTGCGGCTGGGGTCAGTGTTTCTGCTGCGCTCGGTTGATCCGCCATTGAATGCTGCCGAGGGAAAGACCGTTCGCGAACTGCGGAGGATTGGGAAGCGAATCGCAATTGGCGTCGAAAACGACATCTGGCTGGTGCTGCACCTGATGATTGCGGGTCGACTGCACTGGAAGCAGGCCGGAGCTAAGGTGGCGGGCAGGAATGCGCTGGCGGGGTTCGATTTTCCGAATGGAACGTTAGTGCTGACGGAGGCGGGATCGAAACGGCGCGCTTCCCTGTATGTCGTGAGGGGTGAAGAGGCGTTGGGAGAGATGAATCCGGGTGGCGTGGAGGTATTCGAGACGGACCTGGAGGGTTTTCGTACGGCGCTGGCGGCAGAGAATCGCACGCTGAAGCGGGCACTGACCGATCCGCGGCTGATCAGCGGCGTGGGGAATGCGTATTCCGACGAGATTCTGCATGCGGCGCAGCTTTCGCCGGTAACTCTGACCCACAAACTGAAGCCGGAGGAGTGGGAGCGGCTGTTTGCGGCGACGCAGGAGACGATGCGCCTATGGATGGACCGGCTGGGAGCGGAGGCCGCAAAAAACTTTCCGGAGAAGGTAACGGCGTTCCGGCCGGAGATGGCGGTGCATGGGCGTTTCAACCTGCCCTGTCCGCGCTGCGGCGAGAAAGTGCAGCGGATTCGATATGCCGACAACGAAACAAACTACTGCGCGAAATGCCAGACAGCAGGGAAGGTGTTGGCGGATCGGAGTCTGTCGCGTCTGCTGGGGGCGGACTGGCCGCGGACGCTGGATGAGTTGGAGGCTCTGAAGCGGAAGTGACCTGATTTGACTTCAATGGCAGCATTTGCGAGACTCAAAGATGCTGCCGATCTGGCGGAAAGCGCTAGATTCGTGTCCCGTGCCGAAGTGGCGGAATTGGCAGACGCGCGTGGTTCAGGTCCACGTACTCGCAAGGGTGTGGGGGTTCGAGTCCCTTCTTCGGCACCAATCTTCTTTCAATCCTGCTGATCGCGGTCCTTCCGCTTCGCTGCACTGCGGGCTGGGGATTTCGGCTGGGGCTCAAGCTCCGCCGACTCCTGCAACGCCTCAAATTCGAGTCTATTTTTCGGCACCAAATCTCTGTCAATTCAGCGGAACGCGGTTCTTCGGGTCGGGTGTGGACTCCTGGCCGGGAGGGCAACTCGCACAGTGTGAAGCGCGACTGAATCTGCCCGCCGAAATTCCCCTTGCGTTCACAGGGGAGCTATGAGACGCTTCCCCTTGAAATGTCAGGGGAATGAATGGACGACACTTCTAGACTCGAGTTTCTTCGCGGCACGCTGGATGTCTTGATCCTGAAAGCCCTCGTCTGGGGCCAGCTTCACGGCTATGCCATTACAAGCCTGATCCGGCGCCAAAGTGACGATGCGCTGATCGTGGAAGAGGGCACACTGTATCCGGCTCTGTGGCGACTGGAGAACAGAGGACTTCTCGAATCCGAATGGGGTCTCTCCGAGAACAATCGAAAGGCCAAGTTCTATTGCCTCACGTCCGCAGGACGTCGGCACCTTCGCAATGAAGTGAAAACCTGGGAGGCGTATGCCGCAGCGGTAGCCAAGGTGCTGGGAGCGACACAGCCTCCGCTGCGAGAGGAACTGGGATGAAGCCAACACCGATGTGGCGCCGCCTCGACCGCTTGTTCGGTTTAGACCGAGCGTCGGACGTGAGAGATGAGCTTCGATTTCATATCGAGGCCAAGACGGATGACCTCGTCGCGAAAGGCTGGAAGCCGGAAGCGGCCCGCCTGGAAGCTGAGCGCCAGTTTGGCGATCTGCACGCAGTTCAGCGGATAGGCGAGCGACTTGGAGGAAAGATGGACCGACGCAAACGTCTGAAAGACTACCTGGGAGATGGCGCGCGGGATCTGCGATACGCGATTCGTATGCTATCGAAGTCGCCTGGATTTGCTTTGGTCGCGATCGTCACCCTGGCGCTGGGCATCGGCGCCAACACGGCGATTTTCAGCGCGATTGATGCGGTCATGTTCCGTCCGCTCCCGGTTGCTGATCAGCAGCATCTAGTCATTTTCAGCTGGTCGGCACGCCACGATCCCAAATTCTGGGGCCAAAGCGACTACGGAGACTGTGGGGATGAGAATCACTGCTCGGTTTCGGTGCCCTTCTTCAAGGCCGTGCATGCGCAGGCCAATCCATTTTCAGGAGTGGCTGCGTTCGCTGGTCCACTTGAAGTGGATTTCAGCGGGAATGGGCCGGCCAGCATTGCGCGTGGCGAATATGTATCGGGCGACTACTTCTCTACTCTTGGGCTGAAGACGTACCTGGGCCGCGCGCTCGGACCAGCAGATGACATGACGACCGCTGCGCCTGCAATCGTGCTGAACTACGACTATTGGCGACGCGCATTTGGCGGGGACCGGTCGGTATTGGGCCGCACAATTCGCTTGAATGGCGTTGAGGCCATGATCGTTGGTGTGTCAGAACCGGGGTTCAATCACCTGACACCCGGCAAGGTCCAGGATTTCTTTATGCCGTTGTCGCTCGCAACGCGGGTGCGCAGCGAATGGTGGGGAACCAAGGACCGGCTCGCCGATTCTTCCACGTTCTGGGTGGTGATTGTGGCGCGCCTCAAACCGGGCGTTTCGATGGCGCAGGCGCAAGCCGTGGCGAGCGCGACATTTCGGGGGCAGGTGGTTGGGACCACTCTGTTCAGCGCGAGCGATACGCCTGCGATAACACTGGTGCCAATACAGAAAGGTCTGAGCGGCGAAAGCGGTGAGATTGCGCCAATGCTGAACGTGATCATGGCCGCAGTAGGGTTTGTTCTGCTGATCGCATGCGCCAACGTGGCTGGACTGATCCTGGCACGATCGGCAAAGCGTCAGAAGGAAATGGCGATGCGTCAGGCGTTGGGCGCGGTTCGGGCTCGCATCATGCGTCAACTCCTAACCGAGAGCGTTCTGCTCTCGGTCGCCGGAGGTGCGCTGGGAATTGGCTTTGCCTACCTGGGCGTGCTTGCCATCACCACGATGGTGGCGAGTGGATTCGGTGAACCATTTCCCTTTGTGATTGCGCCCGACGGACGCGTACTGGCCTTCACAGTGGCGATCACGCTGGGTACGGGGATCCTATCCGGACTGGCTCCGACGCTGCGTGGCTCTCGCGCGGACCTGACCCGGACACTCCGCGAGAATGCTTCGTCGGTTCCCGGCGGCGTGCACACCGGCCAACGCATTCGCTTCGGCGACGCCCTGGTGGTGCTGCAGGTGGCACTCTCCATCGTGGTGCTGGTCGGCGCGGGGTTGTTGGTTCGCACGCTGCTCAATGTGCAAGCGGTAAACCCGGGGTTCGACACGCAAAACCTGCTGCTCTTCGGTATCAATCCCACGATGGCCGGGTATAAAGACGAGCAGACGACACACCTTTACACCGAATTGAAACAACGCTTTAACGCACTGCCCGGGGTTGTTTCCGCAACCTACTCGGAAGACGCACTGCTGAGCGGAGGCTATTCGGCCGATGAAGTTCATCTCGATGGCGCTCCAGCCAAGACAAACGTCAACACCGATGTGCTGACGGTGGGTCCTGACTTCTTTTCCGCTATGCGCATTCCTATGCTTGCCGGCCGCCCGTTCGACTCCGCAGATTTTTCTTCAACCGAAGAGACGGATGCCGCGGTCAAAGCGGCAGAGCAGGCGAAAGACGGAGCGCCAGGAGTCTCGAGTGCTCATCCTGATGCTTCACGCGCAAAGGCGAGACCGCTGGCAGTTGCTCCCGTTCCGGTCATTATCAATAAGACCTTCGCGCAGAAGTTCTTTCCAAAACAGAATCCGATCGGCATGCACATGGGAAATCAGGAAAGCGATGATCCTAATATCGTCCTTCGTCCCGGGTACCGAATCGTGGGCATCACCGGCGACACGAAGTACAGGGACTTGAAACGGGCGATTCGGCCAACCATTTACACGCCACTTGTAAACAGTCATGCTTTCTTCGAACTGCGCGTTGCGAGCGATCCAACTGCGCTCGTCAACTCCGTACGCAATATCGTCGCAGGTGCCGACAGCCGACTACCGATCTTCGATGTGCGAACCCAGACCGAGCAGATCGCACATACGCATTTTCAAGAACGCCTTCTGTCGAGGTTGTCGAGTTTCTTTGCGGTGCTGGCAACGGTGCTTGCCTGCATTGGCCTGTATGGGCTGCTCTCGTATGAAGTGGCGATGCGAACGCGCGAACTCGGGATTCGCATGGCCCTCGGCGCACAGAGACGCCATCTGATGAATATGGTGATGCGCCAGGGAATCATCCTCTCGCTTGCCGGCGTGATTCTCGGCATGGGAGCGGCATTCGCGGTCACTCGCTTCATGGCGAGCATGCTTTACAACGTCAAGGCCAACGATCCGGGGACGTTTGCGGTCGTCGCGGCCCTTTTGATTCTTGTGGCGTTGGCTGCCTGCGGCGTGCCGGCATTGCGAGCGATACGAGTGAACCCACTGGTCGCTCTGCGGAGTGAATAGCCAGGAATAATGCTGGCCGAGGGTCTCTTCGAACCGAAGGGCGTTGTGGGTTCCGACGTGGAGTTCGTCTCGGGGCGCTATTTTCTCTTGAAGGCGTCGAAGTAGTGGTTTTCGCCCTCATCCTCATACTCCGCTGCGACCGAGATACCAACGGCCTCGAGTTGCGTTCTGTACTGCTCGGCACCCAGGGAGACTGATTGGAAGCCGGTCATTACATCGTGCCAGATGGCGAGTTTAGATGGTGAGGTGAATAGCAGACGTCCGCCCGGCACCAGTATCTCGGCGAATCGCTGGATCAAGCGATGCTGGTCTTGCGCGGGAAGAAGGAATATCAGTCCCCACGCCAGGATCGCGTCGAAGGTGCGATCAAACAGAGTCGACTCCTGAACGGTTTCGCAGACAATGGGTATGCCGGGCAGGTTGCATTCGAATGCCGTGACAAAGGATGGCGCCGCATCAACACCGAAAACCTGCAGTCCTTCGTCGACCAGAACCGCGGTGATGGGAAGGCCGGGGCCACAGCCTATATCAATGACGCTGCTGCCACGCGGGAGCGTTCTCGCCCACTTCCGGACCTCCTTCACACCGATTCCAATGGACCGGCCACTGCCGCGACGCAAAAGGAATTCTTGCGCGACCGCTTCGTATCCGTTGGATCGATCCATCTGTTGATGGTATAACCCGAGAATCAAGACTGAGAACGAGGTCACAACCGATGAAAATAAGTGCTCGGAATATTCTTCCCGGAACCGTCACAGGGGTGACCAAAGGCGCTGTGAACGCGCAGATCGCGCTATCGCTTCGCGGCGGCGAGATGATTGCTGCCGTCATTACCAACCAGAGCGTTGACCGACTTGGTTTGCAGCCGGGGAACGGAGCATTCGCTATAGTCAAAGCCTCGGATGTGATGGTCGGCAAAGGTCTGGAGAATGCAAGCCTGAGCGCGCGAAATATCCTGGCTGGAACTGTCGCGGAGTTGAATGAAGGCGCGGTGAACAGCGAGGTCGGAATCCGGCTGCCGGGTGGCACGATGCTGGCCGCCTCGATTACCAAGGAGAGCGTGCATGCACTCAATTTGAAGCAGGGGGATGCGGTGAGCGCGGTGGTGAAGGCATCTCACGTAATGGTGGGAGTGTGATTACGGTTGAACCGCAATCACCGTGATTGAAGTGAGGTTTCGTACCCATCGAGCCGGCCGCTTTTCTTCTGTCGACACCATTTTGAACGCTCCGTCTTTCTCGAGTTTGTGGTCGTCGACGGAGTCTGCCACCAGCACGTCGCCGGCATGAATGGAAGGGTCAACCTCAGCCAGCGCGTAGAGCACGTCGTAGTTGTCGGTGCCTTCGGCGACAATGCCGGTAAGGAAGAGCTTGCCTTTGACTTGCTCGCCCTGCGGCACTCCCACCTTGGCCAACAACTCGGTGAGGGGCACACCGGAGTACTTTTCGGTGGTCTTCGAATGCGCGTTGAAGACCGATACAGTTTTGTGAGGAAGTGCGGCAAACTCTTCCGGACTCAACGTAATCGACTTTCCATCGAGTCCTTTGATCTTCAGTTGGATCGAGGGAACCGCTGGCCGGGAGTGGTGGTCCATATCCTGCGCGGACACAATCACCACGGCAGAGCAGAGCAACAGGATGACGAGCAAAGTATGCAGCAATGCAGCGTGGCGGTTTCTCATGCGCACATTGTAACGTGTGATCGATTTGAATCGGCTGGAATCGTTGCGTTTTCCGGAGCCGCTGGGCGGGAAAGGTGTTAAAGAATAGGACATGAACCCACAACGGCAACTCCTCACGCCGCGTGAAGCATCGCGCATGCTCGGGATCAGTTATCCCACCATCAAGCACTGGATATTGTCGGGGAAACTGAAAACCTTCCAAACGCCTGGCGGGCACCATCGGGTGGCGTTTGGAAGCCTAAAACCATTCCTTGACCAGGATGATTTGAAGTCCGACACGAAATCCCGCGATCGGTATCGCCGGGTAAGTGGCCGCAATCAACTTGCGGGAAAGGTTGTCAGCGTCAGAATTGAGGGGCTTCTGGCGGAGGTGATCCTGGCAATCGGAGACGCTCAGATTACCGCGATCATCACGGCGCAGGCCGTTCGCGAGCTGCACCTCAGAAAGGGTGACACCGCGGCGGCGCTGATTAAATCGACTGACGTCATGATTGAGCGCCTGGACGACAAATCGAGCTAGTTTGCTGCAGACTTGTTGACGATACGACTTGAACTATATAAATTCGATAATACCGGCGGGCCCGCTGACCCTCCCCCACCCACCCGTTCGATCCCGGTTAAGCGCAGACCCGCCGGTTGCTGCGCCAAATCCAGCTGTCTTCCGGAGATTCAATGCTCAGGCATCGCACGGTTCGATATGCGTTTGCGCTTCTTGTTGCCCTCTTCACGTCGTGCCTTACTTCAGTTTCCGTTTTTGCGCAGATCTCGGCAAGCTTGTCGGGACGAATCACGGATCCGACTGGAGCCGCGGTTCCGGCAGCGAGGGTGACTGCCAACAACGTGGAAACTGGAATCTCTCGCAGCGCTCTCACCGATCAGTCGGGCCGGTATCAGCTATTCGAGTTGCCCATCGGACCATACGAGGTCCGCACCAGCAAAAACGGGTTCGCCGAGGAGATGCGTAAAGGGATCTCCCTGGCGGTGGGCCAGAACGCAACGGCGGACCTGAGCTTACATGTGGGTGAGGTTAAAGAACAGGTCACGGTCACCGAGAATGTGCCCGTGGTGAATGGATCGACGCATGAGATCTCGGGGCTTGTAGGCGAGCGGCAGATAAGGGATCTCCCGCTCAATGGCCGTAGCTATGATCTTCTGCTCACGCTCAATCCCGGCATTGTCAACTTCACCTCGCAGAAGACCGGCGGCACTGGGGTGTCGAATTCGAGTACCGGAAACAACTTTGCGGTTTCAGGGAACCGTCCGCAGCAAAATCTTTTTCTGTTGAATGGAATCGAGTTCACCGGGGCTGCGGAGAACAATATGCAACCGGGCGGCCCCAGCCAGCAGTTGTTGGGCGTGGAAGGGGTACGGGAATTCAATGTGCTTCGCGATACCTACGGAGCCGAATATGGCAAGCGTCCTGGTGCTCAGGTCATCATCGTCACGCGATCTGGTACTAATCAGCTGCACGGCTCCGCCTATGAGTTTCTGCGCAATAACGCGCTGGATGCGCCAAATTACTTCGATCAGGGATCGGCGCCAGCCTTCCAGCGGAATCAGTTCGGAGCCGCACTCGGCGGTCCCTTAAAGAAAGACAAGGCATTTCTGTTTGGAAACTACGAGGGCTTCCGACAGCACCTTCATCAAACCTCAGTGGCCTTTGTGCCCGATCTGGCTTCGCGAGCGGCAGCCGTGCCCAGCGTGCAACCGCTTTTGAACCTGTGGCCCACTCCGCCTGCAAACGCACCTGACTTCAATGGAATTGCCCAGGTATTCAGCAGTCCCCTTCAGACCATCCGCGAGGACTACGGAACAGCCCGGTTCGACCTGACACTCTCACCAAGAGACAACTTCTCTTCGGTGTACACGATCGATGACGGTGGCGATGTGACAGCGACAATTGCTGATCCCTACAGCACTGATATCTTGAACCTCCGCGAGCAGGTGTTCAGCCTTAATGAAACGCACGTATTCTCGCCATTCTTAAACAATGTGGCTCGCGTGGGCTATTCGCGTGCGGCGTATTACTTTACGGGAGAGCCCACTCCCGATACTCCGGCAGCTCAAGTTCCCGGGTTCATTAGTGGACGGCCGGTCGGCGCTGTGGTGGTTGGCGGGAGCGCGGCTTCGAATCCGCAAGCCCAGGTCGGGTTGGCGGGGAGCAATAACGGCAGCAATCTACCGATCGTGCGGAACCTTTTCACCTATGAAGATCGCGTCACCTGGTCACATGGTCCGCACCAATGGAGCTTCGGCGCGTGGTTCCAGAAGTTCCAGTCGAACGAGACGATCAATCTGAGCCAGTACGGTCAGGCGACCTTCGCCAGTCTGCAAACTTTTCTTACTGGAACGACGAGCAGCTTTCTGTATAGTCCGGCACCCACCGAAATGAACTGGCGATCTCTGTTTGGCGCGGTATACGCGGAGGATGTGATTCGCTTGCATCCGAAACTGACGCTCAGCCTGGGCTTTCGCGGAGAATTCTCTACGGGCTGGAACGAAGCCCACGGCCGCGCGGCGAACTATACGTTCACGAACGGAGTTATCTCAAGCCAACCCCATGTCGGCCAGAGCGCCTTCACGGAGAACAATGCCAGGTTCCTCGCACAGCCGCGGATTGGGCTGGCTTGGAATCCTCGCAAAGACAAGACAGTTGTCCGCGCCGGATTCGGTATTTACAACCAACTGCTTGACGATCTCGGATACCGGATGGATCAGAATGCGCCCTCCAATCCGACTTTCAGCATCGCTGCGCTTCCAGTATCGAGCCTCCCGATCAACCCGACGGCTCCGATGCCCGCTAAGGCACTACTTGTGCCCGGAGGAGTTCAGCCCGACATCAAGATGCCCACCCTGATTTCGTATTCGTTGCGACTTGAGCAGGAGGTGACTCCAAATACGTCGCTCACTCTGGGGTACCTCGGATCGCATGGGTACCATGAACTGATCGGGATCGATGGCAACACACCGATCCCGACCATCTGCCCCGCGTCGCCTTGCCCAGGAGCATATCCGGCCAATTTCCCTGGCCCGTTCGCAAACTCGCCGATCCCAGTTGGATCGTTCTACATCCCTGCGGGGACACCGAGGGCGAATCCCTCCATTGCCAATACGTGGACCTGGTTTTCAAAAGGAAACAGCAATTACAACGCGCTTCAGGTGGATGTGAATCATCGCTTCAGCCATGACCTGGCTCTTCGCGGTGTGTACACGTGGTCGAAGGCACTCGACAACGGAGATTCACTGAATCAAACCACGGCCGGAAATGCGCCCGGCCTTGCCTCAAATCCCTATGATCTGCGGGCTGATTGGGGGCCAGCTACCTATGACGTCAGGAACATCGGCGTAGTGAGTGCGTTGTATGCGTTGCCCTTCGGAAGGGGCAAGGCCTTGGGGCACGATTTGACCGGATTCGCTGAGCGTGCGGTGAGCGGATGGTCAGTGAACAGCATTGTCACGATACAGTCCGGCTTTCCGTTGACACCGCAACTCAGCTACAACCCGTCGAACGATGGCGATACTCGTAATCCGGTGAGACCGTTTGTAAATCCCGGCTTCCACGGTTCCGCAATTCTCGGCAAGCCCGGACAGTGGTTCGATGCGAGTGCTTTCCTTGCGCCTCCAGCCAACAGCGGATTCTGGGGCAACCTGCGGAGAGATACGCTGAACGGTCCAGGATTGGGGACGTGGGATCTTTCTACATTCAAAGACACCAAAATCCGGGAGCGCATGGAAGTGGAGTTTCGAGCCGAACTCTTCAATTTGCTTAACCGGGCCAATTTCAATACACCGAACCTGATCGTGTTTACGCCTACCGGGGTTTCGGGTACTGCCGGCGCCATCACAAGCACATCGACTACCTCGCGGCAGGTGCAATTTGCTTTGAAGTTCCTGTGGTAGAGCAAGGCAGAAACGCCGCTGCGGGTTATGCGGGAAATCAAAAAGGGCAGCCCACTTCGGGCTGCCCTTTCAAATGAAGTTACAAGGTGTTAGAAGGTGATTCGGAAGAACATACGTGCATGACGGTGTCCGTTGGTCGCCGGGTAGGGCGAGGCGAACACGTTTGTTCCGTTGTTGTTAAACGCGTCTGTATTGATTCCGGAGATGAGCGTGGTGTTCTCGAGCGTGGTGCCCACGACTGAGTTGCCGGTGTCGACCTGCCCATGGTTGAACACGTTGAACAGCTCGCCGCGGAAGTCCAGCGATAGGTGTTCCCTGATCTGGAAGGACCTCTGCACGTTGACGTCCCACTGTTGATAGCCCGGGCCAAAGTACGAGTTGCGGCCAACCGGATGATCAGGACGCTGGTCGAAGCCTGGAATGATCCAGTGCACCGAGTCAGGCGACACCGAGTGGCAGTTGTCGTTGGTATACCAGAAGCTCGGGCCGGAGCATAAGCCACCATCGGTGCCACCAAACCAGGAGTCATCGATAGCATAGGTATTGACAGGTGCCTTCGGGTTTCCGAGCGCCGGGCGGTCGTTGCTGATGCCGTCACCATCAACGTCAAAACCATCCTCGATGTTGTGGGCGGTGCCGGCCTGGAACTGAGTTACGCCCGCGAGAGCCCAGTGGTTGGCAAGATTGCCGAGAACCTTCATGCCGCCATCGGTGTGCCACACGGGAGGCATGAAGATATAGCTAAGGACAAGGCGCTGACGATGGTCGTATTCAGAGGGACCCCAGTCGGTGGTGCCGCGTGGTGTTCCGTACCGGCTGAACTGATACGACGACTCGTTGGCGGTGGTGAAGATTTCCGAACCATCGTCAAACGCGCGACCGAGGGTGTACGAGGCACGGAAGAGGAACGCGTGGTTGAACTTGTGGTCGAGTTCGGTCCACAGTCCGGCGTACTCAGAATCCTCAGAGTTGTCGCGAATGACGATAGACCCACGGGTGGGAATCACACGGACTCCGGGGCCCAGCTCGTAGTACGCAACGTAAGGGTTCACATTGGAGTTGCCATAGAGGTGCGTTCCGCGCTCGCCTACGTAGCCAACCTGTAGGGTCGTCGACCATGGCAGTTCCTGTTCGATGTTGAGGTTCCAGTGCATGGTGCGCGGGGAGAGCAGGTGATTGACGATCGGTTCGGCGGTGTTGCCAGGGAGCGGGGTCTGGTTCAGATTTGCAAACTGCTCATACCATGTACCAGTGCCACGATTTCCATTTGCCGTGCCCGAGCTATTGATCACAGGAGAAGCAGCATTGGGAGCGGTCGCCTGGATATTGTCGATGATGTTGGTGAACACGACGTCGTAGAAGACGCCAAAGCCGGTGCGGATGACGGTCTTGTTCTGACCGAAGAGCGTCGGACTCCAAGCGATGCCGGCACGCGGACCCCAGTTGCTGCTGTCAGCTTTCTGCTTTGTGTTGCAGGTGACACCGGGCGTGAGCGGCCAGCAAGCCGGATTGTTCGGATCGAATCCGGGATAAGGTGTCCCGGTTGCGTTGAACGGCGCTCCGTTGTACTCGTAACGGAATCCCATGTCCAGACTAAGCGTGGGAATCGGCCGGTAGGTGTCCTGCACGAAGTAGTTCTGGCTGAAGAGCCGCGGCTGGGCGGTGGGGCTACCGAAGTTCTGGGCGACGGAAGTCGATGGACCGCTGAAGTCGTCGATCAAGTTGGCGAGACCACGATAGCGGAATGTGCCTGTCGGCCCTGGAACCGGGGTTGCGTCAGTGTCAGTCGCAAATCCGATTGATCCGTAGAAGTTGAACGGAATTCCGTCTCTCACGCGAATATCGGCGATGTCTTCGCCGATTTTGATGAAGTGCTTCCCGTGGGTCCAGTTGATCGTGTCCTGGAGTTGGTAAGTGTTATGGAAGCGGCCCTGCGGAATGTTACCCGGGATGCCATATCCGGTCATACCCGAAACGCTGACGGCCGGCTGGTTGTAGAGCGGGTTGGCGAGGGTGCTGGCCGGCAGTCCGAAGGAGAAGCCGATGCGACCATAGGAGAGGCGCACTTCGTTCACAACCGTCGGCGAGAAAACGTGCGATTCGACCAGTCCGGTGTTGTATGAAGTTCCATCCTGGTCCGAGTCAAAGCCGGGCAACTGCCCCGTGAAGTTGAATACATCATAGGGAGCAGTGAATCTGCTTCTGATAAACCGGAGGTTAAGTGTGTCTTTGGGATTGATGTTGTAGTCGCCCTTGAGGTCGATTTCAGGAGCGTCGTCATCGGCACCGAGGTTACGCTCGACGGTGCCCATCTCGACTGTGCCACGATCGACGCCTGTTACGGGATCGGGGCCGAGGGGAATGGCAGCAATCTGGTTGTTAGGATTGATTGTTCCTACCAGGCCGCCGTATGCCTTGACGAGGTTGGCGACACGCGGATTGGAAGAGAAGTTGTTCAGAATCGCGAAGCCGTTTGCGGTGGGAACTGAGAGCGTGGCCAGATTGGCGGTGGAACGGAAGTAGTCCCATTGATAAGAGGCGAAGCCGAAGAGCTTGTCGTGAATGATGGGGCCGCCGACGGTGAAGCCCGGCATGTTTTCGCGGTATTTATTAACGCTGGTGATGCCGTTGAAGTGTTCATTCTTATCAACGGTGTCGAGCGAGGAGTTCTGCAGCCGCTCGTAGACTGAACCGTGCCAGTTGTTGGTGCCGCTCTTGTAGATCAAGTTCGAAACTGATCCTGCGCCGTGGCCGTACTCCGCCGTGTAGGCATTCTCAATAATGACGACTTCTTTCACGGCTTCTTCGTTGCCAGGCTGCAAGCCCTGCCCCTGAATGCCGGCGTCGTTATTGTCCTGGCCCTCAATGAGGAAGTTATTGGCGCGCGGCCGTCCGCCGCCCACGTTGAAGTTCACGCCATTGGAAAAGCCGCCGACCATGGTATTCATCACTCCCGGAAGAGTGAGGGCCAACTCATATGGATTAAGGCTGGCGATCGGAAGATTGTGAATCTCTTCTTCGCCGATGGTTCCGGAGAGCTGACCGTTGTCGGTATTCAGCACGGCATTGTCCGCGGAGACCTCGACCTTGTCGACGGTGCTCCCAACCTTCAGCACCAGGCTGGAAGTAACGATGGCAGTGCCCGGCACTTCGAGCCCTTTGTTTACCGTCGTCTGAAAGCCGGCCGCATTGGCGGCGACGTTGTACGTACCGGGCGAAACTGACTCAATGCGATAGGTACCTTCCTGATTGGTCAGCGTGGTGCGGACGGCGCCCGTATCCACCGAAGTGATGGTGACAGCAGCGCCTACTATCACACTGCCATTGCTGTCGGTAATGACTCCGACAACTGTTCCATTGGATGTTTGCGCATGAGCGAATGCAATACCGGCAATTATGCTCAGGAACAGCACAAGAATTCGTTTGGGAAGCGTCACAGGTTTCTCCGAGTGTTGCGTTGAGTGAGACAGGGAAATCCTCCGCACTCACTTGGTCCAAATGAGTGCTGTTTTCTGGACTTAGCTAATACCCTGGTTGACCAGACTGGTGAAGCACCTGAAGAGTTGCACTTTGCGTGCCATTCATGTGTCGCTCGTCACATATTATGCCGCTATTCGTCACATATTGTAATTTGACTAAATCTATATTTATGAATCACTTAGTTCCGGTGACAATTCCCTGACAATTTAGACTGCTGCCGGTCACACAGTTTAACGGAGATGGACCTTCTAAAATGCAGAGATCTGTCGGTTGTCGAGCGAACTATTGAAATTGGAAGATCTCGAAAATCAGGGTGGAGAGGGGTGGCGGTTTCTCTCTTCTGGTCATGACATCCCTTGTCACTCAAGGCCGGGAATCTGCTCCAGGCCATAGAACACCTTGAGGCCGCGGTTTCTTGCGAGGTCAACGTGTTCGTCGGCGCCCGCGGAGACTCCTGGGACTCTCAAGATGGCGTCGCAGCGGTGAAGCAGGTGTTCGGTCAACGGCATGAGGATTTCGTTGTAGATGGCGTCTCCGGGGTGTTTCGATCCAGCGTCGCGCATGAGCGGCAAGGCGAGCCATTCGCCGATGACTGGTATGTGCCCAGCCCTGTAGAGGGGTAGAGCGGCGGCTTCCATGCACCTGAGGTTTTTTTCCATCAGTTGCGGATCATCCTTGGTGCCGGTGCGATACGGGCCCACGATAAGAATCATCATCGACTGACTTGACATAAAGGCTTCCTCGTCTTCGTTCGAATTACGCGTAGCTGTTCGATATTTTCACAACATCTCGAAACGCGATTTGTCGAGAACTCCTTCTAGACATAACTGAGCCAACGGCGATTCGCATGGCAATTCCGAAAGCGTATCGCGCAGGTGATTTCGGCAATCATTCTTTCTCGGAGGTTGCAAATTACATCCTGATTACATTCTTGACACAATCGAATTGCGTTTCATCGATATGATTCTTTCAGAAGCGCGGTTTGCAAATGTTTTGTCCTCCTGGACAGCGGGCAGCCCTCCCCTTTGCAGATGATCTGTTGTCCAGTTTTTTTACGATACTCCGCTTCAAAGAGAAAAGAGCAGTGAAGAATATGAACGCGTGTCCTGCAGACGGATTGCATTTCTTTTTATTGTCGCCTTGGGCCTCTCGGGCTGCGGTGGATCCGCTTTTGACTTAAGTTCCTGGCCTACTCAATCGAACTGGCTGTCGTTCATCATTACCTCGCGATGGATGGCATCATCGTGTGTGAATCAGCTTACTGCAACCTGCGCAAAGTTGCGGAGAACCAACTTGCAACTTGATGGACCGACTATGAACACTCCCGTCCGTCTGGTCACCTTTAACTCGCGCATAAGTTGATGTGTCCATACGCTGGCATCATGAAGAAATTGGTTCGAAAACATTCCCTGAACTCGATGATGCTCGGCATGTGCTTTCTGTCGGCACTTTCGATTGCCCAAGGCGCGGAGCCGATCACGATCAACATGACGGCCGACCACTGGCAGGTCAAGGAGAACGCGGAGTTTCTGCGGCAGCTGGGTTTTTATCATGGCTTGATGCGACTGAACAGCGGCGATGCCGCACTCAAAGACATCATGTTCAGCAACGGAACGATTGAGTTCGACGTGGATACGATCGGTCGGGGCGCACCCGGAATCGCCTTTCGTCAGCAGGACGAAAAGAATTTCGAGCTTCTCTACCTCAGGCCTGATCCGGCCTGCCCTGCCTTCCATGCCTGCATACAATATGCGCCGCAGACACAGGGAGTCCTGTTATGGGACCTCTTTCCGCAATACCAAACCCGGGCGCCGCTTCGTGAGAACAGGTGGAATCACATCAAGATGGTTGTATCCGGCAAACGAATGAATGTGTACGTGAACGATGCCCAATCGCCCACACTCGAGGTGGGCAACCTGGAGGGAGATGCGATGAATGGCGGCCTGCGGCTGCAGGGGCCAGCCACCTTCGCAAATATGGTCATCACTCCCAATGTGGTCGACGGTCTGTCTCCCGAACCGGTGAGAGATCCGCTGGATGGAGATCTCGGGGTGGTCCGGAATTGGCATCTCTCAACAGCTTCCTCGCTGCCGAACGGCAACGACCCGAAGTATAACGAGATGCCCGGTGCTTTGCAGGCGTGGAAGACGATCAGCACGGAGCGGAACGGTTTGATCAACATTAGCCGCGTGTATGGCAAGCCTGTGCCCGAGTCGAACAGGGCAGTAGCGTGGCTGAAGACGACCATAACCTCAGACACGAAGCAAACGAAGAAGGTCGATATTGGATGGACACGCGAACTGTGGGTATTCGTGAACGGGAAACTGGTGTATGCCGATAAGAACTTGTTTGAATCGGACGACGCGAGAAAAGTTCCTGACGCGCGTTGCTCTCTAGAGAACGGCTCATTCACGCTGCCTCTGGAAGCGGGTGACAATGAGGTCGCTGTGGCAATTGCGAACAACTTCTTCGGATGGGGAATGATGCTGCGCGTGGCTGATGCGGAAGGAATTCATCTGGCAGCAAAATGAAATACCCGATAGCAGCAAGTACGTAACCGTCCCCGCACTTTGTCCGCAGCCCAATGGCGCAACATTCCAACCTGTGCGCGTAACATGGTTTCGTTCCAGAATTCACTGGAGGGTCCCATGGTCTCTCGCCGCACTCTTCTCAAGAACTCCGTCATAGCCGCTGCCGTGGGAGCACTGCCGCGCACCGGTTCCGCCACGCCGGATTATCCTGCCCCTGCGCCCATCACCGCCGATCGTCTGGTGGCGCGCACCGACTACGCCGTGGTTGAAACGGTTACCGGGAAAGTCCGTGGCTCGTCGTGCAACGGCATCTTCGTCTTCAAAGGCATACCTTATGCCGCCTCCACCGCCGGCGCGGCGCGCTTTCTTGCGCCGCAGAAGCCCACACCCTGGAGCGGTGTGCGCAGTTCCCTCACCTACGGCCAGGTATGCCCACAGCCTGCGCGTACTGGCTGGGCGAATGACGAGGAGGCGTGGCTTTTCAACTGGGACGACGGCCAGTCTGGCGAAGATTGCCTGCGTGTCAACATCTGGTCGCCCGGCCTCGATCACCGCAAGCACCCCGTTATGGTCTGGCTACACGGCGGCGGATACACTGCCGGCTCGGGACAGGAGTTGCCCTCGTACGACGGCGAAAGCCTCAGCCGCAAAGGGGACGTTGTCGTGGTGAGCATCAATCACCGCCTCAATGTTCTCGGCTATCTCAATCTCGCCGAGTACGGCTCGCAGTACGTCGGCTCCGCCAACGTCGGGATGCTCGACATCGTTGCCGCGCTCGAATGGGTCCGCGACAATATCGGCAATTTCGGCGGAGATACCGGCGCGGTGACCATCTTCGGCCAGTCCGGCGGAGGCGGCAAAGTCTCCACGCTCATGGCCATGCCCTCGGCCAAGGGCCTCTTCCATCGCGCCATCGTCGAAAGCGGATCGACTCTTCGAGTTGGAAACGAAGAGGTCTCCCGCGCCACTGCAGCCACGTTGCTGAAGGAGCTGGGTCTCGACAAGAGCTCGGTCGAAAAGCTTCACGACATTCCGATCGCCGATCTCGAAGCCGCAGCCGTTAAGATCACGCGACCGCCGCGCCTGACCGGCGTCATCAACTTTCGGAGCATGTCAGAACGTCCCGGATGGTATCCCGTGAATGACGGCCGCGTCGTCGCGCAGCACCCGTTCGATCCGCAGGCTTCACCACTCTCAGCTTCCGTACCGCTGCTGGCCGGAAGCACGCTGAACGAATTCACCTCGGGCATCAGCCGGCCCGACGCGTTCGATATGACCCAGGCCGAACTTGAGAAACGTGTTGCCGAGGCGTACCAGGACCGCGCCGGCCAGGTGATCGCCTCTTATCGTCAGCTTTATCCAAACGCCAACCCATTCCAGCTTTGGAGCGTAGTCGCTACTTCCGGCGTCCGCCGCAACGTGATCGAGCAGTGCGCACGCAAAGCTGCCCAGAATGCTGCTCCCGCTTACTGTTACCAATTCACGTGGCAAACACCCATTTTTAACGGCCGTCTCATGGCCTTCCACTGCTCGGAACTCGCCTTCGTCTTCAACAATACCGCGCGCTGCGACCGGATGACCGGCGACGGAGAGGCAGCTCGCTCTCTGGCCGCAAGAATGAGCGACGCCTGGGTCGCTTTTGCGCGAACGGGTGATCCCAACGTGAAAGGCCTGCCCCATTGGAAACCATTTAGCGAGACGGAACGAACCACCATGATCTTTAATGACACCTGCGAAGCCAAAGACAACCTGGACACCGAGCAGTTGAAGCTCACTGAACCCAAATCCTGAGCGATAACTCCGGGATCTCCGATACGTTGCTGCACCTGTCCAGTGGGCGGTAACCGCGATGCGTCGTGGCATCTGGATGTCGCAGAACGATCTCGCCGACATCCGCTCTGCCGCGGATGAGATGGCGCGCATTTCCATTATCAAGCTTCGCCTGCTAGCGGATCTCGTCTCGTCTCATACGCCCAGGCGCGGCTTGTTCTTGCGCACAAAATCCGTGTCCTGCATCGGCTCCGATTCGCATTCGATCTCGATCGTGGTCATCGGATCATCCGGCGCCTTCGCCGGCAAACCCGTAATCTGCACGCGATAGTCGTCCTGCTTAAACGCCGCAGCCTCTCGGGTCTTGACCAGTCGCACCGACTTCACCTTGGTCATCAGCCCCGCGATTGCGACATACTCACCCGGCCAGAAGTGCACATGCATGTACAGGGTATTGCCAATGCGCGTAAAGCTCGCGTAATTCGACCTTCGCACCGGGCATGGATCCGAGTCGTAGATGGTGTGTCCATTCACTGCCATCCACTCCCCAACTTCGCGCAGTACGCGCTCCGACTGATCTGGAATCGACCCATCTCCGCGGGGCCCGATGTTAAGCAGGTAGTTCCCTGAGTCGCGCGCGCAGCTGATCAGGTTGCGGATCACCGTCTTCGACGTCTTCCAGTTGTCGTCGGCCGCCTGATATCCCCAGCTGTCGTTCAACGTCATGCACGCTTCCCACGCGCGTCCGCCCGTCTCTGCGGTGATGTGCTGCTCCGGCGTCGAAAAATCTCCGGGCAGCTTGTTGCGGTTGTTCACAATGATGTCCGGCTGGAGCTGAAAGACCATTTCGTTCATGCGGACGGACTCCCAACCTTCCGCATCGAGCGGCCACGCCACGTCGTACCACAGCACATCGATCTTGCCGTAGTTGGTCATCAGCTCTCGAATCAGTCCATGGGTGTAATCGACGAAGCGGCGCCGTGCATCCTCGTTCGTCGCACAGAGGGCTCCGTCGGGATGGTGCCAGTCCATCAAGGAGTAGTAGAAGCCGACGCGCAGTCCTTCTGCCCGCGCAGCCTCAACATATTCCCGCACCAGATCACGGCCGGGGCCTTGCCTTGGTGCGCAATAGGTTGTGAGTTTTGTGTCGAAGTTGCAGAATCCCTCGTGATGCTTGGTTGTCATCACCATGTACTTCATGCCGGCCTGGCGCGCAAGTTGAGCCCAGGCCCGTGCTGAACCCGGCTTGGGATGAAAGCTCGCCGCGTGCGGCGCATACTCCGATACCGGAATGCCTTCATCTTCCATCACCCACTCGTGGCGGCCAATGGTGGAGTAAACACCAAAATGGATGAACATTCCGAATCGCGCAGCCTTCCACCATTTCATCCGCTGCGCTCGGGTCGCATCGCCCGGCAATTGACTGGCGTTGTGCTGTGGTTCCTGGTCGGACAAACGCAGGGCGAGGGCTTTGGCGCGCATCGATTCAAGAAGCAACATCGCGCCTGAGCTCCTCATAAGGTCTCGTCGAGACAGGTTGATTCCACTCATTTATGAATCCTTTCAGGGACAATGGAACCGGGGAATAATGGAACGAATCATGCGGCAAAGACCACATTTTTAAATCACAAGAATCGATTTTGTTTCTCCATCCCTCTCAGCGGTACAGGTCCCTTCATGTTCGTTGACACTCGGAGTTCTCAATTCGCAGAATACTCTCCGGCGCCATCCCGGAATTTTCTGCTCTCCCCAGAGTAAAACTCCTCTAAGACTGGACTTTGCGAAGCGCCGGCGGAGACCAGAGGGCGAGATTCTTTACCGGACCGACCGATGATAACCGGTATCTGGGCAAGTATGATCAGATGCTGGGAAACAGTGATCATTCAGGTCAGCGCACATCGGACCTGTTAGCCAATCATGCAGTATAAAAAGGGAGCGCGTGGTCCGGATTCACGGCAATCTAAAGAGCACGCAGCTCACTCGAAATCGAACCGGCGAACCGATGAACAGACCCCTCCATACTTTCGCATTTTTTCTGTGTTTCCTCTTTCCTGTTCCAGCCGCGGTCTCTCAAGTGGCATCGCCGCCGCCCGTGATGGATGAACGAGCGGCCGCCGGCGACCAGCCCGACGATCCCGGCCCACTTGCAAGGGACCTCTCGCCAAAGTTGAATCGGTCTGCAGTTTTGAAGGCGATGAAGAAGGTGGCAGACTGGCAGCTTCAACATGCCGAGGGCCGATACAACATCGATTGGACCTACGCCGCGCTCTACGATGGCTTACTTGCGGCTTCAAAAACAACGGGGGACGCGCGATACCACGATCGCGTCCTGCAAGTTTCGAATGAGAATCACTGGAGCCTTGGTCCTCGTTTTGCCCATGCCGACGATGAAGCGATCGGCTTGACCTATCTCGCGCTCTATGGGGAGAACCCGAAGCCGGAAGAACTGACGCCGACTCGCGATGGCATGGACAGGTTGTTGGCTCGGCCTGACGACCCTGCGAAGAACCTGTGGTGGTGGTGCGATGCGCTTTACATGGCCCCTCCGGTGCTAGCGCAACTCTCAGTGGCGACCGGCGATCACCACTATCTCGACTACATGAATCGCGAGTGGTGGATCACTTCGGGCGCGCTCTACGATCCATCCGAGCACCTTTATTTTCGCGACGACCGCTTCCTGACCATGCACGAGGCCAATGGACAAAAGGTGTTCTGGTCGCGCGGAAACGGATGGGTTCTGGCAGGGCTGGCGCTGGTACTTCAGCGGATGCCGGCGGATTTTCCCGATCGGCCAAAGTATGAGACGCAGTTCAAGCAAATGGCGGAGCGGGTCGCAGGGCTTCAGCAATCGGATGGCCTATGGCGCGCGAGCCTTCTCGATCCTGCTTCGTATCCGAATCCCGAGATCTCTGGTTCTGCGTTCTTTACCTATGCGATGGCGTGGGGAATCAACAATGGCCTGCTCGATCGCAGCCGATACCTACCGGTTATCAAAAAATCCTGGCGGGGAATGCTCACCCATATCTACGCCAATGGCCGACTCGGTTCGATTCAACCGATCGGCGGGGAACCCGGCAAATTCAAGCCGTCTTCCAGCTGGGTCTACGGAGTCGGGGCATTCCTGATGGCCGGGTCGGAATTGACTCACGCCGCCGGCAGGTAGTCTCTGATCGATAAGGAGAGGATTCGATGCTTCATCTTTCCCGCCGAAGGTTTCTTGCTTTGAGCACTGCGGCTCTTGCAGGCAGCAGGAAGACCTTGGCTGTGGAGGATGAGCTGATCGTTCATCCTGCGAAGGTCCTTGCTGAATTTGAGCGATCACGCGTCCTTCGAGCTGCCCGGCACTACCTTGGCGAAGTGCCGAAGACGATTGTAGCCGTGGCTGCACCGAACAGTGCCGGCGGTCTGCACGACTACTACTCTGACGCTGACTATTTCTGGCCCGACCCGAAGAACCCCAATGGGCCTTACATTAATCGCGACGGAGAATCAAACCCGGCGAATTTCAATGCGCATCGCGAACTGATGATCAGGCTCAGTATTCAAGTGGCAGCTCTCGCCGCGGCGTGGACTGTAACGAAGAAACGGGAATTCGCCGACCATGGCACCGCGCATCTACGCGCGTGGTTTATCACAGCAGCTACGCGCATGAATCCGAATCTGCAGTATGCGCAGGCAGTTCACGGATTGAGCACAGGCCGCAGTTGGGGCATTATCGACACCCTGCATCTTGCCGAAGTTGCCCAGGCGGCAACTGTCCTTCATCGCGACGGTGTTCTCTCGGCGAATGATTGGCAAGGCATTCACGAATGGTTCGGCGAATACCTCTCATGGTTGCAGACATCCGAACCTGGGCAGAAGGAACGCGATGCGAAGAACAACCATGGCTCCTGCTGGATCGTGCAGGCCGCCGCGTTTGCCCGACTCACTGGCGACACAGCCGTTGCGCAAACATGCCGTCAACGGTTGAAGAGCGTCGAGTTCCCCACGCAGATCGCACACGACGGTAGCTTTCCCCTGGAACTCGCGCGCACCAAGCCGTACGGATATGCGCTCTTCAATCTCGATGCGCTTGGAATGGCCGCGCAGATTCTTTCGGTTCCGTCTGACAACCTGTGGACATATAGGCTTCCAGATGGCCGGGAGTTGAGGGCCTGCTTCGACTTCATGAAGCCTTTTGTGGTTGACAAGGCGAAGTGGCCTTATGCTCACGACGTGCAGTATTTCGACGATCTTCCAGTGAGGCAGCCGAGCTTTTTGTTTGCAGGGTTTGCGTATCGCGATGACGGGTATCTGAACCTATGGAGACGGCTGGATCCTGATCCGACCGTGGCAGAAGTGATTCGTAATCACCCGTTTCGACAACCACTGCTTTGGATCTGACGTTTCAGGTGTTGCAGAAGGGACATCGCGATTCTGACGAGATCCGCACCGGGAGGAGTTTGTGGATGCCCTGGCGCGGGTGCGGCGGCGCGGATACGCGGTTGGTGATGAAGAGGAGAAGCGCAATCGCAAAGCATGGCCGGGCTCCCGCCCGGCCAAGTTAAACCTCCAGTGCTTCAGGAATAGGATTACTAGAACCTAAGTACGCATCGGCGCAGGTGTCAACGAAGAAAAAACATCGTCACAGATGATCCTGTGTGGCTCTTTTTTGGCGTTTCCTCGCGAGCCCACGAGGCTCTGTCTGTTTCTGTCCTTCGAAATAGCGGATAGTCGGCGATAGAGACAAATCTATCTCAGTTAGTTCTTCCCTGAAGTCCCACAATATAGTCGCCTTACTGCCGCAAAGCAGTTCTGTTGTATTCCATATCCGGCGTTCAGAAATCCATACATCGCAGGGTTCATACTTCACTATTGACACCGTGTATCTTTGCTGGCTATTATTCCCGCTCGACACCAGTAAAGCGTTTTATTCGGCTCCTAACTGGCCTCGACAGTATCCCCGGGTTACCTGTTTCAGAGGTCAGTTCTGTTTCACTTTTGCTCTTGCTTCCCGGAGCACTTCAGCCGATTCGGCTGGCTTTCCCTAACAAGATCACCGGAAGCTAAACGCGGGGCGATTGACATACGCCCTCCTGGTTAACTGCAACCCGGGTTATCGATCGCTCAAGTCGACCACCAGTCTTAAAGTCGCTTGAGCGAGAAAAAAAGCGGGATCAACACCGCGGCGGGATGCGTGCGCTCGATTCGCTCCCGACCTTAGAGCATGCACCGAACTAACAACTTCAATGGAGAGTGACGCATGAAAAGGAATTCCATTACGACAACGAAGTACAGAACAATACTTCTGTTGCCACTCGTCCTGCTCTTTGCCTCGCTGCTGGGAAACGCTCAGCAGAATTCGACAATTACCGGAACGGTTGTTGACAAAGCTGGGGCGGTAATTTCGGGAGCAGAGATAGCCCTCACTCAGGAACAGACGGGTTTTGTTTCCAAGGCGATCAGTAACGACGCCGGGAACTTCACCTTCAACGGATTGAATGTAGGAACCTACGACCTTAAGGCGACCGCCAAGGGTTTTAGCGCGTACGTTGAAAAAGGAATCGTAGTGAATGTCTCCCAGACGACACGCGTTGACGCAACCATGGCGGTGGGGGGTGTGGACGAAACAGTGACGGTGCAGTCAGATTTGCTGACCGTACAAACCGACTCGAACGTTGTGAGCACGCTCGTCAGCGAAGAACAGATCACCGAAATTGCTACCGAGAACCGTAATTTCGCCTCACTTGTCGCACTGGGACTTGGCGTCAGTTCCACGCTGCCGGATAACAACACCCCGACCTCAGTGGGTTCCAATGCAAACATCAGTGTGAACGGACTCCGGCAAAGCCACAATATCTGGTTGATCGACGGCGGCGAGGCCGATGACCGCGGCGGCGCCGGCGGCATCTCCATTCTTCCTTCGCAGGATGCCATTGCCCAGATGGAAACGCTGGCCTCAAACTATCCGCCGGATTACGGCATCTCCTCAGGCGCAACCATCAGCCTTTCGCTCAAGAGCGGCACTCAGAACTTCCATGGCGAACTCTGGGAATTCAACCGCAACACCGCCTTCAACGCGAACAGCTGGCAGAACAAGAACAAGGCAACCGCCACGCCGCGTGCAAAGTTGAACTACAACATCTACGGAGTCAACCTTGGCGGTCCTCTGTACATTCCCGGGTTCTACAACAAGGACAAGAAGAAGACCTTCTTCTTCTGGAATGAAGAGTGGCGCAAGCTTATCCAGGGTAACCCGCCTTCACTGGTGAACGATCTACCCGCCGCAGATTTCCCGACCGCCGGCCAGAACCTCACCTATGTCTCTCCAGGCTGGTCCAGCACTCCCATTACTTTGAATGTCCCGGTTGTTGGCGATCCTGCGTGGGCTACGAAGCTTGCTGCAGCCTGCCCGACCTGCCAGCAAGGTCATCCGTTTCCAGGAGGAGTGGTCCCCGCAGGCTTGTTCGACGCCAATGCTCTGGCGTACTTTGCATCGGGGATTATCCCGAAGCCAAACGCGGCGAACGATCAATTCCTTGGCCAGGCCAGTCTCCCCATCAACGTGCGTGACGATGTTGTGCGCGGCGATCACCGCATCAACGACAAGTACCAGATCCTCGCTCATTACATGCACGATTCAGTTTCGCAGGCTTTCCCGCAGCCAATGGTGGGCTGGTCAACGGGTAGCTGGCCGACGATCACCAGTACACTCAACAACCCCTCAAACAGCGCTGCGGTGAAGCTGACGGCGACGATCTCGCCGGAACTGCTCGTCGAAGCCAGCATGAACTATGACGGCAACATCATCGACATCGTGAACAGCTCGTCGGGCAGTCTGCCATCCGGCTTCTCGGTGAACAAGTTCTTCAACAATGGTTCCCTATCAGCACCGAGCATGAACTGGAAGGCGCCATACAGCGTGCAGGAGAACCCGGGGTCCGCTCCCTGGCACAACGCCGCGGAAGACCTCGAGCCTAAGGTTGACGTCTCTTACACGGTGGGCAAGCACGCGATGAAGTTCGGCGCCAGCTACAACCGCTACACCAAAAACCAGAAGCTCTTTCTAAACGCGGAAGGAAGCTTCAGCTTCGCCGACAATGGCCCCGTCACCGGCGACCCCCTGATGGACATGCTGTTGGGTCTGCCCACCGGCTACTCCGAGTCGCAGGCTGCTCCGATTCGCCACTACGTGAACCAGACACCGTCTGTGTACGCAATGGATACGTGGAAGGTAACGCCTCGCCTGAGCCTGCAGTTCGGCCTTCGGTACGATGCGCTACCGTTTGCATGGGAGCGCAACAACCAGGTTGCGAATTTCGAACCAAGCTCTTACCTCAGCAGCCAGGCTCCTGTTTTCCTGGCCAGCGGAGCGATGGATCCGAACAGCCCCGGATTGCAGAGCATCAATGGAGGCACCTTTTACCTGAACGGCGTTCATTTGGCTGGGCAGAATGGAACACCCGCCGGCCTGGTTAAGACCGACTACGACACCCTGCAGCCCCGTGTTGGCTTCTCCGAAGATCTCTTCGGCAATGGCAAAACGGTTCTGCGTGGTGGCTTTGGCACGTTCTATGAACGGCTTCAGGGTAACGACATTTACGATGTCGCGACCGCTGCTCCGTTCGCAAATACACCGGCTGCAAGCAACGTTTACTTGAGCGATCCGCACACGAGCTACGTCACCGGCGCTGCCGCCGCAACTCCGCTGTTCGCACAGGGGAGCACTACTTTGGCGACCACGTTCAAGGCGCCTGCCGTTGCCCAGTTCAGTTTGGGCATCCAGGACCAGTTGGCGCAGTCGGTAATCCTTGTGAGTCAGTATGTCGGCAACCTGGCCTGGCATCAGAACATTCGTCGCAGCATTAACGCCTTCCCATTGAACACACCGCTCTCGATTCGCCAGGCCATAGTCGCTGGAACTCTTGTCGCTCCAGACCAGTACCGCACGTATCCTGGCTTCGCTGGGATAACCGACCAGGAGAACAATACCAATGGCAACTACAACGGTTTCCAGACCGGTCTTCGCGTCCAGGGCCGTTGGGGTCTCAGCGGCGAGCTCGATTACACCTACTCGCACGAGATCGATATAACCAGCACTGACGATTCGACTGTGGATAATCCGTTCAACATCAAATACGGTAAAGGTTCCGGATCATTTGACCGGCGCCACATCTTCAGCGCGAATTACATCTACAAGCTGCCCTTGTTCAGAGCATCTGGTCTTACACACTCGGTCCTTGGCGGCTGGGAGATTGCAGGTACCATCATCGATGAGACCGGCGTTCCGACAACCCCTCGCTTGTCCATCGGTGACACTGTAGGACTGGACGGCGGTTACACCAATCGTCCGAATCAGTCGGCCAAGTCAAAGAAGGGCGGGAGCATCACCCATGCATTTGATACTTCCGTCTTCAGCAATCCGACTGCAGCCTGGGCTGGCGGCGCCAACCAGGGCTTTGGCAGCGCTGGTAAAGACGCCATTCCGGGACCGAACCGCGTGAACTTTACGACATCGCTGTACAAATCGTTCGCGTTCACTGAAAGAGCTCGCTTCGAATTCCGTATGGAGTCGTTCAACACCTTCAACCATACGGAACCCAACGGGGTGGGCAACACGCTCGGCAACTCGAACTTCGGAACAGTAACCTCGTTCTATGATCCGCGTGCACTCGAGTTTGGTGGGAAGTTCATCTTCTAACGAAACTCAGTGGAAACCGAAGCGCGGTGGCGTCAGCTGCCGCGCTTTGCATTTTGCGAGTAGATTTGAAAAGTGGTCAACTCCATGATGTCGAAGGTACATGTGCTCATCGCAGCGTTCATCGTTGCAACAGTTCTCGCCAAAGCGGTGGGGGCCTGGGCACAACAGGATGATGCAGCTCGATCGCGCATCAATGCCATGGCAATGGAGCAGAAGGGCGAAAACGCGGAAGCAGAGACACTATGGAACGCGATTCTTGCCGTTGATCCACGCAATGCTGAGGCTCTTGCGCACATGGGTCTGCTTGAGGCGCGGCAGGAACACTACGACTCCGCGATCGACTTTTACCGGCGCGCCATAACGAGCGATCCGAATTTTCCGGGACTGCAGACGAACCTCGGACTGACATTGTTCAAGGCAGGCCAGTTCCCCGATGCGATCAAGTCGTTTTCTTCCGAGATCAGGAAAAATCCGGACGACCAACGCCTAACCATCCTCCTGGGAATGGCGCATTATGGAATGAAGGACTACCTGGTCGCAATTCCTTATCTTCGGCGTGCTCTCCAACGCGATCAGGCAAACGTCACGCTGCATGTCACGATGGCTCGTAGCTGCCTGTTCAGCAAGCAATACAGATGCGTGGTCGATGAGCACGAAGCGCTGCTCGCATTGAACTCTGACTCGACGGAGGTGGGCCTGATGACCGCCGCGGCGCTGGAAACAATGAACCATTCTGAAGAAGCCGTCAGCGAGTTGAAGGGGGCTCTCCAATCAAATCCGAATGAGCCGAACCTGCACTTTGCCTTGGGGTTTGTGTTGTGGTCTACAGGCAAGTGGTCAGAAGCCGCTGACGAGTTCCAGTTGAACCTTCACAGCAATCCACGGGATCCCAAAGGGCATATCTATCTTGCCGATTGTCTGCTGCACAACCAACAGCCTTCAAATGCCCTCAGCGAGCTCCAGAAGGTCACGGCCAGAGATTCAGCCGCATACCTTTTGCACCTCGATCTCGGCATCATTTACCTGGATTCGCGTCGCATTGATGACGCGCTTCGGGAGTTCAAAATAGCAGCGGAGTCAGATCCCGATAACGTCGAACTGCATCGACAAATGGCGAAGCTGTACCAGTCCATCGGAAAGAAGGACGAGGCAAAAGAGGAGTTGGAATCAGCGAGCAGGATGCCGCCGGAGCACTATTCGCTATGGGATTTGCTTGAACCTGTGACTCCTTGAGAGTGTGTTCGATCCCAGCAGTAAGGTTTTCTATTTGCTTGCTGTTTTCCCGGGTTGAGCATTCGCGTAAATCTTGATCCAGTGGTTCCGCATCTTCGCATGAACCACTTGCCCTGCCGTCTCCGATACGATGACGCTTGTTTCCTCGATGGGCATATGGCAGTTGATGCAGTCTTTCACAAGCGCATGGCCAAGTTTGGCTGCCATTCCACAACTCTGCCACTTATGGCAATCAAGGCATTTTGCCGAGTAGGATTCGGCAGGTTGTCCGCTGGTGTGAACGTTGTGACAGGTCGAACAACTCATCTGCGGCGACGAACGATAGCATTTGCTGCGTTGCAACAAACCAACCTGGTTCCCATGGACATCCGGGTGCTCGACGTCGGGAACCGGAAGCGCCTTATAGTACTCGCTCAGGGGCTGGCCGGGACGATAGGAGAAGGCTGGAAGCAAAGGTTCCCGCTGAATCCCGTTGTGGCATTCGGCACACAGATCAACCTGCCGGTCACGCGAGAACTTCGCAGGATTCAGAATGCCGCTTGATTCCCTTCCCTTAACTTGGTGGGTCTTCTCGAGTTGCACATGCTTTGCCCCAGGCCCATGACAACTCTCGCATGAGATCCCCGGAACGAGACTCACGCGGTCATATCGATTTGTCTGCGGGTCACGTGAGAGCGGACGGATGTAAGTCGCATGGCATTCCAAGCAGGCCGGATTAATGGGTCGCGAGAAGTCCGCCGTTCCGTCGATATAGCCTTGGCTATTTACCCATCGACGCCCGTCGGTCCAATAGCTGACGGGTAACTCAAATAGCCGGTTGCCATCCCAATACAGATACGTCTGGCCCCTGACTCCCGAACCGGTAACGAGATCAATACGCTCCCTCCGCCGATATACCTCCGACCGCCATCCACTCGATGCGGTTAGGAAAAAACCGTCCGGCTTGGACTCCATCACGAATTGAAGCCCGGGTTCGGAAGATTGGGCTGGATCCATGATCGTCAAGGAGTTCTCACCACTGCGAAACACTCCGAGCACCGAATGCGGAGTGGGAAGCTGGGAGGTCAGGTGATGAGGCGTGTTTTGATAGCTTCTGCTCAGATTCTCGTGACAAGCGAAGCAAGCGACGTCGCCGACATAGCCGGCTCGATTGGAAGGAGGCTCGCTTTGGGAGAACGAGAGACCGGGGAATGTCACTGCAAATACGAGGAGAAGCGCGAGACTGGATCGGATCATTCTTCGCTGACTCTCGGAAGACATCTCATTGTTTTTGATGACGCGCGGCAGCGGCTTTCTGATCCATTCGCTCCTTGAGGCTCCTGGAGAGTATCTCGATCTCTTTGGCCTCTTTGAGCACATTCACTGAAAGACTGTCTTTATACGTTTTCCCAACCTCGGTACGCAATTCAGCAGCCAACAAGTGAAGTTTTCTTATGTCGGCTTCAATCTGATCCGAGTTGGGGTCCTCCTGCGTCGGCGCGGCGAAGGGGTTTATTGACGGGGCAACGGGTTCGGACTTATTCGGTTGTTGAGCGAGATCACCCGATGCTGGCTTCGAGTTAGCTGAACCGGCCGCGGGTGCCTGGGATTGTGGCTGGGCAGAAGGCAGTGACACCAGCAGCGCAATAGCAAATGCCGCTTGGAGAAGCCGGCCGTTTTTGATCAACTTTTTCAAAATCATATTCGCATGCCGTAACTGACTCTTCAGGATTGCGTATATCGACGGACATCGTCAGTCTGATTTCAGTTTGTCCTGTATGCTCTGCGCGAGTTTTTGGATCTTTCCCACCTTGGCGGCCTTGGCTGCCATCGACGAAGTCCTGGCAGCGGAATTGGCCTCCTCATCAAGCTGTTGGGCCAGCAGCAATAGCTGATTTGACTGAAGCCAAATCTCCCGGGCCCGAAGCTGGTTGCGAACGGAGAGTTCCTTCTGCGTGTTCTGATCCTTTGAATTCGTGTCGTATTGGTCTTTCAAGTCAGGCGGGCGCGGAGTTGGATTGGGAATTATGACGTGATTTAGAGGTGGACTCTGGTTCTGCCCGAAAGCCCGATCCCCATGCACCTGGATAACCAATACCCCGGAAAGGATAAAACCGACGCCAGCGGCAGTGATTCGCATCCGATTCTCCGGCAAACTAAAACACTGCAATCTAATCAGAGAATAGGGCCTCTGGTCCATAGATTATTTGAGCCTTCAGCGAACCACATTTCACTCAAAACGAGGTACCGCAAAGGTTGCGATGTACACTGGGGCCGTGTATCGGTCAGAGGAGACATTGGCCATGAGCATAGCGGGATTGGATCTACACGAGATGCTGGACTTGGCGTGGGTGCGTTCGCAGTTTCCATCACTCGAAACGAAGGTCAATGGGCAGACCGCAGCTTTTCTGGATGGCCCTGCGGGAACCCAGGTACCTACGCAGGTCATTGCGGCTATCCAGAACTATCTTGCGAATTCCAACGCCAATACGCACGGAGTGTTTCTGACCAGCAGGCGCAGCGACGAGATGATCGCCAACACACGCGCGGCGATGGCGGACTTTTTTCATTGCGACGCAGATGAGGTTGTGTTTGGTCAGAATATGACCACCCTTACCTTTGCACTCTCGCGCGCCATCGGTCGAGAGCTGGGGTCCGGGGATGAGATTCTCCTGACTACTCTCGATCATGACGCCAATTTCTCGCCGTGGAAAGCACTCGAGGAAAAGGGTGTGGTCATCAAGGTAGCGGATATTCGCGAGGAAGACTGTACGCTCGATCTCGATGACCTGAAAAATAAATTGAGCCACCGGACGCGGCTCGTGGCCCTATGTTATGCGTCCAACGCTGTAGGAACCATTAATCCGGTTCGAGAGATCACACGCCTGGCCCATGCCGTCGGCGCAATGACATTCATTGATGCGGTCCATTACGCCCCTCATGGTCTGATCGACGTGAAAGAGATCGATTGCGATTTCCTGATTTGCTCCCCCTACAAATTCTTCGGGCCGCACATGGGTACGCTTTATGGAAGACGCGAGCATCTGGAGCGATTCCGTCCCTACAAGGTAAGGCCCTCGGCCGATCAGATTCCCGATCGATGGGAAACCGGCACCCTGGCGCACGAGTTGATCGCGGGCGTCGGTGCGGCCGTCTCGTATATTGCGGGAGTCGGGCTGCACAGTAATCCAACTGCAAAGACGCGACGGGAAGCACTGGCGGCTGCATATCGCAACACGGTCGCCTATGAGAGGACTCTGATTGCGCGGCTGATCGACGGCTTGCAGAGGATTCCGAGTGTGCGCATTTACGGTATCACCGACCCCAAACGATTTGAGGAGCGCTGCTCGACCCTCTCCCTCCGCGTGGGTGATCATCCTCCGGTGTCGATTGCCAAATTTCTCGACGAGCGCGGCATCTTCACCTGGGACGGTAACTATTATGCGCAAAATTTGACGGAGCGCCTTCAAGTGGAAGAGAAAGGCGGAATGCTGCGCATTGGCCTGGTGCATTACAACTCGCTGGAAGAGGTGGAGCGGCTGCTCGACGCGTTGCGCGAATTCGCCTCGCAGTGAAGAACCGGACAAATGCGCTCGTTTGTCACGCGGCACAAGGCACTTAGTTCCAGCTGTTTTCGTTATAGACGATTTCGCAACACGAGTATCTACTGGCAAGGAGCTCACATGTCTGGAGAAATGATCTCATCGGAGCAGGCAGCCAGCCTCGTCAAATCCGGCATGTGGCTGGACTACGGCGCATCGCTTTGCCAGCCCGATGTTTTCGACCGGGCGCTGGCGGCCCGCAAGGACGAACTGACGAACGTCAAGATCCGATCCTGCCTGTCAATGCACCCGCGGTCGGTGCTTGAGGAAGATCCGGAAGGCAAGCATTTCCATATGTTCAGCTGGCATTTTTCAGGCTACGACCGCAGAAAGCACGACAGCGGCCGTTGCAACTACGTGCCGCTGAATCTAGGAGAGGTCCCGGATTATTACCGGCGCTTTCTCGATCCAGTTGATCTTGCTATCCTCCAAACTTGCCCGATGGACGAAGGCGGATACTTCAACTTTGGCCCGACAAATATGTGGCAACGAGCCGTCGTCGAGCGCGCGAAGCTGGTGATCGTCGAGGTCAATCGTGAGATGCCATATGTATTCGGCAAAGAGAACGGCGTGCATGTGAGCGAGGTCGATTCCATCATTGAGGGAGATCATCAACCATGCGCCGAGTTGCCTAACCCGGACCCGAATGAGATTGACCGCACGGTGGCGCAACGCATCATAACCGAAATCGAAGACGGCTCTTGTCTGCAGATCGGAATCGGTGGCATGCCCAACGCGGTATGCTGCCAGTTACTTGAAAGTGGAGTGAAGGATCTCGGCATCCACACAGAGATGATGACGGATGGCCTCGGCCTGCTCTATCGTTCGGGCCGGGTGACCGGATCGCGGAAGACGCTGGATCCAGGCAAGGTGACGTACACGTTTGCGCTGGGCTCGCAGGCACTTTATGCGACAACCAACCGTAACCCGGATATGTACTGCCACCAGGTGGACTATACGAACTCACCGAACATCATTATGCAAAACGAAAAAGCGGTGTCCATCAACAACACAACCCAGGTGGATTTGCAAGGACAAGTGGCTTCGGAATCCGACGGCCAGCGCCATCTCAGCGGGACCGGAGGCCAACTGCAATTTGTGCGCGGAGCCTACGCGTCGAAGGGAGGCAAGTCCTTTATCTGCCTCTCGTCAACCTACGAAAAAGGCAGTGAACGCCGCAGCCGGATTGTGTTCAGCCTTACGCCCGGCAATATCGTCACAACGCCGCGCTCCGATGTGATGTACCTGGTCACCGAATTCGGAATGGCCAATCTGAAGGGAAGATCGGTCGCAGAACGCGCAAAGGCCATCGTCGCACTTGCACATCCTGATTTTCGCGACAGTCTTGAACGTCAAGCCTACGAACACCGGCTAATTCCGCGCGGCGTTTCGTTCTCTTGATGGTGGCGAAGGCCAAGCGCATTGACGAGACGGATGTGACCCCATCGAATTCAGAGCATGGAGGGGAGAGAAGTCGGCCTCGCTCGCGTGCCACGGATCATCTGAGACGTCAGAACTTTGGCAATTGCGAAACATCCCATCCTCCGCCAACGGCTTTTACCAGGAGCACGCTGGCATCCATTCGACGGCGTTGAATGTCGATGTCATTTCGTTCATTAGTAAGGGCAATCGTCTGCGCTGTGATCACCTGAAGATAGTTATCGACTCCGCCCTGGTACCGATTGGTGAAGAGTTGGAGTGATTCTTCTGCTGATGCAGTAGCCCGGTGCTGCTGTTCAGCCTCGCTGTCAAGAATGCGAAGCGTGGCGAGATTGTCTTCGACCTCCTGGAACGCAGTAAGGGCCGTCTGACGATATACGGCCACCGTAGCATCGTAGTTCGCTTGTGCGGATTCCGAGGTAGCTCGACGCCTGCCGGCATCGAAAATGGTCTGAGAGAGTTGCGGACCAACTGCCCACACCCGGCTGGGCCAGTTCAGCCAATTGGTTACGGTATTGCCCTGAAAACCTGCCGAAGCCCCGATCGCCAGGGTCGGGAAGTACGCCGCCCGTGCGATCCCAATTTGCTCATTTGCTTCGGCCACGCGACGCTCCCCTGCGGCGATGTCAGGCCGCCGTTCGAGCAGGGTCGATGGCATTCCAACTGGGATCGTTGGAATGTCGAGCTTCATGTTGTGCGCCGGGGGCAACGTGAATTTGGCGGGAGGCTGTCCAATCAGGGTTGCAATGGCGTGTTCAAACTGCGCTCGCGCAACGGTAACATCGGTGTCCTGCACCTGGGCAGCCTCCAATTGGGTCTGCGCCTGGGCCACATCGGACTTGGGCGCAGCCCCACCTTCGAATCGGTTCTGAGTGAGCGTAACTGCGTCTGTGTAGGCCTTTACCGTGTCATCCAGCAGTTGCTTTTGCGCATCCGCACTACGCAATTCAACGTAGTCCAACGCCAGCTCAGCATGCAGGCTCAGGCTCGCCGTTTGAAGATCTGCTGCTGTCGCTTGCGTTTCCTCACGTGATGCGTTCACCGTCCGGCGGACGCGCCCCCACAGATCGACCTCGTAGGACAGATCGAATGGCAGGTTGAAATCTCCGCTGCCGTTGTTTGCCAGGGATGAGGGGAAATATGGCTGATTGGCAGAGAACCTCTCGTTGCTCACGTTCGGAGCTGTAGAAATCGTGGGAAAGAGAGAGGCACGATTGAAGCGAATCATTGCTCGCGCCTCGCGCAGCCGGGCTTCTGCAACTTTCAGATTCTGGTTGGTCGAAGTGACCTGCTCCTCGAGAGCGTTGAGTTGCGGATCGCCGAAGATCTCCCACCAGTTTCCACGGATTACCCCATCGTCGGGCGTAGCCGTCTTCCATTCGCCGTCCGATTGAGACTTGCCGGGTGACAGTTCCTTGAACGCAGGAGCCAACGGAGTTGTTGGCTTCACGTATTTGGGCCCGACCATGCAGCCGGAAAGCACGAGGCTCATCAGTCCTAACGAAATTGGAGTAAATCGCAGCTTCATTTGCTGACATCCGTGTTTCCGGTGCTGATGCGAACGGGCGTTCCGCTGGTTAGGGAATCGGAGGGGCTGACGATCACCTGGTCGCGCGGCATAAGGCCGGCAATCACCTCGACGGTTGAACCGTAATCGCGGCCGATTCGGATGGGGACGAGTTCGGCGTGATTGTCGCGGACCACCCCGACGCGCAAACCCTCCGAACGAAACAGAAGTGTGTTGGCGGGGATGACAACAGACTGCGATGCCGCTTGCGCTGCGGACGGAACCCTCAAATTCACGAAGACATATGCGCCAGTCTTGATGCGATCGCCAGGATTGTCGACGTCCACCTCGACATTCAACGTGCGCGAGGCCGGGTCAATGGAGTCGGAGTTTCGGACAATCCTGCCCTGGAACGTCTCGCCGGGAAACTCGTCGAGTGTGAGTTTCGCTTTGGCGCCGTTCAGTGCTGCCCTCGAGTCCACTTCCGGCACTGCCACAAAGACACGCAGCTTGTTCACCGCGGCCATGTGAAACAGTTCCCGTGGAGTTGTCGAGGCACCCGCATCGATGAGTGCGCCGATATCAGTGTTTCTCGCAGTAATGACTCCCGCGAACGGAGCATAGATTTTCTCGAATGACTGCAATTGTTCGAGGCGATGTACATTGGCCGACATGGAATCGACCGCCGCTTGCTTGGCGCTCAGATCGCTGACCGCTTGATCCGTTTCCTGCTTGGACACGCTATTTGTCTTCAGCAGATTTTGCCAGCGGGCCGCAGTGATTGCAGCAAGCTGTTCCGTTGCCTTCGCACTTTGAAGATCAGCACGCGCCTGGTCCAGTTGCTGGTCTACCTCGGGCGTATCGATCTCCGCCAAAAGCTGCCCCGCTTGCACATGCGTTCCGATATCTACGTACCAGCGCCTGAGATATCCATTGGTGCGCGCGTAGATCGGCGTGTCGTTCAGGGGATCGGTTGTGCCCGGCAGGACAATCTCCTGAGCGGCCGCGCCAGCGTTGGGGTGGACGACATTCACGGTCGGAACAGCAGCAAGTTCCGTTGCTTTGCCCAGCCTGCGTTCTGCCTGAGCGCGCTCGTGGATACCGGCATAGATCACCACTCCGAGCACCGCAGCCGCTGCGGTCAACCCGAGCGCAACAGAACGCGATGGTGCCTGGGGTGTAGCAGCGGTTTTCTGCAGGCCATTCTGGGGTTCGGTGGAATTCAGCTCTGCGGTATTCATTGTCTCCCTCCCTGGGAATCCTTCGGCCTATACATGAATGGAGCGATCGCTTGACTCACCTGCCGGCTGCATCTTCGCAAGCGCCGCCCGGCCATGGAGCAGAGCGAACACAACAGGCACGAAAATGAGAGTTGCTACGGTGGCGCACATCAGTCCGCCAACCACCGCACGTCCCAGCGGGGCATTCTGCTCTCCGCCGTCACCCAGTCCGAGGGCCATGGGAATCATGCCGATAATCATTGCCAGCGCGGTCATGATGACAGGACGAAATCGTGTGCTGCCGGCCTCGAGAGCGGCCAGGATCGCGTCGCCGTGATGTTGCAGCCTTTCTTTTGCGAAGGCGACCACCAGAATGCTGTTCGCAGTGGCAACACCCATGCACATGATTGCGCCCATGAGGGCCGGAACATTGAGCGTGGTGTGAGTCAAAAACAGGAACAGCACAATGCCGGCCAACGCGGCGGGCAGAGCCGTAATGATGACGAACGGATCGAGCCACGACTGAAAATTCACCACGATCAGCAGGTAAACCAGAATGATGGCGAAAGCCAGCCCGCCCAGCAATCCGATGTAAGACTTCCGCATCGTGCCGTATTGTCCGCGCACGGTCACAAAGCTACCGCGAGGAAGAAGATGGCGATTCGTGTCGACGATCTGGCTCACTTCACGCCCCACGCCACCCAAATCGCGATCCTGTACGGCGGCATAGATATCGACCACGCGCCGGATGTTGTAGTGATTGATCGACCCTGGCTCGCTCGTTCTCTGAATCGACGCAACGTCAGCCAGAATGCCGGGCTTGTGTGCGTTGGCTCCGCTGAGGGGGATGTTCTGGAGATCCTGGTCAGACTGGATGTCGTACTGAGGGGTCTGGGTTACCAGGTTGTACGAAACGCCGTTTTTGGGATTCAGGTAGAACATCGGCGTGACCTGAAAGCTTCCGCTCAGTGAGATCAGCGTGCTGTTGGCGACATCGCGCTCCGTGTATCCGGCTTCGAGAGCTTTCGTTCTGTCCACGTTGATATGCAGCTTGGGATAATCCGCCTGTTGCTGAATCCGTAAATCGGCTATGCCTCGAACGTGCGCCAGATCGGCCGACATCTTTTGGGCAACGCGCTGATTGCCTGCGATGTCCGCGCCCTCGATCTGTATGTCAATTGGCGCTGGCAAGCCAAAGTTCAGGGTTTGCGTGACGATGTCCGCGGGTAGGAAATAGAACGTGGTTCCCGGAAACTGCCGAGGTAGATTTGTGCGAAGCGTGCGTACATAATCTGCAGTGGGATGATGCTTCTCTCGCAGTGAAACCAGGATATCAGCGTCTGCGGCGCCCGTGAGTCCGGAGCGATTGTAAACATAATTGATCTGGCTGTACGGTATGCCGATGTTGTCGAGGATGTTATCGATCTCAGGGGACGGAACCGTCTGACGGATTGAGCCTTCTACTTCGTCGGCCAGGCGTGCCGTTTCCTCAATGCGTGTTCCCGTCTTTGCGCGAACATGCAGCATGAACTGCCCGCTGTCTGTATCGGGAAAGAAATCCTGGCCAAGAAATGGCACCAGCGCGAAACCAAGCAGACAAACAGCCAGAAACGCCGGCACGAACTTGCCGCGTACGCTGACCAACCAGCCAAGCAGCCCGGAATAGGACCAGCGAATGTTCTCGAACACGCGATCGAATGCTTGCTGAAATCTCGCGAACAAGCCCTTGGAATCCGGCTTGTCTTTGTGGGCTTTGAGAAGATACATGGCCAGCGTAGGCACCAGGGTCCGCGACAGCACATACGACGCGAGCATCGCGAAGATGACCGCTTCTGCCAATGGGACAAACAGGTAGCGCGCCACCCCGCTCAAAAAGAACATCGGCAAAAAGACGATGCAGATACATAACGTCGAAACCAAGGCCGGGACGGCGATCTGCGCCGCGCCTTCCAGGATTCCGTCGTGGAGTTCAGAGCCCTCTTCAAGATGGCGTTCAATATTCTCGATTGTGACGGTCGCATCATCGACCAGAATGCCGACTGCCAGGGCCAAACCACCCAAGGTCATGATGTTGATGGTCTGGTGCAGAAAACTGAGAATGATGACGGAGGTCAGAATCGAAAGTGGTATGGAGATGGCAATGATGAGCGTGCTCCGCCAGCTTCCCAGGAAGAGCAGAATCATCAGGCCGGTGAGCGCAGCTGCGATGATGG
The DNA here is from genome assembly GCA_036495975.1 of Occallatibacter sp. Taxonomy (GTDB): domain Bacteria; phylum Acidobacteriota; class Terriglobia; order Terriglobales; family Acidobacteriaceae; genus Telmatobacter. The sequence goes on along the minus strand of DASXLY010000096.1, from coordinate 85,443 downwards.
CTTCCCGGATCACTCCGTTAATCGAGCTGCGCACGAAAACAGACTGGTCCGCAAGGGGCTGGATCTTCAACGCGGGCGGAAGCGTCTGCGCCACTCGGGGAAGCAGGTCGCGAATCCCTTTCACCACATCGATCGTGGAAGCGTCGCCGGCCTTGAGTATGGTAACGAGTGTGCCGCGACGACCGTCCTGGCGAACCACATTTGTCTGGGGAGCGAAACCATCGCTTACGGTTGCGACGTCGCGCAGATAGACTACCGCCCCTCCCACGGTCTTGATTGGGATGCTGTTGAACTCGTCAACCTTCTTCAGATCGGCATTGAGATCGACATCGTACTCAAACTGACCCATCTTCGCAGTGCCACCCGGCAGAATGAGATTCTGGTTGCCGAGTGCCGTGAGCACATCATTCGGCGAAAGCCCTTTGGCCTGAACCAGATTCGGATTCAGATTCACCATTACCTGGCGGGTCTTACCGCCGAAGGGAAACGGGACAGACGCACCGGGGACGGTCACGAGCTGAGTGCGCAGAAAGTTGAGAGCAATGTCATTGAGCTGAGGCTCGGTAAGATTCTGTCCAGAGAGCGCCAGCTGAAGAATCGGAACCGTGGATGCGTTGTAGTTAACAATTAACGGCGGCAATGCTCCGGCAGGCAGTTGGCGGAGGATCGTTTGTGACACAGCCGTAACCTGCGCATTCGCGCGGTCGATGCTGGCACTGGGCTGCAAGTAGATCTTCACAATCGCAGTTCCGTTGATCGTCGTTGACTCGATGTGTTCGATATTGTCGACGGTGGTCGTCAGAACGCGCTCGTAGACCGTTGTAATCCGGCCTTCCATCTCCTCTGGACTCAGTCCGTTGTATGTCCAGGCAACCGCAACTACTGGAATGTCGATATTCGGGAAGATATCTGTCGGCGTCCTGAGGATCACGATCGGACTGACAATCAGGATGAGGAGCGCGAGGACGATAAATGTGTAAGGCCGGCTTAGTGCGATTTTGACGATCCACATTTTCGTCTCACCTCAGTGGGTGCGGGGGAAACCGCAAGAATCAATCGGAATGGAACTATTTCTATCCTGAACGTCTAGTATTAGAAATAGACACGAAGCTATTGATTCGCGCGAGCGGTGCAAGGATTCAGACAATTCCCGCTAGTCCGAAGTTCGAGTACGCTCACAATTGAGAGTTTTTGCCGGCCCAGTGCTCATCGGCTACTCACAGCAAAGCGACCATGAGTCTCTCGACGCAGAGTAAACATCGATGTAGTCTGGGTAGACAGGAATCACCACAGAGGCGTGACGCACGTGAAAGCGCAATTATCGGGCGGAAAGGATCTGCATCGGTCCACCGCACCGGCCGGTAACGGCCAAAGAATGTTGCCAGGAACTGGCTCTGTTGGCGACACCCGCGCAAAGACTCGCGGCCGCCAACGCAGCGAGGAATCAGAAGATGCCATCCTCTGTTCCACCCTTCAATTACTGAAAACCAAGCCATTGCGCGACGTTTCTATTGAAGAAATTGCTCGCAAAGCAGGTGTGGGGAAGGCAACGATCTATAAATGGTGGCCCAGCAAAGCCTATGTCGCCCTGGATGCATTTTTGCGCAAGATGAATCGCATGGTGCCGAATCCTGATACCGGTTCCGCAGAGTCTGACTTAAAGAAGCAGATTCACTACCTCGCGACCTTTTACACAAGCCCGACCGGCCGGATATTCGGACAGTTCCTCGCAGAAGCTCAGAGCGATCCAGAGTTTGCCGGTTTGCTGCGCGAGCGGTTCATGAAGCCCAGGCGGGAGATCGCCGGAGTCATCTTTGACCGCGCGGTGAGTCGCGGTGAAATCGACCCTTCCCTGGACAGGGATCTGGTCCTTGATCTGATTTATGGTCCTGTTCTGTATCGCCTGTTAATTGTGCAGGCGCCATTTGGACGCAGACGAGTAGACGCTCTGGTTTCCGCTTTATTCACGGGCTTGCGCCGCAGATGACACTGCAAATGCGGGACGTCGCAGTCAACTCCCTATCCCGATAAGCGGCAACTGATAGAGGCTCTGCGGGCGCGGACCCCTGAAACATCTGCAGTACTTTATCGACAATTCCTTCGAGAATATCGCTCTCTATGACAACCGGGTGGAATCGGCGAAGGTAACCCCGACCGCCGACCACAAATACAAGGTGACCCTGGTTGTTGATTCGCACAAGATGAACTTGGACGGCAGCGGGAACGAGACGCCGATGAAGGTAAATGACTTGGTGGACATGGTCATCTTCACCGGCTCCAGGGATCAGGAAAAGCTCAATAAGCTCATCGACAGAAACGGCGATGACAATGAAATGGACGTTTCGAAGTAGCTCTTCGATCGCCAGCCCGGTACTTCGATCTCGTGTTGCCTCGAACCCGCTGAGGAGATAGGTTGCCTACCGCCTCCGCGGACGTGCCGGGGAATCTGCCGAGTGGATTAGACTTCCTTCGAATGGAAACTGAGGAAGTAACGAATGCTCAACCGCCGCGCGTTCTTCAAGACAAGTGTGGCTGTCATTCCGATGGCAGCTGCGATCACCGCTCTTGACCCGTCTTCGACTCTCTCCGCCGAAGAGACGGCCGCCGCGTCCGCCAGCGGACCCGTACCCAAGCTGACCGAACTTCCGCAACGGGTGCCGGCTATTGAACCGGCCACCCAACCCTGGCAGCAACGAGTTCGCCGAGTGGGGCAAAGCAACATGACAGAGCACGATCCGGCGGTCATGAACATCGAGGAGTGGGCCGATTACTGGCACTCCGCGGAGGTGGACGTCGTGTTCATCAGCGTCACCGGGATCCTGGCGTTCTATCCATCCAAGGTGCCGTTCCATCGCCATGGAAAGTTTCTCAATGGCCGCGACTTCTTTGGCGAGTGTGTTGCTGCGGCGAAGAAACGCAATATGCGCGTGGTGGCGCGCATGAGCCCCGACCTGAATTGGGGCGATGCACTCGAAGCGCATCCGGAGTGGGCCATGCGCAACAAGGACGGCTCTGTGCAATTCAGCGGAGAAGAACCGCGTCTCTTCAAGACCTGCATGTTTTCAAGATACATGGACGACTATGTGCCAGCGATCATGCGAGAGATCAACTCCCTGTACGACGTGGACTGCTTCTACACCAACGGCTGGCCGCCTCTCGGCAGTTTGCCCGAGTGTCACTGCGCGATCTGCAGCAAACTGCCGTCCTCCGGTACACCCGCATACTGGCGTGCCTTCACGGACCGTGTTCTGGATTTGTGGCAGAGATACGATGACATTGCCAAAGAGAAGAAACATGACAGCTTCTTCTTCGCGAACTCCGGCGGCAACGTTCGCGGCGGTCCCAACCTCGCTCGGCTGGGCAAAGTGGCGGCGTGGTTCCAGGCAGACAACCAGGGACGCAGTTACGAGGATGCCGCCGTGTGGGGATGCAGCCTGCAGGGGCGCGTGTGCAATGCAGTGCTCGACGGCAAGTTTGTCACCAACGTTACGGCCGCGTACTCCACCGGAAATCCGGGCTGGCGCAACGCCTCAAAGAACCCCGCCGAAGCCAGGATGTGGCTCAACGAAACCCTCGCCAGCGGCATGGCTCCCTACTATCACTTCGTTGGGTCTGAGAATGGCTTTGGCGAGGATCGTCGTTGGCAGCGGGTCGGCGCAGAGTACTTCCGCTGGACGGCCAAACATGACGCGCACCTCACCACCCGCCGTTCCGTCGCCAACCTCGGAGTCGTGTTTGGCCAGAGCACGCAGCTGTTGTATCCAGGTCCCGCCACAGTGCGTTCCCGAGCCTACATGCATGAGACAACACAAGGCATCTACGATGCACTGCTTCGCGGCCGGTTCGCATTTGACTTTGTGCATGAAGACCGGCTGGAGTTGGAACGTCTCAGTAAGTATCGCGCGCTGGTGCTGCCCAATGTCGCTATGCTGAGCGACCGACAGTGCAAGCAGATTTCGGACTATGTGCAGCAAGGCGGATCGATCATGGCCAGCTTCGAGACCAGCCTGTATGACGAAAATCTGAACCGCAGAGCGAACTTCGGGCTTGCCGAGCTACTTGGCATTGAAGAAGCCCGGGACGTGATTGGCACGAACGGCAATCCATATTATGCGCGGATCGAAATGCCCGGCGCACATCCCTGTCACCCCATCGTTGACGGATTCACGAACACCAACTGGATTCCCGGAGCGCAGAATCGCATCCCGCTCAAACCTGTGCAGAATCCAGTGATGACGGTTGTTCCGGGTTTTGTGCGGTACCCTCCGGAGCTGGCCTACCCGCCAGTCTCGCACACCGATGAGCCGGCCGTGGTGCTGCGTGAATCCGGGTCCAGCCGGATTGCCTATTTTCCTGGAGACATTGAACGCACCTATTGGACGACGGGGCACAGCGATCTGCTGCGGCTGCTGCACAACACCATTCGCTGGATCACACACGACGAGTCCATCGTCCATGTTGATGGCGACGGCTTCATCGAGATGTTTTGTTGGGAAACCGCGGCCGGATACGCCGTGCACCTGCTGAACTACACCAGCCCTGATGCCCAACACGGATGGATGCAGTCCACCTACCCGCTCGGACCACAGACCATCAGCATGAAGATCCCGCAGAATGTGAGGGCAATCTCAATCGAACTCCTGCGGGCAGGGCGAAATTTACCTGTTCATCTTGAGAATCAAATATTGCGATTCACGATACCGAACGTCGAAGACTACGAAGTCGCAGCCATCACGGTAGCCTGAATAGATTGCTTTGAGGATCGAGATCGCTGTTGATGTACCCATAGATCACATTCCGAAGGCCACTCTCCGCGCGCAATCATTGCGCTACGGGACGAACTTGTAACCTGATCCATACACGGTCAGAAAATGCTTCGGATTCGCCGCATCGCTCTCTAGCTTCTGGCGCAATCGCAGAATCCGATTGTCCACCGTACGAGTGCACGGGTAATTGTCATAACCCCACACTTTGTCTAATAGTTCGTCGCGTGAAATGACCCGATGCGGATTCTGAGTCAGAAATGCCACTGTCTTGAATTCCATCGCGGTCAAGGTGACTGGCATGCCACTTCTTGTTGCTTCCTGCCTGTCGAAATGGATACGGACTTCGCCAAAACACACGACGCTGAATTCATCTGCCACACTGCGGACGCGATCATCCGTCGTTCTGCTGGCCGGCACGTCGCGCCAGTGCATTGGAAAGATGAATAGCGGTTCTGAGCCTGTGCTCCTGTTCTTTGTTGTCAGAGTGGTCGGCTCAGCGGGTTGAAAGGGCACCATCACGATATGGAAGCCATCGAAATTCCGCCGTGCGGGATCGAGTTGGATCGCCTTCCGCGCGCCCTCGAGCAGAGCGGTCGTGTAGGCGAACGGGCCGTCGGTTTTCAAATCACCGGCGCCATTTGACTGCTTTTGCAGAGAATTGATTGCGAGCCTCATAGCTTTGACCTCCTGCACTCCTTGTGTAGACCACTGGGGAATCAACACTCGTCGGGGTTCTGAGTGGTCTCACCCTTCCGCTTCCCCTTCGCTTGCGATGCCTGAATAGTCAGGAAGCAGTCGCCCAGAAACTTGACAAGTTCATCGGCAGACTGGAATTTGAGTTCCAGGCCCGAATCAACTTCCTCCACACACCCTTCGAGCCTTCCCTCGGAAGGTTGTGACCTGCTTGCTAGTCGCACCACAAACGCGCATCGCATAGTTTCCTTAAGCTATCGGAACCGCCGTGAAAAGGTGTAATGAAGTGGTGTGTTTTCGGTGTTGTTTGACGTCCGGACCTCCACTACGATTGGTCCACAGATGTAAACAGCTCTGCCATAGGGGGTTGTCTGCCGCGGTTTCTCAATTTGCTTGCCACGGCACCGGTTGCGGCTCAAAATGGACTGGCATCCAGCAGTGGCTCGCGTCCGCATGCAAGGCACGAAAGAAATCACCTTCGGACAGTTCCGCCTAGACGTTGCAAACGAGCGCCTCTGGCATGGAAATAAGCCCATCCCCCTGCGTCCAAAAGCCTTCGCAGTTCTGAAACTGCTCCTGGAGCATCCCCATCAGCTCGTCAATAAGCAGCAAGTGCTCGATGTGGTGTGGCCGGAAACATTTGTTGGGGACGCTGTTCTCAAAGACAACATCCGGCAGATCCGCGAAGCACTCGGTGATGACGCAGAATCCCCCATCTATATCGAGACTGCTCACCGTCGCGGTTATCGCTTCATAGGGACCATTGCAGGATCATTCGATCACAGCTTGGCAGGACGCGCTCATCAAGGGCACCGCCACACTGTGCTCTCTGCTCCGAACACCGTATTGGGGCGCCAACCAGAGCTGGCCACATTGCAAGCGCTGCTTCAACAGAGCCTTGCGTGGGAGCGCCAAACCGTTTTCATCGCGGGTGAAGCTGGCATAGGCAAAACCACCCTCGTTCAGGCCTTTCTTGAACAGGCGTCCACCGGCACGGAGTTTGCCATCGCTCACGGGCAGTGCCTGGAGCAGTACGGATCGGGCGAAGCCTATCTCCCCGTACTGGACGGCATCTCCAGACTATGCCGTTCTGACAAAAGAGAACGTGTCTTATCCATCCTCCGGCAACACGCACCAATGTGGCTCGCGCAGATGCCATCTCTCATCCTGCAATCGGAAAATATTTCACATCAATCCCATGGGATCGGTGCAACACGCGAACGGATGCTGCGCGAGATCGCCTATGCTTTCGAAGCTCTTACAGCGGAGTTCCCGCTGTTGCTTGTGCTTGAAGACATCCACTGGAGCGACTACTCCACGCTCGATCTGGTCTCCTATCTTGCGCGACGGAATGACCCGGCCCGGCTCATGATCATCGCTACGTACCGGCCGGTGGATGTAATCCTCAACGATCATCCCTTGAAGGGCGTCAAGCGCGAATTGCAGGCTCACAACCTGTGCCGCGAGATTGCATTGGACTGTCTTCCCGAAAAGGCCATCGGAGAGTATCTCGATGGAAAGTTGCCCGGCCACCGGCTGCCCGATCAGCTCAAAAACGCGATCTACCTCCGCACCGAAGGCAACCCGCTCTTCATGATCAACATGGTGGATTATCTGTGTGAACAGGGCATGATCGCCAATACAGATGGTCGGTGGATGCTGCGCGTGCAGATGTCTGAGGTAGAGAGGAGCGTTCCCGCGAACATTCGGCAACTCATCGAAAAACAGATCGAGCGGCTCAATGCTGACGAACGTGAGGTGCTCGATGGAGCCAGTGTCGGAGGCATGGAATTCTCAACCGTGGCAATTGCCGCCGGCATTGAACGGCCCGTCGAGTGGGTCGAGTCGCTCTGCGAGGGATTAGCGCGCCGGCATCAATTCCTCTCTCCGGCGTGGATCCTTGAACTCCCCGACGGCTCCATCACCCCACGGCATCGTTTCATTCACGTCCTCTATCGGGAAGTTCCTTACCACTTGCTGTCTCCAACGCGCCGCTCGCAGATTCACCACCGCATCGCCACCACCGGCGCTGCCATCTATGGATCCCGGAGTGCTGAAATCGCTGCCGAGCTTGCCATGCACTTCGAACGTAGCAGGGACTGGGAACATGCCCTGGAACACATCATTCAGGCCGCCGGAAACGCTACCTGGAAATCTGCACACTACGAAGCTGTGGAACTGGGACGTCGCGGACTCGCGATGCAGAAGTTCCTACCCAAGTCGGTTCATCGCGACAGCCAGGAGATCACGCTGCGCACCATTCTGAGCGCCGCACTGATGGCTCTCAAGGGATTCGCATCGGCCGAAGTTGAGCAGGTTTATTCGGACGGAAAGGAACTCTTCGACCAAAGCACCCCGTCTCCACAGTTGTTCAATGTGCTCTACCTGCTCGGACTTTTTCTCATGGTTGGCGGAAAACTCAGGGCCGCATTCGAAATTGCTGAACGCCTCTTGCGGCTTGGATTGGAGCTCAATGATCCAATGCTCCAGATGGAAGCGCACAGGGCGCTTGGATCGACGTTCCTCGAGAGAGGTAACAGCACCGAAGCGCTAAATCATTTCAATATAGCCTGCCAGCTTCACTGCGACAATCGCGCGTCTCCCTATCAGCTCACCATTGGACACGATTGCAAAGCGCTCTCCCTGTGTTGCGCAGGCGCAGCATTGTGGAGTCTCGGTTATCCCGACTCAGCGCTCAAGAAAGTGCAAGAAGGCCTTGCCTATGCTCGGGAACTTTCGCATGCGCAGAGTTTGGCCGCCGCAGACCACTATGCCGCGCAGCTATACGAACTCCGCGGGGAACCGGCGCTCGCTCAGGGAAGGGCCGAGGAGATGATCGAGGTCGGTATGCAGTACGGCTTCGAGTTGTGGACGGCATTTGGTTACATCCACCTTGGCTGCGCACAGACCAGGCAAGGCTACCTCCAGAGTGGCATTGAACAGATGAAAAAAGGGCTGAGTGCCTACGCTGCAACCGGAGGGAGAATCTGGCTCCCCTATTTCCAAGGTCTTCTGGCGAAGGCTTTGGCCGAGTCCGGTCGCCCGAGCGAAGGTCTCGCTCTCGTTGAAGCAGCGATCAGTACTGCCGAATCGAATGATGAGCTCTTCCCCATCGCCGAGTTGTATCGGACAAAGGGCGAACTCCTGCTGAGTTCGAGTCGGCAGGAGGATGCAGCAAGGTCCTGCTTCGTGACTGCTCTTGCGCATGCGAGACAAACGCATTCAAAAGCCTGGGAATTGCGAACCCTGATCAGCATTCATTCACATATTCCGAACGATGGCACAGCCGGTCTTGACTTGGCCGCATGTTGCAATTGGTTCAGCGAGGGTTTCGAGACCGAAGATCTTCGAAAGGCCGATGCGCGACTTAGCATACCCTCGACTGAATAGTGCAGCTGGGTTTTGTCGAATTCATTGACTTTGAATCGAGACGGCAGCAGAAATCGGATTGTCAGACAGCCGCGTTTTGGCCTCTTTGAGGTCGCCGGTATCGTATCCCTCTGTGAATTGGCAATAGACCTCGGCAAGCTGGGTGTGTGCTGGGTCGCCATCTCTCAGAGCAAGACGATCCATCGCCAATGCGGCTCTCAGTTGCCACCATCGCGCACCCTGCTGCTTTGCGGTCGCGATGGCCGTATCGAAGCAAGCTCTTGCCTGAGACACGATCGGCACTCCAGTCCGATCAATGCCAGGCGTGTCCGCGCTTGGCAAATCGCTGCCGCTCAGGAGTAATTCGCCTTTAATCCGGTACAACTCGGCGAGCGCATACCTTTCCCCAATTTCCTCGGAGATCTTCAAAGCTTTGGTGATCGTTTGAAGACCTTCTTCTATACGTCCCGCTTTGCACAGCTGATCAGCTAACATCCCGAGACAGTAAGGAGACCGGAGCTTTGCGCCTGTAGCCTCATATTCCGCCAATCCCCGCTGCATCATCCCGATTCCCTCTTCTGAGCGCCCTAGTTCGGCTACAGCCCAGCCGAGTTCCATCAGACCAAAGGCCCGCCAAACCGGGAATCCATGCTCGTCTGCAAGATCCAATGCCTCTTTCGCGCGTTCGTAAACCAGATGAGGCTCACCTCGCAGGTGATGGAGCTGCGCCGCAATATGTTCGGCCACCACCAGCGTCTGGGGATGACCAATCTGGCGAGCTAGTAACAAACCTGCGGCCACTTTTTGGGCGGACTTATCGGGATATCCAAGCGCCAGGAGTGCCATGCCGGCAAAGCACTCAAACATTACTTTGCTGTCGAAGCTGATAAACACATTGCGGCAGTTCCCGTCCGTGTCGTAGAGGGCTGTGCCTTTTCCATTGTGCTCCAGTGCCTCAGTACATCGCTCCAGCAAAACAAGAATCGATCCAATCGCGCAGTGAGCGATCACGATCAGCGTTGTGTCCTTGAGTTCCTGCGCCAACTGCATCAGCTGATACGTCATCTCTAATGACGCATGCATCTCTCCGCTGAACTGGCGGTACATGTTCAACGACCAAAGCATATAAAACAACTCGGAAGAAGGACCATGCCGCCAAAAAAGCTCACGCCCGCGCGCATTGATCCTTTCCACCTCCGGAGAAGCAAATCCCTTGGTGGCCGTTAGCGAGGCACTCAAAATCATGCGTAGTTTCATCTCCTGCTTGGCTTGCTCAGGAGTCTCGGAAAGAAATTTCAATGCCTCCAGGGCTCGGTTCACGAGATCAGTTGCTTCGTGGTGGGCAGAGCGGGCCGCCGCGTTTTCCGCCGCTTGCAGGAGGTATTCGAGCGCTCTGGGCCAGTCGTGGCTCTGCTCAAAGTGCATCGCCAACTCGGCAGCGATATCACTTGCGCGATCGCCATAAATCTCGATTTGACGTTCGCCGATGCGATGGTGAATTTGAGAACGGCGCATCGGAGAAATCAATTGGTATGGCACTTCTCTATAGAGCACGTGGATAAAACGATGACGCGAGGTAACTGTTCCATCCGGCAGTTCGACCAACCACGAAGGCGACAAGAACCGATGTCGTCGGGCCAACTCTTCGCAATGATGCTCGACCCACTCGGTTGGCTTGTCGAGTCCAGCAGCCATCGCCAACGACGAGCACTCCACTCCGGCCACGCTGGCTGCTTCAAGCACCGTACGTTCATCTGGACTGAGCTTCTCAATCTGTTGTTCAATTAACTGGCGAAGATTTGCCGGAACTTCCCGTTCAACCTCCGAAACTTCAGCCTGTAACTCCCATGATCCGTTCTTTTCCTCCACTAGTTTTTGCTCGCTCAAGTACTCCACGAGGTTAACCATGAAGAGCGGATTGCCCCCCGTGCGACGGCAAATTGTTCGTTGCAATCTGATTGGAAAGCTGTGATCCGGAAACCTGGCGTTCAGGTATTTATTTACAGTCTCTTCGGAGAGATATTCGAGAGATAGTTCCTCGCACAATCCATGCGCTTGCAGTTCGCGCTTCACGCCTTTCAGTGCGTGATCATTCACGATCACATCCACAGGACGATAGGTGCCGATGACCATCAGGCGTGCGGAATCTTGACGCCGCGCTAGATACGAGACCAGGTCAAGAGTCGAGTAATCGCTCCAGTGCAGGTCTTCGAGCACCAACAGCAATGGCGACTGCGACGTCAACGATTCAATGGCCTCAGCCATCTCTCGAAGCATCCGCTCGCGGGTCGAACCTGAAACCTGGGATTGAAGGTTTTCTCTTTCTGCCTGCAACAACAGAGAAGGCATTTGCGCCAGCCACGTAGGCGCCTGCTGCCGCAGAAGTGTCATGACCGGAGCGCCGTTTCGCGTGCGGCAAAGGCGAGAAAAACCATCGAGCACCGGGAGATAGGCTTCCCCGGCACCATAGTGTTCCAGACATTGACCTTGTGCTACAAGTATTCCCGGCGTCTGGGCAGCTTCTTGCAGGAAAGCTCGAACGACAGTAGTTTTCCCGATACCGGGCTCCCCGGTAATGAAAATGGTCTGGCGTTTGCCGGCAAGAGCCGACTCCAGACCGCGCCTCAACCTTGCAAGTTCCACTTCGCGACCCAAAATCTGGATTGCGGCGCGTGAACGGTCAATTCCCGCGACGGGAAGAGCCAACTGTGGAACAGGTGGTTGTTGCGCCGGACTGCCTGATTCGATAGGCTCCGGCTCGTACAGCTCTCCAATGAAGCGATAGCCCCGTCTATGCGCCGTCTCAATATAGGCAGGTGATTTGGGGTCATCATGCAGCGCTTCCCGGAGTTGACGGACAATGTCCTTGAGAACCGCGTCGCCTACAAACGTACCCGGCCAGACTTTGTCGAGGACCTCATTCTTATTGACCAATTGCCCGGGTCGCTCGAGCAGGAGTCTCAGGACTGCATAGGCCTTCGGGCGCAATGCGATCGCACGCGTACCCTGCCACAGGCACTCGTTCGTGAGATCAAGCCGAAACTCTCCGAAGGCAATCTCTTTGGAGGCTTGGATTGTGCACCGCCAAATGCTACTTCGATCATCCCAGGGCCCTGGATCGCTGCAGTGTTTATGAAAAGCACGTTAACACCGGGAAACAGGCGAGCATGCCGGACTGCTCTGATAGTCGAATCGGTCAAAGAGATCATCCTGGCGAAGCTGACGACATCGGTCAACGGTTACACTCCGATTCGCGCCGAGACAAAAAAAGTTAAGTACATTCCTATCCGGCATATGCGGCAAGAATCACCACGCGGTCCGTCCGAACGTCACGCACATTCCGGCATCCGGCAGCTGGTCTCGTTCGGTCCCGCTTACCAATGCGGTGGGTCCTTTCGAGTTTCCACTGCTCGCAAGTGCACTACTGAAACATCACGCCAACACGACTGCAACCTTACCACTTAATCAAGGATTGGGGCTAGCCTCGGATCGTGATCAAGGGTTTCCACCGGAGCACGCAAGCTCAAAAAAGCTGTTCAGATCAAAGAGCAGATTGGGGCAAGATGCGAACGGCGAACTCTTGCACGCACCTGAATATGGAGAACCTATGAACAAGAATCAGATTGGAAAACCTCAACATTGCCGATCGTTTCGGACGATAGTGTCCGCCGCGCTGGTGGCGTTGATTGCATTGGTCGGAGTCTGCGCGGCCTCCGCTCAAGAGAAAACAGACCTGAAATTCCGGGGTGGCATCGGAGTCATCCCCGTTACCGGCGTTGCGGCGAATGGTTTACCCGCGCTCAACATTGTCCGCGGAATAAATCCCGCGGGGCCTTGGCGAATCGCGGACCTCGATGCATCTGTGAGTTACGACGGCCGCATCAGCGTCAAAGGTCGAGGCCTGCTTCTCGCAGCTGGCAACGGTATCGGCACAAACGCCGGAGCAAGCGTCTTCGCCACTTTGTTCTGCGGTTCTGCCACCGCGGCCTCATCCCACATTTCAGGCCGAGTGGCTCTCGATGTTGATGGGGATTTCAGAATCGAAGACATGTTGTCTCCCACTCCTCCAACGGCCTGTGATACTCCGGTACTCCTCATCCGAAACGGGGCCGGATCTGGCGTTTGGTTCGCAGCTGGAATTCCAGAGATCAAGTGATCAGCAGCAGATTTATTGAAAGCCTGGCCTCTTCCCTGGACCGGGATCTGAACGTCATGACAGCCACTCCCTCGGGACCGGTTAGGTGTTCTGTGTGATTCCTCAGATCGAGTTTCATACAAACCGACCCCGCTTTCATCCACAGGACCTTTAGCGAACCCTATGCGTTCCCGGGTGATGCCGAAGGTCCACAGCACCAGGATTTCAAATATCTATCAATGATGTTTAGCGCAATAGCGCTGAAGCGGCCCAAAGAACAGGAGCCTGGCCGTGGAAGTCGCCTGTTCTCCGCTTACGCTCAAGGTAATATTCGAGATCATTCTTTTTGCCAGTTCCTTCGCAAACACTGGTGATGTCGTTGTTTTGATCGATGTATCCAGAGACCGCAATCCATGCTTTTCGGGCAGCGGGCCCGTATGTGGCTCCGTCGAGCCAGCCGTTCTTGACCCCGGTAATCATTGCAAACGTAAACATAGCCGAACTCGAACTCTCGGGCCACGCTTCGTCATGGTCGATTAGCTGTCGCCACATTCCGTCTTTGCCCTGGTATTTAATCAGCGCCGCCATCATCGACTTATAGCTGCTCAAAATACGAGCTCGCTGCGGATGGTCGGCGGGCAAATCGCGCAGCATCTCCGCCATGCCCGCGGCCACCCATCCGTCTCCCCGTCCCCAGAAGAATGGCACATCCGGAGCATGGTAGAAGAGCCCGTTGGGCTGTTGGAGTTTGTCCAAATATGCAACCATCTCTTGAGCGTCGCGGTCCAGGTACTTCTTGTCCGCCGTGGCGCGGTAGGCCTCCAGTTGAAGGATCGTGAGCATATACATGTCATCAACCCAATACCGAGTTTCTCCTGAGAGCCCGTCCGGCTGCGGTTTCTCCCATTGCCGGTCGGCCCAGGACTGTCCGTACGTCAGATATTTTGTGTCCTTGGTCTCAATGCCAATCTCAAGGGGAATGATTCCGAAGATCGAATCATCCACGTGATGACGGACAGGTATCCTCGCGGCTTCGGCTCCGCCGGGCATCAGTGGTTCGAACCTATGGATCAATGCGTCCCGTAGTGCGTCATCATGGGTCAGTTGCGCAAAGGTGAATGCTCCATACCACGTCGCAGCCTCAGAGTAATGAATCGTGGCCGAGTACTGGTGCGGACTGGTCACAAAATGTTGAGCGACGCGCTTGCCGATTTCTTGCGGCGAACTTCCCGGCGGCCAATTGTTGAAGTAGTCAGCCTGTGCCCATGCAATCATCACCAGGCTTTGCAGCAAGAACCCGAGTGCGGAGATCTTCAGAAGTGTCCTCATTTTGCGCGTGTCTCCCATTTGCAACGAATAGTTCACTACCGTTTACTAGTGGGTTGATTTCGAGTCGTTCGTGTCAATGCGTGGTTGATCTTCAGAAAAGATAAACACGTTGCCATCGGGATCAAGGATAGAGACAGACCGGTTGTGCACCTTGGCTTTGAATCCAGTATTGCCTAGTTGATTCGCAGCACGTTTGACGTTTGGAATTCTGAACATAAATTGAGGCCGTGCCTCTGCATCCGTACCGTTGAGGCCTATCCATTGATCAGCTCCCCTTGAGATCCGTAATCGAGTTCCTCTGATCCCCTTCCATTTCCATTCCTCGAAACCAAGGTCAGCTGTGTAGAATTTCTTCGCTTTCGGGAGATCGGAGACAGCCAATTCGATCCCCTGTAGTTCATCTGAGATCCGTAATGAACCTAAATGCTTTCCGCGATCCTCAAAGTGACGGGAGCCCGGGAGATACTGGGTAAATTCAATCTCTTGTCCGAGCGGATCATGAAACGACGACATAAGGTTCCCAGCCCCTCCTTTCTTGACGGCAGATAGGGAAAGGCCACGCGCAACATAGAGCGCGCTGAGTTCCGGGAGGGAGTCGGATTCATAGCATATATGCATCAAACCGAGACGACTCGCACTATTTGTCATCGGATAGAGTTCGATGAATTGGCGGTCATTCACTTTAAAGAAGGCCTCTGTTGTACTTGCGCCCTGAGTTTGAGCAAATGCCTCTTCGAAGCCCAGGGACTGAAGAAACTTGCGTTCCCTGTCAAGGTCGCTCACGCGTAGAGCGATATGCGCTATTCCGCTAATCTGCAAATTTTGCCCATCGGATTGCGTCGGTTCAACCTGTCGAGGGGCGGATGAGAGCAGTGCAAGCGGATTCCATTGGTCGCCGCCGCGCAGAAACAGAGCCGGCTCAAATTGCCTAGCCGTTCCCGGAGTCAGCAGCCTGGCGTGCGGATCGCGCTCGCCGGGATGAGCGCCAGGACCGGTGGAATTGTATTCGGCATAGAAGGCCGTATCCAGAGAATGAGTCTCGCCTGGATGCCACTCGCGCCAGCCAACCGCATCGATTTGCTCATCCATCTCGGTGTTCAGAAAGACCACGCTCGCAAATGGTCGCCAGGGGCGGCCCAGGTAAACCTTCCCGGTTACATCCTTGTCCGCGGTTAGTTTGCAGTGGTCGAACACGAAACCAGAATCCTCGTCGGCGTAGTGCTTGGCCTGCGCGGTCACGAAACCACCGCTATGTGGCGTGCTATGAATTTCACAATGGTCGAACGCTGCCTTGCCGTCACCGAAGATGAAATCGACGTTTCCCGCGATGTAGCAATCGGAGAAATATTGTCGGGCGGGAATGCAGCCCGGCCCGTCGGGAGAGCAATTGCGGCTTCCCGCATAGACAGTGTCCTGGTTTCCCAGCAGACGAACGTTGTGAAAAATCGCACGGTCGCCAGTAACGAGCAGTGCCAGCGCCTGCGAGCCGGCCGGAAGCTGAGGATGGGTCCGGTTGAAGTCATTCTCAAACGTAATGTCCTCGGCGAGGAAATTATCGCCGGTCACGTTCACCGTAGCGGAATGCAGCGTTCCACCGTTTGCCCCAGAGCTTCGATCGTTCACTACGACCGTCTTGCTTGCGTCGCGATTGGCACTGCGAAGATGAATACTCGGCTTGTCGATCGTCAGGACTTCGCGATAGACACCCGGCGCTATCATGATCAGTGCTCCGCCGCTAGCCGGTGCGGCATCAATGGCGTTCTGAATTGAGTGAAAGTCGCCGCTGCCCTCGGCCGATACCTGGAACTTCTTCGGGGCGTGTGGAACCTGGCCCGCCAGCGCAGGCGCCGCATCGAAGGCAGGAAAAGGAACAGGGGACGAAACTGCGCGGGAACTCTGCGCGGAGAGAAGTATGGCGCATAGCAGCGGGAACGAAAAGTAACTTGAGCGAGCGAAAAGTTCAAGCATTCCGATGTCCGAGTAGATGGGGAAGCCAATTGTCAAACCTTCAGAGGACTGACCACAAGCAGACACCAATTTACAGGAACTGCGCAGATCCTCGTCAAATGAATCATGGCCGAAGTCAGAATTGCGCCGCCGAGAATTGTGGTAGGACCACGCAGCCCTTCTGTCATAGGATGGCAGGGCACGGAATTCAGCGAAACGAGGAGCTTCGGTGACGGGCCAGGATGCTTTGCCAGAACGCCCCCTGTTTGAACTCATCGTGCTCTTTGTATTTGTGACCGCTTCGACAAGTGGGCTTCATGCCCTTGGCAGGTGCGATCCGAGGACTTTCGGCGCAAAAGCTGATGGAATCACCAAGGACACCTCCGCAATTCAGGCCGCAATCGATTCCTGCGAACTGCATGGAGGGGGGACCGTGGCGCTCAGTGCGGGCACATATTTGACTGCGCCGATCGTGCTTAAGAGCAACATTGCCCTTGAACTGGATAGGGGCGCGACACTCCTCGGATCCTCGGACCACCAGGATTATCCGCCCAGAACAGAGTTCCATCTTCCCGATCTGCAGCCCCTTATCAGTGCAGTCGATGCCACCAACGTTGCGATCGTTGGAGACGGCGTCATCGATGGGGCCGGTGAAAGCTGGTGGAAAGAGGCGAGGAGCATTAAGGACCATGGAATTCTTGGCACTGGTCACCCACGACCCAAGCTTATCCTGTTCGACCATTGCCGGCATGTCCGCGTGGAGGGAGTCACAATTCAGAATTCGCCGATGTGGCAACTGGTTCCGTATTACTCCGACGATGTGACTATTCGCAACATCCGAGTTCTCGCACCGTCCAATTCTCCGAATACCGACGCTATCGACCCGTTTTCTTCCTCCAACGTCGTGATTGATCACGTATTCGCTGACGTGGGCGACGACGACGTTGCAATTAAGTCTGGCGCCATCAACTCGTCCGGTCCCGACTCGCCGAGCCGGAATATCTCCATTACGGATTGCACTTTTCTGCATGGACACGGCTTGTCGGTTGGAAGTGAGATCGCTGGAGGCGCGCAGAATATTCGCGCCGAGCGCATTCACTTCGACGGCACCGACAACGGCATACGGATCAAGGCAAATCGTGACCGCGGCAACGATGTTAGCCATCTCGTTTTTCGTGATATCAAGATGACCAACGTCAAGAATGCGTTGATCATCAGCGAGTATTACCCCAAGGTATTACCCCCATTGGAGGAAACGGCACAGCCGGTTACACGCCTGACCCCACATTTTCACGACATCACATTCGAGAACGTTGTGGCTACCCAGATAGAGTCAGCTGGAGTAATCGCAGGTTTGCCGGAAGCTCCAGTCGCCGGCGTTGTTCTGCGCAACGTAACGATCAGCGCGCATAGAGGAATGACCATTGGCTATGCGGAGGTATCGGGGGAAGGTGTAGTTATGCAAAGTGAGGAAGGGAAACCTATCGAGAACCTGGCAGGCGCTAAAGTTACGCTGCGCTGAGACCAACTGATCTTCACTCGAGCACGCCGGCTATTTATTTGACCCGAATAATCTTCATGTCCTGCGTTTCCGCTCTCTGGGTCTTTCCATTCCTTGTGCTGCCTGGGCCATTTGCAGGTGCTTCTCCATCAGTCTCCGGGCTTCTTGCGGATTTCGAGCGCGAATGGCCCGGTAAATTTCGCGGTGCATATCCGCCGATTCCCGTAGATCTGTTGCGCGCTCCACGGTTCTTCGACGCTTGTCATACATCGACGAGGTCACGGTTTCCATGATGGCTGCAAGAATCGGATTGCCCGAGGCCTGTGCAATGATCCGATGAAAGAGAACGTCATGAATAAGGTAGTCTCCCGGACTGGAGAGGGCAGCAAACATCTCCGCGACCTCATCGGCCAGTGCCGCATGATGCTCCTCCTTTCCGCGTTCGGCGGCAAGAGCTGCAAGGTTGCTTTCGAGCATTATGCGCGCCTCAAACATCTGCCACAATTGGAACCCATGCAATGCGCCCATCAGACTGAGTGGAGCTCTACCGAATTCCGGAGGCCCGTCCGAAACAAAGGTTCCAACGCCATGCTTGATTTTCATCACACCCATGGCCGCCAGATATCCGATGCCAGTGCGCAGGCTGGCTCGGCTCAATTTGAGTTTGCGCGCGAACTCGCGCTCCGGCGGGATCTTGTCGCCTGGCTGCAACGCTCCATTCTCAATGAGGGCGCGGATGTGGTTGACCACTTGCATGGTTCGATCGCTATTTGTTGAATCTTGCACATTTTGAAACATACGAGCAGGCACCTTCAAAAGAAGCAGTAAAGTCTAGCGTAGAACGAGATTAGCACTGAAGCCCACTTGCAGTCGGGAAAATTAGGCCGACCTAGCGTGTCCTGTCTATCACTTGGACGTTAATGTATGTGGTCTGACCTCTTATTTATCACCGGACCGGCTATGCCGTTCAGATGCCGCGTTTTCAAGCCTTTATCGGGAGATTTGGCACGAACCGCTTAGACCCTTGACAACTCTGAAGAGCTTCTGTAAACATTTCCGGGCAATAGAAGTGGTCGGACCACAGAGAATCCCCACCCCCTTAGATTTGCAGTCGTTCTTTTTTTCGGAGGCCACTATGGATCGCATTTCCCACAGTGCTCACGGGACTGTCTCCCGATGGGCAACGCTCTTCTGCTGTGCCGCCCTGTTTCTTCCGGTTACAAAGGGCCACTCGCAAATTGCAGGAACCGGCAATATCCAGGGAACAGTCTCAGATGCGACGGGGGCCGTGATCACGCATGCATCCGTGACACTTACCGATGAGTCGACTCGGGTAAAGCGCTCGACCTTGAGTGACAATGCCGGCGTCTATGTTTTCCCGGGCGTTCCGGTAGGGACCTATGACCTCTCCGTGGTTGCAACGGGATTTAAGACCTATGTGCAGACGCGGATCGTTCTGGAAGTGGGCAGCAGCATCGCCATCAATGCGAGCCTTTCAGTGGGAACCGCAGACACCAAGATCGAGGTCCAGGCAGAAGGCATCTCGCTTCAGACTGAAGATCCCTCCTTCAAGCAGACGATCGACGAGAACGCTGTCACTGAAATGCCGTTGAACGGCCGCCAGATGACCGCACTGATCACGCTTTCAGGAGGCTCAAATGCCGCGCCGGGGAACGACTTCACGGGAAGCAAATACTCGTACCAAACGATCTCTGTTTCTGTAGCGGGCGGGAACGGAAACACGACTCTCTGGCGGCTGGATGGTGGCGACAATCAGGACTATATGGGCAACGGTAATCTTCCGTTCCCATTTCCCGATGCAGTCAGCCAGTTCAGTGTTGAATCTACGGCGCTCGGCGCACAAGACGGGGAGCATACAGGCGGCATGGTCAACGTCGTGACCCGTTCCGGAACGAACGCATACCATGGTTCTGGATTTGAGTTCATACGTAATAACTACCTCGACGCCACCAATTTCTATTCAACCTCACCGGATACTCTGCATCAGAACCAGTATGGCGGGACATTCGGCGGCCCAATCATTCGCAACAAACTCTTTGCCTTTGCCGGGTACCAGCATCTCAAGGCCGCTCAGTCTCAAGCCAGTACCGAAGCATTTGTCCCCACTGCCGCGAATCTTGCAGGAGATTTTTCCGTCACAGATGGACCAAACTGTGAGGCATCGGGGAAATTCGTTCAATTGGTTGATCCCCTGACGGGGGCGACGATTCCGGGCGACGTATATTCGGCGCCTCCCGCGTTCAACGCTCAAGCTCTTGCGCTGCAGGCCTACCTGCCGAAAATCGATCCAGCAGTTGACACAAAAGGATGCGGACTAGTCTCTTACTCCATCCCTTCCCAGGTTTTTGACAATCAGTTTGTAACCAGGGTCGATTACACCATCAGTCCGAAGAACAATCTCTACGGCCGGTACTTTATCGACGGATATCAGGCACCGGCGTTCTTTTCTCCGACCAACATCCTGATCACAACGCAATCTGGAAACATCGAGAGAGTGCAATCTTTCACGCTCGGTGAAGCATACACGATCAGTTCAAACCTGGTGAACAACGCCCACGCTACCGTTATGCGGCGTGTCAACAACCGCGGATACGCGGCCAGTGATATCAATGCTGCAAAGCTCGGGGTCGATCTCTATCAAGCCGTTCCGAATGGCCTGCAGATCTCTGAAGGAAAATTCACTATCGGCGGTGGTACAAACTCCGTTTCCCATTTCAATGACAACACCCTCGCCCTGGACGACGATCTGACCTGGGTGCGTGGCAGACACCAACTCGTATTCGGCGGAGAGTGGGTGCAGAACCAATTGAACATCGGCAATGCCTACGAATCCAACGGCATCTTCACTTTCAACGGTGAGTACAGCGGAAGCGGTCCAAACGGTGGAACCGTCATTGGTGATCAGAACCTCGACTTCCTCTGGGGAACGCTAAGTGCGTTCCAGCAGAGCAAGCAGCAGCAGAACGCGCTTCGCGGACCGCTTCCCAGCCTCTACGCTCAGGACACATACCACGCAACCAGGCGGTTAACCCTGGTTGCGGGACTGCGCTGGGGTCCGAATTTCATGCCGACGGATTACTTCAATCGCGGAAGCGTCTTTAATATGGCCGACTTTCTTTCCGGCACTGTCAGTTCGATCTACCCAAACGCCCCAGCGGGCATCTTGTTCTACGGAGACAAGGGAGTTCCGAAAGGATTCACCGAAAACTCGCCGTGGCAGTTCTCTCCAAATCTCGGCCTGTCGCTCGATCCCAACGGAGACGGCAAGACCGTCCTCCGCCTCGGTGCTGAATTGGCGTACGACAAACCCAACTTCTTTACCGGCCAGCGTACCCAGCAGAACCCGCCTTTCGCCACAGCTATCAGCAATTTGCAGACGTCCTCTTCGGGCCCGTTGAGTTTCAGCAGCCCCTGGTCGGTAGGGTCGATCACCACCAATCCGTTTCCCCAGCCGATCATACCGACTCCTTCACAGGCTCAGTTTTTCCCGCAGTCCCAGTACATCGTAATGCCCAGCCAATTCCACGCCGCGTATACGATTCAGTGGACGCTCAGCGTTCAGCGTGAGTTTCCACTTGGATGGCAGGCGCAACTCGACTACATCGGCAACACTACCCGGCACGATCCTCTTGGCTTCCCCTTGAGCCCAGCTGTCTTTGTCCCCGGAGTCTGGGGCGCAGGTGGAACGGGCTGTGCGGGCATCGTTAACACCGGTGCAGCTGCGGTGAAGCCGGGCGCAGCCGGAACGAATTGCTCCACAACTAAGAACCAGGCTTCGCGTTTTGCGCTTACGATAGCGAATCCGAATCAGGGCAACCAGTTACTCGGCGGAGGCGCCGGCTCGGCCCTTGTCGGCGATGAAGGCACCGCCAACTACAACGGCCTGGTAGCAACCCTGCAGCATCGGCTGTCGTCCACCTTCAGCTTGCTTGCTAATTGGACCTGGTCGAAATGCCTGGACATCGCTGATGGTCAGGGCGACCTTGCCGGCACAAACGTCGAGAATCCCAATAATCCCAGCCTGGATTACGGTCCTTGCGGTTTCGATTACCGACATGTCGAGAATTTTGTCGTTGTTGCCAAGAGCAATTTCCGAGGCCTCAATCGTACTGAGAAGCTGCTCTTCAACAACTGGGAACTTGCACCGCTGATTCACATCACGTCGGGGGCGCCGATCAACATAATCTCAGGGCAGGATAATTCCCTGACGGATGTCAACAACGATCGGCCCAACCGTGTTCCCGGTGTTTCCCCTTATTTGCAGACGAAATTTAGCCGGGCCAGTGGCGAAGCGAACCGAGGATATCTGAACCCGGCAGCATTCAGCCAGATCACCGTTCCTTGCGGTTCAAATCTCAACGGTTGCGCTCAATTGGGAACCTATGGCAATGTCGGCAGGAACGCCTTCAGGACACCTCCCTACTTCCAGTTTGATTCTCAGATTTCCCGTTTGTTCCCGATCCACGAAAGCATGGCCCTGGACCTTCGGCTTGAAGCCTTCAACGTCTTGAACCATCCTGATTTCGCCGTTGGTACGTTGGGCGCAAACCAGACCCTGACCTCCTCGACCTTTGGACAGGTTGCATCGACGGCATCAGGCAATGCTGCCAGGGTCTTCCAGGGAAGCGTGAAATTTATCTTCTAGGCCTTCAACCACCTTGCGCCCGCAACATGGCCTGCGAAAATTGACGGGCAGGGAACCGCAAACCAGACCGGGACGGGAGATCGCTCAAATTTGCCGCTGACACGTTCAGCATGGAAGCGCAGGGAAAACCATGGGACTCAACGACGCTAATCGCAGGGAATTCGTGAAGGCAGGTAGCGCCGCGCTGGCAGCAGGCGCTGTTTCGTGGAATGCCTCAAGCTACGCTGCCATCGTTGGCGCCAATGACCGCGTCAAGGTTGGCGTCGTCGGCTGCGGCGACCGCATGAAGCAAGCCCTGATTCCTGCTTTTCTTCAAAACGCCAAAGAGATGAACTTCGAGTTTGTTGCCGTCTCTGACATATGGAACCGCCGTCGCGAAGAGGGTGCGGCCTGCATTCAGAAACTCAGTGGCGGCCCGGTAGACGCAGTTCGGAACAATGACGAGTTATACGCGCGAAAGGATGTCGATGCAGTTTTGATTGCGACAGCAGACTTTCAGCACGCCCTGCACGGCGTCGAAGCCGTCAATGCTGGTCGCGATGCCTATGTCGAAAAGCCCACCGCACACACCATGGACGACGCGCGCAGGTTTCTTGCGGCCGTGAAGAAGACCGGCAAGATTGTCCAGATCGGAACACAACGGCGCAGCACTCCGAGCTACCAGAAGGCAGCTGAATACATAAAGTCCGGCGCGTTCGGCGACATTGTGATGGTTGAGATGACATGGAACGTTAACCAACCCGGTCGCTGGCGCCGGCCCGACGTCGTTCCCTTGCTCAAAGAGGAGGACACGGACTGGAAGCGTTATCTTCTCAATCGTCCGCACGAATCTTTTGATGCACGCAAATATCTTGAGTTCCGCCTGTTCTGGCCTTACTCATCGGGAATCCCAGACCAGTGGCTCGTTCACCAAATCGACACGGTCCATTGGTTCACCGGCTTGCCTCACCCGCGCAGCGTGGTCGCGAACGGCGGTATCTATCTCTGGAAAGATGGCCGTCAGAATTGGGACACCATGACGGCGGTCTTTGATTACGGTCCGCTCGACGATCCCACCAAGGGCTTTCAGGTGCAATATACGTCGCGCTTCACCAACTCCGCGGGAGGCGTTAAGGAGCTCTACTATTCGAACGGTGGCATGATCGACATGGACAAGCAAACGGTCACTCCGGTCGGCGGCCTGACGGCCCACTCCGCTGCTGAGATGGGAATGAAGCCAAACTTGCTTCCCAGCTTCTCTCTCGTCGAAAAGGCCGAATCTGTCTCAACCGACGCCGACACCCATAGCGATCCGCAAACCTCAGCCAACATGCGCAACTGGATGGAGTGCGTCCGCTCCCGCAAGGCACCCAACGCGCCCATTGAAGCCGGCTACAGCCATTCCATCGCTCTCTGCATGAACGTTGCCGCCATTCAGACCGGCCAGAAGGTGACGTTCAACGAGAGCACTCAGGAGGTTATGGCTGGAGGCAAGGTTTATGCATAACAAGGCTGTGCTCGGAATTCTCGCTGTGATCACGCTACTTGCCGCAGCCACCGTCGCAGCTGCCCCTGCCTCGGGCGTCCAGGTCGTCGCAGATGAAGCTCATCGCCGCGTCGACATCAATATCGATGGCCAACCGTTCACATCCTATATATGGCCAACGTCACTCAAGAAACCCGTCCTCTATCCGCTCATCACCGACGAAGGCATTACGGTCACCCGCGGCTATCCGCTCGAGCCGAGGCCTGGCGAACGAGTCGATCATCCGCATCACGCCGGCATGTGGTTCAACTACGGTAGCGCCAACGGCTTCGACTTCTGGAACAACTCCGATGCCATCAAGCCGGAAAACCGGTCGAAGATGGGGACCATTCTCCAAACCAGGATCGTTTCCACAAAGAGCGGTGCCGATCGCGGTGAGCTGGTTGTCGAATCAGTCTGGGTCACCGGGGAAGATAAGCAAATCATCCGTCAAACCACGCACTATATCTTTAGCCGACGCGACCGCGCCAGGGTCATCGATCAGGTGGTGACGCTCAAAGCCCTCGACCACTTAGTTTTCAATGACGACAAGGAGGGCCTGCTGGGCATTCGAGTCGCCCATTGGCTTGAGTCTCCCGAGGAGAAGGGCGGCATTTTCATGGACGCAAATGGAAACGCAACAAAAGTTGACGCTGCTCCTGCCGATACCGCAGGCGTCGCTTCGGCTTCCGGAGAATATCTCACGAGTGAAGGAATCAAAGGCGGAGCCGCATGGGGAACTCGCGGCCGCTGGTGTTCTCTGACCGGCCACACCGGCGATCACACCATAACGATTGCCATACTGGACCATCCGAATAACCCCGGCTATCCAACTTACTGGCATGCACGCGGGTATGGACTGTTCGCAGCGAATCCGCTTGGACGGAGCATTTTTGATCCCAAACAGCCCCCGTTCAATTTCTCCCTTGAGAAGAATCAGACAGTAACGTTTCGTTATCGCGTCATTCTGTTTTCGTATCCGGCAAGTGCGCAGGAGCTGAATCGGGAAGCCGATCGATTCGCAACTGCATCGGAGTAGCACACAGACCAGGTTGCCGTGCCCAGACCCTCCTGAAGGCTTGTTGCGCGGGCTCAAAGAGCGTCAAGCCCGACCTACGGGAACTCTCCCAATTCAGAACCATCGCACGAACTTTCTGCCAGAGAAATCCCAACAGCTTCTATAGTGCAATTAGGATATTCAAGCGTTGCTCGCGAAGGCCCATCAGTTCGCGGAAACTAAGCTTGTCCGCCACCAGGCTTAATGCCTTTGGGGGCTCACCCTCGGGCGATGCAGCGAGAAAAGAATGAAAACTGGCATTCGACTGCCAATCCTAATGACCGCCGTGCCGCTAGTCGCGATCGCGACGTTGCTCTTTGTGCGGCGAAGCATAGGTCCGCCGTCCAACGTTGCAGCGGCGGGGCTTGAGCTAGATTTCAACCAGCGTGTCATTTCCGTGGGTGCGGGTCCCGGTTCCATCGCTTTTGCCGACGTGAATCACGACGGGAAGCTCGACATCGTCGTAGCCAACATGGCCGACGGGACCTTAAGTGTTCTGCTCAGCGACGGCAAAGGGCACTTCACTTCCGCCGTCGGGTCACCCTTCGCATGCGGAAAAAGTCCGAATGATATCGCTATCGCCGACCTCAACGGCGATGGCAATCTCGATCTTCTTGTCGCCAATACCGAAACACCATACCTCACAATTCTGCTTGGCGACGGCAAAGGAGGATTCGCGCCATCTCCTCATTCGCCCTTCGATACGCGCTCTTATCCGCACGTTCACGGCGTGGCTGTCGGGGACTTCAACGGGGATCGCAAGCTCGACGCCGTTACGGACGACTGGGGACACAACCAGATTCTGATGTTCCTGGGCGATGGCAAGGGAAACCTCATCCTGCCGGGAAAGGCATTCAAGACCGGCAAGCGGCCATATCAGCGCCTGCGCTCGGCTGATTTCAATAAGGATGGTAAGCCTGACGTCGTCACAACCGATCTGGACGAGAACGCAGTTTCAATTCTGCTGGGCGACGGCAGAGGCGGGTTACACGACGCGCCCGGCTCGCCCTTCCCCGCAGGCAAAGCGCCGTGGGCCGTCGCGATTGACGACATGAACCACGACGGCAATCTCGACCTCGTAGTCGTCCCCTACGCACCGGATGTTCCCGATCCAAAAGACATTGGCGTCACTGTTTTGCTGGGCGATGGCAAAGGTGGATTCAGGAAGATGCCCGGCTCGCCGTTTTCTCTGGCTGGATGTGAAGGTCCCGACCGCGTGGCGACCGGCGACATGAACGGTGATGGATTGCGCGACATCGTGGTGACCTGCGGGCAAAACAACAACCTGATGCTCTATCTCGGCTCGCGCGATGGTGGATTCAAGATTGCTACGCGCAACGTGCAGACCGGATGGGCAGGTGTTGCGGTGGCCGACCTCGAAGGCCGCGGCAAAGACGACATCGTCGTCTCGAACAGCGTGTTGGACAACCAGCCCAAGCCCGCCCACGGGAGCATCACGATTCTTTCGAGCAAGTGACTCTCTGTTTTAAGGGCGACACCCTCAGCAGTGATCGAGCCACGTCAGGCAGGCGCTCGATTACTTCTGCAGAATCATTGGTCGACGACCAATAGCGCTCATTCTTCCCTCAGTACTTGCATTGGGTTGACGCCTGCGGCACGTGCCGCAGGAATGGCGCTGGCTGCCACGACGACAATCGTCAAGCCGATCGCTGCCAGCGCCAGCGTCAATGGATCGACGGGCTCGAGTCCAAAGAGCATGGCCCGAGCAGCGCTTCCCGCTGCGGCAGCCATACATGTTCCCGCAGCCAGACCGATGGCGAGCAGCACCAAAGCCTCGCCCAGAATCAAGCCCAGGATATTGGCTTTTCCGGCTCCCAGCGCGATACGTACGCCAATCTCGTTTCGTCGACGGATCACCATATAGGAGATGATGCCGTAGATGCCGACCATGGCGAGGACGGCCGCGAGAACTCCGTAGAACCCGGACAACGTGGCCATCAGTCGCTCTCGCGTCAGCCTCTCCAGGACCGATGTCCTGAGCACGCTGAAGTTCAGCACAATCGCCGGATTCAGTTGGGTTGCCCTGTCTTTCAACGATGCAATCAAAGCGGACTGGGCCTCGTTAGAGTGCACCAGGAACGTGGAATCCGTGCTGAGATCAGCAAGTTGATACTCGTCCACGAAGATGATCGGAACCGGAGGCTCGTGTAAGTCGCGGTACCTGGTGTCTCCGACAATGCCAATGATGCGATACACCAGGCTGGACTTTCCTCCATCTCGTCGCTGCTCGAAGGTTTTGCCGATGGGGTTAGAGCCAGGAAGAAAGCTTCGCGCGAACTGCTGGTTGACGATCGCTACAAGCGGCGAAGCGGGCGTCTCGTTTTCACTGAAATCTCGACCGGCGATCATGGGAATTTCCAGCGTCTGAAAATATCCTGTGCTCGCGGCATTGAAGTACACCAGCTTGCGTGAGACCAACCCGCTCGGAATATCGACGAACTCGTTCCACCCATCACCGTTCAACGGGACAATAGTAGTCTCCGCTGCCGCAATAACCCCGGGCGTATTCCTGACCTTATCGAGGAGTTCGCGCTTGTATTCCAGGCGATTGGCGGCAGCAACCTTGAGGGGCGAAAAATCGAAATCCGCGACGAGAACGTCGTTCTGCCGAAATCCAACATCGAGATTGAGCAGGTTCCTGAAGGTACGAACAAACAGCAGTGCCGCCACCAGCAGCACAAGAGAGAGCGCAACCTGGGAAACAATCAGGCCCCTGCGAAGCAGAAAACGTTGGCGCGTCGCGGTCAATCCCCGTCCACTCGCCTTCATCACCGTACCCGGATCGGCATTGGCCGCCTGAATCGCGGGTGCCACGCCAAACAGTACGCAGGTCAACAAAGCCACGCCAAATGTGAAAGACAGAACCCGAAGATCGGGGTAAGTAGGAAGAAAAACAGGATCCTGTGCACTGCCAATGTAGGCAATCAGAACCCGGCCCAACCCCTGGGCCAGCGCGATGCCAATTGCCGCACCGGTTAACGCAAGCAGCAGGCTCTCCGCCAGTAACTGCCTGATCAGCCGCAGGCGCGAGGCTCCAAGAGATAGCCGCAAAGCCATCTCGCGCTGCCGGGAACCGGCCCTGGCCAGCATCAGGTTGGCCAGGTTTGCGCAAGCAATTAACAAGACCAATCCAGAGATGGAAAGCAGCACCCACAGGGGATCTGCATATTGTTTTCGAAGCGGAGAATCGCCCCTGGCAGCAGGCTCGGCTTTCAAAGAGAATCGAAGATAATCTTTCCTGGCGATGGCATCGTAATTCGACGGCAGCGTAACGGTATAGATCGCCGGAGCGACGGAGGCAAGCTGCGCGGAAGCCTGCGTGAAAGTCCATCCTGCCTTGAGACGGCCAATGGCTGCCAGCCACCAGGTCGTAGAGTCGGACGTCCACGCTCCCTCCCCGTGAATAACCGGTTCGCTGCAAAGGGGCAGGGCAACATCGAAGTTGCGACCTACCTCAAGGCCGTAAAAACCTGGCGGCGTCACACCGAGAATCTCGAAGGAATGCCCGTCAAGCGAAAGCTTACTGCCGATGACGTTGGGAAGGCTGCCAAACTCTCGCTGCCAAAATGCGCTGCTGATCACAACTCCGCGGATGCCGCACCCGCGATAGTCATCGCTCTCGGCAATCAGTCGGCCGAGCATCGGTTGAATCTGGAGAACCTGAAAGAAGCTGCCGCTGACCCACATCCCGTCGACGTAACGCGCCTCGCCGCCGTGTCCAAGGTCAAACCTCTCCGTACTCCATGCGGCGATGCCTGAAAAGGACTTCTGCTGCTGCCGCAACTGATCCCACAGAGCGAAGGAGAATTCCTTCTGCCGTGCAACAGTGCTGCCGATGCGTCCCCCATGAATCTCCTGAATGTCGGCTAGTTGCTGCGGAGCGGGCACCGGCAAGGTACGCATCAACACGGCGTCGATCAACTCGAAGATGGCTGTGTTTGCGCCGATCCCCAGCGCCAGGGAGAGTATCGCCACCGCCGCAAATCCCGGGTTGAAACGCAACAATCGCAGTGCCTGGCGCACATCGTTTCCCACTCCGGCAAGCAGGCGCTCGCGCTGGTCGATCCCTGGAACCGCTGGCTCGGGCGATGGAGAGAGCAATGGCTTCAACTCTGCAACAAGGGAGCCATCATTGAGCTCTGCCCTCAGCAGCCGGCAGGCCTCTGCATCGTCCATGCCACCGCCGCGCAACTCGTCGTAGCGGTCGGTGAGATGTTGCGACAACTCTTCAACCAGCGATGCTTCCTGTGCCGGGCTCATCTCCAGGTTGGCAGTCGCGGTGCGAATTTCGCTCGTCCAGTCAGGCATGCTCGCCGCCCGTGATGCGATTGATGGCATTGACAAACTCAACCCAGGAGCTGCGCTGTTGCCTGAGAACCGTCTTGCCCTGCGCCCTGAGCTCGTAGTACCGGCGTCGCCGCTGACCGGCCTTTTCCACCCAGCGACCGGAGATGAACCCGCGCTTCTCCAGGCGGTAGAGCAACGGATAAATCGAAGCGACATTGAACTTGAGTACGCCTTCCGATCGCTGCTCGATGAGCTTACTGATCTCGTATCCGTGGCGCGGACGGTTCTCGATCAAGGACAGAATCAGGAGTTCTGCGCTACCTTTTTTTAATTCCCGGTCGAACAGTTTCATACGTATATGTTGCATAGCTATATATAATGATCACACTGCTCGCACATGTCAACAACCCCGATGTCCGCTGACGGCGAACAGGCCGAAGCGCTCGGCGAACAAATTTACGGAATGCGTGAGCCCATCAATGCGGTCGCCCTGAAGCCTGGGACCTCAGGGAAAATTTGGATACTCTATCTTCGGGGGCGTCTGATCCAGGCTTCCGACAGAACCTGCCGGGATCAGATGACAAATTCCGTCCGGCCGAACGCTTTCGCAACGTGGGAAAAGATGTCGAAAGCTGCCTGAAGGCCTTCTTTGGCTTTCTCATCTGAAATCTGAGAGGCGGTGGCGTGGATTCTCGCTTCTCCCTGGTGGCGGGTTTGCCGTTTTGTGGCCTCAATCACCAATTTTCGAAACTCATCCCAAACGTGCTCATCAGGAAAACTATCCCGCTGCAGGTGGCAAACGGCGGAAATCAGGCTGTCCAATCGTTCCTGAACGGAAGCATCAGATACGAGTGCGAACCGGATTGCGCTGTAAAACCTCTCCCATGCCTCATCGACAGCCATAGAATCTCCTTCTTCCCCTCAATGATCTTCTGAGCCAGAGTAAAAAGCCGCGCTGCCGGCGCGGCTCTCCATTGGGGCTAAACTCTCCAGCGACATCATTGCACGGACTTTGCGCGGATGCAAGATGAGCGTCACAAGGACCCTCCTGCAAGGCCTGCTGAAGCGGGGAGGTTGTGACGCAGCTCAAAACTGCCAATTCCGTCAGTGAAGCGCATCCCGACCCAGTCAAGCTCACACAAACTGCTTCGATATTTCGGGCTGAGAGATACCGGGGCTATCGGATTATGTTTAAACTATTCACTCTAGCCCGAGAGAGAATCATTATGGCCCCTCAGCAAACAATATCGATGCAGAGTTCGCCTTCCGTTCCGATTACGCTACACGGTCATCCGCTCGAACCCAACCGGCGCATCGCGCTCAATTTGGACTGGGTGGAAGAAGTGCGCGTGAACACCAGTGCCGTGGAGCGGCGCGCGACGACCCATACGGCGCGCCGGACGGTCAAGAAAGAGCATCAGGCGGCATGGCTGCTGCGCGCTATCGCCTGCATGGATCTGACCACGCTGAGCGGAGACGATTCTTCCGAGCGCGTTAAACGACTGTGCGCAAAGGCGCGCATTCCCCTGCAGCGGCAGCTGGTCCAGAACCTTGGCATCCAGGAACTAAACCTCAAGGTCGGGGCGGTTTGCGTTTATCACGCGCTTGTAGAGACGGCGGTCAGGGCGCTCGATGGGTCGGGCATTCCGGTCGCGGCAGTCTCGGCCGGATTCCCGGCTGGCTTATCTCCCCTGGCGGAGCGCGTGCAGGAAATTCGGCGTTCCATCGAGGCCGGTGCGTCGGAGATTGACATTGTGATTACGCGTGCGCATGTCTTCAACGGCGAGTGGCAGGCTTTGTATGACGAGGTCGCTGCATTCAAGGAAACCTGCGGCCCCGTGCACATGAAAGCAATTCTGGGGACCGGCGACCTGATGACGCTGCGCAACGTGGCGCGAGCCAGTTGGGTGGCCATGATGGCGGGTGCGGACTTCATCAAGACATCGACCGGCAAGGAAGCGGTAAACGCCACTCTTCCAGTCTCGATCACGATGGTGCGAGCCATCCGCGAGTACGCCGAACGGACCGGGATGGTTGTCGGCTTTAAGCCTGCGGGCGGCATCCGCACCGCGAAGCAATCGCTGGACTGGCTGGCGATGATGAAAGACGAGCTGGGACGCCCGTGGCTGGAGCCGTCTCTGTTTCGATTTGGCGCCAGCGGTATGCTGGCTGACATCGAGCGCCAGCTGGAACATTACGCGACCGGCCGCTATTCGGCGGCGTACCGCCACCCCATCGCGTAGATGGGATTGGAGTCCCGTCGGAGGAGACGCGATGAGCATCGTCGAGAAGTTCTACAGCATGGAATACGGCGCCGCGCCGGAAGATCCCAAAGAGGCTGTGCAGTGGCTCGAGCGGCATCACCGCAAGTTCAACGCGTTCATCGACGGCGCATGGTTGAAACCAGCGAGCGGTGAGTACTTCGAGACCAGCGATCCCTCGAGCGGAGATGCCCTCGCCGAAGTCGCGGTGGCGAACGCTGCCGACGTGGACGCAGCCGTTTCTGCAGCACGCCGGGCCCTGCCCGGATGGCAGGCTTTGAGTGGGCACGAGCGGGCCCGCTACCTCTACGCCATCGCCCGGCAGGTGCAGAAACACTCGCGCCGGCTGGCCGTTCTTGAAACGATGGATAACGGCAAGCCTATCCGCGAGAGCCGCGACATCGATATTCCTCTGGTGGCGCGCCACTTCTACCATCACGCAGGCTGGGCACAGTTGCTGGAGTCGGAGTTTCCGAACTTCACCGCTTGTGGCGTCGTTGGCCAGATCATCCCGTGGAATTTTCCGCTGCTGATGTTCGCCTGGAAAGTGGCGCCGGCGTTGGCTGCAGGCAACACCGTGGTCATCAAGCCCGCGGAGAACACGCCGCTGACAGCGCTGGCTCTTGCGGAACTGGCTATGGAAGTGGGGCTCCCCGCAGGCGTCCTGAACGTGGTAAATGGCGGACCCTCCACCGGCCAGATGATCACGGAACATCCCGGAATCGATAAGATCGCGTTTACCGGTTCGACGGAAGTGGGTCGCATCCTCCGCAAGATCACGGCGAAGTCGCACAAGAAGCTCTCACTCGAGCTGGGAGGGAAATCACCCTTTGTCGTCTTCGATGATGCCGATCTCGACTCCGCGGTCGAAGGCCTGGTAGATGCCATCTGGTTCAACCAGGGACAGGTGTGTTGCGCCGGTTCGCGGCTGCTCGTGCAGGAACGAGTCGCGGAGACGCTCTACGCCAAGGTCCGGGCCCGGATGGAGACGCTTCGCGTCGGACATCCATTGGACAAGGCGATTGACATCGGCGCGATTGTTTCGCCGGCGCAACTGGAGACGATCCGCCGCATGGTGGACGCGGGTATTGCCGAGGGCGCGCACTGCTGGCAGCCCGACAATCCCCTGCCTCAAAAGGGCAGCTATTTCCCCCCCACTCTGCTAACCGATGTGCATCCCACGGCGACCGTGGCACAAATGGAAATTTTTGGCCCCGTCCTGGCGGCGATGACCTTCCGCACTCCGGCAGAAGCCGTCGAGCTAGCGAACAACACCGTCTACGGCCTGGCGGCAAGCGTCTGGAGCGAGAACATCAATGTTGCGCTCGACGTGGCTTCGCAGGTGAAGGCCGGCGTGGTCTGGGTGAACTCTACCAACCAGTTCGACGCTGCGTGCGGCTTTGGCGGCTATCGCGAATCGGGCTACGGCCGAGAAGGTGGCCGCGAGGGCATGCTCGAGTATCTGGTTCCGAAATGGCTTCACAGCCTGCCGGCATCTAAAGCCACCGCACCGCATGCCAGAATTGCCCACGATGAGCCTGAGGGCGGGATGGACGGTTTTGCTGCCTCGTCGATCGACCGCACCGTGAAGCAGTACATCGGCGGCAAACAGGCGCGGCCAGATTCCGGCTACTCCTTCCCCGTTTATGGCGAAGGCGGCCAGTTGCTCGGCGAAGCGCCACTCGGCAACCGCAAGGATATCCGCAACGCGGTAGAAGCGGCGTGGGCTGCGTCAGGATGGGCGCGGACCTCCGCCCATGCCCGCGCACAGGTTATCTACTACCTTGCCGAAAACATGATCCAGCGCCGCGACGAGATCGCTCGTCGGCTCGCGGCCGCGATCGGCGAGGAACGCGCTTTGGTCGAGACTAATCTTTCGATCGAGCGTATTTTTTCCTATGCCGCCTGGGCGGATAAATATGAAGGCGTGGTGCATCATCCGCCGGGCCGGAACATCACCATCGCCATGCCGGAGCCGGTGGGCATGGTTGGCATTCTGGCTCCTGCCGAGGCACCGTTGCTCGGCCTGCTCTCTCTGATCCTGCCAGCCATGGCGATGGGTAACGCAGTGGTTGCGGTGCCGTCGGAACACTACCCACTAATCCAGGGGGATCTTTATCAACTGCTCGACACCAGCGATGTGCCTGGCGGCGTGGTGAACCTCGTCGCGGGCCAGCCGGCCGAATTGGGCAGGACCCTGGCTGAACATGATGGCATCGACGCGATCTGGTGCTTCCGCAGCGACGAAGAAGCCGCCATGGTTCGGGCCGCCTCAATCGGAAACATGAAGCAGGTCTGGACCAACGACGGTCGCGAATATAACTGGTTCGACCGCGCACAGGCCGAAGGTCGTTGGTTTCTGCAGCACGCAACCCAGGTTAAGAATATCTGGGTGCCGTACGGAGAATGATCGAGGAAATCTGCGGAAACCACCCGGTTGGCTTGGCACGGCAGTTCTCTGAGCGGCCGTTGGATGCTTCTGCCTTTCGATCCGGTCCCGGATATCGCAAAACCAGTCCAAATCTCCGTAAAGCAGTTTTCCAAAGCTGACCTTGAACGCGCTCGCAATGTACTCTGTCCGGGACATGACAGACCTCTGCGTCCGCTCCGGGCAATCGCTCAACTCGCTTCAGTCCATTGTGCTCGAGAACAAGTTCCTGCGTGTCGTTGTTTTGCCTGAGGCGGGTGCCCGCATCTGGCAGATCACTTACAAGCCCCTTAACGCCGATATCCTCTGGAACAACCCAAACCTGTCACCTTCCGTGCAGCCGCCCCACGCGTCCTACGATGACAACTGGTGCGGCGGTTGGGACGATCTTTTTCCCAACGACGAGGCTGGCCCGCTCGCAGGTCTCCAAGTGCCTGACCACGGCGAATTGTGGACCGGCGCATGGCAGGCCGTACCGCACAGTCAGAAAGATGTCGCTCGTCTGGATCTCCACTTTTTGACACCGATCACACACGTCCTCGCCGAGCGATCCCTATCCCTCCAAGAAGACAGCTGCATGCTTGAGTTGCGCTACCGGCTCACAAATCAAGGTTCAAAGCCCCTGCCTTTTCTCTTCAAACTCCATCCCGCATTTGCGGTCTCCGCGCAGCACCGCATCGACTTCCCGCCGATGACCGTAATTCGCGAGTTGGATTTCCCCGGAACCCTCGAGTCCGCGCCGCCCACCTTTGATTGGCCGTTTGCGACGAGCCCCTCTGGAACCCTCGACCTCCGCTTTGTGCCCGATGTCTCTTCGCGCGCTCTCCACTTTTTCTACGGCACTGACTATTCGCAGGGATGGTGCGGCGTCACGAACCGTGCCACAGGCCTTGCCGCGGGGTTACGGTTCGATCCCCATGTCTTCACAAGTTGCTGGCTCTTCGCCACCCACGGCGGCTGGAACAATCTCAACGTCGCGGTCCTCGAACCCGCCACGGGGTATCCGTTCCGAATTCAGTCCATGATCGATGCGGGAAGAGCACGCATGCTCTTACCCGGCGAGAGCCTCGCCACCACCGTGCTCTTCTCCGTTCAGGAAGGCCTGCGCTCCATCGACGGTGTTGCGGAAGACGGCCATATCCTCCCAGGCGACGAAAGCTGACCTCCGCTGTTCAGGCCGCCTTCACTCCTGTTTCAATCGACAACAGAATCGCCGCGGCAATGGCCGTTAGCGCGCCCGCCGTCTGCAGCACTGTAAGTCGTTCGCCCAGGAAGAGCACCGCCAAAGCCACAGTCAGCAGCGGATACAGTGATACCAGCGAGATTACAATCGAAGCCTTCCCACCCGACTCCAAAGCGCGGAAGCTGGTCCACGCACCCAATCCGTTCAGCGCTCCTCCGGCAATCGAGCAGATCACGACAAGCCTCCCCAATCCCCATTGCGGATGCACAACCACCAGCACCGCTGCCGAAAGAGCCACCATGGCCCAGCAAAACCACAGGAACGATCGCTCGCTCGTAATCCTGTTCGTCGCAAGTTTCTGCGTCACTCCGGTGACGCCCCACAAGACCAGCGCCAGGATCGAGAAACCAAGCCACAGAGGCATTCCCATCATCTCCTCGTCCTAAGCACTGAGCATGTAGATCGCCGCAAACGCCAGTGCCAGTCCCAGCCACTGCGTTCGGCCCAACTTCTCTTTCAGGAACATCAGCGCAAGTAGCACCGTCACCATCGGAAACAGCGCGGTTACCGGAGCCACTACCGAAGCCTTGCCGCCCTTCACCATCGCCTGAAAGAAGGCGATGTTTCCCACGCCGCCCAATATCCCGGTCAGAAATGCCCAGAACACGCCGGCGCCGCGGTTGATCGTCTTCTCGCCCTCTTCCCGGTGCACCGTCACCGCCACAAACACCATCAGCGGCGCCAGCCCCGCGGTGTACAGCAGCTGGTTCATGTAGGCATCAACGCCGGCTGAGGCGATCTTTGAAACAAGTCCCCATGTGCCCCAAAGCACAATCGTCAACAGCGACCAGACCAGCCACTTCGGCAGGAACTTCTGCGCCGCCTGCGGATTTGCAGAGGAGGATTTCACGGGCCGAGGATAACGGCTGGGTAGAATCCCGGGCAATGCTTTCTTTGCTTCCCTTGCCTGTTTTGCGGATAATTCTTTCGTTCTATGTAGCTGGTCCTTACCAGCGCAGTCAGGGCGCTTTATGATCACTGCGTCACACCGGGGGCTGGCAAATGAAAATCACAGCCGTTGAAGCAATCCACCTGCGCGCCGAAGACCCTCTTATCGAGCTCTTCGACGGCTCTTATGACGACTGCGTGCTCGTGGTTCACACCGACGAAGGCATCACTGGCATTGGGGAAACCGAATCGATGGCTCCAGCCATCCAGGCTATTGTCAAAGGCCCTTCAGCGCACAACCACGCCCGTTCTCTCTCTGCCGTGCTCCTGGGGCAAGATCCCTCCGATCCGGTTGCGCTGTGGCACCGCATGTACGATTCCACTGACTACGTCGGCCGCCGCGGTCTCGCCATGCACGCCATCGGCGGGATCGACCTTGCGCTTTGGGATCTGAAGGGCAAGATCGAAGGCAAGCCCGTTCATGAACTTCTCGGAGGGAAGAAGCGCGAGCGCGTGCCGGCATACGGCACCATCTATCCCATGGCCAGAACGCCTGACGAGGTGCGCGCCCAGGTCGCCGAAGGGCAGTCTAAAAAGCTGCGTAACTTCAAGTTCGCAGCCGACCCGTGGTGGCTCGATAACATCGCCCTCACCAGCCGCCTGCTCGAGGCTGCTCGCAAGCAAGCTGGCGACGATGCGCACTTGATCGTCGACGCGGCACTCTCCTACAGAACCGCCGGCGAGGGCCTGAAGCTGTTCCCGGTTTACCGCCAGATTGGCCTTTGGTTCCTTGAGGCTCCTCTTCCCCTCGATGATGTCGAAGGTCACCTCGAGATGAGCCGTCACGGCATTCCCACCGGCGTCGGCGACTTGGGGCTCACGCATGTGAGCGAGTTCATCGAAATGATGGACCGTGGCGGCGCCAGCATCTGCCAGCCCGATATCTCCCAGGTCGGCGGGTTTACTGGAATCCTGCGGATTGCTTCAGCTGCCTATGCGCGCGACAAACGCGTGATCACCCATGGCTACAAGACAAATATCGAGATCGCCGCCAATCTCCATTTCCTTGCAGCGCAACCGAACGAGGAACCCCTTGAGTTTTCGCTGAGTCACTCGCCTCTGCGCTGGGAGACCACCAACGAGCATTTCCCGGTGGAGGACGATGGTTGCGTTCGCGTCCCCCAGGCACCTGGCCTCGGTGTCACGCTTAACGACAAGACTGTCGAGCGCTATCGCTTCATGCAGAGATAGTGGCCACTGAAATCAACGAAACTGCACCTTTGCATCACTGGCCTGAAGGGCTCTCCGTCCGGATGACCGCGTGCCCTGACGTCCTTATATACTTTGGCTGGCTCAGGGATTGCGCAATCGAAACCATACCGTCGTCCTCTGCCAAAATGCCGCAATCAAAGCGGACCCTTTTGAAACTCGCGCGCCCGCGCCCTGTAATGCGAATCTGGCTCGTCGCGAGATCGGGCCGCTGGCCGGAAAGGCTGAGCGCACCCACGGTCGAGTTCTCGATCCTCATGTTCGCATCGCCGTTCACGCCCAGCCAGTCGGCATACACGATCGAGTCGAGCACTGTGATGTTTGCATGATCGCCCGCTATCAGTTCGTCAATCTTGGAATGGTCCAGGGTGAGCCTCGTGTGCCCACTTGCATACACATCCCACGTGTCCACGTTCACGTCATTCAGCCCGATGTGAAATGGGCAGTTCGAAGTCTGCGGCTTGGGAAATATCTCAGGTTCGGCCGCAGATCCGAGCCGTCCGTTTGGTAGATGCAATGTTCCTTCGCAATCCGGTGAGAGCGCCAGTTGCACCCGACCCATATGGGCCAGGTCGGCACTCGATTGTCCGTGAATGTACAGCAGAAAGAATCGTATATGCGTATTCTTCAGCTGCGCATGCGCTCCTGAGCCAAGATCAAGCGTTCGCGAAAAAGCGCGATCCACCGGAATATTTTCGAACCGAAGATGATCATTCTCGCTCGAATGGGTCGAGAGAAACACAAGGTCCAATCCGTCCGCCGACACCTGGCTATCGCGTGAGATCTCAAGTTCAAAGATTTTCAGCCCGTCTATCCGGGCGTGCACGGAATCCAGATGAAATTCCGAATTCGTTGTAGCAAAACTGTCCACATCCAAATCGCCCTTGAGCAGCCACATGGGATGCGCCGAGTTCACCGGGGACATCGTTGACCGCCGCACAATCACATGCGCTGGCCCTTCACACCTGAGGCCGCTCGTGCCGTTGGGGGCGCTTGCGGGGTCTGCCACCAACAGATGCACGTCTTCGATGTCCAAAGTTGCGCCCGCCGAAACGCGAATCGGTCCGCGCAGATGCAGCGTCATGTTCCGCAGGGTGACCCGACCCTTGACCAACAACTCGCCGTCGTACCGGAACTCGCCGGGCCCCGAGAGCACCGCGCCATCATGAACCGGCGGGAGCGGCTTCTGCGCGACCAGG
The DNA here is from genome assembly GCA_036495975.1 of Occallatibacter sp. Lineage (GTDB taxonomy): Bacteria > Acidobacteriota > Terriglobia > Terriglobales > Acidobacteriaceae > Telmatobacter. The sequence continues at coordinate 46,880 of DASXLY010000096.1, read as the reverse complement.
GGACACACCGGCAGCAACGACAGGAGGCATAATTCGCGCGCGTTCATCAGAGCACCTTCCTGACCCAATGTCGACTGTTCAATGCACGCGCAGCATGATTTTCAGCGTGTCTCCCGGATTGGTGGTGATCCTGTCGAACGCCTCCTGGCCCTGCTCCAGTGCCATCTCGACAGTCCACGGCGTCAGGTCAATCTCTCCGGCGATCAACATAGAGAGCGATCGCTCAAAATCCGCCGGTGTGTATGCAAACGACATCACCACGCGATGCTCCTTGCGTATACTCGTCACAAAATCGATCTCACTCTTCTCTGCCCCCATTCCCAGGAGCACAACCGTTCCGCCTGGACGGCAGAGGTCAAACGCAGCCTGCCGCGCGGCGCCTACCCCCGACGCATCAAGCACCAGGTCTAGTCCGTTCCCGGCAACGTGCCGCGCCTCCGCCCTGCCCTCGTCGCTCGACACATTCACAGCAGCCGATGCGCCCATCTTCCGTGCCGTGGCCAAACGGGCATCACTCAAGTCCTGCACCAGGATCTCTCGCACGCCCAGTCGCTTTGCGGCGAGCAGCGCGAGCGACCCCATGGTCCCTCCACCCACAATGCCCACGCGAAAGAATGGAGCAGGCGCTGCAATGCGAAACAGGTGCACCACGTTTGCCAGAGGCTCCGCAATCACCGCCTTTGCGTCGCTCAACTCGTCGGGAATGGCATACACCTGCGATCGCGGCAGCAACACGTACTCTGCGTAGCACCCGGCCGTCCTGTCCATTCCCAGCAGTCGCCAGTTGGCACACAGGTTCTGTGCGCCGCTCAGGCAGGCCATGCAATGCCCGCAACTGATCAGCGGATTCGCCACCACCCGCTTGCCGTCTTCGGTTCGCCCTACCAGTTCATGGCCGAGCACAAGGGGAGGAATTCGCCGTCGGCTGTGCCCCAGGAACCCTGAAACATCTGAGCCGCAAATCCCTGCCGCGGCCACGGCAATTTCAACCTCGTCCGGCCCTGGCACCGGACGATCTCGATCTTCCATCGCGACCCGGCGCTGAGCTGTATACACCAAAGCACGCATTTGTTTCTATTCCTATCCGGCTACCGCCTGCAATTCGGCTACACCGCTTTCTTGGTTTCCACAAATGTGCGGCTGATTTGCAAACGCCCGCGGAGTGCAGTGCATGTACTTCTTAAAAACCGATGCGAAATAGGCGGGATTGCAGAAACCGCAGCGATCGGAAATCTCCGAAACGTGCAACCGCGGATCTAGAAGCAGCCGCTTGCCCATCTCCAGCTTCTGCCGGATCAGGTACTCTTCCAGCGTCTGTCCGGTGGTGCGACTGTACACACGTCCGAGGTGCCCTGCTGAAAGCTTCAGATTCTGCGAGATGTCGTGGATGGTCACTTTCTCCGGCCCAAGCTCGCGTACCAATCGATGTGTCTCGCTTACGATCTTCTGTTCCCGCTGGCTGAACAACTGCATCACATACTGCCGCAATTGCTCAACAAACGCGCGAAATGCATCCGTCATGGCGAACGAGGTTGGTGCCCCGAGGATGAGTTGAATCGAATTCTCGCGTGCCTGGTTAACCGGCTCGGGATTGACGGCCATCGAGCCCATCTCACGGGCCAGATGCTCGCAGGCCCATGTGAGCAGACCGCGTGCCTGCTGCAATTGGCCAACCGAAGCTCCTACTGGAATCGCCGCGGCCAAAAACTCGCGCAGCGAGGCATTGATTGAAGCTGATTCCGCAGTTTGCAGGGCCTTGAGAAGCCGGCCCAGCGCTTGTGTCGGCTGCTGCTGGCGTTCCGGAAGAGACTCGAACCAGTTCAGCGTTGAACGCCCCGAATCGAGTGCCGACACTGCTTCGTGATATGCCCTTAGCAGTTCACTCGGTATCGGATGCGGTGCACTGATCCCCATCCGTGCGGTGAGCAATCCCTGTGACCGCGCCGCGCGCAACAGTGCCTGCGCGATCTCATCGATCAACTGGCGTTCATGGCTTGCTGTCCGCGACTTTTGAGATGTGAAAATGCACATCTCGCCCGGAGCTATCACCGCGGCGAGCGTATTCGGCCAACTCCGGGACCGGTCCTCAATGCTGTGTGTCACGCGCGCAAGCGCGAGCTGTTTCCCGATCCCCTCTGCCGATGTCGGTGCCGTCTCATCCAATAACCAGCCCTTGTCAGCTCCGGCCTCCGGGCTCAACTGCATGCGCAGCACCAGTACACGATCGGGCAGCCGTTCCAGTCCCACGTTGCGCGCCAGGATTCGCAACTGTTCCAAACGATCCTGGCCGCTGCTGGCCATCTGCCCTGAAAGCAGCTTTTCCGCGAGTTCTCTGCGATCCAACGCCAACTCGCGTTCGCGCACGTGCTGGAACTCGCTCATGATTTCCAGACGCTTCCACGCGTTCGAGAGATACCGCGCAAACACCTCCAGCATCCGCACCATTTCGGCTAGTTGCGCAGTGGTCACCACCGGCACGCGCCAATACGCCTCTTCGAGCCGATTCACGTCGATATGCGGCTGGTTCTTCAGTGCTTCCTTCACTCGCGCGAATCGCTCCTCCGTTGGAGGCTCCGTCACTACCTGCCCGCTGAACAACGTGCCCAGATATTTCCCTTCGCAGATCACAGGAACCGCGATGTCTGTAAGCCCTACGTGGCATGGATACACATGGCTCCGGCCAGTCGCACGGCACAACTCCTTCGCCGGTTTGTCGCTCTTGGCGCAGGTCTGTTCTTCATACGCCCCAAAACCGTGGACCATATCGCAAAAGTGTGTGCTCGGGCTGGGCGATGTTCGCCCCTGCGTATCGGTCGACGCGTGCTGTAACTGAACCAGCGCATCTCCCGTATTCAAACGAGGCCCTTGCGTGGGATCGAACAGTTCCAGATCGTCCGCCCACATCAGTTCCACGTTTCGAATCGGGCTTGAGCTGTTCAGCAATACGAGGAAGTATTGAAAGAGTTCAAGGTCCTTCTTGAACTCCTGTTTGAGCGTCTCACTAAGAGCTGCCTTCTGCCTCTTCATCAGAGCGGACCTCCACGGGAAGTGTGGCGCAGCCATCTTATCCGTTAGAACTCAAGCCGGAATAGCATAAAAACAACATTGAAGTTGCGTTTTAAGGTCAGAACTTCCGTTTTGCCGTTATCCAGTTCCCTCGGGGTCCTTCACGGATGGGCTCGAACTGTGAGCCCGCCGTCCACCACCAGGCACGTACCCGTGATCCACGCCGCATTTGGGCTCGCCAGAAAGGCTGCCGCGGCAGCCACATCCTGGGGCACGCCCCGCCGCCCCAGCGGATGCAGCGCCTCCGTCTGGCTTGCCAGTGCCGCGGGGTCGGGCGATGATCGCAGCCACTCATCCCACATTGGGGTGTCAATGTATCCCGGACAGACGGCGTTCACCCGGATACGTCGCGGCGCCAGTTCCAGTGCAAGATTACGCGTCTGTGCCACCAGGCCCGCTTTCGAACACGCGTATGGAATGGAATTTGGAAACGCACGCTCCGCATGGATCGAACTGATGTTCACTACCGCTCCGCCGGAGGAAGGAAACAGTGGCATCAGCGCTTGCGTTAAGAGCAATGGAGCCCGTAAATTCACGGCAATTACCCGATCAAAGAGCTCACTCGTGATCTGCTCAAAGGGCAAATCCAGCTCAATGCCAGCGTTGTTCACCAGCACGTCCACGTGCGCCGTTAGCGATCCCACCTCAGCGGTCAGTCCGCTGATGCTTTCGGAATTCGCCAGGTCCAACACCACGTACCTGACTTCACTATCTTCTCCGCTTAGTGATTCTGCCGCGCAGGCGACTCCCGCGGCATTGCGATCGACCAGAATCAGTTTGGCGCCGCGCGCTCGCAGCTCCTCCGCAATGGCGCGCCCGATGCCTTGAGCTGCACCCGTGACAACCGCGACGAGGTCCAGAAACTCATCTGTCATCTCGGTCTCTCCCTGACTCTGCGATGAATACCCGTTCTGACTTGAGAGGGTTCGCGAGGTGTACTTCCAGTCCGTTCTGCATCAATTGAATCGATCATAAGCAGCCGCATCAAGCTGGCGCTTGCTTAAGGCTCGAAAAAATGGCGCGACGCCCATCCAATCGAACGCCGCGCCCATTGTTTCGGACCCTCTGATTAGAAGAAGAACCGGAAACCGACCTGCATCACACGTTGTCCATTTTTGCCGTTGATTCCGCCGAATACCGGCGAGTCAGGATCATTGATGATATTGCCGAAGTTCGCATGATTAAGAATGTTCAGCGCTTCCAGTCGCGCCTCGATATAGCGCGAACTTTCACCCACGTAGAACCTCTTCAGAATGCTCGCATCGGTCGTGAATACTCCCGGATTGCGTATGTTTGAGAAGAACACCGGCGAATTTGCAAGACTGTAGTTAGGCGTTGCGACGAACGCGCTTCTATCCAGCACTCCGGCGCCATTCTCGTTTACAAAACCTCCATTCACCACCAGCGCGTCGCTATTGCTGACCCCCGACTTGCGGAAGCTTTTGTTCGCGAATGACCAGCGGAGTGCGGCCCCAGGCGCCTGGTTGCCGGTATCCATGCGAGGAACCTGCACGGGCGTGCCATGGACACTCCAGGTGGTAATGCCCGCAAGTGACCACCCACCCACCACGGCATCCAGCACATGCTGCCCCGCTCCCTGCGGCGAACCACCCCACATCCGCCCGTGCCCATACGGCAGATCGTAAGAGTAGTTCAGCTTGAGGGTTTGCGGCATTTCGTACGTTGCCACGCCGTAACCTTCCATCAGGTTATGGGGATTCTGAAGTGCTCCCGCCGTACTCCCGAACACGTGAATGTCGGTGCTGCCTGTGTTCGTGAGCGTCTTGCGAATTGAATACGCCGCCAGCAACTCAAGTCCGTGGTAGTTTCGGCCTTGGATTTGGAGGTTCGCGAAGTTCGAAAAGGACTTGCCCCACGTCGCCTGTCCCGGAGTAGTGGAGGTGTTGCCGGCATATTGGGGAGACAATCCCAGCAGCTGGCTCAACTGAACTGTTGGCTGTGCCGAGAAGTTGAGCGACTGGCCGAAGAACGGGTTCGGAACCTGGTCAAAAAGGTGATCCCCAAGGCTGTAGTACTCCAGGGGAACGTTGTTCAGGCTCCAGTTCCAGACATTGGTCAGCAGGTGCACGCCCTTCACACCCAGGTACTCTCCAGTGATCGCCCAGTTATTCGTGAGTTGCCGCTGAATCGTCATGCCCCACATATAATTTGTCGGCGTATCAAAGTGATTCATCGTCGTGCCCGTCTGGTCGAAGTTTCCAGCCGCGCCATAGCTCGCATACCAATAGTCTGTGTTGTTCGTGAGCGGAGGAACCCATCCGAGATTGCCGCCCGTCACCGCCGGGAACGCCGGCAGTCCGTGGTCTCCGCCCCACTCGCTGACCCAGTGCTGTCCATCCGTGCTCGACACCTGGTTGAACGTGTTCGAGTTGTAGTAGAAACTCAGCCAGTCTGTAGAAAGGCCGTTCAGGCCCTGGTCCACGGTTCCGCCGCTTAAGTGAATCACCGTTTTGTTATTCAGCGCCCAGTTGATGCCCAGCCGTGGCTGCAGGTTCACAACGTTGGTCGTGTAGAGGTTCTTCTGCGGATACTCCTTCGTGCCTAGAAGAGCAACCCGGCCCGTCGCTCCCTGCGACAACCACGCGGGCGTTTGGAGCCCCGCCAGTCCCGGTACTGCTGCCGTTACCTGTCCCCAGTTCCAGTTGCTATTCGCCGTGAGCACATTCTTGGCCTTCACGTCGTACATCAGGCTCCCCGGAACATGCCGGCCCTGTCGCGCTCCATCATGATCCCAGCGCAATCCCATCTGGATCGTCAGCTTGGAATTCACCTTCCAGTCGTCCATCACATACGCCGCCTGGTTCCAGCCAAACGGAGTAATGTTCCAGTTGCCCCAGTTGAAGTAGTTTGCCGAACCCATCATCAGCTCAGCAAGCTGGTTGCCCGACAACCCATCGTTCTGGTTCCAGTACTGATTGGAACCGCCGCCCGGGTTTACCCACGCCACACCGGTCTTGTCGCCGCCCTGCTCGGTGAAACGTGTAAAGTACTGCTCGTATCCGAACTTCAGCGCGTGGCGCCCCATCAGCCGCGTCACGGAAACCGATGCGTTCGTCGACTGCGTGATAAAGCTGTCGAACTCGTTGCCGCCCACGTGCGTGTAGCAGCCGACACTTCCGCTGCATGCGTTAATCACCGGCGGAATCTCGTTCGTCGACTTCTCGTCATTGTTCTGGATGAACGAGTCAAACGGCCACTGCGACGTATCGATACTCGGATCCGGCGCCGAACCGTTGCCCGAAACACCATTACTGAACAGGTTGGTCACGCCTGCGCCCAGATGAGCATTCAAAACGGTCTTCGGATTCAACGTCAGCGTATAGAGTGCGCTGCCGCTCCAATCGACATCCGTTGTCACCGATTCTGCAGCATGTTTGAATGGTGCTGGAATGTCATTCGTCAGCGCAGAGCGGCTGACGCTTCCCGAAAGATGCTGGGAGCTGCCGATGGCCTTATCCAGCCGTAAGAAGTATTTGTCCGTCGGGCGCGTGATATTGATCTTGTCATAGCGATTCGCCACAAAATCCGTATTCGTCTGGGGCTCATGGTTGGGGTCGGGCCACAACGCAAGGTACTTCAGAAATAGCGCGCTCTGCCCCGAAACACCCGTCCCATACGCCGCAGGAATCGTGTTTCCTGGAAACTGCGGGCGTACCCAGCATTGACCCGAACCTGAATACTGATCGGCCAGGGGTCCAGTGCACTCCGCAGCATTCGATGTATATGCGCCATAGAACGGATCGTAGATGTTCGCGAATACCGGGTTGCCGTCGGTATAGTTGATCACCGTCTGCGAAAAATCACCGCCTTTATTTAGCGCAGTCGGAACGGAACTGATGATCTCCTGCCCCTGCGAGAATCGCTCTCCTTCCCATGCTGCATAGAAGAACGTCTCGCTATGGGATTTCATAAGATGAGGAATCCGCAATGGTCCTCCGGCCGCAACCCCATAGTTCTTCTGGTCAAACGCCTGCCGCGGATTCCCCAGCGAATTCGAAGTCCAGTCATTGCTGTTCAGATTCTCATTGCGGAAGTAAAAGAATGCGCGGCCATGGTACGTATCCGTGCCGCTCTGCGTTTCCATCGAGATGATGCCGCCCGCATAGCGGCCCTTGTCCGCAGTTAGAACTCCACTCTCCACCCGGAACTCGCCAATTGAATCCGGCGTCGGAATCGCTCGATTCGTGGCATTGAACTCCGCCTCCTGCACCGGGTTCCCATCCACGCTGATATTGGTGCCGTTCACCTGGCCGCCTGAAACCGAATAGCTATTCCCTGTGTTCGCGATCAGGTATGCCGAGTTCCCCAGGGTCCCGATCTGGTCCACTGGCGGTCCACTGCCCTGGATCGAGGGCGTCGTAGCCGTCAAATCAAGAGCATTGCGATTCAACTGCGGCAGTTCCGTAATCATGGCATTGTCCAGCACAGAGGCAGAAGCAGCATCATCTGACGAAATCAGATTCTGCGCCGCCGTTACGGTCACAGTCTGTTCGACAGAGCCTGGCTTCAGCGAGAAGTTCTCCGACATTCGTGCGCCCGTCACCAGCACCAGGCCGCTCTGCTTCACGTCTCCGAAGCCCAACGCCGAGACCGTCATCGTGTAAGGGCCAGGGAGCAACTCCTGGAGCACGTATATTCCCGCGCCGTTGCTGACGGCAGTGTATGGGACGTTTGTCTCCGTGTTCTGTGCCGTGATCTGGGCACCGGGAACCACAGCCCCGCTCGCGTCGGTGACCAGCCCGCTAATTTGCGCATTCGAGGTTTGGGCTTCCGCTTGCGGGAACCCCAAAAACAGGACCGCGATTGTTATCGCAAGCCCGGCTGTGAGTCCCAGGCGCAATGCGACTCTTCTCCAAATCGATTTCATGGCTTCAGGCCTCCGAAGCGGCTGGCTTCAAGGGAAACGCACACGCGTGCCAGCTTTTTCAGCACTCACTCTTATTCCGCGCTGAAACAACAGTCTATGTACGATTGTGATTTTTCTTTCGTTTTACGGCTTCGCAGGGGGGAATATCGATTCAGTGAACCGTCAAAATTCCAATCTTCCGCGCCGCGGTCACTTTGCAAGCTGATAACTTAAGATGCCGGCTCCGTCACCGCAAGCCATTGATCCGCGGCAACCTCCGGCATTGTTTGCACCCTGCCAGAAGGCCACCGGATCTCCACCTTCGCACGCGTCTCCTCGCCCAACCCGAAGTGCACCGTCAGGTCGCTGGTCGAGGCATATCCTCTGCTGCCAGAAACAGTCCGAAGTTGCATCTTTCCTCCGGCGAAGCACCGTACCTCGGCGCCAACTGCGGAACGATTGCTCTTCGTGCCTGTCAGTCGTAGTTGCAGCCAGTGTCGCGCAGGATTTTCCCGCGGACTCCGATTCCACCAAAGCTCGATCGGTGAATTCAATGCCGTTACGGCTGCGTCCAGTCGCCCATCTCGATCGAAGTCGGCGAACACCACGCCGCGATGCTGCGCAGCCTGCGCAAAGCCTTCGCCCACTTTCTCCGAAACATCCTCAAAATGTCCGCTGCGATTCAAAAACACCCGGTTCGGCTGCGCGTCCTGCGTGTCCAATCCGCCGCACGCGACAAACAGGTCGAGCCACCCATCGTTGTCCAGATCGACAAGCCCGCAACCCCATCCGTTCCACCGGCGGCTGAGATTCAACAATCCAGTCTTGGCGCTACCGTCGTCAAACTCGCCGTGCCCCGCATTCAGAAACAGTTCGTACGTCTCGTTCTTCAATCCCGTCATCACGATGTCCGGCCTTCCATCTCCGTTGATGTCGCCGAAGTCCGCTCCCATCCCCGAGATGTTCCGTCCATCGCCGTTGTACCCCACGCCGGCATCGATCCCAACTTCCTCGAGCCCTTTACCACGATTACGAATCAGCAGATTCCGTGCGTTGTCGTTGGCCACAAATATTCCGGGCCGGCCGTCGCCTGCAAAGTCCGCCATCGCCAGACCCATTCCCTTGCCCAGCAGATCGGGGAGCCCCTGCTTGCGCGTCACCTCGGTAAACGTCCCGTCACCATTGTTGTGATAAAGCTGCATGGGCTCCGCCTGATACTTGTCGGGGTGGCAATAAGCTCGCGCCTGATCGGCCATGCCGCCGCATATCGGGTCGGTTCCCGCCTGCCAGTCGCAGTAGTTCGAGATAAAGAGATCGAGATTTCCGTCGTTGTCGTAGTCTATCCAGCAAGCGCCCACTGACCACACCGGCCGGCCCAGTGAGCCTGGCCCTGCGAGCCCTGCTTGCTTCGTCACGTCCGTAAACGTGCCGTTCCCGTTGTTCCGGTACAGAAAATTCCGGTGGACACCGGCGACGAACAGGTCTTCGTGGCCATCGTTGTTGTAGTCGCCCACGGCGGCGCCCATGTTGTAACCCTGTCCCTGCAGTCCCGCCTTCTCGGTCACGTCGGTAAAGGTGCCATCGCGATTATTTCGATAAAGCCGATTCCAGAAACCCGGCTCCGACTTCGTGAGCTCCGGCAGCTTCGCACCATTTGTGCAGAACAGGTCCGGCCATCCATCCGCGTCAAAGTCAATCACTGCCAGCCCGCCTGGCAGCGTCTCCACCTGGTACTTCCGTCCGCGCGCGTCATTACGCAAAACAAAATTCAGGCCAGCAGCCGCAGCTCCGTTTACCAGCCGAACCGGACCTGCCTGCACACTCCCCGGCTCAACAGCACGTATAAATCGCCCACCCATTCCGTGCGCCATGAGCCCTGACAGTCCGCGCAACACGTCGCGTCTACTGGTCCACATTCGAACTTCCCGTCGATCGATCTCGCTTGCGGCTTTGAAACGCATCTGAAAGCCGTTTCGCCTCCGCTGCGGCCTTCGCCGCCTCGGTTTCCCTGCCCAATTGCCGAAAGAGCCTTGCCTCCAGGGAGTGCAACGCGCCCTTTTCATCGGGATACCCCGCCTCCAGAGCCGCCTTCAGATTTTCGAGCGCTTCAGCGGGCTTGCCCGTCTGCGCCAGTGCTTTCCCTAATTCCACCTGTACGTTGTGATCGCGCGGCGACTCGGCCTTCATCTTCTCCAGCCACGGCACGGCCTTGTCATACTCGCGGTTGTTCATCGCGAGCATCGCAAGCGTGCGCATTGCTCCCGAGCGGTGCGGATCTATCTCCAGCGCCGTCGTCGCTGACTGCCGCGCCGCATCCGCATCACCGCCCGACATCTGTGCCTCGGCCAGGCGCTCATACAGCGCCGGATCGTTCGACTGAATCGCAATCGCCTGGTTATACTCCGCCATTGCATTCGTCGTATCGTTGCTTAACCGCAAAAATACATCTCCCCGCAGCCGGTGCAACGCCGCCTGATCCTTCACACCTGTGTTCAAGCGCGCTGCGGCCAGGTCTGCGGCGAGCGCATAGCAGAGCGAAAGGTCGTGCCGCGCTTCAATCGCGGCAGCCCCGTTCGCGCGCAATCCTGCGAGCCTCGTCTCCAGCAAAGGAATCGGCACTGCACACTTCAGCGACGCTACAGGTTTTGCAGCTTCAACCTGTAGCCTGCGGATCGCCGCAACACCTGCGTCCGAACTGCGCAACTCCTCCCCGATCTGGCGAAATCGCTCCAAAGCAAATCCCGCCCACGCCAGCAGAGAGTCCTCCGAATTCTTGCCTCGCTTCAGACCTTCGATATACGCGGCGGCGGCCCGCGAGAAATGGCCAAGATTAGCCTCCGCCTCGCCAATGTACTCCTCCGGCGTATCTTCCCCGGGATTTACCCGTGCCGCGATCTGCAGAAATTCACCCGCCGCTGCAGCCCTGTCGGTCCTGAGGAGATCGATTCCGAGCAGCAGGTTCGCAAAATAGTCGTTCGGCTCCAGCCGTCTGGCCTTCTCGAGTAGCGGAATCGCCTCCACATACTTCGCCTGCTGGTGCAGAGCAAAACCCTGCTCGAGCAGCGCGCGGAATTCGTGATTCTCCTGCCCAGCAACGCTCAAGACCAGCGGGAGCGAAAGGCACACCACGACTGCTACTCTTTTTCGAATCCCGTAAAACCAAGGCATGCACCAGCAACAATAGACCCCGCCCGTCGGCGCGTGCAAACAACGAAGGAAGCCCTCAACCGTCTAGTCGACATACCTGCAATTACCGTGCGTTACCGTGTCGCAGACTTATGCGTTCATTTTGCCTGAGAAGAGAGCGCGCAGAAACTTCCGCAAGCCAGCTTTTATACCGAGTCATTGACACTTCGACAACAGTTCGAGCTGATCCACTGACGTTCTCCCAAATGAGCCGGGGATGACCCGAGGACCTCAACCTGTTTTTCCGATTGATAAAACAATCCTCGGCGAGGCTCTCCGAGCCTGCAGATGTTTATCGCTCGGATTGGCGATTTGCGTGGCAGTGCGGCTCCGACATTTGAATCGACACAAGGCCTGAGCCTCGCAGTGGACAACATCTAACCAGCTTGGCCATGCGAAGCCCAGTTTCATCGTCGAATGCTATGAGGAGGAATTCGGTGATCCCACCTGGAACCGGCTGGTCATACGCACATCATCGTTTCTTCGACAAGCTCAGCAAGTTGCTCCGCGCACATCGTCCAGCCCGAGTGGAAGCCCATCTTCTCGTGAAATTCACGGTCTGTCTCCGACCAGTGCCGGACTCGCGCGGTGTATTTCGTCCGGCCGTCTCGATCTTCAAATGTCAGGATTATCGTCATGAAGGGTTTCTGAGACAGTTCCCACGCCGAACTGAATGCATCGGTAAAGACGATCTTTTCGTTTTTTTCGACTTCGAGATATACTCCGCGGTTCGAAATTTCGTTGCCGTCGGGTCCCCGCACCACAATCAGATTCGATCCGCCCGGCCTCACGTCCGTTTCGACAACGGGCGTGGTGTAAGGATGCGGTGCGAACCACAGCTTTAACAGTTCCGGTTCCGTCCACGCGCGAAACACAAGTTCGCACGGCGCCTCAATCAGGCAACTCAACGTCAAATCGCGGCCTTCGGCGGCGGTGGTAATTTTCGATTTCATCGGTTGCTCTACTGCCTTGGAAACCTACCAAGTTCGACCTCTCTTGCGTTGCGATAGTTCGATGGCTGTGCACGCTTGTCACGAGGGTGAAGCTGGCTTCAGCCGGATTCGCGCACAGTCATCCCGACCGTGGTCATCCTTGTGCCGGCATACCGTTGGGATCCATCCACATTGCTTCCCAGACATGACCGTCCAGATCTTCAAAGCTGCGGTTCAGCATGAAGCCGTAGTCCTTTTGCGGATTGGCGTCGGTGACCCCTCCAGACTTACCCGCGGCATTCACCATGACGTTGACCGCATCGCGGTTGTCGCAGGAGATCGTCAGCATCACTTCGCTGGCGGCACGTGCATCTGAAATGGGCTTTTTAGTGAAGACAGCCCACTTGTGGTGCGTCAGCAACATCACATGAATCGCGTCTGAGAAAACCATGCACGCGGCAGTTTCATCGGTGAACTGCGGATTATTTGTGGCGCCGATTGCTTCATAGAAGGCTTTCGACTTGGATAAATCGCGCACAGGCAAATTCACAAAAATCATCTTCGCCATTCGTACTTCTCCTTTTTATTGCGGCTATGGGGAATTTCTGACCCGGGGAATTGCCGATGTCCGACACCCCGGCATTGTCCCAGTTTGCTGGTCGGTTTGGTAGAATCACAAGATCCAAATAGCGCCGAAATCTTGTACCACTTTCGTCGCGGAGAACCCGATGGCAAATACCGCCGGAACCTTCGACCTTGCCTTTCCTCGCTGTCCGGCAAACCGTACCCTTACCGTCTGGCTGTACCGGGAGATTTGCGGAGCCATCGCATCCGGCAAATTGCGGCCCGGTACCCGCCTTCCGTCGACTCGTGAGTTCGCGCTGCAGCACGGGGTTTCCCGCGGCACCGTAGTCACTGTCTTTGAACAACTGCATCTGGACGGATATCTGCGTACCGGGAAAGGGGCAGGCACATGGGTCGATGACCGCCTTCCCGAACGAAAACCAATGCCAAAAAGAACGCTCCCGAGAAAGGCGACTACATACCCGGGTCCCATGGCCGGTTTGAGGTTTTTGTACCCGCCACGGCCGTTCAGACTCCACGATCCTGCAATCGACTTATTTCCGATGCGAGAATGGGCCCGAATTGCCGGCCGATGCCTTCGGCACGCTCCGGCCGCGATCATGGTTGGCCGGGACCGGCTGGGCTTCGAACCTCTACGAAATGCGATCGCCGCCTACCTTGGTTCTTCGCGCGGCGTAGCCTGCACACCGGATCAGATCTTTGTCGTTTCGGGTGTGCAACAGGGACTCGACCTCATAGCTCGTCTCTTGCTCAAACCGGGACAGCCGGCATGGATTGAGGACCCAGGCTACTTTGGTGCGCAGCTTGCCTTTCGAAATGCAGGAGCAATCCTGATTCCCATTCCGGTAGACGAACACGGGATGAATCCATTCCTGGCGCAGGGAAAGGCAAAACTCGCCTATCTGACGCCTGGCCACCAATTTCCTACCGGAGTCACAATGTCCCCTCAGAGGCGGTTCCAGGTTCTCGCATGGGCACGCAAGTCAGACTGCTATCTGCTGGAAGACGACTATGACAGCGAATATCGTTTTGAAAACGCACCTGTGCCTGCGCTACAGAGCCTTGACGATTCCGGAAGAGTCATTCTGGTGGGGAGCTTCAACAAGTTTATGTTCCCCGCGCTTCGGATCGGGTACATTGTGGTGCCGCCGCCCTTGGTTGAGCCTCTCGCGACACTGCGATTCGGAGTGGACCTTAACTCATTCGGAATCGAACAGGCCATCCTTTCCGAATTTATTGAAGAGGGCGGTCTGGCACGACATCTGCGCCGGATGCGCGAAGTTTACGGAGCTAGACTTGCTGTGCTCAAACAGTGCTGCAAGAAGTATCTCCGCGGGGCCGTCGAGCTATCTCCTGCTCGCGCCGGGCTTTTCACGCCTGCCCTTTTGCGCAATGGACTGAGTTCGCACCAAGCTGAAGTGGCAGCTGCCAAGCAAGGTGTTGAGTCCATGGGATTGCATCGATTCTGTCTAAAGGCAAAGGATCCCAGAGGCCTTCTGCTGGGGTTTGGGGCGTTTGACGAAAAGCGCATTCGGGAAGGCACGATTGCTCTCGCGAGGGCGATCGATTCGGCTCCCCAACATTGAGATTCGTTGCCTCAGCGCAGCACGCGGTCAGGTCGAAGTCGCCGAAAGTTTGATTTTAAGAGCAGCGGCTCCCCGCAGGATTTCGACAGTTTTCGTAGGGATCGCACTGCTTAATGCGCCGCGCAGGCTGATCTGGGAGTCAATCGCGACACCGTCGATGGCCACGATTAGATCTCCTTTGCAGATACCGGCGTCATCGGCCAGGCCACCCGGTTCAACAGCATGTACGAGGATTCCAGGAACGTCGGGAAGACCAACTGCTCGCCGCCGTTGAACAGAAGCACGCGGATCCAGGACGATCATGCCATAGTGGGCATAGCGCCGGTTGTCATTGTTGGATTCAAGCGCGAGGTTCCATTTTCGCAGCAACCGAATCAATTGGCTACGATCCTGGGCGGTCAAACCCGAAAGCAGGCGTTCCTCGTTGAGAAGATGCTCGGGGATCACCTTTTCCAATAGGTGGATGCCTTTCTCGCTGATCGCTACCAGCGTCGCGCGCCTGTCCTCCTGATCGGGCTCACGGGTCACAAGTCCTTGTCGTTCCATTGCATCAATGCGCACGCTCATGCTGCCAGACGTGCGTAGCAGATTCGTCATTAACTCTCTCTGTGAGAGGCGGTAGGGTGAACCTGACCTCTTCAGCGTGGCTAAAACGTCGAAGCTAGCCCGTGTAATACCAAATTCCTCGAACTTCGCCTCCAGCGCCCGGTCAACATATTCGAAGACTCGGCCAATACGTCCGATGATCTGGACCGGCGCAAGATCGTATTCGGGCCGCTCCATGCCCCACTTGGCCACAAGCCTGTCGATGTGATCCTGCTGCCTCATGCGTTGTCCTGGTGATATGTTTCATTTTATCTTAACCGAGATTGACTTGAATTCAAGCAACTTGATATGGTACATATCGATCTACTGGCAGGCAGGAGGGACATGCGCATCATCGCCTTTGACCGATTCAAGCCGGGCGTGACTATGGAAAAGATCACGCCCTTTCTCCCCGAGGAAGTTTCGAACGTCTGGAGGCTCTGGAAAGCGGGCATTGTCCGCGAAAACTATGCCCGCGCCGACGAACCCGGAGTGGTAATCGTTTTCGAGTTGCCCAGCGTCGAAGCCGCAAAGGCGTATACAGACGACTTTCCGCTGAGCAGGGCAGGCCTGCTCGAATGGCAGTTCATCGCCCTCCAGATTCCGCTGCCGATCGAGACGCTCTTCCGCCGCGAAATCGACATCGAACCTCCCTTCGATCGCACGTCCAAGCCGAAGGAGCCGACGAATCATGCCTGATGCCGGTCGTCTCTCGATACCCCTAAATCTGGGAGAGATCTGCAACCCGTCTCGAACGGCGCTCATTGTCTATGACATGCAGGTGGGAGTGGTCTCTCAGATCGAGGACGGAAAGACGGTCACGGCTCGCTGCGAGGACCTTCTGAAAAGTGCTCGAAGTGCGGGATATCCCATCTACTTTACGCGTCACCGTTGGTTGCCCAATCGTCTTGCCGGCGTCGGACAGCTTCGCCGTGCCATGATTTGGCACCACATCGATGATCCGTTGAGTGTCTCTCCGCCTTTTTCGCCGGGCTCGCCTGCATGGCAGATTGTCCCCGAATTGGAGCCGCTTGAAGACGAGTGTGTCGTTGACAAGATCACTATGTCGGCCTTTGAAGCGACGTTCCTCAACATCGCCATGCGCGATGCCAAGCTTGATTCGTTCATCATCGCAGGCATCGCGCTCGAAGTCGGCATCGGACCCACCGTTCGACAAGCGCTTGATTTGAACTACATCCCCGTCGTGGTTTCCGACGCCTCGGGCGCCAAAACCGCGAAAAACAAGGAAATGGTCTTGACGGAGTTTGCTGACACCGGTGAGGTCATTGTCGTCGATACCGGCACGCTGCTGCCGCTTTTGAACTCTCGTTAAATCGAATCTCCATCGGGACAGGCATGAACAAAGCGAGAGTGGAATCGTTCAGCGACGGCGTCTTCGCATTTGCAATCACGCTGCTGGTTCTCGGCTTCCAAGTGCCGAACCTCGATATCATCTCCAACCCGGCGCTGCTGAAGGCCCTTGTTGCGCAACTTCCTCAAGTGATTCCCTACGTCACCAGCTTCGCAACCATTGGAATCATCTGGCTGAACCATCACGCGATGTTCCACGAGGTGGATCATGTGGAGCGCGGAACCCTCATCCTGAACCTGCTGCTATTGCTGGTGGTTTCTTTCATTCCATACCCGACCGCGGTTCTCGGCCGCTACGGTCCAATGCGCCCGAGCGCGGTTCTCTACGGCGCAGTGTTGACACTGCTGGGGCTCGTCTACACCTTGCTGTGGCGCCACATCGCCAGCCGCTGCTTGAACGAAAACAGTCGCGACGCCGCACAGTTGCGAGCCAGGACGTTCCGCAATCTGCTCGGCACGTTTGGATATCCCATTGGCACCGTGATCGCCATCTTCAGTCCAGAGGTTGCGATTGCCATCTATTTTGCTCTCGCCATCTTTTACCTTTTCCCAGAACGACAGCCAATCAAGCCCACAGCCACCATGGCTTCGTGACCGGGCCGGAAAGCCCAATCGGTAAGGATGGAGGCAGTATGTCGAATCGAGAATCGTTGGCGGAGCAGCATCGTGAAGTGCTCGATCTCACCCGCGCTATCAATGTTCTGATGGTCGTGGCCAATCCAACGACGCATCCTGTGCTGGGATGGCCGCTGGGATTCTGGGCCGCGGAACTAATCCATCCGTGGGTTGAGTTTACTGATGCAGGTTACAAGGTCACGATTGCAAGTCCCAATGGCGGGAAGGCGGAAGTGGATGGATTGAGCGATCCGCGGGATCCATCGAGGTGGTCGGCGAGCGACATCGTATCGCTGGGATTCCTCAGTTCGCCGGATTGCGTGGCGTTGCTGGAAAAGACACCGCGGTTGGGATCTGCCGATTTAAACAATTATGACGCGCTCGTGGTCTGCGGCGGCCAGTCACCCATGTACACGTTCCGCGACAACGTCGACCTGAAAAACGCGATTCTTCAATTCTATGGGTCGGGGAAGATCACCGGGATCTTCTGCCATGGCGTTGCAGCCTTGGTGGACGTGAAGCTACCCGACGGTAAATACCTCGTCGAGGGAAAGACGGTAACGGGCTTTGCCAACGTAGAGGAAGAGTATTCCGACGCCTTCGTGGGAGAGAAAGTGATGCCCTGGAGGCTCGAAGATGCCCTGAAGGAACGAGGTGCGAACTATGTGCAGGGTGGTCGCTTTAAGGCATTCTGCGTCCGCGACGGGAACTTAATCACCGGCCAGCAGCAATACTCCGGCCGCAGGGTCGCGCGCATGATAGTCGCCGCGCTTGGATCGTAAGCCTGACTCAACCAAACATTCTGGATGTGACCATGTCTGACTCACCGATATCTTCAGTCGATCATTCCCACGTTGCGCCTGTTACCACCCGCGAGGAACTCGTGTTCCTGCTCTCGCGCGCATCCGAACTCGAACATGGATTGGCCTGCATCTACCTGTTCGCCGCCTACTCTCTGAAAAGCGATACCACCGAAGGCGGATTGACTGAGGCCCAGGCAAAGATGGTGCGCAACTGGAAGCGCCGCCTGGCCCACGTTGCCGTCGAAGAGATGCTGCATCTCGCCCAGGTCTCGAATCTCCTCACCGCGATTGGCGCTTCACCGCGGTTTGAGAGGTCCAACTTTCCCATGCCTTCTTCGGCATTTCCCTTCGGACTTCGACTTACTCTGGAGCCGTTTTCGAAGCAGACCATCGAACGCTTCGTCTGCTACGAGTTGCCGGAGGCAGGTGTCCTTGCTACGGAGCTGGAAGCGGTTTACGAACCCCTGCGCGCGAGAGTAATCGCGGCGGAGGATGGTGGTGTGCAGACCGGGAGCGAAGGCAACTCGCCGCTCCGGCTTGACGCAATCGATTCCGGAAACCGCGACGAAGAGTTTGAGGTCGATTTCAAGACCGTTGGAGAGTTCTATCACAAGATAAGAACCGGCTTCGACTCGATACCCGAAGACGAACTGTTCATTGGTCCGCCGGAGGCACAAGCTAACGCCCGGTTTGTCGATCTGGAAGGCGAATTGGTAGCCGTGACGGACCGCAAGTCCGCATGCGCCGGAATTGACATGGTGATTGAACAGGGCGAGGCTCCCTCGAGTGCCCACCCCGACGCACACTTCATGGTCTTTGACACGATCCGCAAAGAGTTCGAGGAGGCGATCGCCGCAGCCGCAGCTAGCGGCTCGGCGTTCCAGCCGGCTCGCCCCGTCGCGTCGAATCCCATGACGCGGTTCTACGACGATCCGACGCCCGGCACCATGATCCACAATCCGGTAACGCATGAGGTCGCGGATCTTTTCAATGTCGCTTACGAAACGATGCTCCTGATGCTGCTGCGCTTCTTCGCGCACACCGACGAAAGTGAATCGGAACTCGAACATCTTTCTCGCGCGACGCTACGAACCATGACCACCGTCCTCAGACCGCTGGGCGAGTCCTTGACCAAAATGCCCATGGCCGACAATTCCGTCACGACCGCCGGGCCTGGCTTTGGATATAACCGCGATGTCACGCTGCTGCCGCACAAAAAGTCTGCCTGGATATTCTTTGGCGAGCGATTTGGAGAGCTTGCAAAGACCGCGGCCCGGCTTCGAACCAACAGAGACATCCCATCTGAGTTCCAGGAAGCCGTGGCGGCACTCGAAGATCTGGCTCAGCAGTTTGCGCCATCCTCGCAGTCCCGGAATGCTGCCACGGAGCTAAAGGAATTTCAAGCAGAGGCGCCGGACTGGCGTCCCAGAATTGTTCCGGAACTCAATGGACCGTACCAGGTCACCAGCGTTGCCACTCTCGTGAACTCGCGCGGAGAGCCGCTAGCCGCCCGTCCGGAGATGGCGCTCTGCCGCTGTGGTGGATCGGGAAATAAGCCCTTCTGCGATGGCACGCACGCGGCCATAGGATTCGAAAGCAAGAAACTGGATGGTCGTACGCCCGACCGCCGGGACTCCTATGTTGGGAAGGAAATAACAGTCTTCGACAATCGCGGCATCTGCCAGCACGCAGGGTTCTGCACCGACAACCAACCCTCCGTATTTAAGCTCCATCAGGAGCCCTGGATCGATCCGAATGCCGCACCCGGCGCCGCCGTCGCAGCCCAGATCCATCAGTGCCCCTCGGGGGCTCTGAGTCACTCTCTGGTTGGTATTGAGATTCCAGCGCGAGAGACGAAGATCACGGTCTCAAAGGACGGGCCCTATCGCGTGTCGGGAGAAATTGAATTGCAGATCGATGTATGGGGCGAAGGCGCAAGCAGAGACCACTACGCCCTCTGCCGCTGCGGAGGTTCGAAGAACAAACCCTTCTGCGATGGAACGCACTGGTACAACAACTTCAAAGATGACCGCAACTGAGTGGTTCGGGAAATCCTGATTCGACGTTCGGTGAACAAAAAAGAGCCTTGAAAACCCAAACCGGACGCCTTGGGCGCCCGGTTTCATTGGGATTGGATTTTGGGATACATCCCTAAATGGTTGCGGGGGCTGGATTTGAACCAGCGACCTTTGGGTTATGAGTTCTCAAATCAAGGCATTGAAAAAAGTTAGCAGGCGTGCTTGACTGCTGACGAGAGCGCTCATTAATCGAAGGAAGGAATGGGAAGTTCCGAACATGGGTTGATCGGTTAACATGCATGAACGGAGTAAACCGCGTTGGCATCCCTCAAGAACAGAGTCGTGGCAAAGACCAGCCAAACGAGGCTGCGCATGCCGAAAAATGGACTCACTTCACCTTTCTTGAAACTCTACGGTACCACCCTGGAGGCGCGTGGCCGAGGGCGCTCGGCCACGCCCTCCAGCGGATAGCAATCAATTCACGACCACGTAAGTGTACTGGGTGATGTTCTCACCCAATTGATTCCACACGTTGATCGATAATTTATCGGTTCCGGACGAGTTTCCTGCCGTATACGTCAGCGTTGCCAATGCCGCATTGACTTCCGCCAACGTGCCATCAAACTGAATTGAGTTCGTCCCGGAGCCCGCGACTTTATTGCCATTCTGATCTGTCATCGTAATGGTGCCCGAGCCGGCATTGAGATTGAGCGCCATGGTGCCAGGATTGCTGGCGGCGAAGAAATCCATAACGCTTACGCCGGGCACGGCAATCGTGTGCGACACCGTGTCGCGCTCTGCCGATGGATTTGTGATTGACGGCCCCGTTCGCAGCATGCCAATAACGTGCCCTCCATCCGAACGCATTGGAAAGGCATTCGCTGGCGTGTAGAAGTCCTGACCGTTGATCTGTTCATCAAGATAGTTGGCAATCGTACAGCAGGAGTCGATAACCGCCTCGTCAAATGACGCGGTAAGAACGGAACTTTGGTCAGCGCTAAAAAGGGGCGTCGAAGGAGTAGTTGGGTTGTAGACCATGAAACCAAGATCGCCGAGTACGTCGACCTTGGAGCCGTTTGTCGCGGCGATCTCAGTGGTGTTGCCCTCCTCTTTGAATCCCATAATCACCGCTGGAACACCGCTCAGGAGCATGCAGGTACCGCAGTTTTCGAAGTCGAACTGACGAGCTTCAAAGACCGCCGATCCGGCCAACGTAACATTACTTCCCGCCGCGCTTACATCCTCCATAAATAGTTGGCCGCCCGAAGAGGCTCTGTTCACGCCGAGGGTCCCGGGGAACATCACATCACGCAGGACGAGGGTGCGATTGCTCGCGTGCTCGAGGGCGAGTTGCTGGCCGTCGTTAGAGTTGTCAAATCGCAGCTGCTCAATGGTCAAGGGCGTTGATGCATTGGTGAGGATACGAAACATTCCTTCGCTGCGCCAATTCTCGTTGATAGTTGGGTGCAGCGATGAATCGAGGCCAACGATCCGTTGCACTGTTGCGGGAATCGTTATGGGTGTGGAGATGTAGTAGACGCCATGCGGAAAGTAGATCGTCGAGGCTCCGGAATTCATAGCCGCCTGAATGCCCGCAGCAGCATCGACCACATTGGAAACGTTGTCGTTGATGTCAGTGAAATCCGCGCTGGCTTGCGCGCCGTAAGCGCCGACACTGACCCAGTTGTTTACCGGATTGTTGACGGCCGGCGGCGGATTCACAATCGCCGTGGAAGTGTTGAAGGTGCCAGTCGCGCCATTGGTAAAGCCCGAAGGTGACAGTACTCCATTGACGTTGTTGTTGGGCAGACTTGACCCGGCGAAGGACGAGTAACCATCGATGGTATTACTGTTGCGAAAAACAATCGTTCCCTGATTCGAAATGAGGTTGCCGGAGTACCCACTGGCGCGATGCAGGACAGCGCCCGCCAGCACGATTTCGCCGTCTGAGCTGTTGTTCATGATCGCTGGCCCTGCGGTGGTTGTCTTCAGGACGTTGGCGGTGATTTGATTCTGACTGCTGCGCAAGCCGGCAACGGTCTGTCCGGTTAGTGTGACGTTATCGAGTGTCAAGCTGTATTGGAGATTCGCAACATCGAGCCCGACAGGAAAACCGCTGACCGCCACGTTCTCGACCAACGCAGGGCCAATAAGAAGCCGCGTCATGCGAATCCCGGTAACTCCGGCCGTACCCGACGCCGCTTTCACCGTGACGTTACGAATCGCACCCAGATTGCTGGCCAGATAATCGATACCGATGGCACCAGGATTGTTCGTGCCGATATCTATCGTCATATCCTGGATAGTGTTTTGGTATGCGGTATTCCCATCGCCATCCGGAGACCAGCCGTTATTGACGGCATCCGATGTCGGACGAATCATTCCTAGCGGATTGTTTACATCTCCGAAGCCCACCGCGCCTGAGGCTAGTTTGATGGTTGTGGTTGACTCTGATTGCCCGATCAGAACCATGCCATAGGTTGGATCACCGGTGGTGTCGTTCTTGATGAGTGGGCGGGAGATAATATACGTACCGCTAGGAAAATAGACGATCTTTGCCTGTCCCCAATAGATTCCCGTGTTTCCCGAAGGCGTACTGGCGGCAATCGCGTTATTAATCGCAACCGTGTCGTCGGTGACTCCGTCGCCTTTCGCACCGTAGGTTTTGACATTCAGGACACCTGAACCGGTTGGGTATTGGGTGGCGCGTGCATTCTGCCCGGCGATAAGGATCAGCATGGTGACTGCTAGGGGGATAGCCTTTAAGAGCCCGCTTTTTTGCATATCTTCTCCTTTGCGCACAGATGCGCATACCTGGAGACAGTCCGGCGCAAGCGACGCGTCGTAAAGTCGGCCGTCTAGTTGAAAGCTTTCATTTCATGAAGGGAGCAGTCGGCCTGGAGTGTCGCCTTTCACCTATGCTTCCCACTTCTAATGGTGCTGGTTCCGCTTGTAAATGCTTTCATAAATTCGAGCGTTCAACTAATAGACCAAGCAAAGTGCTGTTGTCAACACCTTGATGATGACCTGAACATCGCCTTGGGATAGATTGCAGCATGCGCTCGCCCACGCGCCTGTTCATCATGGGACCGTGGTCTGAATCTGCACCGAATGTTGGAGAGCCTCCGCGGTCGCAGTCACTGTTAAGGTGTAGCTCGCCGGCGAATTCTGCGTGGGTGTACCGGAACCGCCGCATCCAACCAAGCCGACCGGCACAGAGATCGCCGAAAGAAGGACCAACCATCTTACGAGGGTGAGCCTCCGCGCCCAGGGTATGAGAATGAAACACGCTGCCAGCGCCAGTAGCGGAGCAGCCCGGCTTCGGCCGTTCGAGGTGGAAGCGCTAGTTGAAGCGCTGATCTTCAGATTCGTCGTGGCAGCTCCGCCGCTCGGTGTCACACTCGCCGGCGAAAAACTGCAAGTGAGCGCTCCTGCTCCCGAACAGGAGAAGGTCACAGTCTGGTTGAAGCCATTTTGCGGGTTCACCGTCACCGACACTGTGCCACTTTGTCCTGCAGCGACGGTAACGCTCGCGGGGTTCGACGTCAGCGTGAAGTCTGGTGCTGGTGCGGCTACTCCCGTGCCCGAGAGAGTTACCGTTTGCGGAGAGTCTGTCGCATTGTCGGCAACCGACAGGACAGCCTGGAAACTTGCGGCACTCGCGGGCGCAAACGTAATGGAAATGGAGCAGGCTGCGCCGACTTCCACAGAGGTTCCGCAGGTACTGGTCTGAGCAAAGTTCCCTGCCCCGGCACCGGCGATGTTTATTCCAGAGAAGTTCAGCCTTGCCGTGCCGTTGTTTGTGAGAGTGATCGTCTGTGGCGCGCTGCTTGTACCGCTGTTTTCATTTCCAAAGGACAACGACGCTGGGGCCAGTCGCACAATCGGTGCACCAGGGCCTACTCCCCCGCCACTCACAACAACAAATGTATCTCCTGTTATCTCAGCACCAGTTTGATCTGTTATCTGGAAAGCCAGAGTATCAGTAGCGGGGGAATTCCCAGCAACATAGCTCAGCGTCGCAAGCGCGGCGTTAATGGCATTCAGGCCTGCCGAATAGGTGATAAGACTTGTTCCTGAGCCGGAGAGCGAGGTTCCGGCTCCGTCGGTCATATGGAGTGTTCCGGAACCAGCACTGATGCTCAGAGTTAAGGAGCCTGAACTGCCCTGGGTTACTGCATCCGAGACCGTGACACCATTCATCGCGGTGGTGCCACCTGCAGCAACAGATACACTCGAGGGATTGCTGATGGTTGGTCCAGTGCGGAGCATGCCTACCACCCGGCCGCCATCAGAGCGGGCCGGAAAGTTGGTGGCCGCAGTATCGTAGTCCTTCCCGCCAACAGACTCATCGAGATAGTTGGCGATCTTGCAACAGGCGCTGATCACTGCTTCATTGAACGATGCTGTCAGTGTCGAGGTCGCATCGGCACGAAGTAGTGGAGTAGCCGGATCGGTATTGTTCCACACACTGTAGGCAAGACCACCCAGCAGATCCACCTTCGCACCGTTAGTCGCAGCAACCTCGGTAACATCACCTTCTTCTTTAAAACCGATGATGACCGCCGGAACTCCGCTCAGGTATGCGCAGGTTCCGCAGTTCTCGAAGTTGTACTGTCGCGCTTCGAACACTGCGCTGCCGCTGAGCGTCACGTTGCTGCCCGCCGCGCTCACGTCTTCCATAAATAGCGGCCCACCGGCTGATGACCGATTGACCGCCAGCGTTCCAGGGAACATCGTGTCGCGCACAACCAGGGTGCGATTGCTTGTTTGTTCCAGTGCAAGCTGCGTGCCGTCGTAAGAGTTGTCGAAGCGCAACTGCTCGATCACAAGAGGCGTCGTGGCATTATCAAGAATTCGGAATAGTCCCTCGGTTCTCCAACTCTCGTTAGGCGTCGCGTGCAGCGATGAGTCAAGCCCCACGATGCGTTGGACCGTGGCTGAAATGGTGATCGGTTGCGAGATGTAGTACACACCGTGTGGAAAGTAGATGGTCGATGCGCCGGAATTCATAGCCGCTTGAATGCCCGACGCGGCATCTGTAATCCTGGCAACGTTATCGCTCGTGTCCGTAAAATCGGCACTTGGTTGCGCACCGTAAGTCGCCACATTCACCCAGTTTGCAACCGGATCAATAGGCGTCGGCGGCGGATCGACGATTGCGATTTGTGTGTCGAAATCCCCACTTGCTCCGTTGACAAACCCGGTGGGGGATAGAACCCCGTTGACCACGTCATTGGGAAGGCTCGACCCCGTAAACGACTGATAGTCATCGATCATGTTGTTGTTGCGGAAGATGAGAGTTCCCCGGTTCGAAATCAGATTCCCGGAGTAGCTGCCGGCTTGGTGCAATACCGACCCGGCGAGCACAATCTCCCCATCCGCGCTGGAATTCACAATTGCTGGACAAGCCGTGGTGGCGGTGAGTGCATTCACTGCGATCTGGTTTTGTGAGTTTCGCAACCCGGCGACGGTCTGATTGTTAAGAGTCAGGTGATCGATCGTCAGGCTATATTGCAGATTGGCAACATCAAGGCCGATGGGGAAACCAGTCACCGTTACGTTTTCGATGAGTGCCGGCCCCATATCCTGCCTTGTCATTCGAATGCCGGTAACACCGTCGGCACCCGAAGGCGCCTGCACCGTAACATTGCGAATCGCCCCAAGATTACTGGCAAGGTAGTCGATGCCAATGGCTCCGGGATTGCCAGTGCCGATATCGATGGTCAGATCCTGGATTGTGTTCTGATACGCCGCATTACCGTCGCCGGGCAGCGGAGCCCATCCGGCCGCCGCATCCGATGTGGGATGAATCATTCCCAATGGATGGGTTGCATCGCTGAATCCTGGTGCGCCTGCGGCTAGCTTGATGGTTGTGGTACCGGTGGCATCGCCGATCAGCACCATGCCATAGGTTGGATTTCCCGAGGCGTCATTCTTCACCAGCGGCGCGGAGATGATGTAGGTACCGGGAGGGAAGTAAACAATTTTCGCCTGTCCCCAGAAATCACCGGTATTGGGAGTCGGCGTACTTGCCGCTATTGCCTTATTGATTGCGGCAGTGTCGTCGGTGACTCCATCCCCTTTGGCACCATAGTCCTTCACGTTTAGCACGCCGGCGTTGCCTGGAAAGGATTCACTCCATCCGCAAATAGTCGCCAGCAAAAGAAACAAAACAGCAGCCGCGATCTTCACTGATCCCCCAAAACAATTGCGCAACAACTTCGAAGGCAGCCAGATACGGCTGCCTCTCGAAGATGATCGATGATGCGGTGAGGTTAGAACTGGAAGCGGGCGCTCAACTGGCCTGTCCGATTTCCCGAAACGCCCGTCACGTGACCAAAATACGGACTGCTCATGTCCATATTGGGGCCACCCCAGTAGTGATGGTTAAAGAGATCGAAGAAATCAGCTCGAAGGCTGGCCGTGTATCGGGCACTGTCGCCAAAATGGAACTTCTTGGTGATCGTCGCGTTCTCGCTTGGAGCTGCCCAGTTTCTCCAGCCCTGGAAATTCTTGGGGCTGTTGCCGAGTTGTCCAAACGCCGGATTCGAGAAGTTGCCCGGACCGACGAACAGGCTGTTTGGATCCGAGGCTCCAGTGCTCGGGTCCCAAAGCGGATTCCACTTCTTGAACTGGTTGCTGAAATTGGGATGTGCCGACACATTGGCCCAAACTCCCGACCAACCTGGATAGGAGTTCGTTGATCCGACATACCCCATATTCCCGCCGTCGAAGTAGCTCACGATGGCCCCCAGACCCCATCCGCCGGCGAATGCGTTAACGATGCGATTCGCACTGCCAAGCAACATGTGGCCGCGCCCGACAGGGAGCTGGTAGCTGGCAAAACCCTTCACCCCCGCGCCAGACGTTCCGGAACCCCAATATTGCTTATTGTTGTATTGATATGGATCCTGCAGATTGCATGGTCCAAGCCACCACTCTTCTTCGAAGGCATCGCATACGTTGCCGGTCGAGTGCCAGTGGTTAAAGCTCAGATCCATTGACAAGCCATTCTTCCCACGCTTCGTGACCTCAACGGTAAACGCGTTGTAGCCGCTTCTGCCGATGGGCGGATTAATTGGGTAGATGGACGACCAGGCGTTTGCGAGCTGCGGATACTGCAACAGTGCGCTGTATGCAAAGTGCTGCCACCCAGAATACGGCAAAGCAACTCCAGCACCTTGGGCTGAAGCCTGATCGCTGACCCAATCGTTAGCATGCCCTGAAGCCAGCAGAGGTTGATATTTATCCCACGACGGCCAGTTGTACGTCGTTCCAAGGCTGTCGTGCAGGTTGCGTCCGAAGGCTCCGTTGTAATTCACATCGACCTTCATATCGCTTGTTAGCTGGTATTCGTAGCCGACAAACAGGTTCTGGACGAAGCCAAGCTGGCGGCTGTGTGGATCGATGGTTACTGCATCCCAGCTCAGATAGCCTTGGTTGGGCATAGGGCCGGACCCCGGAACTGTCGCTCCCGGGTAACCCGCATCCCATCCGAAGGCGGGCAGAACCTGGCCACCGGATGAGTTCGGAACAGGGGTTACCTGGTTAGAACCCTGATATCCAGGCGCATAGCTGTAGGGCACTCCGCCCCAGATGTTGTTGCCGAGCGGCGAATATATGAGCCCATACGAAGCACGGGCGACGGACTTTGAGGTTACCTGATAGGAGAATCCAACGTGCGGTCCGAACTGGTGATAGTCTCCGATCGTCTCGAAGGAATCGCCCTTGTGTTGCAACCACACGTTCGCGCCTTTGAGATTCCCGAAGTTAGCATCATGAGCGTTCAGGTCAAAATTAGCCCATTGTCCGTTAGTCTCGTGATAGGCGCCAGTGATGTCCCACCGCAGATCGAGACTTACGGTCAGTTTCTGATTGACCTTGTAATCGTCCTGCGCGAAGAATGCGTATTCCTTTCTCCGTCCGTACAGGCTGATCGGCACTCCCTGTGAGGCACTCGCTACGCCACCGAGTTCCATGTTGGCGAAAGCGAAGCCGACAAACGGAGCAACGTTGTTAACGAAGTTCGAGTCGGTCTGGTAAGGCTCATAGGTGTTCTGATTGAAGTTCAGGGAATACCCGCCTTGCTGGCCACCACTGGCGTTCATGCCAATCGCGCGATATTCGCCGCCGAACTTGAAATAGTGCCGTCCCCTGGTCCACGACAAGCTCTCGTTAAGAATTCCGTTGTAGGGAACAGAGCCGCCAGTCCAACCCGATCCGATGGTGCTCTCGCTTACCCCGTTCTGGCCGCCGTTGAGGTAAATTTGCGGAAAGTCTGGCGTCTTGTCAGTGTATGAACTGTTCAGACCGAGCTGGGAAGCCCAATCCGAGGAAGGTGCCAGGCTGCTCTGGATGTTCTGGAACTGGTTGAATGTGAAGCTGACGACATTGAGAATGTTGGGCGTGAAAGTATGCGTCTCGCTGAAGCGATACGCGTTGGTGTGCAATTCCTGCGAGGAGTTTGGTGTGAAGGGTCCGCCGTTATGCGTTCCCGGTATCCACATTGCGTTTGCAGTCTCCATCTCCCACTTGGGCCGATGGTTATAGATGTACGACGCCGCAAAGTGGTCCCGGGCCGAGATGTTGTGATCCACTTTGACGCTGAATTGGTATTGGGCAAAGTGCGGATCGTTGCTGATGATCGACGGGAAATTATTGATCACTCCCGGCTGCGTGGGCCCATAGTTCTTGTTGTAGATCGCCAGAATCTTCTGTGAGATCGGGCTGATCATGCCCTGCGGGATAACGTTCCCTGGAGCCACCGTCCCATTCGGCAGGAAGACTGCGCCGTAGTAGATGGGATTTCCTGCCGCGTCGTTATAACCCGTCGCGCAAGGGTTGGTCGTGCATCCCCGCGCCGTAGCAGCAAACGATAGCAATTGGCTGAAATCACCCCCGAGCATCGCCGTGGTCGGCGCCGTTGCCCCAGTGGGGTTGGTGCGCCAATCGTCCTGCCAATATTTCTCATAAGCGGTGTAGAAGAAGGTGTGATTCTTCCACAGCGGACCACCTCCGCTGAATCCGAAATCGTCGTTGCGGTCACGGGCGCGGGCATATTGGCTTCGGCAAGCTGGATCGGAACCACACTGCGAGAGGAACCAGTTATTGTCCCAGGTGTTGGCGTTGAGGTCCTCATTCGCCCCATACACGAAAGCGCTTCCATGCCATTGGTTACTACCGGATTTCAGTTCGACCATGAAGACGCCGCCGCCGGAGCGTGCCTCCTCGGCCCGGATTCCGGTTGTGTCCACCTGGACTTGCTCGATAGCATCGGCACTCGGACCGGTTTCCATCAAATCGCCCACGACCCCTGAGTCAATCGAGGTGCCGTCAAGAAGAACGTTCTTGGTGTACTGCTGAGAGCCGTTAACGCTGGAGTACCAGCTGTCGCCTCCCACGTTAGGCGTGATGTCAAAGGCAAACATCAGCTGGTCGCGGCCGCCGCCTGTGGCCGTGAGGCTCAGAGGAAGTTCATTCACTTCGTCCTGCGTGAGGTTTGTGCCGACTTCCGGTTGCACTTCTAGAATCGGCGTCCCGTTTACCTGAACTGTTTCTGCCGTGGAACCAACCGGGAGTTGCACATTAATTTCAGAGGTGTGATTCGCCAGGATCGCGACGCCAGTCTGCGTAACAGACTTGAAGCCGCTCTTGTCGAATGAGAGCTTGTATCTGCCAATCGGCAGGTTCAAAACCGAGTAGAATCCGAGTTCGTTGGATACCGCGGTGTATTTAGTATTTGTCTCAACCTGGGTCGCAGTCACCTGCACCAATTGAATGACCGCGCCGGTAGTGTCGGTAATCGTTCCTGTAATGGTTCCCCGGTCCACCTGAGCCCACAAGCTCGGGTGCAGCCAGAGAGACGCAATCGCAACCAAGAGAAACAGCCAGAGACGCCCTGTCTTCCTCAGTGAGTATTCATAGATCATTGTGGCCCCTCCAAAGTGATCGCAGTCTCCAGACTGCGAAGGCCCAACTTGACCGCGACAACCAATCAATCTTGCGATTCGGCGAAAAACCAGAACAGAACACGGTTTGCACGTCGACTGCACAATTATGAAAGCTTTCAAAATTCTCCCAAGTTGACCTTGGTTTGAGAGTCTACGCATGACTTGCAAGCATTGTCAAGGTACTATCGCACACAGCTCTGAAACGGCTCCGCAACTACATTTCGTTCCAACCATCCGGGCTCGACTGAAGTATTGAAATATTTCAAATACCACGAGCCAATCATTGGAGCTTGTCGGTGGAATGCGACCCGATCAGTGTCGAATACTCGCGCAGTTCTCGGCCGGCCTCTGCGGTCATGCCTTCCTTGCGGTAGATGGAGGCCAGCAGCCAGTGAAGGTGGGAGTTGCTCGGCGAGATCGCCAGAGCCTTCTCAAGTTCCAATTGGGCTTTTTTAAGCTCGCCCATCTGCCCCCAAAGGTTTCCAAGCTCCTCATGAATGTCCGCATTCTCTGAGGCCATTGTCTCGGCGGATACAAGCAGCGGTAAGGCAGACGGCAATCGTCCTTCTCTCACCAACAGAGCGCCAAGATGCAGCAGAGGCTCAGGATGCTTTTGGGTAGCTTCCGCTTGCCAATCCAAGGCCGTCTTGTAGGCGGCAGCCGCATCCTGGTCGCGGGCTAACCCTTCCAGTGAGCGGCCGATTCCGTCTTCCACCAACACGTCGCGTGGCTGCAAAGCGAGGCACTTCCCGTAACTCTCGATAGCTTCGGAAAAGCGGTTCTCCGAGTACTTGATCCCGCCGAGATAGCGCCAGCCCGCCACATTGTCCGGCTGTACCTGTACGGCGACTGTCATCCATTTGTCGGCCTTGGCAAGGTCCCTCAGCATTACGTAGTCCAGCGCGACGATGATCAACTCACTGGCGGTCGGTGTCTTAAACCGTGCGGCGCGCGTAAATTCCGCTAGAGAATCCGTGGGTCTTCCTTCCTGGTAGAGCACCAGGCCCAATAACGACCGCGCGCCTTCGCTGTCCTTACCGCTATCAACCAAGCGGCGCACGGCCATCTCTGCTTCATGGTTCTTTCCTTCTCTGACCAGGGATTTCGCCTGGGCAAGTCCTACAGCTGAATCGTCAGATAGCGGCGGGTTCTGCGCTTCTGCTCCGCCGACTCCACTGGCAATCAGGAGCAGTATCAACAGCCAGCCTCGCAGACTGCGCACAAAGAATAGGCTCGACTTCCAACTCGCACTCCAACACTTCAACGGCATCGATGTGTCTCACGAGATCATTGTCGGGGACCCCGGACGGACTGAGTGAATTCCGCTACATATCCGCCACCCTGTCCGAGTTCGATGTGCACTGCACCTTTCCGATCTACTTTCATCTGTCCCATGGTTACAGCGGCGGCCTTCCCGCTCACATCGCCAGCTACCTTCGCGTTCCAGGATTCGGCTCCCAGAAAGTGTAACGGAATATCGACGCGTCGTGCGTGCTCACCGTTCATGCATGCCAGGAACCAGGTGTCTCCTTTTCGGCGTGCAAATATTGCCAACTCTCCGATTCGTGAGGGTGGCAAGACAAGCGTTTCATCCCAGGTGCTTGGAATATCACGAATGATGTCTACCGCAGGGTTATTGAGAATGGTGTCGGGGTTGGCTCCTAGAGTCAGCAGCGGCGACGTCAGAATGACAGCAGATGCAATCTGGTTGGCCCATGTCGTACCGTTCAATCCTTTGTCGAAAAGCATCGGAGTGTAGTCCGCAGGTCCCGCAAGAAGACGAGTAAATGGAATGGTGACCGCGTGCCTGGCCCTGGGAGCGTCCGGCACCCCGACGTCGGCACAGCAGTACTCCATGCCCTCAACGGCTTCGCGAGTCAGTTCATTCGGATAGGTTCGCTGCTCTCCGGTTGGCTTGTCGGCCCCGTGAAAGTTGACCAGCAGATGATGCTCCGCCGTTTCGCGCAGAAGCGTCTGGTAGAGATCGACAACTTCCTGCGCCTCGGAATCGAAGAAATCAATTTTGACTCCGACAACGCCGGTCCGATTGCAAAGGTCAAAGAATGCTTTGCGGCTTTCAGGCGTTTCCAGGTCCTTTCGGTTGCGCCATAACCATATCCCGACACCCAGAGATCGTGAATAATCTACCAGTTCCTTGAGTTGTACTTCACTCCACTCGGTCCAGTAACCTTCAACTTCCTGGTACTCGAAACCAAGCTCCGCGGCCTTCTTTGACATCTGCTTCGAACCATCAAGTGTTGTCGCGCCGCCATCGAGAAAATTCCAGACTGCTCGCCCTGGTCGGATCCATGAAGTCCGCTCCCCCTCCGGAAACAGCGCTTGACTGGGAGCATCCGAGACATCACTCACAATGTCGTTATTCACCAAATCACTCAATGTTGTTGCGATCATGACGATTCGCCACGGCGTCAGGATCGGCCCGGCAATCGATGCGGGTATTGCGAGGCGCTCTGCGACAGCCCTGCCTTGAAAGTACTCGAGTGCCTTATCCGCCGGCACGTCGTTACCGGATTGCGCGGAGAAGGCTCCCTCTCCATCGGCTTGAAGCACCATACCGGGATAGTCCTGAAGTCGTCCCTCGGTGATGGCGAGAAGCGCGGAATCCCCCGGCAGCTCAACAACTACGGGAGGTGCCATGAACCGGCCCTTCGGGAGATCCTTCGTGCCAGATCTCTCGTACACGCCCTCGTAATGGCTTCTTGTGGGATCAAACGACCACACGAGACTGCCCCTCACCGGACGGAATGCGACCGTCTCCTCAGGTACCCGCGCTTTCTGGCCCGGCAGCGTAAACCGAAAAGCGATCCCGTTGTTGTACGCGCGGGCATCGAGATCGAACGCTTCTTCTCCGTTGGCGCGAAGCAGTGGCACGCGTATTCCTGTGCCGCTTTCTTGTGCGCTCGCATGTACTCCATACCACGGATACGAATCATCGATCTGATAATTTCCGGCCGAACCGAAATGCAATGCGGAAGTCGTAGCGTCGCCAACCGCGCGAATGTCGAGCGGGGCCTTCTCCAGCACTGAGTGCCCGTTAAAGGAGACTTGATACTTCAGCTGCCCAGACTCTGTTGACAGAGTCATCTCCACATGTCCGTCCGGACTCTTCACCGAGATAGCTCCATCAGAAGCCTGTGCTGGCAAGACTCCCCCGAGTCCGCAACAAAAGACAGCGGCGAGCAAGCGACAGTCCTTCATCATTGATTCTTCTCCGGAATCAGTTCAAACGAGTGCCGCTTCGGCTGTGCGTTCTCGTACTCATGCTGGATCATGCGCTGATCGAGCGCGGCCAGGGCCGTAAGACCATCCTGACGCGAGGAAACAGGTGGATCTTCGGTCGACAGATCGAATCGCGTTCCACTCAATTTGGCGCGGTCATCCGCTGTCCAGTCGATGGCCTTGGCCTCCTGCTCCATCGGCGTCTGCAGCACCGCAAGATTTACGCCCGCGTTCAATTCATCCCTCGACAATGAACCAACCTTCTCCTTGTCGATAAACAGTAGATAGTGCGACGCGGTCAGCCCGATTACGTGCAGCATCTGACGATCGATTTTCTCGAGGTCCGACACACGAAAGAGAAACTGAACGAATGGATCGTTGAGCTCCAACGGTAACGGAAGAGCATCATCCTGCTGATTCCACGTGATTCTTCCTTGCTCAACTTTCAATTGCGTCACAGTCGTGTGGGTCACATTCTCGAGTGTTCCACTGGGCATACGAATCGTAACGCTGCTCACGGTGGGATCAAGATTTAAGCCCTTCGCTAGAGCTGTAGCCATCACCCAATGACCCGCCGGTGAGGGATGAATACGATCAGGAAGAAGCGACCCTGCCATTCGGGGATCGATCGTCATTCCCACGCTTACGGCGTTCGTCATTGGAGCATTGAAATCGATTACCGGGATACCCTCTTCTTTGCCAAGACTGGCGACGAATTCCCCATATCGCTCCATCACCGTGTTGTAGCCGGGAATCAAAGAAGGATGTCCAACTTCATCGTAAGGAGAAGGGCAAATGAGAAAGAGCCGCACTCCTGGAATCGACGCGCGCAGAGTTGCAATAAGCTTTCGATATCCATCTGCATAAGCCTTGAAGTCTGCTTCGAAATCCGCGGTATAGCGGCCGTCGTTCATGCCGAGCATGATGGTGACAACCGTCGGATGCCACGGAACCACGTCCCTGTTCACGCGCGTTTCCATATCACCGCTATGGCCGCCGGTCACCGTGTCGCCGCTAACGCCGGCGTTATAAAAGCTGATGTGCATCTTGGGATATCTTGAGACCACAATGTCTTCAGTGAGCCGCGTGTACAGACGTTGCGCCGTAATGCTATCTCCATAGAAGACAACTCGGTCGCCATCTTTGAGCGCGAATGATTCCCCGACCGCCTGTCCGAATGCAGAGGCGGTAATGGCAATCAGCATTCCGATCAAGATGGATGAATATACCCTCATCATGTGGCTCATGCTCTCTTCAATTGCGTTCTGTTTTGACGTCTCGACCCATAAGATACGTCACAAAGAAGTTGGCGATGACACGGTCCGCCTCTCGCGATTCGGGCAGCGTCGGGTCATTCCAGAAGCCATGTTGCAGCCCTTCAAAGACAACGAGTTGCGCTTGCACTCCGGCCTTGAGGAACGCACGGTGAAGGATGGCCGTGTCGCTGAGGAGCATATCGCGAGTGCTACTGAGGAACAGAGTCGGTGGGAAACCTCCCAGGTCGGCAAAGAACGGCGACAGTACAGGGTCGTGGGGATCTGTATTCTCGACGTACTGATAAAAGGGCGCGTTTGTCTTTGATTCCAGGGCGCCTGCCAGACCTGTCACACTGAAAATCGAGTAGGTATCTCCGCGCCTGCTCAGATCGCCGGTTCCGGAGAATATTCCAAGCGCGCCCGGAAGGGGCAGACCGAGCCGGCGGAGATTCGTTGCGGTCTCCGCGGTCAGGATCGCACCGGCAGAAGTGCCATACACTCCGATACTGCCTGGCTTGTAGGTCTTGAGAAGTTCGAGATAGACTGCCGTGGCGTCATTTACGGCAGCGGGGAACGGATGCTCTGGCGAAAGACGATAGAGAACCGAAATCACCCTGGTGTGAGTCAGACACGCGATCGGAATCGTTTCCGTGAGCGAACCCCAATCCGCAACAAAGCCCCCGCCGTGCAGGTTGATCAAAATGCGCTTTGGGTTACTGCTCAGGCCAGTCTTCGGAGTAATCTCACGAACGGGAACTCCCGCGATAACTTCCCGTCTCACATCTGCTGGAAACATCGCCAGAGCCTGTTTCGCCAGCCTTTCCTCGGTCGCATCGGCAAATGCACGTTCATTCGCGAGCGCCCTCTCCGGAGATATTGCTTCAGGATTGCCTATTTGACTTGAGGAAGGATTCGCGAAGTTGGAGCCGATCAGCTTCTGGGCTTCTGGAGTCACGGTCGTGGGCACGGGAACTACTCTCTCAATATGCGCGGCTCCGGTCTCATCCACGTAGCTCGAGTTCTGTTGCGGAATGTGGTTTGCATACGTTCGGCTCGGCTCAGCCCCTCCCGGTTCTATACCCGGCAAAGCAGTATTTGCAGTTCCGTTTGGTGTCCCCAGGGGTCTGCGACCTGGATGCATCACCGTGTGGATGTAAAAGTCGAAGAACTTTTCGGGGCTGGAGTTTAAACAAACCTGCGCGTTTGGCGTGCCAGGAGTTTCGCGTGTATACCCCTTCGAGTCGATCTCAATGTGCATTTGTTGAGTCGGACACAGCCCCGGTTCGATGGCCGCAGCTACAGCCATGGCATCAAAGAGCGTGGGCGTTGGATTCTGCGTCGAGGCAGTCCACTGCGCGTAGAGCAGCGCCAGCGCATCGGTAACAGGGGTGCCCTGACTGAAGAGCGTGTTCCTCAGCACCTCCTGAAGCTTGA
Source organism: Occallatibacter sp. (assembly GCA_036495975.1). Lineage (GTDB taxonomy): Bacteria > Acidobacteriota > Terriglobia > Terriglobales > Acidobacteriaceae > Telmatobacter. Next base: position 11,383 of record DASXLY010000096.1, on the reverse strand, counting down.
GCTGCGTTGAATCGAGCGGCATAACATAGAGTGGAACGCCTGACGCAAACAGTTTTCTAGCTGACGGGATGTCCAGGAGAATGTTGTACTCCGGGTCGGGACCATGATCGGGGAGATAGCCAAGATCGCCATATCCGCGCCGAATTGATCCTCCCATGATGATTACCTTCTTCAGCTTGCGAAATGTATCTGGGTCTCTATCAATGAGCGCTCCGACGTTACTGAACGGCGAGACGGAGATGAGCGTAATCTGCCCAGGGTTCCGCCGAATCTCGTCGAGCGTAAAACCGATCGCGTCCGGCCACCCCTCCTTCGGCTGTGGCCAGCCTTCAGCCCATCGCCGTTGCGTGAATGGTGAATTCGATTCGGTCTTCGGGCCTGCAGCTACGGGAATCTCGCTATTCCCCGTCTGTGCCAGCAGGCGGGCTGCAAGCCGGGCACGGAGGTTTGTATCGCCCCATGCGGTCGTCACACCAATGACCTGAAGCTTGGAACTCGACAGCGCAAGAGCCAGCGCAAAAGCGTCATCCAGATCGTCGCCGATGTCGGTATCAAAAATGACCTTTTGGGGGACATCCAGTTCGCTCAGTGACTGAGCGCCGGCTCGCGTTAGTGTCCACGAACATATGAAGAGAGCGGCGAAGCACAAGAGAGCGCGATTCATTCGCAGTTGCTCTTTCCCGTGCGCGCCATTTCTTCACCAGCCTGCGGACCTTCGTAGAGAAAAGCATCTACCTCTGCTTGCGTCGCCATGGAAGGAAGTGCGCCGTGACGGGTGACCGAGATGGCCGCCGCCGCGGAGGCGAACTTTGCCGCCTCAAAAGGTGAGGCCCCGCGCGCCAGGGCTACGGCAAAGGCGCCGTTGAATGCATCCCCCGCGCCGGTGGTGTCCACTGCGTGGACAGGATAAGCCGGAATCCAGCCGCGAAGTCCCTCCTCGGTTGCCATGAACGCGCCTCGCTCACCGCGTTTGAGCAGAACATTCTTCGGCCCGAGCGCGAGCAGAGCTCCGGCGAGGTTCTCAATCTCTTCTTCTGTATCCGCCGGTCCCAAACCGCTGAGTTGTTGCGCCTCGATCTCGTTGGGAGTGATCCAGGAAAGCCGGCTCATCAGATCGCACGATAGTTGCTGTACGGGGGCTGGATCGAGAATCAGCGGCACGCCTTCATTTGCGCAGAGTTCGGCGAGATGATCGACGGTGTCCAACGGAATCTCGAGTTGGGTCAGGACGATTCCAGCACTGCGAATCAGTTCGAGATTCACATCCAGATCTTCAGGCAAAAGAAGTGCATTCGCGCCCGGCACCACGACAATGCTGTTTTCGCCCTCCGCTGAAACGACAATCATTGCAACGCCCGACGATCCCTTGGAAGTGGCGACAAACGTAGCGTCAGCACCAGCCCTCTCAAGGCTGTCGCGAAGTTCCACGCCGAACGCATCCGAACCCACGCGCCCCATCATGTAAGCCGAGTGGCCAAGCCGAGCAATCGCGGCAGCCTGGTTGGCTCCCTTTCCGCCTGGCAGTGATTGAAACCCAAGCCCTGTAAGTGTCTCGCCGGGAGCAACAAGCCGCTGCACGTGCGCGATGAGATCGAAATTCAGACTTCCTACCACAACAATTGGTTTTGGGCCCATACAATTCACCTTTTCCTCCGCCAGGAGCCGTCAACGTGGTCCGCATATGAAAGCTTTCAAGTGGTTAGAACTTTACGATCTATTTAATGTCCCTGTCAAATCCATCAGACCGGAGGGGGCGTTGGCGTTCAGTGTCAGAGTTGCTGAAGCGTTCCCGCACAATCTGCGACAGAAGTTCGCAGGGGCAGGATCATCGACCTGGATCGCAGTTCGTTGACAGCTAGCCTACCGGTGTCTGGAATGGGGTGCCGACAGAGGACCTGTCCCCACGTTTGTCCGGGGTATCGCCTCGCCGCCCGGCCGCAGCATGTGGCCTGAGACGCATCACCGAATCTCGGCGAATCAACTCCGTCTCCAAAACGACCTCGCGCGGCGGAGCCTTAATGCCCGAAATCCTTTCAAGCAGCAGGTTGGCCGCTGTTGTTCCCATTCGATATGCCGACTGCGCCACAGTGGTCAGAGACGGTTGCAGCAACTCGGTTGCATCGAGGTTGTCAAATCCAACCACCGAGACGTCTTCTGGACAGTGCAGTCCCAGTTCGCGCAATGCGAGCAACACGCCCATAGCCATCATGTCATTCCCGGCAAAGATTGCCGTTGGGCGTGTCGCTGGCCGCAGCAGGCGTAGACCCGCTTCAAATCCGCTCGATCGATCGAAGTTTCCCTTCTCAATATAGTTCGGCGGAACCGTGAGGCCGGCTTCCTTCATCGCACGCCGGTATCCACGCAGGCGCTCCTTCGCGGTTCCCACATCCGGCGATCCGGTGACTGTTGCAATCTGGTGATGTCCCTGATCAATCAAATGGCGAGTTGCCGCGTAGGAGCCGCCCTCGTTGTCTGCCCGGACAACATCCCCTTTCCATCCGACCGGCTTCCGGTCAATGCAGACCGTGGGTGTTACTCGCCCATTGCGCAAGGGTTGCTCGTGCAGATTGCTGCCCACCGCGGGAATCAGCAGCAGCCCGGCAGGAAGATACGATTGCATCTCTGACCAGTACGAGGCTTCCTTTTCAGGGTTGTTGTCGCTATTGCACAGCACCATCCTGAACTGATGCGTAAAGGCAACGTCTTCGGCGGCGCGCACAAGAGCCGGAAAAAACGGGTTGGTGATATCAGGAATAATCATCCCGATCATGTTCGTGTAGTCGCGGCGCAGGCCTCGTGCCAACTGGCTGGGTTGGTAACCGAGTTCCTGAATGGCCTTGAGCACCCGTTGCCGAAGCGGTTCGCGCACGGCAACCGATCCATTGACGACGTGAGAAACTGTGCCCAGCGAGACCTTCGCTCGCTTGGCGATGTCGTGCATATTCACTCGCCCGTTCATGCTACGCAGATTATCACCGACATTAGCGAACGCATTGATAGATGTTATCAACAGGCCGAATCCTCTATCTCCTCGACACGATGACCCTTGTCTAGCTCTGGCGCCAGCATTGACAATCTAGTTCCGGCGGACTACGATTTAACCCGAAATATGTAAGCTTTCAAAATGGCCTCGGGACATCCTCGAGGCCATTCGCCTTCCCCTTCTAGACGCAGGAGTCACAACATGATTCTCAATAGCCAACAGACGTCCCTCGTTCCCTCGCGGGCCAGACGGATACTGCTCGTTATGCTCTGTCTGTGGCTCTCGTCCCTCTGCGCGCTCAGGTCCTCAGGACAAGCCGACCAGGGGACCATTACAGGAGTCGTACAGGACTCTTCTGGTGCCGTAATCCCAAATGCCAAGGTGACTTTGACCAACACCGATACCAATCTTTCTCTCGAGGCAAACTCGAATTCCAACGGCATCTTTATCTTTTCGCCGGTGAAAATCGGCGATTATAAGCTTACGGCCGAAGCGCAAGGATTCTCTGCCGTACTTCAGGAACATTTACATCTGAACGTTCAGCAAAGGCTCAATGTATCGCTGACACTCAAACCCGGTAACGTCCAGCAGACAGTAACGGTTAACAGCGCTCCGCCACTGTTGCAGACGCAGGAAACGTCCGTGGGGCAGGTGATCTCCACACAGACGATCAACGACACTCCCCTGAACGGCCGCAATTGGGTTTTCATCGCACAGCTTGCGGCCGGCGTTGAGCCGGCGAACGGATCGAGAGGCACAGGGACCGGTGACTTCAGCGCCAATGGTCAGCGCGAAGAGCAGAATGATTTCATTCTGGACGGAGTAGACAACAACACAGACACCGAAGATTTCCTCAATGGCGCGAGCTTTGTGGTGCGTCCTCCGCCCGACGCCCTCGCGGAATTCAAAGTACAAACGTCGGACTATAGCGCCGAATTCGGGCACGCTGCGGGTGCCGTGGTAAACGCCACCGTAAAGTCCGGCACCAACGATATACACGGCGATGCATGGGAATACTTCCGCAACGATGTCCTGGACGCGCGAGACTACTTTGCGACAACTGTCCCCGAGTATCGTGAGAATCAGTTCGGCGCGACGCTGGGCTTTCCTGTCATCCGTAACAAGCTTTTCTTCTTCGGTGACTCGGAAGCAAACAGGATTGTCCAGGGAAATCCCACCACGGTGAGCGTTCCAACCGCACTGGAGCGGCAAGGGAATTTCTCCGAGCTTCTCAATCCTGCAATCAATGGCACGGGCATTCCGATCCAGCTCTATCAGCCCGGGTCGGCGGGAGGACCGGGAGGCACAGCCACGCTGAGTTGCAACGGCCAAAACAACCTATTCTGCCCGGGGCAAATTGACCAGGTAGCGATGAACATCTTGAACAGGTATCCCTTACCCAACGCGAACAACGGTGCTGTGTACAACAACTACAACGTCAATCTGAACACCACCAATAACACCTTCCAATGGGACACTCGCGTCGATTGGAACTTGAGTTCAAAGGACCAGGCATTTGGTAGGTTCAGCTACTCAAACATGCATCAGTATTCTCCGTCGCCCCTCGGCCCGCTGCTCGACGGCGATTATGGCGATGGGAACTTCGCCAATATTGGAGAAAACTTCGCGGGAAGCGAAACTCACGTCTTCAATCCGAGCCTGATCAACGAATTCCGAATTGGATACAACTTCGGGAATTTCACCGAAAAGCAATTCAATCCTAACCAGAACATCTCTCAGACCCTCGGCTTGGGCGGCATTCCATTGAATCCCGATCTTGGGGGGTTGGTAAACGTTAGCATTTCCGGAATCATGGGATTCGGCACGCCGTATTACTACCCCACACTCGAGAATGAGCACGTGCTCGAATTCCTTGACAACGTGACCAAGATCGTCGGCAATCATGCGCTCAAGTTCGGGCTGGATTTCCAGAGAGTCAATACCGCGGAACTACAGCCTGTTATTGCCACCGGCGCTTACAACTACACCGGAGAATTTACCGGTATTCCCGGCATTGCGAACACCGGCTCAGGCATTGCCGATTTCCTAGCCAACTCTATGAACAGCGCAACCATCGGAGTCGCCAATTTTACCAACGACCATCGCTGGCTTCGCTCCGGCTACGCCCAGGATGACTGGAGAATCACGCCGAAGCTAACGCTAAACGTCGGTCTTCGCTACGACTACTTCGGTCCAAAAACAGAAGACAACGGACGCCAAGCCAATTTCTATCCGAAGGCCCCCCTCGGAATCGGAACCGGCTCGGGAGTCTTTGAGGTCCCCAGCAATCGGCTGAACGGAATCCCACAATCATTCCTGAACCTTCTCACGCAGAACAACATTTCAGTGGCTGGGTCGGGCAATCCCTCGCTTATCAACTCGCAGAAATATAATCTCGCGCCTCGATTTGGCGTCTCCTATAGCCTGAACAGCCGCACAGTTGTGCGTGCCGGCTATGGACTCTTCTATGGTGGCATGGAAGGATTCGGTTATGGCGTCAACCTCAGCCAGAACGTGCCGTTCAACTTCACGTCGGGCATTCCAAGCACGTCGTGCAGCGTCGGGAATTGTCCGACAAATGGCGTCCTGCTAGAGACAGGGTTCACGCAGAACGTTCAGCAGGGGGCACTGAATTCCATCAGCTTCCCAACCATCACCGCCAACGCGCTGAACGCGCAAACCCCATATAGCCAGCAATACAATCTGTCCACGGAATACGCTATCACCAACGACACGACAGCGACTCTTTCCTATGTCGGCGGTATTACTCGCCATCTATACGTCGAATACCCGAGTCTCAACTCGCCTCACGCTCTAAGTTATCCAGGCGACAATATGCTGAACTACGAGTCGTTTCCAACTCTGGGTGGAATCAACTATGAACAAGCGATCGGATCAAGCAGCTATAACTCGATGCAGGCGAAATTGAACAAGCGCTATGTCAATGGGGTGAGTTTTCTGGCATCCTACACCTGGTCCCACTCCCTCGACAATGCGCAAAGCGATCTCGCCGACAACCAGGATTTCGGTTATCGGGCTCCTGGCATTCTCTCCATCAATACTGAGAAGAGAAACTCGCCATTCGATATCCGTCAACGCTTCGCCTTTAACGGGACGTACGATCTGCCGTTCGGTTATGGACGCAAGTACATGAACCACAAGGGGGCGGTGAATGAAATCGCGGGAGGATGGTCGGGGACACTGGTGTTCCAGGGACAAACCGGTAATCCATTCTCGATATATGCGGATATCCCCACGGCCGGCGGACTCGATAACGCTCCGCCAATCTCCAAGCGCGACCCTTTCGCTGGCGGAGGTACTCCGGACCTGAACAGCGGTCTGCCTGCGGGGTACGTGTGCCCAAACAAGGTACGCACACCCACGCAATGGTACAACCCATGCGCATTTGCAAATCCGCGACCGGGCACGGACATTGTCGCTCCGGGCACGACTCCCACTGGCACCCAGATTGTTGGTCCGGTTACCGATCCGGCAACGGTCTTGCAGTTTGCCGGAGGCCCTCTTCTTTCGGTCTATGGGCCACCCCTGCGCCAATTCAATATGTCGATCTTCAAGAACTTCACAACCTTTCGCGAACAAAGCTTGCAGTTCCGCGCAGATATTTTCAACGTTCTCAACACTCCCTTCTTCGCGGTGCCTTCCTACAGCAACGACGGAGCCTTCGGCGGCCAGATTACGAGTACTCGCCAGACTGGAGCGTTCACACCCGATCCTCGCTTTTTCCAATTCGCGATGAAGTATCAGTTCTGATTCACTTCCGGACGCGGTCACGCTTTCCTGCTTGGCCGAGTCCGGAACCCCAACATTTAAGTAAGGTGGCAGCCCTCATGGCGAGAATCAACCGTCGACAATTCTGCAAGATTGGGGCGGGCTCCGCCACCATCGCTACGTGCCTGCCGAAGTTCGCCCTCAGCCAGCCGCGAGCAGTGCCACGCCAGTTCCCAAAGGGCTTCGTCTGGGGCTGCTCCACCGCCTCGTACCAGATCGAAGGCGCCGTGAAAGAAGATGGTCGCGGGCCCTCAATCTGGGACACGTTCTCGCATACGCCTGGCAAGATCGTCAACGGAGACACAGGGGATGTGGCTGATGACTCCTACCATCTGTACAAGGAGGACATCCGGCTACTTCGCGAGTTGGGAGTAAATGGCTACCATTTTTCGGTGGCCTGGCCGCGTGTTTTCCCCAATGGAACCGGACAACCAAACCCCAAAGGCCTCGACTACTATCACCGCGTTATCGATGAGTTGCTCGCCAATCGCATCACACCGTACATCGACTTGTATGTCTGGGACCTTCCCCAGGCACTCCCGAATGGCTGGCAATCCCGCGATACGGCCAAGGCGTTTGCTGACTATGCAGGCTACGTAACCGGGCGGCTCTCAGATCGGGTGAAGCACTTCTTTACTGTCAATGAATGCACGAGTTTCGTCGACATCGGATATCGCGAAGGTAGACATGCACCGGGTCTAAAGTTGCCTGACCGCCAAGTCAATCAGGTTCGGCACCATGCTCTTTTGGCACATGGACTAGGCCTTCAGGCCATTCGAGCCAACGCTTCAAGCGGAACCAAAGTGGGTTTCATCGATATGCCCCAGGCTTGCGTTCCCGTGATCGAAACGAAGGAGCACATCGAGGCCGCGCGCCGCGCCACTCGCGAAGAGAACGCCCCTTTCCTGACCGCATTCATGGAGGGGAAGTATCTTGATAGCTATCTGGAACGCGAAGGGCCTAATGCTCCGAGGGTCGAACCCGGCGACCTCGATGCAATCGGCAGCCCGGTCGACTTCGTCGGCCTGAATGTGTACGTACCAACGTATGTGCGCGCCGATGGTTCTCCGCGGGGTTACGCCGTCGAACCATGGCCCACTTCTGCTCCACGCATGGAATCCGATTGGCTCTTCTTCGATCCCTCGGTCATGTACTGGGCAGTTCGTAACGTCTGTGACGTCTGGAAACCTTCAGCTATCTACATCACTGAGAACGGCTGTTCATCCGCAGACGTGGTCACTGCTGAAGGTCGGGTCGAAGATACCGACCGGGTAATGTTCCTTCGCAGCTACATTACGCACCTACATCGTGCTGTTGCGGAAGGATATCCCGTGAAGGGGATGTTCGTTTGGAGCGTGATCGATAACTTTGAGTGGGATCGCGGCTTTAGCGAGCGATTCGGGCTGTACTATATCGACTACAAGACTCAGAAGCGAATCCCGAAGCTTAGTGCCGAGTGGTACGGGGAAGTGATTGCAGCGAACGCCGTGTTGTAATCTCCGCCGCCTGCTCTCCGGGATGGACTTTAACAATGCCCTTTTGGCACTCGCCTCTGTCTTGTGGCCGCTTGACCGCAAACTCGGCCGGTCAAGATCGATCTGCTCTTCTGTGTGCCGGGGAACACGCACGGAAGATGAGCTTCCGCATCGTCGATCCAAACGCTGTGCATGTGGCTTTTAATGAATGCTGGCGGGCGTTTCTCTCTTTCTCATCGAGAATTCAATATCCTCTTCGACTTCGATGTATAAATGAGGACATACCCTCATCTATGCAGGTTGCAGAGGAATCTTGTGTGAGGACGGCGCCGGGCGAGATTACCTATCTTCTGCTCGAATTAAAGCGGGGCAACAAGGATGCTGAAGGGAAGCTCATTCCCTTGGTCTACAGAGAACTTCGCCGAATTGCCGCCGCATACATGCGCCGCGAATCTCTCGACCATTCCTTGCAGCCTACGGCTCTGGTAGACACCTGTATCGCATCGGCGAGCAAAATCCCTACTCGGCTGGGAGAGAACCATTCATTCAGGAGGATCTTGCAGACGAGTGGTTTTGCCATCTTCATGAGGCTCGCGAAAAAGAGTGCGCTGAACGACGCAGCACGAACATCTCTTTCGTCTGGCCCCTCGCATGCCGGGTTTGCTCATCGACGAAGACCTATATCTCTCAGCAGAAGTTCGGAATTCAGATGAACTTGCCAAGGCAGAGGAGCTCGTTAAGCAGCTCGGCCTCGAGAAGGTCGCAGAGGACCGCTGTGTAAGCTACCTCTTCCACGGCAAAGGCTTTGATATTTATGCCGACATCCGATTTAAATCCAAAATCCTCTTTTACATTTACATGCTTCCCAAGCAGGCAAAGGCGAGCAACAAGAGCAGCACGCACTTCGAATTGCCCGACCGCTTTACCCGGGATATTGAGGGGAAATGGCGTGCGGCGCTCCCCTCATATCTGTGATTGCTTATTTTCGCATCACGAAGGCGCGTGCCAAGGAGATATTGAGCGAAGTTGCGCATTCCGTCGAGAGCTGGCGCACGACTGGCCAAAGTATCGGCATGAGTGACGAAGAGCTTGAGCCTTTTGTAGACGCTTTCGAACATGCCGAACGCAGCGTCGTGAAGAAGCTTATCTGAAGACCGAAGCCAATGATTCTTGGCAGATCCCGTGGTTATGCCGTTACCGGCAAAAATGCCAAATGGAGCGGGCGGTGGGATTCGAACCCACGCAGTGCCAGGATGGAAGCCTGGTGCCTTTCCGCTTGGCGACGCCCGCTCAAGAATGGTCCAGGGAGCGGGAGTTGAACCCACGACCTCGCGATTATCGATCGCGCGCTCTGCCGACTGAGCTATCCCTGGATACAAAATTCAAACTGGTGCCGGGTGCAGGAGTCGAACCCGCGTAGCTTGCTTGTAAGACAAGCGTTCTTCCGTTGAACTAACCCGGCCCTTGTTGCAAAACTGGAGCGCGTGATGGGGCTCGAACCCACAGCCTTCGGCTTCGGACGCCGACGCTCAATCCGTTTGAGCTTCACGCGCGTGGACTACAACACTGGAGCCGCCCGCGGGACTTCAACCCGCATCTTCATCGTTAGGACCGATGCGCTCTCTGCATTTGAGCTAGGACGGCGTTGATCATCTGGGGCGCCAGGCAGGATTCGAACCTGCGTGTGACGGCATTAGAAGTGCCGTGCCTTATCCATCTCGGCCACTGGCGCACATTGGTGGAGCCGGTGGGACTTGAACCCACATTGGGATTTCTCCCGCTGATTAAAAGTCAGGTCTCTGCATCCAATTCGAGTACGACTCCAAAGTTGGTGGGTCACCGGGAAGTCGAATCCCGTCCGAGCGGTTAAGAGCCGCCTATGCTGCCGTCAACACCTGTGACCCATTGGTGGAGGTACCGGGAGTTGAACCCGGAGACTCGCGCTTATAAGGCGCGGGCTACATACCGATAGCAGCTATACCTCCAAATCTTGGTGGCTGCGGTCAGATTCGAACTGACTACCTTGCGCTTATGAGACGCCTGCTCATCCGCATGAGCTTCGCAGCCTTGGCGAGGGTGGCGGGCATCGAACCCGCTTCATTCGGCTTTGGAGGCCGACGTTCTACCCGTCTGAACTTCACCCTCATTTTCAAAGACCAATAAAAACCCCGACCTGGGTCGGGGTCTGGTGCTTATTGCACGTATGCACTCAGACCCTCAAGACACGACTCCCCAAATGACCCGCTTGCCGGTCATTCTGACTATGTCGCGTTTGAAAGTCCTAAGCATCATGTCAATTCACCATCAGAACGTTTGAGAAACTGTGGTTCAACTTGTGGAGCGTCCGGCAGGACTCGAACCTGCGTGCACTTCGTTCGTAGCGAAGGCCATCAATCCTCTCTGGCACGGACGCTCAAATCTTTGGTCGGGGAACTGAGAATTGAACTCAGACCACGTGCTCCCAAGGCACGGATGCAATGCATTACACTATTCCCCGTGGTGCCAGCCCAGCGAGTTGAACGCTGCTCTCTCCGTTTTCAGCGGAGCGTATCGACCGCGCATACGCGACTGGCGACATTTGGTGGACCGTGTGGGAATTGAACCCACCTGACTATCCTGCTTGCAAAGCAGGCGACCACCCCAAGTAGTCCTACGGCCCAAATCCTTACTTGCGCTGCAGCCGCTCATACCAACGCGGCGGCCATTCGTTACGGTCTCTCCATCGAGACGATTCGTATGGATGAAGACCGTTCTGTTGAAGACAATGCCGGGACCAATCTCGATCATCCGGAACCTGAAGATGCTGCTTGCCATCTCGGCTCCAGCAGTACACCTTATTCCAAGGGCACTCGAGACGATGCGGCAGAACTGAGTCATCGAAATCAGCTGTCTTCCGCATCCACTGATTCTGCTTGCGACGAACTCCGCGCGCTGCCAGGCGCTTGTCATCCGCTGCGCTTTTCGCACCCGTCACCGCAGCGAACGGGGCGCGTTTGGATCTGCTCATGAATAGCGTTCCTTTGGACGCCTAATGCATGGCAGTTCTCCTTTCTTGAAATCAGGGTGGCCGGTGGGAGTTGAACCCACAAGAGACATGAGTCACAGTCATGCCCGACGTTCCGATAGTCGGCACGGC
>DASXLY010000095.1:0-116618 GCA_036495975.1 Occallatibacter sp. | reverse complement strand
CTCCAGCTCCGGTACAAGCGTCAAAGCTCCCAGCTGCCACGCCAGGTGATCTGAAAGCGTCGTGGGCTGCGATAGAAAGTTCTCGAACGAGGGCTTTTCGATTTCCTCATATCCCCGTTGTGTGCGGAAGCCGGGATCGAGGTACTCCTGGAAATAGGAACCGAAATCGATCTCGTTAAACGAGTCCTGCGCCGGCTGCGGGGCTTCCTCCGGTCCGCGCTCAAGCTGCTCCTGACGACCCGCCACCTCATCGAACATCGGGACGGTCTCGTCGATCTCTTCAAGAACCGGATTCTCGACCATCTCCGCATCGATCATCTCCTTCAGCTCGAGCTTGTTGAGCGCAAGAACGCTCACCATCTGCATCAGGCCCGGCGTAAGGACCTGGCGTTGTGCCACCTTCAGACTCAATTTGGGTTGCAACAGCGCCATACAGGGGACTCGATTCCCAATTAGGACTCGTATCTAGTGTAATCGGGTAGCAGAAACCGTGCAGACCCGAGCATATTCTTGACTTCCGCGAATGGAACGTGTGCCCATTCGGGCTCACCACTCGGCTCTCTGTCTATTCAAACGTAAGCAGATATGCCTTAGTTCAATGAAAATCCTTCACCCAGATAAATCCGCCTGACTTCAACGTCATTCCCGAGTTCATGCGGCGTTCCGGCGCGGAAAATCCGGCCCTCCGTGATGATGTAAGCACGGTCGGTCACGCTCAGCGTCTCCCGCACATTGTGATCGGTGATCAGAACCCCGATCCCGCTCGACTTCAGGTCAAAAATGATCTTCTGTAGTTCCAGCACTGCAATCGGGTCAATCCCGCTGAACGGTTCATCCAGCAGAATAAAATTCGGCTGAATGCACAAAGAACGCGCAATCTCCACGCGTCTCCGCTCCCCGCCCGAAAGCGCATACCCCTTCGTTCCGCGGATATGCCCAAGGTTCAATTGCGCAATCAAACGTTCTGTGCGCGCCCTTCGTTCCCGCGAGTCCAGGGCCTGCGCCTCAAGCACGGCCAGGATGTTCTCCTCCACCGTCAGCTTGCGAAATACCGACGGCTCCTGTGGCAAATAGCTGATACCGTAATTTCGCGCGCGCAGGTACATCGGTGTCCGGGTGATGTCGCTATCGTCGACCAGGATTCTTCCCGTCTCCGGAACCACCAAGCCGACGATCATGTAAAAACTCGTCGTTTTGCCGGCGCCATTTGGTCCGAGCAAACCGACTACCTCACCCCTCGAGATCTTCAGGTTGACTCCGCGAACAACCTGGCGTCCCTTGTATGTCTTGCCGATTCCTTCGGCGATCAGTGTGTCCATCGAACTCCGGGCGTTCCAGAACGCCCTGGGCAGGTACCCGTCCAATGCGTAATCTACTCTCGCCGCATGGATAGAAAGCGCAGTCTCACTGCTATCACAACTTCAGAAACTTATTTCGGAGCGGTGGTTACTGTCGTAGTCTTCAGTCCATCGCCTTCAACCTTGACGCTATCATCGCGACTGTTGAAAATCAAAGCCTCACCGCTCACCGATCCCCGCACCGGGTCGGTCAACCGCGGCAATGCAGCCGATGTCCCGGTCAGCACGTAATTGCCCGTGTCGCCTGAATAGACGAGTTTCTCCCCGGTTCCGTGACGCCCCCCGGAAGAAATCTCTACGTTCCCGGTCGAAATCATCCGATCGACCTGCGCCGCTCCTCCATCCCTTCCTGCGTGATTACCAGGCGGCAACAGAAGTAACTCCACCTCGTTCGAGGTCGTGGTCGCATCCGCCGTGCTCGCCACCACATTTCCCACGGCACCGGACTGCATCACGGCCTTGCGCTCCGCACTCGAATACCTCAGATCGCCGCCGCGCACCCGAACCACCGACGGGGCACCCTGCTTCCCCTTCTGCGCACCTGGCACGGATGCAGTCGCGCTCACCAGCACAACCTGCACCGGATTTTTCGCAGCCGTTGTCAGCGCCGTCAGAGTCTGCTTTGTCCGATCGAGTGCGATCACCGGCGCCGTCACGGAGTTCCCCTGCTGCCACAGCCGCGCCTTGCCCTTGAACGTGGCTAAACCGGAATGCTGCAACTCGGCCTGGTCCGCCACCACGTGCGTCGGGCCCTGCGCTCCAAGATCAGCAACCGCGCCTTTGTCCTTGCTCTTCTTGGCGACTAAGTTCTCTGAGGCTGTACCGCGATCCGCATTTCCCGCCCACGTCGCCTTGACGTTCCCCAACGCAAACGCATCGCCGGAAACCTGGGATACGTTCACTTTCTCCGCACTCAATTCAAGCGCACCATCGTTGACGCGCGGGCTTCGGGTCAGATGCAGCCATTCCCCCTTGCTCTCGTATTCGGCGTGACCGGCTGTTGCTCGCAACGTTGGCTGCGGAGTTCCCGCTTTCGCCGGCGGCTGTTGCGTCAGCATCACATTGCCGTCCACCGTGGCCGACTCGACCTGCAATCCGCCGCCGGCTGCCGTCTGGCCTTCGTTCGCGTTGTCTGTCCGCGCCAGATGCGCGATCAGCACATCACCGTGCGTTGTCTGCAGCGTACCGTTGGCTGAGGTCTCTGCAATCGCGGCGTGACTGCGCCCGGTCACCGTCGTCAGGGCTCCATTGGACCCGAATTCTCCGGTAACATCATCCGCCGTCATCTGCGACGGAGAAACCGGCCCGTTCCCCCGTTGGCTCGATCCCGTGATCACCACACCACCGGTTCCGTGCATCGATGCCGGCTCCACACGCTGCCTGCCCGCATTTCTGAATGCAATATCGACAACCGGCGACGTCCATGTCCGATGCGTTCGCAGCGGCCCAGCCGGAGATGCCGTCTCTTCCTCGCTCGCAATCTGCACCCCCCTCTCGAGATGGGCGCTGCGTGGTTCCCCATCCCCCGCAAACGCGATGTCCATGGTCGGCGACGTTCCGTGCATCTTGCGCCCTTTGCTCTCCGAGTCGATCGACACACCACCCTGCAGATGCCCATGGTGCGGCTGGTTGTGTTCATCGAATTCAAGCGTCCCGGTCGGCGCCGCTAAACGGCCGCCGCTGGTGGTCACCAGCGAAAATCCCCGCCCTGCATCCACTCTTTCCGCCGATCCATCATCTCTGAAATGTACCTTCGCCTCTTCGGCACTCGACTCATCGTTTCCATAGCGGATCGTCGCCGCCGTCAAATCGCAAGTCTGCTCATCGCGTTCAAAAACGGCATGATGTGCATACATCTTTACTGGTTGCTGCCCGCGCTGCATGGCGAGGTCGACCTCGCGATCCAGGACGAGGACCCCCTGGTGCGCATCGTATTTCGCGCCCATCGCGCTACCACTGCCCTGGGTCAGCGTGAACTCGACTTTCTGATCCGTAAAAGCCTCGCCCGAATTGCGATCAAAAACCAGCCCGCTGGTCTTCACATGCACCTCGCCGCTCGATGCCGTCAGCGCGGCACTACCCAATGAACTGTTCTTATGTCTTGCACTCAGGGCCTTATCTGTCGCTACTTTTGGCGCGATCGCGGGGGCCACGGCCGGCTTCATCAGCGTGATCTCAACCGGCCCCTTCGCGCTGGCGATCCCGCTGTCGGGGTTGTATTCGAACTCGTCGCCCGCAATGCGATCCACGCGGCTGCCGTCTTCGCCGTAAAGCTCAATGGTCACATCATGCAGTTGAAGAAAAACCTTGTCGCCCCGCTTCAACTGCACTTGCTTCGACGCATGGATTTTGTATTGCATGTGTTCGCCCACTGAGTGCGAAAGCACAAAATCCTTCGCCTCTTCCTGGATGTTGAGTCCAAGCCTTTCGGGCAGATCTTTGCGGATAAACCGGTTGCGGAACTTCGCCGTGCCCAGAAATACGCCAAGCGTAATCACCAGCAGCACTCCAGCCACCAGCACCAACGTTCGCAGGCGTTCGATCGTGAAGCGCATTTCAGTTTGTCATGCCCAGCCGCGCCGCAAGTCGCTGCGCGAGACTCTCTCCCAGTTCGCTCCACAGCAGCCGTGCCGTTGCGCCCGACTCCTTCTCCACCGCCGTCGTCAACTCCACCAGTTGCCGCACGTTCTCTTCCACGTGCCGTGCCGCGGCATCGAGTTCGATCTCTTCATCCAGAAATGCGGCATCGCTGCCGAAGTCGATCCGTATGTGCCCATCTTGCTCGTAAGCACCTTCATCGAACAACGGCCCATATCCCGTCACGCGCACCAGCCGCGGCTCCCGCACCCAGCGCGCATCGAGCTTCCCGGATGACCTGTCGTCCTGAGCGGAGATCGCGCCAGACGGACCTGCTTCACCAGCGATCTCCGGCTCCCAAAGATTCCACCCGATCTGGAACTCATAGGCATAGTCCTCGTGCAGCAGTTCCAGCGCATCTTCCACTGCCAGTTTCGGGTCAATCCCGCGCTCCCCGTGCCCGTAGACCCGCTGAAATGCAGGCGATTCGCTCCAACTCACCGGCCACACCGTAGCCGAGTACACACTCGCCTCGCCACCATGCTTCGCGAACGTCCCCAGCACCGCTGTCAGCTTTTCCGCCAACCCCGCCAGGCGTAGATTCGGGTACCACAAACTCAAATAAAGCGTGTCCGCCATCTGTATAGATTGTAGACGCGCCGCTTCCCCGCCAGATTCCTCGAAGAGTGGGCGCGGGGGTGCCCCACATCTGGGTGCGACAGGTCTCGATTTTGAGACCTGGGACGGATATTCGCTGCCGAAATGAGTCTGGATGCCCCGTCTTTGCGCGGTCTCATCGCACCAGCGTGGGAATCCACGATGCCCCACTACCCTCGTACCAAAGACTGCCCCTTGCGACCCCAGCCCCCAAACCCACATCCTAACTGCGGGAGACTTCCTTCATGCCCACACGCTCAAACTCCGTCTCCGCAGCCGCAGCCGGAACCGTCAACCTCGGTGATCTCACCGTCAACCGCCTCGGCTACGGCGCCATGCGCATTACCGGCAAAGGCATCTGGGGACCGCCGGACGACCCCGCCGCCGCCATCGCTACCCTTCGCCGCGCCATCGAACTTGGAGTCAACTTCATCGACACTGCCGACTCCTACGGGCCCAACGTCTCAGAAGAACTGATCGCCGAAGCTCTCCATCCCTATCCTTCCGATCTCGTCATTGCCACCAAGGGCGGCTGGGAACGAGTAGGCCCCGCACAGTGGATTCACAATGCCAGCCCCCGGCACCTCGAGGAAGCCATCGAGGGAAGCCTGAAGCGCCTCCGTCTCCACCGCATCGCCGTCTACCAACTGCATATTCCCGACCCGGCAGTCTCTTTCGACGCCTCCATGGAAACCCTTGCCCGGCTCCGCGAACAAGGCAAGATTCAGCATGTCGCGCTCTCCAACGTCACCCTCGAGCACCTTCAGCGCGCCCTCAAGATCGTCCCTATCGTCTCAGTGCAGAACCGCTATAGCTTCGCCGATCGCGAGTGGGATTTCCTGCTCGACTTCTGCGAACAGCACAACATCGCCTTCATCCCTTGGGCGCCCCTGGGCCAAAATCGACAGGCGAACGAACTCCTCGACCGCGAAGCAAAAGAACTCAATGCCAAGCCCATGCAGGTCGCGCTCGCGTGGCTTCTGGCCCGCTCGCGGCTCACGCTTCCCATTCCCGGCACATCGTCCGTTGCACACCTCGACGAAAACGTCGCCGCCGCCAGCCTCAAATTGCCGGAGCCCGTCTTCCAGGAACTCTCTTCATTCAAGGCCCCGCCCGCGGTCCTTCGCTGAATAAACAGCGACTGGGCGCCCCAGTCTCGATTCTTGAGACCGGCGAAGGGCGTCCGTTCAGCAGAGTGCGTTGCGTCGTTGTGAGTTGAGCGCAGTGAACAGCCTGCTTCTTCTCTGCTATCCTTCGCAGCATGAAGCCATCGGTTCTCGTTGCCGTCCTCGCGCTTCTGCTTCCGTTCGCCGCGTGCAAATCAACCCCGCAAACCAGCGCCGCCAATCCCAGCGCGACAACCCAGCACGCCGCAGTCCCCACCGGCTCGGGCTTCGACTTCTATCTCCTCAACCTCTCCTGGTCGCCCGAATTCTGCTACTCGCATCCCAGTGCCGCCGAATGCGCCTCGCACTCCACCTTCGTTCTGCACGGACTCTGGCCGCAAAACAACAACGGTACCTATCCCGAGAACTGCTCCAATGCCCCCGGCCCCAGCGACCCTTCCGCCTTCGCTGACATTTACCCGGAAGCCAGTCTGCTCGAACACGAGTGGCATGCTCACGGCACCTGCTCCGGCCTCAGTGCCGACGCCTTCTTCACCACCGCCCGCACGGCCTTTCACTCCGTTGTCATTCCCCATCAACTCCAAAGCCTCACCAGGCAGGCCTCGATGTCGCCTAACCAGGTCATGAATCTATTCATGGAAGACAACCCAAAAATACCCCGCGAGAGCCTCGCCGTCAGCTGCGGCAACAATTACCTCACAGCCGTCGAAATCTGTCTCGACAAGACGCTTCACCCTGTTCAGTGCGGCCTCATTCGCTCCTGTCGCGCCGTTGTTATCCGCATTCCGCCGCCTCGATAGCCCGTTTACCACCATTCTGCGAAGTCACCATAGCCATCGAACTCCCTATACCATCGCGGGTGGATTTACACTTTCGCCATGCGCATCAAGCCACTTCGTTTTGCCCTTGCACTCCTTCTCTCGGTTGCCCCACTCGCTCCCGCACAAAAGGGCGATCTCAAATTCGCGGAACTCGGTGCCTGCAAACTCACCAATAGCCGGCAAATCGAGCACTGCCGGCTCGGCTACCGCACCTGGGGCACATTCAACGCGCAGCGCACCAACGCCATCCTCTTCCCCACCTGGTTTTCCGGCAACAGCAGTAACATCGGCGACTTCATCGGCGCCGCCAAGATGCTCGATCCCACGAAGTACTTCATCATTGCGATCGACGCGTTCGGAGACGGCGTCTCATCCTCGCCTTCCAACTCGACCATTCAGCACGGCCCTGCATTTCCCGCGTTCACCACGCGCGATATGGTCAACGCCGAGTACCGCCTTGCCACCGAAACTTTCCGTCTCACCCACGTTCATGCGGTCATCGGCGTCTCAATGGGCGGAATGCAAACATTCGAGTGGATGGTGAACTACCCCGACTTCATGGACATTGCCATCCCCATTGTCGGCTCAACTCGTCTCACCAGCTACGACCAGCTTCTATGGCACGCCGAGGAAGATGCGATGGCCGAAGATCCCGCCTGGCACAACGGCAACTACACCCGGCCCCCGCCGCTCGGCGAGGTCGACGCCCTTCACCAGATGAACCTCAGCACTCCCGCCTACTACGCGCGAACCAATCCCGCCCCACGATTCGACGCGATCCACGCCGACTACTTCAGCAAAGGAATCCTCCCCTTCGATGCCAACGACTGGCGCGCGCAACTCGAAGCCATGATCCACCACGATGTGGCCCATGGCGGCTCACTCCAGGATGCCGCGAAAAAGGTAAAGGCCCGGGTACTGGTCATCGTCGCCGCGCAGGACCACATGGTCAATCCCAAGCCTGCGCTCGACTTTGCTCCCTTGATCAATGCGAAAACACTTGTTCTCGAATCGGACTGCGGCCATCTCGCTTTCGGATGTGAATCCGAGAAATTCTACCCCGCCGTGCGCTACTTCCTCGACGGCAAATAAGCTGCCCCGTTAGACTGCTTGAAATCGCATGAAG
The DNA here is from genome assembly GCA_036495975.1 of Occallatibacter sp. Lineage (GTDB taxonomy): Bacteria > Acidobacteriota > Terriglobia > Terriglobales > Acidobacteriaceae > Telmatobacter. Next base: position 108,952 of record DASXLY010000095.1, on the reverse strand, counting down.
CTCGGCCTTCAAGGTTGCTCCCCCCCGCGTCGCATATTCCCGCCGCGGCGAACCAGTGTGCTTTTTCTGCTGATCTCTGCTGCCCTGCCCCTCACTGCCCAGCGAGACCCAGTCCTCAAGCAGATCGATCTTCCGCATCGCTACTACTATCGCGAAATGTATCTGCCCCGGCTCACCACCGGTCCAAATGGCGTTGCGTGGGCGCCAGATTCGAAGTCGCTGGTCTATTCGATGGCCGGCACCCTTTGGCGCCAGCCTCTCAATTCAGGCGTCGCGGAACAACTCACCGCCGGGCATGGTTACGATTACCAGCCAGACTGTTCGCCCGATGGCCGCTGGATTGTCTACGTCACCTATCTTCATGACGCACTCGAGCTTTGGGCTCTCAATCTTCAATCCAGGCAATCACACCAGCTCACCTCCGGCGGTGACGTTAATGTCGAGCCCCGCTTCTCTCCGGATGGAACGCATCTTGCCTTCGTCTCCACCTCCTACAACGGTCGCTTTCATATCTTCGTCGGCGACTTCAAGAATGGGGAGTTGACCAATACACAGCGACTCACTGGCGAAACCCGCAGCGATCTTCCTCGCTTCTATTACAGCGAATTCGATCACGAGATCAGTCCAGGCTGGTCTCCGGATGGTAGGGAAATCATCTTCGTCTCAAACCGCGGCCACATCTACGGAACAGGCGGCATCTGGCGCATGAAGGCCGAAACCGGCGCGCCTCCACACGAAATCCATTACGAAGAAACCGCCTGGAGGACCCGGCCCGATTTCTCACCCGACGGCAAACGCATCGTCTATGCTTCCTATCTCGGCGGTCAATGGCATCAGCTCTGGGTAATGCCCTCTCAGGGCGGCGATGCGTTCCCGATTTCCTACGGGAACTTCGACAACACCAATCCGCGCTGGTCTCCAGACAGCTCGCACATCGCTTACATCTCGAACCGCAGCGGCAACACCAGCCTCTGGATCCAGGATGTGGTCGGCGGAGCGCAGCGATCCATCACTCCAGAAAACCGGCGCCATCTGAAACCCATGGGGCGCCTCACCATCACCGTCCTCGATCCATCAGGCAAGCCCACCCCCGCACGAATCTCTGTCACCGGCGAAGACCAGCGAGCCTACGCTCCAGACGATGCATGGATGCAGGCTGAAGACAATTTTGTTCGCGCAGAACGTCCCTTCGAAAGCCATTACTTCGACAGCGCCGGCAAATCAGAGATCACTGTCCCCGTCGGACGCGTCCAGGTCGAGGTAACCAAGGGCTTCGAATTCCTTGTCGCAAGCGAGACGGTCAACTGCACTCCCGATGCAGGATTAGTCATTCACCTGAAGCCGTTGCCCGTCCCATCCGGCACACGTTCTCGTCTTGTCAGCGCCGATCTCCACGTGCACATGAATTATGGTGGCGTTTACCACAACACGCCCGCTCATCTCATGGCCCAAGCGGCTGCCGAAAATCTCTTCCTGGTCGAAAACCTCGTCGTGAATAAGGAGCAGCGGATTCCTGATATCGCATCGTTCCGCACCACGCCCGATCCGGCGTCAACTTCAGACCGATGGCTGCTCCACGGTCAGGAATTTCACACCCCATTCTGGGGACATCTCAGCCTGCTCCACCTCACACGCAATTTTCTCCTGCCCGACTACGCTGCGTACGGCAGCACTGCCGCGGCGAGCCTGTTCCCAACCAATGCGGTGATCGAAGATCTCGCTCACCGTCAGGAAGCCCTCGTGGGCTATGCTCATCCCTTCGACATCGCGGTGGATCCGGCGAACGACCCTACCCTCACTACTGGACAACCACTCGACGAAGCTCTCGAGTTGCCCGTCGATGCCGCCCTAGGCAAAGTCGACTACGTCGAAGTGCTTGGCTTCAGCGACCACCGCGACACAGCCTCCGTCTGGTATCGACTGCTCAATTGCGGATTCCATCTTCCTGCCGGAGCCGGCTCAGACGCTATGGCCAACTATGCTTCCCTTCGCGGACCCGTCGGCCTCACCCGCGTCTACGCCAACATCCCAGCAACCGCCGGCCCGGCAGCTTTCTTCGGCGCCCTGAAACAAGGCCGCACCTTTGCCACCAACGGCCCTTTGCTGGGACTAACGCTCGGCAGCAAAACAGCAGGCGAGGAACTCGACCTCTCTGCGGGCGAAAATCGCGTTAGAGTAGCCGCCTGGCTGCGTTCTTTCGTTCCGGTCGACCATCTCGAACTGGTTTGCAACGGAAAGGTTGTAAGCGAGATGAAGCTGAGCGATGATCACCAATCCGCAGGTGCCGGAGAGTTCATCTCCATCAACCAGACCGGGTGGTGTCTTCTCCGCGCCTCAAGTGACAAGCCTGAGCATCCCGTCTTCGACGACTATGTTTACGCCACCACCAGCCCGATCTACGTGAAGGTCGCCGGATCGACGCCGAAGCATGCTGACGACGCCGCATTCTTTGTAGCCTGGATTGACCGGCTTATCGAGAAAACCAACGCAAATCGCGATTGGAATACCGCGGAAGAGAAAGCCACCGTGCTTGAGACCCTGGAGAACGCGCGCCAAATCTATCTCAACCTTGAGCGATAGACCGTTCTATCATCCTCAGGACAAATAAACCGCCGGAACGGAAGCGTGTGCCCCATCCATGCGCGGCCTTTGCGCATGGGTGGGAAAGCAACGAACCTGAGTACGCGGTGACAGGTTTCATCCACGCGCTTTGTCCAAAGCCGCCGGAAGGTCCAGTAGCTAGCCCGTGACGATCTCCGAGAAATCCGCAATCCCTGAGAAGTCGGCCAATAACCCGCTGATTAACGCCAGATTCGCGCCTCGCACCCTTTCGTCTGGGTCGAGCACCATCACCTTGTCAAAGAATGTATCTATAGCCGGCCGAAGCGAGGCGATCAATTCGAGTGCATCGACATATGCGCGCTCGCTACGCAAATTCGTTACTCCTGCGGCCAGACCCACCGCCATTAAGCCGAGTTGATTCGCCTCAGGCGCCATGTCCACGCCTTCCATTTTGCCAACCGCAAACCCCTTCTCCGCCGCCTGACGCAGAATGTTGTTAATCCGCTTGAACGCCGCCGACACCGCCTCAAAATCCGCAGAAGCCCGCGCTTGCGTCAGCGCCTCGGCCCGCGCCATCGCATCGCGAACATCATCCGCGTCCGCCGCCAGCACCGCACTGACAACGTCGTACGCGAACCCGCGGACATCCTTCAGGTAGAAATGCAGCCGTTCGCGCAAGAAGCCCAGCAACTCGCGCTCATTCACGTCATCGGTCAACGCCGAGTGTGCTACATCGCTCAGTTTCAGCGGCAGATTCGACTCCGCCAGGATCTTCACAATCGCATTCGCCGCACGTCGCAACGCAAACGGATCCTTCGATCCCGTCGGTTGCAGTCCAATCCCGAACATCGCCGCAATCGTCTGGATGCGATCCGCCAGCCCAAGCAGCTGCCCTTCCACCGAAACCGGAATGTCGTCTTCGCTCGATGCCGGCGTGTACTGCTCATAGATCGCCAGCGCTACGCGCTCTCCGAGACCCTGTGCACGCGCATACAATCCGCCGATAACTCCCTGCAACTCGGTGAACTCCTTCACCAGTTCTGTCGTCAGGTCGGTCTTCGCCAGGCGCGTCGCCATCATCAGCGCCTCAGAGTTGAAACTCACCCCGGCCTTCGTTGCCAGTTCCGACAAAAAGCCCGCCGTCTCCAGGTTCTCTTCCGTCTTCCAGTGATACGAACCCAGTTCCTTCTGGAACGTCACTGACTTCAAGCTCTCCACGCGCTCCGCCAGCGGAACCTTCTGGTCGAAATCCCAGAAGAATCGCGCATCCTTGAACCGCGCCCGCAGAACCTTCTGGTTTCCATGCCGGATGATCGCCTGCCCCTCATCATCGGCCTTCGTATTCAGTACGGTCAGAAAATGCGGAGCAAGTTTCCCGTTCGCATCCTCCACCGCAAAATACTTCTGGTGATCGCGCATCACCGTCACCAGCACCTCTTCGGGCAGCGCCAGGTATTCCGGCTCAAAACTGCCGAGAATGACAGATGGCCACTCGGTCAGATGAACGACGGTCTCCACCAGCCCCTCGTCCTCGCGCCAGCGCGAACCTGCAACGGTCCGCGTAGCCTTGTCCAGCGCCTTGCGAATCAACTGCCGCCGCTCAGCGACATCAACAACAACGCTGGCTCCCCGTAGCGTCTCGGCATACTCCTTCGCAGAACCAATCACCACCGGCGCATCTCCGTGCAGAATCCGATGCCCCCGGCTCGCATTCCCGGCAGCGATCCCCGCAATTTCCAGCGCAACAACATCCGCATCCAGCAGAGCCACAACCCAGCGCACCGGCCGCACAAACCGGTCCGACTTACCCGCGCGAGTGGGGCCCCCGTCGGACGATCTTTGTCCGGTGGGGATGTTCCAGTACATGTTCTTCGCCCAGTAGATCGCGAGGACCTCTTTCGGTAACTCCGCCGCAAGCACCTGTGCCGCCGCCACTCCCATACGCTTGATCGTGGCTCCAACGTACTCGCCCTTGGCAGTCGTCACCTTCTCCAGCGCGTCCACCGCAACCCCGGCCTTCTTCGCGAATGCCTCCGCGGCCTTCGTAGGACTGCCATCCTTGAACGCCACGCTCCACGACGGCCCGGTCAGCTTCTCTTCCACATCCGCCTGCGCCGCGCTCACGCCTTCGACCAACACCGCCAGCCGACGGGGCGTCGAATACGTCTTGACCGACGCGCCATCCTCCAGCAGCCGCTCGATCATCAACCGAGCCGTCACACGCTTGCCGAGTTCCGCCTCGGCCCCCGCAATCATCCGCGCCGGAACTTCCTCGAGCCCAATCTCCAATAACAAGTCAGACATGAATTCGATTCTTTCTCGCTAACTCCGCTAACTCCGCGAACACCCGCAAAGCGCGGCTAGCTCCGCTTCCACTTACAATCTTGGGTGCCCCATCCAAGCGACGTCCTTTGTCGTTTGGGTGGGAAAGTAATCTCAAGCAACCGCTTGTTGCTGCAGTGCGTACGCCTTCGCAACACCGACTGCCAGGTTCCGAATCCTGCCAATCACGCCCACCCGCTCCGTCACGCTGATCGCCCCACGCGCATCCAGAATGTTGAACAGGTTCGAACACTTCAGCGCCAGCTCGTACGTCGGCAGCAACGGGAACCGCTTCTTCTCCACCGCTGTCGCCGTCTCGCTCGCCATCAATTCATTTGCGCGCTTCAGCAGATCGTGCGCCTCAGCCTCGTACAGCCTGAAGTGCTCCCAAAGCTTCGGCACTTCGGCATCCTCAAAGTTGTAGACCGAAAACTGCAACTCCTCCGCCAGCCTCACCTCGCCGTACGTCATCTCCGTTCCGGTTTCCGGATCGCGCGCCCACACAATGTCGTAGATCGAATCCACATCCTGGATGAACGCCGCAATGCGCTCCAGACCATATGTCAACTCCGCGCACATCGGATCCAGATCCATCCCGCCGCATTGCTGGAAGTACGTGAACTGCGTAATCTCCAGACCATCCAGCATCACCTGCCAGCCCACGCCCCAGGCGCCGCCCGCCGGCCACTCCCAGTTGTCTTCTTCAAACTTGATGTCATGCCTTAAAAGATCGATCCCAATCGCCTGCAACGATTCGAGATACAGCTCCTGCACGTTCACCGGCGGCGGCTTCAGGATCAGCTGAAACTGCGTGTGTTTGAACAGCCGGTTGGGATTCTCGCCATACCGCCCATCCGCCGGCCTCCGCGAAGGCTGGGCATAGCCCACGCGATACGGCTTCGGACCCAGCACCCGCAAAAACGTCTCGGGAGCCATCGTGCCCGCACCCACTTCCACGTCATACGGCTGCTGCAGCACACAACCGCGCTCCGCCCAGAACGCCTGCAACCGAAACAGCAGGTCCTGAAACGTCAGTGCCGATTTCTGATCAGAAGAAGCTACGCTAGAAGCCACAATCGATTCTCTTTCGTATGGACTAGAGCCCAGTTTACCAGCCGCTGCGATCCAACTCGAGAGTCAGCGCATCTCCGCAAACCGTGAGAACACGATCCTCGGTGCCCCATCCATGCAAAGCATGGGTCGGAAAGCACAAACCTGTACTTGGCGCTCCGATCATCGTTGGACGATTGATGTGGAGAAAAACCGCTCTCAGCGCGATACACACAGCCCCTTCCTCAAATCATCTTCCACGTTGCGCCTCTTCTCAAACCCATGAGAGCATGGCAGGCATGAAATCGAATCGACTTGGATTCATCGCACTCGCGATGATAAGTAGCGCACTTTTTATCCCCAACGCTCATGCGCTTTCTGGATTCCAGAACTCGCCCGTCTCGTCCAGCGGATCCACAGCTACGCAGAGAGACGGCTCTCACGACTTCGATTTCCTCATTGGCGATTGGAAAGCCCATGTGCGCCGGCTTCCAGTACGTCTCAAGGGTTCAAATGTTTGGGTGGAATACGACGGCATTTCGAATCACAAGAAGCTTCTCGACAGCAATGCTAATTTCGAAGAGTTCGACGTCTCCACTCCCGATCGCAAGCTCCGCATCAAGGCCCAGACGCTCCGGCTCTATAACCCCGCATCGCACCAGTGGAGCATTTACCTGGTAGATCTCGACAAGGGGACTCTCGATCTTCCCCCCGTCGTGGGCCAGTTCGACGGGAAACGTGGTGAATTCTACAATCAGCAGTTGTGGGAAAGCCGCGCCGTTCTGGTGCGCTATCTCTGGCTCGACATTTCCCCGAAAGCATCGCGGATGGAACAGTCTTTTTCCGCAGACGGCGGAAAAACATGGGAAGTGAACTGGATATGTGAGCTCTCGCGATAAGCATGTCATCCTCTTCTGTCTGCTTCAGGCAGCGATTGAAAACGGTTGTTGGCTTGATTGGCCGCCCCGGTCTTTTGCCGATCTCCGTGTCTCTTGTGGGACTCATGTTGTGGGCGGCATCCGTAACCTCCGCGGCCCAGGCCTTCACGTGCGACAACGGAACCGGCGAGTACAGCACCGTGTTTTCCGGCGTGACCATCAGTGTCGGACCTCATCGCAGCGGAGGATTCGCCGAACGCTCATGCGCCGCCAGGCTCAATTGGAACGGCGAGCGATTGTCGGTCGAATCCGAGGCCGCGCAAGTGGGCATCGATGTATTGGGAGCTGACCTGGGATTCAAACGGCCGGTTGTCGCATTTCAAATCGACAGGTCCGGCGGCGGCACCGCGCGAATCTATCAAATCTATTCCCTCACCAAGCCGCCCAAGCTTTTGTATTCCCTTGCCGGAGGAGATAGCTACGCGGCTGCCGACACCGATCTTGACGGTCGCATCGAAATCTGGACCAACGATGCAGCAGCCGTCGACGGTTTCGAAAAAATACCGCTGAAGGATTTCGACCTGGCCCCCACCGTCGTTCTACGCTTCGAAGACGGCCGTCTCACCGATGCCGGCTCCCAGTTTCGATCGAACTACGACATGCAGATTTCCAGTCTCCGCAACGAGCTTGACCCACGCGACCTTGCCGATTTCAAAAGCAGCGACGGAGTGCTTGCCTGGAACGCCAACCGCCCGCCCGATGAATCCCATCGCCTGGTGCGAACCAAGATAAAGGTTCTGGAGATCGTTTGGTTATATCTCTACAGCGGACGCGAACAGGAAGCCTGGTCGGCTCTCGCGGATATGTGGCCCTCCACCGACCGGGATCGAATTCGCCTCGCGATCACCAGGGCGCGCGGAAATGGCATTCTGCGAAATGGCATTAGCGAGTCACCACGCAAAAGGTTCAAACAGCGCGTTGAAATCTACGACGTAGTTGGGGATCCCGCCGCGTCGAACGTCATAAAGACTCTCGCCGGAGCACACACGGGATTCCAGGCGCCTCCGGTCATCAAGCCCAGGTCCATCCTGCTCCGCGGTCCTCTGCCTGCTCCGGGAGAAGAGCTCTCCAGGGCCGGTGAACTGGTTGACTTGACCGTGGACGCCGCGGGAAAAGTGCGATCTGCCCAGATGGTGCACGGAGAAGACCCGAAACTCATCGATGCCACTGCCACCTGGCAATTCATCCCCGCCTTCCGCGATGAACAACCCGTTGCCTGTCACTTCCAATTAAGGGTCTGGAACCTTCAATGAGCAGGCGCTTCTGAGATCAGCGATTCGGTCATCCCCAAACCACCAAAAACAACTTACTTGGCTAACCAGATGTAGAATAAATCTATCTCGGCGTGGTGAAATTGGCAGCCACAGCGGTTTTCCAGAGGGCCTTTGCGGGCCTTCCGGAAACCGCCGGATCGAAAGGTCCATGAGGGTTCGAGTCCCTTCGCCGAGACTTAGACCTCATATGATCGTTTTGGCGCGGACTTCCGCAAGAAACTCGTCCAGCAATTTGAATCGTATTCCACGTTGCTGGCAGACTCCGGGTATCTTGCGATTGGGACGCTTCTTGCATGTTTCATCGGCGACAATCACATATCCTTCAAGTTCCGCCAGAGCCACTACGTACGGGTCCGCTTTGTTCTTGGTTCCCGTTGCACCCGCCATGGCCGGATGTTGCCGTGTGACTTTACCAACATGCAGCAAATATTCTGTGTCGTTTCTATCCCCTGCGCGCAACGCGGCTTCGTAAGGAAAGATTCGCGTCAGATAGAAGTCTTCATCCTGCATTTCGTCCAGAACCGCCGCGCATGCCACAACACGTCCCTCTTCAATCAGGCCCGCAATCAGTCGCCAGCTATCTTCCACATCGCTCTGCTTGTCGATGTTGCACCATGCGGAAGTGTCTATTACGTAGACATCTGGTTCGATTTGTTGAAATAACGGGGCCGATTGACGCCGCTTCATTTCAGGGCAGCCCTTAGTCTGCCGAAACTACTAGACTTCAGCCCAATCAAATCGGCGGCATCAAACGAATTGATCGCGCGACTCTCTACTGCGTGGAGAACGGTCGTTGCATGCAACCTCCCGATTCTTTTGAGGCGAATTTTGATATAAGACAGGGTTCGTCCTGCCGGAAGCGGCTCTTGTTCCTTGGACTCCGGAATGTCCCACGGACCGGTGCGGCGACCGTAGAAGCCAGATGAAGCTAGACCAGTTCTTTCCAGTCGAAGCGCCATCGCTCTATTGCTCACTCGGAAGTGTGCTGCTAACCGCTTTACCTCGGCATCAGTGAATTCATGCGGCATCGCGAAACCGGAAACGGCATCGTTAAGAGCCGTCTTGGGAACCAGAAACGACGCGGCAAATTGGTTGCAAAATCGCTCGACTCGATTGTTGTCGTTCTCGTCGCTGATTCCGGTCTGGCGGAGCAGCAAATGGCAGTACTCGTGGAACAAAGTGAAAATCTTGGCTCCCTCAGATGTCTCGTTGTCGTTTACACAAATGGCTGCCAAACTGTCTCGCAGTAGAGAGAAGCCGCTTAGCTCTTTTTCTGGCATTGGGAGCATGTAGGTGAAAACTCCACGCTGCTCAATCAGTCTTCTCCAGTGGCGTCGAGCGCCCGCCAGGTCTCTCCATTGCTGTTGGTCATGAACGCTCACGCCGAACCTTCTGCGTTCTCGGGCGGCCACTTCCTCGGGGTCTTCATCCAACGTCGCAGTTCCGATCCGCAATTTAGGCAATAGGCGTGGGTCTTCGTCGGCAATATCCTCGAAAGCATCAAGAGCTTCGCTGATCTCCTCTATCGCTACGAGCGTGTTGATAGTGAGAGGTTTTGCGTCTGCTCGGGTCCGGTGGTCGGTGGGCAACTTCGCGATTGGTAGGGGATCCGGCATCAGCAAGCTGGCGAAGCTGACCTTGTATTTGGCTGCGACGTTTCGAAGGAATCCAACCAAAGGCTTCTGCCTGCCGGATTCGTAAGATTCCAATTCGTCAGCGGGAACACCTAGGAGATCGGCGGCTTGCTCAACGCTGAAACCACGAATGGTGCGCGCCCAGACAAGAACTTTCCCGTTTATTGGAACCTCAGCCATTTCAACAGTCTCCAGAAGTTGACCTTGTGCGCGCACTTATCCTACACTCCCTCTATTGGGAGTTGGATTTGTGTCGCCACGCTTCACAATTCTTGGCGGAAGCGTCAGCGTGGCAAACGCACAATCTCAGCAACTCAAAGCCGCTCCAAAGCGTATCATGGAGTCAATGAAACCGAAGCCCTCATCATCTCCAGTTGAAAACCGAAAGTTTTGCTGAGGCATTATCTAAGGTTCTTTCTGCTCCCCGTCAGCAGAGCGCCGCGAAATTACAAAGCGAAAAACCACCCTAGAGTATCCCTTCCGCAAAGGCCCCCGCGCCTGACGCCTCTTCCCACTAACATGACCCCTCCACCTGTCCGGTGACCTCTGCATAGGTTAGCCGCTTCCCCGCGATCTGCGATTTATTGCCAAAATTCTGGCAATAACTGACTTGGCTAACCAGCCGCACGAATTCTCGTTTGCTCAAGAAGGTGCCCGATGAGAGCATTGCGGGCATGTATGGTATCGATAAATTTCTCGGGTGGCTTGTCATTGTCGCGCCATTTGTCCTGTCGGCCATCTTCATCGTTATTCCGACGAAAGCGGAGAATCCGAGGCTTCATATGAGATGGAAGATTGCACTCCTCATATTTGGGCTGGGGTTCAGTGGGATTGCGTGGTGGCAACAGGATCGTACTTTAACTCAAGCCGAGAAGGATAGGGTTAGTGCGATCCAAGAGACCGCCCGGGAGACAGCAAAAGAGACGACAGAAAATGTCACGAAAGCGATGGGTGCTCAGTACGCCCCGATTATTCTCAAATTGTCGGAGCAGGGGCAGAAGGTTGACGCAATAGGAAACAGCGACATTGTAACCGGGCGCAAGCCCATCCCTGTGGTAGTCCAAAACCCAGTTCCACCGCCATCTGATCATTACCAAGAGCACATCAATCCAGAAATCCACATCTCAAGTATTTCTGCTCCAGATCGTCCTGAACTGGGAGCGCATGCTATTGAATTTATTCTGACCACTAATAAGGTGATGAATGGTGGGCGAGTTACCTTCGTATGCCCAAATAAGATCAACAAGGGGACTGCGACAATTGCGGGCGCTAGCATCATGATGGGAGGCGGCGGAGTTGAGGACGATCATACACTTTGAAAGCGGAATTTCTTCGCCCAACTGGGCTCCAGATTTTCCGCTTCTCGTCACGTTGTATTACGACGAACCCGGACTTGGGAGATGCACTGTTACACCGCATTGATCCGGGGACCACGGCGCTTGCGGTAGGAATTGTTAGGCCGCTGGATTCAACCTCCCCGTCAATTCCGCCGGGTGCCCCTGGTCTCGCTTCTGAGACCGGGGATCTGTCAACCCCCAAACCATAAAAAACTTTATAACCACCTGAATCCAAAGCGAAAATTCTAGCTCCGGTTTTGCAAGTAATTAGCCCCTCCCGGCGCACAATCATTCCATGACCAGTACCGATCCGGAATTCCTCCAGAACCCAACTCCGCCAACGTCCCGAAGGGCCGCTAACTCCGCTAGCCCCGCCAACTCCGCCAACTCCGCTAGCTCCGCTTTCGCACACTCCATAACTCCTTTCCTGAGAGGAATCTGCGGCCAAGCTCAAGCAGGAGAGGAATTTGCCGCCAAGCCCCGGCCGTAAGCCCTTTAAACAGAGGAATTTCCAGCCAGATACCGGGATGGGGATACCCCCTGAAATTCGCACGGCTTCCACACCGCCCCGCTCCGCAAAAAGTTGTCCCCCTCAACCCCTTCGCAAGCCAAATGAAATCAGTCAAATCCCACTGCAGTAAAAGTCGCAATGTCACTACCACGTTCGGCACCTGTTGCTCAGCCGCTTATCCACGCAAAATAAACACAAGGGAAGTGCCGCCTTGCGTACGAGCACGAAAGTCTGGATTGCCACGGCGACCATCCTCACGCTGGTCCAATGCGCCGCTTCGGCTTTCCTTCCTCGCGGACTCGCCCTCACCACCATCAGCGATTTCGCGTCGTCCCTGCTCGTTCTCGCCCTCCTGATCGCCTTCGCTTCGAACGCCATAACGGCGCGCGGCCGCCTTCGCGTCTTCTGGATCATGCAGACCGTTGGCTGGGCCGTTTCTCTGGTCAATCAGCTCTGGTGGATGGTCTACGACGTCCTGCTCCGGAAACCCGTTCCCATGCTTTTTGCGGGCGACGTTCTCCTGTTCGTTCCCGGACTGCTCATGCTCGCGGGCTTTCTGCTTCGCCCCCACATCGAGCACTCCCGCAGCAGCGCCCGCCTCGGCGCCCTCGACTTTCTCCTGCTCATGGTGTGGTGGGTATTCTTCTACGCCTACCTCGTCACCTGCTGGCAATATGTCTCGCCCGTCGAAGGCCTTTACAACCGCAACTACGACCGCCTTTACATGATCGCGATCCTGGTCGTGGTCTCGGTGCTCATCCATCTCATCCGCCACAGCACCGGATCGTGGCGACGCTTCTACCTGCTCTACACCGGCGCCATCCTCTTCAACTACCTCTGGTTCGCGCTCGAAAATCACGCCATCGAGCAATACACCTATTTCATCGGAAGCTGGTACGACTGCCCCTACACCGCCTCGTTCGCCATCTTCATCGCCGTTGCGCTATACGGTCGCGACCAGCAGCTTTGCCCCGAATCTGATGGGCCGCAACGAAATCGCTCCTGGATCACGGCTCTGGCCATCCTCGCCGTACTCTCTCTTCCCGTCATGGTCCTCGGCGCCGTGCTCGAGCACAATGTCTCTCTTCAGATCATGCATTTCCGCGTACTCGTCACCGCCCTTGCCATCTTCGCAATGGCCGCGCTGGTTTTCATAAAACAGTACCTTCTCCATGAAGAGTTAAAGGAGGCCAATCACGTGCTGCAGGAGTCTTCCACCACCGACCCACTCACCGGAATCCGCAATCGTCGCTTCTTCACCGCAACCATCCAGCACGACGTTGCCCAGTCTGTTCGTGCCCACCTCGAAGGCAACGACCGCTCTAAGCGCGACCTGATCTTCTATCTGATCGACCTCGACAATTTCAAAAAGGTGAACGACGCGCATGGCCACGATGTCGGCGACCGCGTACTCATCGAAGCCGCGCGCCGAATCGCATCCGTCATCCGCAGCTCCGACCTGCTCGTCCGTTGGGGCGGCGAAGAATTCCTCGTCGTCTCCCGCTCCACCGATCGCCGCCAGGCCGGAATCCTTGCTAAGCGCATACTCGAAGCATTCCGTGCCAAACCCTTCACCATCGATGCGGCCGACCAGTTCCATCAGACGGTCTCCATCGGCTGGTCCGCATTCCCCTGGGTCGAAGACGATGTCGATGCAATCCGTTACGAGGGCGTCCTCAAGTTTGCTGACCGTGGTCTTTATCGCGCCAAGAAAGCCGGTAAGAACCAGGCCGTCGGAATGGTCGCCTCCGGCAAAGGAGCCGTCAGCGTCCCAACAGAATCATTCCCTTCCGCGCCTCCGCGAATCACTGCATCGACCGCCGACCGCGGCGAAATCCTCGAAATCATCGACTAGTCCCAATTCCACTCCACAGCACTGCGCCGTCCCATCCTGTTTTGATGACCCAGCCATCTCCGAGCTAGAATTGCCGCACTCATCCCCCGCCTTCCGGAGGTCTCCCGCATGCTCCCCATGCTTTCCACCATGTCTGACTATCAGCTCACCATCGGCTCCATCTTTGAGCATGGCGTTCGAGTTCACGCCGAAAGCGAAGTCCTTACCTGGATGGGCGATCACGCGCGCCGCGCCACCTTTGCCGAGGTCGGCGAACGCGTCCGACGACTTGCCCGTGCCCTTCAGCGTCTCGGCATCGTCCCCGGCGATCGCGTCGGCACCTTCTGCTGGAATCACCAGGAGCATCTCGAAGCCTATTACGCAATCTCCTCCATGGGCGCCGTCGTCCACACCCTCAACATCCGCCTCTTTCCTGAGCAACTCACCTTCGTCATCAACCACGGCGAAGACCGCATCCTCCTCGTCGATGCCTCGCTGTACCCCGCCCTCGCCCGGGTCCTCCAAGACCTTCGCACCGTCGAGCACATCATCGTCATCGGCGATGCTCCCGGCCTGCCTGACAACGTCCTGCGCTACGAAGACCTCCTCGCCGCTGAACAGCCGGAATTCTCCTGGCCCGACATCGACGAGCGCTCCGCCGCCGCCATGTGCCACACCACCGGTACCACGGGCGATCCCAAGGGCGTGGTATACAGTCACCGCTCCATCTACCTGCATGCCGTCAGCGTCTGCGCACCCTGGTGCATCGGCATCAGTGTCAACGACCGCGTCCTCAGCATCGTCCCCATGTTCCACGCCAATGCCTGGGGCATTCCCTACGCGGGGTGGCTCGCCGGAAGCGACTTCCTGATGCCCGGCCCATTCCTCCAACCCGACCCGCTCTGCCGCTGTATCACTACCTGCCGCCCCACCGTCTCCGCTGCCATCCCAACCATCCTCGCCGGAATGCTTCATCACGCGGTCGCCAACAAGGTCGATCTCTCCATGTTCCGCATCCTCTTCTCCGGCGGAGCAGCTCTGCCCAGGAGCATCGCCGAAGGCTTTCGCAAACACTTCAACGTCCCGGTCGTTCAGGGTTGGGGCCTGACTGAGACCAGCCCCGTCGCCGCGTCGGCCCGTCCGCCGCGCCAATGCCCCGCCGACGAAGAGATCAACTACACCACCAGGACCGGCCGCATCATCCCTGGCGTGGAGTTGCGGCTTTGCGATGGAGATAAGGTTCTTCCCTGGGATGACGAATCCATCGGAGAAATCGAAGTGCGCGGCCCCTGGATCACCGCGTCCTACTACGGCAATCCTGCACCTGAGCGCTTCCACGATGGATGGCTGCGTACCGGCGATGTCGGCGTTCTCAACCAGCGCGGCTATCTCCGCATCACCGACCGCTCCAAGGACGTAATCAAATCCGGGGGCGAATGGATCTCATCGGTTGAACTCGAAAACGCCATCACCGACCATCCCGACGTCCGCGAAGCTGCAGTGATCGGCGTGCCCGACGAGCGCTGGGATGAGCGTCCCCTCGCCTGTGTAGTCACCAATTCCGGCCAGCCCATCGACATCGCCATCCTTCGTGCACATCTTGCATCGCGGGTCGCCAAATGGTGGGTTCCGGAACGCTGGGCCTTTATCCCCGAAGTCCCCAAAACCAGTGTCGGCAAATACGACAAGAAGGTTCTGCGCGTTCAGTACGCCAATGGCCAGATCAAGGAGATAGTCGATCCCGGCGAGCGCGCCAAGAAAGAACGCCTCTCCGCCGACCTCGTCGGCTGAGTTCCGACTTGCCCCGAAGCTCGATGTTGCCTCAATCGAGGAACCGATAGCCAGTCGTGCCCCAACTAAGTGTCGTCGGGCTTAGGCAATTCTCCAAATTCATCCGGGTGACTCGACACGAAACCGAACAGCAAGTCGGTTAGATTATGCGGATATCGGTAGAATTCCGTGTCGAGGTCGCTCAGTTTGTCCTCGATTCCGTCGGAAAAGTCCCCTGCAGCCGTGCTGATTTCCTCCGGACTATCCGGGAGTCCGGACGGAAAAGCAACATGAATCGCTTCCCGGCAAATCGCTGCAGTTTTTGGAGCTCCAATGGTTTCGAGAGCCTCTGCAGCGAAGCCCGCGGTCTCGCTACTGCTGTTTAGGAAGTATTGAGAGAACCCACCATTGTTGACTTCCGATTCCAATGCCCAGATCGTCGAGAAAACCTTTTGCGGCTTTGATTGTGCGTCGAAATCCTGCTTTCCAAACATCGTTTTGTCTGATTCCGACAGCATAATCAAAATGCTGTTTTTGTCCGCCAACTGAACCTCCTTTGCTGGTTTCCAGTTCTACCCAGTCATTCGCGCCAGCATCTCCGCCGATTTCAACTTTCGTTCCATATGCCGCTCCAGCGACTGTAGTGCAAACCGCCGCAGATCCTGCCCGCGCCGTCGCGGCCACGCCTCGCCCACAAAGGCCCCGACCGGTGCTCGCAGCATCCTCAATGCAATCTGCCATGACTCCGCCGACAACTCACTCGCATTGGAAGGCCGATGCACTCTGCAGAACAGCCCATCGGCATATGCATTGAAGCTCGTCTCGTCCGCCACCAGCGTCTCTCCACAGGCCATGCAGTGCGCAAGATCCGGCAGCAATCCCATCAGCCGCGTCATCCATAGTTCGAAATAGGTCAGCGGCATCCACGGCTGCTCCACCGTCGTCTGCTCTAGCACCGACACGATCAGCCGGAACACCGTCTCCTGGGGATCATGCTCCGGCAGCGCCTGCTCCACCACCTCGGCGTAGAGGCTCAGCACCATCAGCCGAATCGCATCCACAGGAGCCGAGAGCGGCGAGCGAATGATCTCAAGCTGATCCAGCCGCACCAGCTCCTGCTTGGGCTTTTCCTGAAACCAGGCCCGCGCCACCGTCATCGGCTCCAGCGCACCACCAAAGCGCCTGCGACTTTTCAACGCCGACTTCGCCATCCCCTTGATCTTGCCGTAGTCGCGCGTAAAGAAGCTGACCAGCAGGTCCGCATCCCGCACCGGCCAGGTGCGCAACACTACCGCTTCTGACGTCAACGCCGTCATTTCAATTACCATCTTCGCATTGCAGTTTCTGGTGATGAGACCTCGCAGTGACGTCAGCTCAAACAAAAAACGCTGCCGGAAGAAGAGAAAGCCGCTCTGAGCAGGCTGAGTCGGTCAACCTCCGAGCTCAAGCAAAGTGGGAAGCAGGAGAGCTTCGTTCGGCCTTCCGCCTCATGCAGACTGCCGCGAAGCTCGGTGCCTACGCCGCAAAGCACAATTTGGGGTACTTCTACGATGTTGGTATTGGTGTAAAGCGCAATCGCAATGCTGCTCTATATTGGTACCGCAGGGCATTCCGCGAAGACAACGTTCTCTCCGCCAATAACATCGGTACCATCTACCGTGACGAGATGAAAACCAGCTTGGCCTTGCGCTGGTTTCACAGGGCTGTAGCGCGCGGCGACGTCGACGCTAACCTCAACATCGCCAAGCTATATCTCAATCGCCTGGGCGATTCACGAACCGCTGTGAGCTACTTGAAGCATGTCCTCAAAGCCAAGGGCGGCATCGACGTCACGATAGACTCACAAGAACAAGCCACTGCACTTCTCAAGAAGCTTCACCGCCCAAAACCGAAAGCGACAAGATCCAGCCAGGAGTGCCTACACGCACAAACGCGCCCGCCGCAGCGGACGCGTCCCTCACAGCGCTAATGTCTCTACCGCTTAACGACCGAAGTGCTCAGCGTTCTTCTGCGTAAAGTGTGCCCACTTCTCCGGCAGGTCATCCTGCGCAAAGATGGCCGATACCGGGCACGCCGGAACACATGCGCCGCAATCGATGCACTCGACCGGGTCGATAAACAACTGCTCGGCCGTCCCGTGATCGGCCTCGTCCTTCTTGGGGTGAATGCAATCGACCGGACACGCGTCTACACAGGCGCTGTCCTTTGTGCCGATACAAGGTTCTGCGATTACATAAGCCATCTGTCGTATCTCCGAAGAGTAGAAGTCTCGAGGCTGATACTAGCACACGACCCTAAGGCCTGACTTCAATCCGGAATGGCTGCGTTTTGCGATGCGGGAGAACCGTTTCATGATCAGAGATCGCAAAACTAATCCCTGTTTCCTGTTCCAGGTTCCCTACTTCCGGTTCCCCGCTTTTCCCGCATCGCCGCGTACTCCCTCGGAGTTGGAATCGGCGTTAGGCCGCGTCCGGCAAACAGGTCCTCGAACATTCCCACCAATTCGTTGTGAATCAACCCGTTTGACGCCAGAACTTCGCGGCTATTCAGTTGAACGGGCTTACCGGCAAAGTCCGAAACCCGCCCTCCGGCCTCCATCACAAGCAGAATTCCGGCCGCCGTGTCCCACGGATTGAGATTGAATTCCCAGAACGCATCCAGCCGCCCCGAAGCCACGTACGCCAGGTCCAGCGCAGCCGATCCTGCCCGCCGCACCCCATGCGAACGCAACGTGAACTCGTGATAAAAGTGGACATTCGGACTCTGGTGCCGCTTCCGGCTCGGAAAACCCGTGGCGATCAGCGCCTCGGCCAGTTCAGCGGTCTTCGAAACCTTAAGCGCCCTGCCGTCGAGCGTCGCACCCTTCCCCTTTTCCGCCGCAAACAGCTCATCCCGCAGCGGGTCGTAGATCACTCCGGCCAACAGTGTTCCATCTTCATCGGGTTTCAAGCCGGCGCCGCGCTGCTCCAGCCCCATCGACACACAGAATTGCGGAAACCCGTGCGCAAAATTCGTTGTCCCATCCAGCGGATCCACGTACCAGCGAAACTCCCGCTCCAGTCCCTCGCGTGTGCCTTCCTCGCCGTAGACGCCGTGTTCGGGGAACACTTCAGCCAGCCGCGTGCGGATCAACTTCTCCACGGTGCGGTCCGCCACCGTCACCACATCCACATCGCCCTTGTATTCCGTGGCCACTCCCTGCGCAAAAAACTCGCGCAGCCGCGCACCGGCCTCGCGTGCAATCGCCGCGGCTTTGGGAGTCCATCTCAAACCTTGTGGAGTCGTTCCGGTAGCGGTATCGCTCACGCGCCTGCCTTTGGACCCGACCCATCCCGGCCATTGCGGGGCGGTCGACGTTTGCCGGTCTCCGTAATTGTTTCGATCTGGTGCTTATAGATGAATAGATTCGGCTTGCCTTCCCGCGTCAGCCGCAGCATCCCGTCGTCAAAATACTCGATCCAGCCGCGCACCGTCTCGCCGCCGCGCAGTTTCACCGACACCGGAACCTGGCGCTCGCTCAGCGAACGCAAGTACAGTGCCTCTTGGCCTGTCTCGCCTGGCGGAGGGGTCTTCGCGTGCCGGCGCGGAGGAATCGCAGGAGTCATAGTGCCATTTTAGATGCAGCAAACAATCCGCGCGGTTGGGAATCTGTGAATCCCGACCATCCCAAAGTCCATATCCCATCGGATTCGCCTTGGCGATCGCTCCGACAGCGCCCGTGTCAATTTCCCGGCGCACCGGTCGATCGCGCCAGAATCAACGGCTGCTGATCGGCCGCCGCCACCTTCTGATAAAAACCGCGAAGATCGCCATATTCTTTGGGTCCCAGGACTGTGTAGCCGTAAACGAATTTCCGGGTTACCTCAACCTTACCCCCGGCCGATAGCGTGACAATGCTGAATACGGCGTGTTGAGGCCAGTTGATACTGTCACTGCGCGGTCCGCTCTCGAATCCAAAACCCGGCGGCAATTGGTAAGTCACCTGCTCCTGCTCTGCCCTCGCATAGTGCACATCCACTGGGATCTCCCGCTGCTCCTCCACAAAGGGATGCTTCCCCTTCGATTCGAAAAACAATCCAGGCAAGAAGAAACGCTTCCCCGTCGCCACTCCCAGGTTCCCGCTTACTTTGGCGATCGCAACAAGATTGGAGTTGTAATCGTCGAGTGACAGGAAGTGATCGAACTCGCCTTGCACGCCTTCCGGCAGGCTCTCCTGCATCCACTCGTTGAACTTCTTCTTCACCTCGTCTTCATCGTTCTCGAGGGCCGTTTGCCGCCATCGCAGCGCCTCCTGCCCTTGCAGAATGCATCGAATGCGTCCCGTCACGCTTCCCGTCGGATCAACCGTCAAGTCGGCCACGCGCACCAGGTTGGCAGTCTGGAAGGTCGGCGAAGGCGTTCGCTCAATCGTTGCGGTCTTGTCATTCAGCCGGAATCCCATGGTTATCGTGTGTTTCCAGTGTAGGAGCCCAAAAGGACACATCTTCTGCCCGGGATCGAGAAAAACTTCCTTGCCGTCCAGCTTTGCCACCGCAATATAGTCATCCACTTGCGCTGAATTCAAGACACCATCGTCGAATAGCGCGGAACTCCGATCTACGACCTTCATCGGAACCACATTCAACCCTGCGGCTCGACCAAGTGCCACATACAAGAGCGCCAATTCGTCGCCGTTCCCGCTCTGATCTCTCCACACATCCTGTGCGTTGTGGATGTCCTTGATCTTTTCCTTTTTCCTCTCCTGCTTCGTCTTCTCCCGCGTAAAGTCAGTGTTCTCCAGCTTCATCAACGCTGCGTAGATTTTCTGTGCCTTAACAGTCTCCGAGTCGCCCGGAGCTACCAGGTCTGCAACGGCCCTCTTCAAATTGTTCGTCGGATTTGTAAAGTCGTTCACAAATTCCGCCCAGTTCTTTCCTGCGTAATCCCAAAATTCCTTGGTCGTCTTGAATCTCGTATAGAAGAACTCCACCCGCCACTTGAACGTATTCAGCGGCGGCATCCAGTCCTCGCTGGGTACGGCAGCAATATCGTTCGTGTCCAGTGTGAAGATGCTGTAGGTGCTGTGTTTCTCCGCAACCTTCAGACCGTTCCCCAGCCTCTGAATGTAAGCAACCGGGTGGGTCGTCCTGTAGGAGAAATGTGCCTTGCGTACAAAGATGTCCTGCTGGATATTCCAAGTCGGATACGGCGCATCCTGTCCGTATTTGAATTTCACCCGGTACTCGAGAATGCTGCCCACTTCCACGCTGGGCAGTGTGAACACCAGCGAATTTACCTGTATCCCCTTGGTCTTGAACTCCACGAGGTCGGAAGGCTTATCGGTAAATGGAATAATCGTCCCGTCCTTGTGAATCGTCCTGCCCTCAACCTCGAACTTTGTGTTCGGAGTGTGGGTGTAACGCACCGTCGCAAGCTCTTTACCTTTCTCCGTGAGCACCTTGACGCGTTCATAGTAAGTCCGCGTGTTGCTCGAATCATCCTGCACATCTTCAAAGTTGAGATACACCGCCTTCGCCCCCGGCGCATTGGGGTCGGACGCCATCTGAAGTTCATCTTTTGTGGGTTCCTGAAACTGCGCCAGGCTCGGCGCGGAAGACGAAATCACAACTACTATGGCAACAAAACACAACAGCAGCGAACGATACATGCTCGGATCCTCTGGCCCTGCCAGACAGCGGTTTCTCAAAACTGAATTGAAAGGCTGCCAGCCATTCTCGCGCAAAACGGTCGTTTGTGGCGATTCAATCTTTCTCAAACAATGGCGCGGAAATGCACAATCGTCACCCGCAGGGGTTCAGCCCGGCCGTAGCGGCCCATCGGGCTCTGAGCAGCTCTTGGCTCGTGAAGTGATCCTTTCGGCCCCGATGATCAGGGTTGACCAGCCCTGGGGTCGCTGAGCCGAGGATCTTCTTTCAGAGACTTCTCCGCACCCTCAACCCACAAATGTCCCAGGGGTAGGCAAAAAGCAGACTCAGTCGCCGCCCTCAAATGCGGCCTTCAGTCCCGGCTCCGCTTTGATGGGGGTCGCTGCCACTGAATCTTCCTTCGGAGGCTGCTCCTTCAGGTTTTTCAGGAACTCCTCCATCTCCGCCCGCGTCATCCAGCGGACCCGCAGCGGATTCCCATACATTGCCTGCGAGTCTTCTTCACATAGCACAATTGAGAAGCCCACTCCATTCCCTCCGCTCCGAATCACCGTCGCCTGCACCGTGAAACTCTCGGGGTCTTTTCCCTCCGGCAGGTTTTTCCGCTGCAGTGTGATTGGTATTTCCGTTCCCGGGGTCCACCGCTCATCGGTCAGAAGGCAAAATCCCGAGAGGCTGATGTCGCTCAGATCGTAGGGCGGCGACGTATGCGTCATACCCAGGTAGCCGACCAGCGCCGGTTGCACATGTCGTTCGCTCTTTCGCTGGTCCGGAAAAATCTTTCGCAGCATGCGCTTGAAAAGGGATTCCGTCAGGTGGCAAGAAACTCGTCGTAATTCGACTTCCTCGTCACCCGTCTTTGTGCTTTCTCCCCTCGCGTCAGCACAGCCCTCCCGTTTGAGAAGATTTGCATTCAATCCCATAGGCCCAGCTCCCCCCAGAATGTGGCCCGAGAAATCCAGAAGATTTCTCTCCGTCTACAGGCTAAGTTGGAAACCGGTTTCCGCCTATCCATCAGGAGTTGCAAAGCCTCTGGCACATTTGAGTCTCGACACTGGTTACCTTCGCCGCTTCCTCAGGAAACGTTGGTCATGGGTCGACCTGCAGCACTACCTGTCGTTCATTCCCGGCAGCATGCGGGATGTCGATCCGAACTTGTGATAATTCACAAACTCCACAAGATTCGTGTGCTTCTCCAACCCCACGCCATCGACGGGCTCCATCATCGCATTGTGAGACTCTGTAATCGCAATGCCGCGAATGGGGCAGTTAAACCGCTTTCCGCCAATCTCCACCGGGCCGTATTGCACGGCAATCGCCGACCTCCGCACCGCATCGGTCTCCTTCATGTCCGCCTCCACCGTAATGCGGCCAATCGATCCATCCCGCGGATCGACATAGATCTCTCCGTGATATCCCGGTTTTGCCGAAAACGGCAGCTCAACCGGATTCTCCCTGGACAACAGGTAGCAACAGAAGTCCACCTTATAGTGCGACGACATCTCCGGAATCACATAATGGAAGACAGCGACCTGTTCGCCTGCCTCGTTTCTCTGCCATCGGTCCCACGCAACACCCCCGCTGAATGCATCTTTCAGCACGATCCTCAGAATCCCGCCAAACTCACCCCACGTCGACAGACCCTGTACTGGCGCGTCGCTCGACCCTGAACGCGGGCCCATCGCCGAGACGATTTCATGACCATCTCGATACGCTATCTCGCGCCGGTACTCGCCGACAAAACGCGTCTGCACCTTCGGCTTCCCATGCTTTGACTTAAGATCCGTAATCGTATTGTTGAAACTGCGCGTGACCCGAACTGCGAGAAGATCGGGAAGAAGGCGGAGAGTCCCGTTCACATAGCCTCGCGCCGCTTCCAACATTTGCTTCTGTGCCACCAGATCGGGTACCGGGTCAGACGGCTGATCGGCAATGGGAGCTGGATCGAAGATCGACTCCGCCGCCAGCAATTCGATCTGTTCGGCCGTCTTCGGTCGCGAATTCGTCTCCGCCACAATTCGCGCCAGTGTTGGCCCAGCAAGCTCTTGTGAAAGTGATACCCGGTTCAGGCGGTCAGCAATCTCCTCGTCCGAATCCTTCATCGCCTGCTTTGAAGTGAGGAACTGCTCAAGCTGCGCGATCGTGACAGGCGTGGCCGCTCGAACAGGAGCAATCGCTATCAGCCAGCTCAACACAAATGCCGCATTGCGCAACGCATTCACCTGCTTCCTCGAAGCAAGTTTATCGTCCGCCCTCAGTTTTGAAAGTACGGGCTTCAGCCTTGCGGCTGATTTCCAATTACTGCCCGGGCGCCTTGGGCTGGGTACCGCTCTTTTCCGGCACTTCCGCCGGTTTCTTCGGAGCCGCATCGGCCGGCTTCTCCGCAGGCTGTGCCGCGGCCTTCTGCCGCCGATCGGCAGCCGCCTTCAGTTCTTCGTCCCGCTTCGCTTTCAACTCCGTAGCCTGCGCATCCGTTACGTACCGAAAAATCTGCAGCCGTCCCGGCTCCTGTTCCGTTGTGAACACGCGGTTCTGCTTGTCGATCGCCACACCAGTCAGCACCTTGAATTGTCCCGGCAACTCACCATGCCCGCTGCCGATATAGGTCAGCAACTGTCCGTCGCGATTAAACACCTGAAGCCGATCCTGCATCTGGTCGGCCACCCAGATGTGTCCATCACCATCCACGGCAATTCCCTTCGGCCGCGCGAAATATCCCGGACCATCCCCGGCCTTTCCGAACGTGCTCAGAAAATTTCCGTCCGCATCGAAAATCTCCACCCGATTGTTCATCGTATCGGTCACATACACGTTGCCGTCCTGGTCCACCGCAACGCCCTGCGGCGCCCCAAAATCTCCCGGCGTGGTCAGAAAATGATTCTTCCCGCCTGTCCCGATGCGCCGCAGCAGCTTCAGCGTGTCCGCGTCATACACGATCACCTGGTCCTGCTGCGTGTCGACCACGTAGAGAAAGCGATTCGACGTGTCGATCGCCAAGCCCACCGGGTCTGCCAGCCCTTCCGTGATCTGTCCCTCTACCGCGTGCTTGGCGTTGAAGATTATGACCCGATGCATCTTGCCATCAGAGACAAACAGCCGGTCGTCATCGTCGATAGCCAGGCCATTGATCCACCCGAAATGCGCTTCCATCCCATTGCGGATCATCTCGCAGTCGCGCGTTTCCGTGTTGAAGATGAACACCGCGCCCACGCGCTGATCGGCCACGTACACCATTCCCTTTGAGTCGATCGCAATCCCGTACGGCCCGATCATCTGAAAAGGAAACGTCTTGGTATTGAACTTCTCCGTCTCCGATTGCCCGCCCGCCAGCCGATCCATCCAGCTCGCCTTGGGTTTTGCAGCCGTGGCCTGCGTGTAATCAATCTTTTCGCCGGCAAAATAGTCGAGCCAGTGGATGCGCCCGATGTTCGGCGGTCCCGGCCAAACCAGCTTGCTCGCATCAAAATTGAATTTGCGCGGCCCAACCTCCGGCGCGTTCGCCGGTTCTGCTTTCTTTTTCTTGCCCGCAACGGCGCTCAGCGGCGACAGCGCGCACAACGCAACAACCAACACCATGGCGAATCGGTTGCGGGTACGAGTCGAATTGAAGAGGAAGTGATACATCTCAATCTCCATCGCTGCACAAGGCGCATCTGTCTGCGCCACGCGCTGCGTCATTTCCCGGGCGATACCGTTTCTTTCATGTTCAGCCTGTTCTTATGGCAGTTGTCGCAGAACGCCATGTTGTTCACCTGGTCCTTGATCAGCAAATCCGGCTGCGCTGAGGCATGCGGCTGGTGGCACGACAAGCAACTGAGCGGCGTCTTCACCTTCGACTGATCCGATGGATCCATCACGTCTGAAACCGGGTGATACTCCACCGGATGCCCGAGCCCATACCGCAGCGGCAAAATCGGAACCTTGTTCTTCTGGTAGTAGTCCTCCGGCAGACGAACCGTTCCGTTAAAGATAGTCAGCAGATGATTCGCTTCATCCTTCTGCGCGCTCGATTCCGGTCCATGGCATTCCAGGCACAGTGCATTTCCTTTGGCGCGCAGCAGATGATCGTTGTCGCCTCCGTGCGGCGTATGGCAAATCGTGCAGCTCTGCTCAAATGCGGGCTGATGGTGATACGACTTCTTGCGCAGTTCGTCGATATCGCTGTGGCAGCCTAGGCAGATGTTCACCGAGTCTGTCTTCGGCAATCCCGGCTGGCTGCTCGCGTGTGGATTGTGGCAATCTGTGCAGTCGCCCGCCGCACCCGGATGCTGCACCTTCGCTGAATCGATGTGCTTGCCGATGTCGTCGTGACACGTCAGGCAGAGCGCTTTTGAGTCTGTCTGCGTCAGCACCACCTTGCCGTCCTTCGCGGGCTGATGGCATGTTTCGCATCCATTGCCCTGGAACGGCACATGCTGGAACTTCGCCATTAGCTTCGGCGAGTCCGACTGGTGCGGATCGTGACACTGCACGCAGTCGGCCGTTCCGAACGGCTGATTATTGTGCTTCTTCTGCAGATCCGCACCCTTGGGATCGTGGCAATCCACGCACAGCGCCGGCGCCGCCTTGTTCAGGTGGAAGCGATTCTCCATCGTCGGTTCCGGTCCGGTCTTGTGCGTCGTGTGGCACGTATCGCATCCCATGTCGAGCGCCGCGTGCCGGCTGCCTTTATCCGAAACATGCAGCCCCGTCTGGTGGCAGCTCAGGCACAGGTTTTCCTTCTCATCACCCGACTCAGCCTTTACCAGTTGATTCTTGTTGTCGCTCGAATGCGCATCGTGGCACTTCAGGCAGTCGTGAACCGCCGGAGGATGCACGGTTCCCTTGATGTCCGCCGCACTCTTGTCCGCATGGCAAGTCAAACAAAGCGCCGTAGGCGTCGCCGTGATTAGCTTTACCCGCGTTACATCCTTGTTTACGCGAATCTCATGGCAAGCCAGGCAGCCGCCCTGCATCGCCGAGTGCACATACTTGTGCTTCGTCTTGTCGTCATGGCATTCCAGGCACTTCTTAGGATCGGTGTTCTTGTCCAGCGGAACCGGGTGAACGGCTGCTCCCGCGCGTGCCGCCGCCATCGCAATTACACCCACCCAAACCCAGGCGGAAACTCCAGGGTGCCCCATCCCGGCGACGCGTTTTGTCGCTTGGATGGGAGGCCACCTTTTTCCGACCATCAAACACCATGCGCGAAGAGGAAGTAGTTTCATACGGACTCTAAACAGTTCATTGCAAGCGGGTCGCCCTTTCAGCCTGCCCCGCCTCGAACTTCCCCAACTACCTAACCTGCGTAGCTTCTGGGGTTTCGCAACTTCGATTAAATCTCCAATTGGCCTCATAATCGGTGATTTAAATCACATGATGGGCGTTCTGCCTCACCCCACCCGGCAAATCCCCCATTTTGGATCACAATCCATCAGTCATAACCCGTCTAGGATCGACCCGAAAGGTCTGCGATCTGGAAAGAGCAGCTGAAAGCTGACGGCGGAAAGCTGTCTTCTGCGCCAAATCCCATCCCGGCATGCGCGATTTGGCCCAAACACCAAATCCTCCATCCCGAGCTAACCCTTTCCCCACCATCCTTTACCCGCCCCACCCATCTGGAAAACCACGTGCATATCTAACTCCGGAAGGCATCAGCCTCAGGAATTGCATCGTGCATCAAGTCAGGGTGAATTGGCAGATCAAAGCGATTCTGCCGGTAGTCTTCGTGCTGCTGGCGGGACTGCTGTTGTTTACCGTGGGCACCGTCACCCTCCGCGAAACCGATCGCGACGCCCTGCTGCTGCTTGCCGGAGCCGGAGCCGTCATCGTCTGCGGAGTCTCCATCAGCGTTCTGGCGTATCTCATCCAGCGCCCCATGGTCGAACTTCAGCAAAAGATGGCGATCATCAGTAACGGAAATCTCGACGTAGCGGTCAGCTTCAGTCAGAGCAACGACGAAATCGGTGACCTGGGTCGCAAATTCAATCACATGGTTCAGCAATTACGAGAAAGCCGTTTGGAGATAGAAACCATGCATCGCACACAAATGTCACGCGCCGAGCACCTGGCCACCCTCGGCGAGTTGGCAACCGGATTGGCTCACGAGATTCGTAACCCGCTGGCCGGCATCGCTGGGGTCATCGAAATCATCGGTCGCGATCTGCCAGCGTCCAGTCCTGCCCGCGAAATGGTGAAAGACGTTCGTCTCGAGATCAACCAGATCAATCGCATCCTTACCGATCTGCTTGAAACCGCGCGCCCCCATCCGCCGCAAATGATGAAGAGCAATCTCAACACCACAGTTGAGCATGCCGTCATGCTCGCGCGGCAGCAGGTCATCTCCAAACCCATCCCCATCGAGTTCCAAATGAACCCCGGCCTGCCCGAAGTCGAACACGACAGCGATCAGATCCACCAGGTCGTGCTCAATCTCCTGCTCAACGCCGTACAGGCCATCGATGGCCCAGGCTCCGTCACTGTCAACATCAGCTCACAGGACGATTGCGCCGTGGTTACTGTCTCCGACACCGGACGCGGCATGACCGAGCAGCAGCTCGCGCAGATCTTCCGTCCCTTCTACACCACGCGCAGCAATGGAACCGGCCTCGGTCTCTCGCTCGTGCGCCGCATCATCGACGATCACCACGGCCAGATCGATGTCGCCAGCGAACCCGGCCAGGGCAGCTCTTTCCAGGTCCTGCTTCCCTTCGTCCCGCGCACCGTCGAACCCGCCGAAGTCGCCTAGCCGCCACCGAATTCTCGGGATCGGTGCCAAGAAAAAAGATCCATCGTCACTGAGGATTGACCGGAAGACGAAGATTGGATGGAGCCGCAAGCAAATGCGGTTAGCTCAACCGGCTCTCACTCAAGTCCAGCTCGCGTTCCAGGCTTCGATGCACGCCATCCCCGATCCTTCCACTCTCGCGCAACAGGTTCAGTTCCTCGCGCTCCCGGCGAATCGTATTCAGCATCACTTCGCCCATCGTCACCGTTCCAGGGTCCGTCTTCACAACGCCTCCATCCGGTCCGCACAACGCAATTTCGGTCATCTTGTGCTCGAACTGATGCAGAAGATCTTCGTAGAGGTGAGCTTCGCTCTGTTCTTTCGCTGAATCCCTCCGCCCGCGCAGAAAATCGATCGCCGCTCGCATCATCAACTGCCGCGCCTGCCCCTCCTCGCAATAACCCCCGTCTTGCCTCGGCAATCCTAGTACGCGTATCAGCCACGGCAACGACAAACCCTGCACCACAACCGTCACCAGGATCAGCGAAAATGTCAGAAATAGAATCAGGCTTCGCTGCGGAAACGGACTCCCGTCATTCAGCGTCAGGGGCAACGAATCCGCCGCCGCCAGGGCCACCACTCCTCGCATTCCCGTCCATCCAACCACAAATACCTGCGACGCCACTGGCTTTCCGTAGCGTTGATGTCCGATCCGCGTCCTGACCCACCACGCTCCATGTGCCGCCGGAAACATCCATAGCATGCGCAACGCCACAAGGATCGCCGAGAAAACCAACCCATACGCCACAAGACTCGGTTTGCTCCATCCCCTGATCCCCGAAAGCACATACGGCAGTTGCAACCCAATCAATACGAACACAAACCCATTCAGCAAAAACTCCAGCGCATCCCAGACTGCCACCGCCTGCAGCCGAACCCGCGGCGAGAAGAAATTCGAACTTCGCCTGCTTATCAGCAGCCCGCACGTAACCACCGCAATTACACCTGATGCATTCACCGCTTCCCCTACAAGATAGGCTGCGTATGGAACGATCAGCGAGATCGCGATCTCCACTGGACCGTCGTCGACCCACTTTTCCAGCCACGACACCACAAATCCCACCGCCAGCCCAACCAGAACGCCCCCGATCGTGAGCCAGGCAAATTCCAACAGCCCGCGCCCCAGCGTTGGAGTGGTCCCCTCCACCACCATCTGCACACCGAACTGCAGCGCCAGCAGTCCGGTCGCATCATTCAAAAGACTCTCGCCTTCGAGTATGTCGACAATCTGCTGAGGCATCCCCACCCTGCGCGCAATCGATGTCGCCGCCACCGCATCCGTTGGCGACACCACCGCGCCCAGAAGAAAGCCCAGTCGCCAGTCAAACCCCGGCAGCCACCATTGCGCTGCAAACGCCACGCCGATCGCGGTGAAGAACACCAGGAACACCGCAAGGCTCGAAATCGATACCAGGTTGTACTTGAACTCCCGCCACGAAGTCTGCCACGCGGCAATGTAGAGGAGCGGTGGCAGAAACACCAGGAACACAATCGAAGGTGGCAGGGGAATGCGCGGAACATGGGGAATCAGCGAGCAAAGCAAGCCGAAGATCACCAGCACAATCGGATACGAGAGCGCAAAACGACGTGCCAGCCCTGCCACTGCCGCAACCACGAACAGCAGTCCCAACAGCAACACCAGGATGTAATCCACATGCTCCATCGTGCCGGTCGCTCCTTACTCGATCACCACTCTCTTCTGTCTTATCATCGCGTCCCCAGCAACAGGTGAGGGGGAGCAGTGGCCGTCAGACCGCCGAACACGAATCCTCCAAACGAAAAAATGCCCAACTGCTACAAAAAAATCTGCGGCCAAGCCAATTGCGAAAGAAATTTCGTGACTGACTATCCTCTCCGTAACCATAACAACACATTAACCTTACGCCCAAATTCCACAGAGAACGGAGCCCTCTTACGAACACCCAAATAATTCCAACAATTCCACCCGCCGGAACCCCTCGGAATACAGGTGATCTGAATCACATTCTTTCAACCCGCTTCAATCCTTTAATAACTTCAGCAATGTATCGGGGATCACTCACGATACGGGCCAGACCCAAAGATCCCCCAACGAAACACATCCATAAAGAACGACTGCGGAGACGGTCCATCAAGCTTTCGTAGTACATGAAAGAACCGATGTCAGCAGAGAGAGTCATGATCGTCGACGATGAGCGCCTGGTGCGCTGGTCGCTTCGCCAGAAATGCGAAGAGTGGGGCTATTCGGTGGTCGAAGCCGGCGCTGGCGAAGCCGCACTTCGCCTCGCCCAGCAGGATTCGCCCGACCTTGTCCTCCTTGACGTCCGCCTTCCCGATCTGACCGGCATCGAGGTCCTCGATCAGCTCAAAAAAGATGGCCTCGCTCGCGCCGTCATCATGATCACTGCCGATCCGCAGCTCGACGACGTCAAGGCCGCCATCAAACTCGGCGCCTACGACTTCGTCGGAAAGCCCATCGACTTCGAAACGTTGCGCGAGGTCATGGAGAGCGCGCTCGAAGCCACCACCTTGCCCGACAACAACACGCAATCTGCACGGCCCAAATCCCGCAACGGCGCCAGTTTCGAAGATGTAGTCAGCGTCTCTCCGAAAATGACGGAGCTAATGCATTTCGTCAAGAAAGTTGCCTCTTGCGAAGCGTCCACCATCCTCATCCAGGGCGAAAGCGGCACCGGCAAAGACCTCATCGCCAAGACACTGCATTACGAGAGCAGCCGGCATGACAAGCCGTTCGTCGCCATCAACTGTTCCGCGATTCCTGAAACCCTGATGGAAGCCGAACTCTTCGGTCACGAGAAGGGTGCATTCACTGATGCCAAGCAGATGAAGAAGGGCCTCTTTGAAGCCGCCGACGGCGGCACTCTCTTTCTCGACGAAATTGGTGAACTCTCGCCCGTGCTGCAGGCCAAGCTGCTCCGCGTTCTCGAAGACCAGGTCATCCGTCGTGTCGGCGGTATCCGCGATCTTCAGGTAGACGTACGCGTCATCGCCGCATCCAACCGCGATCTCGAAAAGGCTGTGCGAGATGCCCAGTTCCGGCAGGATCTGTATTACCGCCTGGCCATCATCGCTATCTTCATTCCACCGCTCCGCGACCGCAAGGAAGACATTCTCCCGCTTGTCGACTTCTTCATCGATCGCTACAATCGCCGCTTCCGCAAATCCATTCGCGGCATTACCGACGAAACTCGCCAGATGATCCTCAACCACAACTGGCCGGGAAATGTCCGCGAGCTCCGGAACACCATCGAACGCGGAATGATCCTGGAAGACGAAGCTTACCTGCGCTCCGTCTACTTGCCTTTTTCTGTAGGCGAGTCGGGCGGGCGCACGCTCTTCGAGCGCACCTCCCCTGCTGATGGCAGTCGCAAGCTGGCCAATGGCAGAGCCCTGCCGCGCCTTTACATTCCCGAAGGCGGAACCTCTCTCGAAGAAGTGGAGCATTCCATGGTCGAACTGGCCATGTCACAGGCCAACGGCAACCAGACCAATGCCGCCAAGCTGCTCGACATCAGCCGTGACGCCCTTCGCTACAAGCTGAAAAAGTTCAGTATGGTCCCCGCCGACCTCGAAGACTAACCATAAGACGTCTGTCACGTCGAGTTTCCCTGGACACGAATGTCCACGGAAGCGCATGAAAACTAGTCGCTGCCGTTTACAAGCCCCGAAAGGGCGGCGGAGAGTAGACCAGGAGAAGCCGCGACAGCGGCGCACTCCTGGCAAATCTCCCCAAGAACGTTCTAGCCCCGTAGGGGCGACGGAACCGTCCGCGTATACCGCCATTTTCGACAGAGCACACGCGGGGCCCAAGCGTCTTTTTCAGCGACGAGGGGAAGCGCAGGGTGCCCCAGAGCACTGCCTGAGCGAAGTCGAAGGGTCTCGCATCTGAGACCTGGGGGATCGTCACCTTCCCTCAAGCCCACCCAACATCCCGCCGATGAACGGACTGAAAGCCCGAGAGGCCACGCTCCATGAGTCGGATTTATGTCATCGCGCTGATGCTCGTCTGCTCCACCTTCGTTGCCGCCCAGATCACGCAGCCCACCACCGATGTTCTTGGCGCCCATCTCAACTACGGCCGAGGCTGCGCCGCCTGTCACACGCCGCACAGCGGCGCATCCGGCAACGGAAAACCCGTCGCCGGCAACAACAGCAATTCCATCCTCTGGGGCGAGGACGTCAGCGCGATCGCCGGCCGGACCATCACCACCGGCGGAGGCAAATACGTTGAAGTGCTTCCCGCAAATCTATCCGCGAATACGCCCGACGTATCCGGGATGCTGACCTGCCTCAGTTGCCATGACGGCAATTTTGCGCCTGCAGCCATGATGAAGAACAAAATGTACGAGTCTCTCCCCGCGACCTATGGAAATCGGAACTCCGTCCCCACTCTCATCGCCAGCACCGGGGCGGGGAGCTACATCAGCGAACATCCCATGGGCCTGAATGCAACCATCGGTTGTGGCGGAGATCGCGGTTGGGATTGTATGCAGGTAAACGGCACGATCAACATGCGAGGATCTAACTCCAGCCGCTTCGTTTCCAGTTACGGATTCTTTGTAAAGCCGGGCGCCTACAACAACACCGCGGTCGTCGTGTGCACCACCTGCCACGATCCGCACGTGATGAACGTGGTCACCGTGACCCGCAACTCAAACTCAGGATTGCCGCCCGGAACCTATGCGACCATGTTCTTTCTTCGCGCGCCCTACAATCCAAATGACACCAATCCCATGTCGAATCAGACCGCGCAATTCTGTCGCCAGTGTCACGCCGACAAATCCAACGAGATGAATGGAAGCACCGCGGGAACGGTCTTCTAAATACCCTGTCTTAGCCGGTTTTGTAGTCGGGATCCAAGAATCTGGGTGCCCCAGGGCCCGATTCTGAGACCTGGGAAACGATGAACCACTGTAAAGGTCTACCGACGTACGCCGGGAACCCGCATCGCACCGACCGTGGTTCCGGTTCCACTTCCGGTGTGCGCAACTCCATGACAAACCAGCGTGCAGGAGTTCGTGGCGCGACTGTACGAAATCGGAACACCGCCGTTCGGCGCCACCACGTTAACATCGAAGTTCACGAGCCGCTCACCGCTGATCGTGCCGCTCGTCGCTCCCATGCCATGCGCCGTATGGCACGTGGAGCAGCTGAATCCGGCACTGATATGGTTCGCATGATCGTTGAAGCTCGTGTTCTTCATCACCTGGTTCTGCAGGTCGTGGCACTTGCCGCACAAGGCGTACGGCCCGTTCGCGCTGAGATCGGGATTCTGGAATAGGTTCGAAATCAGCGTTCCCGGAGTTGCCGCCTGGCTCAGCTCATAGCGCCGCTCCAGGATGTGAGTCCAGCGCGATCCATGAGGACCGTTAGCGCCTGAACCGCCAAACTCGCGATTGTCATCGCTATTATGGCAATCCGTACAGAAAATCTGCGTGCCCATACTGCGGCCCGGAGTGATGCCGTCAAGGTTCATCATGTTCGCCAACAGGCTCGGCTGCGCCAGCGGGCTGCTTCTCGCATGCATCACTGGATGGCTTGAAATTGACGTCAACGCAAACTGCGGAATCAGGTTCAGTGGATCGCCGGCCGAAACACCCCGCACCGGGAAGTACCCGTAAATCGGCTGCACCTGTTTTCCTGAACTCGTTCCATGACAACGCAGGCAGTTCTCATATTGATTTACCACCGGCACAAGAACTGTGGTGCCGTCAATCGCGCTGATGCCCGCCACATCCTTTTGCGAAAGGCGAATCTGCGGCGCTAGCGGAAATACTCCCACGGGCTGCGATCCATGCCCGCTATGGCAATCCACGCAGGTCGCATGCCGATTGTTGTTCAACAGCACGCTCTCAGAGGCATCATGCTGATTCGTCGACGAAGGAAGTGGATGTCCCACCTTGGGAGTCGCATACTCCGCGAACACGTTGGCATATTGCGGCATCGGCGAGACATTCGTGCCGCCATTGTGGCACGAAATGCAATCCTGCTCGTTCTGCCCCCGCAGCAACCGCGCCGGACCGCTCGCATTGTGCGTCGCGTGACATGCGATACACGCATCGGAAGCAACCGTGGGATAGCTCCCCAGCAATGCCTGTGGCGAAAGCTTGCTCGATGACAGGGCATGCGCACTGGTGGCCCAGTCAGTCAGCGGATTCACCTGCCCGCCCATAGTCCGGCTCGGATCGTGGCAGGCCAGGCAGAGCTGCCCACTCGAGCTGTCCTTCACCAGGAAATTCAACGACACCGGATCCTTCGCCTGCACATGCGGGTTGTGGCATGATGTGCACTCAATGTTTCCGTTGATCAGCTTTACTGCCCCAGTCGGATCGGCGGTTGATCCATTCGTCGCCAGCGATGCTACCAGGTCGATGCTGTCCTTCAGAGGCAGCGCGAGGCTGAAGGGATGGGAGGACTGCATGTTGCTGCCGAACACGTCTGAGCTATACATCGATCCGCGCGTGGTCACCTGGCCAAATGCAACCGTGGCTCCCACCGCAACCGTTCCATCATGACAACTGAGGCACTGATTGCTGACCCCGCCAAGTGCCGGTTGCACGGTGGGGTTCTTCTCGGTATTGCTTGTATAGGTCGTGTAGCTCTGCGTCGTGAGCTTCTGATTCCATAACCCCGTGTTCAGTCCTGAGTGAGGCGCATGGCAGTACGCGCACGCGTCCGGTCTCGCACCCGTAACCGGCGACCTGCTTCCCGGACCGAGATCGTGCACCCCCAGCGCATCTCCGGTGATTTGCGCGCACAGTCCTTTTCCCGCCAGCAGGATCGCT
Source organism: Occallatibacter sp. (assembly GCA_036495975.1). Classification (GTDB taxonomy): domain Bacteria; phylum Acidobacteriota; class Terriglobia; order Terriglobales; family Acidobacteriaceae; genus Telmatobacter. The sequence continues at coordinate 74,524 of DASXLY010000095.1, read as the reverse complement.
AATATCACCAGCAGGATTCTGATTCTCACTTCGCATCCTTGCTCGCCATGGTTTTCAAACCAGCGTATTGAAACACCTGCACCCGGCGATTGAATGAGTCGACCACGTAGACCTTGTCATCGCGGTCAATGAACAAACCCGAAGGCAGTTGGAACTCGCCCGCATGGGTACCCTTCGCTCCGAAATAGTACAACAGCTGTCCTTGCCGATTGAAAACCTGAACGACACCCCACAAAGCATCCACGATGTAGATATCGCCTTCTGAGTCGACACTCACCGCTTTCGGCCGAAACATGGCACCCGTCGCATCGCCAATCTTGCCAATCGCGAACTGAAACCGGCCCGCACGGTCGAATACCTGCACGCGGAAATTCATTGCGTCCACCACCAGTAGATCCGGCCCGTTCAGGCGCAGCTCCGTCGGCATGTTGAATTCCCCTTCGCCTTCTCCAGTCTTGCCGATGGTCTCGAGAACATTGCCCTGCATATCGAGAACAAACACCTCGTCACGCAGGGTATCGGTAACATAGATTCTCTGTGCCGCCGAGTCCACGGCAATTCCGGTTGGCCGCTTGAAGTATCCCTCTCCACCCTTCAGGCTTCCGATCGCACGGACATATTTCCCGTTCGGTTCGAAAACGAAGATCTTACCTGCATCCGAGTCGGTGACGTAGATATTGTCTTCGGCATCCACCGCCACGCACTGCGGGGTTGTCATCGGGTCCCTGGTCTTTTCCCTTCGCTCGATGAACTTGTACTTGCGCTGCGCGAAATCGAAGATATGCACACCGGACGCACCAGGATCGGTAACGATCAACCGTCCGCGTGAATCGGAAACGATACTGTAGGGTCGCACCAGGAACCGGTAATCAGGAGCGCCGGCTACTACATCGACAAGCTTGTTCCAGAATCCACGATTAGGCTTTACCTCTGACTCCGATTTGAAGTTCTGCTCCCAGGTAAGTCTCCGCCCGGCCTCGAGCGACATCTCCCACAGGTCTGCTGGCTTTGTGGTCTTTGGCTTCCCCGCGCCCCATGCCGCATTGGTCAGCAGGACCGCGCCAATTGCCGCTGTCACCGCAATCCGACAGATCGTTCCACGTGCTAGAAGATGTTGAACCATCGCGACACCCCCGTAAAGTAGGACGAAACAATCTCCGGTCGCGTGCCCGTGATGCTGAACCCCTGTTGGAGCCTTGAATAGCCGCTGACAAACGTCAATTTGCGAAGCTGGTACTGAATGAGTGCATTGTACTGGCTGTTCTCATTTGCTGACGAAATGCTGTTGCTCACGGTGTTGCTCGTCGACTTGGCATAGGTTGCGGCGAAAATAAGCTTCTTCATTGGAGTGCTCGACAATCCAAACGAGTAGCTCTTTCCTCCAAAAAGACTCACCAGGTCCGATGGCAACACAGGAGAAGGTACCGGGACTCCGATGAGGCCCGCTCCCGTTGCAAGCGCTTCGCCGTCCGATTTTGAATAGTTCCCCGTAGCTGTCAGGTAAGAGCCAAATCCCAGCGAAGCATTGTACGATTCTCCGCTGCTTGTGGTACCCGGCTGATCGGTTAACGCAGTTCGCGAACCACCCGCACCGGCACTGACACTGAAGAGACCCCAGTTGCGCCGCACGTTCCCTGAGTAGTTGTAAAACGAATTCATATACGTCACCAGCAGGGTCTGCACGTTCTGCGCATAGCTGAACGACTCGTTCAAATGCCATCCGTACAGGACATTGGAGTAGTTCTCTGAAGCAGACAACCCGATGGTGTCCTGCCCGCTCTGTTCAGAAGAATTGGCCGTTACGCTTGCCGATGAGTTGATCGTTCCATTCAGCAATGTGTGGGTAAAAGTCGCGTTTCCTCCGTACGATCTCACTCCATAGTTCTCGCCCAGAAAATTCTGTGTGCGCCTTTCGAAGAACGCCGAAGCCTGCAGGTTCGGCAATGGCGTGTAGGTACCCACCGTCGACACGTCAAGTGAATTGGACGACTGATCATTATTCAATCCCGAGGCGGAGCCGCCCGCAGCAATGACCGATTGGATGATTTGACCCGCCAGGTTGTCCGAGTAGTTGACTGTCGTTGTCAGGGAAACCTTATTGGTCGGATGCACGCCTGCATTTACGGTGGCCGTGTCGATGCTCCCGTTGGAACTTGTCCCCAGGTAATCTGAGTTCCAGGTAGACCGATTGATCCCCGCCGAAACCGCTCCATGCAGCGGAAGAATGTGGCTCAAGTTGTATCCGTAGGAGTCGTTGGTGGATTGAATATTGAAGGGTGTGCCGGTCAGCACCTGCGGAACCAGCGAGTGATTGGTTCCAGTGATGTAGTATGCCCCCATGTTAAAGCCGGCCCACTTGTAACCGGAATGCAGATTCAATGAATGGAATGAATTATTGCCTCCGCTGTTTGCGCCGTAGACGTTGTACTGGCTGCGTCCAGTTTGGAACCCGGCGGAGAAACTCGGAGCATCGGGCAGGTTCTCGCTCCAGTTGATACCGAATGTATCGCTGTTGCCATGGGTCACAAAATTGGCAAGTCCCGGTACCGCGTAATTGCCCTCGCTGTTATACGCCTTCGAATAGCTGATTGAGCCAGGAAACTTGCTGCCTGAAAAGATGTTCGCGCTGAGATTCACTCCGCTGGCCTCGGAAGTCGACTGAAAGTTCGAGTTGGCCCGCGATTGATTCAGGTAAGGCGAGAAGTTATAGGAAAGAAAATTGGGACTGTGGAAGTAGCCCGAGAAATTGCCTACGCCACCGAACGTCCATCCATGGGACGAATTCATCATGTTGCCATACGTGGCTGTGTATCCAGACGATAACGTTCCTGTCCCGCTGGTGCTCGTCTCGCCCAGCTTTAACTGCGCAGCCGCGGGAATCGCCAGCAGCAGGAGGAATCCAGCTGTTGCTACCGACGCAATTTGAAATGACCTCACCACCTGATACCACCTTCTCTCGTCTCAGATTTCTTCACGATCGTTCTTGCGTCACGCCGCTTCCACACGGCTTCGACCGGCCATCTAAGCGTTCACATCTCCTCGATTTTTGAGTTCTGCCGCAATTTCTTGTCCAGGGCAGCACGAAGCTGATTTCTCTTGCTCTGCTGCACTTCGGTCTTTAGCTGCGTCTTCACTTCTTCAAACTTGGTCTGTCCTGCCGGCGTGTGCGCCTGGAGACGCACGATGGTGTAGATCTGGTCAACCTGGATCAGCCCGCTCATGTCGTTGGACCGCATCGCTTGCAGCGACTTGACCACCTGCGGAGCCATCTCCTCGGCTGGAACAGGCTTATGCTGTCCCATCATCACGCGATAGTCATCTTCTGAGATCTTCTCGGCTAGCAAGCCAAACTCCTCAGCGGTCTTCGTCGCTTTGGCCTGCTGAAGCGCCTTCTCTGCACGCGTTCGTGCTTCCTTCAATTGCGAGGCCGTTGCCTTTGCCGGAGGGATGATTGAGATCGTCTGGAAAGTAAACGTTTCGGCATGATGAAAGCGGGCCGGGTTCTTGTCGTAAAAGCCCCTCAACTCTGCTGGGTTGATCACGCACTTGTCTTCAACTTCGGTCTTCAGGAGAGCTTCGATCAAAAGCGATCGCCGCATTTTCTGTTCGAGAAGCTGTGGGGAGCCGTGGAATTCTCCTTGCAGCATCGCGTTGTATTGTTCCGGAGTGGCAAACTGCTTGCGAAAGTCTGCCTCAGCTCGCTGCATCCTCGCAGCCGGAACCGTGAAATGGCGGCGCAAAGCCTCCTGGTAGACAAGTTCCTCGAAGATGATCATCTGCAGGGCGCCATCGCGAATCTGCTTCTCGAGTTCTTTCGGAATGCCGTTATGCTGCCGGGCGTACGGAAAGATCGCGTACTCCTCGCGGACCAGGTCGGCATTCGTCAGAATCGAACTGTTCACTCGCGCCACTGGTTTGTCTTGCGCCGATTGCAAAGAATTTGCCGCGCCTTGAGACGGACCCTTTGAAAGCACCGTTGGCGCATGCGAAGAAACCTGCGCTCCAGCCGCTGTAATTGTGAGGAGAAGAAATCCAATAACTGAGTATCTGTAATTCATCTAGGTTGACCCCCGTCGAAAAAGAAGGGGAGGGAAAGTTCCCCCTCCCCGCATGCATAAAGAGGTTAGAAAGTTGTGGGAATGGCTGATCCGCCGTTCATCTCGTTCGCCTCGCCGCCGTGGCATTGACGGCAGAACTGTGCCGTCTGGTTGCTGCCCGCGGTGCCGCTTGCCGGGTTGTACGGAGCGCGAATAAAGAACATGGTCGCGTAGGTTCCGCTCGGCAGACCAGTGCCGGTGCCCGTCGTGGCGTTGATGCCATTCGTCACCTTCACCACATTCATCAGGTGCTGGTTGTGGCAGGTCGTGCAGAGCACTACCGGCTGGTTTTTGTAGGCGCCCGGGCTCACAAAGAACCCATAGTTCTGAAGGAACGCGCTCGAATTCGGGCCCGTCATCTGCACCTTGCCAGCGGCACTGATCGTGCAATCCCAGTCGTAGGGGCCACCGCAGCCCATCACGGCATTCAATCCCACCGGGTGATCGTTCAGGTAGTTGCCCGCACCGGTGTTATCGTTGCCAAGCAGCGTCGGGATGCTGTTGTAGCCGCCATAACTTGCCGGAAGGGTCTCATAGACCTTGTTCTTCATCATGGCGCCGGTTGCGTAATTGCCATCATGACAACTCAGGCACATCAGTACACCCGCGACATCAGGCGTTCCCGCATTCAGGCTGCCCGGCAGAACTTCGACGTAGTTGCCGTGTTCGCTCTGGCCGGTTGTGATGGTCTTGCCATATAAGCTGGAGGTATCTTCGCCCCAGAGAGCGATGTTGCCCGCAGACGCGTCGGCTGTCTTGGCGTTGCCGTTTCCGTAAACGCCGCTGTGAGGCGCGTGACAGGCCGCGCAGCCGCGACCGTAGTTGAGGTGAGCGCCGAGAACGTCAGACGTCGGCGCCTGGATTTGAGCCGAGGCAAAGGCCGCGACTGCCAGGAACGAAAAAGCAATCAGAATAGTTCGCTTCATGAATGGAGCCTCCTAGTGCGCACTCCGAAAATCGCCTGAACCGTGACGTCGACGTTGCTGTCTGGTTTCAGTTCAGCCTTACCTCGAAACTGCACGACTCATGCCGTTTTTCCGGCACCCTCGCGCATTTCGAGTCCCATGCGTAATTCCTTGTAGAGCCGCAGGTTAAAAGACAATGAGAGCAAATGAACCAGACGCCGAGGCCTAAACTGCCTGCGCACAATGGGAGTTCTCCCACAGTGCGGTGGTGAAAAGCCCCAAGTAAAACGTGATGGCTGTCACAATTCGCGCTATCAATGCTTTGCAGGCTGTGACTCATGCACACATATTCGAAGAAACAGCGGCAGAATCATGTGATTCAGGTCACGTCATCCTTGCCCGCACATTGCTCTAATCAACATGCACGCACCGCATGGATCGAATCTGTACTTTGTCGCGTCACGATTCGCCTCCATCTGTTCGGTGCACGACCTGCATGCAATTGCTCGACGATTCACGCTTGCGATGCATCGGCCCTCTTAACCCGGAGATCACGGCCATGGAAAACGAAACAACGACGCCAACCACTTCGTCGGCTCCTCTAAAAGCGAAGCAGGTCTATGCCATGGCAACCGGCTGCCTGGTGATCGGTCTTGCCGTCGGATACATGATGCGTAGTTCGCAGTTGGCCGTGCCGACCGCGCCGACATTAGCGCAGACCAGCCTGCAATCTCCGCCCACCGGCGCAAATCCCCACTCTCGCCCGAGTCTTGAACAGATGCGGCAGATCGCTGACAAACAGGCAGAGCCGCTGCTCGAAAAGCTGAAAACCAATCCAAACGACAGCGCGTTGCTCGTACAAGTCGGAGCGATTTATCACACCAGTCATCGCTTCAAAGAAGCGGCCGGTTATTACCAGAGGGCTCTCGACACGGATCCGAAAAACGTTGCCATTCGCACCAAGCTCGCCTCGAGCCTCTATCGCAATGGCAATATCGATGGAGCGATTGCGCAGTTGAATCAGGCATTGAAATATCAACCGAAAGACATCAATGCTCTCTTCGATCTGGGCATGATCAAGTTGCAGGGACAGGGGGATGGCAAGGGAGCAATAGCCGCCTGGCAACGCTTGCTGAAAACCAATCCCGAGCTAAGCTCCGATCGCAAAGCAACCGTGCTGAAGCTGATGGCTGACGTGATGACCATGATGGGCGACCAACAAGGAATTCAGAAAGCGCGGAGCAACAATGGACACGAATAATCTCATGCAGAAAAAATGGACAAGCCGCCATGCCCTGATCCTGATGGCCCTCTGCCTCTCGATCGGAATCGGCGGCGGCTGGTTGTTTCGAAGCCTTCGCAATACTGCGCAAGTCGACGCAAAATCCGCTGTTCCGGCCGCCACCCCCGTCGCCCCGGCAGCACAGACTCCGAACCAGGCCGACCTGAAATCCATGGCCGACCGTCAGGCTGCTCCGCTGCTCCAACAGCTGAAATCCAACCCCGGCAATCTCGATGCCTTGGTCAGCATCGGAAACCTCTACTACGATGCGCAACAGTATCCAGCGGCCATTGACTTCTACGGACGCGCGCTCCAGAGCAAGCCCTCCGACGTGTCGGTGCGAACCGACCTGGCTACCGCCTACTGGTACCTGGGCAACGCCGACATGGCCATCGCTGAGTTCAACAAGGCCCTTGCCTACGCGCCCAACAATCCCAACACGCTTTTCAATCTCGGCTTGGTCAAATGGCAAGGAAAACACGACAGTGACGGCGCTATCGCCGACTGGAAGAAGCTTCTGGCCACCAATCCCAACTATGAAGCGAAGGACAAAGTCCTCGAGATGCTGAATAACGTGGAAAAGGGGACCACCAGGACCGGCGGCCAGGGATAACACGATTCCCCCTCGTGTGATTTAAATCACATATTCCATGTCCGTTAGGGTAGACACTCGATCCATCGCAAAACCAGGGTCGATATATCCCGGAGCCGCAGCACTTCCATAGGGCAAACTTGGTTTTTGCCGGAGAGGTCACCAATGGAACCCCTTGTCCTGATGACGAAGTTGATTGAGATCGAGAATGCCGTCGGTATCGCCGATGCGCCAACCATCCGCCGGCTGCTCAATGATGCTCAGGAACAGCTCTTGAAACTGCATCGTGAGCAGTTTGAATACATGAGCCAGAGCCGTCAATTCGCCCAGGCCTGTTAATCCACTCCCATCCGTTTGTTTCACCAGCGTGACCCGATTCCAGATCTGCGGCTGAAAAGGTATCAGTACAGCGAATCTTCTCCTGGCGGCCGCGTCTTCCATCGCCGGTGAATCCATAGCCATTGATCTGGGTAGCGGCGAATCCAGGATTCGAGCACATCGTTGCACTGTTGGGTCGCGGCCAGCACGTCAGCCTCGTTGTTCCTGGTTTGCGCAAAATGCAATTGCGGGCCAAAGTGCAGAACGTACTTCCTCTCCTTCGCCTCCCATAGCATGAAGCCCGGCAACACCGCGGCCCCGGTCTTCAACGCTACCCTTGCCAGCCCTGAGGCCGTACACGCCTTGATGCCGAAGAAACGCACAAATTCACCCTGGGGAGGCGTCATATTAGTGTCCATCAGGATGCCGACCGTCTCGCCTTGATGCATTGCGGTCAGAAGTCCCCGCGCGAAATCGTCTTTGTGCAGGACGCGGTTTCCGTGCATGCATCGAATGTCGTTAACAAATTCATCCAGTTTGCGGTTATCCAGGCGGCGAATGACCATACCCATCGGGTGACCCATCAGCGAGTGGTAAAAGCTTGAAAGTTCCCACGCACCAAGATGCCCAGTAAGAACCAGCACGCCCCTGCCCAGCGCTTCGGCAGCCAGGTAATGCTCAAGGCCTTCAGTCCGAATCAGATGACTGGTATTCTCCCGCGTGTAGTACGGCATCTGGCAGAACTCCACCAGTTGCCAGCCGAGATAGCGGTAAAGCGAGCGCAGCGTTCGGTGCCGCTCTGCTGCGGAAAGCCCCGGCATCGCGAGTTCCAGGTTGCGCTCTCCGACGCGCCGCAGGCGGCTCATCGCATGGAACACCGCCCAACCCAGCCCTTCAGCCAGCAGACGCGCCGGCCCACCCGGCATCCAGCCCAACGTGCGCGCCACACTTACCACCAGCAAATACTCGAGTGTTTTCCGCATCGTTTGAGGTAAAGACAAGTGTAGGCCATCAAAGTCGGATTCGTTGCTCTCGTGACCACTCAAAAGAGAAGAGGCGACCCGCGAAATCGGGCCGCCTCCCACGAATCCGTTTCGGGCTCTACTGGTGCTTGGCCTGCGTGAAGTAGTGGGCGACAGTCCGCACGAATTCCACCGCTCCTCCCGGCACGCCTACGTTTCCTTTGAGCACGCTCTGAAAGTCCTGTGGCGCAGCGTAGTAGGTTTCAGTATCTTCTTTGTTTTGGGAAATACTCGTGCCATCGAGGCTGATGCCCGCGAAGAGTCCTTTATTGCGCGAGTAGCTCAGCAATTCGGCATTCATCTTCCAGTCTGTCGCAGCCTGTCCAGCACGTCCCACCGGACCAGCTGCCGCCGACGCATCCGCACCAATCTTGAACTTGCTCTTCAACAGATCCTGGAAGCCACGATCGTTTACTGCTACAAGGATCAGATCGGTCGACTGCGCACCGATCTGCAATCCCCAGGATCCTCCCGCCGCCCGGATGAACACCGGCGCGCTCCATCCATGACCGGTGCGGCAGGTCACCACTCCCTGTCCATACTGCGCACCAAAGACGAATGCGCCTTTCTTCAGCCCCGGAATCACACCGACGCATGTTGCCTGCTGCAGGATGTTAAGCGGAATTGTTTTGTCCTGTGCCTGCATGATCTGGTCAAGAACCGTCTTGGCCGCCTCAACGCGTTCCTGCAAATCGCTCTTGGAAGAAGCCGCGTTTGCTGCATAGGTAGCTAGTAAACAAAGACAAAGGGAAGCAATAGCCTTTTTCATCTGGGGAGTCCTTTCACTCATTCCGCACTTTTGCATTAAGCGGCCGGTTGGCTGCCTACAGTTAGAACAGCACCGCGGGGCCAAAGTCGCGCTCACAAGGCCCGAAGAATCCAACACGGAACATCGGCAAGCAACAACGTCCCGATTCAGCCTACAGCATTGATTCGGCAGCGAAATGCACAGCAGCCGTGAAATGAGGACGGTCGCATCCTGTAGGTATATTTCCGGTGGGATTTGAGAGGATGGGGTGGACTGCTTAGTTGTTCGCCTGGAAAACAAAAAAAAGAGGAGCTCACAGGCCTCATGTTCACATGGTGCCTGGGAACTCCTTTCCCCAGATCTGCGTTGTTTCTGTAATGACTATAGGTAATGCATTCGTACCGCACAAGAGTACTTCGGTTTTAGACTCTTAGTAACAGATCAAAGACAATTTATTGATTACCTGCAGGCGAGGACGCGATTTAGACGCTCACTGGCTCGGCAAGCTGGACTGGCACCAGCGTGGGCTTGTAGGAGCCGTGCAGCGCCCGCATCGAGAGCTCGATCCGGTTCTCGGCTCCGATCTTGCGCATCAGCTTCCCGACGTGCGCCTTCACCGTGCGCTCCTCGATTCCGAGTTCTCCCGCAATCTCCCGATTCGATCGCGCCAGCAGTAGGAGTTGCAACACCTGCTCTTCCCGCGCCGTCAGATGGGGACGCGGACTTGTCACGCTGGCGTCCTCGCCCGAAAGCAGGCGATCGATGAGCTTTGAAAGCAGTTTACGGGGGGCCCAGATTGAACCCGAGATCACCACATCCAGCGCCTCGCGAACCAGGCGTGGCCCTGCTCCCATGTCCAGATAAGCCCTTGCACCGGCGATGATCGTATCCATCATTACCTGTTCGTTGCTGTCCGGCCCGATCACCACCATGCGAAGGGTGGGACGCTTGCGCCGAATTCCTTCCAGCACTCCAAGTTTCTTGGTGGAACTGCTCCAATCGATCAGAACATATTCAATGGATCCATCCTCGAGATGATCTTCGAGCGTTCCAACCACTGGTAGTAAGGGTGGTTCTCCCGGCCGCGCATGGTTTTCAAAGATACTGGTGAGGCCTTCGAGCCGCATCGGTTCGTTGGCCACAACACCGATTCGGATTGGTTCTGGACTGAACATCGCGGACATCGAGCCTCTCTCCTTGCCTGGGTTCAACGAGCGATCGTGTCCGCCCCCGAGCCCGGCAGCGCTCGGGTTTTCGAGCGCGGATCGTCACAATCCTGTTTGAACCCCGCTAGGTCACCGTGAGTGGTTACCCATGGACTAGCTGAGCTGATTACCTGTAAACAACAGTATCTGGCAAAGTGACTCTTTCGCCTAGGGATTCCCCCTGTGTAAAGCCTTGAAGAACATATCCAAAGTCACCAAGGCACGCGAGGGGCTTCCCAGCAGGTCTCATGGAGTAAGCTGGCCGTCCAGTTCGGCCGAGCTACGGGAACGCGAATATAGGTGAACCACGACCTGACTCCTGATTTTCTCGTCACCTTGTGCAAAAAACCTGGCCGGCGCTGTTTCACAAATGAGCCAAAGGCTGTACCATCAGTCCGGTAGGGCGTGGTACAGTCGAGAACAGTCGTGCTAGCGAGGTGACCGCTTTGATTAAACAAGACATCGTGCACCATGTGATCGAGCGCACAGGCCTGCCCCGCACCAAGGCCGAAGCGGCAGTGGACACTGTGTTTGAGGGCTTGAAAGAAGCCCTGGCAGCGGGTGAACGCATTGAGTTGCGCGGATTCGGAGTGTTCAGTGTCCGCGCCCGCAAAACCGGCATTGGACGTAACCCCCGCACCGGCACCGAGGTCAGCATCACTCCCGGCAAAGCAGTGCGCTTCAAACCCGGTAAAGAACTGCATACATTGACTGAAGGCGCAGCTTCCTCAGCCCAGCAGTCAACCGAGAAATAAGCACGGTCACCGCCCTGAATCATCCGGGGATTCGTGTTGCTCCTTAGCACGGCAGCGGGACAAGTCCAGTCATTTGGCCAATTTGATCGCTGCAATCTTGCGAATCGCGGCAAGATCGCCCGCGCGCCGTACCACCAGGCGTAGCCCGTTGCCCTCGGGGTAGCGAGGCGCATGTGCGAGTACATCCGCAACGGCCCTCGGAAGATGCGCCGCTTTCGCTGTGTTCAGCTCTTTATCGCTCAATGTGAAAGCGACCATAAAGCAATCCTTTCCGGGGCCAAGATAGACGATATTGCGGCCCTTCTGTTTCAATCGCAGACTCCATCCGTACTTCTTGACGACGATTCCCTTCCATTCCTGCTGTGAAACACCCTCTTCATCGGCCATCCACGCGACAAATTCTTTCCAGATCTTCGCGGAAGAACCAAGAGCGTTTGCCAGATCTGCCTCGCTGGGCTTCGTCAGCCTACCTGGAAATGCATTTGCATATTCCATGTGCCACCTCGTCGCGCGGAATTCTAGCCCGGAAGCAGTGGTGATCGCGGTGACAAGGAAGTCGCAAAATCGAGACCCGAAGGTGCGAGTACGCAAAGCACATCGCCGACGAGTTGCGGCGGAGCTTTACATCAGGCGCTGGGCGTCGACGTCGACTGTGATGCTGCGACGTGGGATCTCCGCCTGATCAGCATGCACCAGCGCACCCCGCAGCGCCGCATTCAGCGCTTTGCGCGATGCAGCCTTCAGAATCAGGTGAAAGCGATAGACATTCTTGATGCGTGCGATCGGCGCGGTGCACGGACCGAGCACCCGAACTCCCTCGGGCGCGGCTTTTTGAAACCACTTCCCAATTTCAGCCGACCAGCCGGCCGCCTCTTCCAGCTTCTCCGATTGAATAAGCACATTCGCCAGCACCCCAAATGGCGGATAGTGCATCCAGCGCCGGTATTTCAGCTCGCGCTCGGCGAACCCTGAATAGTCATGTTGGCTCGCGGCGAGAATCGCGTAGTGGTCCGGATAATACGTCTGAACGACGACGCGCCCGGGCAACTCGCCTCGCCCTGCACGCCCGCTTACCTGCGTCATCAGCTGGAAAACGCGCTCCGCCGCCCGAAAATCCGGCATGGATAGCGCATGATCGCAGCCCACCACGCCGACCAGTGTCACTCCATGAATGTCGTGCCCCTTGGCAATCATCTGCGTTCCCACCAGCAGGTTGATCTCACCGGAGTGTAGCCGCGCAAGCAGATGCTCGAGATCGTGCCGCCTGCGAACCGTATCGCGATCCATGCGCCCGATTCGCGCACCCGGAAATCTCTCGGCCAGCCGTTCCTCGCCTTGCTGCGAGCCAGCCCCGAGATAGTACAAATGTTCGCTGTCGCAGTCCGGACACTTCGACGGAACTATGCGCTTGAATCCGCAGTAGTGGCATTCCAGGCGCTGTCCGGCCCGCGCAATCTGGTCTTCGCTGCTGGGCTTGTGATGTGTAAGCGCTATGGCGCAGTTCTGGCACTCCAGCTTTTTCCCGCAGGCGCGGCAGATCACGGCAAACGAGTACCCGCGCCGGTTGAGCAAAATAATCGCCTGCTCGCCTCGCTCCAGCGTCCGCTTTGTCTCTTCCACCAGAGACCGTGAAAACAGCTGCTCCTGCCCCGTTTCCTGGAACTCGCGCCGCATATCGATAAGCTCGACCTCGGGCAGCGGCCGATTCATCACCCGATCCCTCATCTCGATCCGCGTGTATTTTCCTTGCACCGAGTTCTGCCAACTCTCCAGCGACGGCGTCGCCGATCCCAGTACCACCACCGCGCCCGCCAGTTTCGCCCGCATCACCGCAACATCGCGCGCGTTGTAACGCGGCGTCTCTTCCTGCTTGTAGCTCTGGTCGTGCTCCTCATCGACCAGGACAAGCCCCAGATTCGGGGCAGGCGCAAAAATCGCCGATCGCGTGCCCACCACCACAGGTGCGTCTCCGTTGTGTATCCTGCGCCATTGCTCGGTCCGCTCCTCCGGCGTCAACGCAGAATGCAGCAACGCCACCCGCTTTCCGAACGCGGCGTCGAGCAGACCCGCCATCTGCGGCGTCAAGCCGATCTCCGGCACCAGCAGGATCACCGATTGCCCCCGGTCGAGCGTCCGCTGCATCGCCTGGAGATAGACAGCCGTCTTCCCCGACCCCGTGACGCCATGAAGCAAAAACGAGTGGAACTCCCCAAGCTTCGACACAATGGAAGCAAGTGCATCGAGCTGCGACTCATTCAGTACAAGCGGCTGGGTCGAGGCTGCGATGCCACCCAGCCGAAACGCAAGCGGACGCTCGTCAATGCGCACCAGTTCGCGCCTCACCAACGTTTGCAGCGTCGAGGATGGAAGTTCGCGCCTGCGCAGCTCCGTCAACGGCAGTTCTCCTCCGTTCGCCGCCAGCTCCGCCATGATCGCCTGCTGCGGCTTCGTCAACATGGGCAAGCGTGTATCGGGAACGAGAACTGCGAAACGCTCCGTACGCCGTGCATCGCGCTCGGTCGCGGAGGTTTTTCGCATAATCCATTTCTTGCGCATCATCCGGTTCAGCACCGGCAAGCTCGCTGCTGTTGCTGTTCGCAAGGTCGAAACCTTCACCGGCTCTCCTGAAGCCAGCCGCTCCAACACCCTGCGCTCCAAGCCACCGTCTTCCGCCGCCGGCTTCTTCCGGTGATCCGTTTCGGACGTGCGATCCCTTCCGGCTTTCTTGCGAACGGGGCGGCCTCCGTCCCCATCCATGCTCGATGCAAGAACATCTCGTCCCAGGTCGGTGATCTGGTAGTACACAGTCCGCCGGACCTCGGCCATCAGCGGCAGCATACTTCGCAAAACTTCACCCAGCGGCGCGAGGTAATATCCAGCGATCCACTCGGCCAGCGCAAGCAGATGCTCACTCAGCAGCGGCTCGTCGTCCAGTACTGCTTCCAGGTATTTGGCGTCAAATTCGGTTGGCGCCTCAACGTCGGGAGTCGTAACTACCCCAATCAACTTCTCACTCCGGAACGGCACAATCACCCGCGCCCCACGCGAGACCGGCTCATCTTCACGCACCGCATACGTGAAGGTGCGATCCAGCGGCACTGGCAGTGCGACTTCGCAATAAGAAGGCATCGGGAGCAACTTCCAGTTTATCGACCTCGTGTCGCTCATGCTGTGCGTAACGCGAATGCGGTCGGTCCCGCCAAAGAGGGTTTCGCCCGTTTTTTCCTATTCCCTGTTCCCTGTTCCCTTCTCCCTGTCTTTCAGTACAATGCGTGCTGATGACCACTACAACTTCACGGCCTGCTCCAACCGCGCGCCCAGCGTCGCCGCGAACCTCCAACCCCATCACCATGTGCATCGATATCGGCGGATCAGGCCTCAAGGCCATGCTCATCGATGCGGCGGGTAAGCCGGTCAGCGAGCGTCAGCGCGTCGTGACGCCTGCCATTCCTACTCCCAAGGCCGTCATGAAAGGCTTGGATGAGTTGCGCAAAGCCTTGCCGAACTTCGATCGCGTATCGGTTGGATTCCCTGGCGTCATCAAGAAGGGCGTGACCTACTCCGCCGCAAACCTTCACCCGGCGTGGTTCGGCTTCCCTTTGGAAAGCGAACTCGCCAAAATGTGGAAGAGGCCGGTGCGCCTGGCCAACGATGCTGCCGTGCAGGGCTATGGCGCCATCAAGGGCGATGGCGTTGAACTCGCCATCACACTTGGAACCGGGCTCGGTTCATCGCTCTTTACAAGTGGACGCCTTTGTCCCGGCCTCGAACTCGGACATCATCCATGGAAAAAGGATCGCGAGTACGAGGACTACCTTGGCCGCCGCGGCCTCGACAAGTACGGCAAAAAGCGCTGGAACAATCTGCTGCAGGAAGCCATCGAGCAGACCGCCAAGCTCTTCAACTGGGACCACCTCTATCTTGGCGGGGGCAACACCAAGAAAATAAACTTCAAACCCGGCAAGAACATCGAGATCGTCTCCAACGAGGCCGGACTTCTGGGCGGTGTTGCCCTCTGGCGTGAGTGGGACTGAGAACCGGATTACACGGGGCGACGTGAAACGCTAATGCGCCGTTGTCCTTAAGAAAGCATCGACTTGCGCATTGCCGAATACCCTTCGTGAATCCCCTGATCCGCGATGAAGCGTCCATTTCCGGACACCAGCTTGTGCTTCTGAACGCGAGCCGGTCGCCAGAGCCTTCCAATATCCAGCTATCCGCCTGTTTCCGCCGCATTTACCTGTGCTTCCAATTGGTTCGAAACGTGCTGCGCATGTCCCGGAGGGACCCCCGGGTTTTGCATGCAGAAATTCACATTTGATCTGAACTTTGCCCTGCGCCAATTGCGCGGTTCGCTTGGCTTCACAATCACCGCAATCTTGATGCTCGCCTTCGGAATCGGCGCTACTACTGCAATCTTTTCTATCGTCGAAGGCGTCCTGTTACGCCCCTTGCCATTTCCCGATTCCGAGCGCCTGGTGGTTCTCTCCGATCACCTCGCCGGAATCACCCTTCCCGGCGGCGGCGATGAGGTGGGTGTCACCGTACCCGACATCCTCGCCTACACTCGCGACACTCATTCGTTCTCTGCGCTGGGCGGGTACAGTGGCGCCTCCTTTGAGCTCTCCGGCTCGGGCGACCCGGCGCAGATAAATGCGTCGCGCCTGACCGCAGGCGTATTCTCAGCCCTCGCCGTTAGCCCGGTGCTCGGCCGTGTCTTCACAGAGGATGAGGACCAGCATCATCAACAAGTCACCGTCCTCAGCTACGCCACCTGGCGGAATCGCTATCATGCTGACCCCAACATCCTCGGCACCAAGATCCTGCTTGATCGCAAACCGTACATCGTCATCGGCGTGATGCCGCGCAACTTCGAGTTTCCGTTGATTCCCGGCCAGCTCAATCGATCAGAGCTCTGGGTCCCCATGAGTTTCCGGCCTGATGAACTCGCCATAGAGCGTTCGTCGAACTGGAGCTACCAGATGGTCGGTCGTCTCAAACCGGGCCTTTCGCCGGCGCAAGCCGAAAGCGATGCCAACCGGGTAGCCCAGCAGATCATGGCCGGATATCCGCCTGACATGGCTAACCTGCATATCAACTCGTTGGTTCGGCCTCTGCAAAACGACACCGTACAGCAATCGCGATCTCTGCTGCGCACGCTGTTCCTTGCTGTCGCCGTGGTATTGCTTATCGCGTGTTTCAATCTTGCTGGACTGATGCTTGTCCGCGCTATTCGCCGCCAACGCGAGGTGGCAGTGCGCCTCGCCCTCGGTGCTCAAGCTTCGGCCCTGATTCGCCAGTCTGTTCTCGAAAGCCTCGTACTCAGCGTAAGCGGCGGAGTTGTTGGACTCGTCCTCGCCGGGGTCGCGCTTCAGGTCGGTAAGAGCATGCTCCCTGACAGCCTTCCGCGTGTCAATGAGATCTCGCTCAGCTGGCAGGTTATCGTCTTTGCTCTTGGCCTCGCTGTACTCACCGGACTTTTCTGCGCCCTGGCTCCCGCATTCGCCGCCATCCGCACCAACGTCAACAGCAACCTGAAAGAAGGGGGACGCACCGGCAGCGCCGGCGGAGGCCATGCCCGTTTGCGTTCTGCCCTTGTCATAGCCGAAATTGCCGTTGCGCTGGTTCTGCTCACCGCCTCCGGCCTGCTCCTGCGCAGCTTCGACAAGATGCGCCAGGTCGATCTAGGGTTTTCACCGCAGCACGTCACAACCGCTGCTTACTCCTTGCCATTGCTGCAATATCCAAAACAACCGCAGGTCGACACCTTCAATCGCGAACTGCTGCTCAAGCTCAACCAGCTTCCTGGGATCGAATCCGCGGGCCTCACCAGCATGCTGCCCTCGCAAGGCCAGAATAACAATCAGACTTTCGTGGTCGATGGCTATAACCCGCCTCCGGGCGGCAGTATGAATCTAGCTACTGCCTCGCAGGTCATCGGCAATTTCTTCCCGGCGATGGGAATTCGCCTCGTCCGGGGCCGCTTCTTTACCGCGGCCGATCACGCCGGAACACAACTGGTCATGATCGTGAACCACAAATTGGCGCAGCACTATTGGCCTGGCCAGGATCCCATCGGCAAACGCATCCGCATAGGCACACCGCAGATGCAGACGCCTTGGATGATGGTGGTGGGCGAGGTCTCCGACACCCAGCTTCTCTCGCCAGATAATCCGGCCACCGAGCAGTACTACATGCCCGTTGATCAGGCCGAAGAAACCCTCGGCTCTTTGGCTCAGCCAAATGACCTGAACGGCAACGGCGGCTTCATCGTGCTTCGCTCAGCATTGCCACCTGAACAGATGGAGAATGCTCTGCGCGACGCCGTCCGCTCCATCGATCCCATGCTGCCACTCACCCAGGTGCAGACCATGGAGCAGGTCGTCTCCGACTCCGAGGCCTCTCGTCGCTTCAATACCGTGCTCATCTCGAGCTTCGCCTTCGCCGCCGTACTTCTCGCCATCCTCGGCATCTACAGCGTGATCGCGTTCTCCGTCGCCTCACGCGTACAGGAGATGGCCATCCGCATGACCCTTGGTTCGCAGCGCTCGGCGATTGTTCGCCTGGTGTTAGGTTCCGGCGCAAAACTCGCCGCAATTGGCTGTGTGATCGGCCTTGCGGGAGCTACCGCAGCATCGGGATTGTTGCGCTCCATGCTCTTTGGTGTCAGCCCGTTCGATCCCCTGGTGCTTGTTCTAGCGGCGCTCTGCGTACTGCTGCTCGCCATCGCCGCATCCGCACTACCAGCGTTCCGTGCAGCCTCTGTCGAACCCATGCAGGCGTTAAGAGGAGAATAGATTCGCCTCGTCAGCGCCCGGTGGCTTCCCGTTCAAAAGCGGGAAGCCTTCAAACCGAAATCGGCCCGAACACCCTCACCCTTCAATCGGCGCGCAGCTTGACCTTTACGCTGGGTTTCCACTCTCGCTAGGCTCGCTTGCGCCCCCACATCGGGCTGCCCAGTTCTGCCGAAATTTCTCCCGCTCTTCTGGCGACATACGCTCCCAGCGTTCCCGTCTCCGTGCTCTGCGGTTGCCGGATCCACCTCCCCAGCTGCCGAAGAGAATGCGGCAAAGCAATACCAGCCCCAGGGCTTGCCAGAACGTGATCATGTGCATTCCGAAGAGCGGCGGCAACAGCCAGTTCCACAAGTGCATCACCAACTCGCCAAACAGCCACCCAAACAGCACAATCGCCGGTGGAGCGATCAAGGCAATCCAGATCTTTTTCATAGCCTTCCTCATCTCTCTTGAAACTCGTTGTGAACTCGCTCGAGCCGCTCACGAAGACGCAATATTGCGTAGCGCTTGCGCGAGAGCAGAGTATTCACGCTCACGCCGCTCTCCGCAGCCATCTCCTTGAAGCTGCGACCCTCCACCTCGTGCCCGACGAAAACCGCGCGCTGCTCAATCGGCAGGTCTGCAAGCGCCCTCTCTAGCTCATCCAGCAGCAGGCCCCGCAGGTAAAGTGCATCCGGCCCCGCATCGGGCGAGGGCAGCACAGCGCCCAGATCGAGCAGCTCGCCCTCCTCATCTGCCATTACCTCATCACTGAAGTTTTCCGGTTTCTTCTTGCGAAAGAGATCCGTAATTCGATTGCGCGCAACTCGGTAGAGCCAGCCCGAGACAAACTCCACCGGCGTAAGCAGGCGATGTGCGCGCACCAGTTCGAAAAAGACCTCCTGCAGAAGATCTTCAACATCCGCTTCATTGGCAACGCGGCGTCGGATGAAATTGCGCAGCCGGGGTTGTTCTTTGGCGATGACATCCGCGATTTGCCGGTCTTGCTCGATCATCGCGATCATGCCTCGATGCCCCACCCATCTATTCTCAAGACGGATGAGAACCAGGAATATTTTAGAAACTTAGCCACCTTCGAAAAGATCAAACCCAGCAGCACGTGCTGTTTCCACCAATCTTCGGGACTGGAGGTGGGTTTCATCTGCAACCTTGGGTGTATTACGTCCTGCAAAGGTGTTATGTTCGCGGTCGCGCAAGGGGCGCAATCTGCTTCTATTCACACGCCGAATCGACCCGAAAGCAGGTAGCCGCAATGTTCGGTTTAGTAATGATTCTCACGCTTGTTGTTATAACCGTAGCTCCGCCGGTGGCCGTAACGAGGGCAAAGGTGAAATCGCGGCGCCGGTAAGAGCTTTCACGATTTTCGCTCGAATCCGCCGAGAGATAGAACTTCAGCTCTCACTCCGCTTTCGATGCAGTCAACAGACGGAGCGGTTCGGGTCACGAGACAGAGGAGGTGGCTCGTGAAAAGATCAACCAAAGCTGGAATAACCAGCGCAGCTCTTCTCCTGAGTATCTTCATCCCGCCTTACGCCGAGTGGCGGGCGCCCATCAATTTTGCATGCGCCGTTCTGGCCTGTGTGCTGGGAGCTTTGGCCGCCGGAAGCGGTAGACGTTGGTGGTTGGTTATTCCCGGTTCCATCGTCGCCGGATTCGCTCTCGCTATCTACGTCGCCATCCACACGCCGTGAGAAGTTACCTTAAAACCAAACTGCCTAATCGCTACTGCACCGGCGCTTCAAATCCAAGCGCCCGCACGTACCCCGGGTTTACCTTCTCACTCGAATAGCGAGCCTTGTTCAGCAGATCATCGAACGCTGCCTGCGCATCTTCCGGCGACAGGCGCGCAGCGATCCTTTTTTCTGCATTCCCTGTCCCAGCGGGCATCTTGCTCAAGCTGATGACCGCATCCCAGTGAATCGGCGCGGCGAATGTGACCACACTCGAGCCGGCATCCATCTTCTTGTAAGGCCAGAAGCACCAGCCGATATGATCCCCCTCCAGCGTCTTCACAAATGCCGCAATCCACTGGTCGTCGTTCTCGCCTGATTCCCCCCAGCCAGATCGGCACGTTGTACTTGTCCCGGAAATCGACATACTCCTTGATCACGCTCGCATCCGGCGCCGTCCAGTACTTGTGAAACGTGTACATCACGTTCTTGTCGAATGGCGGCCCGAATACCTTGAAGTTGCTATCCCACTGCGCCCCGCCCAGGATCAGCACATGATTCCGATCCACCTCGCGAATTGCAGCCGAAATTCTCCGATACAGGGGCTCAAGGTCGCCATTGAACCGTTGCAGTTGCGGAAAGTGCGGGATCGGCTCATTCAGCAGGTCATAGCCCAATACGATCGGCTCCTTGCTATAGTGCGCGGCAATCCTTCGCCATATCGCAATGGTGTGCTTCTGCGCCTCGCCGCTGAGATAGAGCCACGGATACCCGTAGCTGTCGTCGATGTTTGTGCCCGTCTGCCCACCCGGCGCGCAGTGCAGATCAATGATGACGTAAATGTGGTCTTTCCGCGCCCACTCAACCAGCCGGTCTAACAGACGAAACCCTTCCGCATTGTCCTGGTCGAAGAGCTCCCAGTGAATCGGGACGCGCACCGAGTTAAATCCCATCGCCTTGAGCCGATCGATATCGGCCTCAGTAATGTAGGTTTCCCGCCATTCCTTCCAGAACGCATCAGCCTTTTCGGGACCGATGAGCTCATAGCTCAGTTCTTCGATCTCCCGCGGAGACTGGGCATTGTCCCCAAGGTGGAACATGTAGCCCTCGGGCTCAAACCAGTTCCCCAGGTTCGTACCGCGCAGCAGAAGCGATTTCCCCGCGCCATCCACCAGATCTTTTCCAGAAGCGCGAACAAAACCCGTCTGGGCAAAAAGACCTGGCGTGATCAATGCAGATAAACACAACGAGCACAGAAGGCGAAAATACTTGGTCGGCATGCGCCCCGAGTATAAACCTTCAAGACTCCGCGCGACGTGTCGTTCCCGCATTCCTGCAACGGCCCGCATTCATGCATCGACGGCAGCTGGAATGGGTGCGCCCTCGAGTGAGACAAAATGCTGCGGAGCGCAACACGCCTTCTCCAGCCGTGACCGATCCGCGAGCATGGCTCGTTCTTGTCTTAGAGCGCTTAGGGTTTCGTCAAGAAGTCGCGCAGCGCCTGGGTGGACCGGCGGCACGATCCGGTAGTGCATCCACTTCCCCTCACGCCTCGCTGCAACCATGCCCGCGCGGCGCAGATATGCCAGGTGTCGCGATATCTTTGGCTGCGTCTGCCCGAGGATCTCCACGAAATAACAGACGCACACTTCGCGCCCGTCCATCAGGTTGAGCAGCCGAAGTCGGGTACGATCCGACAGCGCCGCGAAAAACAACGCAAGATCAAAGCTCTTCGGGGATCGTTCCACGTATTAATCATATCCGGATTGACAGATATGTCCAGAGAGGAATATATTCGCTTAGACGCATACGAAAAGAGACTCGATGAATTCGGAAAATCACATCCAGGAACAAGTAAAACAGAAATACGGAAGCGCCGCGCGTGCAGTTGCCGAGTCAGCCAGTGTCCAGGCCTGCTGCGATCCCGGGCTTCGCTGCTGTGACCCAATTACCACCAATCTGTATAGTGCCGATGAAACATCCGTGATCCCTGAGAACGCGGTTCGGGCATCGCTGGGATGCGGCAATCCTACCGCTCTTATCGAGTTGAAGGAGGGCGACGTGGTCCTCGACCTCGGATCGGGAGGCGGCATCGACGTGCTTCTCTCCGCTCGCCGTGTCGGACCATCAGGCAAGGCCTATGGACTCGACATGACCGACGAAATGCTGGCCCTCGCTCGCGAAAACCAGCGGAAAGCGGGCGTCACGAACGTTGAGTTCCTGAAGGGCGCGATCGAGAATATCCCCCTCCCCGACAACTCCGTCGACGTCATCATCTCCAACTGCGTCATCAACCTTTCCGCCGACAAGGATCGGGTATTGCGCGAGGCCTTTCGTGTCCTGAAACCGGGCGGCCGATTCGCAGTGTCCGACGTCGTGGTCCGCGGAAGCGTACCCGAAGAAGTTCGCAGGAGCATGTTGCTCTGGGTGGGCTGCATTGCCGGCGCACTCTCTGAAAATGACTATCAGTCGAAACTGTCGCGCGCAGGCTTCGTCGCAACATCGATCGAGCCGACCCGCGTCTACAACATCGAAGACGCTCGTCTATTTCTGACGGATGCAGGTGTCGACGTCGACGCGATTGCCCCGCAGGTACACGAAAAGTTTATGAGCGCCTTCATCCGTGCTGCCAAGCCGAACGTCACCTGCTGCGGGCCTGACTGTTGCTCCCCATCCCCGATCGCCACAATGGCTAAATCATGAAAGACCACTATAACGTCCTGTTTCTCTGCACCGGGAATTCGGCCCGTTCGATCATGGCCGAAGCGATTCTCAATCACAAGGCTGGCGACCAATTCACCGCATACAGCGCAGGCAGCCATCCAACCGGACAGCCGCGGATCGAAGCGCTTCGCCAGATAGAGCAGGCCGGCATTTCAATTTCGGGATTGCGTAGCAAGTCCTGGGATGAGTTCTCCACTTCGGGCGCGCCGCGCCTACATTTCGTGTTCACCGTATGCGATAACGCCGCGAGGGAACAGTGCCCCTATTGGCCAGGCCAGCCCATGACTGCCCATTGGGGTATTCCCGATCCGGCGGCCGTAAAAGGTTCACCCGAGGAGATCGCTCGCGCGTTTCGCGACGCCTTCGTAATCCTCGATCGCAGAATCGGGCTGTTTCTTTCATTGCCGATGAGCACGTTAGATCAAATTGCCATCAAGCGCGAAATCGAGAACATCGGCCGCTCTTAAAGATTCCAAACCTTCGTTCATCTGGAGACCAACGTTGAAAAAGAGTCGCCTTTCCTTTTTGGATCGTTATCTCACCGGATGGATCTTTGCGGCCATGGTGTCTGGTGTGACTCTTGGATGGCTTGCTCCAGGTGTGGTTCCGTTTCTTAACCGCTTCACGATCGGAACCACTTCGATCCCCATTGCGGCAGGCCTGATTCTGATGATGTACCCGCCGTTCACGCGCGTTCGATATGAAGAACTGCACGAGGTGTTCCGCAACAAACGAATCCTCGGCCTCTCGCTCGTGCAGAATTGGCTGATCGGGCCGGTTCTGATGTTCGCGCTCGCCATCGTCTTTCTTCACGGGTATCCGGAGTACATGGCTGGATTGATCATGATTGGATTGGCGCGTTGCATTGCCATGGTCATCGTGTGGAATGAGTTGGCAAAAGGCGATACGCAGTATGCCGCAGGACTGGTCGCCTTCAACTCCCTCTTCCAGGTTTTCTTCTATTCAATCTATTCCTGGATCTTTATCACCGTGCTGCCCAAGTGGTTCGGTCTGCGGGGAGCAGCCGTCAATGTCTCTATTGCCGAGATCGCGCAGAGTGTTTTTGTTTACTTGGGAATTCCGTTTCTGGCCGGATTCCTGACCAGAACGGTGCTGGTTCGAGCCAGGGGGCGCGACTGGTACGACCACAACTTCGTACCGCGCGTGGCTCCAATCACCCTGGTTGCCCTGCTGTTCACCATCGTCGTGATGTTCTCGTTGAGGGGCAGCTACATTGTCCGACTGCCATTGGATGTGCTCAAAATCGCCCTGCCCCTGCTGATCTATTTCGTGGTTATGTTTCTGGTCTCGTTTTACATGGGTCGAAAGCTCGGCGCCGATTACTCGAAGACGACAACGCTCTCGTTTACCGCCGCTTCGAACAATTTCGAACTTGCAATTGCAGTGGCCGTTTCGGTATTCGGAATTAACTCCGGTGCCGCATTCGCAGCAGTGATCGGACCGCTGGTGGAAGTACCAGTGATGATTGCACTCGTGAACCTTGCCCTGTACTTCCAGCAACGATACTTCCGAACTGCAGGAACTGCTGATCTTCAAGCAGAATTGGCGCCAAAGGCACCATAACTTACGGAGCCGGCCGCGACGGCGGTTTCAGCCCCAACTCGCGCATTGCGATCTGCAGATCAGCCCAGGCTTCCTTCTTCTGCCGTGGATCGCGCAGCAGGAACGCCGGGTGATACGTCACAATCAGCTTGGTGCCCCGGAAGGAATGTACGCGCCCGCGCAGTCCAGCAAGAGGCTGACGCTGCCCGAGGAGATAGGTCGCCGCGGTGGCGCCCAGCGCAACAATCACCTCAGGCCGCACCACGTCGATCTGGCGAAATAGAAATGGCGAACAGGTATTCGCTTCGTCCGGCTCCGGTGTACGGTTCTGCGGTGGACGGCATTTGACTACATTCGCGATATAGACCTCTTCCCGCTTCAATCCCATTGCCGTGATCATATTGTTCAGCAGTTGCCCGGCTCGGCCGACAAATGGCAGCCCTTGCGCATCTTCGTCAGCGCCCGGCCCCTCACCCACAAACATCAACCGTGCGTTGGCATCACCGTCGGCGAAGACGATTTTGTTACGCCCCTTGTGAAGAGCGCAACGCGTGCAGTCGCCCATGTCTTCGCGGATTGCCTGGAGTGCTGAAACACGATCCGTCGCAGAAATGGCGGCGCCAATTGGAGCAGGGGCAGAGATAGGCTTTCGGGGCGAAATGGTTTCGTTCTCCTGGAATGGTTCGATTCTATGAGATCTGTCTCCGATCGCGGATCTGTCTGCGATCGCGGAGGCGAGAGCCGCATCGCTCG
This sequence comes from Occallatibacter sp., assembly GCA_036495975.1. GTDB lineage: Bacteria > Acidobacteriota > Terriglobia > Terriglobales > Acidobacteriaceae > Telmatobacter. Next base: position 50,093 of record DASXLY010000095.1, on the reverse strand, counting down.
AATCTTCGGTAGCCAACATTTCGGGAACCGAGATCGGCTGCCGATAAAAATCGGTGAGCCCAAGCTCGCGATAGAAACGCAATCGAGCTTCGAGCGCTTCGCGAGATGCAGGATCGAGTGTCGGCACGTGGCTACTCCACCACGATGCGGCGGCGTGAGGTAGCGGGCGCAGCCGACTCGCTCAGCACCCTGTCCTGTCCTGTGCCTTCATCCACTTCAAACACCAGCGGTCTCGGTCGGCGCAGCGCCACAATTTCATCAAGGATGCGATCGGCGAGCTTGCGCTTGCTCATCTCCGGCATCTCGATCGAAGTCGATGGAGTGAGAAACGTCGCCGCATTGCGATCCGCATCAATCCCGCTCTCCTCGCCGGAAACATCGTTCACCACGATGGCGTCAGCGCCCTTCCGCAGCAACTTGGCGCGTCCGTTCTCCATCGTGTTCTCCGTCTCCGCCGCAAAACCCACAATCAGCTGACCAGGCCTTCGCTGCTTGGTCACCTCGGCCAGAATATCTTCTGTAGGCGCCAGTTCCAGCGTCATCGGTCCCGTCCGTTTCAGCTTCTGTTCTGAAACATTTGCGGGCCGATAGTCGGCAACGGCTGCCGCCTTGATCACCATGGTGGCCTCAGCCATACGTCCCAGAACTGCTTTCCTCATCTCCTCGGCAGTGGTTACGCGAACGACATCGCAGCGTGCAGGAGGATGAATTGCCGTAGGTCCGCTGATCAGGATCACCTTCGCACCACGGCTCTGAGCTGCATCCGCAAGCGCATAGCCCATCTTTCCGCTCGAGCGGTTGCCAATGTAGCGAACCGGATCGAGCGCCTCGCGCGTTCCGCCCGCCGTGATCAGCACTGTCTCTCCGGCCAGATCATTGCGCCGTCCCAGCGAATTGAAAACCACTTCCGCAATAGCTTCGGGCTCGGCCATGCGTCCCTCGCCGACCATCCCACATGCGAGGTCACCGGTACCCGGCTCGATCACGCGCACCCCCCGCTGCTTCAACACATCCAGGTTCGCGCGCACTGCTGCATGCTGCCACATGTTCACGTTCATCGCCGGAGCAACCAGCACTGGCGCCGCAGTGGCCAGGTACATCGTCGTCAGGAAGTCGTCGGCTATGCCATGCGTAAACTTGGCAAGGATGTTCGCTGTTGCGGGAGCAACAACCAGCGCTTCGGTCCACTGCGCTTCGCCGATGTGCTCGATCGACGACTCGTATGTGCCCTCGTTGCTGCCGCTCTCATCCCAAAGACTGCTGATGACCCGGTGCCCGGTGAGCGCAACGAATGTCAGCGGCTGTATGAAACGCGTGGCGGCGCCCGTCATCACGACGTGCACTTCCACGCCGCGGCGCTGCAGGCCCCGGACAAGTTCTGCCGCTTTATACGCGGCAATGCCGCCAGAGACGCCGACTGTTACCCGCATGGCTCGATTGTAAGCCAGTGGACGCTGAACAGTAGGCAGTGAACCGCCACGGTTGTCGTTGTCGGTTTTCAGTTGCCAGTTGTCAGTTTTCATTTCAGCGCGCGGTTGCATCCTGCGCCAAATAAAGCGCATGGACTCGAGCATCTGGGCCATCTGGAGAAGGTGGGAAGGCACTCGGACCCGCTAACCCAATGGACCTGCCCAGGGCCGTCGGTTGGTTAAATAAGCATGACAAGTGTCCTTGACATATCCTGGAAATCAATGTAAAGTACACTTGTCATTCAGTAAAGGAAGCCAATCATGACTTGTTCAATGAAAAGCGAAGCGGTTCGCCGATTCAACTACCGTTTCTTAACTGCGATGGCGTTCTACGTGGTTTTCATCACGGGAGTCGGGTTTGCGTTCCGGCTTAACCATCCAACGGGCCCACTGGCCTACCTGTTGGCTACGCTTCCGTCGCTTCCCATCCTGGTGAGCCTATGGGTTGTCGGCCGCTATCTTGGCGAAGAAAAGGATGAATTCCAGCGCCATCTCTTGGTGCAGGCGATGATCTGGGCGATTGGTGGGACACTTGGCGTAACTTCGGTCTGGGGATTTCTGGAGGTCTTTGTCGGTGCTGCTCCGCACTTCCAGCTGTACCTGGTGTTTCCCATGTTCTGGTTCTTTGCAGGCATCGCGGTTGCAGTGCTCAAGCTGAGGTACAGATGAAAAACCAGCTCCGGGTTCTACGCGCGCAACATGGGTGGTCGCAGGCTGACCTGGCAGACCGGCTGGGCGTCTCGCGGCAGTCAGTCAATGCCATCGAGACCGGCAAATACGATCCCAGTCTTCCCCTGGCTTTCAAACTTGCGAAGTTATTTGAAACTGCGATTGAAGAGATTTTTCAGGACGAACAGTAGGCAAGCAGGCGGACGATGGACGCGTCTGCGGAGCGCAAGCAACAACTGTACTGCGGCCTGAGCAGGTTCGACCTTGAGGGTTCCGCGGTTAGCTTAGAGGATCGGAATGCCGGTCTCAGCCACCAGCGGTTTCACCACTGGCTGTTCTTTCTTCACATAGGAAATCTTGCCGGCGTCGATCTCCTCCTGCGCGATGCGACAAGCCTTCGTCGAGCGGGTGGGTACCAGCGATGCGGCGCCGCTCTGGATCTGGCGAGCACGGCGGGCCGCGACGAGTACCTTGCGATAGTTCGAATCGAAACTAGTCTCAATCGTCATCGAGATCCTCTCCAAAGGGAAGTTGTTGTTGGCCGGAACCGCCTTCGATCCCGAAGGCCTCCAGCACCGGTTTCAACCGATCCCGCGAGTTCGCCAATCGGCAGCCCGCGGCGACCTCCAACACCCTGCTCGAACGATAGGCAATCGGTTCGGCATTGCGATAGTATCGCTCCGCCAGCACGATGGCCTCAAGTTGTGCTACCGCCCGGTCGAGGATGTCGTTGATGAGAATATAGCTGTATTCGCGATAATTCTCAATTTCCTTCCGGGCTTCGCTCAGACGTCGGAAAACTTCCTCTTCATTGACAACCCCTTCGGCGCGGCTCCGGTTGCGAAGACGGGTGCGCAAAACCTTGGGGTTAGGAGGAAGCACAAAAATACTCACCGCTTCAGGCATGCCCGTCCGCACCTGCTTCGCGCCCTGTACATCAATATCGAGCAGCAGGACATGTCCCTGCCTGCGCGCATCCTCAAGGGACTGCCGCGCCGTGCCGTAATAGTTGCCGAAAACCTCGGCATGCTCCAGGAACCTCCCTTCCTTGATCATGCGCTCAAAGTCTTCGCGCGAATTGAAATAGTATTCGCGACCGTGCTCTTCTGACCCGCGCGGCGGACGTGTCGTCCACGAGATGGAAAAATCAACGCCGCTGACTTGCTTGCGCAATTCGCTCACGAGTGTGCTCTTGCCCGAGCCCGATGGTGCCGAAATAATAAATAGAATTCCCGCCAAATTTTTCCAACCCCTTTCCTATGGACAACGGCTTCACATTCCCTATTCCCTTAGTCCCTGCCTTTTCACTCCGCGTTCTGCACCTGTTCGCGAGCCTTTTCTATATCCGCCTTCATCGCCAGGCCAAGTTCAGTGATGCGCGTGCCTTTTCCTCCCACCCCGCCCGTCTTCGACAGCAATGTATTGGCTTCGCGATTCATCTCCTGCAGCAGGAAATCAAGTTTCTTTCCTACCTCGCCACCCGAGCTCAGCAACTCCCGAAAGTGGCCGATATGGGTGATCATCCGCTCCAGCTCTTCCGAAATATCGCTATGATCCACCAGCACCGCCACTTCCTCCAGCAATCTTTGCCGGTTGAATTCATTGCCGGTCGCCGCAAGCAAGCGCTGGGTCAGCCGCTCCTGGTAACGCTGCTCCACCTCGGGTCGCAGCTGGGACACCCCCTCTACTGCATCCGTCAGCCGAACAAGACACGCTCGCAGGTTCCCATCCAGTGCCTCGCCTTCCCGTGCACGCATAATTTTCAGCTCCTCGAGCAGCGGACTGACCTCGCGCATCACGCTTTCGCTCAAAGCTGCGACATCTTCGTCGAGATTGTTCCGGATTTCGGCCTGCAGCGCTCCCGGCATGCGCAGGGCAACATTCAAATCGGGATCGCCCTTCAGCCGAAACTCGCCGCGCGCCTGGCGGAATGCAGCGATGTATCCCGCAACCATTTCGCGGTTGTATCCCGCTTTCTGCTGGGAAGCGCGATCCACCGCCAGCGTCAATTCCACGTGGCCCCGCACCAGGCTCTCTTTCAGCACCCGGCGCAACTCCATCTCCAGCGCATCGAAGCCTGCGGGCAGTCGCAGCTGAAGATCGAGAAATCGATGATTCACGCTCTTCACACTGAGCGTGTATGCGAGCTGATCATGCACGCGCACCTGAACGCGGGCAAAGCCGGTCATCGAATAAATAGGCATTTACTGGTCCTCTGCCTCGGCCCATAATGTCGGCTGCAAAAGCCGATCGAGGGCTCGCGAGTCATCCTCGAGCGTGTCTTCCTGCTCGGGCACATCCATAAACTGTAGTTGATAGAGCCGCTGGTACGTGGGCGATGTGGTCAGCAGTTCCTCGTGTGGGCCAATCGCCGTGATGCGCCCTTCTTCCAGCACCGCAATTCGATTCGCCCTTCGAATCGTGCCCAGCCGGTGTGCAATCACCAGAGTGGTGCGGCCCTGCATAAGATTCGACAGCGCGGTTTGCACCAACGACTCGCTCTCCGAATCGAGCGCTGACGTCGCTTCGTCCAGAATCAGGATCGGCGCGTTCTTCAGAATCGCCCGCGCAATCGCCAGGCGCTGTCTCTCGCCGCCCGAAAGACGAAAGCCCTTCTCCCCGATCACCGTGTCGTAGCCTTGCGGCATGCGCATAATAAAATCATGGGCCAGTGCGTTGCGCGCCGCCTCCTGAACCAGCCCGAACTTCGTGTCAGGGTGGCCGTAAGCGATATTGTTCCGTACCGTGTCGTTGAAGAGAATCGTCTCCTGCGTAACCTGCGCCACCTGGCGTCGCAGCGAACTCAATGTCACCTCGCGAATATCGCGGTCATCGATCAAAATCCGACCGGATGTGACATCGAAGAATCTTGGAATCAGGTTGACCAGCGTCGATTTGCCCGCCCCGCTTGGGCCCACCAGCGCCAGTAACTCGCAGCTTCGCACGTCCAGATCGACGTTGTGCAGGATCTGGCTCTCGCCCTTCTCGCTGGAATAAGAAAATCCGACATTCTCAAACCGGATCAGATTCGTAAAATGCGGCATCGCCGCTGCGTGTGGCCGCTCCTTCACATCGTCCTTGGTGTCAAAAAAACCGAAGATCGAAAGCGAAGCACCCATCGCCTGCTGAAAGCTGTTATAGAAATAGGCAAATTTGCGAATCGGATCATAAAGCTTGAACAGCAGAAAGATGAAAGCGGTGAACAGTCCCATGGTCATACGGCCATGCTGGATTTCATTGCGGCCGATCAACAGAAATAGCCCAATCGCAATCGCCCCAATGGTATCCATCAGCGGCGAACTGATCGACTGAATGCGCACGTTGCGCAGGTTCGCTCGAAAAAGACGCTTCGCCGCCTTTTTGAAACGTAGGACTTCCCAGATTTCCGTATTGAACGCTTTGACAATTCGATTGCCGGTCACCGTTTCATGCAGGATGTTCTGGATCTCCGCAAGCTTGTCCTGCCCCGTTCGGGTTCGCGTTCGAACTTCTCTCCCGATCTTGCGAGCCGACGTGATCACCACAGGAATAAATAGAACCAGCGCCCAGCTGAGATGCCCTCCAAGGCGAATTACAAACACAATCCCGACCAGAAATGTAAAGAACTGCTGGAGGAATTCGCCAATCACTGAGCTGAGCGCAAGTTGCACCCGATCCACGTCATTGATCAATGTGGAGAGAATGGTTCCGGTCGCATGCTTATGAAAAAAGCTGGCCGAACGCCGCAGTGTAGCTTCGTAGAGATCGTTCCGGAGATCGGTAACCATGCCGAACCCGGCGTAGTTCACCATGTAGGTCCCGAGGTAGTCGCAGAAACCTTTCGCAATCGTCGCAACAACAATCGCGGTCGCGACTACTGTCCATGCATTGTGCATGTGCACAAAATGCGGGACGAGGAGCCTGAGATCAAAGTGCCACTTGCTGTTCGGTAGTCCGAGAGTGATCGGACCCTCGGGTGCAAAAGGCTGAAGTACTTGCTCAAACACCGGCTGCAGCAGCAGAACCCGGAACGTATCAAACGCGCCGACCGCTGCCAGCAGAACAACCCCCAGCACCCATTGGAATGTGTAGGGTACACCGTATCGGACAAGGCGGAAGAAACTCCTCATGCGCCTCGATCCGCCCGCCGGCGGCTATCCCGGCAATATTCAGGATGGGTGCCCATCCCCACATTGTATCCGGGCACGCTTCCCGTCCGCCCGGCGACAAAAGCCTGCGCAATCAGAAGGAATGCAACTCGGTGATGGCCTTCAGAACCGTATCCGGCTGGGGCAGAATCGCGTCTTCCAGAACCGGCTGGTACGCCACAAACGTATCCATCGCCCCAATCCGCTTCACTGGCGCGTCAAGGTCCTCAAAGAGCTCGTCGGCAATCCGTGCCGCAATCTCGGCGCCATATCCCCAACTCAGCATGTCCTCGTGGGCCACGATCACACGGCTGGTTTTCTTCACCGAAGTTGCAATGGCTTCCCAATCGTACGGGCTTAGACTGCGCAGATCGATGACCTCGACTTCAATTCCCTTCTCGCGGCTCGCCATCTGCGCCGCCTGCAAGGCGCGCGGAACCAGCGCTCCATAAGTGACCAGCGTCATGTGCGTGCCGGGCCGCACGATCTTTGCTTTCCCAAATGGGATCGCGAAGTCCGGACCCGGATATGGTGCGCGCCCGTACGACTCGCGATAAAGTCTTTTGTGCTCAAGGAACAGGACCGGGTCGTCGCAGCGAATCGCGGTTCGCAGCAGCCCGTTCGCATCCAGAGCATTCGAAGGAAACACAACCCGTAGTCCCGGAATATGTGTGAACAAGCTCTCCCCTGACTGCGAGTGATAGATGGCGCCGCCGGTCAGGTATCCACCGATCGGCACGCGAATCACTGCAGGCGATGCCCATGCGCCATTCGACCGCCACCGCATCAATGCCAGTTCGTTGTGGATCTGGTGCACGGCCGGCCAGATGTAGTCGAAAAACTGAATCTCGACTACAGGCTTCATTCCCCGCACCGCATATCCCACTGCGCGGCCCACAATGTTGGCCTCCGCCAGCGGCGAGTTGAATACGCGCTCGGAGCCAAACTCCTTCTGCAATCCTGAAGTGAGCTTGAAAACGCCGCCCTTGCCTTTCACTTCTGAGAGCGTCTCTTCGCGACTGGCATCGGCTACATCCTCGCCGTAGACGATGACGCGCGGGTCGCGGCGCATTTCGTCGTGAAGGCAGAAATTGATAAGGTCAGCCATCGTCTTGGGACCGCCGGTCTTCCCGCTTGCCGCTTTCCCGTGGCCTGCACCCCCCTGAAGCTCCTCGGCAGCGAACTCCGCGCGCGTCGGATCCAGATCCTCCGAATACACGTGGTGCGTAATCGACTTCAACTCCGGCAACTCCGCCTGCAGCGCCTGTTCGGCGGCTTCTGCCGCTTCCCGCTCGGCCTCGCGTTCCAGCGCGTTGATTTGCTCCGCGGTCAGAATCCCCTCGCGCAAAAGCCGCATCTGCATCTTCGCAATCGGGTCGCGCATCGCATCGGCTTCCCGCTCGGCCGCCGAGCGATACAGCTTGTCATCGTCAGACTGCGAGTGCGAATAGATCCGCACGCAGTGCCCATGGACAAAGGCCGGCCCATGACCGGCACGGCAATGCTCCGCGGCTCTCTGAAATGCACGCAGACTCTCCACCGGATCGGTGCCGTCCATCTCTTCAAAGTGGAAATTCGGAAAGTTGGCAACCAGCCGCGAAATGTTCCCGCCCGGCGTATTTACCTCCACCGGAACGCTGATCGCATAGCCATTGTCTTCAATCATGAAAATGACCGGCAGCTTGCGATTCGAAGCGGTATTCAGCGCTTCCCAGAACTCTCCCTGCGAGGTCGACCCTTCGCCCAGGCTGGTCAACACCACTTCATCGCCATGGAACTTGACTTCTCGAAACGCCCGATAGTCGCCCTCGACCCTCGCGGCAGCTCCCGGATGGCGCGTGAAATACTGTCCCGCCTCGGCACATCCCACCGCATGCAGAACCTGGGTCGCCGTCGACGACGAGGTGCTCACAATGTTCAGCGATTGGCTGCTCCAGTGTGCCGGCATCTGCCTTCCGCCGCTGGCTGGATCGCTGCCTGCCCCCACGGCCTGCAAGAACATCTCCGTCGGTGTAACCCCCAGCGTCAGGCACAAAGCGCGATCGCGGTAGTACGGAAAAAACCAGTCGTACCCCGCTTTCAGCGCAAGAGCCGCACCCACCTGCAGTGCCTCGTGTCCGGCGCTTGAGACCTGGAAAAATGTCTTTTGCTGTCGCTTAAGTAGAATCTCGCGGTCATCGATACGGCGGGACAGGTACATCAGCCGATAGATATGGATCAGATCCTGTGGGCTCATTCCGCCGGAGGTCTCCTTCTCCGTCGGCGTGTGAGCGCGTGAAACCGCAAGTCCCATGTGTTTCGCTCCAATTTCGGGTTCTCGTAAGCTGCCTTGTCTATATATCTCTATTCAAAGACGATTGTAAACAATCCTCAGTCCGCGCCGGGGCCAGCGAGGGGCGGGAGGGATGGCTGGACCTGCGGACCTCCGCCAAATGATTGAGCCATCTTTGTTTTCACGTTTCGCGCCAGTTTCTCAATCTCAGACAGTTTTCGCATTTCCTCCGGTGTCAGTTCGCCCCCCGGATTAGATGCGATTTCCGCGTCCAGTTGCCGAGCCAGCTTCAGCAGCTTGTCCGCGTCAGAAACCAGGGACTTTTGCCGGTCCGCATTCAATGCGCGCATTCGCTTCGCAGCAAAAAGCGGATCTGCATCGGGCCCTGCTCCGAAGCCGGTTTGCGACCGCGTACCAGTCTGCCCTTGCAGCGGGACCCCGCCGTTCTGGCCGAACTGTGCACGGCATAACAGGCCCCCAATCAAGGCTGTCGCGGCAAGTCCCGCCAATCCCATCATCCAACGTGTCCTGGCTTTCATAGTGGGCCCTCAGACGGTCAATCCCCGTTCACGGTCAGCTTCATCTTTTCCTTTACATCGTTAGCTAGAATCTCGATAACTTCGGCCTCGCGGACCAGCAATGGCGGTAGCGGACCACTGCCCAGATTGTCGGTCTTGGCTTTCAAGTCCCTGGCCAGGATGAGCAGCTTATTCGCTTCATCCTCGATGGCCCGCTTCCTGGCCTCATTTGCGGCTTCAAAATTCTTCTTCCGGACATTCTTCTCCGCCAGGTCGTTCAATTCATGCGAATCCAAAGTCCGATTCGGAATCACGATCGGTCTTGGATTCGCCGGCGCTGAACCTTGCTGGCCTTCGCCCGCCGAGAGCGGAAGCACCGTTGTTGCCATGAACGCAAACATTAGCCCCGATTTCTTCCAACCAAGAAAACCTCGCTCACAACCGAAGCGCGAAATGCGTTGCTGCTGCAGAATCTGCACGGTAAACTCCATATCCGTTCGGGGTTGCGACCTGCTACGTCTGCACTCTCGTCCACGCACGCGTCGTTCCAGTTTCACTGGCCGGGCCCGGAGCCTTGCTTGATCTTCTCTTTCACAGTTCTGGCCAGCCTTTCAATCTCATCGGCTCTGCGAATGACGTTCAATGACAGAACGTCCTTGTTCGTCTTGTCCACTTCCGCCTTCAGGGCGACAGCCATCGCGAGAAGCTGCGTGCTTTCGTCGGAAATCTGCTTCTTTCGCTGGCCGTCAGCGACCTCCGTTTTGGGCGGAATGGTCTGATTCACTCCGCTTCCAGCCTGTGGATCGGCAACAGTTGCGGTTGAACCTTGCACCGTGCTGCCCGACGCCGCAGCTGGATGCCCGTCCTGGGCAACGCACGAGAATGTTGCCGCAAAGGCAATGCCGGCGCAAACACTTCTCCAGGCGGGTAAAGTTCGCCGCCCACGCCGTCCGCAACCATCGGATCGGCTCTCGACCAGATCCCCGACTGGATCAAGGAATTGCATTGAAACCTCCTGCGAGAGGCACAGCTATTATCCGCCGGTCGCGGTACTCCGTGTACAGCGAAAAACAACTCCCCAGTCAGAATCCGGGCTACAACCTCCCCTTCCAGGCGAACCGGCAATGCCAGGCAAACCACCAGTTCTGAAGTTGTTTTAGAGTGTGCTTTTCAGCTTTAAAGAGAGCATAGGCCTACTCGTGAAAATGCATAAACACCCTCAGCCCGAGCACAAATTGAAGCTGACGTGCATCTCTGCTCATAGGGCCTTCAAACACTACTGCGACTCAGAGGATTGTTTCGCAGCTCCAGGAGTCCCCCGGGCCGGGCCTGCCCGATTCTGCACAATATAGATACTGAGGAAGGGAGTTTGTATGCTTGCAATTCTTCTCGCCGCGCGCTCCGGGTGGTTTGCCGAGGGCCGCTTTCTGGGCAAGGTATTGGACGAGTGGATCGGCGATACGCAGGAGTTCATCCACTCCAAGCTGCCGCATCTTCTCGTGGCCGCCCTCATCGGCTTCACGCTTTATCGCGTTCTCAGCCTGGTCACCGCCCGGATGATACGAATCGCCGAGCAGCACGCCGCCGGGCATAGCCGGATTGGGCAGGTACGGACGATGGCCGGCGTTATTCGCGCCACCGGCATGACCATTATCGCGGCAATTGTAACCATGCAGTTCCTGGCCGCCGTGGGAGTCAACCTGGCCCCCCTGCTCGCCTCCGCCGGGGTAGCCGGTGTAGCCATCGGTCTCGCAGCGCAAAACATTGTCCGCGACATGCTCAACGGCATCCTGATCCTTCTCGAAGACCAGTTCAATGTTGGTGACACCATCAAAATCGCGGGCGTCGCCGGCGTCGTCGAATCCATGACCCTTCGCAAAACCATGCTGCGCGACGGCGATGGCACGCTCTATGTTATTCCGAACTCGCAGATCACCACGGTCGCCAACCAGAGCATCGATTATTCTGTCGCCACGGTGAACGTCAGCGTCGATTTCTCAACCAACCCCGACAAGGTGATGGACCTGCTCAAGAACATCGCCATGGACATTCGCAATAGTGACGACTTCAAAAATGTCTTCATCTCCGATCCGCAGGTACTCGGCGTCGACGCGGTAAAGGGTTCCGAGCTCATCATTCCCGTGGTCTTCAAAACCCGCGCCACCCAGCAGTACGCGCCCGTCCGCGAGTTCCGCCGGCGCGTTCGCCTGGCTCTCGAAGAGAACCACATGCTTCCCGGTGACCCCTATCGCGTGTACACCGGTGGGGACAATCCCAAACCAGCGACCGCAGCCGCACCCGCAGAACCGCCCAAACACGATCCCACGACCATCAAACCGCAGGAGTCAAACCCCTTCGGAAGCTCATAGGATTCAAATCAGGCTGGAATCAATCTGCTTATTTCGTTCTTTGAAAAGGGCGCGACCTTTATAGCCTGCAGAAAAACTCAGTTGGGCTGCTGTTTTGAAGGGGCACGGCTTCAGCCGTGCCAATCAAAGCCTGCATTTCTTAAATCTTCCTCGCGGGCTTTAGCCCGAGAGGCGCATCTCGATCAGACTCTCCCGCAAAAACGCCCGTGGGGGAAGCCCTTTCATCGCTTCGAGACCGCGCACGCAAATCAGATCTAGTTCAACGCGTCCAGCAGCGCCTCCGCATCCGAAACCGGCGGCATGCAGCTACGTCCACGGCAAACCAGGGCCCAGGCCGCCGTACCATCCCGCTGCGGTACCAGCTGCACCATCTCGGAAAGCGCCTCAGGCAGCGCCCCTGCCCCCAGTTGATCTGGCCTTAGGCGAATCACTGTCTTGTTTACCGCAAAGCGGGCCATGGCAATCGTCTCAAGCTGATCCGCATCTTTCCCGTCGCCAACCACTACCACTTGCACCGGATCCAGCAGCAGGCGCTCCAGCGCCAGCCCATAGCTGCCCGCGTAAAGTCCGAAATGCTCCACGATTCCGCCAAACGACTCGAGAGTATCCTCGGCAATTTCACGGTATTCGCTCCTCTCGCTCAACTCCTCCAGCCGCAGCAGAGCCGCCGCAGCCGTGGGATTGCCCGCGGGCGTCGGAGAATCCTGTAGGGGCTTGCGCCGTGCCGTCAACACTCCCAGCGGAATCGCACCATCCGCATTCGCAGTGTCGAAGAATGCGCCTCCCGTGCGGTCGTAGAATCGCGCAATCATCACATCCGCCAGCTTGACCGCCGCCTCGTAATAGCGCATCTCGCCGCTCGCCAGCCATCCATCGATGCAGGCGTGCACCGTCATTGCATAATCGTCGAGCGTCCCGGGAATCCATTCGCCTGCCGTTTCGTTTTCCCCGCCATAGGCAATCACATGCCGCAATTCCGAGCCGGCGTCCCACGCTTCGCCCAGCAGGCGATCCAGCGTCAACAAGGCAAACCGGCGCGGCGCATCCACGCGCAGAATCCGTGCCGCTTCCACATAGGCCGTCACCGCCATCGCGTTCCAGCCCGTGTACAGCGTGCGATCGATGAACGGCGTGGGCCGCTGCGCACGAGCTACGAGCAGCTTCCGGTGTGCTGACTCGATCAGCCGCTGTGTCTCTTCGACCGATCTCCCCACCTGGGCCGAGATTTCCTCAATGGTGAATTTCCGATGCAGCACATTCTTCGCCGGGTTGTGATGCATGTCCCCCAATTCGCCAATGTCCCAGTACGGCGACGCCACGGCAAGCTCATCGTCATCGAGCACCGCGCGCGCTTCCTCCAGCGTCCATGTGAAGTAGTCGCCATCGTCATCGAGATTGATATCCGCATCCTGCGACGCGTAGAAGCCGCCCCGCTCGCGATCGGTCATCAGCCCATCGAGCCAACCGATAATCTCTTCTGCGGTCCGCCGAAAATCCTCGCGCACCAGGCTCTGGTAGCCGTGCACGTAATTGCGCAGCAACTCGGTATTGTCATAGATCATCTTCTCGAAGTGCGGCACCACCCAGCGTTCGTCCACGCTGTAGCGATGAAAGCCACCTGCAAGCTGGTCGTACACTCCGCCTTGCGCCATGCGTTCTAGTGTCAGCGTGAACGCCTCCAGCGCGGCCAAATTCCCGCGCTGCATTCCAACCTCCAGCAGCAAGTCCAGCACCGCTGGATGCGGAAACTTGGGCTGCGACCCGAATCCGCCATTCCGTGGATCGAACTGGGCCACCGCTGACGCCGCAATTTTGTCCACCAGCGCCAGGTTCAAATCCGCGCCACGCGACGAGAAGCTCTCGTTGTGCTCCACCGCCGACATCACGCTGGCTGCGGATTCCAGTGCTTCGTCGCGGCGCTCCCTCCATACCTGCGCCATGGTCACGAGTACCCGCCCGAACCCCGGCCTTCCGTAGCGATCGTCGCGAGGAAAGTACGTTCCACCAAAGTAAGGCCTGCCATCCGGAGTCAGAAACCCGGTCAGCGGCCACCCACCCTGCCCGCTGATGGCGGCAATAGCCGCCTGATACCGCGAATCCACATCGGGACGCTCGTCGCGATCCACCTTGACCGCGATGTAATGCTCATTGATGAGCCGCGCGATCTCCGGATCCTCGTAAGATTCCCGATCCATGACGTGGCACCAGTGACACCACACCGCCCCAATGTCCAGAAGAATCGGCTTGTTCTCTGCCTGCGCTCGCGCGAAAGCCGCCTCGCTCCACGGATGCCACTGAACCGGCTGATGCCGCGCCGAACGCAAATACGAAGAGGAGGTGTTTTCCAGCTGATTGGTCACCGCGGATGTCGTCATAAGATCTGCCTGCCCTGCGCCGAGAATACACGGGGAGTCTCTTGCCCTGCCACTTGGTGGCCGGGTATCATCACCGCTGCCCCGCAGATGGCCCTACAATGCCCACACCCACCTCGAAACAGGCAACATAACTACATTTAAGTGCATCAAAATTCGTCGATTGTACGTTCAGCCCCGTGCTCATTCATCAGCGCAAATGCAAACATCCGACCTCCCCACCCGAAATTTGTCCGTTCTCGAGCTCATGCAACACATGGGATTGAATGCAAGCCGGCGAGGACCCGATGCACGAAGACATTACCCAGCCGAATGAACCAGTAGGCACCCTGCAGCCGACGCAGATGATCGATCTGATCAGTGCCTACGACTGGTCAATGACTCCTCTCGGCCATGTCGCTGGTTGGCCCGACAGCCTGAAAGCCGCTGTTCGCATCCTCGTCACATCGCGGTTCCCGATGTGGATGGCCTGGGGTCCGCTACTCACGGTTCTTTACAACGATGCCTACGCCCGCGTGACGCTCGGCAAAAAGCACCCGTCCGCGCTCGGCAAACCAGCGAAGGAGGTATGGCCTGAGATCTGGCCCGACATTTGTCCACGCATCGAGCGCGTCATGAAAACCGGAGAAGCCTCCTGGGATGAAAGCCTCGGGCTCATCCTCGAGCGCAGCGGATTCCCTGAAGAAACCTACCACACGTTTTCCTATAGCCCTCTCTCCGGAACCGGCGGCAAGATCGAAGGGATGCTCTGCGTCGTCATGGAAGATACCCTGCGCGTCCGGGGAGAACGCCAGCTCTCCTCCCTCAGCAGGCTTGCCGGGGCCCTGGTCGACGCCAATACAAAGCGCGAAGTCTTCGCCGCCATCGAGCGTGGCCTCGCGGAAGAGAAGGATATTCCTTTTGCGCTCGTCTACTGCTTCGACGGAGATACAACTAAGCTCTCTCTCTTCGCTCGCGCCGGCATTGGCCCCGGACATCCGGCCGCGCCCAGGACAATGGACATCGAATCTCTATCCAGTCCGTGGCCAACTGATCTTCTCCTCTCTTCGAATCGGGCCATGACCATCGATCGCCTCGGTACCCTCTTCCCAGACCTGCCTGTCGGCGTTTGGGATAAACCTCCGGACCAGGCCCGTCTCCTTCCAATCTCCCGTCGGGGCCAGGAGAAACCAGCTGGTGTTTTCATCGCCGCTCTTAACCCGTACCGCCAGTTCGATGCCAGCTATGAAGGATTCCTTGATCTCGCTGCAGGACAAATCTCCGCCAGCATCACCAACGCCGAAGCCTATGAGGTTGAGAAGCGCAGGGCCGAGGAGCTGGCCAATCTGGACCGCGCCAAAACCGCATTCTTCAGCAACGTGAGCCACGAGTTGCGAACCCCGCTCACCCTGATCCTCGGTCCAATTGAGGATGCGGTTCTCAACCAGGTCCCGCCGCCGATGGACTCGCTTCGCATGCTGTACCGCAATGCCTTGCGCTTGCTGAAGCTGGTGAATGGGCTGCTCGATTTCGTCCGCATCGAAGTGGGCCGCATGCGCGCTACCTATGAGCCCACTGATCTCTCGCTACTCACAGCCCAGCTCGCCAGCGTCTTCCGATCCGCTGTCGAGCGCGCCGGTTTGAAGCTCATCATTGAATGCCCCCCTCTGCCTGAACCCGTATACGTCGATCGCGAGATGTGGGAGAAGATCGTCCTCAACCTTCTTTCCAACGCGCTTAAAGCCACCTTTGATGGCGAAATTCAAGTTGCAATCTCTTCCAACGCCACCGGCGCTTTGCTTACCATCCGGGATACCGGTACCGGCATCCCGGAGCGCGACCTGTCGCATATCTTCGAGCGCTTCAGCCGTATCGAAGGCGCTCGGCGCCGCAGCCACGAAGGCAGTGGCATCGGTCTCGCCCTCGTCCACGAGCTCGTGGACATGCATGGCGGCACCATCTCCGTCGAAAGCGAAATCGGTGCCGGCTCCGTTTTCAAAGTGCATCTGCCATTCGGTTATCGGCACCTCGCCTATGGAAATATCGCAAAAGACAGCGCCAGTCCGCTGGTCGTGCCCGGATCCGCAGTGGCCTATGTCCAGGAAGCTCTCGGCTGGCTTCCCGGCCACGATCAACTCGGGGATGAAATTGCCGGCTCCGTGGCAGGCGATCAGGACGACCAGGTGCCAACCGCCTCCAGGCAGGTTGTTCTCCTGGTCGACGACAACGCCGACATGCGCGAATACGTCCGCTCTTTGCTCGCCGGTCGCTTCGACGTTATCTCTGCCGGCGATGGACGCATGGCGCTCGAAGAAGTCAGCAGCCGTACTCCCGATCTTGTCCTGACCGATGTCATGATGCCCGAGATGGATGGTTTTGCGCTTCTCGCAGCTCTTCGCAACGACCCCGCAACTGCCACCATCCCCATCATCATGCTCTCAGCGCGCGCCGGCGAAGAAGCGCGGATTGAGGGCGTCGAGTCCGGCGCAGATGACTACCTCACCAAGCCATTCACCGCTCGCGAGCTCGTTGCCCGCGTCGAAGCACAATTGAAGTTGGCTCGCCTGCGCCGCGAAGCCGCCGAACAGCGCGTCATCCTGACGCAGGAGATCGACCGTGCCCGTCAGCAGGCCGGCGAGGCGCTCGAACACGTCCCCATCGCGTTCTGCACCATGGATCGCGACTACCGCATCACCTACATGAATGCCGCGGCACATCAGCTCGCAGATCTTTCCGGCAAACCTCACCTGGGGGTCTCGCTCTGGGAAATTTATCCGGAACTATTGGGCAGCGAGTTGGAATCGAAGGTCCGGCGCGCAATGGAAGAGCATGTCGCTGTCGAGTTTGAGCAGTTTTTCCCCGCTCCCGGCAACGAATCGTGGTTCCAGTTCAATGTGTATCCGCAACCCGGCGACGGCATCATCCTCTACTGCCGCAACACCACTGAGACTCGCAAGGCCGAGCAGGCCCTTCGCCGTTCCGAGCAGCTGGCCGCCGCCGGCCGCCTGGCAGCAAGCATCGCCCACGAGATCAACAATCCGCTCGAAGCTGTCACCAACCTGCTCTATCTTGCCAAGAACGATATCGGACTCTCATCGAGTTCAAAGGAATTGCTCGAGATTGCCGATAAGGAATTGCAGCGCCTCTCACACATCACCGCACGCAGCTTGAAGTTCTATCGCCAGCGCACCGCTCCGACGCACACAGCCCTCGATGAAATCATCGATTCGGTTGTCTACTTCCACGATCCCGCAATTCGGGTTCGCAACATCTCGATTGAGCGCCGTTATCGCCCCGCACCCGCCGTGCTCTGCCAGCCGGGAGAAATTCAGCAGGTATTTACTAACCTGATTTCGAACGCCCTCGATGCTCTTCCCGAGAAGGGACGTCTAGTGCTCGCCGTCTGTCCTGCAACGGGCCCGGACAACGCTCCGGGCGTCGCCGTCACCATTGCCGACAGCGGCTCTGGAATGGATCGAACCATGGTGCAGCGCCTGTTTCATCCCTTCGTGACCACCAAGGGCGAAGCCGGTACGGGCCTGGGTCTCTGGGTCTCCAAAGGAATCCTCGACAATCACAACGCACGCATCGCGGTGCGCACCAAGCCCGGCTGTGGCACGGTTTTTCGTATTTTTTTTCCGGTCGTGGCAGCGGCTGCGCCGTCTGAATCCGCCTGGCGCTAATTCTTCTCCAGTTCCTCTTCGATCGCCTCAACTAGCTCCGGCGCATCCGGCAACGTGTCCGGAGAGAACCGCTTCACCACCTCGCCGTCGCGACTCACCAGAAACTTCTCAAAGTTCCACAGCACCTCGGGATCAGCATTCGTCTCAATCCCATATCCCTTCAGCTTCTGGCGGAACGGAACCTCCGCCACGCTCATCGCCTTGGGCTGCGCCGTGGTCAGCAACTTGTAAAGCGGATGCTGGTCCTCGCCCACCACGCTGATCTTGCTGAACATCGGAAACTTCACGCCGAAGTTGGTCGTGCAAAAGCTCTGGATCTCTTCGTTCGTGCCCGGCTCCTGGCTCTTGAAATTGTTTGCCGGAAACCCCGCGACCACGAGCCCCTGCCCGCGATACTGCTCATACAGGTTCTCCAGGCCTTCATACTGCGGGGTCAATCCGCATTTCGATGCCACATTCACGAGGAGCAGAACCTTCCCTTCAAATTCGGCAAGGGAAGCCTCTTCGCCAGTGATCTTTTTCACGGGAATCTCATAAATGGCTGTACTCATAATTGGTTCTCCCTTTGGGCAAAAAATCTCTATGAATCAATCATTGGATGCAGTTCCTGCCGGTTTCGCAGTTGCCGGTAGCACTCCGCAACAGCTTACGCCAGCAATTGCTTCGCAGTCTGAATATAAAGCTCGACAGCCTGTTGAAGCTCCTTCTTCGCCAGCCGTTCATTCGGCGTATGCGCAACGTGGATCGACCCTGGACCCAGCAGCAACGGCTCGCCCCAGTTCGACAACTGCGGAATGTCGGTCGTGAACTTCGCGATCATCGTAGGCAATCCTTCCACCGCGCGTAATCTCACAAATGGAATCTCCAGCGTAAAATCCACCTCGGCCTGGTCGCCAGCCGCTTGAATCAATGCAGCCCGTACCGGCGCCGAATCCCCGACCAGCCGCACCAGCACCTGCGCCTCTGCCTTGTCGGCAATCACATTTGGCGCGTATCCGCCATGCACCTGTCCGATATTCAGCGTGCTCGGTCCCACATCTTCGGTAACAGGCAGTTCCAGCTTCAATACTCTCCCC
This sequence comes from Occallatibacter sp., assembly GCA_036495975.1. Classification (GTDB taxonomy): domain Bacteria; phylum Acidobacteriota; class Terriglobia; order Terriglobales; family Acidobacteriaceae; genus Telmatobacter. The sequence goes on along the minus strand of DASXLY010000095.1, from coordinate 31,559 downwards.
AGCACCTCAACCAGCTTATGCACCGCGCTCTCGCCTAGTTCTGGATAGGCCGAATGCGCCATCTTTCCACTTGACCGGAATATCGTTCGCAGCGCGCCCTTCGAAGCCAGTGCCAACCGGTTATCCGTCGGCTCTCCATTGATCAGGAACCGGCTGCCCTTCGGAGACTCATTCGCCACCATTGCTCCGGCCGAGTCCCGCTCTTCTCCCGACACAAATAACAACCCAATCCGAAACCCTTCCCCTCGCAGTTGTTCCGCCGCCGCCACCTGCGCCGCAATAATGCCTTTCGCATCGCAAACGCCGCGTCCGTAGAGGAACTCATCGTCCTCGCTGAATGGAATGTACGGAGGCACTGTATCCATGTGCGTCGAAAACACCACATCCGGCGTCTCGCCGGTCATGCCGGCATATACGTTCCAGCGGTCGCCCCCGCTTGTGCTCTCCTCTGGCTGAGGCACTGCAGTCTTTTCCACCGCCCATCCCCGGCCACCCAAAAAATCTGCCAGGAAATTACCCATCCGCCCTTCCCGGTAGGTGGTCGATTCGATTTCACACAATTGCCGGGTAAATGCAATCGGATCAAGGCGCGCAACATCGTGCATAGTGCAGCCAGAATATCGTACGCGCCACATTGACCCCCGTTCCCTCAAACGAATCTGTGCTCTACCTCGCCATCGCCGAGAAACCAGATAAAATCAAGCGTGGAATGACTTCCGCATCCGCCTTGTCCGGCGCCGAAACACTCCCCGGAAAAACGTCCCTGCGCACTGTCGATCTGCGCGGTCCTGCTGGACGTCTCGAGGCTCTGTTGAATGAGGGCGCGCCGGCTTCTCGCTTTGCCGCCCTGGTCTGCCATCCCCATCCGCTCGGTGGCGGCACCATGCACAACAAGGTGGTCTACCACGCGATGAAGGTTCTCAATGCGCCCGCATGGGAACTCCAACTTCACGTCCTGCGTTTCAATTTCCGCGGGACCGGCGTCAGCGAGGGTAAACACGATGGAGTCGCAGAATCGGAAGATGTTCTCGCAGCTCTCGACTGGCTCCATGCCCAGTACGCGCTCCCGATCGTCGCTACCGGGTTCAGCTTCGGCGCGATGATGTCGCTCGCGGCCTGCTGCTCCAGCCCACGGCCGAAAACCGGCGCCTCGATCAAGGCTCTTGTCGCCATCGGACTTCCCACCCAGGCCCTCGATCGCCGATACCAGCACACCTCTCTCGAAACATGCACGATTCCTAAGCTCTTTCTCAGCGGCGACCGCGACCAGTTTGCCCCCCAATCGGACTTGCAGCAGATAACCCACTCCGCAGCCGACCCAAAGTCGCTGGTACTCATTTCTGGCGCCGATCACTTCTTCACGGGCCGCCTCGATGCGATGCAGAACGCGCTCGCAAGCTGGCTGAAGGAGCAACTCGCATGACACCCGCCAGCGATACCGCTCTCGATTTTCTTCATGCCCGGGCCACCGAATTCTTCACCGGCGCACTCGAAGCCTCCAGCATCGAAGTCGCCTTTGATCGTCGCATCCGGTTCGAAGGCAACACACTCACTCGTCTGATGCCCGACGGTAGCGGTCCTGACGCCATCAACCTCTCGCAATACAAGCGCATCTTCGTCATCGCACTCGGCAAGGCCGCCGGCCCGATGCTCGAAATCCTTCTTGATCGCATGAAGCGTCGCAAGGGTTTGCGCGGAATTTGCTGTACCAAGTACCAGTCCAAAAAGCGCAACTGGCGGTTCCGCTACTTCGCAGGCGGACACCCGCTCCCCAACGAGGAATCCTTCGCTGCCGCGCGCGCTGCTCTCACCCTGCTGAAAAAGGCAAAGAAGGATACCCTCGTCTTCTTTCTCATCTCTGGTGGCGGTTCGGCCATGTTCGACCTGCCCCTCGACCCGCAAATCGGGCTCGACGACACCATCGCCTTTCACGAGACACTTCTCGGCTGCGGCGCTCCCATCAACGAAATCAATACGCTCCGCAAGCACTTCAGTGCGGTCAAAGGTGGCCGGCTTGCCATTGCCGCTCCTGAAGCGCTCAAAATCTCTTTGCTGCTTCCCGACGTGCCCTTGCGAACCCTCGATGCTCTTTCGTCCGGTCCCTCATCGCCCGACCACTCCACCGTAGACGAGGTTCACGAAATCATCAACAAGTACGGCCTCGCTCGCAAATTCCCCGCCGCGGTGCGCGCATTCTTCGAACGCAAGGACCTGCCCGAATCGCCTGGAAACAAAAGCTGGCGACCTCCGTTCTTCCCTCGTCTCCAGCGTGCCGGCAATGGCCCTCCATCCCGTCGCGTGACCTCGGCTGTCAGCCTTACCGGCGAAGATGAGGCCTTCCGCGATTCGATATTCGAGTTGCTCCTTTCCAGTCATGACCTCGTGGAGAGCGCCCGTGCTCTCGCCCAGAAAGCCGGCTATTTCGTGGCCATCGACAACTCCTGCGACGACTGGGACTACGCCGACGCCGCCCGCTACCTGCTCGACCGCTTCCATGATCTCCGCGCCCTGCACCGCCGCTTCTGCCTCATTTCAGGAGGAGAAGTCACCGTCACGCTCGATCGCAATCCTGGCGCCGGCGGTCGCAATCAGCAATTTGCCCTGGCCTGCGCGATCGAACTTGCTCATCACCCCGGCGAGATGCTCACCGTTCTCAGCGCCGGTTCCGACGGCATCGACGGCAATACCCAGAATGCCGGCGCCATCGCCGATCCCACCACGGTCTCGCGCGCGATCGCCTTCGGATACAATCCCGAGCAATCCCTTCGCACCTTCAATGCCTGCCCCCTGTTCACTGCGCTTGGGGACGCGGTCGTCACGGGTCCTACAGGACACAACCTCCGCGACCTCCGCCTTCTCATCTCCGATAAATCCTGACCTGTTCAAAACGCTCTTGGCGCGGGTCTATGATGATCCTTCCCCTTCGTTTATCTTCGAATCTACTTAGGATTTAGCTCGTGGCCCGAAAAGGAACTCGCAAAACTACCGACAAGACGCCCGACATCCGGGCTGTGGCCGCGCTGGCCAAAGTCTCCATCGCCACTGTCTCGCGCACCATCAACGGCTCCCCTGTTGTGAGTGAGAGACTCTCCAAGCGCGTGTGGCAGGCGATCGAGCAGTTGAACTACTTCCCCAACACCCACGCGCGTACGCTGGTCTCCGGGCGCAGCCGTCTCTTCGGCATCATTGTCGAGAACATCACCAATCCCTTTTTTCCCGAGTTGATCCAGAGCTTCGAAGAAATCGCCGTGGCCAACGGCTATGAGATCCTCGTCAGCTCGTCCAATAGCGATCCCGCCGTCCTCACCACCTGCGTTCGACGCATGCTCGAACGCAAAGTCGAGGGCGTCGCCGTGCTCACCTTCGGCGAAGAAGAACCCGTTCTCGATCAGCTTGCTTTTCACGACGTGCCCATCGTGCTCGCCGAGTTCAAGCTCTCCGAACCCAAGGCCAGCACCATAGTCCTTGATTACAGCACCGGCATCCGCGCCGCGGTCGAACATCTCGCTGCTCTCGGACATCGCAAGATAGGCTTCCTCGCGGGTCCGCACAAACTGCATTCCGCCATCACGCGTCAAAATGATTTCCAGAACGCGATGCAGGACGGCAAAATGTCTGTCCAGAAGAAGTGGATCATCGAGTGTGATCACACGCTCAAGGGTGGTGTCGCCGGATTCGGCAAGCTTCAGGAGCTTTCTACGCAACCCACCGCCCTCATCTGCTCCAACGACATGACTGCCATCGGCGTTCTGCGTGCCGCCTACTTGCAGGGCCTGCACGTACCTCAGGACCTCTCCGTGATCGGGCTCGACGATATCGACTTTGCCGAATTCACTCTGCCCCCGCTCACCACCATTCGCCTCTCGCGTTCCGAGCTGGCGCATGCCGCCTTCGATGCGCTCCGCCAGCACGCCGAGAATGCCGGTAAGCCCGGCCTTCAGCGCGAATTCCTTGTCTCAACCAGCCTCGTAGTCCGCGGCTCCACCGCGCCACCAACGGCCGCCGCAGACTAGATCGATCCACAATGCCAAGACTCTGCGCATCATTGGCAGCATTTCAATGCCAAGGCACAAAGCCCGTGCAACCGATCCATAAAGTGTTCTAGTCCCTAATCCCCTCAGTCCCTAGTCCCTCAGTCCCTAGTCCCTCGTCCCTAGTCCCTCGTCCCTCAGTCCCTCAGTCTGCCCTCGCTCCCGCATCGAAGCAACCTCCGCAAACGTCTCCTTCGCGGCAATCCGTCGATGTGCATAAACGCGCGGCCCTCCAAAGTGAAGCTCAGCGCGAAACGCCGGCATCCTCAGCGTCTCCAGCAGGTGCGGACCAAAGCTCGCATCGCCAAACCAGCACAACTCCCGCTCCGGAGTACCATCGCTCGTCACATAGCGGATCGACACCGCCGTAACCGGAGCTTCCGCACGTATCGCCGGTTCGAACAGCCGTCCGTGAAACCGCCGCATCGTGCCGTCGGTGCTGGTGCCTTCGGGAAATAACAGCACGGGAATCGGCAGATTCAAACGCTCGCGAATCATCCCCGAAACCTTCTCCGCGCTCGCAACGCTCGAACGATCAAGAAACAGCGTCCCGCCTACACGCGCAGCCTTCCCAAAATACGGCCACCGCCCGACCTCCGCCTTCGCCACAAAGAAGCACGGCATCACCGCACTCAAAACCACGATGTCCAGATAGCTCAGGTGATTCGCAACCACCAACCCATGCGCGGGTATTTGCCCCTCCACATCGCACCGGACATCCATGCTGCGCAGCACGCGGACGCAGGTCTCCTGCACCCAGCCTGCCCTGCGTTCCAACGTTCGCGGACCGCCCAGGCGCATCAACCAGAAACGAAGAATGCTCGTGATCAGTGAGAATCCCAGCGCCACGGCACGCCGGATCAGGCGCGGATTCATTGCGTAAGCGGCGCAAGAAATCGGTTGCGCGCACCTGAAGATAGCTGCTTCAGATCGAGCAGCGTCAGAAAGTCAATCGTGCCAAACTCGCGGTCCCACGCTGGCGGAGCGCAGATCCGCGCTCCAATCGTCAGATAAGTCTTCAACAGCTTTGGAACCTTCGTCGGCGGCAAATCACTCTCCGGACGTGAAGCATTCTGTGCGTCCGCCCCCCGCTGCTCGAGGGGACACGCATACGCCGCGGTCGGCATCGTCTCGAATTCCGGCGACCCGTGAAACCTTTCCATCTCGCGATACAACTGCCAGCCCTCTGCCGGATCCTTCGAATTCAAAGACGAGCAGCCAATCAGGTAGCGCAGCCCCATGTCGTTGGCATATTGCGCAATGCCACGCCACAAAAGAGTAAGTACCTCCGGCGTGCGATGTGCGCGATCAATCGACGCCCGTCCTAACTCAAGGATGTCTCGCCGCAGCGGCTCATACGGTCCAAATTCAAACTCCTGCGCCGAGTAATAACCCAGGTTCATCTCCGCTGTCGTTCCCGATTGCATCCGGTAAGTACCCACCACTCTTCCATCCGTCTTGTCTTCAACAAGAAGGTGCTCACAGAACGCATCGAAGTGATCCGTATCGATTCCCGTCTGGTACGAACTCTCTAGTCCCTCCCCGAGCTCAATATTAAAGACGCGAAAACGCAGCCGGCACGCAGCTTCGCGATCCTCCATTCCCTGTGCCAGCCGCAGCCTGTATCGACCCACTTCCGCATGGACAGGCGGCCGCGGCAGCACTGCAGGCAGTACGTTAACAAAAAAAGATTGAGGGGCTTCCACCGGTACGGTGGCCTGAGGTAAGAGTGCGAACGGAGCCTTCTGCCCAGCTTGCGCCTTCACGGGAGTAGTATCCGGCACGGATTGTAAGAAGAGAATGAAACGATTGCAAAGGAAATGAGAATAAGTTGTTGCTAAATCATGAACAAGAAATAAGTACCCCTCATTTAAGAGAGATACGGGTGTTTTTCTGTGATCTATCTCACACTTTCCTATTGCATCAAAGTTTACTTTGTAGTACAAAGTAAATCCATGAAGACGATTCACCGCTCCCTCGCTGCCCTCGAACTGCTGCTTGTATTCCCGGCTGTTCTCTTCATGGCTGCGCTCTTTGCGCGAAGCATACAGCCTCAGCAATTCGAGCCTGCTCACACCGCCCAACTCATCGTGGACTGGTACGCCGCAAGGACGCATATGGGACTGTGGCTCTTCCTGATCGCACTACCCTTGATGGTGCTCATCGTCGGAGCCACAACCCTGCTCCGCGAGTGGCGCCGCGACGAGTCTCTGCGCGACGCCACTCGAAGAATGCTTATCCTGGTTCGCGCCCACGTCGCCACGCTCGTCATCGCCTCCACCACCGCCACGGCCTTCGGTATCCTCGCGATTGTCACTCTCCACGTGATCACGGACTGAGCCTTCAGCGGCACCGACAAGACCGCCATTGTCTCCGGTACTGTCAAGGTCGTCTGCCTTAGGCGGACGACCGCAGTCGAAACATCTGCGGTTGTCCTTTCTAGCCAACAGTCCAGCAAATCGCACGGATGCCACGCTCCGAGTCTCCCCAAAAGCAAAGACGTGGCCCGAAGGCCACGTCTCGCCGCTTCACCCCCACAGGAAACCCTCAGCAGCACCCACCCGCAATCGAAGGAATCACCAGCACTTCATCCCCTTCCTGAAACGCATACTTCTCGTTCCCCAGAAAACGGATGTCTTCTTCATTGACATAAAAATTGATGAACCGGCGGATCTGCCCGTCTTCTCCGCGCAGGTGCTGACGCAGCGCCGGAAACCGCCCCTCAATCTCCGTCACCAGTTCGGGCAGATTCGACGCCGTACTCGAGATCTCTTTCACATTATTGGTGTGTTTCTGAAACGCATTCGGTAATAGAACTCTAACGGCCATAACTCTCCCCTGCCAGGCTCAATCCCTGGCTTGCTGCACTTCGCTCTTCCACAAAATTTTCGAAATCCGTCAGCCGCGGACGAATCGCCGTGCTCTGCTCATACGTGCCGCTCAGGCAGTCGGTCGTCTTCAGGCCGTTGCCTGTGATGCAAGTAACCGTCAGCTCATCCGGCTGGATCCGACCGTGCGCATAGAGCCGCGCCGTCACTGCCGTCGTTACGCCGCCGGCCGTCTCGGTGAAGATGCCTTCGGTCTCCGCCAGCTCCTGGATCGCCGAAACAATCTCTACATCCGAAACATCCTCGGCCCATCCGCCGGTTCCACGAATCACCCGCGACGCATAAATACCATCCGCCGGATTCCCGATTGCCAGTGACCGCGCAATCGTGTTCGGTCGCTGCGGCTCAATCACGTCGGTATCGCTCTTCACCGCCTTCGCAATCGGCGAGCACCCAGTTGCCTGTGCACCAAAAAACTTCACCGGCTTCTCTTCCACCAGGCCCAGTTCGATCAGCTCGTTGAATGCCTTGCGGATCTTCGTAATCAGCGAACCGCCTGCCATCGGAACCACCACGTTGTCCGGCAGACGCCATCCAAGCTGTTCCGCGATCTCGAACCCCACCGTCTTCGATCCCTCGGCGTAATACGGTCGCAGATTCACATTCACAAATCCCCAGTTGTATCGGTCCGCAATCTGCGAGCACAGCCGATTCACGTGGTCATAATTGCCTTCCACCCGCACCAGCGTCGCCCCGTATACCTGCGTGTTCAGAATCTTCGCCGGCTCCAGGTCTGACGGAACCAGGATGAACGTCTTCAATCCCAACCGCGCCGCATGCGCTGCCACCGCGTTCGCCAGGTTCCCCGTCGACGAACATCCGACCGTGTCGAACCCGAAATCCTGTGCGTTCGCCAGCGCCACCGCCACCACGCGATCCTTGAAGCTAAGCGTAGGCATGCACACGGCATCGTTCTTGATGTAAAGATTCCGCGCGCCAAACTGCGCACCCAGCCGGGGCGCCTTCACCAGCGGAGTCAGCCCCGAAGGCGTCTGCGGCACATACGTGTCCGCGACCGGCAGCAGCGCGCGATAGCGCCACATGTTCAGCGGTCCCTGGGAAATCGTCTCGCGGGTAAATCGGGTCCGGGCGTACTCGAGATCGTAGGCTACCTCGAGTGGGGAAAAACACTCATCGCAAATGGAAAGCGGCTGGTGACCATAGGTCTTGCCGCATTCGCGGCATCGCAGCCAATAGGCAGTCGTCAAAGCTCCCTCGCTTCGCACGAGTAGCTGCGGAGATGCGGGCACGTGACCGGCTCAACGAGTGAGCGAACCTGAAATGATTCGTAAACCTTGAAGCCGCTTTGCGATGAATGCTTAGCGACCCCGAATCTCATGTTCTCCGCCATTCGGCGAACGAGAGTTGACACCATACTCCTGGGTTGCCCAGGCAGGTTGTCGTGGCGTCACAGGGCCCGTCCCTCAGCCACTCTGCATGAAATCCAGGCTTGCCCTTTGGAGGCAAACATGAATGTCTAGTTTGTACCACACCCCCAAATCCAGTGCAAGGTGCCCTGCAGCGAACGGACTCCAACTCCCTTTGAATGGATGAATTTCGGGTCCGAACTAGGGCAACGCTCCAAAATGCTCAACACCAGTTCTCGATGGTCAACCCGGGAACACGTTGAAATTCCCTCGCGTTGTTCGTTACCAGAACCAGCCCAACGCATCTGGCATGCGCGGCGATGAAGAGATCGTTCGCCGCGATCATCGCTCCCTGTTTCTTCAACCAAGCGCGAATCTCGCCATAATCCGAAGCCGCTTCCTCGATGAAGTCCAGCACCACCATGTGCCGCAAAAATACCTCCAGGCGCGCTCGGTCCTGCGCCATCCTCGGCGACACCTCTACGCCGTACATAAGCTCGGCTTTTGTGATCGCAGAAATGCAGACATCGCCAACAGGAACAGAGGTTAGCCGCCGCATCACAGTTGGTTCTGACCCTTTCATCACATAGGAAGAAATGTCCGTGTCAAGCATGTAACGGAGCATTAGAAGAAGCGCTCCTGGATGGGCAGATCCTCTACCCCTTCCATGAATTCCGGCGAGGCGAACGGGCCTTCCGCAAGAGCAGACCAGTCGCTCGGGCGTGGCGACAGAATCACCTCGTCTCCTACCTTGCGAATGAAAACCTCGGACGTGCCGAACTGAAACTCCTTCGGCAGCCGAACCGCCTGATTGCGATTGTTCATGAAGATTCTGGCCGTTTTTCGCATCCTAACGCCTCCATGATCTGGCATATACATTAGTATATGCCAATTCAATGCCTCGTCAAGTCTGCCCTGCGGCGGGCATCCTCCACATGCAAAAACGAACAAGGCCCGCAGATCGAATCCGCGGGCCTCATCGCTTCAATCAACTCGTCAGTTCGTATAGACGCGCACGTAGTCCACCTGCATGTCCCCTGGAAACACCGTCGTCGCATTCGGATTTCCCGGCCAATCGCCCCCAATCGCGAGGTTGAGAATGACGAATTGCGGTCCCTGGTCAAACGGCCATGTCCCCGGAAAATTCGCGGGCGTGAACGTGGCATACACATTCGAAGGATCATCCACATAGAACTGGATCTGTCCCTTGCTCCAGATCATGCCGTACACATGCCAGTCCGCCGCCGAGAACCCAGTGGGATGATACTGCTGCGTTCCATTGGCTTCGTTGCTGCTCGTCCCACCGTGCACAGAACCGGCAATCCAGTCATACCCGGGAGGTGTCGCGCCCTGATAAGCAGGTGGGTTGCTTCCGTCGATATGTTCCATCACATCCAGCTCACCGCAAGCCGGCCAGCTGATCGTTGTAATGTTGTTGCCCAACAGCCAGAATGCCGGCCACATGCCCTGGCTCTCCGGCAGTTTCATCTTGGCCTCGATGCGCCCATACAGGAAGCTGAGCTGCCCCTGCGTCTTCAATCTCGCCGAAGTGTAGTTTGACCCCGACGGATTCCGCCCTGCGATATGCAGGATTCCCGTCGTATCAATGTATGCATTCGGATTATTGGGATCGCACGGCGACGAAGCCGACCCGGCCGCGCAGTAGGTCTCGAGCTCATGGTTCCCACAGCACTGGAAACCTGTATCGTAGGTCCACGTCTTCGAATCCGGCAGAGCATTCGCCGTACCTGTATTTGAGAACTCATCGCTCCACACCAGCGTGCCCGAAGCGATACCCGGCGCAAAGCTCTTCGTCGCTACCGAGCTGTTCGTATATCCCGAACCCGCGGCAATCGCATTCACCGTCATATTCGACGCCACCAGAAACGGCGCCTGGTAAACCTGCGACGCCGTCGTCGGCGTCGTGCCGTCCAGCGTGTAGTAGACCGTGGCGCCACCGGTTGAATCCGCCAGCGAAACGATAACCGCGCCATTTTGTGCCTGTACAGTCGTCACCGTAGGCACAGCCGCCGGAGTCGACGTGGTCCCACCACCGCCTCCGCTCTTGCCGCCGCCGCTGCCACCGCACCCGCAAACCAACGCACCCGCTACAACCAAAGCCGCAACCATATCAGCCCTCATCTGCACCGTGAACTCTCCCATCTGACTATGGCAGGCACACCACCCGCCATAAAAGCACTCCGCGTCAGATAGCGTCAATCATTTCTGCATTGACAGGATGTGACTCAAGGCACAAAAGGTCAATCGGTTGTCTAACATACTGTGAACCGATAGATATCGGCCCCTTTCGGCTTGGCTCCGATGCAATCCAGGAGGCTCGATTTAACGCCCGGAATCGTAATTTAAATTCGGCCCCAGCCACCGCTCCACCTCGGCCACGCTCATCCCTTTGCGCTCCGCATAGTCTGCGACTTGCTCGCGATCGATCTTGCCCACGTTGAAATATCGCGACTCGGGATGCGCAAAATAAAATCCGCTCACGCTGGACCCTGGCCACATCGCAAACGACTCCGTCAGCTTGATCCCCGTCTTCGCCTCGACATCGAGCAAGCGCCAGATCGTTCCCTTCTCCGTATGATCGGGACACGCCGGATACCCCGGTGCTGGACGAATGCCGCGATACTTCTCATGGATCAGCTCTGCATTGCACAGCCCCTCGTCGCGCCCGTATCCCCACTCTTCGCGAACCCGCTTGTGCAGGCACTCCGCAAATGCTTCCGCCAGCCGGTCGGCCAGCGCTTCGGCCATGATCGCGTTGTAGTCATCGTGCTCCGCGCGGAACCGCTCGATCACTTCCTTCAACCCCACTCCACTGGTCACCGCGAACGCCCCAACATAATCACGAAGCCCGGTGCTCTTCGGCGCAACAAAATCCGCTAGCGACCGGCACGGCTCGCTTCCCTCCCGGTTCGCCTGCTGGCGCAGAAAATGCAGCTTCGCCATCGCCGACCCGCGTGCATCCTCCTTGTACAACTCGACGTCATCGCAAATCGCATTCGCTCGAAAGAATCCATAGACTGCTCTTGCCGTCAGCAGTTTCTCCTTGATAATCCGATCCAGCAGCGTATTAGCCTCGCTGAAGATCAGCCGCGCCTGCTCACCTTGCTTTTCATCGTCGAGAATCCGCGGATAGACGCCCTTCAGTTCCCACGTATGGAAGAACGGGCTCCAGTCGATGAACTCCCGCAACGTCGCCAGCGGAAAGTCATCCAGCACCCGCACACCGGTGAAGGCCGGCACCGCCACATCCTCGCTCCGCCATTCGATCGGAGTGCGTCTCGCCCGCGCCTCGGCAAGCGGAACCGTCTTTTGCGGTGGTGTCGCGTACGCCTTTCGAACCGCCTCGTACTCCGCCTTGTGCTTCGCAACAAAATCCGCCCGGCCGTCTTCACTCAACAGGCTCGTCGTCACCGGAACCGCCCGGCTGGCATCGATAATGTGCACCACCGGCTCGCTGTAATGCGGCGCGATTTTCACCGCCGTGTGCGCCCGGCTCGTGGTCGCCCCGCCGATCAGCAGTGGCAACTTGAACTGCTGCCGCTCCATCTCCCGCGCCACATGCACCATCTCGTCCAGCGACGGCGTAATCAACCCGCTCAGCCCGATGATGTCCGCCTTCACTTCTCTGGCGCGCTCCAGGATCTTCTCCGCCGGCACCATCACGCCCATATCGATCACTTCGTAGTTGTTGCAGGCCAGCACCACGCCCACGATGTTCTTGCCGATATCGTGCACATCGCCCTTCACCGTCGCCAGCACAATCTTCCCTTGCGCTCTGACCTCGTGCCCCGCTGCCGCCAGCGCCGCCTTCTCCGCCTCCATGAACGGTGTCAGATAGGCCACTGCCTTCTTCATCACCCGCGCCGACTTCACCACCTGCGGCAGAAACATCTTGCCCGCGCCGAACAAGTCGCCCACCACGCTCATCCCCGCCATCAGCGGGCCTTCAATCACCGCCAGCGGACGGCCCAGCTTCTCGCGCGCCTCTTCGGTATCAACTTCGATAAAGCCGTCAATCCCTTTCACCAGTGCGTGCGTCAACCTGTCTTCCACGGTTCCATGCCGCCACTCTTCAGCCTTCTTTTCCGTGACAACCTGGTCCACACCCTTCAGGGTCTCGCCATAATCAACCAGCCGCTCCGTCGCATCCGGCCGCCGATTCAGCAGCACATCCTCGACCAGATCCTTCAGCTTCGGCTCGATCTCCTCATACACCTCCAGCATTCCCGCGTTCACGATGCCCATATCGAGACCGGCATTGATCGCGTGATACAGAAACGCCGAATGCATCGCCTCGCGCACGGGATTGTTCCCGCGAAAGCTGAACGAGATGTTCGAAACTCCGCCGCTCACCTTGGCATCGGGCAGGTTTTCCTTGATCCACTTCGTCGCGTGAATGAAGTCGACTGCATAGTTGTTGTGCTCCTCCATCCCCGTTGCGACCGTCAGGATATTCGGATCGAAGATAATGTCCTCGGCCGGAAACCCGACTTTGTCCACGAGAATCCGGTAGGCGCGCTCGCACACGCGAGTCTTGTCCTCAAAGTCCGCAGCCTGCCCCTTCTCGTCGAACGCCATCACCACCGCGGCCGCACCGTACTTCAGAACCGTTGCCGCATGCTCGCAGAACCTCTTCTCGCCCTCCTTCAGCGAAATCGAGTTCACAATGCCCTTGCCCTGCATGCATTTCAACCCCGCCTGCAGCACCGCCCAGTTCGACGAATCAACCATGAACGGAACCTTCGCAACCTCGGGTTCGCTGGCTAGCAGAAGCAGAAAGCGCGTCATCGCCGCCACGCCGTCGATCATGCCTTCGTCCATGCAGATATCGAGCACGTTTGCGCCGCTCTCCACCTGCTGCCGCGCCACGCTCACCGCTTCTTCGAACTTCCCGTCCTTGATCAGCCGTGCGAACTTCGGCGAACCCGCAACATTGGTCCGCTCGCCGATCATGATGAACACGCCGGCCTGCTGCTTGAACGGCTGCGATCCCGATAAACGCAAGGGCCTCATCGCGCGACCTCGACATTCCCTGCATTTACCCAATCACGAGGAGTCACTCCCTCCACTGCCTTCGCAATCGCCGCAATATGCTCCGGCGTATTGCCGCAGCATCCGCCCGCGATATTGATCAACCCAGCCCGCGCAAACTCGCCCAGATACTTTGCCATATCCTCGGGCCCGAAGTTGAATCCCGTTGGCGACAGCGGATTCGGCAGCCCCGCATTCGGATAGCACGAGATCGCGACATTCGCCTTCTCCGACAGCTCCGACAGAAACGGATACATCAAGTCCGGACCCAGCGAGCAATTCAGCCCCACCGACAGCGGCTTCACATGCTCCACAGCATTCCAGAAAGCCTCCGTCGTTTGCGCCGAGATCAGCGTCTCGCCGCCGCGTCCCACCGCCGCCGAAATCATCACCGGCAACTCAACCGCGTCTTGATCGAACACTTCGCGAATCGCCACCAGCGCCGCCTTCGCATTCAGCGAATCGAAGATCGTCTCCACCAGAAGGAAATCCACGCCCCCGGCAATCAGTGCCCTCACCTCTTCGGCATAAGCCGTCTTCACCTGGTCGAATGTCACCGACCGGAATCCCGGATCATTCGCATCCGGCGAATTCGAAAGCGAAACCGTCAGCGGCCCAATCGCCCCTGCAACAAACCTCGGCCGCCCCGTCTCCTTCCCAACCTTGTCCGCCCACTCCCGGCACTGTCGCGCCGATGTCTCGTTGATCTCCCACGCCAGCTTCTTCAGAAACTCGTCTTCAATCACCTTTTGATAGAACGCCGGATCCTTCCGCCCTCCATGCTCCCGCGGATCATCCACAAAGAACTCACTCTGCGCAATCGTCGTCGCACCAAATGTGTTTGTCTCAACGATGTCCGCGCCCGCCTCCAGAAACCGCCGGTGGATGTCGCCAATCATCTTGGGCTGCGTCAGCGTAAACAGATCGCCGTTGTTGAGCAGGTCCTTTTTTGCATCCTTGAACCGCTCGCCGCGCATGTCCTTCTCGGTCATTCCATAAGTGCGGATAGTTGTACCCATCGCTCCATCAATGATGGCGATGCGCTTCTTGAGAATCTCCACGAGGGGATGTTGGGAAGGTGTGGTCATATCTATCTGATGATTGTAAAAGGCCGCAATCCTCAGAATCCCTTACCCTACAGGGAACCGCCTCAATTCCACACCGGATAGTAAGTTTGACTAGTCGAACCGCAGTCCTGACGATTCGCGGCCACCTTTCCGCCAAGTTCCCGTAGGGAACTACCGAAAATAGCCCCGGGTGGAGCGCAGCGGAACCCGGGGAAAGCCACCAACAGCAACCCAGTCCCGGAGGGACGTCCGAACCCAGCCAAATCCTCTTCGGGTGCGTGACCGTCTTTGTGTTTACTTGAAATCGACCGCTCTCTACGCCGGCATCACAAACAGCCCCGCCAGCTTATTCCCCACCGGCGATCCAATCCCCGTACACGGATCCGGCCCCACCCCCGCGTTATAGAGCCCATTCCCGCCAGAGGTTATGTCCACGAAATCGCCCTGGTTCTCATAAAGCGATGGCGTCACAAACCCCAACTTCTTTCCGAACGCCGCGAACAGCCCCGCATACAAGGGAGCCACCGCGCTCGTCCCACCCACCACCGTCGTCGATCCATGAACAACCACGTTGTAACCCGTATTGGGATCCGCATCCGCCGCCACATCCGGAACCATCCGCCCTTTGCCGTAAGTAGTGTTCGCCGGCGGGGCAGGAACTCCAATCTGAAAACTTTGCACCGGAAAGATCGTCGAGTATCCGCCGCCGGTCCCTTCCCCGTTGGTCTGTCCCGGGCTGTCGTTCCACACCGTCTCGACCGTCGAAGTCTTGTAAGTCCCGCCGCATCCCACTACGTGCGGGCACGAAGACGGACAATCGACATTGGCGGGCGTCGAGCCGCCGTCACTCGAATCGTTATCCCCAGATGCCGCGAACACCACCATGCCTAGGTCAGTCGCCGTTGTCGCTGCCGACTCCATCTCATCGGCTGGCTCGGTGCCCCACATTGCTTCGTCAGCACCCCACGAGATTGAGCACACATCGCAGCCGTCGTTGGCCGCCTTCTGCACTGCCGAAGCAATGTCCTGTGACCAGTACATCCTGATGGTCGCCACTTTTCCCGTCGCAGCATAATAAGACGCCGCCGACACCTGGATATCGAGCGCAACCTCATAATCAGGATCGCTATCGGAACCAGGATTCTGATTCGGGCTGTTCTGGGTACCATCCACCGAAACATCCGTGATCTGCGGAACCGGCTGGTTGATCCCTTTGAAGTACTGATCCATGTCCGACTGCACCCACCCTCCGCCAAGTTCGACAATCGCAATCACGCCGCCTCCCGTGAGGCCAGTAGGCCAGTTGTAAGCCGCGCATAGATTCGGAACATTCCACGGCGCAGGCGCTTCCGCTCCGATCTGGATGTGCGGTGTCAGCTTACGCAGTTTGAAATAGGGATGGCATTTGACGGTGGAGACAGGGGGCATAGGGAAATCCTCATCTGAGATGGAGTGCTTTCTGCCCTGCTTAGATGCCGGAACCCCAGACCCGCAACCGGAGTTCACCCAAACCAAAGTCATGCGACCGTAAAGCCTTAATATTGGATGGAAAGCAACCGGAGAAATCGCCTTGGCTTACGACGATCTGCGCGACTGGATCAGCACTCTCGAAAAAAATGGGGAACTCAAGCGAATCGGCGCCGAAGTTTCGCCCGACCTCGAGATCACCGAGATCACCGACCGCGTGAGCAAAATTGGAGCCCCCGGCAAATCCGTCGAGACTCATGGAAAATACCTGCCAGGCGGTCCTGCGCTGCTCTTTGAAAACGTCAAAGGATTTCCCGGTCATAAAGTCCTGATGAACCAATTCGGCAGCGAGCGTCGTATGGCCCTCGCTCTCGGAGTCAATCATCTCGACGAAATCGCCGAACGCATCCGCGGCCTCATGAACATGAAGGCCCCCGAAGGCCTCTTCGACAAACTCAAAATGCTCCCGCAACTCGGCGCAATCACATCCGCATTTCCCAAAACCGTTACCGCGAAGGACGCCCCCTGCAAGGAAATCATCCTGCGCGAAAACTTCGATCTCAACGCCTTCCCGATCCTGAAATGCTGGCCCCACGACGGCGGCCGCTTCATCACTTTGCCCTGCGTCCACACCCGCGATCCTCGATCGGGTGGGGGCACCGGCAAACGCAACATCGGCATGTATCGGATGCAGGTCTACGATGGCCAGACCACCGGCATGCACTGGCAGCGCCAGAAAGTCGCTGCGGAGCACTATCGCGAGGCTCTGCGCAACCAGGCGGCACAGCAATCATCCGGCAATCCGCTTACTGCAAGAGTTGCAGCGATGGCCGAATCAGCCGGAGGCGCCGTCACCATTCCCGACGGCCCCATCGGCGGAATCCCGCAGGTCGCCACGGGCAATCTCAAAGGCTCGCGCCTCGAAGTCGCCGTTGCCATCGGCACTGAACCCGCGACAACGTTCGCAGCCATCGTTCCCGCACCACCAGAGGTCGAAGAGTTCATGATCGCCGGCTTCCTTCGCGGCAAACCTGTCGAAATCGTCAAATGCGAAACCGTCGACCTCGAGGTACCCGCCTCCGCCGAAATCATTCTCGAAGGCTACGTCGAACTCGGCGAATTGCGCGGCGAAGGCCCATTCGGCGATCACACCGGCTTCTATACCCTGACCGACGACTACCCGGTCTTCCATCTCACCTGCATCACCCACCGCAAAAATCCCATCTACGCCGCCACCATCGTCGGCAAACCGCCCATGGAAGACGCATGGATGGGCAAGGCCGTCGAGCGAATCTTCCTGCCCGCCATGAAGCTCACCATCCCCGAGCTGGTCGACATCAACCTCCCCGTCGAGGCCGTCTTCCATAACCTGATGATCGTCTCCATCAAGAAAAGCTACCCCGGCCAGGCCCGCAAGGTAATGAACGCCATCTGGGCCCTCGGGCAAGCCATGTTCACCAAGTGCATCCTCGTCGTCGACGAAGACTGCGACGTGCAGAACATCGGCGAAGTCGTCCTCCGCGTAGCCAATAACATCGATCCCGAGCGCGACATCCAGTTCACTCTCGGCCCCGTCGACTCCCTCGACCATGCCGCACGCATGCCCAACTACGGCTCAAAAATGGGCATCGACGCCACCCGCAAGTGGAAAGCCGAAGGCTTCAACCGCCCCTGGCCTTCCCTGATCGAAATGGACAACGCCACCAAGTCCAGAATCGACGCCCTCTGGTCCTCTCTCGGCCTCTAGAAAGCCAGCGTCTTAGGAGTTTGCCTTGGACTGTTTTACTGGCGTGCTGCTGACGGATATGGACAATCCGCTCACAGCCTTACTTAACACCTCGTCTGTATACTGTGCCCGATCTAAATGAACTCATTAAAGTGGCTGAGCGTCTGCTCAATGTTGACGATGTTCACGATCTCTTTCGGAATGCGATCTGGTCGTGCACAAGAACCCATGTTCGAGGTCAAGCTAACCTCGCCGACCGCCATATTTACGACGGGTTCCCCGGTACGGGTAGACGTCACTTTCGTTAACCATTTACAACAGTTGTTGTTTTTGATCGATCCTAGGTGCGGGCCACAAGCAGCCGGTATGACAGTCCGTGATTCCCAGCACGCGCTCTTGGAACCTCGCGACGAATGGAGCAAGGTGCGCGAAAATACCGCCGCGCGACCCTGCAATCACGGCGGGGGCGTCGCGCCATCTAAGCGCGCCACGCTTTTCCTGAACATAGCCAGATGGTTCGATCTGAGCAGTCCTGGACGATACTTCGTTCAAGTTGCACCTGAGGGCCATTTCTTCGATGACACGCGCCAGACGCAGAAATCGAATGTGCTCGAAGTTGACATAACGAATGTGCAGGAGGCTCCAAACAATGATTCGCTTGCCGTGTGGATTGAAATGCAAAAGGAGCAGGTTCCAATGGGTCAGGAGCCGTGGGCGATCGTGACCATGAAGAACATGAGCCATCGCCCGGTGACCATCCATCGCTATAGGGTGCATGTAGAGGGGAAAGATGGAGAGCCACCAACCACCCGCATTCAACGAGAGATGAGCGACACACTTCGGCCGGGTGAAATGCCCTTACCCGTCACTGTGAACGCCGGTCCTGAGACCGTTGAGCCGGATGCGTCTTGTGTTCGGAAGTTTCAGTTGAGATATCTCTACAATCTAAGTGCGCCCGGCAAGTACACCATTTACGCCGAAGTCATGGACCCTTCTTCCGACCGTTGGGTGCGTACAAAACCGGTGACGTTCGAAATGGTGGAGAAGCCGCATCCCTGAGCTTTTTCTTATTCCGGGCCAATCATCGCCAACTGGTCAGCAAAGCATCTCCGTGCTCTTAAGCGATTCCTATTCTGGTCACGCATATGGGAAGCCGTCGTCGCCGTGGCAGCGCACTCCGGCGCACGGTTCCCTCGAACATTCGCCCGGTTTCCGTTTGATAGCCTTAACCCCATGCGCCGTGTTCCCCGTTGGGCCATCGCAGGGCTCATCCTCCTAGCGACGGCATCTGCCCCCTCCCTCTCTACCGCGCAAGCCCCCGACACCTTCCGCTGGATCGATTTCCAGTCACCCAACGACCAGGACGTCGTAATCTGGGTCACCCGCGCACTCGACGGCCAGAAGTGGTCCGCCATCCGCGAAATCGGCGTGCAATACGACGCGGCTCTCGTCGTCACCACCTACCGCTCATCGCCCCAGGCATCCCCCAATCGCGACACCTTCACCATCTGGAGCATCTCGCTCGCCGATCGCAAGCTCACCCGCATTGTCGATGGAACCAACCTGCGCCTCACTGACTGGCTTCTCCTCGACGTTGGTCAGGGCCGCGAGCTTGGCGTCCTCTACGACAACTGCAATGACTGCGCCGCCACCACCTACTTCACCGCGTTCCACTACGACCTTCGCCAGCACATCTGGAGTTGCCGCTGGATGCAAAACGGAAAAGCCGTAACCCTCTGGACGACGAATTCCCCAGTGGGCTCCACGCAATCGCAGGTTTACGCGGTAATGTCCGACTCCAATGGCCACGAAACCCTGGGCACCTGGAACCACATCGATTACGGCAAAGAGAAACCCGCCGAAGACCTCATCTACCGTTACGACCTCGACCCTGCAACCGACATGGAGCGCAGCCAACTCCTCTCCGGTCGCGACGCCGCAAGCATGAAAGATCGTCTCTGCCGGGCTCAGGATGCCGTTCCAGGTCTCTTCCGCGGCCAGGATTCCCCGCAGTGCCAGACCGGCCAGAAGCCCCACTATGAACGAAAGCCCGTAACTACCCCGCCGCCCAACAACCAGGGTCAATCCCGACCGCCCGCTGCCCACCACTGATCAACTTCAGCCATTGGCCCCGCTCACTCCATCCCGCACCTCCGAATGCTCGGTGACCCTATCCTTTTCTGCGTTTGACATATTCCCCGTCACCCGCATCCAACAAATTGCCCCAGAGGTCCAAAATGAAGATATTGTTCCGATATTTAGCCTTAACCTCGTTCTCCGTTGCTCTTACGCTGGCCGTCGGCGGCTGCAAGAGCAATCAGAATCCGGCAGCCACTACCGATACCGCGAATACGGCCACCCCTCAAGACCCATCGCAGGATCCTGCCGATGCCAACATCGCCCCAATTTCCAACGCATCCACCCAGCCCGGCTCTGATCAGGGTGCCGCTCCGCCACAGGACCAGGGCTCTGCCCCGCCGCCATCCGGCTCGGCTCCCGCTCAGCAATCGGATCAAGAGGCCGCTCAGCAATATCCACCCGACCAATCCGGCAACGCTGGCAATTATGACAATTCCGACTACGACACCTACGACCAGCCGGCAGATTACGCCCCGCAACCTCCGCCGGAATTGCCCGACTACGACCAGCCACCCTGCCCCGGCGATGGTTATATGTGGACTCCGGGCTATTGGAATTACGCCTCCAATGGCTATTACTGGGTACCCGGAGCCTGGGTCAGCTCACCCTATTCCGGCGCTCTCTGGACCCCGGGCTTCTGGGGGTATGACAACCACCGCCGTCAGTATGGCTGGCACCGGGGATATTGGGGACGCCACGTCGGTTACTACGGCGGAATCAACTACGGCTTCGGCTACGGCGGCTATGGCTACCAGGGCGGCTATTGGAACGGCGATCACTTCGCCTACAACCGCACCGTGAACAATGTGAACGTCACCGTCGTGCACAACGTCTACAACTACCGCGTCGTGACCAAAAACGTCACCCGGGTCAGCTTCAATGGCCCTCGCGGTGTCCAGGTAAGACCCCGGCCCGCGGAAGTCGTCGCTGTTCGCGAGCAACACACACCGCCGATGACCGCCCAGGTTCAGCAGGCGCAGGCCGCAAGATCCGATCGCGGCAACTTCGCCAATGTGAATCACGGACGCCCGCAGATGGTTGCCGTCTCCCGACCGCTCCCTGCCGATCACAACATTCGTCCACCGGCACCAGTCCCTATGCGGCGGCCTGCTCCGGCACCCAACGCCGGACGCCCCGCGCAGCCCACTCCACAGCCGCGCGCAAATCAACCTCAACCGCGGCCCAACCAGCCCGCTCCGGTAGCCCCAATGAGGAATCAGCCGGCGCCGCGCCAGCAGGAACCAACGCCGCAACACCCCCAGCAGCCAGCTCCAGTTCAGCGTCCGCAGCGTCAACAGCCCGCGCCGGAACGACAGGCTCCTCAACAGCATGCACAACCCGCGCCGGAACGCCAGAATCCGAATCCGCAGCGACCGATGGAACAACAACATCCCGCTCCGGTCCAGCACCCACAAGCAACGCCACAACGGTCTGAACCTGCACCGCGCCCCCGCCCCGAGCAACAACCTGCTCCGCAGCAACGTCCTGCGCCGCAGCCTCACGCTGAGCAGCGACCTGCTCCCGCGCAGCATCCGGCTCCGCAGCCTCGTGCCGAGCAGCCTCGCGCCGAGCAGCATGCCGCCCCGCATTCTGCTCCCGAGCACAAGACTCCGCCCCCGAAAAAACCGGAGGATAAACGTCCACAATAGCTAACTCGTGGTGCGGAGCGGTTTCCTTCCCAAGAATTCCATCGCAGAAACCGCTCCGCCTGTTCTCTGCGATCTCGCGGAAGTCTAATCCGCCAACTGCACTTTGATCGAAACCACTCCGTGAACCCAGCGCGAATGGCGCCGCTCCCCCGAGGAAATCAATGCGATCGGACCGCCATCCGCCAGCGGCTTGCCATCTACGCTGTCAACCAGCAGGACTTCGCCCTCATGCTCATCCGGCGATACCTCGCCCATTGAATACACCACCCTGTTTCCGTCTTTCCCCTCGGCCACCACGTAGAGCCGAAGATCCTTGCCCTTCAGCTTCTCAGGAACCCCTACCTCCATTAGCAGCACAATCAGCGGCACACCGGAATAGGTTTGCGGTGTCTGCTCATTCGCGTCATCCACCTGCATCCTCTCGTGGGGTAGCGCGGCCAGCTTCTCCGCCGTCCACTCCTGCGACTTCTTGCCAAAGCTGATCTTGATCGGCGGAATCATCGCGTCGCGGCCCTGGTTGGCCTGCTGACGGGTCAGTGTCGTGTCCAGTGGCCGCGGCGGATGCAGCGATCCGCCCGGCCCCATTCCCGCCGCCTGCTGGCTAACGGCCCCTACTGGAAAAAGCGCGATTGCCAAAGCAACTTCAACAACCCTGCGTCCCATGGCACAACCCCCCTTCCATTCCAGCAACCTCAGGAATTGCCGTGATCATCCATCGTATACTTGAAATATGTCGGTTGTGCGCAATATCGCGGCCATCGCCAAGGGCATGAGTATCACCTTCGGAGAGATGCTGCAGCCCACGCAAGTCGAGAACTACCCCGACGGCAAAGGCCCGATGCGCGGTGCGATATTCGAACCGCGCTTCCGCGGCGCCCACGTCCTCCAGCGCGATGAAAATGGCCTCGAAAAGTGCGTGGCCTGTTTCCTCTGCGCAGCCGCCTGCCCCGCCAACTGCATCTTCATCGAGGCCGCCGAAAACACTGAGGAGCAGCGCATCTCCTCATCAGAGCGTTACGCCAAGATCTACAACATCGACTACAACCGATGCATCTTCTGCGGATACTGCGTTGAAGCCTGCCCCACCGACGCCATCACCCACGGCCATGGATTCGAGCTCGCCTCCCTCAACGCCACCAACCTCGTAATGCGCAAAGAAGATATGCTCCTCCCGGTAAGTGCGATCACTGCCGCCCGGCAATCTCCTGACTGTTTGTGATCCCGCGCACTGACCAGGTCCGAGTCGGCCTATAATCTGCGAGGAAGATACCCGGATGAAGCGCCTGATCCAAATCTTCGCGGTCACCCTGATCGGTTTACTCACCGCCGGTCCGGCATGGGCTGCAGTCAGTTGCGCGCTCGACAATTCCGCGATGGGCGCCTCCTGCCCCATGGGAATGGCCCACATGGATGCGGACTGTCCCATGTCGCACGCCATGGCGATGATGGATTGTTCGCAGGATTGCTGCAACCGGACCCTGCCCCAGGCACTCGTTCTCCCTGGAATCCCCCTCAAATCAAAAATTCTCGCCCCTGCCCAAGGCATGTTCACCCTGTCTGTTGCGCAGACCACAGAAACCCGTGCCAACTCCGAGCCGGTTTCCCCGCGAGTATCCACGTCTCCGCCCCGATATCTCCTGTTGCGAGTCTTTCGGATTTAATCCTGCTCCTGACGTTCCCGATTGCTGAAAAGGCCGCCGGCCCTCGTGCCGCCTGCCGCGCATCCACGCAGTTTCAACGTCAAAGGAGATTTCTCATGAAGCGCATGTTCGCAGTTCTCGCAGTTGGAGTCGTTCTCGCAGTCACCGCATTTGCCCAGCCCGCGCAGCTTTCCGCGAAGAATGGCTGCTGCCCGACCTGTTGCACCGACAAGTGCAGCAACTGCTCCGATGGCTCGGCTGATTGCTGCAGCAATTGCCCCGCCGGCTGCTGCAAATAGAGCAGGTAAATAAGAGCGGCCCGGATCGCAGGAACAAAGACAGCTGCCAGCTTCAGACGGTATGAACTGAAAACTAGTAACTGACAACTAGTCCTGCGGTCCGGGCCATCTTCCTTGCGTATTACCGTCCAACCTGCTCCACCGCCACCATCGGGTTCACCGGCGGAATCGTATCCAGCGGAAACCCCAGCCGCTTCCACTCGTCATAGCCTCCGCGCAGGGGTCTCACTCGCTCGATTCCCAGTTTGTGCAGCGTCAATGCCGTCTTTGCCGCCGTCGCCTCGCTGGGGCAGGTGCAGAACAACACCACATCCCGATCCCGCGGAATCTCTCCTTGCCGCGCGGCCAGGGCGTCCGGAGAAAAATGCATCGCATTCGGCAACGTAAAAGGCTCAGCCAGCAGTTCCAGCGGATGCCGCAAGTCCACGATGTATACCTGCTCCCCCGAATCCAATTGGGCCTTCAGTTCCTCCGGCTCCAGCCGCGACTGAACCAGTTTCTTCAGCACCGCTCTGCGCCGGTAAACCCGCGCCCCAAACCATCCCAGAATCGCCAGCAGCAGAATCGCGCCTGAGAACCGCCCCACCCACTCCAGGGCATTGGGATCGCGTTTCAACGCATCCCCAAACAGCCTCCCCGTGATCAGCAGTGCCATCAGCCACAACGTCGCGCCGATCCCGTCGAAAAACAGGAATGTACCCAGGCTCATCCCGTTCTCGCCGGCTACCGGTGCCGCCAGCGTCGCCAGCCCCGGCACAAACTTCGCGAACATCAGCATTGCGCCGCGTCGCCGCCCGAACGAGTCCTGTGTGCGCCTCACGCAGATCGTCGGCTCCATTGAAAGCTTGCATAAAATGCGCAGCACGTGATGCCCGTACCGTCGCCCGATCAGGAACCAGCTCGTATCCGCCACCAGGCAAGCCAGCAGCCCGGCCACGAAAGCCAGCACAAAGCTCATCTCGTGCTCGGCCGAAAGCCCGCCCGCCGCCAGCAACACCGGCGTCGCGGGCAGCGGTATCCCGAACTGCTCGATCAGAACCCACGTGAAAAGCAGCAGATACCCGTAGGTGAGAAGAATGTGTGAGGGAAGAGCCATGAGCCAGGTCCAATTTGCTGCCGGTTTTTGAAGTTTGGAGCGCCGGAGAGTCGGCCGAGGCAATCTCCGGCTGTCCTCAGTCTATCGGATGTGCCAGCCCTAAATTCGTTTCACCGGAATTGCCAAAAAGCCTGCCCACTGACCGCCGGTCGGAGCTTTATAGCAGGGCACGACTCAACAGACTACGGAAAAGCTCGATTTTGCAGCCGCTCTGTAACAAGGGCACGACTTTAGTCGGGCCGTAAGTGCGGGCAGAAACCTTTGGGCTTTAGCCCCTGCGGGATGCTTGCTTCGCACCGCCAGACGCGCCAAAAACCTTGAGGACGATTCCCGGCGCGTCAAACTCCAATGCCACCCGGCCAAGGGTTCTCCCCAACGAGAATAGCCCCGCGGTGAAGTCTCTGGTCGCATGCTAGTCCCACAAAAAAAGCAGCTGAGGTCGCTGCCATAGCCCGAGCGGATGGGACGGAAGCAACCCCGAGACACCGAACTGGCTCTATCTAAAGTTAGAACTGCGACCGTCGGATCCCGATCGCCAACCCCGCCCCAATTAGTCTTCGGCCCCCCTGGGTGGCACCTGCTCCGGTCCAGGAGGATGTATGTTTCTCCGGCCGTCTCTTCCGAAAACTCTAGTTTCGGTCAGCTATCTCCGCACTCTCATCTGGCCCGCTGCGGCTTTAATCGCCTTGTTGTTCCCCGCGTTCGACTGCTACGCAACAACGGCTAATCAGTTCTTCAGGTTGACCGTTTACTCCACCGGCGGCACTCCCGTAAAGATTGTCACGGCCGATTTCAATCGGGACGGCAAACCTGATGTTGTTGCCCTGAACAGCAACAATGTACTGAGCATCGTGCTGGGCAGCGGGAACGGCGCATTTGGGGCATCGAAAACCATCGCCACCTTGCCGGCAAATACCGCTAGCCTTTCGGCTCGGATGGTGGCTGGGGATTTCAATGGAGACGGCAACCAGGACGTGGTGGTGTTGCCGAGTGGGGGGAATTTCATCAGGGTTTTTCTCGGCCACGGAGATGGCACGTTTGCCGCGCCGGTCAGCCTCTTGCATGGCTTGCCATCAGCGGGCGATCTAGAAGTAGGTGATTTCAACGGAGACGATAAGGCAGACATCGTCGTCGCAAACGCTACGTCGATTGCAGTCATGTTGGGAAAGCCCGGCGGAACATTCCAGTCGCCGATAGTGACGAAAACCGGCCTCTCCTCGCCCACTTCTCTGGTTCTGGCGGTCGGCGATGTTAATCGCGACTCACACCTCGACATCGCCGCCAACGATACCTACGGTGGAACCCAGGTTTTGCTGGGCACAGGCACGGGGCGCTTTACCCTGAAGTCCGCATTTGTGTTTAACCAGCCTCCAGAAAACTGGCCGACGGGAATCGTGATTGCCGATTTCACCGGAGACGGCAAACCGGATATTGCTGTGGGCTTCGGTACGGATTATCCCATTTTCTACATAGGGCAGGCGTGTATTCTCCCCGGCTACGGAGATGGCACATTCAATATGAATGCGGTGACCTGTTCCAGGACGCCGTATACGTTCGGGGAAATGCTGGTGGGAAACCTGAATGGCAAACCCGATCTGATCTTCCCATCTGACCCCATGATGGTCCAGTTCAACAATGGCTCGGGCGTCATGACGCCCAGCAATTACGCGGTCGGCGGCGGGCCCATGGTCGTGGGCGATTTTAACGGAGACGGCAGGCAGGATATCGTCGCCGGCGCTGTGGGTGGTGTGCAGGTGGTAGTCGATTCCGCGCCTGGAACTCTGCGCGCGCCACTCGCCATGTATGACATAGGAGGAGGCACGTTTACCGAGTCCGCGATCATGAACACCACCGATTTCAACGGCGACGGGTATGCGGACCTGGCGGTGGTTGATTATTTCGATGAGCATGGCTTCCTTGAGCCCTCGGGTGACGTGTTGCTTGGCGGAGCAAAGAATGTGCTCACCAGGAGCGGCAACTTTGGCGTTGGGTTCACTTCTGAGGGCAGTTTCAGCAGTTCGGGGCCTCCGGCAATCGGCGATTTCAACGGAGATGGCAAACTGGACATCGCGGTCGCTGCGACGGGCAACTTCTTTTTGGGCGACGGTAGCAATTCCAGCTCCTCTTTGATGATTTCGTTTGGTGATGGCAAGGGCAACTTCCCCACGTCAGGCCCTGAGCTGGACACAAATACCAACTTCATCGCGGCAGGAGACTTTAACGGCGACAGGAAGGCTGATCTTGCTGCGCTGGATGGCTCGACATTCGAGATCCTCATCGGCAAGGGCGATGGAACTTTCGCATCTCCGGTCACCTATTCAGTCGGCCTGAACCCGGTTTTCGTGCTTCAGACCGACCTTAACGGAGATGGCAAGAAGGACATCATCGTCGTCAACCAGGGTGGAAACGACGTGAGCATATTGCTGGGCAGGGGAGACGGAACTTTCCTGCCGCAAAAGACCTTCGCTGCTGGAACAGCTCCGGTTTCCGCGGCAGTCGGCGATTTTAACCGCGATGGAAAGATCGACATCGCCGTGGCAAGCAGCGCAGGTATATCGGTGCTGCTCGGCAATGGCAATGGAACCTTCCAGCCGCAGAAAACCTACCCGGCAACCGGTTCGGTCACGGGCATCGTCGAGGCTTCGCTCCGGCAGGATGGAATCGAGGACCTCATCGGCATTGTTCCAGCTTCGCAAAGCTTCGTGGTGCTGCCCGGAACGGGCACCGGAACCTTTGGCGCTCCGGTGGTTTTTCCTCTCGATCGCGCTCCGACGCAGATGGTAGCGGGAGACTTCAACCACGACGGCGCGACTGACCTCGCGTTCCTCGGCGCTGCCTCAAGTCGCGGCTACGGGTCTGGGTTTCCCTGGTTCAATGTCGTTGGCAGTCTCGTCGTGGTCTATAACCAGGGCGGAAATCACGTCACATTGACGAGCAGCATCAGCAAGCCCACCGCAACCCAATCGGTCACCTTCACCGCCCATGTGACACCCAGCATCGGTGAGACTGGCACGCCCACCGGCATAGTCACCTTCAAGGACGGGTCACGCTTTCTGGGCAACATATCCATGACGGCGGGGGCTGCCGGCATCACCACCAAACTCACGGCCGGCACGCACCAGATTGTGGCTGAGTACGGTGGAAATTCAAACTTCAATCCCAATCACTCGGCAACGCTCACAATCGTCGCAGCGCCTTAGAGCGATCCACTTCGCTATAGTAGCCGACACATAAATTTCACTCGCGGACCTGCAACCAGTGAGACTGGCGACAAGCACCGCGACAGCGTCCTTTGAATTGCCGCGGAATGAAGCAAATCGAGTGGGCGGCTAGGCGGCGGTGGGCGGCGGAGAGTTGTTTCTATCCGGAGCATTCGGCTGGATGATGCGCAGCCGGGCTTCGACTTCGCCGATCCTGTCCAGGAGGCGGCGCTTGATCTCTGCCACAGCTTGGCTCTCGGCCAGGTGGCCGGTTTGGTCGAAATGCTGGAGATAGGTTCGCAGCTCCAGCAGCAGTTCCTGCGGAAGTCGGCGGCTCATAGACTATTGATTCTGCACATGGACCGGTGCGAATTGCAAGATTACCCCGATATGAACTACAGCAGGCCGAGGCGGTCCAGCGGGTCGGCTAGTCTTATGCGGGGTTAATCGACCCAAGTCTTGGCGCTGTTCAGACCTAATTGACCGTCAGCGCAATGGTTGCCGTTTGCTGGAGAGCGCCGGAAGTGGCAGTCACTTTCACCGTCGCATTTTCTGGCGACCGAGGCGGAGGATTAGACCCGCCACCACCTCCACAGGCCGAGACTGCCCAAATGAGCGGTAACGCGACAATCAGGAAGAGCAGCAAACGGCAAAACTGCCGCCGTCGCCATCCGATCCGAATGAAACCAAGCAACATGGCCAGCGCGGCATAGGGAAGAAAAGGCCGCTCACTCGGTCTTGCAATCGAAGCTGAACTGCTCGCCGCAATCGTCAACTGCGTCACGGCTTGATTCCCACTTTGTGGCGTCACCGTCGTCGGGTTGAAAGTGCAGGTCACGCCGGCCGGCAGACCGGAACACGCGAAGCTAACCGCGGAATTGAAACCATTTTGCGAGGTCACCGTAAGGGCTGTCGAAGACGAGGCGCCTGAAGTGATTGCAATCGAAGCCGGCGCTGCGCTGAGAGTGAACGCGGGAGGCGGTATGTTGATCGTGTAAGAGACTGAAGCAACCGGGCTCAGGTTGTGGCCGATCGCCAATGCCATTGCGTTGATCGTCTGCGTCGACGAAACCGTGATAGCCCCAAGATATTCCGCCGAAGAAGTCGTTGGCGAGCTTCCATCCGTCGTATAGAAAAAAACGGAGTTTGGAGTATCGTCGGTAAGTGCTATCTGCTGCGGCGATGTATACGTTCCGCCCGGGACCGAAAAAGTGGGCGCTGCCGTCTGGGGCTGATTGATCACGTAGGTCGCCGTTGCCATCGCGCTTGCCCCCGCAGAGCCGATGGCATATAACGGCGCAACTACAATCGCCTTGATGGTCTGCGAGTAATTCACCTGAACAGATGCATTCGGCGGCAGTCCATAGAAGAACTGTGAATTCTCCGTCGGGGTCGTCCCGTCCGTCGTGTAAAAAATGTACGCGGGCGACGTTGCATCACTGACCGTTATCGTCTGCGCGGAGTCATAGGTCCCCGGCTGCGGACTGAATACCGGCACACCTACTGAAGTGGGTAGCGTGTAGACCGCTGCCGCCACCGCACTCGGCTTGCACCCGCTTGCCACCGCAAGTGCCTTAATGGTCACGCTGAACGGCACATTCAGCCGAGGCGTCACCCCGGGGACAAACTGCAATGAGTTGGTCGTCGGCGTCGACCCATCCATCGTGAAATAGATCTTCGCTCCATTCGTCGTGTCGTTCAGGCCCACTGTCAGCGTTGAGGAATAGCTCCCCGCTGGCACGCTGAAGGTTGGCAACGCGGTTATCGGCAACGGCGCTGTCGATGGCTGATACACCCAGAAATCATTCAGGTAGTTGGCAAAAGAATCAAATATGTTTCCATAGCCGCCCAGCAGCCACAAGCGCCCGTCCTTCCCGGTCCAGCTCACCGCCCCATATCTGCTCCCGGGAACATTTCCTGCAGCTGCCTGGCCCAGGGTTCCATATACGCCGGGCACATTGGAACTCCATACTCCCGCCCCACTCATCCACGTCCATTCATTTGTTGTCGGATCCAACTTCCAGAGATCGTTCCCGCCCGAGGAAAATTCATTGTGCAGCGGAATCTCAGGCCAAGTGGCTCCGGAGAATATCCAGAAATTGCCGCTCACGTCCTTCCAGTACGCTGAGGCCGACGTCAGCGCGGGTATATTCCCCGGAGCAGCGACGCCCAGCTGTCCGTTCGAGCCATCAATAGTTGGAAACGTGACGCCACCGCAGGAATCGTTGAAGTTCGCCATGCATGGCGGCGCAGCATCCGATCCTCCCACCCAGGTCCACTCGCCGGAGGCCATGTTGTAACTCCACACGTCATTCAGCGGATTGAAGCCTACAGCTCCGGAGTCCCACGCAGAGCCGCCCATCAGCCACAGGTTTCCGGCTGCATCGGTCCAGCCCATACCCGAAAAGCGGCTGCCCGGCATATTCGAATTCGAGCTTGTTCCCTGGGTCCCATAGACTCCCAGCTCTCCGCATATAAAGAAAACATTCGAGTTGGGATCAGTCGTGCAAGCCGGGTTCGTCGGGCCGGCTGCTCCGCCCATCCAGGCCCACTCGCCGGTTGAAGGATTGAACCGCCAGAGGTCGTCAAAGATGTACTGCGCTGTGTGCACGCTATCGATCTGGTAGCCGCCCATCAGCCAGAAGCGCCCGCTGTTGTCCACCCAGGTGATCGACTCCGCGCGTCCGCCCGGAATATTTGCCGCAGCTTCAATCCCTTGTGTTCCATAGACACCGGGCTCGCCGCCGCAGTAAGTTCCCGTAAGCGAGTTTCCGAAGCATACCCCGGTCACGGTGCTTTGACCGCTCATCCAAGTCCATTGGTTCGTTGCAGGATCGTACTTCCACAGATCGTTCAGGTAGACCAGCGATCCCACCGAATCAAACCCAAACCCTCCAAAGATCCAGACATTTCCCTGGGAATCGGTCCAGCTCGCCGGGCCCATTCTCCCGCCGGGAACGTTTCCCGCCGCTGCAGTTCCCTGCGTTCCGTAAACTCCCGGAACCCCGCAGACTGCCACCAAGCAGCCTCCCAGCGTTCCCGGCGGCGGCACAGTGCTGCTACCGCTCATCCACGCCCATTCATTCGTGGCCGGATCGTACTTCCAGAGATCATTCATATAAGCAGGGCCGTTATTATTGGCATCCCATGCCAGCCCCCCAAACATCCACAGATCCCCGCTCGCGTCCGTCCAGGAGGTTGCATACTGGTGCGCCCCCGGAAAGTTTCCGGGGGCCGGCACGCCCAGCGTTCCATAGACCCCGGGTGCAGCCGCGTTCGCGTCTATGCCTCCCATCCAGGTCCACTCGTTGTCCTGTGCGTAGGTCGGCGCGCCTGGCAGGATCGCAGAGCAGAGGGCCGCTACAAGCGCCATAACGCGCCAGCCGCCATAAAGATGTATTGGTGAGCGGTGCCGCCGGTGTACCAGACGGCTGATGAGGCAGCGATCGCGACCGACCAGAGTGGAGCACATGCTAGATACCTGTCGCCTTCACCATCTGGAAACGCGGCTCGTTAATATGACTCTGTTGGAGACGAACGACAGTATATGCATTTCATTGGGAATCCGTCCAGCTCGAAGGCCCATTCTCACTCGATCACTTCGCGATCAACGGAGTTCGACACGATCCGGGAATAAGGCATTTTGGGGATAGCTCCCGACGGATCATGATTATGCGGTTTCGACCCGCGAATATCAGCTTGATCAATCGTTGCCATTACCTGCCTCGGCTGCTGCTGACCCTGTCCTCCTGCCAAAGAAACGACCAGCGCACCTTGACCGGTCACTACATATCAACTTCCGAGTAGATGGGATGAGAAGGTCGACCCCGATCGTAGTCAGCTAAGCTGACGTAGATCAACGCACTCAAAGGTGCAATCCCGAAGGATGGAGGCCGACCCGTGAAGAAGCATAGCAATTCTGTGAAGAAGAGTGAATG
>DASXLY010000094.1:0-1744 GCA_036495975.1 Occallatibacter sp. | reverse complement strand
CCTTGACTGCCTCTAGCATTTGTTGCTACTCAGAGAGGTATTCGTGGCGAAAGCTATACGGACGCGCTGAGAAAGATTGGCTTTACCATCCCTTCGATCTTCGCCGCCATATCCTCCGCCGGAATGCGGTCGGGAGTCTGGTACCACCGGCGAGCGGCGCCGAAGATGGCCCAGGCGACCGTGGCCGCCAGCAGTTCGGGATCGACACCGGGTCTCATCGCGTGCTTTCCAGCTCCCACCCGAAACATTCCCTCGACGACCGGAATGATGGACCGTTCCAGAGGCATTTTCATCAGTTGGCTGGGGCAGCCCGTGCTCTCCGCGAGATAGTCGCAGACCCCCAGGGCAATTGCGCGCAGCGCACCATCGCAATTTGAGAAGGAAAGGCCGCGGCGTGCAATCAGCTCCCGGAAGCGTGCTTCGGTCATTGCTTCGAGCAGGGCGTTCTTGTCTGGGTAATGAAGATAGAAGGTGGCCCGGTTGAGCGTCGCTTCGTCAGCGATTTCTTGAATAGAAATATCGTCGAACTCTTTTTGATTCAATAATATGGCCAAAGAATCCATGAGCATGCGGCGGCTGCGGAGAATGCGGGGATCCGTCGATTCCGCCGCGTTGCCGGGCTCAAGCGCCTGTGAATTCACATTTTTGAGCATAGATCCTTCTACACAAGAGATGCGTAAGCAACAACTGTCGATTTATTGAATCAACAATTGTCTACTACACATCAATTGTCGTACAGGAGGTTTCTCGTAATGTCCACGCTTCTTCACGTCGATTCGAGCCCGTTGTACGGCCGGTCGATCTCACGCCAGCTCACCGGGGCATTTGTCACCCAATGGAAGTCTTTCCACCCGAATGGGACGGTCATCGACCGCGACCTCAACGCCGCTGTGATCTCGCCCATTACCGCCGAGTGGATTGGCGCCGCGTATACGCCGGAAGAGGCGCGCACTCCAGAACAGAAGGATTTGCTGGCGCTTTCGGAGACACTGATCGCCGAACTGGAGCATGCCGACGAGTACGTTTTCGGCGTGCCGATGCATAACTTCAGTGTTCCCTCGGTGTTGAAGCTTTGGATCGACCAGGTGGCGCGTGCAGGCAGGACCTTCTCCTACGCGGACGGTAAGCCCAAGGGACTGATTGTCGGTAAGAAGGCGACCTTCATTATCGCAACTGGAGGTACCTACGATGCGCAGACGCAGATGGCCTCGTTTGACTTCGTGGAGCCGTATCTGCGATCGGTCTTTGGTTTCCTCGGTGTAACGGACGTGACATTCCTCACCGCGGGTGGAACCGCAGCACTGAATTACGGCCAGGACCGCGATGCGTTCCTTCGACCGCATCTTCGAGCCGTGCAAACGCACGCGCAGACAATCTAAAGGAGAGATCTGTGAAAATAACATCCATCATTGCGCGTTATCTGCTTGGACTGATGTTCACGGTCTTCGGCCTGAACGGATTCCTGAACTTCATCCACCAGCCGCCGCCGGCGAATCCTCTGGCGATACAATTCCTGATCGCGGTCAGCTCGTCTCACTTCGCCGCATTTTTCTTCGCGGTGCAACTGATTGGCGGGCTCTTGCTGCTCTCCGGATACTTGGTGCCGCTCGCGCTAACATTGCTCGCGGCCGAGCTTTACAACATTCTTGCTTTTCACCTGACGCTTGCGCCAGCAAGTATCCCTCCGGCGCTGGTCGCCTGTGTGCTGTGGGTGCTGGTATTCCTTCAGTACCGCCCGAGTTTC
>DASXLY010000093.1:0-13500 GCA_036495975.1 Occallatibacter sp. | reverse complement strand
AAGTAGAAGGCGCTGCACATCACTCCATAGTGGTCCTCGTGGTAACCGCTCGAGCTTATAAATACGAGGCGCATCAATGGTGTTGGCAAGGCCTGGAACACACCAATTCATCGATTGAGCAAAACGAAAGAAGTTGCGCAGCGCCTTGACATGATTAGAGATAGTTGTCCGCTTCCATCGTCGTTGCGTGGCCTGGCAGGCGAAGTAACGAGATATATCCTCGGGAGTGATCTCGCGCAGTGTCTTTACTTGGTCTGCAGCCCAGTTGAGGAATGGGCGCAAATGTGTCTTATGTGTCATCAAGGACGCATCTGCTAGACCGCGCTCATGTTGTTCGAAATGAAGGAACGCATTCTGCTCAGTGATGAACGGAAGTTGGGACACCGGCTGCTGTAAACGTCCCAACATGCGCAGCCAGTGCGTCGCGTGAAAGACAAACTTTGTTTCCATGCGGTGTCGACTGCTACGGCAGCGGACAAGCGTGGTACTCCACTGTCTGGCAGCAGCTTCAATTTGGGTATGCGTGATTGATGGCAGCTTGAGCGGAAGTTGCTCTGCCATATGGTAGAGCAGATTTGTAATTTGTCTCAAGGTTGGCAGCGAGCGGCCTTCTTCCATCATCAACGTCAGATAGCATTCTCGTTCTTTCGCATATGGGCCGTTACGGTGGCGAATGAGATTAGATCGACGGAACAGAATTCTCTCGAACATGGTGAATCTCCTTTGAAAGTGGCGATTCTCCAAGTATCGAGTTCAGTTATGTTGCGAGCAAAATGCCACCAGACCAATAGGAGGGCTCGTAGTCTCCTCCCACACAACATAACTTCAACCGCAACATAACTCCGCGTGTTCCACGCCGAAGCGGATGAACTCCGGCGTGTGGGTGATGGCGCGATCGCGGGCTGCGGCGTCGCGCATCGCGAGCACGCGCATCTCGGTCGGCATCCGGTCGAGGTAACGGATCCCTTTCGCGATCGAATGGTCAGTGAGTGCCCGCCCCAGGGCGGTGGCAAGCGCAATCCGCGCCGATGGGCCGTCGGGCAGCGGCGCTGCGTCGGGATTGAGCAGAATTTCGTCGATTGACGGCAGCTGCCGGAAGAGGCGCAAGAAGGCCACCAGTTCTGTGGTTGCCGCTTCTCCGATCGTTCCTTCGAGCAGTTGCGCCTCGATCTCGGTAGTGCCCGCGAAGAACCCGCTTTGCTGACGGCGCGCGAAACCACTCAGGACGTTCGAGGCCATCTCCCAGGAGCGGGGTGTCGGCCACGCATTTATGTCTGAGGTTGCATCGGGATCGTGAAGAAGCGCTGGCTTGAACCGCAGGAACGCGATAATTTCGGGACGCATTCCCGCTTTCACGGCCCATTTGCACCAGTCATTGAAGTCCGGTTCGAGGTCGAGATGAACGAACCGGTTCCGCAGCGGCCGCGGCATCGAGAAGTGGACACCCCGCTCGGACGCCGGATTGCCGGCTGCGATCACGACCCAGCCATCCGGAAGCTGATACTCGCCGAGCTTGCGGTCGAGGACCAGCTGGTAGCAGCCCGCCTGGGTCATCTGCGGCGCGGCGGTCAACTCGTCGAGGAATAGAATGCCTTCGCCATCGAGTGGGAGGAATTTCGGCGGCACCCACTCCGCGCGGTCCGCGGAGATTCGCGGAAGACCGCGCAGATCGACAGGATCAAGTTGCACGGCCCGGATGTCGAGGAAATCACACTTACGGTCGGCGGCGACCTGAGCAACGATTTGTGACTTGCCGACCCCGCAGGCGCCCCAGACGTGCAGGGGCACACGTTCGCTGATCAGCGCGTGAAGCGCCTCGTAGAGTTCTGAAGGTTTCATTAGGAGGGTTCCTTTTCGAGAATTCGAGAGGAGATTGAATCGTGCCAGGAGAGGTTTGTGACGG
Organism: Occallatibacter sp.; assembly: GCA_036495975.1. Classification (GTDB taxonomy): domain Bacteria; phylum Acidobacteriota; class Terriglobia; order Terriglobales; family Acidobacteriaceae; genus Telmatobacter. The sequence continues at coordinate 11,597 of DASXLY010000093.1, read as the reverse complement.
ATCGACTTCAGCTATCTTTAAGAGACTATTTCCAACATAGTCTTTTCGGAGTAGCATAGCTGCATGGTTAAGAAGCCCGAATACCGCGACCTCTTTCCCGGGGCGCTGGAATTGATGATCCTCAAGACTCTAAGCAGGAAACCGATGCACGGATACGCCCTCGCGCAACGGATCAAGGAGATTTCAGACGATCTTCTCCAGATTGAGGAAGGGTCCTTGTATCCCGCTCTACAGCGGATGTTGAAAGCCGGCTGGCTGGAATCGGAGATGGGTTTGTCTGCAAGGAGCCGCCCGGTACGAATCTTCAAACTGACTCAAGCGGGCAGAAAGCATCTGGAGCAGGAACTCACGAGCGTCGAGCAGATGTTCGCTGGGATCAGCCGCGTGCTTGCACTTGCAGGACATTAGTTAGGAGGCTTTATGGAGTGGCTCCCACAGTTCTTCTTACGCCGCCGTCGCTACAACGAGCTTTCCGAATCGATTCGTGAACACCTCGACGAGAAGATCGCCGATCTGATGGATCGTGGCATGACGCGGGATGATGCGGAGCGAACTGCCCGCCGCGAGTTCGGCAATGTTACGCGGATCGAAGAGCGCAGCCGCGAGGTTTGGCAGTGGCCAACACTCGAGAGCACTTGGGCAGACGTAAGATTCGCTCTACGGCAACTGCGCAAATCACCGGGCTTTACTACGATTGCAATTCTCACTTTGGCAATCGGAATCGGAGGAATGACGGCGGTCTTTTCTGTGGTGGACGGTGTGTTATTGCGCCCGTTGCCATTCAGCAATCCAGGGCAGCTCATCAGTTTGCACGAGTGGATTCGCGAGGACCCTCACGATTTCAATGTGACTGCTCCCGACGTTCTCATCTTCCAGCGTGAAAGCAAGGCTTTCTCCGGTGTCGGTGCATATATCGGAGCCGGATTCGATGTGACGGGCGCAGGCGCACCCTTTCATGCCGCGTCAGAACGAGTAACCGCGTCGCTGTTTCCTACACTCGGGATCGACCCGTTGTTGGGCAGGACCTTTACGCAGAAGGAGGATGACAACGCGGTCCCGGTCACGGTAATCAGTTATTCACTTTGGCGTGAACGCTTCCAAAGCGATCCAGAGATTCTGGGCAAGACGATCGACTTAGATCGGCGACCTTACACGATTGTTGGAGTCATGCCGCGGGATTTTGAGTTTCCTCTGGATGCAGGCAGGTTAAGCCGTCGCGATCTGTGGGTTCCCATGAGCTTCACTTCGACAGAAAAGAATTCCGAAGGGGAGAATTACGACTATGGTCTCGTGGCCCGCTTGAGGCCTGGGGTAAGCGCCGCACAGGCACAGGTCGATGTGGACCGCGTGATCGCAATGATTCAACCCGGCTACGCAACCATATCATCCGGCTTGCACTTGCGCGGGTATTTCAGGACGCTACGAGAAGAGACCGTGCGTAATGCGCGGCCGTTGCTGAGCATCCTGCTTGGAGCAGTGGCGCTGATCTTGCTGATCGCGTGTGTGAATCTCGCCAACCTGTTACTTGTACGGGCGGCGGGACGAAAGCGGGAACTTGGCATCCGCCTGGCATTGGGCGCGGCGCGGCGCATCGTGCTGAGGCAGTTGTTGACCGAGAGCTTGCTGCTCAGTGCGATCGGTGGCGCCGTGGGCGTTGCTCTTGCGGTGGTGTTGGTGCGCCTGGGGGCGGTTGCGCTTCCCGACTCGCTGCCGCGGCTGAATGAAATTTCTATTCGATGGCCGATGTTCGCCGCTGCCTTCGGACTGGTGACTGTGACAGGCGTGCTTTGCGGCATGGTGCCGGCCCGCGCCGGCTCACGAACGGACATTCTGGATTCGCTGCGAGACGGAAACCAGGGAGCGGGACAAGGACGCTCGCAACACAGGTTGCAAAGTGCTTTAGTAGCGGTCGAGATAGGGTTGGCGATGCTGTTACTCGTCGCATCCGGCCTGCTGCTGCGCAGCTTCGCAAAGATGCTAGAAACCGACCGAGGATTTCAATCGCAACACGTGATCACTGCGTCCTTTTCCCTGCCGGTCCACGATTATCCGACACAGCAGAAAGCGGATGAGTTTTACGCCGAATTGCGACGCCGGCTTGAAGCTCTGCCCGGAGTGACTGCGGTAGGCTTCTCGACCGACATTCCGATTGTCGGTCAAAATCAAGGACGTCTAATTACCGCGGAAGGACATGTGCGGTCGGCCGGGGAGGGCTTCCTGATTGCTTCAACCTATCTCGTGCAGGGGGGCTATTTCCAGGCGCTCCACATTCCACTGATTCGCGGCCGTTTTTTCGAAGCTCGAGATGGGCGGGCCGGCGCGCAGCTAGTGACGATCATTGGCCAGTCTTTTGCCGAACAGTATTTCCATGGCAAGGATCCGATTGGTATGCGCATGAAAGTTGGAGATCGATTCGACAGCGTGATGCCGGCCATCACGGTCGTGGGGGTGGTTGGGGACGTGAAGCAAGGGCCGCTTGACCAGCCGACATCGAACCAGATGTATGAGCCAGTCTCGCAAGCTGCGGCGGCTCTGGGACCGATGGCGGCGATGCTCGGCATTGTGGGCAACATGAACGTCGTATTGCGCACGACAGAAGATCCGGCGCAATTGACTCCAAGCCTGGGAAGGCTTGTCCACCAACTCGACCCGCTGCTCGTGCTGTCGCAACCGCATACGATGGATGAGATAGTGACGGCGACACAGTCATCGCGGCGGTTCAATACAGTGATTCTGACAGCATTTGCGGCGATAGCGTTATCGCTTTCCCTGCTCGGGATATACGGTGTCCTTGCATATGCGGTCGCACAGCGCACACGGGAGATAGCAATCCGGATGGCACTAGGAGCCTCGCGGAAAATTGTGTTGCTGAGAACATTGCGATACGCTTTGCTGCTCACCGCAATAGGAATCACAGGCGGCCTGATTGCCTCTATTGGGCTTACGCGTTTTCTTAAAAGTCTGTTGTATGGTGTCAAGCCATTGGACAGCGCGACGATCGTGGGCGCGGTACTCGTTTTGATGGCTTGTTCCACATTGGCAGGCTTATGGCCTGCGCGACGAGCTGCATCGATCGATCCTATGCAGACACTTAGAGGGGAATAGGGACGAATCATGACATGGTTAAAGCAGCTCTTTTCGCGCGACCGTCGCTATAACGAGCTCTCAGAGTCGATCCGCGAACACCTCGACGAGAAGATCGCTGACCTGATGGAGCGTGGCATGACGCAGGATGAAGCTGAACGATCTGCCCGCCGCGAGTTCGGCAATGTTACGCGGATCGAGGAGCGCAGCCGCGAAGTCTGGCAATGGCCCACATTCGAAAGCCTGTGGGCAGATATCAAGTTCGCTTGCCGTCAGTTGCGCCGCACTCCTGGATTTACCCTAATTGCTCTCCTCATCATGGCATGTGGCATCGGCGCTAGTACAGGAGTCTTCAGTGTCATTGATTCGGTACTCTTGCGTCCCTATGCTTTCCGTGACCCAGGACAGATCGTAGTTTGGCGTGAGGTAATTCAGGAAGTGGTCAAGCAATATCCCTCTGTACCTGACAATTACCGCCATTTCCTTTATCTGAAATCACATGCAAATACAATTCAGGATGCAGCGCTTCTTCAGAACGCATCTTTTGCTGTCACAGCCGGAGGAGATCATCCCCGCATCGAAAAAGGCCTTTACGTCTCACCTAATTTCCTTTCTGTATTGGGCCTGTCGCCAATTCTCGGTCGTACTTTCCGCCCTGAAGAAGCACAGTCGGGTGGGAACGATGTGGTTCTCATCGGTTGGGCCGCATGGCAGGACCTATTTCACGGGGATCCTGATGTCGTGGGTCGTACGGTCAAGATTAAAGGCCGGCCAACAATGGTCATTGGAGTGCTGCCCCGCAGCTTCGAGTTTCCCGTAATCAATGAGATGGGCGGCGGAGCAAGTCCCAATCAGACATCCTCATATGAAATATTCGAACCTTTTACGCCACAGGGAGACGATCTCACTTCCGATGATGCCGATTTCGCCTTTCTCGTCATTGCACGCTTAAGAGCAAATGCAACGATCCGCGAGGCATCTACAGAGCTCACGGGCATGCTGAGTGCTTATGCGGTTTCCAATCACTTGCCGATACACTTGAGCGTCGTAGTTGAACCGCTTTCGCAAGAAGCGTCAGGAAACATTCGCGAAGCGCTCTGGCTGCTTTTTTTCGCGGTTCTCGGACTTCTGCTTATCGCTTGCGTGAATCTTGCCGGTCTGCAATTGGCACGATCTATGGCTCGTGAGCGTGATAATGCCGTTCGTGCCGCGCTCGGAGCTGGGCGCACTCGTCTGTTTCAAGCTACCTTGATGGAAGGCGCCATCCTCTGCCTTGCGGGAGGAATTTCGGGAATTCTCTTAGCCATCGGCGGGATTCGGTTGTTTACGGCTATTGCTCCACAGAACCTCCCTCGTATCAATGCAATCCATGTCACTTGGCCCGTCCTGCTGTTCGCCTACGGAGTTTCAGGAGCGACCGCTTTACTGTCGGACATCGTTCCCGCTCTGCGTTCGCTGCGCTCTGATCCTCAACGTGCATTGCAATCTTCTTCAACTCGGATACTCCGGGCGGGCCACACCTATTTTCTCCGGAAGGTGCTTATCTCACTTGAAATCGCGTGTACCGTTGTGCTGCTCGTCGTAACTGGTCTTATGTTGCGCAGCTTTTCTCGCGTGCTCTATCAGCAGCGGGACTTTGACGCAAGCCAAGTTATTCTCACAGAGGTGGATCTACTCAGCCCAAGGTACGAGCAATCCACAGAGTCCAGCGATTCTCCCCGTTCTGAATTCATTGATCGCGTGCTAGACACAATTCGCTCTACTCATGGTGTGGAGTTTGCTGCAATCACCAGCACGATGCCCCTGAGCGGCGATTCCGCCGTACACAGCATCTACCGCCCGGACCATCCCTTGCCTGAGAGCAAAGTGCCTTTGGCGAACCTACGAAACATTAGTCCTGGATATTTCGCTACAGTACAGACTCGGCTTATTGCGGGCAGCGACTTTTCTGCTAGCGAACACTCCAATCCACGCAGCGCGATCATTTCGCAAAGAGCAGCAAAAGTAGCATGGCCCGATAGCCAGGCGCTCGGTCGGCAATTTAAGTTCGATGGGCGAATCTATACAGTGACGGCCATCGCCGCCGATGCGCGGATCACGAATTTGAAAGAGAACATTCCAGTTGTCTACTTGCCTTTCTGGCACGATCCGCCTTCCTCCGTGTTCCTTCTTGTGCGGACTTCGCGCGCCCTCAAGGAGTTCGCGCCGGTTGTTCGTCGCCAAGTATGGGATGTTGATCCCCAAGCTGCTATTCCTCTCATCACGACGTTCGACACTCAAATAGCACAATCCGTCGCACCGGAACGGTTGCAGTCAATCATTTTGTCTTTCTTCAGCATTGCGGCTCTGACACTCGCAATTCTGGGAGTCTACGGGGTTCTAGCGTACTCGGTTTCGCTCCGAACTCCTGAATTTGCGGTCCGCGTTGCTCTTGGGTCGAGCAAAGTTGCGCTTAGTCGACTGGTTCTGCTGGAAATCCTGGTACCTGTTGGCATAGGCATCACGCTAGGTTTGTCATTGTCCTTTGCAGCTACACGCGCGATCCGTAGCCTACTCTATGAGACGAGTCCCACTGATCCTTTGTCGATCGCTGCTGGTTTGAGCATTCTGTTCGCCGCCACTCTTGCCGCAGCGTTCTTTCCCGCATACCGCGCCTCAAGGATTGATCCGATGAGGATTCTCCGCGTCGAATAGGAAGGTTCTAAAGATTCTATTGAACTAATACAAGCCCTACGAAGCGAAAAGAGATTGTCATGCATTGGCTCAAAGACCGATTTTCTCGCCGGCGTCGCTACAACGAGCTTTCCGAATCGATTCGTGAACATCTCGACGAAAAGATCGCCGATCTCATGGACCGCGGCATGACACAGGAGCAGGCGGAACAAGCTGCCCGTCGTCAGTTTGGTAACGTGACTCGAATCGAAGAACGCAGCCGTGAAGTCTGGCAGTGGCCTACCCTCGAATCGATCCTTGCCGATCTCCGTTACACTTTGCGCCAGCTCCGCAGGGCTCCAGGTTTCGCGGTAACCGCGATCATCGTTCTTGCTCTTGGGATCGGCGCGAGTGTCGCCATCTTCGCCTTTGTTGACGTGGCACTACTTGAACCCTTACCTTACGCAGACCCGAATCGGCTGATGGCTGTGAATGAAAGCAGCGCGGAATCGCCGCTCTGGCCGCTGGCATATCCGGATTTCGTGGACTGGCAACGCATGAACAAGTCGCTGAGTTCGCTCGACGTGTTCACGGGAGCGGGGTATCTTCTGCGCACGCACGATGGAACAGAACCCGTAAGAGCTGGGCGCGTGAGCGGTGGATTTTTCAAAACATTGGGAGTGCGGCCGATGCTGGGGCGCGACTTTGCCGCGGGCGAAGATCGACTGGGCGGACCAAACCTGACCCTCATCAGTTATAGCGCGTGGCTGCATCGCTTTGGCGGCCGCGATGATGTCGTCGGGCAGACGGTTTCTCTGGACAACACCGCGTTCACGATTCTCGGCGTCCTGCCGCGCAGTTTCTCATTCGCACTCGCAGGGAACGCGGAGTTCTGGACGCCGATCAACACGTTGAGCACTCACGAACAGACGCGGAACTTCTTCAACTTTTTCGGCGTAGGCAGGCTTCGAGATGGGGTTAGTCCGCGGACAGCACAAGCCGAGATGACGGCGATTGAGAAGCAGTTGCAGAAGCAGTATTCGAACCAGGGAAGGGGTCTGACGGCGCAGGTGGTTCCGCTAACGGAAGTTTTTGTCGGTAACGTGCGGCCGATTTTGCTGACGCTGCTGGGCGGAGCAGGATTGCTGCTGGTGATTGCGTGTGTCAACGTCGCGAGCCTGGTGCTGGTGCGATCAGAGAGCCGCAGGCGCGAAGTGGCAGTGCGTGGTGCATTGGGCGCGACGCGAGGACGACTGGTGCGGCAATTTGCGATTGAGGGGTTTTTGATCGCCGCGGCCGGCGGACTCTCAGGAGTGCTGGTTGCCGCCGTATTGATGCGGCTGCTAGCCAAGCTGGTGCCAAAGGATATGGCGGCGAACATGCCGTTTCTCGATGGCGTGAATCTGAACGCGCACACGATAGTCTTTGCCTGCGCTGTTGCGCTCGGGGCCGCCCTGCTTCTTGCCGGGACTGTGACGGCACGGCTCTCGTTCCAGAAAGTGCGTGACGGGTTGGCGGCGGGAGACCGGGGGGCAGCGAGCAGCTTATGGCAGAGGCTGGGAGCCAATCTTGTAGTGATTGAGCTGGCAGTTGCCGTGGTGCTCCTGGCTGGAGCCGGACTGCTGGGGAAGAGCTTTTATCGCCTGCTCCATGTGCCGTTGGGCTTCGATCCGAATCAAGTGGCGACCTTGCGCGTGATCGCTCCTGACCAGGTCTACAAGGGCGGCAAGGCTCGAACGGCGGAATTTTCGCGCGAGATTATAAAACGAGCGAAGAGCCTGCCAGGCGTAGAGAACGTTGGAATGACAAGCTTGATTCCGGCGCAATGCGATTGCGCGACGGACCGGATACATTTTCCGCCGCGGCCATATCATGGAGAACACAACGAGGTGGACGAGCGGCACGTGAGCCCGGGTTATCTACCGGCGCTTAAGGCGGCATTGGTGCGCGGGCGGTTCTTCACGGAGGGCGACGACGGAACCAGGCCCGGTGTGGCAGTCATCAACGAAGCGCTGGCGCGGAAGTTCTTTCCCGGAGAGGACCCGGTTGGGCAGAAGATTGCGAATGATGAGGGCGGGCGCGACACGGAGTGGCAGATTGTGGGCTTGGTGAGCGATGTACACGAGGGAGCGCTGGATGCGACGGTCGCGCCGACGGAGTATTTTCCGCTGAGCCAGACCGGAGATAGCTCGTTCACGCTCGTCGTGCGCACGCGACAAGATGCAGGGGCGCTGCTACCGGAACTCGTCGCGATGCTGCACCAGATCGACCCCAACCTGGGCGTGTCCGACGAAGGAACGTTGCTCGCGAAGATCGAGGGGACGCAGGCGGCGCTGCTGCATCGCTTCGCCGCGTGGCTGATCGGCGGGTTTGCGGGAGTTGCACTGGTGCTGGGCGTGGTGGGGCTCTACGGCGTGATCGCCTACTCGGTAAGCCAGCGGACGCGGGAGATTGGCGTGCGGATGGCGCTGGGTGCGCCGCGCGACGCGGTGTATGGCCTGGTCATGCGGCAAGCGGGATGGCTAACCCTGACCGGGCTGGTGCTGGGACTGGCCAGTGCGGTCGGCGTAGCAACGTTGATAAGGAAAATGCTGTTCGGTGTGGCGGCGTGGGATGCCGTCACGCTTGCGGCCGTGGCTGCCGTGCTGGGTGCGGCGGCAATGGCGGCGAGCTTTGCGCCCGCGCGGCGCGCTGCTTCTGTCGATCCCGTGCAAGCTCTACGAAGCGAATGACCGGACCGGGCAATGCGGGAGCGACGAGGGCACGGAAGGCGTCGCGAAACCATCCGATCCAGGCATTGCGGTCCGAATAGGAGTCTCCATGAACTGGCTCAAACGAGTATTCACACGTCACCGTCGCTACGACGAACTCTCGGCGGCGATCCGCGAGCATCTCGACGAGAAGATCGCCGACTTCATGGATCGCGGCATGACGCGAGATCGGGCTGAGAGTATCGCTCGCCGCGAGTTCGGCAATGTGACTCGGATCGAAGAGCGCAGCCGCGAAGTCTGGCAATGGCCGACGTTAGAGAGCATCGTGGCTGACGTGCGATTCGCACTGCGACAGCTTTCGAAGTCACCAGGATTTACGCTCACGGCAGTGCTGACTCTGGCGCTGGGAATTGCGGTGAATGGGACGATCTTCAGTCTGGTGAGCGCATGGCTGATGCCGAACCTGCCGGAGCGAGATGCGAACAAAGTGGTGGTGGTTTCGTCGGTGAATCCGGATGACAATTTCCTTCCCGACGTTCACGACGTGTCGGCCCCCAACTATCTCTCGCTGCGCTCCGATCATCGCGTATTCGCCGAGACCGCGGCTGCGCACGACGGCATCTCCGGAACTCTGGGCGGGCAGCAAGAACAGGCGGAGGCGATCCAGTACGCGGCCGTGACCCCGAACTACTTCGCCATCTTTGGCGCGGCGCCGGCGCTCGGTCGAGGGTTCCTGCCGGGCGAAGATCAGCCGGGAAAGGACTGCGTCGTTGTGCTGAGCCATGGGCTTTGGGCACGGAAGTTTGGATCGAATCCCGGGGTTGTGGGTCGCACCATTCGGCTTAACCGCGAAGATTACACCGTGGTTGGCGTCATGGGCGCAGATTTCCGGCTGATGTGGCTGACACCGCAGCTCTGGACGCCGCTGACGCTGACAGCATCCGACCTTACCTTGGATGCGCGCCGGAACCGCAACCTGATCGTCTTTGCGCGGCTGGCACCCGGGATCATGCTCGCTCAAGCTGGGGCGGAGGCAAAGCTCGTGGCCAATCGGGCGACGTCCGACTATCCGAGGCTCGAGGGGAGATGGGGCGGATCGGTCCGCACATTGAAAGATTACCTGGTGCACTCGTTCGGGATCTCGAATGCTCTGGCAGTGATGATGACCACCGTTGGGTTTGTGCTGCTGATTGCCTGCGCGAACGTGTCTGGGCTGCTGCTGACGCGAGCCGCGGGGCGCCAAAAGGAACTCGCAATCCGTGCTTCGTTAGGAGCCTCCCGCTGGCGAATTCTACGCCAGTTGTTCATTGAAGGATTAACTCTCGCATTGACGGGTGGGGCAGCGGGACTGGGGCTCACTTGGGTCGGAATCCGGCTGATGCGCTCGCTCCTAACGTTCAATGAAGGCATTTCGGCCGTGCCTTTGAGTCTGGACGGCAAGGTGCTTGGATTTGCTGCTGGGCTGACCCTGCTGTCGGCGATCCTTTCGAGCATGGCGCCGTCGTGGAAGGCCTCGCGGACGAATATCAGCACGGATTTGAAAACTGAAGGGCGCGCGGCAACCGCGGGCAGGAGACGCAACCATCTTCGCGCCGTGCTCGTTGGCGGCGAGATCGCGATGGCGCTATTTCTGCTCGCGGGCACGGGGCTGCTGATCCGTGGCATCTATGAGTTAGAGCATCAACGGCTGGGGTTCAGGACGGATCACCTGCTGACGGCAGGGCTAGTGCTGGACAAGACGCGCTATCCGGATGCAGCGGCGCAGGAACGGTTTGTTCGCGATTTGTTGGGGCGGCTGCATCAGATTCCTGGTGTGGAAGACGCGGCGGTGACCTTGAATCTGCCTTCTGCGGGGGCGGGGCGTGTGGCGGTACACATCCAGGGCTTGGCTGAGCCTCCGGAGAGCCAACAGCGCACTGCGGAACACGTGATGGTCTCGCCGGAGTTTTTTGCCGCGGCAGGCATTGCGGCGCTGCATGGGCGTACGTTCACCGCGCAAGATGATCCGAACGCGCCGCGGGTTCTGGTGGTGAACCAAAGATTCGTCGAGCGCTACCTTGGAAACCGTGACGCCCTGGGTCGGCGAGTGAAGCTGGAACTGGACGATGGAACGACAATTTGGGAGCCGATTGTCGGAGTTGTCAGCAACGTGAAGAGCTACTCTGAGGAGGCGCGAATCGATCCCATGGTTTACGAAGCGTTCGCGCAACGGCCGGCGGGAGGGATATCGGTGATGCTACGCGGACGCCTCGCGCCGGACAGCATGATTCCGTCGCTGCGCCAGGTCGTGGCAGCCGTGGATCCGGAACTGCCATTGCTGAACGTGAAGAGCATGGAGAAGGTGATCGAGGACCAGAGGAATGGCGATCCAGTTTTCGAGGAGATCATGGGCAGTTTCGCGGGAATGGCGCTGGCGCTGGCGGCCATCGGTATCTACGGACTGATTGCCTATTCCGTGAGGCAGCGGACACAGGAGATTGGGATCCGGCTGGCGCTCGGGGCTAAAGAGAGCGACATCTCGGGCATGATTCTGCGCGAAGGGCTGAAGATTACTGCGATCGGATCAAGCGCCGGAGTGTTGCTTGCCCTTCCCTTGGGACGGTTATTCGACGCGATGTTTCCGGGGATCCAATTCGTCTCGCCGAGCGTGTACCCGGCGGTACTGGCAATCACGATAATGATCGCGATGGCAGCGACCTACGGACCGGCGCGACGTGCGACGAAGGTTGATCCAACGGCGGCTTTGCGCAGCGAATAGAGGATCCAGATGAACTGGCTCAGGCAACTCTCAGCAGGCATCCTAGTGGAGGCGGGCTAATGAATCTCCTTCACCTGCTCCGGCACTTTGCGAAACACGGGATTGAAAATTTCATGTGCTAAATCCACTGACTCTTCGATCGCTTGTCTGGTTGGCACGACCCTGATGTTGACCTGACGCGCTCGCGCTAGTCGGATTCCGGCGATGAGGCATGCACCGAGATAGATCATTCCCCGATTGATCCGTGGCAGGGTCGTGGGGTCTGGCACACGGCTCAACAGACGATTCAGCGTGTCGTAGGCGTAAGTCGTAGTTTTGCCATTGAAATGGGTCAGTGAAGTCAGATTGCCAGCCGTATCGTACTCTCGCGTCTCGGTCAGAGTGCCGTCCGG
>DASXLY010000092.1:0-5939 GCA_036495975.1 Occallatibacter sp. | reverse complement strand
ATCGAGGGCCAGACCGCCGGCGGGAACGAGACAGTGCAGATGGGGATGATGCTGGAGGTTCTGACTCCAGGTATGAAGGACAGCGAGCACACCGATGCGTGCACCGAGATGGCGGGGATCGGCGGCGATCGCGAGCAGAGTCTCGGAAGCTGCACGAAACAGCAGGGTGTAGAAGAGCCGCTGGTTGCGCAGCCCCAGCAGGGACAGTTGTTCAGGCACGGTGAACACAACATGGGCATACGGCACCGGCAGCAGGCTGGCAGCCTGCTTCATGAGCCAGCGATCGCGTGCTGAGGACTGACACTTGGGACAGTGCCGATTGCGGCACGAGTCGTAAGCGACAGTCTCATAGCTGCAGCGATCGCAGCGTTCCAGATGAGTGCCGAGTGCCGCCGTGCGGCACAGGCCGATATCGCGCAGCACCTTCCGTTGCTGGTTCGACAGTACACGGCCCCAGCGTTGAAGGAACTCTTCTTGATGAGCGTGGAAGACATCGGCCACTTCGAGCCGATGTCCTATCATGCGGTGCTGTTGCCTCCCTGAGTAGTTCGGTGGATGCGGATGGGAAGATCATCGAGTGGACTCGGCGTGGCGTGCAGCCTGGCTTCGGAAACATGCAGGTATCGCGACGTAGTCTCGAGGTCGCGATGTCCGAGCAGCAACTGAATGCTGCGCAGGTCCGTGCCCACATCGAGCAGGTGCGTCGCGAAGGAGTGACGTAGAACATGTGGGCTGAGCGGCTTGCTGATGCCGAGTTGCTTGCGCAGCTTCTGGCAGGCGACACGAACAGCGTTCGCCTTCAGTGGCTGGCCTGACTGCTTCCCGGGAAAGAGCCAATCCCTGGGCTTACGCCGGCTCCAGTAGAAACGCAGCAGTTCGAGCAGCTTCGGCGACAGCATGACCTGGCGCGGAAACTTGCCCTTGCCCTCGCGGACGTGGATGACCATCCGCTTGCTGTCGATATCAGTGACCTTCAGATCCAGCGCTTCCTGACAGCGAAGCCCGGCGCCGTAGTACAGGGCCAGCAGCGCACGGTACTTGGTGCTCGTTATCGCGTCCAGCAGTGCGCTGACTTCTTCCCGGCTCCATACGGTAGGCAGCTTGCGCCGCACCTTGGGCTTGATGATCTCCTGATCAAACCAGGTCTGCTTCAGCGTCCGCGTGTAGAGGAACTTCAGCGCTGACCGGCACCCTTGGATCGTTCCCCACGTGAGCTTGCGCTCGTTTAGCAGGTGTAGCAGAAAGGACCGGACGTGCTCCGCACCCAGCTGATCAGGTGATCGGTGATGATACTTCGCGAACTCCGCCACTACATGTGTGTAGCGACGAATCGTCTGTTCGGAGAAGTTGCGCAGCCGGAGATCTTCCTGCATGCGCTGACGTAGACGAGTCATGGACACCTCCTCGGGTGTCCAACACTCTATCCAAATGCCACTGAAGCATAACCTCCCGCGCTAGCGGGTTAGTGCAAATCGCCAACTCGCTCATCGACAATAGAAAACAAGGCACATCGACGATAAATGAGCATATCGTTCATCTGTCCTCTCTTGATGAGCGTCGGAGGGGCCTTCCTTTCAAGTACCTAGTTGAATACTCCCGCCTCCACAAATCCTGCGAGTAAAGTCGAAGAGTGGCGAAACGAGGAAAGCCTCCGGCCCACCAACTAAATCTGCTGGCCGAACAAGAACTCCTGATTCAGGCTCAGGAAGCGTTTGAAGCGAACGCCATCTGGTACTACAACCGGACGATGTGTCAGCTCGCGCTTCCTGCTTCCTCTTTTCCGGGCAGGGAATTCCTCCGTGATAGCGGCTCTTTCCATCTGGTGGTTCAGGCGCTCCCACCCTTGACGGTTCCATGGGGCATCTATCCACGCGGCATCTTGAACTGGGCCGTGACAGAGATCGTCCGCAAAAAGAGAACCAACCCATCCCGCACCCTTGAGCTGGGTGCATCGCTCGCCGAGTTCATGCAAAAGGTCTCAGGGACCAAGAATTACTCCGGCGGCGAGTTCGGCAACATCAAGCCGTTCAAACGGCAGCTCTCGAATCTCTTCGGCTCGCGAATCGCGTTTTGGATCGGGGAAGGGAAGGAGCTGGACATGACGGAGACCCACGGAGCCTCGATGCAGATCGGAGCGGCCTGGAACCTCATGTGGCATAACAAGCTCATCGGTCAGCCCGGTCTCTTTCACTCCACCATTCAGCTGGGCGAGGAGTTCTATCAGGATTGTGTTGAGAACGGGGTTCCCGTCGACATCCGGATCATCCGCGGACTCTGGCCGAACTGTATGGCCTTCGACATTTATGTATGGTTGACCTATCGGGCCCACACCCTCATGCGATCGCGGCGGTGGTCTCTCGATCTCTCCTGGCAGTCCCTGAAGATGCAGTTCGGATTCCAGTACAGCTCGATGCGAAAGTTCCGCCAAAACTTCCTCGCCGCCCTCAAGCGAGTCGGCTTCCTCTATCAGAAAATGGAGTTCGCCGAAAGAGAAGGGGAAGGCCTGACATTTCGCTTCAAGCGACCGAGTGTCATGAGCGTGCCTGTGGCAGAGCTGCCGGCGTCGATCGAAGAGAAGTCCTGAAGTTCCCCACAATCCTCCACGCATAAGTAGGTACGCCTTGGTAGGTCTGTTTCTATCGGTGGTTGTCGACTTTCCCACAACCTGGCACGCATAAGTTGGTACGGCTCAACGCATAGATTGGTACGGTCGCACGCATAAGTTGGTACGCTTTGTCTCGCAAGTTCTTCACCATCAATAGTTTGGAGAATCCCTAATAGTTAGACTTCTAGTTCTTTCTTTGTATTAAGTTTGACAACTAGTAGTCCGCCTTACCTTTTGCGCAATCTGTTTAAAGCCAAGCCTTTACAGATCATCCTTAAAGACCGATTCATATAGAATCATAGACCGTGTTTCGCGCACAGTGCGTGGTCCTCCGGTATCATGGGGTCTCTTCGGCGCGCGGCCTTACTTTAAGTGTTCCACGGAGCAGAGAAGCCAGCGCACGAGAGGTCAGACCATTGGCCACATTTTTCGCGCGATGACTTGTCATATATCCGTACACATGTATCCGTACACACGGGGTTCCTTTCCTCGGCGGAAAAAACGGGGCTGCCTATGGAAGGGACCCTGCGTGTGTACTCACCCATACACACACGTATATCTGTATGAGGTACGCAGAATGCAGGAAGGAACCTGTTGCACTCCCCTACATCTAGTGCTAAATTGCAGGCATGGCAACGCAGGGAACAATGAGCGAAACCCCGGAGCTGATCCGCAAGATCCGCGCCAAGGCTGAAGCTGAGAGCGAATCCCGGTCGCGCGTCTACCCGCTTCGGGTACGGCTCGATCTCAATGTACCCGTCGGAACCAAACGGGGCCTGAAGCGGGCCGCCAAACGGCACAGCGTTACGGCTACTCAGATTATTCTCGCTGCGCTCGAAGAAACCCTTCCCAAACTGCTGGGTGAGGATTCCGGCTCTCTGTTTGAGGAGAAAGAGGCCTCCTAGCTGGAGACCATCAATTCAGGGGCCTTCAGGATGGGGCGTGTTCCTTTTTCGAGATCAACCTACATGGCAAGCTGAAAGAGGCCGCCAAGAAGCATAGTCGTATCGCCAACTCTCTGCCAAAGAGATCTTCGCAACGATTGAATTTGCTGCGGCTATCGCTAACCTACTGCAGTTTTTAATTACGGATCCCCGCCCATGCAGATCCTGGCCGACTCGTCGCGATCGGATCGTGGCGTCGGACAATACTGATAATCTCTCTATTTTTAGAAGCTTGCACGTAACACTTACAAGCGTTACGTTAGAAAGTGCGCCTTCGCCAGCCAGAATAGCTCTTCCTAAACGACAGTCCTCAAATAGGTTAGAACCATTAAAGATACTATCTCCCCTGTGGAAAAGAGACGAAAGTAAATGCCAATTCGCCGATATTTGTATGTAGAATTGCACGACATTGTTCATGCACCTGAACTTTGATTGTAACGTTTATAGCTCTCCCAGCATCATTGCAATAAGAGATGCAGAAGCATGGTTCCGGAGGATCTCTTAATGTCGACCACCTCATCTGCTCGTCCTGGCCTTCGCGCGCACGTTGATTCAACGAGGCTATCGTTTCCCGAGCTCGTAACTCAGGTGACCGCCATCATTGGTCGCAAACTGACCGCCTACATCGCATCGGTAGACGTTCGCTCCGTCGACCGTTGGGTTGAGGGGACAACTAACCCTTACGGAGATGCCGTCACACGTTTACGCTTCACATATCAGCTAATTATTCCGATTGCCGATCACGATAAGCCCACCGTGGTACAGTCTTGGCTGACAGGTATAAACCCTGAACTCAAGGATCGCACACCGATCCGGCTTCTTCGGGAACAGGATTTGGAGGTTGTCGGGCCTGAGCTGCTTGGCGCAGCACGGGCCTTTCTTG
Organism: Occallatibacter sp.; assembly: GCA_036495975.1. Taxonomy (GTDB): domain Bacteria; phylum Acidobacteriota; class Terriglobia; order Terriglobales; family Acidobacteriaceae; genus Telmatobacter. Next base: position 1,507 of record DASXLY010000092.1, on the reverse strand, counting down.
CTGGAGGCTAGTTCCTTTGTTGACTCATCGAACCCCCGAGGGTCCGCTGTATCGGATAGGGTGGGGCACGAAACCTTGGGAGTTCCCAGATTGGTTGAGAGCCGGGACGGATGCATCTTCCGGCGCTCATACTTTTGGCAATAGATTCGACGATCCCGATGCTCAGTACCGTGTTCTCTACGCGGCCAGTCAGCTTGTCTCCTGTTATGTAGAAACCCTCGCCAGATTTCGTCCGGACTTCAGGCTGCTTGAAGAGCTCGACGCAATGGAAGGCGATAATGACTTCCAGCAGATCGGTCTTGTGCCTGACGAGTGGTTTGAAAACAGATACATTGGCACCGCCAATGTGGAAGGGAAGTACGCTGACCTTTACAGCCAGGAGTGGGTTGCGCACCTGCGCCCCAAGCTTTACACCGTGTGCCGTGACCTGGGTCTGGATGATTTCGACCTGAGTGTTCTGATCCAGGCCAAGAAACGGATCATCACCCAGATGGCCTCAAGTTTCGTCTACGATCTCGGCGGTTACAACGGGATCTATTACGCCTCCCGCCATGGTCTAGGGCTGGAGAACTGGGCGCTCTTTGAATTCAAAGCGGTCATTCATCAAGTGGGCGATGTGCGTCGGGTAGCCAAAGATGATCAGGCGCTTCGTCAGGCACTCGATCTGCTTAAGCTTCACGTCGCCGGAGAGCCTATATGTGTCGTAGAAGAGAGAAGAAGATTTGAGTGGGTCTACGAGCTCTTCCAAGGACGGAAACGATCATGAGCACTGAAGGGAAATGATGGAATTTAGCGCAGGGGATTTGGTTCAATTGAAGTCAGGCGGTCCGAAAATGACCGTTAAAAAGGTCGGCAGAGATGGCATGACAGTCTCAACGTCCGATAATGGCAGCCATCTCATCCATAACTTTCATTTGCAGCAGGAAACAATTCATTAATATAGTTTTATATATGTTTATTTATATGTCCGATAACAACAATTCTGTTAAGTATCGGGTGTAGGCGCTCGTTAGAAATGTCATGTTCCCGCCCCTTAGAAATGTCAGGTTCTAAGGATGGGCTGGATTTCTATGAGCGAACGCGATCTGCAACGGATCGAAGTGTTAAGTGAGGTACTTGCTGGCCGAAGGACGGTAGCGGCAGCGGCATCCGTATTGGAAGTGAGTGAGCGGCAGGCCTATCGATTGCTTGCGTTGTATCAGGAGGAAGGCGGAAGCGGGTTGGTTCACAAGGCGCGTGGCCGAGAGTCCAACCGCAGCATGAACCCAGGCATTCGGAAATATGCCGTGGAACTGGTCAGGAGTCACTACGCCGATTTCGGACCAACACTCGCCACGGAAGTCCTTGCGGAGCGACATGGTATCCGTGTTGGGCGTGAGACGTTGCGCCGTTGGATGACAGCCGAAGGCATGTGGCTGACTCGCAAGCAACGGCGGAGTTTCCATCAACCGCGGCTGCGACGTGAGCATTATGGCGAACTGATCCAAATCGATGGCAGCGAGCATCG
>DASXLY010000091.1:0-249673 GCA_036495975.1 Occallatibacter sp. | reverse complement strand
AGTGATCAGTGTTCAGTGAACAGTGATCAGATTTTCGCTTGCCGCGTCGCCGATGCGCCCGAGGGCGGTACGCCTGACGCGGCCAGCGTCTACTTGATAATTTCCGAAATCGCGCCTGCGCCTACGGTGCGTCCACCTTCGCGGATGGCAAACCGCAAACCCTTTTCCATGGCTACCGGTGTAATCAGTTCAATCACCAGTTCCACGTTGTCGCCCGGCATCACCATCTCCGTGCCTTCAGGCAACTCCGCCACTCCCGTCACGTCCGTGGTGCGGAAGTAGAACTGCGGACGATAGCCCTTGAAGAACGGCGTATGACGCCCCCCCTCTTCCTTGCTCAGCACGTATACCGTGCCCTTGAACTTGGTGTGCGGCGTAATCGATCCCGGCTTGGCCAGAACCATCCCACGCTCCACGTCTTCCTTCGGAATGCCGCGCAACAGGATGCCGGCGTTATCCCCCGCCAGGCCTTCGTCCAGCTGCTTCTTGAACATCTCCACGCCCGTGCATACCGACTTGCGGGTCTCGCGGAAGCCGACAATCTCGACATCCTCGCCCACCTTCACCTTGCCCCGCTCAATACGGCCGGTGACAACGGTTCCACGACCCGAGATCGAGAAGATATCTTCGATCGGCATCAGGAACGGAAGCGTCACGGCGCGCTCCGGCTGCGGAACGTACTTGTCCACCGCTTCCATCAGCTCGTCGATCTTGGCTTCCCACTTCGCTTCCCCGTTCAATGCGCCCAGCGCCGATCCGCGGATCACCGGTACGTCGTCGCCCGGGAACTGGTACTTCGACAACAGCTCGCGCACTTCCATTTCGACCAGGTCGGTCAGCTCTTCGTCTTCCACCGCGTCGCACTTGTTGAGGAAGACCACGATGCAGGGAACGCCTACCTGGCGAGCCAGCAGAACGTGCTCCTTGGTCTGGGGCATCGGGCCGTCGGTCGCTGCAACCACCAGGATCGCGCCATCCATCTGTGCGGCGCCGGTGATCATGTTCTTGATGTAGTCGGCGTGACCGGGGCAGTCCACGTGTGCATAGTGCCGGTTCGGGGTCTCGTACTCCACGTGCGCCGTCGCGATCGTGATGCCGCGCTCCCGCTCTTCCGGAGCGTTGTCGATCGAGTCAAACGAACGGAACGTGTTCTTCGGGTTGTGCTTCTGCAATACCTTGGTGATCGCTGCCGTCAACGTCGTCTTGCCGTGGTCAATGTGACCAATCGTGCCCACGTTCACGTGCGGCTTCGAACGATCAAACTTTTCCTTCGCCATGCTCGATTCCTTCCCTCAAATTCTTCCAGCTCGGGCCTCAGGAATTTCAGCGTCGACTGACAACTGAAAACTGACAACTCGCCTCAGTAGTACGCGTACACCTTCAAATATCTCTGCCGCAATTCCACCGGCACTTTCTCCACCAGCCGAAGATAACGCTCGCGGGTCAATCCCTGATCGGATACCGAAAGCGCCTTGTACAGCGCAATCGTTTCCTTGCCCAGCAATCCCCGGGTCAGCACGCTTTCAAAGTCACGAACCCGGAGCTTCGAGCGCTTCACGCGATCAAGAAAGACCTCTACATCACTCGAAGCAAACTTCGCATCGATCTGCGAGTGAAGTGCCGCGTACGTCTTCTCATCCTGTACCGCGATCGTTACCTGTTCAAACATTCCAATCCTCAAAACCGGCCTGCAGCTATCAGCCATCAGCTTCGCCGTTCTCTCTGAAAACTGAGAACCATCAGCTTCAATCTCTGGAGCGGGAGACGGGACTCGAACCCGCGACCAACAGCTTGGAAGGCTGTGACTCTACCACTGAGTTACTCCCGCCTGGATCGAGCCTTCAGCTCTCAGCCGTCAGTTTTCAGCTCCACTCACTCAGCCACACCGGCTGATTCACCACCGCAGAACTGAAGGCTGATAGCTGATAGCTAAAAGCTGTACTTCTGGAGCTGATGACCAGGATTGAACTGGTGACCTCTCCCTTACCAAGGGAGTGCTCTACCAACTGAGCTACATCAGCCCTCTAACTTCAGGTGCTACAAGCCAACTTTGCGATCGACCCGCGATTCGAAAACCTTCGCGGAAGTCTCGCCATCCTGCCGGCGGATCTTCTCCGCCTTCATTGCCACCACGGTGCGCAACGCCATCCCACCGAGAATGACCAGTGGAACCAACCTCAGCTCCACCAACTTCCCCCCAACTGGAATCTTAGCGTCAAGGGTAAACCAACTCAGTACTGCCAGAATGACGTACAAAATCAGCGCCACCCTGAATTTACGATCCATTTCCCGGCTCGACCCATCCGAGCCTTCCCGCTCCGAACCCGCGTCCATTCCCGCTACCGGTCCTTCGCGCATCGCAATCCCCAAAATTCCTGACAACACCTGCATTGATGGTGCACAGGGGAGGATTCGAACCTCCGTAACTCGAATGAGTGGCAGATTTACAGTCTGCTGCCATTAACCGCTCGGCCACCTGTGCCCAATCACCCCGGGTTCGTGTGCCCCATCCCAGCCGCGCTCTTTGCGGCGTGGGTTGCAGACCACCTCTCCCAGCCAATCAACTTCAATCCTTTGCTCACCCACTTCCGCACATTACGACCTTGCCGGAGAGCCTCCGGCCGTCGGAGCATGCACCTCAGTGGGATAACCGCAGAGGACCGACCCGGCCTCCATATCATTTACGCCGGATCCTAAAAACTTGCTGCCGTCCGCTTCCCGGATTTGCTTCCAAGTGGAGCTGGCGAAGGGATTTGAACCCCCGACCCTCTGATTACAAATCAGATGCTCTACCAGCTGAGCTACGCCAGCCCGACCACCGCCAAAACATTGCCGGGAACGCCGTCAAATTCGCGGGCACACTCCTGCTCCGCTCATAACACGGCACAGTTTCTAAGGTTAGCACAGCGGAAACAGCCGAGCAAACGTCGCAAGTCCAGTTTAAGACTGCCTGTTGCACCTCAAAAATGAGAAGAGTTCTTGTGCCCGCCATCACACCCCTGAACACTGCGAAGTGTTCATTCTATTTGCGTGAAACCATGGGTGCGTATTTGGTGCTATTGCGATTCCGGCTCTCTTTCTTGAATCTTGTTTAAGAACCTGAGACGGCTGCAGCGGGCTAGTCGCCGGGCAGATGTTCCGCAAACCTTCACACCTACGCAATCTTGCCCATTGGGGCATGGAGATTACATTATGCGTCATAGCGCGCTGGTCGTTGTCTTGGCCTTGTCTTGCTCTCTCGTCTACTCCCAACAACCTAAGGCTCCTGCCATTCAGAGTGCCCCGACAGCTCCGCTAGCCGCACCGTCAACTCCGCCTCCACCGCATACGCTGCTTGATGGCACGCCAGTTAAGCTGCGGCTTAGTCAGTCAATATCCTCTGCCGAAGCCAAGGTTGGACAAGAAGTTCCATTTGAAGTGGTCGAGGACGTAAGAGTCGATGACGTCGTTGTACTCCCTAAGGGCGCAACCGCGATCGCAAACGTCACCGAGGCCGAGCACAAGAAGAGCATGGGGCGCGCTGGAAAACTCAACATAACCATCACCTACGCACGTCTTGGCAACAACGAAAAAGCCGCATTGCGTGCGGTGAAGGAAGCCAAGGGTGGCGGACATGTGGGTGCCATGACCGGTGCAATCGTTGCCACGTCGATCGTGTTTTTTCCGGCAGCACCGCTCTTCCTGTTCATTCACGGCAAGGACATTACAATTCCGCAAGGCACTGAGATCACGGCCTTCGTCGATGGCGACATGCATCTTGACATGGGTCTCTTCGGTGCTGCCCCGCCTGCCGCGTTGGCAGCAATGACGCCTGTCCCTGCAGCTCCCGCTCAGGCGGCGTTGTCCATTGCTTCAAATCCCGTCGGGGCCGATATCGAAGTTGATGGCGGATTCGTCGGCAATACTCCTTCCACGGTCAACTTGACTCCTGGGTCACACCAGATCGTCGTTAAGAAAAAGGGGTTTAACGATTGGACGAAGACCCTGAACGTGACCGGCGGCACGATCAATCTAAATGCAGAGCTTGAACCGACGCCTGGTCAGTAGACAATATGCCGCAATTCGTCACACGGCGCAGCCTCGGCTGCGCCGTTCTGTTTTCAGAGTCTCCCTCATTCAGTTGTCAATACCCGGCACTCCATGAATCCATCCCATCTTCCTCATTTCGTTCAGGATCTTTTTTCTCCAAACCTTGCAAGTTATTTCTCCAAAATCCGTAAACTTGTTTCAGGTACCTCGACACGAATTGAACGAGCCGTTTGATTTTGGAATGAGCCTTGACCGCACACCCAGTCCACCAACGAGTCGCTAAGTCGTTATTTTTGACGATTTTAGATCATAAGTATCTTGTTTTCAAATACTTACGAGTACCCCCTCCAAGGCTAAGTTGCGCAGAATCAAGAATTTGACTCAAAAACGCAGAAAAAAATTGGACGGCCTGGCCATGCCGGACGGCTGGAACGAAATATCTCTCGGGCTCGAGAGCCTGCGAGAGACAACTGCGGGTGTTCCAGTTTTCGGTCGTATTTCAGCAGAATGGTTCCAAGAGATCGCGAGTTTCCCGGGCCCTCAAATGCGAGAGACCTTGGCGCCAGTTTTTTTGGAAGCATCAGCCAATTCGGGACCTGGTGAACTCCGCCCTCTCCCGGCAACTCGATCGCAGTCATTTGGGAGAGGTGCGTCTTTAGCCACCGCTCGTCATGTTACTCCCATGAATCCTCTTGCGGGCCACCGCATCGCCGCGGGATGATTTGTTTGATCCCACAAACGATGTGTCGTTGTTTGCATCTGAGGTGCTTGTTCATGCGTAATGCCTTCCTGGTTTGCTTCCTTCTCCTCTTGTGCCCGGTCCTCATCGCGCAGGAGACATTGAGCAACGACTCCGTCATCAAGCTGATTAAGGCTGGGCTCGCAGAAGACTTGATCGTTACCACCATCAACTCTTCACCTGGCAAATACGACACATCGACAAATGCTCTGATTGCTCTCAAAAAGGCTGGGGCCGGCGACAAAATCGTTGCCGCCATGATCATGAAAGCGTCGGGATCAACTCCTGCCTCGGTCACCCCCACTGCCGAACCCGCGAACCCTGCAGCCACCTCTTCTCCATCGGTGGTTTTGGCTTCCGGTGCTTTGCCTCCGGGGGTCGACACCATCGGGGTCTACTACCACGACGCCTCTTCAAATACCTGGCAGGAAGTGCCTGCCGAAGTCGTCAATTTCAAGAGTGAAGGCGCACTCAAGCATTACGCCAGCGCCGGCGTGCTCAAGGGTGAGAAGACGGCTCTGGTGGGGGGCAACCGCAGCTCGCTCTCACTCAAGCTCCCGGCTTCGTTCATCCTCTATGTTCCCGAAACCCGCGCACCCGGCGAGTACCAGCTCATCCGCATGCACGCAAACGCTGACAGTCGCGAGTTCCGCGCTGCGAATGGCGGCATCGTGCACGATGCAGGGGGTGCGCTGCGCGACGTAGTCGACTACTCGACAAAGAAGATCGCGCCTCGTGTCTATCTCATCGAGATGGGCGAAGATTACGAGAGCGGCGAGTACGGCTTCCTTCCGCCTTCCGATGCTTCCCCAAGCAACACCATCCCAACTGCCACGAAGATATACAGCTTCTCGCTCTCTCATTGAGCAGAACGGGGCAGTTTCCGGCCGGCGCTACCGTGAAAGGGTGGATGGAGTTCCTTCTTGTCGCCCGCGGCGGCTAGCCCCGTCCGATATCCTGTATCTGGACGTCTGTCTCGATGCACAAGCGCACGCGAAGAACGCTGTTGGTGGTTGCCGGGGTACTTCTGTTGCTGGCTGTCGCGATCTTTCTGCGTTCCAAGGCTCCGCCGGAAGCCGCCCGTCTCCTGCCGGAGTCCGACGGCATCATCTACTTCAATCTGAAGCCGCTCCGCATCTTCCTCCACAAGGACCTGAAACCTCCTCAACGCGTACCCGAATACCAGCAGTTTGTTGACGCGACTGGGATCGACTGGGAGCGCGACCTGGACTCCGCTGCGATCGCTCTGCACCGCATGCCCGACCCCAACGGTCCCAACGGCCCGGTCGCCTATTCCATGGTCCTCAGCGGCAAGCTCACCGGCAAACGCCTGAATACCTGGCTCGATTCCCATGCCACTACCCGCGAAATCTACGCTGGACACACCATCTATAGCATTCCCTCCGAAGCGCGCACCGTCCGCCTTGTGCAGGTCGGATATGACATGATCGCCGTCTCCAATACGCCCACGGCTGAGCAAATCCACTCGATCATCGACCGGCATCGTACAGCTGCATTGCCCTTCGCCGGTTCCACTTTGCTGTCACGCCACTATCACGACGTTCCCCTGCTTGCCGTTGCCTGGGGTGTCGGCCAGATCGGGCTGCCCTTCTCCGAAAGTGGATCGATCAAGTTTCTCGGCCTTTCCCTGCCCTTGCAGGCCGATTCCACCATCATTGCCAGCGCTACTCCGGGCCTGCCTCTCGCGAATGCGGTACACCTCCGCGTGGAAGAGATCGCTCCCGATGAAGAGAAGGCTGCCAGCCAGGCCGCGGCGTTGGCGACCATCGTCACCCTGGCTCGCGAGGTCAGCACACAGTTGTCCCACAACTCTGCCAATAACGCCCTTCGCGAGCTGTTGAAAACTGCGGAAATCTCCCAGAAGCGCAACCGGCTCATCGCCACGGCAAGCCTTTCTCCGGCATTCTTCAGCCAAATTACGAGCGGAGAAAATTCTTCAAATACGCCGGCAACCCCTCCTTCCCAGAATGCATCGAAGTAAATATCGCGCTTCCCCTTGAGCTGCGCCAAATCATCAGAGTGTTGTTCGATGGCCGCCGGTTTCTTCGTTCCTTCTTCCTGGGTTGGGGGTGGGGGCAAATCGGCGGCCTTCTCCATTTCTGCCCCGTTTTTTCTCGACGGGCAGCCGGTGCATTTCGCATCCTGTTCAGTAGGCGTCAGTTCGCGCCCCCGATCCAACTCCAAAGAGAGGTGTCATGGTTCGCTTTCTCAGAACGCAAGCTCTGATCTGCACGGTTTTCTGCCTGTTAATGATCGCCGCGGTCGGAATCGCAAAAAAAACCACCCCCCCACCCCCCTCGACATCCGCAACCAGTGTCCTCACCGGCCAAGCCGCCTTTACCGATGCGAGCCATGAATCTCCGGGCACTCGCCGCCACCTTACGGTCAATGACCTGCCCGCTCCAGCTCCTGACCAATCCGTCGACAACGGACCGAGCATGATTCCGCGTCCGCCCAACGCGTGGCCAATCGCTCCCAAGGGTTTCAAGGTCGAGCTCTACGCCACCGGGCTCGACAATCCACGCCTCCTCCGCCTTGCTCCTAACGGCGATCTCTTTCTCGCCGAAAGCGAGACCGGCAAGATCAAGGTCTTCCGCGGAGTCACGGCCGACGGCAAGCCGCAGCAGGTTTCCGTCTTCGCTGACGGCCTCCATCAGCCTTTCGGCATCGCTTTCTATCCCAGCGGGCCGAATCCCAAGTATGTCTACATCGGAGACACCGACGGCATCGTCCGCTTCCCGTATCAGAGCGGCGACTTGAAAGCCCGCGGAGCGGCGGAGGACCTGGCTGAACTCCCCGGCGGCGGACGCCTTCGCGGCGGCGGCCATTGGACCCGTGACCTCGTCTTTTCGAAAGACGGATCGAAGCTCCTTGCCTCGGTCGGATCACACTCCAACGTCGACGATTCCGACACTCATCCCGAGGAGTACCACCGAGCCGACGTCCTCGAATTCACCCCTGAAGGCAAGTTCGTGAAGATATATGCGTGGGGCATTCGCAACTGTGTCGGAGAAGCCGTGAACCCCATCACTGGAGAGTTGTGGTGCTCCACCAACGAGCGCGACGGCCTCGGCAATAATCTCGTCCCCGACTACGTGACCCATGTGCAGGAGGGTGGCTTCTACGGCTGGCCATGGTGGTACATGGGCGGCCACCAGGACCCGCGCCATATTGGCAAGCACCCAGAACTGCAGTCAAAGGTCATCACGCCCGACATCATCGTGAACCCGCATTTCGCATCGCTCGAAATGATGTTTTACCAGGGTTCGCAGTTCCCGTCCGACTACAAGGGTGACGGCTTCGCCTGCGAGCACGGCTCCTGGAACCGTGCGCAACGCAGCGGCTACGAAGTGATTCGCTTGCCGATGAAGAACGGCCACGCCACCGGCGAATATGAGGACTTCCTCACTGGCTTCACGCAGGGGGACGGCCAGGTCTGGGGGCGTCCAGTCGGGGTAGCTGAGGCCACGGACGGTTCCCTCTTCGTCTCCGACGACGGCACAAGGTCCATCTGGCACGTGATCTATACCGGCAAGTAGCCGCGTGCGCCATCTGAACGAATTGGCCCTCGCTCGTGCATGATCGTCCAACTACGACCATGCATCAGCGATGAATAGAGAAGGGCGCCAGATCGTGGCGCCCTTTTTTATGGATGGAAAATACCAAATACGTTATTGGCTCGTGCGCATCCCGAAGTCGTATACCAGGCCGAGCGAGAATCCCTGCGGGTTCAGATCGTTGGGACCAAAGATCTGATGCCAGAACTGGTAATCATATTCGCCACGCGCAGAAAACCGGTTCCAGAACCGCACGTCGACGCCAACTCCGGGTTCGAACACAGCCCGCGTGTCATGTTGATAATTCGTATTATTTGGAAAATCGATACTGCCGATGCCCGCCAGGATTTTCCCAAACGGACGAATACTGCCCTTGCGCCTCCACTCGTAAATCGGGCCTCCTAGTCCGGTGTCCATGCGATGGCCGGGAAGGTACGAGGGAGTGGTGTAGTTAATATCCCTGCCCTCGAATTCCAGCCCCAGTCCGTTGAGCACTGGCGGCATGTGCGGAAGACGCCAGTCGACCCACACTGTGATCCCTGACTGCCGCGGATTCTTGACACCCCAATCATCAGAGAAATTAGAAAAGCCCGTCCCAACCGTAAAGGGCAGCTTCCCTTCCTGGGCCGCATATGTCACCTGAGCCCGTGCCGGCAGGGCGGCACCTACGATAAATAAAAACATCACGGGTAAAATTATCCACTTCCATCGCATGTTGGTTCTCCTTCCGGAATTTCCACTCTCCTGATACCAGAGATGGCACGAGGACAGTGTTCAACAGCCTTTCGGGTCGCAAATCTCAATTGGGGTAGTGCAGCAAGCCGCGTGCCAGTTGTATACAGTGGGGAATAGCGAAGAAACTCAGTGAAGCACGTCACCCGCTTCTTCGTGCACAGCGGCTAAAAATGAGCGTAGCATCTCGGCTCTCGATTCAGCCATGATCTTTGACGGTGCTAGACGCGTTTGGTTCGCCAAGTGGTTAACCGCCTTATTAAGAACGGGAAGAACGGAGCTGAATGTCGGATAACGCGTATCGCGTCCGACCTTGACAACTGCACGCAGAATTCCGATTGCACCCAACTGCTCCAGGATGTCGGCGTCCCGCAGCAATGTGGCCTCCACCGTTTTTGGATCGTCCTTTGCCTGATGATTGCGGATCGCTTCGGCGACCCCGTCCAGTTTCTCCGCGGGAAATCCCCAGCCCTCCAGGAGTTCCCTGCTGCGGCCGATAGTGTATGGAACGTGATCCCAGCCGGAAAGTTGCCCCGGATCTTCCGGCCTATGCCCTAAAAACACCCCCAGGTCATGCATCCAGGCCGACGCAAACAGGACGTCGTCGTCGAATTCCATGCCGCGCCCGATCTTCGTGGCCAAGGCATAGAGTCGTGGCTGATGGCCAAATTTGTCTTTGGGTTTTGCCTCGGCGCGAATGTACTCGATCACCGCCTCGCGCCACCTTGCCGTCATGCCCGCTTACCTGGCGAGACCGGTGTAATGCGAATCAGATCCAACCCTCCCAAGTCCTGGATCGCAAAAACCGGTGTTGCCGCCGGAACCGCAACGATCCCCCGTTCAGGCAAATCCACCGTCGCGAAACTCGGACTTGTCAGCCGCCCGCTCCCCGCAGCGGCAAACAGATACGCCAACCGGGTCTCCGGTTCCTCGGTGCTTCGCAAGCTCGCACTCGACCGGCTCACTTCGATTGGAATCTTCTCCACGGTGAAATAGGGAGCTTCCACGAGCACCGTCCGGTCATCCAGCACTCTTGGCGCTACCTTGCCCGCTCCGGTCATCAGCCGCATCGCTTCCAGCGACCTCTCAATGTGCAGTTCCCGGCCTCGCCCGTAGTCGTACAGCCGGTAGGTGATGTCGCTGTTCTGTTGCGTCTCAAGCAAAACCGAGCCCGGCCAAATCGCGTGCACCGTCCCTGCATCGACAAGAATCAAATCGCCGGCGTGTACCGGCAACAGGTTGAGATTCTCTTCCAGCGTTCCGCTGTCGATCCCCGCCTTCACTGTCTCGAGAGATACTCCCGGCTTCAACCCCACAGCAACCTGCGCATCCGGTTCGGCTGCGAGCGCATACCAGCACTCGGTCTTTCCCCGCGGCTGCCCATACTTCTGTGCCAGCCGGTCATCTGGATGGACCTGCACGCTCAACTTCTCGCGCGCAAAAATTACTTTGATCAACAGCGGCGAATCGCCTGCCGGAACATCTCCTCCTAGCATTGCTTCGGGCTGCTCCTTGAAGATTTCCGCCAGCCTTTTGCCGGCGTGTGGACCAGTCGCAATCTGGCAGTCATCGCCCGTCAGCCAGACCTCGCCGATGGGTTCTTCCTTCGCCAAGCGGTTGTACCAGGGATAAAGATCTTTCCAACCCCATACCCGGCCCACAAATCGCGGTTCAATGCGAAACGGGGCCAGATCGGCAAATACTGATCGTTCAACCGAACCCACGCGAGTCTTTCCTTCCAAGGGGAATCTGATTCATGCAGCCGGCAAATCCTGACCTGCCCGGCAACCTTCATGCGGATTTTATCGTACCCGGTAACGACAAACGGGCTGGTTGTTCTCGGATGGGTGAAACTTGGAGTTCATCACAGGGGAATTCATCTGGCAAAGCAATAAGCCGCAAGCTATTCTCGCTTCCATGATCCTTACACCCATGTTGGACAGCATGTTTCATCTGCCGGTTCCGCTCGTCGAAAAACTGCTGCGTCCGGTCATCGTGTACCTCGTTCTCGTGCTTCTTCTGCGGCTCTTCGGCAAACGGGAACTCGCGCAACTAAATCCCTTCGACCTTGTCGTCCTGCTTTCCCTTTCGAATACGGTGCAGAACGCCATCATCGGCGATGACAACTCCGTAACCGGCGGCGTCATCGGCGCTTTCAGTCTCCTGGCTATCAACTGGATTGTTGTCCGTATTCTCTTTCGTGCACCCCGCCTCAACCGTGCACTCGAAGGCCGTTCGATCGTCCTCATTCACGACGGCCATATCGACCGGAAAGCTCTTCAACGGGAAGCCCTCACGCGAGAGGAACTGGCTGAGGTCGTCCATCGTCAGGGTTTCGAGCACATCCACGACGTTCACCGCTGTGAACTCGAACCCAACGGTACGTTCTACATTGAGGGGCGCGATCCGTCCATCGCCGACAACCGGCATGCCGAACTGGTCGCCCGCCTTGAGACCCTGAGCCAGGAGATCGCCGCCCTGCGCGTCCGGCCCGCCGAAGGCTGAACAGCCTGCCTGCTCCCGATTCGCCCGGAAAACAGTCTCAGTAGTAAAATTTCTTCAGCAGGAGCTTCATTGATGTTCTTCCCCGCCTGCTGCCGTTCTCCAAGGCTTTTGGCTCCGGCAGCCTTCATCTTCGGCGCCCTCGCAGCGGCACAGTCACTCGAACAGCGTCCCGTCCCGGCTCAACCAAAGTCGACGCGTCCGACTGCATCTTCCAATCTAATGCTTCCTAAGGGAACCAGCCTCCAGGTCGAAACCAGCCGCCATTACCCGGTAAAAATTGGCGAACCAATCGAAGCACATCTCATGCATCCCATCTATGCTGAAGGCAAGCTCGTCGTGCCGCAAAACACGCTGCTCCAAGGCCGCGTCACCGCACTGCTCCCCGATTCCAAGACACGTTGGCATGCCCGACTCCGCGGTGATTTCACGCCTTACCACAACGTCCAGGTGCAGTTCGAGAAACTCATACTCTCTACGGGCGCCATTCCCATCGCGGCTGCTGACGCGGCCAACGGAGCCCCGGTTCTGCGTCTCGCCGCGCCCGGCGCATCTCCCAAACAATCCTTCATTGCGCGTCACTGGTCCGAAGCCAAAGCCAACATGCACGACCGCGTCGCTTTGTTCACCGCTCCGGGAAAAGCCGATCGCGCTCTTCAAATGCTCTATCACCAGCTTCCCTACCACCCCGAGCGCATCGCAGCCACAACCGCGTGGTCCTTCGAACTGACCAAGCCTCTTGAGCTTCCCGAAAACACCGCCACGCTTCCCGATCCGCTGCCAGCCGCATCCGGCACAGGCAAAGCCGAGGTCTGGTCCGTCAACGCTACACTCTCACGCGATCTGACCTCCGCAACTGCGAAACCCGGTGATCCCGTCGAAGCCCTTGTCGTTGAGCCTGTCTATGACAAGGACCGCCAGCTTGTCGTTCCTCAGGGTTCGAAGCTTGTCGGAAAAGTTTCGATCGCCCATCCAGCCCGCTCGTTTGGTAGAAACGGCAAGCTGCGTTTCACTTTCAAGCAGGTGCAGTTCCCCGAAGGCTATCAACGCGAAGTTGAAGGCGCTCTCGCCGGCGCTGCCACCGAGAAGACTCAAAATCTCTCGCTGGATGCCGAAGGCACGATCTCCCCGCGCAACCAGTCGAGCGTGATTGCTCCTCTGCTTCTAACCATGCTCGCCGGTCGGGCTCTCGATCAGGATGGAAACCTGACCGCGCAAACCGGCGTCGCTTCAAATGGCTTTGGACTTATAGGCCGCATCGTCGGTGTAGCTGCAGGTGACCGCAACCTCGCGGCGGGCATCGGATTCTACGCTGCGGGACTCTCCGTATACGACAACTTCCTGCACTCGGGTCGCGATGTCGTCTTCCCGCGCGATACGCGCATCGAGATCGAGACCACGCCCCTTCGCGCTCCGGTCATCAAGCCCGAGGGCCAGTAGGCAATTCGGACAAGTCTCATTGCGATTGTTGCTCAGTCGGATTCAGCGACACACCGAGTTTGGATCGAGAGATGGCTTTGGCCGAAGTGGAAGCTCCAGACCCTTTTCGTGCATCGCAACTTCCAGCAGGTCGGGCGCTTGTGGCAACAATGGATCAACGGAGCTGCGATAGAACGGATCCTTTTCCGCCTCCTCGAGGGTGATGAAGCTGAATCCCTTCTCGCGATATAGCTGAAGTAGCCGCGGCAGCATGCGCGCATCGAACGCGCCGACATGCATTAGCAATACATATGGGATGTCATGCCCATAAAGCGCCTTTGCCATCGCCCGCCGAAAATCCACATCGGCTGCGGCGGCATCCAGATAGCTCGACTCGAGTTGCCCAATGGCGGCTGTATCCTTCTTGGCCACACAGCGCGCATATGGCTCATTCCACATGTAGTCGCCAAAACCCATCGTCACCGCGGCGATCTTGTATCCACGCTCGCCGAGAAATTTGCGCGCTTCGGCCCGTTTCTCCGGCGTGTCGCCCTCAGCCAGAAACGGATATCGAAGCCAGTGCCAATCCCCGCCCCCTGCATACCCTTGGAGAACAGGCTCATTTTTCACCAGGTCGGCCTCCCACTCGGCCGCCGTACTGGTGTTGAGGTTCATGTGCGACCACGTGTGATTGCCCAGTTGAAAACCCGCGTCCCGCCACTCCTTCAGCATCGGGGTAGAAGCGGGTTCGCGCTCTAGTGCAATTCCATTCACAAACCCATACGCCGGCGGCAGATGCGCTTCTTTCATGGCGGTAATCAGTTTTCGCCCGATCTCGACGCGCGTCTCACCCGCGGGCAAAGCACTATGCGCCGGCAGGTCATCCCAGGTAAATGCAATCTGTTGAGCATTCGCTCCCCAAGACAGGAGCGCTGCATGTATGGCAACGATGCACAATCCGCATAGCTTTTTCATTTGGACTCGAAAATGGCTCATAGCCATGCTAAGCCGCACACTCTGACAGGTGAGGAGCCCCTGCATCCGAATCTCGTCGGAGACAGCAATAATCCGGCATGTCTCAGAATTTGCGAACGCAATCTGATATTCCTGTTGCGGATATATCTGCAACGGATATATAGTACCGATCATGGCAGTTGAAACTCAGCCGATTGTTCCTCTCTCGCCTCCCGTTCTCGCCATTCTCCTTTCACTAGCTGAAGGGGATAAGCACGGCTACGCGATGATGAAGGACGCGCGCTCACCGGGTGGGGGTGGCATCCAAATGGGTCCCGGCACCCTCTACGGATCAATCGAGCGCATGATGCGCGACGGTCTGGTGGAAGAATCCGACCGGCAGGACGATGAGCGACGGCGCTATTACCACCTCACCAGCCAGGGCCGTGCTGTGCTCGCCGCCGAGCTGGAGCGGCTCGCAGCTACAGTGTCCTCTGCGCGGACCCTGGGTCTTCTGCCCAACGGGGGTCGATCGTGAGCGCTCCTGCCCTCCACCCTCAATCGATTTCCCTTTTCGAGCGCCTCTACGACAGCGCGCTGCGCCTGTACCCCGCTCCTTTCCGCGAAACCTACGCGCCAGTAATGCGCCAGGCCCTCCGCGATGCTTTCCGCGACCAGTCCCTCCCTCGACGCAAACTGATCCCGCTCGTCCTCTGCGATCTCGCCACCTCCCTCCTCAAGGAGCACATGACTATGCTGCGCGACTCAATCCTCCGGCCCGCTCTTGTTTTCAACGCACTTGTCCTCGCCGGGATCGCTACCAGCATCGCGCTTGCGTTCTACGCAATTCCACAGCACGTGCTTCGCTCCGGCCTGAATGACCCACAAATCCAGTTGGCAACCGATCTTGCTGCGCGTCTCGAACAAGGTTCAGATCCGGCAACCGCGCTCCCTGCAGGACAGCAAGTCGACATGGCTCGTAGCCTCGCTCCCTTCGCGATCATCTACGACGACCAGGGCCGCGCCATAGCTTCGCAGGGCTTCCTGAAGGGCGCGACGCCTGCTCCTCCCGCCGGCGTCTTCGATCACGTTCGTCAGCATGGTGAAGATCGCCTCAGCTGGCAACCAGTTCGCGGCTCCGGCGGCGTTCGCATCGCCGCTGTCATCGCGCGCGTGAACGGTGCACATCCCGGCTTCGTCCTCGCCGGACGCAACATGCGCGAAGTCGAGTCCCGCATTGCCGACGTACAGACCATGGCTGGCCTGACGTGGCTGGGCATGTTGGCGCTGATCACGATCGGCACCGCTGCCTTCGGAATTTATACGCGACCCGGTTCAGGCTCACCGATGCCTGCCCATCCGCCCACTCCTGCGAAGAGTTGACGCCGCGCGGACGTTACAGTGCGTATACGCTACGCCCGCCACAAATCTCAGCGGCAGAAGTCGATGCAGCACGAACGGCGCGAAGCCCGATTGCCTGGACAGCCGGTCCCGGCCAGCTATTCCCACTCCATAATCCCGCTTTTTTAGCTCGTGTGTTTTGTGCTAGTTACGAGGCTGAACTAGTTTTGTATAACATTTGTAGAAGTTTTCCAGCTGTAGCTTCGGTCACTTGGTCCTTTGCAATCAGTTGAATGTTTCACAGTGTCAAAGGTTGCTATAGGTAGAATTGTTCATCGAATGGCCGTCCTTCAATTCAAGTTCGATGAAAGCTTTGACGACCAGATCATGGCTGTCGGTGGATGGATTGCGGACGATTTGGAGTGGTCGCGGTTAGAGGGTGCATGGCAACGATGTATTGACTCTGAGAACGAACGTTCAGAGCCCAACCAGCAAATTACTCGCTTCCATGCCACAGAAATGAACTGCCAGTCCGGCGAGTTTGAGCATTGGGACAAGAAGAAACGTATACGGCTATCGCGCAAACTGATAAATCTCCTTGCTAAACGAACTATAGGAGCAATTGCGGTAGGGTGCGAGATGGAAGCAATTCAGCAAGTGTGGCCGAAGGGTGATAAGACGAAACTCAAGCAGAATACTTATGTAGTCTGCATGAAACACCTGATGGTGGAGATTGCACACATAATCGAGGAGTTTTTTCCAGGAGATACAGTGTCGTTGATACATGATCACGGCAACTGGGATAAGGAAGCATTAGCCGGCTATAACCTCATGGTCAGCGACACCGAATGGAGCTACAAGGAACTTTTCGTTGGGATCGCTCCACTACGCGGCACAGATCCATCCGCAGTTGGTTTGCAAGCGGCTGACATGATTGCATACGAGGTCTTCAAGGGGATTAAGGCAAAGACTGATTCTGAGGATGCCGAAATGCGCGCTGTAATGAGGGCGTTTATTGACCGCGACTTTCCGATGCAGGCTCGATGGATAAATTTGAAAGCTGCACAAGCGCTTTACCGAACGATGAAAGAATCAGGCAAATACCCTCGGCTCGATGAACAGGGCCTTGCATAGAAATTTCACTTTCCTTTGCACAGTGCAGCGATCTCGGCCGTTGTTGCGTACTGATGTTAAAGATAAGCGCATATCTGGTGCGTGGAAACCTTCAACGACTTAATTGCGGCGAGTGCGTCTGAGTCGAGATGCACC
Organism: Occallatibacter sp.; assembly: GCA_036495975.1. Classification (GTDB taxonomy): domain Bacteria; phylum Acidobacteriota; class Terriglobia; order Terriglobales; family Acidobacteriaceae; genus Telmatobacter. Next base: position 233,110 of record DASXLY010000091.1, on the reverse strand, counting down.
GTTCCCGCGCTACCCGTTTTGATGTCGCGGACAGATTTAGATCGAAACTCAACTATTCCAACAACCAACAACTCAACTTTATAAGGGATCAGTGAGGATGCTCCCCTCCAGATGGTGAAGATGTTCCGACCTCTCGATCTCGTGCAGCTCGTAATGTCGGGTCATCAAGCAATTTCACCACTTCCAGTGCAGGCACAATCATGGACACATCACTATTGGCGGCTAAATTACCCGAAATTGTAGTAGTCACGGTCAAGGTCAGGTCTGAATTCTCGAACATCTCTCCGCTGATCACGCCCAAGAGCTTGTAGGTCGGCCCAGAGATTATTCCAGCGAATTTGTTTGGATCAACGAACACAGGAGAACCGCTGTTCCCGTGGAATGCATGAGCTTCAGCCAAATAGATGTGCCCCATCTTGTTGTTAAGAACAGTTCGGAGCATTCCTTCTGGAATCATTGCGACTGAACCTGATCGCACGATCGGTTCGAGCGTGTGAACTTGGTCAAAGGTCTGGATGAACAAGCCCGCGAATAGAACCGGATCACCTTCAACGATATGTCGGTTCTTGACGTCTTCCTCGGTCACAAACTGATCGGTTGTGATTGCAATGCTATCGATGAGCTTGTCATCGAAGCCGATTCCGGTCGCAGCAAGATCGACCGAATCATCTTGCGGCGTGATCCACTTGAATATGTTGTCAGTCCGATCAACTATCGTGTACGCATTTGCGTGTGCCGCGTCAGGCTTATGGTTCAAGAGAATAGATGACCTAACAACCTTGCACGGGTTTCCGTTCTCGATACCTGGCTGAATCACATGGCGGTTCGTAACGAGATATCGGAAAGATCGCGGCCCGACATCTCCGGGCTGCGGTTTAATGCGGGAATCCTTGTATCCGACAAAGAATCCAGTTCCCCGATACTGATCCAAAGGAATTAGGCTAAGGTCAACGGGGGACAGCCGTGAAATCTCCTCACCTGTGAACGTGGTCATCTTGATAACTTCATGGAGCATCCAATCGATCTGATCGGGAATCTCGGCGGGGCTAATGTTTGCAGCAGAACCATTCGGGAAAAGACGCGCCGCCTCTTCTGCGCTTAGCTTGTCCATGCTCGGCTTAACCGCTCGCAAGCGCATTGTCAGCATTCTCAGTTGGTTGAGAATCGCTCCCTGGTGATTTGGGGGCATCAGTAGGACCTTTTCCCTCGTTAAGTTGACGGCATCCTGACTGAAGTCATGCAGGCAATCTGACTCTAAAAAGACCACTGTCTTCTTGATCTGAGTCGTTATCGGCAAAGGTGGAGGCTGAACGGCTTGTTGCGGAGCGCCACTTGCAACCTGAGGGGGCGGCTCCGACGTTGACTTGTTTGGTGAACTCTGCGCAAAAACCCTGACAAATGAGAACAGCAGCAATATGGATATTGGCCAAACGACGATCTTCCGCTCCATTTGAACTCCTGACCTGAAGATGACACCGAATTGAATCCCACCGCCACACTATCTATATATAGAACGCTACAAAAGCTCAGGCTTGCAGATAATCTTTGGTGTCAGTGAGGTGTCAGCTCGCCCCGGAGTACGGCGCATTCCCTTTGCGACACCTAGCAAACATGAAAACATTGCTGAATGGCTTCATATGCTGCTTCACGTTGAGTGCGGTGTTTTCAAATACTGTACGGATGATGTAAATGGTAATCGAATAATCTGGTGTGTGGAAAAACCGGGGCGATTTGTCTGGGAATCCCATTTTCGATCAGAAAGGCCTTGGAGAAGCCCCGAATATTCGGGGCTTCTGTGGGTTAGTATTCGCTCGCAAGAAGGATTGTTGTGGCAGCACGATTGCCGTCATCGTCAGCAGCTTCAGTGATCACCCAAATGCGATGTCCACTGTAGACGTATGAGGATAACAACCGTGATCCGTCGTGCAATGCTTGTTCGTTAGCGCGTTTGTCCTCATGGGATAGCTCTACCCAATCCATGCTTGCGTGACGCTGTAGAAGGGTTGCAGGGGCAATGGAAAGGGCTGCAAGACAGCTTGCAGCCCCCGGTGTGATGTAGCAGTTTCCAAGTTCGAAGCTACTTGGCATTGGACTTCTTCTCGCGCTTCGCAGCTACAGACTCAATGGCAGCGTCTAGCTCTCCCGCTTGAGCAGCGGTTTTGACTGCATTGAGCACTACAACAACTCCCTTCAAATTGGGTGCCTCGATTGCGTTTGCGCCTTTGGCAAATTGCAGTACTGACAGCCCGTATTTGATGGTGACCAAATACTTCGATCCCTGTGGCCAAAACCAGCTGCGAACGTTCTTCGTTTTGGTGACCTTCTCCCCGGTCGTTTTGTCCTTGACTGTGCGGTTGAAGTTGGGCTTCTTTCCCTCGATCAACGCAGTTGCAAGTGCGATCTGCTCATCAACGCGATCAACAAGTGCTGTGCGGCGACGTTCAGTTGGGCTGACTGCTGCACGCGATGACGGTTGAACGGCTTGAACAAATGTGAGGGTGGACAAGGTTGATTTTGCGTTTGCCATTTGGTGTTTTCTCCGTCGCTAGTTGCGACTCGCGGACGGTATTGCCTTACACCCGGTCAATACGACCGTTTTCCGTCCGTTATGGAGAAACGCTGAAATGGGCAAAAACAGGGTGCTAGGTAATGCTTTGGGACTGTCAGGGGCTGCTGAAGGGGTTCTAGGGGCGGCTTTCAGGGTTTTAAAGGTAATGTCGTTGTCGTCATTTCGTATGCATAACGAATCTAGTGTGTGGTACGATTCTGCGAATCCCCAGAACTAGGAGACCCGCGAATGGACACCACCGATATCATCCGCTTTGTAGCTGCATGTCTCTTCTTGTGCGTGATCGCAGTGGGGATTGCTTACATTGCCTTCATCTCAGGTGTGCTGAAGAAATGTTCACCACAATCCCGTACCATGCAGCCTGGAATGGTATGGTTGCTGCTTATTCCATTGTTCAATGTGGTCTGGAATTTCCTAGTGGTCAATGCGATCGCCGACTCTTTGAGCAATGAATTTCGATTGAGGAATCTCCCAGTCAACGAGCAAAAGCCAGGCAGGTCTTTGGGCTTGGCAATGGCAATATGTGGCGCATGCGGGATCATACCGTTTGTAAATCTAATCGCAATTTTGCCCCACTTCATCCTGTGGCTGATCTATTGGGTCAAGATCGCCGGATATTCGCGAATGCTGGATGGAGTGCCGGTCACTATTGGTGCGCCGGCAAATCCATCGTTTTAGCTGAGCCCTTTGTATGCATCCCGGCTCTGTTCAAGTCCAGCTACCAACTTGTCCAGCAATGCAGCCGTCGCAGGATCAACGCCAGTGCGACAACGTTGAGCCTCCTCAATGATCGAGTTGTATTCATCGCGTACGAGCCTCGCAAACTTATATATGAAGTCGGCCCCAGCTTTCGCGGGGCCTCTCACTGTTTTGGGGTTCAGCTTTTCAATGCCACAAAGATTCGTAGTTCATCAGGCTCACCCTCGGGATATCGTCGGCGCACCTCTTTCGCGAGAATGCAGAGCGTCCTCGTGAATGTCATTGTGGACGGTCTGCGGTATCGTGTTGTCCAGGACGATAGTCCGTCCTGCATGATCTCCGAGTAGAACTCTATCTTCTCGAATAGCTCTTCGTCAGTCGCCCTTCGCAGCTTGCGCTTGTCCTCAAGTATCTCGTCCATCGTCGTTTCCTTTCAGTTGCTGAGGTTGAAGGCCCCGTTCCCGGGCACTTAACTGTTAACCTGCTGACCGTTCGTTTTCGTAAGTGAAGAACTTGTCCAATATTTCCTGGCGATTGATCCTGTTTAGGCGCGCAACCATATTCTGTCTATGCGCCTGTAGTTTCCGAATCTCGCGATCCGAGTCGGCAATATTCTTCCTCAGTTCCGCAACTTCCTTCTTCTCGTCAATTGTTGTCATTTGCTTTCCTCAGCTCTTAGGTCAATTGTCCTTTTGAAAGGACAACTGATATCGCGTCGCACGGCTACAACTGCTTGCAGGCGAGACATTATGGAGCGACCGCTTCCCGTACGGTCATATAGTTGCGCGAGTTGCTCAGCTGACAATGTGGGGAGGTCATTCTTGAATAGGATTTGATTGCACCTTTTAGCCCATTCGCTCGCATCTGCCGCGCCAAACTCTAAGCGATAGCTTCGATCCACTACAGCCGGTTCCATTTTGTCGAGATGATTGGTTGTGAAAATCCACACAACATTTTCGTATCGATCCATATGCGAACGCAGGCTTCCCATTGCTTGGTCAACTAATTCGTCCACCTCGTCGAGGATGATGTATGCGAAACCAGAATCGCCGCGGTCGCCATTCTTCACCACATTTTCAATCTCGGTTATCAGAGTTATGCCTCGGTTCTTGCCGGCACTGCCAGCACCGCAGCTCCAATGGTGCTGTTTGATGCCCTGCGTGGTAAAGAAATAGCCGAACGTGCTGCTGCTGCTTATATCGTTGCGGGGACGCTTGGCCAGTGCGGGATCCAGTAGGCTCGGAAGCATCCTTGCCGCCGTGGTTTTACCAGTTCCTGGCGGCCCGTACAGCAACAGGCCAGATTTGCCATTCGGCGCTACCGGCAACTTGTCAGAAACAATCAATTCCAGCGTTTTCCGCGTATCTGGTTTCAACACCAGTTCTTCAAGCGAAGTCGGTTGCAGGTTCAGCATTAAGCGACCTTCTGTGAGAGTGTGGCCGAGACAGCATCGATGGCATCAAGGGTCTGTTTCTGGGCATCGACGGCCATTTGCTCTGTGTTCTGTATCTGCTTCTGGCTCGTCGCCGTTTTGTAGCAACTCCGAAATGCAGCCTCGATTGCGCTGTCTGACTGAATCAACTGGTGAATTTCAAACTGTCCATTTGGATTCCAGCTAGCCAACAGCAGCACAACATCTTCGGGACTCTTGAATTTGTACGTTGCCGTAAGCTCGACGCTGGCGACGGTGGCTAATACAGGCCGATGCATCACCACTTGTCTAGCTTCCACTGCACGTTGAGCGGCGTCGGGTTTGTTGTTTGAACAACGCCGCATACTGATTTCCTGCACACCTCCATTCTTCTCAAGCCAAGTGGACAAGTCATCACTAGCGATGTTGTCTTCCTTCGCGGCCCGCAGCGCCGTCACGTAAGTGCTGACACGGCGACGATCAATACGGAACACACACTTGATAATTTTGGCAATGGGCTTCGCGGAGCTTTTGCAGGTGATCTTTTGCTCTGTGCAATACCTATCGAGTTCTGAAAGCTGCTCCGCTCCCATGCTCTTCTCTAACGCGTAGCACTGCTGCAGAATCCCATACAGCATCTGGTTAGAGGTCTTGAAAGCGCTGCCTTCCCATTTCTCCTGCTGCTTATACAAATCCTCGAGTCTTCGTCCAATGTTCTGCTGTTTTGTTGTCATATACCCTCTTCTAAGTGATGTGTTGGCTTCGCCAACCATTCTCAGAATAGGTCGAGAAACGATATCGATTGGGGAAGGAATCCTGTTTATTCCGACACCTACTTTTCGCTCTCCATACGATGTATTAGGCGTGCCACTTTTCCCTCGTGGGCGCTAATGGCCTTTTGCAGTGTCTTCTTCTTCGTTACAGATTTTGGCGTGAACATTGAAAGCTGATTCCTTCGAAAGCCGTGCGCCTGCATCACCACTAAACAGATAGCAGCGATGTGTTTTATATTGACCCCCGCGTCCCGCAATTCCAATATGAGTGGCATACAATGAGTGTAAGGTTTGGGGTCCTGTTCCTTGCGGAGGGCGCGGACCATTCGCAATGTGCGATGACATTCGTGCCTCGCTTCTTCCAGCCGCTGGCGCAATGTCTCGATAGTGAATGTCGTCAATCCACTCCTTGGTACGACTTTGCTGCCTGCTGAGTCGATCCCTCCAATAAGTGATCGCAGCCTCGTTTCCATATCTAATATCGCATCGTGTAACTGATCCTGCTGGTCCTTCTCGTGGTGTGAAGCCAGAAGCGGCATCGTGAGTTCATACACAATCTCCAGATGTGCCATCCACGGTCGGAATGCTTTGCCATAGTCGTCGCCCGACATATATAGCTTGTCGAACTTCCGTTTCCAAGCTTTGAATGGAATGCGGTTTGGTATTGATGCCTGCTGCTGTTTTGCCGTGACCATATGCCAACAATCGTATCCATTCTGCCGTTCAATTGAAAGGCCTGTGCGAGCCGGGCCCTCAAAAGTTTTTTTGAGGAATCCCCGTCGACGCATAAATAGGGATGCGCTTCAACGCGCCGTTTGGTCTGGCCACTAAACGCAAAATCAACTTCATCGTTTGATTCCGATCTTGGCTGCTGACTCCCCGTTGGCAGCTGGATCAAAAGCAGGGATGAAGGCAAGGCAAACGATGAGACATCCATCAGACGACAACAATACATTCCGCGGCGAACTCGCAGTGTCACTGCGTCCAACCAAAGCCTTTAGTACTCGCACGGGTATGGAGCAGATGACTGAGCACTACTTGAAAGTCCTCGACAAAGCGATCTACCCTCACGGGCAGAAGTCGCTCAAGGCTATTGCTGTCATCGAGGACAATGATCACGTGCATATGAGCATTGCTGGCTTTCCGTTTGCAATGGACGATGACAAGATTCGCGCAAAGGCCATCAGAGCAGCGACAGTCGTGAAGAAGATTTGGGATGAGCGTGGCATCAGGGACAACGAACGATTCAAGATTTTGAAAACAGGCGATGACGCGACACAATGGTTGGGATACTTCTTAAAAGATGAAAAGACCCCAATCATTCAAAGCGGTCCTGTAAGAAGCAAGACAACAACACTCGACAATTGGTTTGGTAGTCCTTTGGATAGCCAGAAGTAACAACCGTTTTTGAGTATTAGCAGTGCTGGAAGGGTCGAAAGGCCCGGCGTTTAGTTATACGTGTATCTACAAATAGCCAATCAGCTCTTCTCATCTCTTCATCATCTCCCATCCATCCACTCTACTCACACCGGCTATTCCGTAAGCACAAAGAGCGAATACGAATACAAGACATGAATCCACAGTGTTGACATCGTTGGAATATAGAACACGATGCAGGAACTGTTTGAAATGCCAACCGCTCATCCCCAATCACATCTCCAATCAGTTCCCCACACCTGATTCCCAACACACCCCGAACAACACAGACGCAGTCAAGAGCGAAGGCATAGAACAGTGCCAAAAAGCGGTGTAGACGCTGTCGCACAGAGATTCGCACCTGACACAAAAGAAAGACTGGCCAATGAACGGCTTTTGACATACCATGCCGCTAAACCACAACTACTTCTGGGACTGGTCAAGGGGGATTCATCATGGGGATTCGGAAAGCGATTGCCAGTATTTTCAATCAGCAGAACCTCTGGGCAATGTTCGGCGCGGGTGTTGTGTTGTCGGCAACGCTTTTTTACTTATCGTGGGTCACAAACGCTACTTTTGTTGGACTCGATGCAGCCGCTGCAAAACAGGATTCGCTCATTCAGACCATTACGGCAGAAACAGCTGACCTCACGATGGCGGGCCGCCTTGCGTCAGACAATTCGGCGAGGGCGCTCTCTTCTCAAGCACTTCAGAGAGAGCTACAGAATTTTGGTCGCCAAGCCCAAGACATAGCGACAATCCTTGACCAAGCTAAACTTGATAATGCCGTCGGGATATACTCCGTGACGCTGGGGCTACAGCACACTCGTGGTTACATCAAGATTGGAGCTAATGTGATTACATTGGCTTCAATAGGATTTGCGATACTAGCCTACCTAAGACGCGGTGCGGCGCCGCAGATGTCAGCAGCGGAACTTGAAGAATATACCGACCAAGACATTGGTGCTTCTTCTGAACCGGCAGCGGCTGTGCCCATAATCTTCAAGGCCATTAAAAGGAGATTGAGGCGAGAGATAGAAGACCTCGGCAGACGTGGAAATGTGAATCTCGCGGTTGGCGTAGTTGTGACGGTCGCCGCAGTGGCAGTCCTAGTCTACCTTACTCAGGGGGCACATACATTTACGAGCACGCCGGAAGCTCTTCAGTTCTACCTTCCACGCATCACGACTGTCGTCCTCATCGAGACATTCTCGTACTTCTTCCTCGGCCTCTATCGCAACAATCTCGCAGAAATCAAGTACTACCAGAACGAGCGAACAACCGTGGAAGCAATGGAAATCGCCTGGCGCTCTGCTGCGGCTGGTGAACACAAAGGCCCCGAAGTGGACGTCATAAAACAGTTTGTTCGGACGGATCGCAACTTGGCTACAAAGGGCCTCGCGACTATCGGTGACGGCACTCAGAATGACGCTCTCGAAATTGTCAAGACACTGTCAAAGATCGTCGCGGATTCAGTCAAGAAGGGCGGGAAGGAGTAGGCTCATCACAAGCGAGAGCACATGGGAATACTGACGATGATCGGATACGCGATTCGTGATGTCTTCTGTGCAGTCTGTGTTCTCTACGTTTTGCATTGGGCGCTTTCTGCGCTCTATTGGGCCTATCGCTGCATCCTTAGAGGCGACGATCCGCGTTATGCAACCCGCTCAGTCTTCCGCAGCAATTGGCGATTCAGGCCAAATCAAGGAACAGATTGGATCGCAGTGATCTCATCAAGGTTTCGACGGAAGTGAACCACTTTCACTTGAGGCTAGAACATTTCACTTCTGGTGGAATCACCATCACATCTGGTGGCATTGATCGCTGCGACAATGCGACACGACACTATACTCATGAGAACAGATACACAACAGGGGTCGAGAAGAACTAAATACAGACGCTGGGCTGAGTTTCATCATACGTCCTCTCCTGGCATTCTCCTTCACATGATGGGCCTGAACCGTTTTTGCCATTCGGTTCGGGCCTTCTGTTTTTGCTCTGATCAGAGCTAAATACAAACGTCATAAAAGTACTCCTTCTAAATCTTATGTCGGCTAAACTCAAGATTTAGAAGATTGAATTCAACAGTTTGATAGCTGCAATCCCATAACAGGCTCGCAGCAGACTATCAATCGACACCCGTATCCGGATTCACCTCTGGGTACGGGCTTTTCTGTTTTGCAGTAAATATTCACATGAAGACTGCGCGCCGAATCACATACGACGGAACAACTCTCACGACGTTTGAGTGGGCCGCGAAGATTAGGATTCCATATGGCTTATTCGTCGCTCGCTTGAAAGCACATGGCATCTGCGCAGAGACATTCGCACCCACGCGCAAGCCTCGATCTCGCAAGCACACGCAAATCACCCACGACGGAATGACTCTCACGAAACATGAGTGGGCTGAGAGGCTTGGGATTTCATATGGAGTATTCATCAGTCGTCTAACCCGATATGGCCTCTGTGCAGAGACCTTCGCGCCTGGAATCATGGAGCGCGGTTGGCGCTTGAATCTCCCACCAACACCAGATGAACAGTCGGAGCGGGCATGCGAAGTCGAGCGGCAACGAGCAGAACGCATACGTATTGCAGCCACGCAGGGTGATCACTATCGCGAACTGTCACTGCATTACGCCAAATATGGACGTCCGAAACGAAATGACGTCTTTTGATCGCTAAGATCGCGCCTTTTGCGCCACCCCGCTAAATCCATATACAGGGAGAACAAAACAATGACATCTAAACACCATTCTATTTCCGACTCCGTTATAGATGCTGCCTACGACGCGCAAGTAATCAACAGTTGGGAAGTCGATTTTCTTCTGAAGCTCGACGACTTTCACCAGCTATCAGAGAAGCAGCAAGCAAAACTGGACAGGATCACGTACAAGATTTCCCGCGCAATAGACAACGACATCATCACCCCGAAATCAGCCGTGCCACAGATCGGCGACTTCAGGCAGGTGATCGAGGACAGCGTTTGTCCACATTGCCGCAGGGCACTTTAATGCAGGAGCAAATAACAGCCGAAGTACTGAGAGCCAAACGACTGGCCGAAGCCGAATCGGTGGGACACCACTACCGCGCAATCTCATTCCATTATTGCGTCTACAAAGAATCACCCAAGCAGGAGGTTCCGGAAAAGAAATGATGCCAGAACAACAGAGGCAGATTACAGAACAGCTTCAGGATATCAAGCGACAATTGACAACTCTCCAACTGCTCATAGCCGAGAACACAGGACGTTACAACAAACAGTCGCACAGGATTGAGACTCGTCCTGCGCGTACTACCAACATCGAGACACGATAACAATGCCCAACATCAAAGCACTCATTACCACATTTATCAGCTTGTTTGCTGGCGCTCTTGTATCGGAATTGCAAACCATGTTGGATACAGGTCACATGGCTTTCACCACGAAGTCCGTGGAACATATGTCGGTGACCGGCGCCGTTACGGCTGCCGTTGCTCTGTATCACCTATATACACCCTCACCTAAGCAATTGCAGAAAGATGCCACAACTCGCTAAACGATTCTGCCTTCGCCCTGGCTGTCCATCGCTGGTGCCGTCTGGCTATTGCGACAAACACAAACCGGTTGTTGATCAGACAGAGAAGAACCAAATATATGACTGGAAATGGCGCTGCTTCCGCAAGGCCTTTCTCGCTGACAATCCGCTCTGTGCCGACTGTCTCGCGGACGGCCGCGTTACGGCTGCAACAGAGCTGCACCACCGAATCAAAGCGCGGTTGCGTCCTGACTTGCGTCTCGATCCCAACAACATCCTGCAATTGTGCGACACGCACCACAACATACGAACAGCACGAGGAGAATAGCTTGCGAATGAGGATTACTTGTGACATGGATAGGCTTGAGTGAATGCGACAAGCACAAGCATTCGGTAGCTCATATGCAAGCTGTTTGGATTGTCATTCAAGAACTTCACGACTACCTTTGCACTTTCGAGCATCGTGATTCCGTCAACGGGCAAGCACACCGTCGCCGCCGATGGGTTCAGTTGTTTCAGTGACTTCAGCATCGAGAGAGTGTCCGTTACGCCCGAAAGATAGCCCATGCAGTGCTGCGCTTTCCCCCAGTCTTCTCCAACCGGCATATGTTGTGGAGCAGAGTTGGCTACGATACTGCACTCTTCCAATAGATCAACTCCCGTTGGCCCAATATTGTTTTGTGCGTGTGTGTAGACAGTTGGACAGAGCAGAAGGACTGCAAGAACAAACCATCTCATTGGTGCCCCCCTAGATCACAGTGATTTGCACTATAGCACGCAAGGGATAGGGGGCCACCAAATGTTTGCCCCCTAAGCCTCCGCAACCCAGCCTGAGTCATCTGCACGCAAAAGCAGTTGGAAAATCCTGACCTATTGCTAAATACATACATGATTTCACGACACCCATTCAACGCAGAGAAGTACAAGACGGCGGATGACATCATTGGGTTGCCTCAAAAGCATCTCGATGTGCTAGTCGGCGTATGGCGCACACCACACCTCCTATTTCCTGAAAATGTCACATACCTAGGGGCCGACCCACATTTTACCCGTCGGCATTTTAGCGCCTGTGATGATTTGTTTGAGGACGGCCTTATACAGCGCAGCATACGAGTAAAGGGTTTCTGTCAAGATATCGTCATGTCACTGAACGACGATCTGCCACCACATGCAAAAGACATACTGAACGAAGTGATGACATTCCTACAATTACAGACCTGATTATGAACCCGCCTACTCCGACAGCTATCAGAATCATGCAGGGAAACCCATCAGGCAGACCGCTGCCAGAACGTGAGCCACAAGCGACACCCGGCGCTCCGGATATGCCCAGTGACTTGTCAGAGCTTGAGCAGCATTACTGGAATCGCCTTGTGCCACTCCTGACAGCGTTGGGAACGCTCACAACAGACAACGAAGACGTGTTGCGCGCCCTGTGTCAGGAGCTAACAAAGAAGCAGATGGCATGGGAACAGATCATTGCGCGTGGCATCGTTATTGAATCACCACAGGGCATGAAGACCAATCCAGCCTGCAACGTTCACGACAAAGCACAGAAACAGGTTCGCGTCCTACTAGGCGAGTTCGGCCTTACACCCTCAGCACGTACAAGACTGCGTTCAGTGAATCCGGCTCATGCATCACTGCTGGATCAGATATTGGCAGCACGACCACAACATGAGTACAGGGGCTAATGAATATTCATTCGAAACCTATGTCACTGATGTTCTGAATGGTCACATACCCACGAGCCAGTTCGTAAAGCAAGCCGTACAGAGACACGTAAACGATCTTACCCGCGATGACCTGTTCTTTGATCGGGATCTCGCTGCTTGGATTTGCTACGACGTCTTCCCGAAGCTATTCCAACATACAGTCGGTACTCTCGCGCCATTCCATCTTGCCCCCTGGCAAGCGTTTGTGATTGCGGGCGTCTTTGGATGGAAGCGCAAAGACACAGGACTGCGCAAATACAACCGCGTCTACATTGAGATGGCCCGTAAGCAGGGCAAGAGCACATTAATGGCTGCAATTGCCTTGTTTATGCTGCTCTTCGATAACGAGCCGGGCGCACATTGCTACATCGTTGCCACAAAGCGTGATCAGACAAAGGAAGTCTGGAACCCCGCAGTGCAGATGGTTCAGAAGAGCGCGGAGCTATCAAAGCTCGTGCGCGTCTATCGCGATTTCCTCTCTGGACCCAACAATTCAACATTCACGCGCTTGAGCAGTGACGCAAAGAGCCTCGACGGCTTGAACGTTCATTGCGCCATCATTGACGAATTGCACAAGCATCCCACACCACGTGTTTGGGAAGTAATGGATACAGCAACTGGCGCTCGTCGTCAGCCAATCATCTGGATCATCACAACCGCAGGAACCAACCAAGCTGGCGTCTGCTATGAACGCCGGGACTACATGACCAAAGTCCTGAATGGGACATATCAGGATGATGACTGGTTTGGATTCATCGCAGAAATTGACGATGGTGATGACTTCAAGAACGAGGCGATCTGGGAAAAGGCGAACCCAAACATTCGCTTCATCCCAAGCATGGTGAAAGACCTTCGCAGCAAGGTGCGGCGCGCTATTAGCAGTCCAAGCGAACTCTACAACTTCCTTACACTTCATATGTGCCGCTGGACACAGCAATCAGAGTGTTGGATACCGCTTGAGAAGTGGGATGCATGCCTCGCCAAACCCGCATTCACATACGAAGAGATGAAAGGCCGTCCATGTTTCGCAGCATTGGACCTATCACAGAGATTGGATTTGTCTGCTGCATGTCTACTCTTTCCTCCATTAGAACAGGGCGAGAAATGGCGCTATATGTGGCGGTTCTTTCTCCCCGAGGACACCGCTGACGAATACATAAAGACCAGTTCTGACAAGTGGCGTGACTGGATTGTCACGAAACAACTCACACTCACACCTGGCGCTCGTGTTGACCAGACCTACATCCGGACGCTGATACAGGAATGGGCGCGGGATTTCGATTTGCTGAAGTGCGGCTATGATCCAACCTTTGCAAACACATTGTCTATGGACCTTGCACACGACGGCATTGAAATGGTTGAGATTCAGCAAAACAACATCCGGTTCCTGACAGAAGGCACACAGGAGTTCGAATCGCAAATCTTCAATGGCGAGATGCAACACAACGGCGGGCAATTACTCCGTTGGCAGATTGACAACGTGAAGTTAGATCGTCGCGACAGCTTCTGCAAACCAGTCCGGCCTGATCGGAAACGCAACACAAAGAAGGTAGACGGCATTGTTGCAGCGGTCATGGCCTGCTGTGTTGCAGTAAGAACACCTATAGAAACTGCACCAGCAGACATGGGCTTCTACGTGGTCTAGCCAAAAGCAATAAATACATCAGTATTCGGTTTGACCCCCTGAGGAATAAACGTAAATGGGTATTGTTCGTCGTATATTAGATCTCTCTTCAGCTGCATTTCGCAGCAATCCGCTCGAAAATCCGGGCGTGCCCCTGTCGTCACCGGGCTTATTTCAGTGGCTGATTGGTGGCGATCAGACACCAGCTGGCGAAACTATCAACGAACACAACGCCATGAATATCATGACGGTGTTTGGATGTGTGCGCGTCATCGCTGAATCAGTCGGTCAACTACCACTCAAGTTGATGCAGATCACAAATGCTGGTCGTCGCGATGCGATTGAACATCCTCTCTACTACCTACTGGCAGTGGAAGCAAACCCTGAAATGGATTCAGGCGTGTTCCTTGAAACGATGGCAGCAGGCATGGCGCTTACTGGCAACGGATATGCGGAGATCGAGCGCAATCCAAAGTCAAAACAACCGGTTGGATTATGGCCCCTCCATTCATTTCACACCACTCCAAAGCGTGATCCACTCACACAGCAAATCTATTACGTGACTGGCGATGGCATGCCACCTGGACAGACTCGGCGCATTGAAGCGAAAGACATGCTGCACTTCCGTCTGATGTCACTGGACGGATTAAAAGGCATTTCGCCAATTGAACAATGCCGCAATGGACTTGGATTGGCGAAGGCACAAGAGAACTCCGGAGCACGTCACTTTGCAAACGGATCGATTCCCGGCGGCGTTCTCAAACCAGCTGCAAAGCTGACACCCCAACAGGTGCAGGAAGCTAAAGAGTCATGGAGCTCCGCACAAGCTGGCGTGAATCAGGGCAAGGCAGCAATTCTGCCGTTCGGTTGGAATTATGAGCAAATCGGTTTAAGCAACGAAGACAGTCAATGGCTTGAAAGCAGAGCATTCAGCCGCGCCGATATTGCGATGAGCATTTTCCGTGTCCCCCCTCACATGGTCGGCGACATGTCGCGTATGACAGGTGCAAACACTGAGCAACTTGCACGCCAATTTGCCACGTTCACATTGCAGCCTTACCTCAGCAAGATTGAAGGCGAGATCATTCGCAAATTGATTTCCGTACCGGGCCAAGCAGCCCGTTACGAGGTTGAATTCGACATGAATGCCCTTGTACGCGGTGATTTCAAGACCATGATGGATGGTTATAGTACAGGACGCATCAATGGCTGGTTTTCAGTTAACGATGTCCTCAAGAAGCTTGGCGAAAACCCTATAGGGCCTGAAGGTGACGTCTACACAACGCCAGTGAACTACATGAACGCGAAACGGCTGCTTGACTCTTCATATCCACCAACGGAAGCGCCTGCACTGGCAGCAGATGCAGTCAGACGCATTGACCAAGCATATTCACAGGCCTATTTGCCCCTATTCCGGGATGCATTGAACCGTACTCTCACGCGAAATAAGCGTGATTTAGACACAATTCGCCCCATTTTCCAACCCGTTCTTGAAGCGATTTGCAGCATGGCATTGGGTTTCCGGGACGGCATTCCGGATGGCATTGACGTTCAAATCACCGAGAAAGTCGTTGCTGACACCCTAAAAGGCATGTCCAAGAGGGCTGCAAAGTGGGCCGATGACGACAAGACAGAGCTTATCGACAGCGAATTCAACAAGGTCGTGCGAAGCATTCACATTGCAATTGCTCAGACTGTTGCGGCTGCAAAGGCAGTCGATGAACTGTCCACACCAGAAAGCGGTGACACCGAATAAATAGACACGAGGTACCACAATGACGCAAAAGACACCACAGCGCGAACTTCGTTACATGACGCAGGAGTTCCGAGTATCAGCCGATGGCGAATCACCAAAGATCTTCGGCTATGCGGCTGTATTCAATTCACCAGCACAACTTCCAATGGGCTGGGCTGAAGAGATTGACCCGCATGCATTCGACTCAGTCATGGCAAGCAATCCAGATGTCCGTGCATTGTGGAATCACAATCCAGATTTCGTCCTGGGCCGCACTGCTGCAGGAACGCTTCGCGTATCCGTTGACACTCACGGTCTTGCATATGAAGTTGACCCGCCGGACACACAAGCCGCACGTGACCTAATGGTCAGCATGAGACGCGGCGACGTAACACAGAGCAGCTTCGGCTTTGTTGTGAGACGCGATCAGTGGACTGAGATCAATGGAGAAGTCAAGCGGCTCATTCTAGAAATGGAAGAACTCTTTGACGTCTCGCCAGTGACATATCCTGCATACCCAACAGCATCATCAGGCGTTCGCTCACTCCCTGCATCAATGCCCGCAGAACTGCGCAGCCGTTTTGCAAAGCGCGATGACGAGGAATGCATGTGTGATTGCGCAGAATGCCTAGACGGTGACTGCTCCGATTGCAGTGACGTTGACTGTAGCGATCCCAATTGCATCTGCAATGCAGAGTCAGATGACGAACAAGTATCGGCACGCGCACAGGAACATGAAGCTGATGAGAACTTGCGCATGAGAATTCGTCTCGGCTTCGCATCACTTCTCTAATTACATTTCATCCCAGATGGCCTGAGTCCGTAATAACCGGATTCAGGTCATTTTTTTGATCTCCCAACTACTAAATAGATGCGATGTCACCGGAGCTTGGCTACCTAGATAGCTGTGTTAAATCACGCATTGCTCACGGTGAAGCAACAGAAGCTTCGGCGGGTAGTCGGAGTTGTCATTGCACATATAACCACTTCCTATTTTGAGGCATATATAAAATGACTTCCCAAGACCTACGCGATAAGCGTTCCAAACTATATTTCGATGCTCACCAGATTATGAGCGGCGAGAACCCAACGGCAGAACAGCGTCAATCTGCCGCAAAGATGATTGCTGACGCAGAACAACTTCGTGCCGACGCAGAATTGCTTGAATCCTGCGAAGCAGAAACCCGCAGTTCACACACAGTTCCTCGTGGCCCAGTAGCCACTGCTGAGACTCGCAGCCGTGAAGAGCGCAATATTGCAACCAACAAGGCACTCCGCGCATATGCAGAAGGCAAAACGTTTGAATCACGTGACCTTACTGTTGCGGGCGATGGTGCATTCATCCCAACTGGTGTTGCAAATCCCGTGATCGCAAAGAAGTCTGCTGGCAACGTTTATGACGTCGTTGGCAAGCTTTCAACTTCAACGGGCAATCCGATCAACCTACCGCTGATTAACGACACCACAAATGGGTTTGTGTTGATTGCAAACAGTATTACAACCACTGATCCAGTCGTGAGTTCCGCAACGATTGGTATCGATGATTATCGCTCCAATCCTATTCTGCTCGATAACTCGCTATTGCAGGACTCTGCAATTGACGTACTCAGTCTAATTCAAGAAGCAGAACAGAGTCGCTACCAACGCACAATTGCAAACGCAATTACAGCTGGTAACGGTAGCCAAATTTCTGCTCTAACCTCGGTTTCCACTCACGTGACGACCGCTGCCAACACAGCCATTGCATATGGCGATCTAACATCCGTTCTCGGAACACTAGATCCGTCATACACAAGCGGCGCGTGCTGGTTGATGAGCACCGGGACCTTAACCGGTCAGATCATGCAGATTAAGGACTCCAATAACCGCCCAATCTTCCTTAACTTCATGGACGGTGGTGAGTCTGGCTTTGCTGGTACGCTCTTTGGATTCCCTGTGAAGATCAATCCTTACCAACCTGCTTTCGCAGCAGCCGCAAGTGCAGTTGTGCAGTTTGGCAACTTCGCACAGGGATACACACTACGTGAGGTTCAGCCAGGCATCGTGATCAAGGTATTGCGTGAGCGTTATGCCGAACTCAACAGACTTGGCGTTGTGTCCTTTGTTCGTGCAGCCGGTGTTTTGACTGACGCAGGTACACACCCAATCGTTTCACTCAACGTCCACGCATAAGATCACTTGACCAAGTGACGAAAACATTGGCCGGGGAGCAATCCCTGGCCTTTGTCATGCCCAGAATCACTAAATAGCTTGGGGAACCAAAATACATATGGCTTCAATCGGATTCCGACAATTGACCGCACCAGCAGCAGAGCCAGTGACACTGGTGGATGCAAAAGCACAGCTGAATGCGCCCACCGACTTCACTGATGATGACGGCTTTATATCCAGTCAGATCATCGCCGCTCGTCAGTATTGCGAAAATGTGATGCAAAGGGCGATATTCAACCGCTCTGTGCAGTTTACTTGCGACAACTTCCCATACCCCGAATTCACGTCAACAGTCAATCCCGTCGATCGGCATTGCCTCTATGGGCAGTACTGGCACCAGCTGGCAATCAATCTGCCGTTCCCAAACTGCGTTTCTGTCGAATCGATTACATACCTCGATCAAAACGCCGCTTCCCAGACCGTTGATCCTGCAACCTATTTTGTCGATGTGAACAGTGAACCAGCACGCATTGTTCCGATACCCGGTTTGTACTGGCCCTATGCGCAGTCGTTTCTGCCGGGATCGGTCAAAGTGACATTCACTGCTGGATCATACGGCGATGGCGTTGATGTTGATACATGCCCGCAAACAATCAGGCAGGCAATTCTCTTACTCGTCAGCTATTGGTACGGCCATCGCGATGCAGCAGAGAGCACTCCATCAAAAGAAGTGGCACTTGGGGTAGACAATCTGCTGACACCATACAAGTTTGACACGTTCGGGCTGGTGCGATAAATGCCGCAACCACTCGACATTCAGGCTGGCACGCTTCGCCATCCCATCACGATAGTCACAGACAACACAGGCAACGTGACAGCATTTGGCACTCCAGTGACTACACAGTCAATTGTTTGGGCCTGTAGGGCAAGCATTCAGTCAACATCAGCTTTGAGCTACAGAGAACTCGTGTCTGCGCAGTCGCTCAGTTCGACCATGACGCATTTGATTGTGATTCGCTATCCGGGCTCATCCATCACCATTGCCCCAGGCATGACGGTGAAGCACGGCAATGACAGCTTCGCCATTCAGGCAGTTGACAACCTTCTCGAACGCAATCGCTTTTTGAACTTGCTTTGCAAAGCCACTGATAAGAGCAGCACATCTGGAGGTGCAGAGTAATGTCGGACGGATTCAAACTCGACATTGACATGCGTGACATCGTCAAAGCCTTCGACTCACTCGCCCCAAACATCCAGAGGAAAGTTGCAAAAGAAGCGCTCAATAAAGCCGGAGAGATTTTCACCGTTGCACTTGAGACAGCCATTGACGCAACTGACAAAGGCACAGGGGACGACAACCCTCAGGGTGACTCACTACCAAAAGGTTTCATGCGAAACGATGTTGTGTTCAACGTCAAAGGCGGAACGCTTGAGGTTGGCTTCAGCCCATTGACGGCACACGTCGCTCGGTGGCAGGACAAGGGATGGACCCTCACGCATGGCGACAACAAGATCAAAGACATTCCTCCCCGTGACTTCTCCGGGAAGGCTTTCGATGCAGCGGCAGAACTCGCATTGGAAGCAGTCGTTGAATCATTGCGAAGCAACTATCTACTGGACATCAACGGCTCTGTTGGCAGCGGCACAGGAAACGAATAATGATCGAGGTGCTTAGACAATATCTTTTGGCACAGTCTGCCATTACAGCAATCACCAGCAAGGTCATTCCCCTGCCTGCACCAGAGAGTCTTTCTGAATACCCGCTGATCACGTACATGGTTTCCAGCCAGTCACGCAATTACGGCTTGTCGGGTTCAATTGGCGAGAACGCAGCCCGCATTATCCTCCGCTGTTTCGGCCCAAAGGGTAACGAGAGCTACGACAGCGCAAAGCTGTTGAGCCGCGCCGTCATTGCAGCGTGCGATGGAGTACAGATTCCCGGTCAGCATATTTGGTTGGAAGTGCTCAACGAGAATGACGATTTCGATACCAATAACCTTATCAATCTGTGCACTGTGACGCTGAGGGTCACCACTTGGTAAGCCACAACACTAAATAGAGATTGAAGCAAACACTATTTTTACTCACGAGGTACTACATTAAATGTCATCAAATTCAATCATTGGTGCAGGCGCGACTATTTCCTTTTCGGCACACAGCGCAAACACCTTTCAGCCATTTGCACAGATACAAACATTCACCATCACTCCCCCAACTGTGAGTTCTGACGAGATTACCAATCTTAGCAGTCCGCTAGTTGGCACCGCAGTTGTGGTTGAGCGCAGACCGACAAAGATTGATCCGGGCAAGTTCAGCGCCACTGTTGTCTATGATCCAAGCGACACTTCATTAGCCAATGTACGCACATTCTTCAACGCCCAGACCATTGCGGACTTCAAGGTTCAGCTACCAAAGGGCGCATCCCAGTCATCGACTGGTGATCTATACCAGTTCACTGGCTTCTTCGAAACTTATCCTATGCCGAGCGGTCTCACGGTTGATAAGCACGTCGAAGCAACTGTCGGTGTGCAGCTAACTAGCACTTGGAGCTTTACAGCAGGCAGCTAATTTGCCGAGTCAACAATAGTGTTTACGTAAAGGCAGGCTGCGTGCCTGCCTTTTTCAGCTATTGCAACGAATGAGGACTATGAAAAAGACAAATATAAGTACAAATCCATTGAAGAGCGAAGGTGTTGTCACAGTCAATGGAACGGAATACAAGATTGAGTTCAATATGCGCGGTCTGTCCGACGCAGAAGATGCAACAGGTCTATCGCTGATCACAGGGCTTTCACAAACACAAATGCAGCAGCCACGAATCAAGCTCGTATGGGCATTGTTCTACGGACTGGCGAAGAAACATACGCCATCGCTGACATATGACGCCGTACAGGATTTGGTTACTCCATTAAACCTGAAAGACATCTGGCAGCCGGTGATTGAGGTGTATTTGTCGGCTTGGCAAGCACCAAAAAACGAGTAGAGGGATCACACGATGAGTTGATCCCACTCACGCGGGACGAGCTTTGGGAACACTATTTCCAGATTGCAACTGTTGACCTCGAAATGACTTACGAAGAGTTCTTGGATTCAACACCAAAGAGACTCGCAATCATGATGGAGCGGAAACAGCAGTTTATGCAACGCGATGGAAGGCTAACCGGAATACTCGCAGCAACAGTTGCGAATTTCAGTTTTGTCCGGCCGGAGAACAAATGGTTCACACCAAGTGATTTCATCGGTGGGTTACCAGAAGCACAACAGGAAGCGGAGCAGACGAACAGCACAGACAATTCACCAGATGCTGTACGCGACAACTTCCAAAATGCATTCCGCCAGATGATGCAACCGCTTAAGGATGCAAAGATTCAGCTCTAGAGGTTTAGATTAGATGCCGAGTAATGAAGAAGTAAAAGAACTAGTCATAAAAGCGCGGCTTGACATTGCAGAACTACAGAAGGCAACACGCCAGATGGGTTCCGAAATGCAGAGAGCAAGCCGCGAGATGCAAGGCTCCATCAAGGAGTCGAACGCGTCCATCGCATTACTTGGCGATGTCATTGGTGTCCAACTGCCACGCCATCTGCGCACGTTCGTAAGCGAACTGCCGGGTGTGAGCACTGTACTATCAGCAGCATTCAACAGTGTTGCTATCATCGCGCTTGTCGGTGTAGTTGTTGAGGCCGGAAAGAAGGTCGCAGAGTTCATTGAGAAGAATCGCGAAGCTGCCGAGAAGCTGAAGGCATCACAGGAAGAGTTCGGACTCACAGTTCAAAAGACATACAACAGCTATCAGGAGAAACTGCTTGAAGCTGGTATCCGCGCTGATGAATTGCGTGAGGATCATCTTGGCGCATTGCACAAACAGCTTGAACTGATCAACATGCAGGGCTTCGATCAGCTTCAGGGTGCGTTCAAGTCACTGGAGTCGGCAGCAGACAAGACATTTGACAACATCAAGAACAACTGGTTGTCAGTTGTTACTGAGTTCTCGTTTGCCCAGGCATCAGGATTCAAGGGAACGCTTGGACGATTCGGCGCTGAATACTCCTCACTTCTCGCGCAGGGCAAAGGCGATGAAGCACAACAAAAGCTGAATGAGGTTCAACAGAGAGAAGAGCAGAATCGCGCCGATCTCATTGCCATTCGTGCAACGGGAATCCGTTCATATAATCATAGCGGTCTCGTTGATGCGCCGACAAACTCCCTGCTACAACGTTTGAAGGCAAATGGGCTCACTGACTTCTCAGACGAGACCTTCAATGCGTCAACACAGACAACTCAGGCATTGGAAGCTCAACAGAACATTGCCGCATACCAGCGCAGTCTGACGTCAGCCAACAAGAGTAATGCTATCGGCTCCTTCAACAAGGACAGCGATAGCGAGTTGATGACCGCCCTTAAATCACAACTCTCAGATCTCGAGAGCAGCGGAGCCGTTATCAATGATGCTGACAAAGCTGCCTTTTGGCGCAGTATCTTGTCCAGTCTTGTGACGGACTCGCGGCTCCATCAGCAACTTCAGGATGCATACAACCAAGCCAATGCCACAGTCGTGCGCCAAATACAGGCGAGCACTACGCGATCTCGCGAGGCAGCTTGGACAAACGTTGGCAAAACGCAAGATCAGCAAGCATTGGAGTTCTGGCAGCAATTTGGCGAGGTCGGTAAGGAAGCGCGCTCGGACCTTGCTGAGACGCTGGCAGCTATAAAGGGCTCCATCTCGACCGACAAAACTGGCATTGACTACAGCCTTCAGCGCGGCAATATATCACAGCAGGATGCAGCCATTGCGATTGCAGACTTGCACGCCAAGGAATACAAAGACACACTCGACGCGCTCGACAAGGCACAGATGAACGGTGTTGATGTCACGAAACAGCGAACAGCCGTAGAAGCTGAATATGCCAGACAGCAGTTGCAGGATTCACTAGCGACTGAATCAGCATTTGGCAAGATGTTTGATCACATCCGTCAGGGTGCGCAGAACGTGCAAGAGAAGATTGCTGCCATCATGGAGCGCACATTGGACGGCATCAATGATCAGATTGTGGGTGCGGCATTTGGTGACAAGACGAACTTCAGCAAGGTGTTTGAGCAGTCCGAACGCTCACTTGCAAAGACTTCCCTCCAATGGCTTGAGGGATCACTGCTCGGCAAGGACAAGACAAAGACGCCACAGAAGACGTTTTCGGATGCAGTAGACAAGTTCGCAAAGACTGTTAGCGGGATCGGAAGCGGCACATCCGGTTCTGGGGGTTCAGGCGCTGGTGTCGGCTCAACTGCATCATCCATCGCGTCTCACATCCCATTCGTCAGCGGTATCGAAGACAAGATCAAGAATTCAGGCGTTGGCCAGTGGCTGCAACAAAACGGCGGCAAGTATCTACCGGGCGCAATGAGCGCAGTCGGTGGATTGATGAGCATGTTTCAAGGCCCGCAACGCTTCAAAGGTGAAGGCAGTGGGGTTGCAAATGCCCTTGCACACGCTGGATATGGCCAGAACACTGCTTCACGCATTCTCGGTGGTTTGGGTGGCATTGCCAGCGGCATTGGCGGTGCGATGTTCGCTGGTGCCGGTGGACTACAAGGCTTGAATGATAGTGACGCAGCAGGATCACTGTTTGGCGGCAGACTGTTTGGCTCTGGTGGCATATTCGACAACCTACCAGGATTTGCATCCGGTGGAGATGTAGTCGGCGGCCGTCCAATCAAAGTTGGCGAGCTTGGACCGGAACTGTTTGTTCCACATAGCAGTGGCCGAATCGTTCCCAACAACCAGATCGGTGGTGGCGCACCAACATACAACATCGACGCAAGGGGTACTGATCCAGCGTTGACCCAAGCGAATGTGGCACGTGCCATCGCTTCAAGCAATGCTCATGCGGTCAGTCAGGCGCAGGCCAGAATGATCGACAGGCAGCGTCGCGTCCCAAGATAAGAGCGCACCAAACGGCTAAATAACGCTATGGCATCAATTACGATAAGCAACATTTCTCTCAGCAGTTGGCAGGGCAACACATTCGGTGTGCAGCTTCGGATTTACACCAATGGGAACTTCACTGCGAATGGTGGGAACCTTCACCAAGCAACAATCCAATCAAATCCTGCGAGCCTCAGCACGTTTTTTGACGTTTACAACTGCACATATTCCTCAGGCTCACTGTTCGTTCCCGCCGTGACATTGGACTCGACAACCGACAGTCCAGACAATCCGTCGGCATCGTATTCCGCCGTCCTCTTTGACACAAACTCCGGAAAACAGATTCAGCAATTCGGAACCTACAACTCATTTCAACTCTCACCCAGTCCGACAACGACGACATGGGGAAACATCTTTGCAGCGGGGTCAGACATTTAAGAATGCTTCGTAAACTACTTTTTCTAGCCACACTATGTATTGCAGGCCTTGGTATTGCTAATGCACAAACTTCAGTCTCGGCATCATCTATTACCGATTCATTCGAACGGCCATTTTCGGGCAAGCTCTGCTTTGCACCAGTCGATGCAACAGGCGCAGCAACAGGTTTCCGCGTGGGCTCTGTACAGGTCATCAGCACTCCTGTTTGCGGTCTCGTTAGCAATGGCGTTCTTCAGACAGGTCTATCAGTGCAGCCAACACCAACAGGCATCTACTACCACATCACTGTCGCTAATCGCACCACAGGCGCTGTGATCCGTGACTACGGCATGACACAAGTGACAGGTTCAAGTTGGACACTGGATTCGTATGATCCAAGCATGGCTGTTTTGCCTGTCACTGCCCTGAGTACAGGTACGACGACGATGCTGCCTCCGGGATCCGGAGCCTCCTGTACTGTTAGCGGCTCAGGCCCTGCATTACTCAACTGCTCAATTCCGCAAGGTGCGACTGGTGCGACAGGCCCTACTGGTCCTGCCGGAGGCATTACGAATGTCAATGGAGCAGTAGGCGCATTCGCAGTAAATGGTCCGGGTGCTAGTTGCTCAACAGTGAGCGGTACGTACACGTGTGCAGTTGGCTATTCCGGCGTCACCGCTGACGGCTCAAATGGGATTAAAGTCGGGGGTGCCGTTGCTTCAAAACAAATCAGCAATACGTTCTATGTTGATCAGTACGCCACAGGGGGCAGCGGCACTTCTGGCAGCGAGTGGACGAGTGCCAGCGGGTGCGGGGGCATTTACGAAGCGTGGCAACAGCTTCCCTCAAGCGGCGGCGTGCTCTATATGCGTCAAGGCTACTACCAAGTGACCAATTCATGCGCGAGTCACCCGCTACAGGGAAAGAGCTTCACGCTGAAGGCTGACGGCAGAGACAAAGTCTTTGTTGACGAATCCACTGTGACTGCCGGTACGGTTGCACTTCTTATCGAAGGCTCGATCACGTCAGGGGGAAGCTCCACTACGACATCGGGCGCAATCTCGCAGGGTTCAACGACCTTTGGAGTTGCAAGTGCTACGGGCATAGCTCAGGGTACGTGGTTGCAGATTCTAAGCACGACTCAAATATGGAATAACAACGACGCCACCTTCTATAAGGGCGAGTTTCAGCGGGTACTCAGTATTTCTGGCACAACAATAACGCCGGAAGTACCACTGTGGGACAGCTACAACTCAAGCACGCCTGTAAACATTCTGTCGCCTGTCGTAGTGGATATTTCTGGCTTCACGATGCTCGGTAATTCCGGTGCGAGCAACGCAATGGGATGTCTGTGGCTCGCCTACACCGCTGACTCATCGATTCACGATACGAGCACGCAGAATTGCAATGAACGCGGATGGAACGTCGCCCAGAGCGTGAATGTCAAATTCTTCAACAATACCGGACGCGAGTACTATCCTACTTCTCCTATTGGAACAAACTACGGCGTAGCGTTTTCTTTCGTATACAACGCCGAAGCATACGGCAACTCGATTGTGGCTGGCCGTCATGCGATAACGTTCGGTTCGGGTGCTGCCGGTGGTGTTAATCGCATCCTTGATGTGCATGACAATCCAGAACTGACAGCGGGAGCGAATACTGTGTGGGCTCTCGACACTCATGGCGATTCTGAACACTACAAGTTCCACGACAATCCAAAGGTCGCAGGCGGTATTGGCGTGGCTGGTCAATGGGGCGAGGTCTACAACAACAAGATCATGTTCAGCCAGAGTGCGAACAACTATCTGATCTGTTTTACCGATATGAAGACGTGGAACATGAACATCCACGACAATACGCTCCTTGTGAATAAGGCTATCTCTGGTGGCAACGGGATGATCACCAACAGTGCGTTTCCTTCATCTGACGGTGGTGGTGTACTTAAACTGTCAAATACTCGCATTGAAGTGCCGAACGGCGTTGTACCAACAACAGCACCAATGGACTTTGTATTCAACCAGGCAGAACCAGCGGCGATTGATGAAATTGACATTGACGGCTCTTGGCTAGTGAACAACAATCCTGCATCGACTACAAGTACTACTCTCTACAATTGGGTTATAAACACTTCCACAACTGCCATCACTAAATTGGTTCTCAGGGACAACAACATTCGACGCGGCTCGATGTTTGTCACGGTAAGTGGTACAGGCTCGATTGGTCGCATTTTGCTGGATCACAATACAATAACTCAAGCTCCCCAATATGGCTTGCGCATAAGCATTGCCAACGGAACGACGCCACTTACGATTAAGGACAACGACATTTCATTGTCCAACCAAAACGGGTTGTACTTGGCAAC
Source organism: Occallatibacter sp. (assembly GCA_036495975.1). GTDB lineage: Bacteria > Acidobacteriota > Terriglobia > Terriglobales > Acidobacteriaceae > Telmatobacter. Next base: position 206,800 of record DASXLY010000091.1, on the reverse strand, counting down.
GAACGGTGGCGCTATTCAACAGTCTGGAAATAGGTTTTACGACAATGGCCAAGATGCAACGCAAACCGCATCTCAACGTGTAGGAGAATTTGCCAGCGGTGTAGCGATGACGATTAATTCGCTTAACGATTCTTTCACCGATGACCAAGGCTCGCCCACGCAGCAGTACGGACAATATCTAAACACTGGATCGGGCGTCACAATGACGCGCAGCAATCCGACCTTCGCGGGCAATGTAACTGCGATAGATTTCTTAGTGTCTGGTAGCGTCGTCTACGACGGGGCAACAAACAGAACTGGTAACACTGTTTCAAGCGGCACAGCGGCATGGACTGCTGGTACGCAACTCGCCGGTGACATTCGCTGGAACACAGCGCCGACTTCGACGGGACCAGCAGGCTGGATTTGCGTTACAGGCGGGACTCCTTGCGCATCAGTTGCACAGATGCCGTCTCTCGGACAGGCGGTCTCTTCGTTCACCGCTTCATGGACACCCAGCGCCGTTACAGCATCTACCTGTGCTGAACAGACCGAAACTGTTACTGGAGTCGTCACAGGTAAGGTGCTCAGTGTGACTCCTCCTGCATCTCCGGGTGCGCACGTTTGGATCAGTGGTACGCGAGCTAGCGCTTCAAATACGGCTGCTGTCGCCTTCTGCGCAGACGCCACTGGTGGTACACCCCCAAGCGGAACTTGGCTCTTCCGGCAATGACTTTGAGCTTTAAGTGGCGTGGGTCAGCTATTGGCCTCACGTTATGCGATGGATGGGCCGTAGTCTTCAACGGCCTTTAGATTATTCCACTGCTGAAGAACAATCGCTTGTACGATGTAAGTCCGAATCATTTCCCACTGCTCTCTGGAAAAGCCGGATTCAATCAGTGCAGTCTCAGCGTGCTCCATTGCAGCCTCAGCCTTTCCGATTTCCACGTCTACGTTGATTGCAGCCATGAGGGACCTCCAGCTTCAAGGATAAACAACTAAGGCGTCGGCAGCATCAACCGACTAGTCAATAGCTAAACGAAACCACTGAGGCCGCTCTTCGGAGTGGCCTCTTCTCTTTGCGCACCTGGGCTAAATACCAAACGACTATGAGTATTCTCGGCACGTTTACCGGACGGAACATCATCGGATTGCCATGCGACACCATGCCCGGTGTCGTGCATCCGTCAAGCATTCAGTGGAATCCGCTCCCAATGGTAATGCAGAACACCTCGATTTATACGGGGCAAACGCAGACCTACAACCTAATGAACTCCTATTGGAAGGGAACCATTTCGTTTCCCATCATGAGCCGGGATCGGTACAGCGCTGATGCTTGGCAATCATTCATCCTCGCATGTCAAGGCATGGCGAACTGCTTCATGCTTGGCGATCCGACGGCGATCTTGCCGAAAGGCGCTGCCTTAGGTGCACCTCTTGTTGCTGGTGCTGGACAAACTGGCTACAGCCTTGTAACGCGTGGATGGGTTTCCAACTACACAAACATTTTGATGGCTGGTGATTACATCCAGATTGGATCACTCAGCACACTTGGCAGCGGATACGCACCACGCCTTTACAGACTCACTGCAAATGCAAGCTCAGACAACGTCGGCGATGCTACATTGAGCATTTTTCCGAACCTGCGTGACCTGCCGCCAGACGGCGCACAGATATACACACGCAACTGCGTCGGATTGATGGCTCTGGCACAAAACGACAATTCCTACTCATCGAATCCTGGCTCGTATGGTGTCAATGCATTGCCATTCCGGGAGGCAATCTAATGCCCCGGACCCTCAGCAGCGGAATGATATCTGCATTGTCAGCTGGAAGCGTGAACCTTGCAATCTTCGCACAGCTTCAAATGTCCAACGAGACACTTTACCTCTGGAGCGGCATTGGACCAATCACATGGAATTCAATGACGTTTCAAGGCGTCGGCACTCTGGGCAAAGTCACAGGCATTTCCGAGGCAGCGAACGTAGAAGCGAAGGGAATGCAAATCAGTTTGAGCGGCATTCCTTCCTCAATGATCCAAGAGGCGCTTTACAACGTGCGACTCTTTCAGACTGTCAATTTGTGGCTGGCTTGCTTCGATAGCGCAGGAGCAATCATCAGCGATCCAGTTGTGAGCTTTGCCGGACTGATGGACAAATCATCCATCGATGACGACGGCAATACCAGCACGATCACGATCAACGTTGAGAACGTGCTCGCTGACCTGAACCGTCCCGTGTGTCGTCATTACACAGACGCCGATCAGCAATTAGACCTAAAAACGACTCTGACACGGCTTGGACTATCGACAAGCACATTGGATACAGGATTCAGCCATGTGAACTTGATTCAAGAACTCACAGTGTTCTGGGGTTCGAATCCGAAATCGGTTAACAACGGTTAAAAGATGAGAGAGCAAAACTGGACTTACAACTTGGGAGATTTCATCAACTCCATACACAACGCACCGTTTGAATACGGTACGCACGACTGCGGCATTCTCGCTGCTGGCTGCATTAAGGCACTGACGGGTGTCGATGCAATGCCATCGATGCAGTACACAACAGCCGCAGGAGCCGCTAGAGCAAGCAAACGCATATGCGGATCGCCTTACATAGGCGATTTGATCGCGCATTTGGCAGCGCAATACGGCTGGACTGAGGTCAAGCCAACATTTGCACATCGTGGTGACTTGATTGTCATTGGCGAGAAAGCTCAGGCACGGCTCGGTATTGTCAGCCTTCACGGAACACACATTATGACGCCGGGTGACACTGGGTTGCTCTATGAGCGGTTTGACCGCTTCGGCCCAGATATCCGTGCTTACCACATTCAAGGAGCAAGCTAATGTCACGCGGGATTGTCAGCACCGTCATCGGTGGTTTAGAGATCGCAGCCGGTGCAGTTCTGGTGGCCACAGGCGTAGGTGCGCCATTTGGTGCAGCCCTGATAATTGCTGGTGCAGGTTCAGTAATGACCGGCATTGCGCAGATGCTGGAGAAGCAGCCAGGACAAGGTGTCGCTACGACGAATCCAGTCGGCGCTTACAACTACATCTACGGCACGATGAAGGTTCCCGGAGTCGAAATATTCTCGGAGACAAACTCTATCACCGGGAGTGGAGGTACGACTTCAAACGACAAGCAATGGCATCGCGTGTTCGCACTAGCCTGCCACCCAACAGATTCATTGCTGGAAGTGCGTCTCGATGGTCAGGTGCTCAATCTTGTTCCGCAATCAAGCTCTGACCCCAACACCACAATCTGGCAGTCAGCATCACCAACGCAGACAGTCTGCAATATCACCTCAATCAGTCGCTCCGGCGGCATTGTCACGATGGTTGTTAGCGGTGGATTCGCAGCGACGTTCAACGGTCAAAGCATGCTGGTCACCGGAGTTGCTGACAACACATACAACGGTGTCCAGACGGTGTGGTTGCCAAATCCCGCTGACCTCACAACATGGGCGTTTCAAAATGGTGGTGCTAATGGAAGCAGTTCCGGCGGCAACGCTCGGACTTGTCTACCGGATTACAGCAACAAGGTTCACGTTGAATTCCAGAACGGAAATCAAACTGCAACGTTCCCCACACTACTTGCTGCCCAGATCGGCAGCACATCTCCTATCACATGGACGGCCACAGATGTGTGCTACGGTCACACACTGGCCTATGTGCAGATGGGCTATGACACATCCTATTTCCCAAACCTACCAACAACCATTTCGTTCGTCGTAAAAGGCAAGAATGACATCCTCGATCCACGTACTGGCACTCGCGGCTATACCGAGAATCCTGCACTATGCATCGCTGACTACATGACGGTGCCACGTATACGCGGCGGATTCGGACTTGCAATTGGATCAACAATTGACTCCAGCAACCTGATTGCTGCTGCAAACACCTGTGACGAGACACTAGCATTGGCTGCCGGTGGAACTGTTCCACAATACTCCTGCAATACCGTCTTTGATCTCAATACTGCACGCGGCATAACAGTCGATCGGATGCTTTCCAGCTGTGCTGGCCGCTTGTCTGTACAGGGTGGGGTATGGAGCATCGTTCCGGGCGCTTGGGTTGCACCAAGTCTGTACCTGAACGAGAAGAACATCGTCGGCCCGATCAAGCTAGACACACGTTTGTCAGTCGCTGAAGCGTGTAACGCTGCCAAAGGCACCTACGTTAGTGCAGCCAACAACTATCAGCCAAGTGACTACCCGATGTATCAACAGGATTCGCTCCACGGCTACGGAACGAATACATGGCTAGTCGAAGACAACAACGAATTCATACCCCACAACCTCGATTTGCCATGCACGAATGTGTCTGCTGTGGCGCAGCGCCTTGCCAAGATTCAGTTGATGCGGCAACGCTATCAGATGCGCTTGAATTTGCTTTGCGATATGACTGCATATCAGGCAACAGTCACAGACGTGATTGCAATCAGCATCGCTCGATACACTTGGGTCAACAAGCCCTTTGAGGTTCTCGGTTGTGAACTCATATACGATGACAACGGTAAGCCACAAGTCGCGCTGTCTTTGGCAGAAGTGGACACAGCAACTTCGTCCGGCGATTCCGCAATCTACTCATGGACCCCAACGGAAGAACTAGCCATCACAGACAGTTTGGTGCCGAATAACACTGGCATTCGTGTTTGCGTGCCACCACATGACGTAGTCGCATACAGCGGACCCGGAACTGTTATCAGTGGCATCACATACCCAAGCACGATCACAACAGGCACAGATGGCCGCGTTCAGAACTCGATCTATGTTCGCTGGGACACGCCAAATGACGCAAACGTCGAAAAGGGTGGACACATTGAAGTGCAGTACCAGATTGACGGCGCTTCCACATGGACTGGACTGACAAAAGTTGATCCATCGGTCTCAAGTCTATTCATTCCAAACGTGAATGACGGCGGCAACTACAACGTACAGGTAAGAGCTGTGAACACCGCTGGAGTGCCATCAGATTGGATATCAGCTTCTGTAACGGTCTCCAGTTCAATTGGCTCTGGCTTTTGGGGCGCGCCTATAGCGCATCCTGTTCCGCCACCACCCGGCGGCTTCTCTTTCGCTGTCCTCACAGCACAAGCAAGCGGAGGCACCGCACAGATCACTGTGGGAGACTTCAACGCGACTGTGGGAAGCACGACTCTTGCGTGTACTGCGAGTCCGAACATTTTGAGCGGATTGAATCAGGGGCAAAGCTATTACGTTTACTACATCGACCCTTCGTTCGTCGGCGGAACAATCACGCCGATTGCAACGCAGAATGCTGCTGACTTCACTGGGATAGCGGGATACTTCCTCATTGGTTCGATTACGACTCCTGTCATTAGCACTCGCTATCAGCCGTCAGCGTTCACTGAGACCGGAGCCAGCACAACATCGAACCCAACGAATGCATATGACAACAACGTCATGACCTCGGCGGGTGTCACGTCCTCATGGTGGACAACCGTTACGGGCACAGACCCTGTTACGCACTTGCCGATTTATGGGACCGGCTCAGCGAACGGCTCCGGGACGTTCAGCGGCTTTGGAACCGGAACGACTTCATCCTCTCTCACGCTCACTGTTGTCGCTGCATCGTCCTTCAGCGGAAGCGGAGCGTCACCAAGTTGCGGAGTCAGCGTCATCATCGGCGGCACTACGTTCAGCGTAGTCGGATTGAGTGGGACGACCGGCACGGCCTCGTACACGTACACAATTCCATCCGGAACAGATCTCGCAACGCTTCAGGTCATCGTGAACGCTGCCATTTCGGCGGGTACTCCTCCGGGTGGTGGCGCAATGGTACTTGCAATCTACGAAATCTACATCAGCTAAAACAGCACACATTACATATAGGGGCCAATGCAAAACACAATGCCAGATCAACAGACAATCAACCTACTACTACAGGAGTTCCGAGATTTTCGCACAGAGTTCAACGATTTCAAGAGCGCGGTTTCTACATGGAATCACGAAGTGGGTCAACGTCTCACAGCCGTTGAGGTCAACGTCAAAGCAGGCATTACCGGAAATGGCCAGCCATCACGACTCGCTAACCTTGAACGTGAAGTGGACGACTTGAAACAGGTCAGAAGCGATGAGCGCATCCCTGCATTAGAAAAGGATGTCGATGGATTGCAGCATGTGAAATGGAAGGCAAGCGGAATCGCGATAGGCATTATCGCGGTGATCGATATTGCAGCAAAGTTCATCCCGCAATTGATACAGAAACTCTTCAGCTAAACAACAAAGCCCGGCATATATGCCGGGCTTTCCCTGTGAGCTATTGTTTCCGTTTGCGCTTGAAGTGGAAATACGCATGCCAAAGTAGGATTGCGGATAGTGTACCTGCGATTGTGATCAGATCACCCATTACTTGCGACCATTGCGCTTGCGAATGTTCCTTCGTGAGTTGTCCAACGTGTTTCCTGACACGTGCTCGGTTTGCCAAACAGTGTCGCCTAATAGCGCGTATGCGATCTTCAGCTTCCTCGCGAGTACGACTCTATGCATATAAACAGTCGTGCCAACTTCAACACCAAATAGTCCTGCTGTTTCAATCGTGGTGTTGTGTGCGACGTACAGATTTGTGCGATTGATTCTCCGACACGACCAACGCAACGTCGCTAAATCCTCGTCAACTTGGGAAACCTTTGCCGTACGTCCTTTGTGAATACGTCCATTCTGTGAAATCTCGATAATCATCTCTATTCTCCTTTTTGCGAACCGTCTTCTGGTTCACAGGTATTTAAGGAGTCATCGAGATTTCTGGTGTCTAAGCGATCAAAAGAGTCGGTCTTGCACTGAGCTTGTTCTAGTGTGATTCCGTTATGAGTTCTTCTTCTGCCTTGCCCACCGTTTGCGCTGCCCTTCAGCTATCCGCGCACGACCATTCGCACTTAGCCTGCGCCGACCACGACGCTTTGTCGGTTTGTCGTCTATGTTCTTCGCAAGAAGATTGCGCACTCGTTGCAGCCGGGCAATCTCTTCATCAATGGCTTCAATGATTCTGTCCATAAGCTATTCTGTCACACGATGGGCCAATGATCTACGGTTTCGGAAGCGCCTTCAATGCCTTGATTGCATCCTTAACCTGCCTGTCATCTTTAGAGACTATCGATATTCTCTCTGCAAGTTCCCCCAGAACGGTTCGAATGCTTTGAGCCAGCAACAGACAGTGACCGTCGGTCATTCCCTCATCGTGCAATCCTTGGCTAAGCGCAGAGTGAAGAAGTGTTAAGGGATTTTCACCGTCTATCAGTAGCGCCTGTGGAAGGAAATCTCGAATCATTTTCACGGAGTCAGTGAACCGTGTTTCCTTCTTGGCTGTTTCGAACAGTTCCATCGTCTTCGTATCAGCACCGACCTGTGCTGCAATCTTTGCAATTTCAGAGATGATGCGGTTCTTTTGGTTTTCAACTACACGACGATAGTACGCAAACGCGCCAATGCCCATACCTCTGCTTTCAGCGCGTCTTCCCTGAAGGAATATTTCACGGTCTGGTCCAATAAGCGTTATTAAACGCGCTGGTGTTAGTGGACCGAACGGTGGCGATTGGCCGAATTTCACGATGTTAGCAGTTCGACCACTCTGACTCACAGAGAGTAGAGCCTCAAATCTTATTGCAAAATGTGCGTATTGTCGGCCGCAATTGCGGCAATAGTATTCCAGAATCGTCGACTGAACTTCGTCTGTGCTCCAAATGAGCGTGCTTTCCGAGTGATACATTCGCAATCCATTACAATCGTCCGAATCACAGACGTGCTGCACTTCAGGTAGCCTTACATACAACTCTCCACCCGAACCTTTGAACGTTTGAAGGTCAACGACTCTCACCGACCTGTCTGGAGGTATCTCTTCCAGACACTGTCTGAATGTCACTTCCAACAGTACTTCTGATTCGCGACTCTTACCATCATCGTTTGACATAGAAATGCCTATTTTGTCTTGATCGTGTGAATTGATTATAGGATAGGTTTCCTTTCAGCTAATGCCGATTCAATGCGCTCGTCATCAAATAGGTGATGATACGTCTTCTCAATTTCGCTGGCGCTGTTGCCTACCATCTTTGCGACTTGCCTGTACTGCAAACCGGCCCGAAGTCTATTGGTAATCATGTAGTGACGCAGTGAATACGGAACGATGTTGCGCCCACGATAATCTATTCCTGCTATTTCAAGGATCGCGTAGAAGTGCTTCAGCAAGTGCTTCTCGGCAAACTCAGTCACGCCATCAATGGAAAAGACCAGGGCATCCTTGCCCTTTGGCTTCAGCAGTGTCTTGAGCCCTGCGAGAAATCCACCACCCTGACAGATCACACGCCTTGTAGAACGGACTTTGCTCGTCTCAGGACGAATGTTGATGATGAAAAGCAGTTCTTCTTTGTAATGCTTCGGGTCTTTGACATCCTCAATGTCCGACCAGCGCATTTGTCTTGCTTCACCATTACGTAGTCCCGCGTGAGCATTGATGTTGATCCAGTAGGACGTGAGCTGGCGATGTAGGTAGTCTTCATTGCGTTCCTGTGCAGCGTCTACGTAGTCTTCGGCTGCCGATAGAACGGTGTCGAGTTCATCATCTGTGAACGTCTGTCTGCGCACATCGTCAGCACGACTATCGACCATCTTTAACGGGCGGAATATGAACGATTGAAACGACATATGCCCTTGTAGATGCAGCCATTTGCGCAGGGCATTGATTGTGCTTTGTTCATTGGCGATAGTGCTGATGCTGGCATTCTCGCCCAGCCGGAAACCTGCGTATTCAATAGCTGAGTCTGCCTCCAAATCCCTCAGGCGCGTGTCGCGCTTGATGAAGTCTAGGAAGTGATTCAGGTGCGCTGTGATTGTAGTGAGCCGCCCAACGACAATGGTGTTGTGGTCCACGTCGATTTGGCGGAACTTGAGATAGGCGGTTACTGCTTCTTTGGCTGTCATTGAGAACAGCTTCTTGCCATTGCGCACCTCCGCGTGAATATCGTGGAAGAGGTCTTTACCCTTCGCAATAGCAATGGCCCTGTTCTTGGTTTTTAGTGAGCGTACGACGTACTTCCGCTCTGTCGGCAGATACATCCTGAATTGCCAGTGACCATCTCGCAAGTAGATGATCGCCTCGTCGAAGATTGGTATTTCTGTTTCTTCGTTGAAGTTCTTCTTTTTGAGCACGTTACAGCCACCTTTCCAACACTACTATTTGCAGTAGTGTCCAAATTGCCTAACAATTTGTGAAGGATAGCAGCTAAGTGCTGTGTTTTGGGTTGTGCAAAACTTTTGTGCAAGTCACTTATCATTGATACCAAACAGTTTATGGAAGAAAAACTACTCCCACTCGATGGTGCCGGGGGGTTTTGACGTGATGTCGTAGACCACGCGGTTGATGCCGCGAACCTCGTTCACAATGCGGCTGGAGATGCGTTTCAGCACCTCGTGGGGCAACGGAGCCCAGTCGGCAGTCATGCCGTCCTCTGAGTGGACCGCGCGGACAGCGCAGGTGCAGGCATAGGTGCGCTGGTCGCCCATCACGCCCACGCTCATCACCGGGAGCAGAACCGCGAAGCTCTGCCAGACGCGCGAGTAAAGCCCCGCCGCCTTGATCTCGCTGACGACGATGTCGTCGGCTTCCTGCAGCAACGCGACGCGCTCGGGTGTCACCTCGCCGAGAATGCGCACGGCGAGTCCGGGCCCCGGGAAGGGCTGGCGCCCCAGGATATCTTCCGGCATGCCCATGTCGCGTCCGATGCGGCGAACTTCATCTTTGAAAAGATCACGCAGCGGCTCGATCAATTTGAGCTTCATCCGTTCCGGCAGGCCGCCGACGTTGTGGTGGCTCTTGATGGTCTGGCTTGGGCCTTTCACACTGCTCGACTCGATGACGTCCGGATAGAGGGTGCCCTGCACCAGCCAGTCGACCGTTCCGCCGATCCCAACGTCGATCAGTGCGGCCTCATGTTCGAACACGTCGATGAACTCCGCACCGATCCGCTTCCGCTTCGTCTCGGGGTCGGTGACTCCCGCAAGTTGCTTCAGAAATCGATCGCCCGCGTCTACGGCGACGATACTGAGGCCAAGCCTCTCCAGGTTCTTCTGCACATTCTCGAACTCGTTTTTGCGCAACACCCCATTGTTTACGAAGATGCAGGTGAGCTGAGTGCCAATCGCCTTGTGCACCAGCATTGCCGCCACTGACGAATCCACGCCACCAGAAAGGCCGCAAATCACATGCCCTTTGCCCACCTTTTCGCGAACCGCGGCGACAGTTGTCTCAATGAAATGTGCCGGTGTCCAATCGCCTTTCGCTCCGCAGATATCAAACACGAAGTTCCGGATCAGTTGCTTCCCCTGCGGCGTGTGGTGCACCTCAGGATGAAACTGAACGGCCCATGTTCGCCGCTCTTCGTTGGCAATCGCCGCCAATGCATTCGAGGTCACTGCGGTCCGGCGGAATCCCGCGGGCAGTTCCAGCGCCTCATCGCCGTGGCTCATCCACACCTGGATAGCCGATGGAAGCCCGGCAAACAGCGGGGTCGAGCTGTCCTCCAGCGCCACTTCGGCGTGTCCATACTCACGCTTCGGCGCGGTACGAACTTTGCCGCCCAGGTGATGCACGATAAAGTGCAATCCGTAACAAATGCCCAGGGTGGGAAGATTCAGATCCAGAAGCTTGGGATCGGCGTTCGGTGCATCGGCATCGTACACCGACGACGGCCCACCGGAAAGAATGATGCCGATCGGCTTGTGTGCAAGGACCTCACCGACCGGAACCGTGCAGGGCAGCACAACCGAAAACACGTTCAGCTCACGAATACGCCGCGCAATCAACTGCGTATACTGCGAGCCGAAATCAAGAATAACGATGGTTTGGGTGTCCACCTTTCATTGTGTCAGGGGCGCTGGCGGGATGTAAAGAACTTAACAATCGAGCGCTCTTGCCAAGTGCCGGAGGAGAAATCGCAGTATCCGGACTCGCCGCGAAAGTTACCGCCGGCCTCCTGGCTCAAGTGCGCGTTGAAACCGCCGATAACTCCACGGAAGGCCCACCCGATGGAACCGTTTTCCAACGACGATACCCGGCCCATCCGTTATGCAACACGGCAGCCGATTCTAGCTGCCGACGAGACCGTGATCGGATACAAGCTGCTTTTCCGCACCGATGTGGCATGCCACCTTTCCGGCCCGGACGAGATGGCGCACGCCACTATTGACATGTCGACCCTGCTGGGCCTCGATGTTTTGTGCGACCACCGTCTCGCCTTTATTGGCTGCAATCGCAATGTTCTCCTCGATCGCTCTTTGGCATTTCTGCCTCCGGACCGGGTTGTCGCCGAGGTCGAACGCGCCGTGGCGGTCGATGATGACGTCCTGGATGCCTGTTGCGAGTTGAAGAACGCCGGCTACAGGATCGCACTCGATGAGTTCACCGGCGATGATCCGCGACAGGCTTTGCTGCATGTCGCCGATTACGTGAAAGTCGACCTCAGTCAATCGAACTGGCAGGAGGTTCTTGAGATCGTGGGTCCAGATCATTGGGCACACTCCAACCTGCTGGCTACCCATGTCGAATCACGGGAACAGTTCGAGCTCGCCCGGAGAGCAGGCTTCCAGTTCTTCCAGGGATACTTCTTCCAGAAACCGGAGTCTTTACGCACCCGAAGCGCACCGGTTAACCAGGTGATCTACCTTCGACTTCTCCAGGCAGTCACGCAGCCCGAGATCGAAAGGGCAGCTATCGAGGAGCTGATCAAGAGTGATCCAACTCTCTATTTTCGTCTTCTGCGATTTGTGAATTCCGCGATACTCGGTATTCGCGGAGAGGTGCGTACTCTTCATCATGCATTCACATTGATCGGCGACGACGAGTTGCGACGATGGTGCCGGCTGGCCAGCATCTTTGAGATGTCCCGTGGCCGTCCCGGCGAACTGTTGCTCTCAGCCTTGATTCGCGCAAGGTTCGCAGAGGGGCTTGGGGAACGCATCGACCACCAGGAAGCGGACCTGTTTCTCGTCGGGCTTCTCTCCGTGATGGACGCCATACTTGAAATTCCGATGAGCGCCGTCATCGAAGGACTCGAGCTCGATGAGGACTCGACGAATCTCCTCCTTGAACATCAAGGCAACCTGCGAACAATTTTTGAACTTGTCAGTGCGGTCGAAACAGGTGCCTGGCCAACCGTCGTCCAATCGTGCCGTGAACTTGCCGTATCGGAAGATGTCGCAGCCGCCTGCTATTCCAAGGCAATCGCGTGGGCCCAGTCTCTCGCTTCATTCAAGTGAACTTGCACTGTTCCGCGCTATCGCACGCTGCCGCCTAGCACAAACGATGGTGGTATTCGGGATGCCAGGCTGTCCCCCCAGAAAGTAACTTTTGGGGTCATTACCGAAACCCCTTTGTCCCTCGCTGGAGAACCCATCGTTTGCACGAAAGCCATATTGTGCGGATATCAAATCCGCCCTAGAGTCTGAGAATCACATGCGGGCGGCACTGGTTCTTGTTGAGGTCGTGCTCGAGCACGCTGGTGAAAGACAAACTAAGGAGGCTGGACCCGTGGACGTTCCGAACTTGGGTGCAAATCTTTCCATGGTGCGCGAGCATCTACAGCTCTTCGCCATTCTCCTGTTTGCGTTGCCTTCCGCCAGTTTTCTAAGCATCAAGCTCTGGATCGCTGCCCGCGCCAGCAAAACCACGCGCTCCACCACCTGGTTCGTTCCCGATGACCTGGAGTCGGATGCGGCGCGGATGCATTACTCCATGGGCCGAAGCGCCGTTGCCTTTGCGCATGTCCGGCACGGTTCTCGTTCCATTGCAGAGCAAAATCAGAAGATGAGACGCGGCTCCTAATTCTTCGCTCCGGCGCCTCACATCTTGGCTTTGCCATCTTCCTTGTAGACGATGCCGCCCTTCATCACGAACTGCACGTCCTGAAGCACGCGCACATCGTCCAGCGGGTTCTTGTCTACGCCGATGATGTCGGCCCATTTGCCCGGCTCCAGGGTTCCGGTCTTCGCCGTCCAGCCCATCAGGTCAGCGGCATTGATCGTCGTCGTTTGCAGCGCCACCAGCGGAGACATCCCGAGCTGATTCACATACACATCCAGCTCATGCGCATTCAGCCCATGCGGATACACCGCGGCATCTGTTCCCAGCGCGATCTTCACCCCCGCCTGCATCGCCCGCTTGATGTTCTGCTTCGCCACCGCGCTCACATCCACCATCTTCTGGTGATAAAAAGGCGGCAGGTGTCCCGATTGCACCATCCAGTCTTCGAGATAGAGCGTAGGCACCAGGTACGTTCCGCGCTTCTTCATTTCGCCGATCGCCGCGTCGTCAATGTAGCTGCCGTGCTCGATCGAATCCACGCCGGCCTCGCTCGCCCACAGAATTCCCTGCGCCCCGTGCGCGTGGGCAGCCACCTTGCGTCCCAGCCGGTGTGCGTCCGCCACAATCGCCTGCATCTCTTCGAGCGTGTACTGCGAAGCCTGCGGATCATCGCCCTTCGACAGCACTCCGCCGGTGGCACATATCTTGATCAGGTCGGCTCCATATTTAATGTTCTGCCGCACCTGGTGTTGCACCTGGGCGATGCCGTCCGCAACGCCATCGCCCACCACGTGATACTGGATCGGCAGCAGGTTCTCATCGCAGTGGCCGCCTGTAATTCCAAGTAGCGGCCCGCTCACCTGCATATGCGGCCCGGCCACTTGCCCGGCATTGATGGCGTCGCGCAGATCTACGTCCACAAACCCACTGGCTCCCACGTTACGTACGGTCGTGAATCCGGCCATAAGGGTCGTTCGCGCGTTTACCACGCCGCTAATCGCCTCTTTAGCGGAGGTCGAAATCAGCTCGCGATACGGATCGAAGTCCGCATTCATGGTTAAGTGCGTGTGTACATCGATAAGCCCCGGCATTACTGTCATGCCGCCCAGGTCCACGACCTCGTCGTCAGGGCGCGCGGTCATCGACGAGGTCGGTGCGATGGATTCAATCCTGTCGCCCACCACTACGATGGTCTGATTGTCGGCCAGCTTACCGGTCTTCACATCGAGCACATGCCCGGCCCGGACCAGGGTGCGGTTTGCAGAGCCTTTCGCACTCTCCTGTCCCCTTGCGCAAAACACCGTAAGACCAAATCCCAGGCACAACCCAACCGCCAGCCTTCGCGTAACCGTCATCTTTCTTCTCCCATTCGAGGATCTGATAGCGGAGTGTAGCAAATCAGCCCAAAACCTGGATTGCGTCCTTTCCGCCTTGCTGTCCGTCCATTGTGATAGTCTTGCGGGCATCGCAGCGATGCTCGATGATGCTGCCATGCTCGTGCATGCTGCAGTCTGCTTTACAGGCCTCCTCTTGAGCTTTCCCGTGCCAAGTCAGCGTGGCCTGTGACCCGCTCATTTTGAGGAGAACCAATGAAGCCAGCTCAAGTCGTGATGCTGTTCCTGCTGTCCGCCGGAATTGCAATCGCCCAGTCTCCGTCCGCCTCTGACGACAGTTCCAAGCCAGTGCCGCCTGCAGCCACCAAGAGCTTCGACGCTTCGGCGATCGACACCACCGCTGATCCCTGTACCGACTTCTACCAGTACGCCTGCGGCAACTGGGTCAAGAACAATCCAATTCCGGCCGACCAGGTTCGCTGGGGCACCTTCGGCATGCTCGCCGAACGCAATCGCTACCTCCTCTGGGAGGAATTGGACGCAGCTGCAAAAAGTCCTAAGACGCCTCTGCAAAAGAAATACGGCGATTTCTACGCAGCATGCATGAATACCGATCTGATCGAGCAGAAAGGCACTGAGCCACTGAAACCTGCCCTTGACCGCATCGCCGCACTTCAGGATTCCAAGCAGCTCGGCTCCCTCATCGGCGATCTCACCCAACACGGCGATCCCGCACCGATATTCCGCTTCGGGGTACAACAGGACGAGAAGGACTCCTCCAAACAGATCGCCAACGTGTTTCAGGGCGGAATTTCGCTTCCGGATCGCGACTATTATCTGGTCGACAATCCGCGCTTCACCAAGATCCGCCAACAATACCGCGAGCACGTGACCAAAATGTTCACCCTCGCTGGCGATACCCCTGATCAAGCCGCGAAGGAAGCCGATGCCGTCCTCACCATTGAGACCGCCCTGGCCAAGTCCTCGATGGCTCGCGTCGATCTGCGCGATCCCGACAAGCGCTATCACATCCTTTCGGTCAGCGATCTCGGAAAGCTCACGCCCGACTTCAACTTCGCCGTTTATTTCAAGGACATCAATGTTCGCCCTTTTGACACCCTGAACGTGGCCACACCGGATTTCTTCAAGGGTATGAACGAGCTGATCACCTCCCAGCCGGTAGACGCCTGGAAGTCGTACTTGCGCTGGCACGTGATTCACGGATCGGCTTCCGACCTGGCCAAGGCCTTCCGCGATGAAAACTTCGACTTCTTCGAGAAGACCCTGGCCGGTCAAAAAGAGCCCACCCCACGCTGGAAGCAGTGCACCGCGCAAACCGATCGCGCTCTCGGCGAGGCCGTAGGCCAGGACTGGGTGAAGGCGCACTTCCCGCCGTCATCCAAGGCCAGCATGGACAAGCTGGTCGCGGCGCTCGACAAGTCTCTTGCCGACGACATCAAGACCCTGCCCTGGATGAGCAACGAAACCAAGAAAGCCGCCGAGGCAAAACTCGTCCTCTATCGCAACAAGATTGGCTACCCCGAAAAGTGGCGCGATTACTCGGCATTCACGGTCAAGAGTGACGATGCTCTTGGCAACGCACACCGCGATTCCGTCTTCCAGCGCAACTATAACCTCAACAAGCTGGGCAAGCCGGTCGACGAAAAAGAGTGGGGCATGACCCCGCCAACCGTCAACGCCTATTACAGCTCCTCGATGAACGACATCAACTTCCCGGCGGGCATTCTTCAACCCCCATTCTTCGATCCCAATATCGACCCCGCGGTGAACTTTGGCGGTATCGGTGTCGTTATCGGACACGAAATGACCCACGGGTTTGACGACCAAGGCTCCAAATACGACGGCAAAGGCAACCTGCGTGAGTGGCAGACAGCCGAGGATCGCTCCAAATTCAATGAGCGCACTGACTGCGAAGTGAAGGAGTACAGCGGATTCGAGACGGCTCCAGCCCACGGCGACGTAGCCGCCCAGAATCTCAATGGCAAGCTGACCCTCGGCGAGAACACCGCTGACAACGGCGGCCTGCGCATCGCCTACCTGGCCCTGCTCGATACTCTGGCCGGGGAACATAAGTCCATCGACGAAAAGATCGGCGGATACACCGAGGCTCAGCGCTTCTTTATCGGCTTCGCCCAGGTGTGGTGTTCCAACCAGACTGAGCAATCGGCTCGCCAGCTTGCCTTGACTGACCCGCACTCCCCCGGCAAATGGCGCACCAACGGCAGCGTGCAGAACTTCGACGAGTTCGGCAAGGCTTTCGGCTGTCACAAGGGCCAGCCGATGTATCCCGAAAACTCCTGCCGCGTCTGGTAAACCCGCCATTTCGAGAGCCGCTGCACCGGCCGGTGCGGCGGTTCCCGGAGCCATCTGCGCACCATTCTCTCGACTTCGTCATCCGGTGACCTTACTTCTTCTCCTGCGTCAAATTAGCCATCGGTATCCGCGTCTGAAAATGTACGAGAGCGACATGCTTTATCACGCTGCGTTTCCTGTCGTCATGCCACGTCAAAGACCTTGTTTCGGCTTATGTTGCACCGAAACTAGGCATAATACGCCCTCGCCTTTTACAATGCTTCAGGGACCCATCCCAAACCCAGCTCTGCTGCGGAAACAGCACACTTGGCGGCTCTCGCCGAACCAGGATGAAGGAATCGCATGAAGTTCAAGAAATTCGGCAAGGTACTTCTGATGACTGCCATCTCTGCTGGCGTGGTCTTCGGAGTTACGTCTTGCGTGCAAAGCTATTCGGTAGGCTTTCTCTACGTCACCGGGACCCAGACCTCCGGAACCACCGGGCAGGGCATTGTCAGCGGCTTCAAGATTGATCACAACACCGGAAAGCTGAACCCGATCGCTGGGCTTCCTGTCAGCTCCGGAGGATCGAATCCCGTCCGGGCCGTTCTGCTCACCGGCGGGCGCTTCCTTTATGTTCTGAACCAGGGCACCACCTCAGACGGCGCTCCCTGCAGCGTCACGGATGTCTGCTCCAATGCGAATATCACGCAGTTCTCCATCGGTGGCAACGGCGTGCTGGCTCCGCAGGGCACCTACTATACCCAGGGACACAATCCCATCCGCCTCGTTGCGGACTCTTCGGGCGCCCACATCTTCGCCCTCGATCATGATGCTGCCGACACTACCAGTTGTTCGCTCGTCTTTGGGCCGAGTGTTACCTCCTGCGGCGATATCACTGCGTTTACTGTCGATTCCACCACCGGCCGCCTCAGCTATATCCTTAATTCCCAGGTGACCGCTTCTTCCGGCTTGCCGCTACCCTACTTTCCGGTACCGGTCGACCCGATTGACTTTACGATCTCAAACAATTTCTTCCTGACCCTCAATGGGACCACGGCTACAGGCGACTCGGTCTTTCCGTACACCTACAACGTGGCCAACGGACAGCTGACCATTAACCAGAACAGTTCACAGCCGCTAGGCATGAGCCACGGGACCGCGATCGTTCTGGCAGGCGGCGTCACGTACGTACTCGATAACGGCCCGAACACCAACAATCCGCAAACCAACGGGCAGATCTTCGCCTATACGCTAGGCCCAAATGGATCCCTGCAGGCCGAGTCCAACGGGTACACCGCCGACAATTCGGCCTACTCGTTTCCGAACTACGTGCTCGCCGCCAACAATAACAAGTGGCTTTACGTGCTCAACCAGGGCGATAACACCAATCCCAACGTTCCGCAGAGTGGCATCGCTGCGTTCCAGATCGTCAATCCGTACCAGCTCCAGCCAATTTCGAATGGCGGTCAGATCGGTGGCACAGGACCGGGCCCGCAATGCATCCTTGAGGACCCGTCGAACCAGTTCATTTACACGGCCAATTTCAACGGCTCTAACGTCACCGGCCTTTCGATTGATCAAAACGACGGCAATCTGATCCCGCTCAGTCAGGCGACCAAGGCAAAGGACAGCTACGCGGTGCCGGGTCCGGCGACCTGGTGCGTGGTAACCGGGCGCACGAGCTAAGGCCGCTCGGGGCGATGTTTCCTGGTGGGAGCCGGCCCCGCGCCACTCCCACATGAGCCGCAGAGGCCGCCTGCGGTGAAAGATTCAGCCGATTCGCACGGGCTCATTTGAGCCGGTTTTTGAAAGCAAGCGATTCGGCATAACGATTCGATTTCCTGAAGGGCACGAGGTTGGCTCCGACACAAAAGATGCGCATAAAGTTCAACAAACCGCTTCATCTGCTGGCCGTCTCTGCCGCGAGCCTCATCACTGCATCCTTCCTCTCCTCCTGCTCGCAATTCTCATCCACGCTTACCGTGGACTTCGTTTATGTGTCGAGCGCCAGGGCTGCCGGCCCCAACAACTACGGCGAAATCGATGTCATCGAGATCAACTCCGAATCCGGCCGCATGCGCCCTATCCCGACCTCGCCGTTCCCGTCTGGCGGACGCAATCCGGTCGGCGAAGCCGTTTCGCCTGATCAAGCCGATCTCTATGTCATCAATCGCGATGACAACTCCATCGTCCAGTTCATCATCGGCAGCGACGGCAAACTTTATCCGCAGAACACGGTGAACACTCCTGGTATCTTCCCGCTCGCCGTCACAGCATCGGGAACCTTCCTCTACGTTGCCGACTTGTACCAGCCGTTACCGACCTGCAACCCGGCTTCACCTTGTTCCGGCTCCGTCGCCGTTTTCCCCATCCTGACCGCCGCGCAAGCGGGCCAGCTCTCTCCTGCCCAGCCGGCAGACACCCTTGGATCTCCCGTCGCGAACGCCAGCGTCGACGCAAGCTACTGGCCCCTTTCACTGCCGGGCCCACTGGCCAATGACGTGTTCGTCCCCACGGCTGTCAACGCGACTGCTTCGAGCGGCTATCTCTATGTCGCCGGCTACGACTCAACGACCAGTCTCGGCTACATTTTCGGATTCACAACCGGCTCTGACGGCACGCTTACCGCGATCTCGGGCTTTCCCATGCAGGTCGGATCGCTGCCTTCCGCGATCACAAGCGACAAAACCGGCACTTATCTCTATCTCACAGATGCAAAGCAAAGCGTTGTATATGGATACCAGGTCGCCGGCGGCGCGCTAACCCCGCTCGGCGGCAGTCCCTACGCCAGCGGAGCCGCTCCCTCGGCAATCGTGGTTGACGCGACCACCAAGTACGCCATCGTCGCCAATGGCCAGGATTCCAACGTCACTGTCTACTCGATTAACTCGGGCGCGCTGAGCCGTCTGGGCACTTACGCCAGCGGGACCCAGCCCGTTGCCATTGGCATCGACCCATCGCTGAACCAGTATGTCTTCACCGCAAACTTTCTCGGCAATACTGTTTCCGGTTTCCAGTTGAACCTCACTGACGGTTCACTTTTGAATTCGCAGTTTTCGCCTACGGGAACCAATGCCAACCCGACGGCAGTTGCAGCAATTACGCACAACGGCAGTAAACATTAGCTCTCGTCGGCCCGCGCTCTGGCAAAACGCCGCTGCGCAGGGCCGCACTTGAACGAAAATACCCTTTCAGGCCTTCTAGAATTGCTGAAAGGAACATCCACAAGATTCTGGGCGCGGTTTTCGACGGCCCGTGACGAAGGAAGCGCATGAAGTTCAGCAAAGAGAGACAGCTTCTGCTGGTCTCTGCCATCGGCCTCGTTGTGGCCACTCTCTTCTCCGGTTGTCAGCTTGTGACGATCGACTATCTCTTTGTCGCCACCGGTGGCAGCACCATCTCGGGCAGCTCCACGACTTGTCCGAATGGCGAGATCGAGACATTTGCGGTCGATTCAGAATCTGGCGCGATCCGCAGCGCCGCTCCCCAGGTTTGCTCCGGTGGAACCACGCCTGTAGCGCTCGCCATCTCCCCGGGCTATCAGAACCTGTATGTCGCCAACCAGGTCGACATGAACATCGTCCATTTCGCCGTAGCCAACAATGGCGTCCTGGCGAATAAGGACAACGTCACTCTGTCCGCTGCACCAGTCGCCATGGCCGTAAGCCCAGACGGGAATACGCTCTACGTGGTCTCCGGCACTTCTTCGGCGACACTCACGGTTTATTCGCTTTCCTCCGGCGCCCTGGGCTCGGTTTCGAATCAGGTCAACCTCACTCTGCCCGGCTTTTCATCCGACACCATCATCCCTACCGGGGTGACGGTACTCGCGAATGGCGAAGCGGTCTACGTGACTGCCTACGACCGGTCTTCCTACAACCCTGGAGGCACCACCACCAGTTCAGCGCCCCCGGGCTGGGTCTTCGGTTTCGCTACCGGCTCCGGCGGCGCTCTCACCCCGACTCCCGCCAGCCCATACAACGCCGGTGTAAAACCCAGTGGCGTCACAGCCGATCCCACCAACCGTTTTGTCTACGTAACCGACTTCGCGTCGAACCAGCTGATCGGTTATGGCATTTACACCGGCTTCCAGCTCAACTTCCTGCTGAACGGGCCTTACAAGAGCGGCGCCGAGCCCTCCGCACTGGCAATCGATCCCCGCGGCAAGTTCATTTACGTTTCCGACGCGCTCGACTCCACTGTGACCGCTTACGTGATTGACCTGCCGAGCGGAACCCCCTCCACGGCCGTCAACACCACGGGTTCGCAAACCAACGTCACTGACACTCAGCCTTTAGCCGTCGCCATTGATCCGGCTCTTGGCCGCTTCGTCTACACCGCGAACTACCTCGGCAACTCTGTCTCGGGGTTTCAGCTCGATCCCATCGCCGGCACCCTCAAGCAGACCCACGCCACACCGTATCCTCTGCATGGCAACAAGCCCACAGCGCTCCTCCTGGTGCCGCACGGCAACCACTCCTTGCAGACCGTAACTCCGTAAATTTGCGGCGCTTTCCAAAAACAAAGGCTCAGCTGTTTCGGCTGAGCTTTTGCTTTTTCCGGATGTGATCTTCTTCATTCTTCCGAATAGAAAATCGTTTTACTAAGACTCGATCGGCATCCTATACTGGCTCCGCTATCGGCCTCCCTATCTCAGTGCGGCCGTACAGGAGTTCGTTCCATGCGCCATCCGGCTCGCCTTGTCCTCTCTCTTGCGCTCTCCCTGCCTCTCATCAATGTCATTTCGGCTCATGCAACCCCTTCGCCGGACCATGACCAATTCCGAGTCGCCGTCTACATCCCCGTTGCCGTCGTCCAAAAAATGCAGGATCCCGCGTATCTTGAGAAGTCGTGGAACGACCTCACCAGCCAGATAAAGATCGACAAGGTTTACATCGAAACCTACCGTAGCGGCATCATCGCCGAGGATGCAAACCTCGAACAAATCAAAACCTTCTTCACCTCCCACAACATCCAGACTGCCGGCGGAATTGCCTATGTAGGCCGCGGCGATACAGCCGGCTCCGATACTCCCGACGAAGGCGGCGGCCAGTTTGTCTCCATGTGTTACACCGACCCGAAGCAGCGCGATCTCGTCAAGCACATTGCCGAACTCACCGCCCGCCACTTCGACGAGATCATGCTCGACGACTTCTTCTTCGCCAACACGAAATACGACTCCGACATTGCTGCCAAGGATAATCAAACCTGGGATGCTTTTCGCCTCAAGCTCATGGACGGCGTTTCGCGCGATCTCGTCCTCGGCCCCGCCAGCGCGGTGAATCCGAAAGTGAAAATCATCATCAAGTTTCCCAACTGGTACGAACATTTCCAGGCCAACGGCTACGACCTCGACAAACAATCGAAGATGTTCGACGGCATCTACACCGGCACCGAAACGCGCGACCCTGAAAATAACGACCAGCACCTGCAGCAATACGAGAGCTACGAAATCGTCCGCTACTTCGACAACATCGCGCCAGGTCGCAACGGTGGCGGTTGGGTTGACACCTACGACAACCGCTACATCGATCGCTACGCCGAGCAGCTGTGGGACACCATGCTCGCGAAGGCTCCGCAGATGATGCTGTTTCAATACAGCGATATGCTTCGTCCCGCTGCGATGGGGACACGCCAGGCATGGGCCGGCCTTCCAACCACTTTCACCGCGGCTGGCATGGAGAAGTGGCATGCTGACACGGGCTCCGCTTCGCCCATCACCTACGCCACCGCGGCCGGGTATGCACTCTCGCAGGTCAACGCCGTCCTCGGAAAACTCGGCAGGCCAGTCGGCGTCGCCAGCTACAAGCCGTACCAATCCGCCGGCGAAGACTTCCTGCAAAACTACCTCGGCATGATCGGCATTCCCATCGATCTGCGCCCTGAATTTCCTGCTGACGCGCACACCATCCTGCTCACCGAACAAGCGGCCTTCGATCCCGACCTCATCAACAAGATCCGCGCTCATCTCGAACAGGGCGGCAATGTGGTCATCACCACTGGCCTGCTAACGAAATTGCAGGACAAGGGCCTCAAGCAAATCGCCGACATTCACACTACCGGCAACGTGCTTCGAATCAACCAATACTGGGGTGCCTTCGGCGCGGGCAGTGGGGCCGACCTCGGCAAGACCTCTGAAATCCTCGTCCCTGAAATAGCCTTCCTCACCAACGACGCATGGCCCGTTGTGCGCGGCACCGCTAACGGACGCGGCGCTCCGCTGCTGCTGATGGACCGCTATTCAAAGGGGATTCTCTACGTACTCACCGTTCCTGAAAATGCCAATGACCTTTATGCGCTGCCACAGCCGGTCCTCACCGCAATCCGCCGCTACATCCTCTTCGGATTCCCGTTCAGCATCGACGCGCCCAGCAAGGTGAGCCTCTTCGCCTACGACAACAACTCCTTCGTGGTCGAATCCTTTCTCGATGCTCCGACCGAAATAGGAATCACCACCAGCGATCGCGTTCCGCATCTGCGCAACCTATCCAATGGCGAGATCGTGGATCCAAACGTCGTCGAAACTCGTGAACCTCGCCACTTACCGCATTCCGAGTTCCGCATCTCCCTCCAGCCCCACAGCTTCCTCGCCTTCACAGCGAAGTGATAGCAACAACCGGGTGCCCATCCATTCGACAGTCTCCTTGTCGAGTGGGGAGGAAAGCTCATCGCCACACATGCATCCATCCGCGCAGTATGCGCTGTGCGGGCTTCTCCACAAAATGTAGCGCCAGCAGAGCCAGGCCAATCAGAAGCACATAACTGATCCATGGATCGAATCGCGCCACGCCCAGCCGGTCCAGCACGTGAGAATCATGAATCATATTCCACAAATTGAAATGCAGCAGGTACAGGCAGTAGCTCGCCTCGCCGACAAACACCAGCGGCGGCAGCCCGAACACTTTTGACAGCGGATTCACGCCGGCCAATCCCAGAATGATGCAACCAAACAGTGGCATAAAAAAACCATCGTGCAGCAACGGATACGGGAGCCTATAGGCCTGCGTCAAAACTACAAACGTTGCCGCAAATCCGAAGAGCCCCACCCACATGCGCCGCAATCCCATTCGGGGCACCACCTCATCCAGGTTGGCCAGCAACACACCAAATACAAAACTCGCCAGGTGTGGAATCGGCGTGTACTTCAGCGCCTGCAACCACTTCCCGTAGCTGAACCGGTCCACGTGCGCCAGTCCATCGAGGTTGAAGATCACGTACAGCGTTCCCGGCACCAGGCCCAGCATCCATACCAGCCCCATCTTCGCCAGGTGCATGCCGAGGTGCCGGGGCTTCTTCCATCGTGCCATCCACGGAAACAACACGTAATAAGCCGACTCCGCGGACATCGTCCATGCCGGCGTGTTCAAGAAAGTCGCAATCTCCGGGATCCATCCCTGTAACAGCAGCGGCGACAAAACAATTCCCGTCCAAAACATCCCGGGCGTGTGCGAGCCCCACTCGATGGGCAGCTGCCTGAAGGCAAGAATCAGGCTAAGTAGGTAGATCGGATACAGCCGCGTAAACCGCGCCTCATAGAACCGCAGCGTATTCAACTCGCCGGCCCGCGCCTTCTCGTTGTAGTTGTACCCCAGTACGAATCCTGAGAGCAGGATGAAGAAACTCACCGACGCATACCCGGCGTTCACCACCGGCGCGAGCGGCCCAAACCACTTTGGATTGGAAAAATGGAAGAGAACGATATTGACAGCCGCGAAGGTGCGCAGCCCCGTTAATGCGTTCAGCCGCGCTGGCTTGGTCATTTCCACTTGCTGTTTAGACGCCAAATCACCGCCAGCCGACCCGCTTGCCTCAGGCTAAAAACGTTATCAGATCTCAAGAATTCTGATCACTGACAACTGATTACTGACAGTTGCCCTTAGGCCGTCACCAGCGATCCGACCTTTTCGCCCATCACCACGCGCCTAATATTTCCCGGCTGGTTCATGTTGAAGATGATCATCGGCAGATTGTTGTCTTTGCACAGGCTCACCGCGGTCAGGTCCATCACCTTCAGCCCCTGTCGCAGGATTTCCATATACGTGATCTCGTCGTACTTCACGGCGTCCTTTACCAGCACCGGATCGGCATTGTAGACGCCTTCCACTTTTGTGCCCTTCAACAGGACATCTGCCTTGATCTCCATCGCCCGTAAACTCGCTGCCGTGTCCGTCGAAAAAAACGGATTCCCGATGCCCGCGGCGAAAATGACCACGCGGCACTTTTCCAGGTGCCGCACGGCCCGCCGTCGGATATATGGCTCCGCCACCTGGTTCATGAACACCGCTGTCATCACCCGGCACTGCACGTCCCGCTGCTCGAGAGAATCCTGAAGCGCGATCGCGTTAATGACAGTCGAGAGCATGCCCATGTTATCGGCTGAAACCCGGTCCATCTCCTTCGCCTGCTCAGCCACGCCGCGAAAGAAATTTCCGCCGCCGACCACGATGCCGATCTCTACTCCGAGATCATGAATCTCCGCGATCTCATCCGTGATCGCAGCAACTTTCACAGCATCCAGGCCAAATTTGTTCGGCCCTGCCAGCGCCTCTCCTGAGAGCTTCAAAATAACCCGCTTATACATGCTTTTTCGAGTATCGCACAAGCTTGCCATTGCCACATTTTGGCGCATTTTCCCAATTTGGACCAACCCATCGCCTATCTTCAAGATTTCCATGCAAACCGAAACCGCTCAGGAACCACCTGGCTCCCGCTTTCAGAACGCGGACTGTGCACGAGATCTGCATGAAACATCCACACCATCGTCACCACCGGTAACCTGTATCAACATCGCTACTTGGAAACCCTTATTAACTTCTCCGACTCCTGAATCTGCATCGCAACTTGACAACCAACCTTGCATACGATACTTTGCATCGTAAAGTGAGATCGTGATGGGCTTTCCAATGCATCCGCTCGATAAGGCGCTCGGCGACATCACCAGCATTCGCCGCCAGGTTGCCCGTACCACCGAGTTTCGCGGTTATGGCGCCGCCACCCTCGCCGCTACCGGTGTGTTCGCCATGATCGCCGCGGTCACGCAACACCTCCTGCTGTCCGATCCCGCCAATCATATCGGCAATTACTTGCGCATCTGGGTCACCACCGCAGTCGTTTCCGCTACCCTGATCGGCATGCAGACTCTCACCCGCACACGTCGCATCCATTCCGATCTTGCCGACGAGATGATCCTGATGGCAGTCGAACAGTTCCTGCCTTCGGTCGGCGCCGGCGCACTCGTCTCCATCGTTCTCATTCGCCTCGTGCCTTCCTGCATCTGGATGCTTCCCGGTTTCTGGCAGATCACGTTCAGCCTCGGCGTTTTCGCATCCTGCCGATTCCTCCCCCGCCCCATGACCGCGGCCGGCGCATGGTATCTGCTCACCGGCCTTTCTTGCATCGGCCTCGGGGATGCCCGGGCGCTAACGCCCTGGACCATGGGCATCGCCTACGGTGTCGGTCAGTTCATCGTAGCTGCTGTCCTCCTCTGGGGATCGAAGGAGGACCGCGATGAAATCTAAGGCTTCATCCGCCGAGGGCCGCTATGCTTACGAAGGCCTCGACCGCGTCATCCACGAACGCGCGCGCCTCAGCGTCCTCACATCGCTGATCACCAATCCCAAGGGCCTTACCTTCAACGATCTCAAACAGTTCTGCGCGCTCACCGACGGCAACCTGAGCCGCCATCTAAGTGTCCTCGAACACGCGAAGATGGTCGAAATCATTCGCGGCCACGACCGTAATCGCCCGCAGACCATCTGCCGGATCACTGCTTCCGGCCGCAAACGCTACCTCGAATACCTCACAACTCTCGAACAGGTTGTCCGCGATGCAGCCAGTGGCGCGAGACCCGAAGCCGCCGCAGCCCTGCTTCAGCACCTAAACCCCTCGCGAGCTTAATTTTTTTTGCATAATTACTTTGCAATGCAAAGTGACAACGAACGGAGAAATAGTTTGAACGATACCCCAATGTTTCAAGCCACCTTGCAATCGAAGATCAAATCCCGCTCCATGGGTCTAAAGCTTTTCATCGTCTGCGCGCTTGCTCTCGCGATGACCATCCCGGCTTTCTTCGTTGACGATTTGGTCGACGAGCGGACTCACCGTGCCAATGATGTGCTCAGGGAGATCTGCAGCCACAACGGTGGACAGCAGACTTTCCTCGGCCCCACGCTAGCCATTCCCTACACTGTCCCAGCGCAATCTGCAGCCGAGCGCACGCGGCACGGAATCTATCTTGTCTTCCCGGCACAGGCATCGGCCGCATTGAAAACCACAACGGAAGAACGCCGCCGATCCCTCTTCAAGGTTCCCGTCTTCCAGGCCGACCTCAACTTTATTTCATCTTTCGATCTCACCGGCGTTCCCGCCGCGGCGCCGCAAAATGCCGAACTCGATTGGCCCCACGCCGAGTTCATCGTTGGCGTTACCGACGCCCGGGGCGCGCTCTCTGATGGGACCCTGACCGCGGACGGCAAAACAATCACACTCGCGCCCGCCACCATCGCGGAAAATCTGTCCCTTGGCGCCGATGTGAACCAGAAACTTAAACTCACGCTCTTCGGTGCAGCGTCGGCAGGGGTTCAGCCAAATTCAAAATTCACCGCGACTGCTTCGATGCGTTTTTCCGGTGCACAGCGCATTGCGGTGCTCGCTTTCGGGAAGACCACCCAACTCACTATGCAGGGAGACTGGCCTGATCCCAGCTTCGATGGCGGATTCCTGCCGGTTACCCGTTCCGTTTCATCAGCGGGCTTCACCGCGGACTGGTCAGTCCCCTTCATCGCCCGCGGCGTGCGCGCTGAAGGCGACGGCACTACCCTTGACGGACTCGAAGCAACGGCTCTCGGCGTCTCGTTCGTTGAACTTGCCGATCCCTACCAGTCCGTCACGCGCTCGCTCAAGTACATCCTTCTTTTTCTGGGGCTGATTTTTCTTTCCTATTTTGTCTTCGAAGTCACCACCGGCAAGCGTGTCCATCCCGCGCAGTACGCGCTTGTTGGAGTCGCGCAGATCATTTTCTATCTGCTTCTGCTTTCGGTCGCCGAGCGCATCGGCTTCGACTTCGGCTTTTTGATCGCCGGCGGCGCCACTGTCACACTTCTGTCGCTCAACGCCGGCTGGGTCTTCGCAAGCCGCCTGCAGGTCTTCCGCTCAGGCGTCGTTTTCACCCTGCTCTACACGCTCATCTACATGCTGCTCCGCCTTGAAGACAACGCCCTGCTCGTCGGCGCGATCGCCAGTTTTCTCACCGTCGCCGTTGCCATGTACCTCACGCGTTCCATCGACTGGTATGGCTCTCTGCCTGAACCAGTTGCACCCAACCAGTAGCAAGGCATAAACAAATTGATCCGCCAAGTCGAGGAAACTATGCACAATACCAAACAATCCGGCTGGCACGTAGCCATCATCATGGATGGAAACGGCCGCTGGGCCACCCACCGGAACCTCCCCCGCGTTGCCGGTCATCGTGCGGGAGTCGCAGCCGTCCGCCGCGTCGTCGAGCATGCGCCCTCCCTCGACATCCGCACCCTTACTCTCTACGCCTTCTCCTCCGACAACTGGGCGCGTCCCGCGCAGGAGGTGCGAAGCATCTTCTGGATCATCCGCGCCTTTCTGCGCCTGGAATGCGAACGCCTCCACCAACAGGGAGTGCGCCTCGAAGCTGTCGGCCGCCGCGATCGCATCCCCGCACCGCTGCTGAGCGAAATCGAGCGCACCGAATCCCTGACCGCCTCCGGCCGCACCCTTCATCTGCGCATCGCTATCGACTACTCCTCGCGCACCTCTATTGCCGATGCCGCAGTCGCTGCATTCAATGCCTCCGGCCAGGTCTCCGCAGACCGCGTGCGCTCCATCATTACCCACACCCTCACCACCGACTGCGGCGAAGTCGATCTGCTCATCCGCACCGGCGGCGAAAAGCGCCTCTCCGATTACCTCCTCTGGGAATCCGCTTACGCCGAGCTTTTCTTCACCGATCGAATGTGGCCCGACTTCGACGCCACCGACCTTGAAGCCGCAGTCAACGATTTCCGCCATCGCGATCGCCGCTTCGGCTCTGTGCCTGCCACCGTGCAGCTGTCGTCAGTTCCTGTGGAATCGACCCAATGACCGCAGCCCCGTCCAATAGAATTCCGAAAAGACGCTCGCTCCGCGTCAAGTTCATCCTGCCTGCACTCACTGAAGCAACCGACCCCTACTGGCGTCCGATCAAGTATTCGCTCTTCCCGCCGCTTGGGCTCGCCACCCTCGCCTCATACCTTGCGCCCGACGACCGCGCCATTATTGTCGACGAGCACGTCGAGCCACTTACATTTAACGACACACCCGATCTCGTCGTTATACAGGTCTACATCACCAATGCATGCCGCGCTTATAAGATCGCCGATCACTACCGCCGCATCGGCGCATATGTCTGTCTCGGCGGACTCCATGTGACCTCACTCCCCGACGAGCCCTCCGCCCACGCTGATTCCATCTTCCTCGGCCCGGGAGATCAGACCTTCCCGCAGTTCCTCAAGGACCTTCGTACCGGAACTCCACAGCCCGTCTATGCCTCCACCTCCGGCCGCACCCTCGAACGCATTCCACCCATCCGCCGCGATCTCATTCGACGCAATCTCTATCTAGTCCCTAACTCCATAGTTGTCACTCGCGGATGCCCGCAACATTGCGACTTTTGCTACAAGGACGCCTTCTTCCAGGGTGGCCGCAGCTTTTACACGCAGCGCGTCGACGACGCTCTCGCCGAAATCAATCGCCTCCCCGGTCGCCATCTTTATTTCCTCGACGACCATCTTCTTGGCGACCGTCGCTTTGGCGAATCTCTGTTTGCCGGCATGAAAGGGATGCGCCGCCTGTTTCAAGGTGCTGCCACGGTCGACTCCATCCTGCGCGGCGACCTCATTGAGCGCGCTGCCGAAGCCGGCCTGCGCAGCCTCTTCGTCGGCTTTGAAACCCTCACGCCTGAAAATCTCCGCCGCAGTAATAAGCGCCAGAATCTGGGACGCGACTACAAAGGTGTCTGCGATCGCCTTCACTCCCTCGGGGTCATGATTAACGGCAGCTTCGTCTTTGGTATGGACGACGACGGCGACGACGTTTTCCGGCGCACCGTCGACTGGGGCATTGAGCACGGCATCACCACGGCGACCTTTCACATCATGACGCCTTATCCCGGCACACAGCTTTATGCGCGCATGGTTCGCGAGGGACGCATCGTCACTCGCGACTGGAGTCTTTACGACACCCGGCACGTCGTCTATCGCCCCGCCTTGCTCTCCCCCGACAGCCTCAAGACCGGATACGACTGGGCCTACCGTGAGTTCTATCGCTGGTCATCTATCGCGTACGCGTCGCTGCATCACGGCACGATGAAGCACCAGCTGAAGCACTTCTTCTATGCGTCGGGATGGAAGAAATTTGAGCCGATCGGGGATCTGCTGATTCGCGCACGCCAACTCGCACATATGACTACCATGCTTGAGGCCATCCTCTCCCGGGTCACGGGCTCGGGTTCTAAACCAGCTTTCAGTCCTTCCCGGAATCCCTTCCCCATCATCTCGCCCGACGTCCATGCTTGACGATCAACGCCTCCACAAACAACAGAGGCCCGAAGCTTTCGCCTCGGGCCTCTGCCACTTGCATCCACCCCCCAGGGATGAATCTCGTTTTATTCCGCTGCTTCCATGGCCTTGGTCTGCGCTACTGTCCACTCCGGCGCGCCAACCTTAAACCGCGCAAAGCGCCGCACGGTGATGTTCTCGCCGAGCTTGCCCACCTTCTGCGCAATCAATTCCTTGATGCTCACAGCCTGGTCCTTGATGAACGGCTGCTCCAGCAGGCAAACCTCTTCGTAGAACTTCGCCATCTTGCCTTCGATCATGCGCTCGATGATGTTCGCCGGTTTTCCCGTTGCCGCAGCCTGCGCGCGATAGATCTCCTTCTCGCGCTCCATATCCTCGGCCGTCACATCCTCGGGCTTGATGTACCGCGGATCGCTGGCCGCAATGTGCATCGCGATGTCCTTCAGCAGTTCCTGGAAATCCTCAGTACGCGCCACGAAGTCGCTCTCGCAGTTCACCTCGACCATTACGCCGATCTTGCCGCCGGCATGGATATACGTGCCCACAGCGCCTTCATTGGTGGTCCGCGTCGCCTTCTTCTGTGCTGAGGCCATGCCGCGCTTGCGCAGCACCACGAACGCCTCTTCGATATTTCCTTTCGTCTCCTGCAGAGCCTTCAGGCAGTCGCCCATCGGCGCGCCACTCTTCTCGCGGAGATCCTTCACCAGCTTTGCATCGATCTTCTCTGCCACACTCATCTCGCTTCCTTCTCGTAAAACAATATCGTATGAATTCGCCACTCAGTTTCAGTCGCCCCGGGAGCAGTCAGCCACACCGCAGGTGCCAAAGAAAAAGCGTGGCAACCAAGTTCGCGGCCACGCTTCTCTCGGTTCGTTTAAGAACTTACAGTGCGCGTTCGACCACTTCCTCTTCGTCAATTGCCGCCTCAGCCACCGGAGCTTTGCGCACGCCACTGACCTGTGCTGCAAAATCCACATCCTCGGTCGACGATGGCTCGGCCGGAGCGGCTTCCGCCTCGCCCTCAGCCACCGGAGCTTCCTCTGCCGCGAAGGCCTTGTCGCCAACCAGGTTCACGCCCTCGGCTGCCGAATCGGCAATCTTCGAGGTGAACAGCCGGATCGCACGCAGCGCATCATCATTGCCTGGGATCACGTAGTCCACCACGGTCGGATCGCAGTTCGTATCTACCACCGCAACCACCGGGATGCCCAGTTTCCGCGCTTCCTTCACCGCGATCGCCTCGTTGTTGGAGTCGACGATGAAGATTGCATCGGGCAGACGCTTCATGTTCTTGATGCCGGCCAAATTTGCTTGTAAATGCTTGCGCTCCCGCTCCAGCCGAATCACTTCCTTCTTGGTCAGCAGCTCGTAGCGGCCGTCAACAGCCATCTCATCCAGTTCCTGAAGGCGCTTCACCGACTTCTGCACCGTCACCCAGTTCGTCAGCAAGCCGCCCAGCCAGCGCTGGTTGATATACGGCATGCCTGCGCGACCAGCCTCTTCGGCGATCGCATCCTGCGCCTGGCGCTTGGTGCCGACAAACAAAATTGTCTTGCCGCTCGAACACAGGTCGGTGACAAACTTCGACGCATCCTTGAAGAGCTTCAGCGTCTTCTGCAGGTCAATGATGTAAATCCCGTTGCGCTCGCCAAAGATGTATTCCTTCATCTTCGGATTCCAGCGCTTCGTTTGATGCCCGAAGTGAACACCTGCTTCGAGCAGCTCCTTCATTGTGATCGTGGCCATTGGCCTCCTTCGTGGATTGCATCCGGGCTAACCTTCGTCTGGCCCGAATTGAACCCGCTAATGCGGGAGATTGAACTACCGAGTTCAAAGTTCAGAGTCGGAAGTTCACAGTAGCTTCGAAACTATGAACTCAAAACTGCGAACTCAGAACTGCGAGCGCGTTAGCGCTTGCTGAACTGGAACCGCTTGCGTGCGCCCTTCTGACCGTACTTCTTCCGCTCCTTCACGCGAGCGTCGCGGGTCAGCAGGCCTTCGGCCTTGAGCGCCTTCCTCAACTCTGGATTGAACAAGATCAGTGCACGGGCAACGCCCATCTTCACTGCGTCGGCCTGCGAAGCAACGCCACCGCTGCTTACCGTGGTCACCACATCGAAGCTCGACGCCAGTTCGACCACCTGCAGCGTCTTCTTTGCCGCAACCCGCTGCTGCTCGGTTACGAAGTACTCTTCGAAGGGCTTGCCGTTCACCTTCCACTCACCGGTGCCCGGACGCAGAAAAACGCGGGCAATCGCCGACTTGCGGCGCCCCGTCCCATAATACTGAACCAAATCTGCCATTCAATCCTCTTAGCTCTTAGCTGTCAGCCCTCAGCCTTCAGCTCGTTCTTCAAACCACTGACTCCAGCTTTCGGGTTTTTACTCCCTACTCCCCGTTTCCTTGCAAGTTGCCTCAGGCGACTTCTAACGCCACCGGCTGCTGCGCCAGGTGCGGATGCTTGTCGCCGCGATACACCTTCAGCTTCGATCCCATAGCGCGGCCGAGCTTCGACTTCGGCAGCATGCCCTTGATCGCCTCTTCCAGAATTTTCTCCGGCTTGCGGGCCAGGAGTCGCGAAAACTCCTCTTCGCGCAGTCCGCCGGGGAAACCCGTGTAGCGGCGATAGACCTTCTTCTGGCTCTTCAAACCGGTCAGGCGAACCTTCTCGGCGTTGATCACGATCACGTGGTCGCCCATGTCGATGTACGGCACGTACTTCGGATTCAGCTTGCCGCTCAGCACATCGGCTGCCTTGGTCGCCAGCCGGCCCAGGGTCTTGCCGCTCGCGTCAACTACATACCATTTGCGGTCGATATCCTTGCCGCTCGGAACAAAGGTGCTCATCTCTCGTCTGTCCTTAAAAAACAAAACTGTGGCGCAAAGCGCCTTGCCCCATGCCTTTTGAACATGGGCTTCAAATCCACCCACTTCCAAACAATCCTGTTCGGGGTGAGAGCGGGGTTTGCCCTCATTAGGGCCCTGACTCTGCTGGACTTAACTTTCAATTCCAGCCGAAGGTGCCTGTATCCGGTCGAATCCTTCTGAAGGGGTTCAATCAGCCGGGTCCGGACTACAACACAGACCCCAGGCGCAACTCCGCACAAGGATTCTAGGATACCCGAACCATTCCATAGAGTCAACGAAATGCGGCGTGGGTACGGCTCTCGCCCGCGATCTCGAGGTTGGCCCCCAAATCTCATCGATCCTGCGATTTCAACCCGATTTGCCTCGACATGGGATGCGCCTCGGTATTGAAGACGATCAAATCAAAATCGAGCGTCGACTCCGGCGCGAACAGCAGATATAGATACTTCAACGTCTCGGCAAAGAAGAAGCTCTCCATCGAGTCCCGCTTCTGCTTGTTGCGCACGTCCGCCAGCGCCGCGTACGCATCATCTGTCCGGCACCATTTCACCAGGCCGTCAAAATAGGTCTTCCCCATCGCCAGGTACTTGGGGTCGTGCGTGTAGTGGTAGAGGTAGTAGGTCGATTCGATAATCTCCGGTCGCAGCTCATAACCGGGGCTCGTGATCTGCATCTTCCCGTAGTCGAGCTGCTCCGGCTCAATCCCAGCCAGGTTCCACATCTCGTAGCTCGACTCCTGCAATTGCTCAGCGCGATGAAGG
This sequence comes from Occallatibacter sp., assembly GCA_036495975.1. Lineage (GTDB taxonomy): Bacteria > Acidobacteriota > Terriglobia > Terriglobales > Acidobacteriaceae > Telmatobacter. The sequence goes on along the minus strand of DASXLY010000091.1, from coordinate 173,142 downwards.
TCATCGCCGAGGGCCAGCACCGCGGGAAAGAATGCGTCCAGCGCGCCATAAACGGTGTGGGTCCGCTTCCCGCTGTTCATGTCGGCCCGCCCATACCAAACCCCGCTGGGCTGTTCGTCGGCCAGATACTTGTCGATCGCTTTTGCGCTCTCCAGCCACATGCGAGCGCAGTCCTTGTCGCCGAACAGGATTGATGCTTTCAGCAGGTACTCGTAGTAGGAATCAATGCCACCCATGATTCCCGCTGTGGGGTCGATCCACTTCCCCGTCTCCACATCGATCTCGGAGCCAACCAGTCCGATCGGCGAACTCCTTTTGTACAGCTCCACCACTGCTCGCTTGGCCTTGTCGTAGTACTCCTGCTTGCCCGTGTGGCGCGCGAGCATGCCGTATTCAAGCAGCAACGTGCCAATCTCCGCCGGATTGCTGCGGGTTCCGCGCACTGCGCCCGTGTGCAGATTTACGTACTCATACGGCATGCCAGTTGGGGAATCGAACATTGGGAGCATGCGCCGGCCCAGTTCATTGGCCAACTCCAGCTGCCGCTTGTCCCCGGTAAGCTCGTAGTTGGAGATCAGGCTGCCGAGCAGCCGAATCGTTATCTCGAAGTCTTTGACGTAGATGTCCTGATCGAGATTCAGCTTCGTATCGATCAGCTCCCGCGCTTCATCGGCCTGTGGCTTCGCGCCCATCAAGGTCAACGTGTCGAGCGCATCCACCGGCGTCATGAGCAAACTGTGCCCCTCGCCGTACCAGTCGAATGGCTTCTTGCCCAACGGCTTCAACGCATCGTGTCCCCAGGCGTACTTCTTATAGCCGCTCCATGCATGGAGGGCTTCTACCCGGACCCGGTCCGCCATCGCTGCTTTCTCTGCGTCGGTCATCGGGTGTACTGGAGCAGTTGTTGTTTCAGGGGAAGCCTTGGGCTCGAGTGCCGCAGCATTCTGCGCATATGACGATGCGCTCAGGAATATGGACGATACAAGGAAAGCTGACAGAGAGACTCGCAGGACGCGCATCATCACCTTCGCGGAACGACGACAACATCATACGTAACACGCTGCGAATCTCTTTACAACGATCGTTGACACTCCCAAAACAAAACCACCCCGAACCAGAATTTTCAATCCAGTTCGAGGTGGCTAGCAAAAGCTAGTAGCTGACAACTCAGACCTGAAAACTATAAACTCACGCCGCGTTCTCCTCAACCGAACGCACCCGGAATCGCTTCATCTGGATCGACAGGGTCCGCTCGATCTTGCGCAGGTCTCCGCGCTCCGCAGAAGCCGCGAAGGTCGAAGCCACGCCCTTGGCCGAAGCCCGACCCGTCCGACCCACGCGATGGACAAAGTCCTCGGCAAGCTTGGGAAGGTCGTAGTTGACCACGTGAGCCACGTGCGCCACATCGATTCCACGCGCTGCAACGTCGGTGGCCACAAGCACCCGGTGATGTCCCTCTGAGAAGCTGCGTAGCGCCGAGTTGCGCTGCGACTGCGAGCGGTCGCCGTGAATCTGTGTCGCCGACCAGCCGGAACGAACCAGCCGCCGAGCCACGCGATCCGCTCCATGCTTGGTCCGCACAAAAACCAGAAAGCTGCCCTTTTCGGCACTCAAGAGGTGCTCCAAGAGCTCCTGCTTATTGTCCTGCTCTACCTCAAAGGTGCGAAGCTCAACGTTCTCCGCCGGTTTCAACACCGAGCCAACCTCGATACGCACGGGGTTGTTGAGATACTTGCGGGCTACTTCCTTTACCGCACCCTCGAGTGTGGCCGAGTAGCAAAGCGTCTGTCGCACCTCAGGAATCATCGCCGCGATGCGCGCGATGGCCGGCTGGAAGCCCATATCGAGCATCCGGTCTACTTCGTCCAGCACCAGCATCTGAATCTGGTCCATCCTGACCAGCTTGCGTTTTAGATAATCCTCAAGCCTGCCCGGCGTTGCCACAATCAACCGTGCGCCGCGGCGAATCGCGTCCAGCTGCGGACGTTCCTGCATCCCACCAACCACCAGCGCAACGCTTTGTTGCGTGTTGGTCCTGACGGCCTTGAAAGCTTCTTCAACCTGTATCGCCAACTCGCGCGTTGGCAACAGGATCAGTGCCTGTGCCGCGTTTCGATCCTTTGCCTTCTGCAGCATCTCCACGATCGGAATAAGAAAGCTGAGTGTCTTGCCCGTGCCGGTCTGCGCCGTGGCCAGCACATCGCGTCCTTCAAGCGCCGGCGGAATCGCCTGAGCCTGGACGGGGGTGGGGGTTACAAATTTATTGGAATCGAGCCGCGCCATCAGGGCGGCCGAAAGGTTGAACTGCGAGAATAGTGTCGTCAAAATCTATCTTTTCTTCGACTTCCGGAGCCCATCTTCCCTGGGGCCTGCAATCGGAATCGGATCTGGAGGTGCGCACACAAATACTCTTCAGGTGCGCGCCTGCTCTTCAAACATATGCGTAAAGGGAAACCCAAACACGTCCCTGGGACTGGCCTGCGAGTATTCCTTGTGGAACTTACGCGGCCCGGATCTGCCACACGCTATCAGTACCGCCAGACGGCTCATTGCCGACCAGCACCACGACCCAGCACATCACTGGATTTCGCTTCTCAACATGGAAGCCGACGTGGTTACGCTGTAGGGGCTTGGGGGAATATGTGCCAGGCTGATTGTCAGCCGCTCACGTCCAAATCACTGAGCGCAACCTAAGTATAACATAAATCGATATTTGCGGTGCAATGACGGCCAACCCGATCATTGCCGACGGGTTAGGGATGCTCTTCCATCCTCGAGATCACCTGCCGAACAAGCCGCTCCAACTCAGGATTCACGGGCGACGTCGTGTTTTCCGGTTCTGGCAGCGGTTCCATGCGCGCATCCGGAAAACCCAGCTTCCGTTTCAACGCCAGGATCTCCTGGATCTTTGCCTCAGGGATAAACGTGAGCGGCTTTCCGATCTGTTTCGCAATGACGCAGGTCTTGCAGTAGGACTCGAGAATCTCCACCAACCACTCGGCATGGGTTACGGTGTCAGACCAGCAAACCACCCCATGGTTCGCCAATAGGATCGTGTTGTGATCCTGCACGAACGGCAGCACCGTCTCCGCAAACGCCTGCGTACCCGGGGTCTCATAACAGGCCAGCGCCGCGGGCCCCACAAAAATTTCATATTCCGAGATCAGCCCAATCGGAGGGGTTGTTCCAGTCAGGGAAAACGCTGTTGCATAGGGAGGATGACAATGCACCACGGCCCTCGCCCGAGGGTTGGCGCGATAGATTTCGAGGTGCATGAACAGTTCGCTCGTGCGGAGCCGGTCGCCGGCCACGATATTGCCCTCAAGATCCGACAGACAAATGTCCGCTGGCTCCATATCGCGCTTGCTCATCATCGTCGGCGTGCAGAGCACATACTGCGCGCCCAGACGACAGCTGATGTTGCCACCATTTCCGTCGACATACTGCCGTTCCCACAGCTTGCGGCCCACGCGTAGGATCTCTGCACGCAACGCCTCTGCTTCGAACGAACTGGAAACCGCTGAAGGCGAAGGTTCGTCGGGCGTGAGAACCCGAAGCGCCTCGACTACCGCCTCTCCCATTTCTTTCACCTGGTCAGAAACCGTATTCGTCACCTGCTCCATACTGCAAACCTCGCCGGAAGGGCTGCAGACCCGCGCAGCATTCCACCTCTACATATAGGTCCGAATATGTCCCACTGTTGGTGATTCGCATCACTTCAGGGAGCCCGTTCAATCGAAAACCGAAACCGCTCAAACGGGCAGAAATCGGTCGGCATCCCGGCGTGGTCCCTTATAAATTAGGTGACACCCCGATTCTCCCGGAGGCTCTCCTTTGAGAAACGCCCATTCGATATGGAAATGCAGCGGCACGCTCAGAATTCTGGCCGTGTTCCTGGTCTCGATCATCCTGGCCGTGCAGGCCGTAGGGGCACAGTCATCACCAGCATTCACCATCGAGCAGGCATTGAGCGCACCGTTTACCGAGCATCTAAGCGCGGCTCCGGTGGGTGGCAAAATCGCATGGGTGGCAAACATCGGCGGACGCCGGAACATCTGGGTCGCTGAGCCAAACGCCGGCCGAACGGGCTACCGCTCGCGACAACTGACTCAATACGCCGATGACGATGGGCAGGAGCTAAGCGAGCCGCAGTGGACGCCTGACGCTGCGACCATCGTCTACGTCCGCGGAGCAAGCGCGCAGGGCGAGACGCACCCGGTACCGAATCCCGCATGGTTTCCGCAGGGAGCGCATCAGCAGATTTGGGCCGTGAACGCCAATGGCGGCCAACCCCGCCTCATCGCGGACGGTCAGACCCCGGCAATCGCACCGGACGGCAAGCGGCTGGTCTACCTCTCCAAGGGCCAGATCTGGACCGCGACCCTCGATGGGCAAGGCCAAAAGCCGGAACAACTGCTTCAGCTCCGTGGCTCGGTGGATCGCCTCCGCTGGTCTCCCGATGGCGCACATATCGCTTTTGTCAGCAACCGCGACGATCATAGTTTCATCGCCGTCTATACGCTCGCTCAGAAATCCATCACCTTTCTCGAGCCATCCACTGACTTCGACATCGCCTTCGCCTGGTCGCCCGACTCTCGCCACATCGCATTGCTGCGTATTCCGTCCGTGCGCGATGCGATCCTCTTTGAAGCGCATCGGACCGGGCCCCCATGGTCGATTCGCATCGCTGAAATTGCCACCGGCAAGGGCCGCGAGATCTGGCGGGCCGCCGAAGGCGCAGGCAGCGTCTATCGAGGCACCGACTCCGAGGATCAACTGCATTGGATGGCTGGCGACGGCATCGTCTTCCCGTGGGAACATGACGGCTGGCTCCACTTCTATGCCGTCCCGGTCGCCGGCGGGACCGCATCCCCGCTGACTCCCGGCGATTTTGAGGTCGAACATGCCAGTTCGAGCGGGGACCGCAGAATGCTGGTCTTCGACTCGAACCAGGGCGACATCGACCGCCGGCATGTATGGAAGCTGGCCTTTGCGGACGATGGGTCAACCGGCTCCCTGCAGGCCGCTACCAGCGGAGAAGGGATCGAAACCCAACCCGTGGTCGCCAGTGATAACAAGACCATCGCGGTGTTGCGTTCGGATACGCAGATCCCGATGCGCGTGTCGATGGTCAATGATGGAAAGCTCGTCGATCTCGCTCCGCAGGCCATTCCATCGGGTTTTCCCGGCTCCCGGTTCGTAGCGCCCCAGCAGGTCATCTTCTCAGCCGCGGACGGACTCCCGATACATGGCCAGTTGTTCCTCCCCCCGGAGCTCAAGCGCGGAGAGCGGCGACCCGCGGCCGTTTTTTTTCACGGTGGGAGTCAACGCCAGATGCTGCTCGGCTGGCACTACATGGAGTACTACTCCAACTCCTATGCGATGAACCAGTACCTCGCTAGCAAGGGGTACATCGTGCTCAGCGTCAACTATCGAAGCGGCATCGGCTATGGCCTCAATTTTCGCGAAGCCCTGAACTACGGAGCCACTGGAGCGAGCGAATTCAATGATGTGATGGGCGCGGGGTTGTATCTCAGAAGCCGAAGTGATGTCGACGGCAAGCGCATCGCCTGTTGGGGAGGCAGCTACGGCGGCTATCTGACGGCTTTGGCCCTGGCGCGCGCATCTGACCTTTTCAAGGCTGGTGTGGATATGCACGGCGTGCACGACTGGAATATGGAGATACCTACTTTTTCGCCGAGATACGATCCGGCGCAGCGCCCTGAAGCTGCCCGCCTTGCCTTTGCGTCCTCGCCCATGGCGTCGATATCGACGTGGCGTTCTCCGGTTCTGCTGATTCAGGGCGACGACGATCGCAATGTGTCGTTTGCCCAAACCGTGCAGTTGGCTGAGGCTCTACGCAAGCAGGGCGTCGAATTCGAAGAATTGATCTTCCCTGATGAAATCCACGATTTCCTGCTGCGACGGAGCTGGGTCCGGGCGTATTCCGCTTCCGCCGATTTTCTCGACCGGAAGCTGGCAGCACCCGCAAAACCGTAGAAAATCAGCGTGGCAGGTGGTCCGGCCCATAGCCCGCGCCTGCACGTCTTTACTGGTCTGTGACCCGTTCATCGTGGCTTATCGCGATGAGCGGGTCTCAATCCGCCGCAACCAGCTTCCGCTGCAAGGCCTCCAGCGTCTGCCCCTTTGTTTCGGGGTATGTGAACAATACGGTCAGGAACTGCACCGCCGTCATCACCGCAAAGAACACAAACGGCACGCTCTGCCCGATGTTGTGCGCCACCCACGGAAAGGCCAGCGCAATAATCGTATTCATCGTCCAGTGGCTTGCATTGCCCACGCCCTGCCCTTTCGAGCGCACCGCGTTCGGAAACACCTCGCCGATATACACCCAGATCACCGCGCCCTGCGACAACGCAAAGAACGCGATATACGTAATCAGCAGCCAAACCAGCATTCCCTGGTGCGCATTCGTCGAGTAGATCCACGCCACGCCGCCAAGACAACTGGCCGTTCCCGCCGCACCAATCAGCAGCAGAGTTTTTCGTCCCAGCTTGTCGATCACGCTCATGCCCACGATGGTGAAAATCAGGTTCGTAAATCCAATCGCAATCGCCTGCTGATCGCCCGACAACTGGCTGAATCCAGCAGACTGGAAGATGTCGTTCAGGTAATAGAGGATTGCGTTGATCCCCGCAAGCTGATTGAAGGCTCCAATTGTGATTGCCAGGAATAAGGGGTAGCGGTACTTCCACTTGAATACCGGCTCGTGAGCGGAAGCATGCTCCTCTACCAGCGCCGCACGAATATCGGCCAGTTCCGCATCGGGATTCGGATCGCCCATCAGCTTCAGAACCGCCAAAGCCTCATCGATGCGGTTCTTCGATGCCGACCACCGCGGGCTGCGCGGAATCCGGAACAGCAGGATCAGGAAGAAAACGGCTGGAAGCGCAGCAACGCCGACCTGCCAGCGCCATTCCGTCGCTCCCAGATGCAGCAAGCGGATCAGGTAGTTCGAGGTGTACGCCACCAGGATGCCGAACACGACATTGAACTGGAACGCGCCCACCAGCCGCCCGCGCCACTTCGCGGGTGCCAGTTCCGCAATATAGACCGGTCCCAGCACGGAGGAGGCGCCGATCCCCAATCCGCCCAGGAATCGAAACACCATCAGTGACGGCCAGTTCCACGCCAGCGCACTGCCGATCGCCGAGATCACATACAACACCGCCGTCAACCGCAGTGTCTCGCGCCCGCCCAGCTTGTGGCCGACCACTCCCGCGCTGAATGAACCCACAACCGTGCCGATCAGCGCGATGGCTACCGTCCATCCCTTGCCGTAGTCGCTCAATCCGTAGAGCTTCACCACGGCATCGATAATTCCCGAGATGACAACCGTATCGAAGCCGAAAAGCAGGCCGCCAAGCGCTCCCGTAAGAGTCGCCTTCATCAGGTTCAGGTTGGGTCGCATCTTCTCAGTGTCCTTCGGATAACCTCAACATCCTACAGACACGAACCCACCCCCGCAAACCCGCGTCTTCAGGACCGACCGAGCGATCGGATCCGTGCCCGGTCAGCCTTGGCGCGGATTTCCCGGCGTCACCACCAGGGCGCGGCACCGGCTCCCGTCTCCCGCGCTCCAGGCGATCGCCATATCACTGTCGATATAAACGCAATCGCCCGTCTCAAGCGTCTCGTGCAACCCCCCGGAATCGAGTTGCAACTTGCCTTCGAGCACGTAAACCAACCCACATATGGAACTGCCGGGCTCTGTCATGGTCCCCGTCTGGCTCGAAGGAAACTCCGTCACCCTCGCCAACAGGCACGCATTCGCATTCGGTGCGTGCAACGGAATCTGCCGTACCGGCTCCTGGGTTCTACCATTTCCCAGGAGATGTGCTTTCCGCGTGATTGCCAATGTGTGTTTTGTGGCATCCGCGAAAAAATAGCTCAATCCAACCCCGTAGACCCGGCAAATGTTCGAAAGGGTCGGCAAGGTCGGAATCATTCGGTCGGTTTCCAGCTTTGACAGCAACGCCGTCGACAGCCCCGTCTCAACGGCCAGGCGTGACAGTGTCAGATGCTTTTGCGTGCGCAGCGTACGAAGTTTCATGCCGATGCTGTAAGGTTCAAGAGACCACCGCGCGTAGGACGCTCCATTCGCCATCGGAATCACCTCGCCCCGAAGTGTTGCGCGAAACCGGCTTCCAACTTCTGAAGGATTTCTGAACCTTGTGCAGTGGCACATTGTAAGGCAACGCTTTAGCATAGGAATTGCCGCGAATTCCCGGCTCCGGGTTTTTCAAAATCTACTGAGAGAGGATCATTCCCCATGACCCTGCTTCCCCTTGTTTCTCGTGATCGCAGGTTTTCCGTTCCCTTGAATCGTCACTCCCTCACACTCCTCATCGCCATCTCATCCTTTATAGTTCTGCAACCCGGTGCGCGCCACGCCCATGCGCAGGGACCAGCCGCCGCCAGCACACCGGATGTGCTTGTGCTGAGCAATGGAGACACCCTGCACGGCAAGCTCGTCAACGAAATCGGCGGCAAGCTCACATTTCACACCGACTCCCTCGGTGACCTGTCAATCGGCTGGGACAAGGTCAAGGAACTGCACACCGGTGGCAGCTACGCCGTGCTCGCCAAGACTCAAAAAATGAAAAGCAAGAAGAATGCCGCGCAGATTCCGTCGGGGGCACTCGAGGTCGCGGATAAGGCCATCACTGTCCGTCCCGAAGGCGGTGCACCACCCGCTCCAATCCCCGTCGGAGACGCTGTCTACATCATGGACAAAGGCACTCTCGACAAGCAGCTCTTTCACCATCCCGGCTTCATGACCGGCTGGAACGGCGCGGCGACGGCTGGCGCTGCCATTGTCACCGGATCCCAAAATCAGTACACCTTCTCGGGCGGAGTCGGACTGGTACGCGTCATACCCACTGTGAGCTGGCTCACAACACGCAACCGCACCGCCATCGACTTCACCGGCTCTTTCGGCAAAATCACGCAGCCCTCCTACACCGTTCCCGCGTCGGGAACCACGCCTCCGGTCTTCGTACCGTCGATCGTAACCAAGTCGGCGTTGTACCACGCTGAGGCTGAACGCGACGAATACTTCTCCGCGCGCATGTTTGCGCTTGTCCAGGCCGCATTCGATCACAACTATGCCCAGGATCTCGATCTGCAACAGATCTATGGTGGCGGAATCGGCTGGACCGTTCTGAAAACACCTAAGCAGGAAGCGGATCTCAAGGCAACCGTCCAATATGAGAAACAACAGTTCCGCAGCGACTCTTCTGCCAGCGAGAATTTGATCGGCTCAACATTCGCGGCAAGCTATGTGTTACATCAGAAGCTTGTAACTTACACTCAGGGGTTCGCCTTCATTCCTGCTTTCAATGATCCTCGCGCGTACTCGGCAAATGAGACCAACACGCTTGCGTTTCCCGCTTTCAAAGACTTCAGTTTCTCATTGGGAACTCTCGACAGTTATGTCAATGATTCGCCATCCGTGGTGAGCACGTCTCAGCCGCCCGTGAAGAGAAACTCGTTCCAATTCACAATGGGACTGACATACGCGATTAAGTCGAAATATTAAGCGCGGATAGGCCAGTGCCAATCAACCGCTTACTATGCAGCCGAGAAATCGTTTGTTCATGAGAATTAAACTAATTCGCTGCTAATTTCCCAAAACGAAACTTAGCTCAGTAATCTCGCACGGAGTTACTACTTCGTGCGAGAAATCCCTCTTCTCATCACACGTGTTTGTTAAAGTTTGGATACATAATTGTTGCGCGTTCGGAACTCCTTTCGCGCCAATTCATCAAGAATGGAGGAACTTTCGTTTCTGCTCTTCCCCGGTTTCGACAGACAGACCGATATCGCCAGAGGAGGTCGCTTGCCTTTGGAGATCAGAGGACTTTCCAAAGCACTTGATTCGAGACTCTGAGGAAGACGATGGTTCAGTCCCGTTCGGCATCAGGTTTTCCAGATTCACCTGGACGATCTTTTAAATTCAGCGATCTCCGTCTCGAAGCCGACGGTACACTCATCCGCGGCGACCAGATTATCCATCTTCCACCCAAGGAATTGGCGGCCCTCAAGCTACTGCTGGCACACCCCGGCCAGATTGTCACTCATCAACAATTGAAAAAAGCCTTGTGGGGCGATGTTCACGTCACTGACGATAGCGTCCCGAAGTGCATGTCCTCGCTCCGCGAACTGCTCGTGCCCGACGACTGCATTCAGACCGTGTATAAGCGCGGATATCGCCTCTCGGTCGATGTTGAGAATCGCCAGTACGATTCACCTGAGGCGCGGCCGCGGCTCGCGATCCTGCCTTTCACCGCCGATGTAAACGTTCCGATTTATCTCGGTCACGGTATTGCCGAGGAGATAATTGCCTTGATTACGGCAGATCGCCTGGCGCCCGTCCACGTGCTCGCACGGGATTCTGCATTCTCGCTGGCTGCGCGTGGCTTGACGGCACACCAGGTCGGTGAGGCCCTGTCTGCCGACCTTGTACTGACCGGCACTTTGCGTTCTCTGCCTTCACAATTTCGGCTGCGCGCTGAAATGATTCGCGTTGCCGATGGCATCCAGATCTGGGTGGAAGACATGCTCGTGCCGCAAACGCGGGCTGCCGCACTGGAGTCAGAACTCGCCAACCGGCTCGTCGTTCGCCTCAGCACTCACGACTGGTTTCGGCCGCAACCAATCGCCGCAAGGGAAGGCGAGGATTCGTCCGTGCGCCGCGAGGCCTACGAACTTTTTCTGCGCGGACATCACGAGTGGCAGAGTCTGCAACGCCATCGCATGCAGGATGGCGTGCAGCGTCTCGCGCTCGCTGTCGAACTCGACCCTTCCCTCTACGTCGCACACATCGATCTCGCCAATGCATCCGTCACCCAGGCATTCTCGGGCTTTATCTCTCCCCTGCAGGCTGCCGAACAGGTGCGGCGCGCGGCCGATGCGCTTCCCCCCTCCGTCGAAGGCGCGGAGGCCATTCTTCCTCCCCTGGGTTGGATCCGGTTTCACGTGGATCACGATCTGCCTGGAGCACTGCGCGCCTTCGCCACAAGCATGCACCTTCCCCATGAGACTTCGGTCACCCGTCTGCGTTCGATGCTGGCTCTCAGCCGTCATCAATTCCTCGATGCCATCGCGCTCATCAGCGATGCGTTGCAGCTTGATCCCTACTCTCCCTGGCTCAATGCCCGCCTTGCCTGGGCCTATCACCTCTCCGGGGAAAAGGAAAAAAGTCTTGCGCAAGCTGAGCACGCGCTGGAATTGTTTCCAGACCACGACTCCTCAAATGTCTACGGAACAATCATTCTCGCGTTCAATGGCAAAGCAGAGCGTGCCATCGGTATTGCTGAGAACCTGGTTCGACGTTCGCCGCACCTCGATCTGGGCACCGCAGTTTACGCTTACGCGCTGGTGCAGGCCGGACGCCATGACGATGTCCGCTCCATCCTGGAAAGATTGCAGTGGCTGAGCCGCGAGCGATTTGTCCTCAGTTCGTTTACGCCCGCAGTCCATGTTGCGGTTGGAGACCTCGAGAGTGCTATTACGGATCTGCAGGGCGCAGCAGAGGTTCGTTGCCCATGGTTTTTTCAGATGCTCGCCGATCCTCGCATCGAACCACTTCGCTCTCTTCCCGAATTTGTGAAGATGCTGAAAGTCCTCGAGCGCATGGAGAACGCAGCAGCCAGAAAAGCCGATCACGAGGGCTAGTCGATCGCGCTGAACGGCAATTATCCAAAGACCTGCTGACTCGCTACCTCGCTATATGCCGCGAGGCGGCGGTAACTCGCTGCTTCTGTCCTTTCTCGAGCCCATGCGCTCCTTAGCCGTAAGGGCGCCTCCTCCTCGACTCAGACTATTCATGCAACCAGTTCCAGTACATTTCTTTCCTGCGGGAGATTCTGTTAAAACTACCCGGGAACAAGATTGGCTGCGTTCAAGACCTGCAGACACCGGTACCGCTGCAAAGAACGAGCCGAAGAATGTCGGACTAGCCAGGGAGGACGACCATCATGCCACTTCAGCGCAGGATTCTTTTGCTGCTCGCGCTTGCCGCAACTGCAGCACTCACACCAGCCCAGGAGCCTGCGTATCTGAATCCCAAACTCTCGCCCCAGGAACGCGCGCACGACCTGGTTCGCCGCATGACCCTCGATGAAAAAGCCTCGCAGCTTGAAGATTGGGCCACCGCTATTCCGCGCCTCGGCATTCCTGACTACCAGACTTGGAACGAAGCCCTGCACGGCGTCGCGCGCGCTGGCTACGCGACCGTCTTTCCTCAGGCCATCGGCATGGCCGCTACCTGGGACACCAATATGGTGCACGGCATGGGCAACGTCATCTCGACCGAAGCACGTGCCAAGTTCAACCAGGCGCAGCGCGAAGGCAATCACCGCATCTTCTATGGACTGACTTTCTGGTCGCCGAACATCAACATCTTCCGCGATCCCCGCTGGGGTCGCGGCCAGGAGACATACGGCGAAGATCCGTTTCTGACCGGCCGCATGGGTGTCGCGTTTGTCGAAGGTGTTCAGGGCAACGAATACGACCATCCCCGCGCCATTGCCACCAGCAAACACTTCGCCGTGCACAGCGGACCCGAATCCCTGCGTCACGGATTCAACGTCGATGCCAGCCAACGCGATCTCGAAGAAACCTACCTCCCTGCCTTCCGTGCCACCGTCACCGATGGCCACGTGCACTCGGTGATGTGCGCCTACAACTCCATCGACGAGTGGCCGGCATGCACCAACAAGATGCTGCTCAAAGAGCACCTTCGCGACGCGTGGGGTTTCAAGGGCTTCGTCGTCTCCGATTGCGGCGCCATTGTCGACGTCTACCAGGGGCACAAGAAGACCAGTGATATCGAACATGCCGCCTCACTCTCGATCGAGGCTGGCACCGATCTCTCTTGCAGCATCTGGACATCCGGCTTCAACACGCTCGCCGATGCAGTGCGGAAGAACCTTGTCTCTGAAGATCTTGTAACTCAAGCCGCCGAACGCCTCTATACCGGGCGCTTTCAACTCGGTATGTTCGACCCTCCGGGTTCCTCGCTCGATCGTATCCCCTTCACTACCGTCGCGACCGAAAACAATCGCATGACCGCGCGCAAAGCCGCGGAAGAGAGCATTGTCCTGCTGAAGAACAATGGCGCGCTACCCATCAAATCGCCGGAGAAGATCGCAGTCGTCGGGCCGACAGCCGAATCGCTTCCCTCGATTCTCGGCAATTACGTGGGGACGCCACTGCATCCGGTCCTGCCGCTTGACGGCATGAAGAGCCAGTTCGAAACCACGCCAATCCTTTATGCGCAGGGCTCCACGCTCGCTGAAGGCGTCGGCGTGCCGGTTCCGCGCACCGCATTCGGACTCAACAAGGGTCTCAAGACCGAATTCTTCGCCACGTCCGATTGGACCGGCCGCCCCGTCGCGACCGAGACAGAACCCCTCATTCAGACCGATTGGGAGAACGCCAAGCCTCGCCCCGAGGTCGACTCCCCCAACTACTCCGTGCGCTGGAGCGGCGCCATCTCCGTCCCCGCGCCTGGCCATTATGTATTCACAGTCGAGCCGGGTGACGCATTTCCCTACACTCCACAGGAAAGCTATCGCTTCATTCTTGATGGCAAGGTGCTCAGCGAGGGCAACCTCCGCGAAGGGCACGATCTCTCCAAGATGGGCAACTTCAAGTCCGCCCCGGGAGCTTCGCCCACCGCGCCTCCGGAACAGCTCAACGTCAAGGTGCCTTCGATCGCCGTCGACTTCGCCGACACCAAAGAGCACGAATTTCGGTTTGAATACTCACACTCGGCCGATCAGTCCGGAGGCGGCGTGACCTTGAAGTGGGCGGCGCCCGCACAGTCCCAGCTCGACGAAGCCGTGGCATGCGCCAAAGAAGCCAGCGTCGTCGTCGCCTTCGTCGGCCTGTCGCCACAACTCGAGGGCGAAGAGATGCCCATCAGGATCCCCGGCTTCAGCGGTGGCGATCGCACCAGTCTCGATCTCCCTGCACCACAACAGAAGCTGTTGGAAGCCTTGGCAGCAACCGGCAAGCCGTTGATCGTTGTCCTGCAAAGCGGCAGTGCTGTGGCACTCAATTGGGCCAACGAACACGCGGCCGCAATTCTCGAAGCCTGGTATCCCGGCGTGGAAGGTGGCACCGCGATAGCTCGTACACTGGCTGGCCTGAACAATCCCGGCGGCCGCCTGCCCGTCACCTTCTACACCTCGCTCGACGGTCTACCGTCGTTCACCGACTACACGCTCAAAAATCGCACCTATCGCTATTTCCCCGGCAAACCACTATGGGGATTCGGATACGGCCTCAGCTATTCGAAATTCCAGTACGGTCCGGTAAAGCTTTCCACCGAAGCAATCAAAGCTGGCGAGCCGATTACCGCAACTGTCACCGTATCCAATATCGGAACGATCTCGGCCGACGAAGTAGTCGAAGCCTATTTGAAAACGCCTCAATCTGGCGGCCCTATTGACTCCCTCGTCGGATTCGAACGCGTCACCATTGGCCCCGGCTGGAACAAAGAGGTAATCATCAAGATCGATCCACGCTCGCTCTCCAGCGTCGATGACCAGGGCAACCGCTCAATCCTGGCCGGCAAATACACCCTGACCCTCGCCGGCGCCCAGCCACAGGAGACGCAGGCGAAATCCGAAGCCAGTTTCACCGTTACTGGCACTCAGCCGCTCCCGAAATAGCAATGCGGCGGGCGACATTGAAGCCAGCATCGCCCGCCGTCTCACCCCTCTCCTTACTCAGTAATGACGCGATCCGCCGACTCCACCAACGAGCCGAAAATCGCCGGGTTACCGAATTTTGCGCCCCACTGATCCAGGTCAGACTGCAGAACGGAACGGGCACGACCTGCAGGCCCACAGGCGTAGATCTACACAAGTCTTTCGGCGACCTTTGTCATGGTTGGTTCGAGCGGTGGCAAGCCTACGGGCACCACGGCGGAAGCTACCGATTTCCGCATCAGCTACACGGCCTCGCCAAGTAAAAATATCTGCACCGAGTGTCCGGCTTCAGACAGCGCTAGCCCATGCAGAAAAGGAAACGCCGCCTTGGTTGGATCGTCGGAACCCCGTGCACTTTTCATCATCACCTTCAGCGATTTACGAGGACTTTCCTGAGCAAAGCTGGCCATAACTCCAAAGAAAGGTAGTGTCGCAAGTTGCCGAAGAAACATTCGTCTCAACTCCGCTCTCGGTCAGGGCTCGAATTAAGCCAGCTCCCTCACCCTGAGCGGTGCAGTATTCCCCCGAGTGATCAACATCACACCACACAAGTCTCCCTGCGAGGAATAATTTCTGCAGATGATCATGGACGCGCCGGTGCGTTCGTGGTATTTGTCCTTGCAGCCAACCCATTTACCCCGCATGGAGGCAACTTGCTCCTAGGTATTCTCAAGGAAACTACACTCGGCGAGGCCCGTGTCGCCCTGCTGCCCGAAAGCCTCAAAAACCTCCTCGCCCAGGGCATTCAGGTCGTGGTCGAATCCGGCGCCGGCCGGAGTGCTGGCGCATCCGACGATGCCTATGCAGCTGCGGGTGCGACGGTCACTGGCGACCGCCCGTCGATCCTTGGCGAAGCCGATGTTCTCCCGGTTGTGAATGCGCTCAGCCCATCCGACCAGGCCCTGCTCAAATCGGCCGCAGTGGTCGTCGGCTTTCTGCGCCCGCTCGAGGTCCCGCAAAACCTCGCCACCGCGATTGCCCTCCATGTCACTCTCTTCAGCATGGAACTGGTGCCGCGCATCTCCCGCGCGCAATCGATGGACGCCCTCTCCTCGATGGCCACAGTTGCGGGCTACAAAGCTGTCATCAATGCAGCTGGCCTTCTGCCCCGACTCTTCCCGATGTTGATGACCGCTGCCGGCACCATCCCGCCCGCCCGCGCCTTCATCATTGGCGCAGGAGTTGCTGGTCTGCAGGCCATTGCCACCGCGCGTCGCCTCGGCGCAGTAGTCGAAGCCTATGATGTGCGCGCCGCCGCGGGCGAACAGGTGCGTTCCCTTGGCGCGAAGTTCCTCGATGTCGATCTCGGCGGAATCAACACCGAGGGAGGCGGAGGCTACGCAGCAGAGCTTACCGAAGAAGCACTGGACCGCGGCCGCGACCTGATCGTCAAAACCGCCGCCCACTCTGACGTCATCATCACCACCGCACAGGTCCCGGGCCGGCCCGCTCCGCGTCTTGTCCGGCGCGAAGCAGTTCATGCCATGCGCTCCGGGTCTGTGCTGGTCGATCTCGCGGCACCCGCGGGTGGCAATTGCGAACTCACCATCCCCGGACTAACGCAGACCGTCGCCGGCATAACCCTGATGGCCCCGCTCAACCTTCCCGCCGAGTGCCCCGTCGATGCCAGCGCCCTTTACGCGCGCAACGTTCTCAATTTCCTCGGTCTCATCGTGAAGAAAGGCGAACTGGAATTGGATCTCAACGACGAGATTCTTGCCGGCGCATGCGTGGCACACAAAGGCAGCCCGGTGAATCCGCGCGTCGCCAAATTGCTGGAGGTCTCTCAATCTGTGAGTTAGCCAAAAGTGACTAGCTCCGCAACCAGACTGGGTGCCCCAGGTCTCGATTTTGAGACCTGGGAGCGAATCCCGCTAACTCCGCTGCTCTTGGACCGCCAATGAATCCTGCAGTTCTTATCGCTTCGATTTACGTATTCGCGCTGGCGGCCTTCCTTGGCTACCAGGTCATCAGCCGGGTTCCCCCGCTGCTGCACACACCGCTGATGTCGGCCACCAATGCGATCTCGGGCATCTCCCTTATCGGATCGCTCGTGCTCGCCGGAGCTGCACACTACCCCACCTTCGCCCACATCCTCGGCTTCGTAGCCGTCACCACCGCGACTATCAACGTGGTCGGAGGATTCGGCATCACCGACCGCATGCTCAAAATGTTCGGCGGGCGCAAGACGAAATCCGATAAGGTGGCGGCGAAATGACCCTCTCCACCTACTTCATGGAAGCCACCTACCTCTTTGCTTCTATCCTCTTCGTCCTGGCCCTCAAGGGCATGTCGCACCCCGAGACTGCCCGTCGTGGCATGTTCCTCGCCGAAGGCGGCATGCTCGCGGCAATCATTGGCACTCTCATCGGCGTGCACATCGTCACATGGACATGGATCATCGCGGGCCTCACCATCGGCTCCATCATCGGCGCGTGGATGGCAATCTGGGTTCCCATGACCGCCATGCCGCAGCGAACCGCGCTTTCCCACGCGTTCGGTGCACTGGCCGCCGCGTTGGTCGGCGTGGGCGAGTTCGCAGTCAAAGCGCACGAGATGCCCGGCGTCACCCGCGCTGCACTCGGCTTTGAAGTGATGCTCGGTGCTCTCACCACCACCGGTTCGCTCATCGCCGCCGGCAAGCTCCAGGGAGTCATCCACGGCAAGCCGATTCAGTTCAAAGGCCAAAACATCGTCAATCTCGTCACCTTCCTGGCCCTGGCGACCTTCTTCGTCATCTTTCTTGCCCATCCTGAAGCCGCCGCAATCTTCTATACCCTTCTCGCCCTTTCCTTCATATTCGGCGTCATGCTGGTGATCCCCATCGGTTCGGCGGATATGCCGGTGGTGATGTCGCTCCTCAACTCCTATGCCGGACTCGCCGCGGCTGCCACCGGATTCGTCCTCGGCAACAACGTCCTGATCATTGCCGGCACCCTCGATGGCTTTTCCGGCTTCATCCTGTCGGTCTTGATGTGCAAAGCGATGAACCGCTCCATCACCAATGTGCTCTTCGGCGGCTTCGGGGCGGTCATTGCGGAAGCCACCACCAACACCGGCGGCGTAATGCGCGAGATCGCGCTCGACGACGCCGCCATGCAACTTGCCTTCGCCAACCGCGTCGTCTTCGTCCCCGGTTACGGTCTCGCCACCGCCCAGGCCCAGCACGCGGTGCGCGAACTCGCCGAACTCCTCGAAAGCCGCGGGGTCACCGTGAAGTACGCCATCCACCCGGTTGCCGGCCGCATGCCTGGCCACATGAACGTGCTGCTCGCCGAGGCCAACGTCCCCTATTCGTCCCTCTATGAGATGGAGCAGATCAACCCTGAATTTCCATCGACGGATGTCGCCGTGGTGATCGGCGCCAATGATGTTGTCAATCCCGACGCCCGCGACAATCCCAGGTCCATCATCGCCGGCATGCCGATTCTCGAAGTCGACCGCGCTAAGAGTGTGATCGTACTCAAACGTGGCCAGGGCCGTGGATTCTCCGGCCTCGAGAATCCCCTCTTCTTCAAATCCTGTACGTCCATGCTCTATGGCGATGCCAAGTCGACACTAAGTCACCTCGCCCAGGCCGTACAGCACGTGTAAAAAATTCGGCGGCAAAGGGATTGCCCTCTGCCGCCATCGGTATTAACTACAACCGCATTTGCTCTCTGCTTACACTTTCCTTGACGGGATTTGTGGGTTACAGGTTTACACCCGCGCCAGGATTTTCTTCATCCGGCTGATTGTCCCCCAGCATCCCCTGCGGTCCGGGGGGCGGGGTTGGTGCGGCATGATCGCCGCCATCACCGGGTCCATGCCCCGAACGAGGCCCCATCCGATCTCGAAACTCGTGCCGCATTCCCTCGTGGTTTTGACGGAACTCTTGGACCTGCTTCCACTGGTCAGGGGTTAACTTGGCGCGGAGGGCAAAAAGAAACCGTGCATTGGCCTTTTCCAGCTCGGCGCGAGCCTGCGCCACCTTGTCGATCTGGGCCAGGACCGATTGCTCATTGGGCTGGTCGGCACGGACCAGCGGTTCCATCTCGATCTCGGCCTTGTCGACGTTGGCGTGCAGATCGACGAGTTTCTCCCGGTGCTCCTGGAAGATCTGGTCCATCGCCTTGCGCTGGTCATCGGTGAGCTTCAGTTTTTCAACAATCTTTGGATTGTTCCACCAGCGCCCGAAACCCTCACGCGGCCCCATCGCTCGTTCCATCGGGGGTCGATGCGTTCCGAATCCCGGTTCACCCCTGCCACCCGATCCACCGGGTCCCTGCGCATATGCCGTTCCAGCGGCCAAAGTCGCCGCCAATGCAATTCCAAACCTCACCGCCACAAAGCCTTTCATCGCTTTCTCCTCTGCTGAATTCCTCGAATCAGCAAATCTCTCAGTTTCCCGTGTTCCCGTCGTCGGTCATCAGCGATGCCAGCGGCTCAAGCGCACTCGGAACTTGCTGAGAGATATCGCTGTCCACCTTCGCCATCAAATCCTCTGCCGACTGTTCTTTTGCCGTCTGCGCCGCGAGTTCCCGTTGCTGCTCGGTCGCCCGTGTAGCCGCCGCAGCTGCTTCTGACTTCACAATTTCTTGTTGGCGATAGCTCTGGTACATGCCGCCCGATACCGTGCCTGCAAAAACCGCGCATCCCAACGCCCACTTGGTCACAAGTCCCCAGTTGGTACGGACCGGCACCTTCACCTCGCGGGGACGGCTCATCGTCGTCTCGCTCCATGCCGTCACGCTGGCCTTGAAGTTGCCCAGCGCCTCGCGCAACTCCGGCTCCAACGCCTCAAACTCCTCTGCCCGCTTCCCAGTCACGTCCTGATCCCTGCGATTCATAGCCTCAAGTCCTGTTCTAATCCCGGTTCCCTTTTCTTAGCCTTTCCCAAATTCCTTCCGCACCCTGGCCAGCGCGCGTGAAAGATGCGCCTTCACGGTGCCTTCCCCCATACCGGTCGTCTCGGCAATTTCCTTCAATTCCAGCTCTTCAACATATCGCAAAAAGAAAACGGTGCGCTGCCTTTCACTCAGTTTCTCCACCGCCTGCCACACATGCGCCACCTGCTCCCTTGCCAGGATTCGCTGCTCGGCCGTGCGTTCGCCGCTCGGCAGCCAATCGCTGGCTTCGTCCAGGTCTACGGAGTTGGTGCGTGTGTGCCTCCAGAACTGCAGCCGCCGGTTCCGCCAGTGGTCCTTCTGCAGGTTGATCGCTATCCGCATCAACCAGGTCAGGGCGCTCGACTCGCCCCGAAAGCTCGACCAGTTCCGGTGCGCCTTCAGGAAGCAATCCTGCGTCAGCGTCTCAGCCAGGTCCACATCTCGTGTGGATGCAAGCAGAAAACGGAAAATCTGCGCCCGATGGCTGGCGACAACACCGTCAAATTCAAGCGCGGCAATCTGTTCTGCCGTGGCCTTGATCATGGGCTCCAATGCGGTGCAGGCTGCCATCTCACTTGGGTAGACGCCTGCTTAAAGTTGGGGTTTACAAATTCCTTATATTTCTCTGCAATTCCGGGAAACCTATGCTCCTAGAGACGCGATTCCAGGCAGATTTGTCGCGGTGGAGATTAAAGTCCGCGCAAACCTCGACAGGAATGCCGTCCCGCGGGAAAAAAGGGGACTTTTGAGGGGATGGGGCCTCTTTCACTGGAATGTACGGAAGAATGCCGTCTCCGGAACCACCTGGGTTGTCGGCCGGTCCGCCCCCTTTTAGGCAAAAAAATGCCCGGACCTGGAGGAACAGCTAGTGGTCCGGGCAACTGGTAACTTTTCTCACTCCGGCCGCCTCGGAACTCGGCCGCCTGCAAAATCAGAAATCAACGCGGAGCCCAAACTGCATGTGACGAAAGCTGTTCTTGCCCATGACAGTCGCGTAATACCCAAATCCCGGGAAGCTCAGCTCATTATTGAGAATGTTTGAGTTGGTGGTGTTGTCATCGAACCGGACAGAGTTCGTGACATTGAACACCTCCCATGCGAACTTCATCCGTGCTCGTTCACCGAGATCCCAGCTTTTTGCCAGTGAAGAATCGATATCGAATACGCCATCCCCGCGGAACTTGTTGCGCATTCCAGCTTCCCCGGGATACGGCAACCGCATCGGCGAACCCTTAACAACGCCTTCGCTGATCGCACTGTCATCCGCGAAAACCTGCGGAAGACCGTTCTTGATGTGCTTGTGGACCTCGACTGGTGCCGTATTGACTGCAAACGCCTGGTTTTCCCAGTCTGTGGTCCATCCCGGCTCGATGACAGAGAATGGCAGACCGCTGGTCCAGCGCCCTAGCCCAGACCAAAGCCATCCGCCCCAGATTGCGTTCCCAAGCTTTCCCGAGTTGGCCAGCAATGTCTTGCCGTGTCCAAAAGGCATCTCATACGACCAGTCGGTGGTGATCAGATGCGTTGTATCAAAATCAGACAGACCGTGGCTCAGTGACGGGTTCCAGGAGTTCTGAATTCCACTGTAGGAAGTTCCCGAACGCTCCGCATCCGACCCCATATCAATCGACTTTGAGAACGTGTAACTGAAGTCCAGAGTCAACCCGTGCTGAGCGGGATGACGAAGCGTCAGCTGACCCGCGTGGTAATTGCTCGACCCAATCGAGGCAAGGCTGATGAGCGAAGCGAATTGTGGACTCCAGAAGGTGCCACAAGGCGGCCCGTAGTTGCAGTAAAAATCGATATTCGCAAGAGCGCCGGTTTCGCCGTAGACGTACCGGTTGTTAGCCCATTCGTTGTTATAAACGCCGTCAGTGGCAGATTCGCCCGGAAAATCGAGGTTCCTCATCTGCGGAAAGACATCCTCAAAATACTGAATCGTTGGCAGGTGCTGGAGAACTCCATCGCATTGCAGGCACGAGCCACCCAATTGGTCTGCCATCTTCGACATCTGCGTTCCGGCCGTAAAGTAATCTCCACCCCCCTGTGGATCATTGAAATTGACCGGCTCGGCAATATCGAGTTGCTGCAGCAGATGATGCCCTAACCGGCCGACGTATGCGGCATCTACCAGGAATCCGCCTGGCAGCTCGCGCTGGATCGACAGATTGAACGCCTCTGTATAGGGTGTCTTGATGTGGTTATCGATTCCCGTGTTGATGCCGAAAGTTCCGTCTGGCACGGCATAGGGATAGTTCTGCGTCTGGTCGGCCGGCGGAACGGGAATATTCGGGAGATCGTTCGGCCCTGTGAACCGAGGCGCGGTCCTGTAATTGTAGAGACTGGCTGGACTCTGGAACTGCGAAGAAAGCCCAAATGAACCGAGCGACGAGAATCGGTTCGACAAGGCCTCACCGTAGTGATCGAAATAAAAGCCGAATCCGGAGCGGATCGACGTCTTCGCATCGGGAGCATAGACAACCGACAGGCGGGGAGCGAAATTGGCTTTTTGCTTCGGCCAGTATGCCGGACCATGATTGGCCTTCCCGATCGGCGTGAACAAGAGATCGTCTTCGAACACACGCCCCTTGGCGGCCTCGGTTCCACGCTTCTGATACCACGCGTGGGTGTCGACCGTGGGCGCAATTTCCTGTCCGTGGGTTTCGTACGGGGTTTGAAGAATTGTGTGACGCACTCCGGCGGTGATCGTCAGACTAGGCTTGATCCGCCACGAGTCCTGGAGGAAATACTCGAACTCATTCGACTTGAAGTGTCTGTTGATGAAAGCCCCATCGGGCAGAAGTGTCGCAGAAGTAGGACTGGTGACCTTGTAGTTATTGCTTGAATCTCGTTCCGCTATGATGCCAAGAATCGTGGCGTAAGCGTAGTCAAACGATGTCTGGTAGGCGGGGTCCACCGCCGGAAGACCAAGCGTGGTTGGATTTGGAGCGAACGCTGAGGTCAGGTACGAGGGGTTGGTGTTGGCCCCATTGTAAGAATTCAAGTCGTTCGCAGCGTTATTTTGAATACCCCGCCAGTTTCCGCCCAGCGAGATCGTATGGTTGCTTTCAATCAAGCTGAGGTTATCGTCGATCGTGTTGATGGGAACATTGACAATCGAGCTTCTGGTTTGGGACGTCGGCTGCGAGAGGAAGCGAACGGTCACATAGTCACCCTGCCCCACTCCGGCACTCGCATAAGCCTGCCGGATGAACGCGTAGCGAAGATCATTGACGAGATTCTGTCGTGCCGAGAGCGTGTAGCCAAACGCCAGCCCCTTGCTGTTGTCCTCAAGAAAAGCGGAGGCCGGTTGTCCAGGAAAATTTTGAGCAGCCGAAGAAACATCCTTCTGCAGGTTCCCGCGAACAAAGAAGTGATTCTTCGCGTTAGGGGTGAAATCAATCTTGCCGATGTTGGTGTTCAGACGCTGCGGGGCCGGGGAACTGAAGTTGTAGCTTCCGCTGTTGATGCCGTCGCCACCCGCGAGAACGGTTGCGGTGGGCTCGGCGGAGAGATAGCTGAGAATGGCTTGGTTCACCCCCGGTCCTGCCGGGCACTGGGTGCACCCTGCATCCAACTGGGCAATCTGTTGTGGAGTTAGCAGCACGGTCGATCCATCGGACGCAAAGTAGCCGACTTGCCCATTCAAGAAACTCGCCGAGGGAGTGATTTGAGCAACAGTCTCGTTGGTTGCCAACCGCTGTCCTTCATAGTTGTAGAAGAAGAACAGCCGGTTCTTCAGAACCGGCCCGCCTACACTGCCCCCAAAGGTGTTCACAATGTATTTGGTCGGCCGGTTTGGTTGCCCGTCCGTGAGTTGTTCATTCTTGATGAACCAGTTATTCGCCACGGTGTTTGATGGCCGGTTGTACTCATAGAGCGAGCCGTGAAACTTGTTGGTGCCGCTCTTAGTAATGAGCGAGATCTGCGCACCCGAGGACCTTCCCGCATCCGCGTTGCTGTCCGCCGTGGTCACGCGAAACTCTTCGGTCGAGTCCAGTGTCGAACGCAGTACGCCGTTGAATGCGTAACCATTCACCTGGTCGTTGTCGTCCACCCCATCGAGCGTCACATTGCCCTGGTCAGAACGAGCACCGGAGACGGCGCCCTGCCGGCTGTCCATCAAGTCAGGCGACGTCTTGTCACTCAGCCCAATCGACTCACCCAGGTACAGCACACCAGGTTGTAGACTCAGCAGTGAAATCGGATCACGACCATCCATCGGCAGCGCTTGGATCGTGGCGTTCCCTACCGCATTGCCTATCGTAGCGTCGGTTGTGTTCAGGTTCTGCGCCGTGGCACTCACGTCAACCGTCACGGTACTTGCCTGAACCGCCAGGCTGAAGTTGATTGTGGCCGGTTGGTTCACCAGCAGTTCCGCGATCTTTGATTGATCGCCAAATCCGCTGGCAGTCGCCGTGATGATGTACTTCGCAGGCGTTAGCTGCGGGAATGTATAGTTGCCGGCACCGTCTGCAACAGCACTGAATGTAGCGCCTCTCGATTTGTCGACGAGAGTAATCTTCGCTCCGGGAACGAGTGCACCCGTTGGATCTGTGATTGTGCCGCGAAGAGATGTGGTTGCGGTTTGAGAGAAACACAAAGATGCGACGGAAACGATACCAAGCAGTATCGATCCCAATCGAATTGCTTTCACGGCTGACCTCCAAAAATTACAACAGGATCGTTCTAACGTGCATTCGATGTTAGTCCCACTTTGAAAGCCTCCCGGAGGCCACCAGCATCGAAACAAAGCATTCCGTCTATCGATTTCGGGGATTCATCCCACATTCGACGCGGTCGGTGTCATTCTTGCCTGCCCACTCATTGCCATAGCCATTCGGCGAGACTCCCACGGTGACCGATCTTGCGTTCAGACCCCGCTCTGTCGTCGATATGAAACAGCCGTCAACTCGCTCGCATCGAACGGTCACGGGCAGCTCGATCTCCCCAAGGCCCCGCGAGATGCTCCCGAGTTCCCTAATTCCTGTTCCCCCTAATCCCAATGCCTGCCTTCCTGCTAAACTCGCCTCGTAAACGCTTTCTGAACGATGGAGTTCGGCAATGCTGCTCGAATCGCTTCGCAAACAGGTTCTGGGTGCCAATCAGGAGATCGCGCGGCGCGGCCTCGCTCCGCACACCTTCGGCAATGCCTCCGGCGTTGACCGCAGCGGCTCTCAACCGCTCGTAGTCATCAAGCCCAGCGGAGTCGACTACGCCACCCTCAAGCCCGAGGACTTGGTCATCGCCGACCTCGACGGCAAAATCGTTGAGGGGCATCTTCGGCCTTCCAGCGACCTGGATACCCATACCCTCCTCTACCGCGAATTCCCTCAGATCGGTGGCGTCGTCCACACACACTCAGAATTCGCCACCTCCTGGGCCCAGGCCTGCCGCCCCATCCCCTGCTTTGGCACCACCCATGCCGACTACTTCCATGGTCCGGTTCCGGTGACCGAGCCCCTCACCGCCGAAGAAGTCTCATCCGGCTATGTCCGCAACACCGGCGCAGTCATCGTCCGCCAATTTCGAACCGAGGGACTGGACCCTGTCGCGGTTCCCGGGGTACTTGTCGCCGGCCACGCGCCATTTGCCTGGGGAAAGGACCCCGCGGCTGCCGTTGAACACGCCGACGTTCTCGAATACATCGCCCGCCTTGCGTTCCGGACTGTTACTTTGAACGCCGCCACGGGGCCAATTCCAATCCACGTGAGCGAACATCACTACCTTCGGAAGCACGGTCCCAGGGCCACATACGGCCAGCGATGAGATTCGGGTCGAAACCATCCGCAGCCTGCTCTCTATCGAACTCCCAAGGTGTAATTCGCCGCTTTTCAACAAATATTAGGTGCAGTAAGTGCCATACTGATTTCGGTAGGTCAATTCCTCTCTCTGTATCGCGCCTATAATTTTCTGCAGGTTCAAATGCAGAACCGTTGACATTCAGCCCACGAAAACGTCCCTATCTTGCGTGATTCTCTAGATTTGCCGACCCAACACTAACGGGTGAAACCGAGAGAGCCGATGGCAACCTACGTGCTTCAAATCCAATGAAGCGGGATTTCCAGAGAATGGAAGCGAGTCTGTTCAACCGGTTGCAGGCGACACTGCTGGCCTTGGCGACAGCCGGCTTGGTGTTGCTCGCCGTGTTGAATTTTCGGCAGGAGAGCCGCTTCCAGCAGCCGGATGACGGCGTCTGGTGGGTGGAAGCGCAAGGCGGTTTGGTTGCCACCAAGGTCATTCCTGATAGTCCCGGCCAGAAGGCTGGTATCAAAAAGGGTGATCTGCTTACGGCAGTCAACGACACCCCGGTCGCGCGTGTCCCCGCTCTGGAGCGCGAGCTCTATCGCACGGGTGCTTACGGCAAAGCGACCTATTCCATCACCCGGGACGGTGCCGCAATCGAGCCGGCAGCCGATGTCTATCTCGAGGCGATGGACCGTAGCGCGTATCTTGGCCTCCGCTTTATCGGCCTGATCTACCTGGCCATTGGTCTCTACGTCCTTTTCCGGCGCTGGACGGCGCCCCGCGCCACCCATTTCTATCTCTTCTGCCTTGTTTCCTTCGCGCTCAATGCCCTCAAGTACACAGGTGCTTTGAATGCCGCCGGAGGATGGGACTTCACCGACAAGGTTGTCTTCTGGTCCAACATCATCGCCGGAGCACTTCAGCCCGCGCTCTTTCTCCATTTCGCCATCAGCTTCCCTGAGGAGCGGCTCAAGGGAGCAAGACGTCGTTGGCTGCTTCCGGCGCTCTACGCGCCTGGCTTCGGGGTATTCGCACTTTGGGTGACTGCCATTACCAGCTGGCAAGCCACCGGAATCCTGAAGCATCGGCTTGAGCAGGTCAACTACGCCTACATCGCCTTCTTCTATGTTCTGGCTGCAACCCTGTTCTCAGTCAGCTACCGGCAGGCAACCACCCCCCTGCTGCGCCAGCAGTTGAAATGGCTTTACCGTGGTGCATGGCTTGCGGTTGGTCCGTTCACACTGCTCTATGCGATTCCATTCGTATTGGATTTTCGCGTCTGGGCATTCCTCACTAAGCTCGCCGGCCTCTCTCTCGTCTTCCTGCCGCTGACCTTCTGCTGGGCCATCATCCGCTACCGCCTGATGGACACCGACCTGATCTTCAAGCGCGGCGTTGCCTACACCTTGGCCACTGCCACCCTGCTCGGCGCCTACTTTGGCGTTATCGCCCTCAGCGCCGAGATGGTACACCAGCGCTTGCCCGACTCCATCCGGGAATGGGCGCTTATCATTGCCATCGTCGGAACGGCTGTAGTATTCGACCCCTTGAAGCGGCGCATCCAAGGTTGGGTTGACAAGGCATTCGATCGTCAGAAGTACGACTATCGCAAAGCCCTCATCGAGTTCGGCCGCAGCCTGAGCTCCGAAACCAACCTCGACGCCCTTCTTGGTTCCATCGTCGAACGCCTGCCGCGCACCTTGCTGGTTTCGCGCGTAGCGGTTTTCGTTTCTCAGCCCGGCGGCGGCATCCGCCTTGCAGCCTCGC
Source organism: Occallatibacter sp. (assembly GCA_036495975.1). Taxonomy (GTDB): domain Bacteria; phylum Acidobacteriota; class Terriglobia; order Terriglobales; family Acidobacteriaceae; genus Telmatobacter. Next base: position 146,015 of record DASXLY010000091.1, on the reverse strand, counting down.
ACGGCCTGCTCTCGTCGGCAACTGAGCGCAAACTATCTCTGGGCTATCTCGACTTCGATCGGGCAGCGCTCGATCACTCGCATATCTTCCTTGAAAACGCCCAGCAGGCGCTTCATCTGCCTCCGGAACAACAGCGCACCGCCGCGATCCTGGACCTGAATTACTACCTGCCTTGCCGCGTGCAGGACGGCTCACGAAGTCGCACCATCGCCGTCATTGGCCTCGGTCGCACGGTCGGTGGCGACTTCCTCTCCAGTGAGGAGGTCGAGTTGCTCGAATCACTTGCCAGCTACATCGGCATAGCCCTGCACAACGCCAGCCTCTATGCACGGCTCCAGGAGCAGATCACTGAGTTCGAACGCCTCAAGGAATTCAACGAGAACATCGTCGAATCCATCAATGTCGGAATTCTTGCCATCGATCTCGAAGATCGGGTCGAAAGCTGGAATGCGCAGATGGAGGCGATGTACGCCGTAAGCCGTGGCGAAGCGCTCGGCCAGGAACTCCGGTCTGTCTTCCCCGATGAATTTGTGTCAGCTATCGAGGGTTTCGGCAGCGAGCCGGGCGTGCATCACCTCTACAAGTTCCCGCTCACCACCAAAGCAGGAGAGCAGCGCACCGTGAATATCGCCATTGCTCCCCTGTTGTCCCGCGAGTTTGTTGCCGTCGGTCGCATCGTCCTCGTCGATGACATTACCGAACGGGTTTCGCTTGAGACCCAGCTGGCCCAGGCCGACAAGCTCAGTTCCATTGGCTTGCTCGCAGCCGGCGTGGCGCACGAAATCAATACGCCATTGGCGGTTATCTCTTCCTACTCCCAGATGCTCACTAAGCAGATGCGCGGCGACGCACGGCTCGGCCCGGTGCTCGAAAAGATCACACAGCAAAGCTTCCGCGCTTCTGAAATCGCCAACGGCCTGCTGAACTTCTCGCGAACCTCCACCACGGAATTCCGCGAAACGAATCTCAATCAGGTCATCCGCGATACCCTCTCCCTGCTTGAACATCAGTTCAAGACCGCCCAGGTGGTCGTGGAAGCCGAGCTGGTCGATGATCTGCCTGCCATTCACGGCAACCCCGGCAAGCTGCAGCAGGTATTTCTGAACCTGCTTCTGAATGCCAAGGAATCCATGCCCGGTGGAGGACGCCTGCGCGTGGCTACCCTTGTAAACGGACACGTCGAAGCCGTGGTCTCAGACACCGGCTCAGGCATTGCACCTGAGCATCTCAAACGCATTTACGATCCCTTCTTCACAACCAAGACCACGCCCAGACCAGGCGAGAGGCGTGGCACAGGTCTTGGGCTTTCCGTTTCCTACGGGATTATTCAGGAGCACGCAGGCAAGATTCACGTCGAAAGTGCCATTGGCGCAGGTACAACCTTCCACCTTGAATTCCCGCTCTTAAGGAAATCGGTACATGTCTGAAGTTGATCAGTCTCTTAATTTTTCCGCATCCGGATCTGTCTTCGGTTCCAGTTCAGCCACTGGCAGCATCCTTGTCATCGATGACGAGGCTGGCATTCGCGAATCGCTTGAAGTGCTCCTGTCGCTCGAAGGCTATTCCGTAAAGACCGCATCCGATGGCGAGCAAGGCCTGCGCATGCTCGAAACGGAGAGCTTTGACCTTGTATTGCTCGATCTTGCTCTCCCCGGCCAGAGCGGCATCGATCTGCTTCCGCAGATCAAAGAGCGGCAAGAGGAAACCCCGGTCATCATGATCACTGCCTACGGCACGGTCGAAAATGTCGTAGAGGCGATTCGCGCCGGCGCAGAAAACTTCGTCCAGAAACCTTGGGACAACGAGAAGCTGCTTGCGGATATCCGCTCCGCCGTGGGCAGGTATAAAGCTGAAGAAGAGAACCTTCAGCTCAAGCGCACGCTCAAGCAGCGCTATAACTTCTCGAACATTGTAGGCAAGAGCGAAATCATGCTGCGCGTTTTCGATCTCGTCGCGCAGGTAGCACCCAGCCGCTCTACTGTGCTGATTCAAGGAGAAAGCGGGACCGGCAAGGAACTCATCGCAAAGGCAATTCACGCGAACTCACCGCGACGCGACAAGCCTTTTGTGCCGATCAATACCGGCGCGATGCCAACCGAACTGCTTGAGTCGACTCTCTTCGGCCATGTGAAGGGCGCGTTCACCTCGGCAGTGGCTTCGAAGAAGGGACTGTTTGAAGTTGCCAATGGCGGCACGCTGTTCCTCGATGAAATCGCCACCATGGGGGTGGACACCCAGGCAAAGATCCTGCGAGTGCTCCAGGACCGGCGCTTTATGCATCTTGGCGGCATCCAGGAAATTCAGGTCGACGTGCGCATCATCGCCGCGACCAACATCGATCTGCGCCAGGCTGTGCGGGACGGCCGCTTCCGCGAGGACCTGTTCTACCGACTCAACGTCATCACCATCGATCTACCGCCGCTGCGTTCGCGCCGCGAAGACATTCCGTTGCTGGTAAACCACTTTCTTGAGTTCTATGCCAACGAGAATGGCCTCTCTCCTCGACGGCTCTCCGCCGATGCGCTTCGTGCTCTGATCGATTACGATTGGCCCGGCAACGTGCGCGAGCTCGAGAACTCCATCGAACGCGGCGTTGTACTCTCCTCGAGCCCGGTCATCGGATCAGAGCTCTTGCCTGGCCACATCACTGGACGCAGCTTTCAGGATGCGCTCCTGGAACACAATCCCAACGCTTCGCTCTTCGACATTCTCGAAGACATCGAACGCCGCATCATCATCGAAAAACTTGAGCGCTGCAACTGGAATCAGACCGATGCCGCAGAGCAGTTTCACATCCCGCTCTCCACCCTGAATCAGAAAATCAAGCGACTCAATATCGAAATCCGCAAGCGCGGACGCGACTAAGGAAAATTCAGCTCGCTTTGAACAGTGTTCGTGTCGCAAATACCTCGAAAAACGCTGTCTCGCTAACTCGCTATGCCGCGAAGCGGGGCTAACTCACTGCTTCTATTCTTTCTCGAAGCGATCGAAAGCTAGTAATGCAACCGACCTAGGCTGCCGTGAACTGCCCCCGTTTGTCTCGACGATCGCTCACTGCCTTCAGCCATTCCCGTAGAAACCAGCGAAGTTCTTCCGGTGGTTTCAACCACACTTCGGCGTTGGTCTGGCGCCATTCGCGACGCATCAGCACGCTGAGATGAGCACTGCGCGCTCTGTTCACAGCACAAAATGCAGATTCGTCGGTAAGATCATCGCCCACATATGTCACCGGCGAACCGGGCACGGCACTTTTGATGATCTCCTCCACAGCGCCGCCCTTATCGCGTCCGACCCGCAGCTCCATACCGGCTTCAAAGGGCAGCAGCGATAATCCAGTGACCTCCGCCGCCTGGTCAAACAGCGCGCGTGTCTTCTGTTGGATAGATTGGACCTGTCGCGGTGTATGACCACGCCAGTGCATCACCACGCCATTCGGCTTGTCCTCGACGAGACCGCCGAACGAGTCGCGCCGCAGAAGCTCCCGTAGTTCATCCAGTTTGGCCAATGCCGCAGGAGGCGCCGGCTCCAATTCGCGACGGCCATCCGCAAACAGATGCTCGGCCCCATGCAAACCCCACACCTCAACGGGAGTATCGAGTTGCAGCATTGGATTGATCTCGCCCGCTGGCCGTCCAGTAATTACGATGAACCGCGTGCGATTGTCCCGCTGAACCTGCGCCAGCAGCTCGCGGACACCCGCCCAGGGCCGCGCATTGAATCGATTAATACGAAAATCAGAGAGCGTGCCGTCGTAATCCAAAAGCAGCAGCGGGTCCTGTACAGATTGCAACGAATCGAAAAACTCTTCCAGCCTTTCTGCTTCTCTACGGTTCAAAGCTCCTCGCCTTCTATGTTGGGGCCCCCGACAAGCTGGCTTTTGCCTGCCTGCCGGTCTATGCCATTTTCCGATAGGGATCGATCGGTATCGGTTCCGAACTCGTTCCCGCGTACGCCTCCGCGGCATCAGGGTTTTCCAATCTCACATCACGCAGATCCCCCAGCACCATTGCCGCCCAGCGGTAGATATTGTGTTCCATTACTTGCCGGCGCATCTCCTGCATCCGCACCTTGCGCTCGTCACGCGGCATATCAAGCCCGCGATGAATGGCCTCGGCAACCTCTGCCACGTCGTACGGATTCACGATCAATGCATCCCGCAATTCGACGGCCGCGCCGGTGAATTTGCTGAGCACCAGCACACCGTCCTCGTCATCGCGCGCCGCAACGAATTCCTTGGCCACCAGGTTCATCCCATCGTGTAATGACGTCACCAGGCAGATATCGGCGATGCGGTACCAGCGGTTCACTTCTTCGTGATCGCACTGGCGCTCAATCAGGACAATCGGCTTCCACCGCGCCGTCTGGTAGCGCTGATTGATTCGCCTTACTTCCTCTTCGACCCGTTTGCGCAAATCCGCATAGCTCGGGATCCTCGTCCGGCTGGGCGCGGCAATCTGCACCATCGTTAGCCGTTCCCGATGCCACGGATGCTCATTGAGCAGTTCATCAAGCGCCAACAAGCGCTCAACGATTCCCTTGGTGTAGTCCAGCCGGTCGACACCGACGGCGATCGTTTCCGCATGTACACCGAATTCGGAGAGCAGTGCACGACGCTCCGCCGCCCGGTCATCGTCCTTCTCCCCCACAATCGCACGCAGTGAGAGCGGTATTCCACCGCTGAACGCCACGCTCACTGGGTACGGTTTGATCACGGTTGTGTGCCCATGACGGCGAGTCGTTAAATGCTCCCGATCGGTCCTCGACTCCAGAACGCGATCCACCGTGGACAAGAAATTATGGCAGTGCTGCGGAATGTGGAAGCCGATCAGATCGGCGCCCAGTAATCCATCCAGAAGCTGTGATTGCCATGGACAAATCCCGAATGCCTCCGGATTCGGCCAGGGTATGTGCCAGAAGATCGCTACGCGTGCATCCGGACGCGCCGTCTTCACCAGCCGTGGCAACAGCGCGAAATGATAATCCTGGACAAAAACCAGCGGCTCTGTGCTGCCTTTCATTTCGTCCAGCAGCGCGGCAGCAAATCGCTCGTTCACCCGGCGATAAGCTTCCCAGTCTGCCGCGCGGAAGATTGGTCGGGTATGCGCGATGTGACAGAGGGGCCAGAGACCTTCGTTTGCGAAACCGTCATAGTAGCGAGATTCTTCCTCGGCCGAGAGCCATACCCTGCGCAATGTGTACTTGGGATCCTCGGGAGGAACTCGCAGCCGATCAAACTCATCCACGTTGTCTTTGTCCGCGGTTCCGTTTCCGCTTGCAACCCACACGCCGTCGCATGCCCGCAGCACCGGTTCAATCGCAGTCACCAGGCCGCTCGGCGGCACAACACATACAGTCTTTCGCCCCTCGCGGACATGCATGTAGGGCTCGCGATTCGAAACTACAAAGATCCTGCCGCTTGCCTTGTTGCGCATATGCACGGCAAGCCGCTCGGGCGTCCAGAAGTTCTCCCCAGCGTCGCGCAAACGCGCCTCAGCCGCGGCAGCTGCACGCGCCGCGATAAGGCTCTCCGCCATGGTCTCCACTTCTTGCGCCAGGGGGCTGAACATGTTCAATTCTTTGGCGCCGCCGCTCAAACCCTTCTCAAAATGGCCCATGCGCAGGCGACGTAGCCGATCAGCAACTCGCGTAAGCGGCCGCAAAAGGAACCAGCGCACCATCGCAAACGTGACGCCGACGATTAGTAGAACTGTTGCGACGATCCACCAGAAGCTTCTGCGCCACAGATCGTAGCTTTGGTCCCGGATATAGCCGGTGTCGATAACCACCACGAGTGCCCCAACCAGGCGGCTTCCGTTGTGGAGAGGAAAGACTTCTTCAAGCCACTGAACGTCGCCCGTGTGGCCAAACGCGTTCACCTGGGCGCCTTTTCTGATTGATTGTTCAATTGGCGTACGCGCCAGCGATTCAACCGGGGTTTTTGCAAGCAGCCCAATAGGCGAGTGAGACAGCGCCTTGAAAACGCTTGGGACTCCGTCGGACGAGACTATGCGGCCCTGGGGATCGTAAATTCCCACTCCCAACGCACCGGTCTGAGCCCTGGCGCTAGCCACCAGGACCGGAATCCCGTCAGGGGTCTCTTGCGCCAGCGCTTGTTCCATCTCCGGTCTGAGACTCGCTCCCATCCAGCCGGAACGCCACTCCAGCTCCTGCCGGAGCACATGCTTGTGTTCCAATACCTCGAAATAGGTCGATCCAATGGAAAGCAACGTCACGCCTGCAATGAGAGCAAGGATCAGTCGCAAGCGAAACGAGTGCATTAAATCTCCCCCTGAAATTCTTTACCTGGCTACTCCCTGGTTAGATGCACATCCTTCAGTCTGGGTCGGACGCGCTACCGGACAGGAAAACAGATCGTAAATTCAGCAACTTACGAAGAACCAAAGAGGCGGGAAAGGTTCAAATCCACACCATCGGGCAGGCCATTCCAGGCCCCATGGCAGGTTGCAGAAGTAGACCGTTTCATACAGCCGAATGCGCTATCCTGAGCAGGAGAGAACAAGTAGCTCGTATCCTGCAACTTACGGTGCAAAAACGGATGGGATTCCCTTCACTCGAGAACTCGGCCAAAAACATCGTAGCCACGGTGCAGGATTATTCCCTGTTCGCTTATCGGGGAGCCACCAACCTGTTTCGTCCGCCGATCTACTGGCCTGATTTCCTGGTGCAAGCCGACATCATCGGCGTCGGTTCTGCCTCCATTGTACTTCTTTCGGGCTTCTTCACCGGCGGCGTCCTCGCGCTTCAGTCGGCAGCCACACTGTCTCAATTCGGCGCTGCCGCCGTCACTGGCCGTTTCGTCAGCACTTCAATGATCCGCGAACTTGGTCCGGTGCTCACCGGCATCATGGTCTCTGGCCGCAATGCTTCTTCAATGGCCAGTGAACTGGGCTCGATGGTTGTCACCGAGCAGATTGACGCGATGCGCGCCCTCGGCGTAGATCCCATGCGCAAGCTGGTCACACCTCGCATCTTCGCCTGCATCACCATGCTGTTCTTCCTTACCATCGTGGCCAACTTTTTCGGCATCCTCGGCGGCGCTGCGGTCACCGTCTACATGAACCATCAAAACGGCACTCAGTACTTCTCGATGGCTTACGAATATCTTCGCCTTGGCGATATCATGCAGGGCCTCATCAAGCCGCTCTTCTCCGGTTTCATCATTGCAAGCATCGGCTGCTTTTACGGCCTTCGCACCACCGGCGGAACAGAGGGTGTGGGCCGCTCCACGATTCAGGCCGTCGTCATATCGTCCGTGCTCATCATCTTTGTTGATTTCCTTGTCACCCAGATCATGCTGACTATCTTCGGATGATGATGAACGCCGCCGCACCCACTCGACCCGTTGAAGGCCATGGCGCTGTGAATGCGCAACCTGTGCTCGAGTTTCGCAACGTCTCCATCACCTTTACCGACCATCCCGTCCTCGAAGACGTCAGCCTCACTGTCGGGCCAAACGAAACCCGCATCCTTCTCGGCCCCGCGGGCGTGGGCAAAAGCGTCCTGCTCAAGCTCGCCAATGGTCTGCTTTGCCCGGATTCCGGCTCGATCCATCTCTTCGGACAAGAGATCTCGCGCATTCCCGAGCAGGATCTTTTTCATCTGCGCACCCGCACCGGAATGGTCTTTCAGGAAGGCGCGCTATTTGATTCCCTGACCGTACGCGATAACGTCGCTTACCAGCTAATCCAGGAGAAGCTTCCCGACGACGAGATCGACGTCCGCGTGCGTGAAGCATTGCGCTTCGTCGGACTTGAGCAGACATTCAGCCTCTATCCCGGAAGCCTTTCGGGAGGCATGCGGCGACGTGTGGCCATCGCCCGCGCACTCATCCATAATCCTCAATTGCTGCTGTATGACTCTCCCACCGGGGGACTCGATCCCGTGACGTCGACCACCATCATCGAGCTCATCGTAAAGCAGCGGGACGTCTATCGCACCCCGTCGGTGCTCGTTACTCACCGATTGCAGGATGCATTCACCATGTGCACCCATCGCTTCGAACCGGAAGAAAACCGGATGGTTCCGCTCCCCAAGGATCAGGTTGATCCAAATACAACCTTCCTGATGCTCGAGAATGGCCGCCTCATCTTTGACGGAACCATCCACGAGCTTGTAACGAGTCAAAATCAGTTCGTGCGTGAGTTCCTCGAGTAACAAGCAGCATGTGCCGGAGCATGCAGGAGCTTAATTGTTCTGCATTCCCTAGAATCAGGATCTAATAGGCGCCGAATCCGGTGATGTGGTGGCCAAGGATGAGGCCGTGAATGTCGTGTGTACCTTCGTAGGTCTTCACGGATTCAAGGTTCATCATGTGGCGCATGATCGGGTAGTCTTCGGTGATCCCATTAGCGCCGAGGATGTCACGGGAGATGCGAGCGCACTCGAGCGCCATCCATACGTTGTTGCGCTTCGCCATGGAGATGTGCTGATGGCCAACCGTGCCTGCCTCCTTGAGGCGGCCGACGTGGAGTGACAGCAACTGTGCCTTGGATATCTCGGTGAGCATCCATACCAGCTTTTCCTGCACGAGTTGGTGACTGGCGATCGGCATGTTGTGGAATTGTTTCCGGGTCTTCGCGTATTGCAGGGCCGTGTCGTAGCACGACATCGCCGCGCCGATTGCACCCCAGCTGATACCGTAGCGAGCCTGGTTGAGGCACATCAAGGGGCTCTTCAGCCCGCCGGTACCGGGCAGGAGATTCGTCGCGGGGATATGCACGTCTTGCATCGACAGTCCACTGGTAATCGATGCACGCAGCGACCATTTGCCATGTACTTCATAGGCGCGGAAGCCGGGACGATCAGTCTCCACCAGGAATCCGCGGACGTTATGGTCTTCCTCTTCCACCTTGGCCCAAATCACGGCCACATCGGCGATATTGCCCGAGGTGATCCACATCTTTTCGCCATTGAGGATGTATTCGTCGCCTGATTTGCGCGCGACTGTTGTCATGCCGCCAGGATTTGATCCGAAGCCGGGTTCCGTGAGGCCAAAGCAGCCGAGCTTCTCGCCGCGGGCCATGGCCGGCAGCCAGTTACTTTTCTGCTCCTCAGAACCGAAGGTGTAGATGGGGTACATGCACAGCGCCGACTGAACGCTGACAAAGCTGCGAAAGCCTGAATCGCCACGCTCCAGTTCCTGCATGACGAGACCGTATTCGACGTTGGACATGCCGGCGCAGCCGTAGCCTTCGAGGTTAGCGCCGAAGAAGCCGAGCTCGCCCATCGTCGGAACAAGCTCACGCGGGAAACGTTCGGTGCGGAAGCACTCCTCGATGATGGGGACAAGGTTGTCTTCCACAAAATCGCGTGCTGTGCGGCGAACGAGGAGTTCGTCTTCGCTGAAGCTGGAATCGAGGTGGAGAAAATCAACACCCTGGAATTTGAATGACATGATGACACCTTGCCTGAAGCTGTTGGACTCAAACCTGCAAGGCTAGCAGATGAGGGTTACGGGCTTCCAGTTGAGGGTCTCAGTTTCACGGTCTCACCGAAAAGCGCCCGGAAGCACGAAGAATAGACTTGACGATCTTTAAAGGCTATTTTACGCTAGGCCTAGTTGAGATAGGGACATGGCCAGCGATCAAAAGGCAGACCAGCGCGATTTATTTCGCGGTGCGCTTGAAATGATGATTCTGCAATCTCTGCGGCGGCAGCCAATGCACGGTTACGCGCTGGTGCAGCATATCAAACAACGTTCGAACGATTTACTGCAGGTGGAGGAGGGCTCTCTTTACCCGGCTCTCCAGCGCATGCTTCGCGAGGGGCTGGTAAAGGCGGACTGGCAGACCTCATCCACCAATCGCCGCGTGCGCACATACCGAATCACAACCAATGGCATCCGGCATGTGGAACGGGAAGTCGACCGTTTCGAGCGAATGCTTGAAGGGATTCAACTCGTTCTCTCTCCCACGGGGCTTTAGGAGTGAATCATGAGCTGGCTTCGAGAGTTGTTCACGCGCCGTCAGATCTATCGCGATCTCCACGAGGAAATCGAAGAGCATATCGCGCAACACGTCAAGGCACTCATGGCAGAAGGGGCGAGCCGGAGTGCAGCCGAGTCCGCTGCCCGTAAGGCTTTCGGGAATGTGACGCGCATCGAAGAGTCCGGGCGCGAGGCGTGGTTGTGGCCGCGCACCGAGCGTTTCCTGCGCGATTTTAAGTTCGCTTTCCGCAAGCTACGGAACTCGCCCGGATTTGCGCTGACTGCAATCGTCAACCGGACCTTTGCACGCAAACTGTTTGGAGATACTCCGGCGGTCGGTCAGCGATTTGCCCTCTGGGCGACAGCCAAGTACGAGGTTGTTGGTGTTGTCGAAGACGGCAAATACGGATCTGTGGGAGAAGATGAGCAGCCGACGATGTTTCTACCGCTCGCACAAGGCGTCGGCGAGGTGAAGTCGAGCAATGTGGTTGTGCTGGTGCGCTCCTCGTTGCCGCGAGGCCAAATAGCCGCGGCTCTCTATCGCACATTGAACAATGCGGAGCATGGCGCTCCTTTCATCGTTGGTTCCTGGGAGGATGCCGTCGATCGCTCGATGATGCCGGCACGCGCAGCCACCGTTATCGTGGCGGTGATGGGAGTGCTGGCAGCGATGCTGGCAGTTACGGGCATCTTTGGGATGGCGTCGTATACGGTCTCAAAGCGCAAGCGTGAGCAGGGCATTCGTGTGGCACTGGGCGCTCCGCGCGGTCAGGTTGTTCGCTCGGTGCTTCGCCGGCCGGCGATTCTGCTGCTGGTGGGATCAGCCGTCGGTGTAGGCGTGGGTTCCATGACGACACGCGTGTTCCTACATCTGGTGTCATTCGCGACGCCGCATGATCCGCTGGTTCTGGCGGGGGTTCTTATCACGATGACACTGCTCGGCACACTTGCGGGCTGGATTCCTGCGCGCCGCGCTTTGGACATCGATCCGGCGCAATTGCTTCGCGAATGACGGCTGATTTGGGAAGTGTTCGCCGGGCTACATGAGCTGAGAGCAGAAATGGGTCAGGCGGTGGCTTTGATTCCCCGTTCGAGGAGGTACATCAATTCGACTTCTTCCTGGCGAAGTGAATGCTTGTTTTTCTGCGCGCGACGTTCGGCGATTTTCAAGATTTTCAGCAATTCGCCACACATGTAACACTCGAGGACCATTGGGTGGATGTAGCATTTACGGCAGACGGCCGGCGTGTTGCCGAGTTGTTCGGCTACGGTCTTGATCGCGGCGACCACATTTCTCTTGGCCTGCGTTGCCGAATCGAAGACTTCGAATTCGCTCAACGCGAGACAGGCAAGGACGGTGCCGGCCCAGGTGCGAAAGTCCTTCGCGGTAAAGGGCTGGTCAGTGATACTTCGCAGATACTCATTCACATCGGAAGAGTCGACCGAGTGGACCGCACCATCATCGTCCACATACTGGAAGAGTTCGTATCCAGGCAGATCGAGACAACGCTTCACAATGCGGGCAAGGCGGCGATCATTTAGATCGATTACGTGACGCTTTCCGCTCTTTCCTTGAAATTTGAACCGCACGGTCGAGCCTTCTACATCGACATGCTTGTTGCGCAGCGTTGTCAGGCCGTAGGAGTGATTCTCCCTGGCGTATTCCACATTGCCAACGCGAATAAAGGTGGTTTCGAGCAGGCGCACGATTGTCGCCAGAATTTTCTCGCGAGGAAGGTCAGGCAGGGCGAGATCCTTTTCGATACGTTCCCGGATCCCGGGCAATGCCTCACCGAAAAGCTTCATGCGCTCGTATTTGGTTTCATCCCGAACCTCCCGCCATCGCGCATGATAGCGACTCTGTTTGCGGCCCCTGGCATCGCGGCCCGTTGCCTGGATATGTCCGTTGGCTCGCGGGCAAATCCAAACGTCTCTCCATGCGGGCGGGATCGCAAGCGACTTGATGCGCGCGAGCACTTCCCTGTCGCGTACGCGCTTACCTTCGGGATCGAGGTATTCGAAGCCCTTGCCACGCCGTCTGCGGGCGATGCCCGGCGCGGTATCGGAGACGTAACGAAGGCCGGCGATCTTTGAGGACTCGACTGGGTCGAGAAATAGTTCTGTGGCAGTGGACATTTTCCCGGTTACCCGAGCCCCCTGGCAATCTTGGATGCTGAAAATCTCTTTCGCAGCTTGTTGGCGGTCTTTGAAGAATTACGAAACCGGATAGGAGGCATCCCTCGGGGGCTTAAGGGAGTGTATGGGATGCGATGGAACGCTTCGTGAATGGACAGAGGCAGTAGGTCAACGCCTTGGCAGCATGGTTAGCGAGTCAGCAGGTTTTTACAACCATCTTAGTCGTCGCTTCCCTGGTCGTCTCCGTACGTTGGGAACGGCTGGGGTTGCGTACTGGTCGGCATCGCGGAGAGTGTGTTCAGGTCCGCGAGGACCTGCTTCCATTGCGCCGGATCTTTCGTGGTTGTAATAGGTAGATCGAGGTTCGAATAGTACTTCTGGATATCTTCCTTAATGCCGGGTGGAATCGGCTGTGCGGGGTTCTGGACAATGCGGTGCAGCAGGTTGGCGTAGGTGGAGTCGGTGAGGGAATAGCCGCCGGGCTGCACCACATGACCGGTATCTAGGTCGCGATTTGGCAGAGGGTGATTGGGATCGCGCTGGCGCGCCGAGAGCTCTCCGGGATGCGTGAGGCTTCCAAGGGGCGGGATGGGTCCGGCGTAACGGGCCTCTTCAGGGGTGAAGCGAACAAGAACTCTGCGCAGGACGGTAGTGGAAACGGCGAGGCTGTGCGCGTAGTCGGCTTCCGTTTGCTGGGTCGGGCCCTTTACAGCGACGAGTTTCAAAGGCCCGATCTTGGGAAGAATAAAGATCAGGCCGGCGATCAGATGGGTTTCGATTCCCGCCTTGCGGCGATAGGCCTGCCAGTTATTATCCAGGGCTACCTGTGCCGCTTCCTTCTCAAGCTCGACGACATCGGGGCTGGTGGGATCGGCGGGTTCATCTTTGCGGTGCAGCAACGTGATTGCGTAGGCAATGCGCGGAATGAAGGTGCGTGCGGCGAATCGATAATCGCGTGCGTTGATGCGGCGCCGTCCGGTGAAGTTCTCGCTGAGGCCGTAGGTCTGATAGAAGGCGAGTGCCAGCTGCTTCATCGAGACCCGAAAGCCGATGTGGCGCAGATACCGCAGAGGTGCGAGGCGGTGGTGCGCAATTTCATTAATGTCGAAGGCAAACTCGGTCTGCACATGCTGGTGCTTGCCTTCGGCATAGCTGACCGAGTTCCCGTACTTTGCGCGCAAGTTCGGAAACTCGATGGGGACCGCAACGTTGGTTGCTTGCGAGTGGCCGACAGAGTCGCCGATGTAGTGGGAGAGCGCGCCAATGGCAAAAGCCATTTCGTCTGCGTTGTGGGCGTTGCGAAACAGGTTGACCACGAAATCGCCGGACCGGACGTAATGCATAAGGTTAGAAATCGAACGGTCGCCAAAAGGGTAGTAGCCAATGTCCTGAATCACACAGCCGCCATAGGCGTATGCGCGGGCGCGATCGAGGTCAGCCGCAGTCAAACCGGGATATCGGCTGAGCAACAGAGGGACGATCGAATCTTTCCATGTGAGATCAATGAGTTGTTCGTGAGTGAGCAGGGAATAGGCTGCCGCGTGCCTCGCCAACGGCATGAACATTGCCAGGATCAACATTGCGATGGTTCGTATGTGCCGCAAGCCCATCTCTCGTGGATAGCAGTTGAACCGGGTGCGTGTCTATCTTTGCGGCGCATCGGATCGATGAATTCGCTGCGATCAGGACGGAGAGCGAAGCGGTCGGCGATTCGAGGCTGAAGAGGTTGCGGAAAAATGGCGAGGGTCGACGATTTGAGAAGAAAGGCCGTGCCATTTCAAAACATTATGGGCGAGGGCCATGCTCCTGCGCAGCTACTTCCGACACAGGCTGATGCTCAGCGGAAGCAGTTTCTTCCCCAACGGGCAGGAACCCTTTGAGGCAATCCAACAGTCTTTCCAGCTTCCCATCACCGGCAAGCAGTTTTTCGATTTGGGCACGAAGCTCCGCACGTTCTTTTGCGGCTTGCTCATGAGCAAGTACATAGTAATCATTCTGCATTGATATGAAACCCCGCGCAGATCATAACATCGATTTCAGAACATGATGTTCCAAGTTTTCTGAATAGCTTGTAACTTCGATTAGTCATCCTTCGAAGTTACTATATTTGAGTCGCCGAGTTACCCCGGTATCCATTAGTCACCTTTGTACACGCTTATCCACACCGGAACACCTATTCCTTACGACCGAAGATACTGATGACATTATTTTACGCAGGATCATCTGGTGCGGGCGGTTCTCCGAAGTGATCGTCGTGGGCTCGCTCAAGCACCCCGCGATTGGTCATGACCTCTATCAACCCGAGCGCAGCGATGGGTATCGCCAACCCGAAGTAGGAGGCATCACTCATTCGTGACGCTGTCCCCCGCTTTAGTGCTTGCACTGTAACTGCATGAGCAGTAGCTAAAATCGCAACCAGTATCACCAGAAAAAGCAAATGCCGCTTGAGCAGGCGTGGATACTGACACACCACCACCGGGCATGTAAATAGAAATGGCTGAACCCTGTTTCTATTACGAGCGAAACCATAGAGCACTACCATGGCTGAATAGCCCAGCACTGAACCTGCAACCATGCCAGGAAACGAGTTGGCCATCAACGCGAAGGCCGCAAAACCGAACATGGATACAAAGATCAGAACGAATGCGAATACGCGAGGTCCGGAGGAGGTGTTCTCTGCTCGACAAGGATCGTCTGTCAATTCATCGTCGCCCATCGCTCGCATCCTACACGCTGCACTTCTCCTGCGCCATATCCATGTCGACAACCCCGCTCTAATGGGGCATAGTCATATCCATGTTCAAGTTCACCTCGGTTTGTCGCATCGAATTCTGCGTTCCCGCGTTCACCGTTTGTCTTGCTGGTATGGTATGCCGCGCAGGCGTCGCACAGCAGATTGCGCCTCCGCAGGTGCCCATCGTCTTGCACGCTGCGCGCCTTCTTGAGGTCGACACCGGCAACCTGCTCCAGCCAGGGGAAGTGCTCGTTGAGGGCAATCACATCCGCGCCGTGGGGACCAGCGTGGAGCATCCAGCGAACTCAAAAGTGATCGACCTTGGCAGCGCAACGCTGATGCCGGGCCTCATCGATGCGCATATACACCTGTTTTTGCATCCTGGCGCCGAAGACCTGCAGACCGTTGAGGAGTCCATTCCCTGGCGAGTGATCCTGGCCGAGCAAGCCGCCAAGGACGATGTGATGGCAGGCTATACAGCTGAGCGCGATATGGGCACCGAAGGTGCGGGCTCTGCCGATACCGCAATCCGCAATGCAATAAACAAGGGCATCATTCCCGGACCACGCCTTCGCATCAGCGGCAACGCGATCGACATCCTCGGCGGCCATGAAGATGCGAACCGTTACAACCCCGCACAGCACGTGCTTTCCAATGCCGATTACGCCAACTCTGCTGAACAGATTGTCGCGGTCATGCGCGAGCAGCACAAAGAGGGTTCCGACTTCGCTAAGATCTACGAGACTGGCCCGGACCGCATGGTTGGCGGCGTGCTGCATTCCCCCTATCAATACACGGCGGCGCAACTCACCGCCGCGGTTGAAGAGGCGCGCCGTCTGGGCACCACAGTCGGCGTACACGCCATGGATGAGCCGGGCACGCTCTATGCAGCGCAGGCAGGCGTAGCCTCCATAGATCATGCAACCGAACTGAGCGACGAGACCATGCGGTTGATGAAGGAGAAAGGCATCTTCGCCGTCCCCACGTTCACCATCTTCGAATACTTCGCGCAGCACCGCGACTCGCAGGATCAGGCTGCAACACAAGCTGAGATGCTTGAGTATAAAATCCGCGAATTCAAAAAGCAGATTGCCGCCGGAGTGCTCTTCGCTGTCGGATCCGACGTTGGCCCCTTTCCGCATGGCACACAGGCGCGTGAACTCACACTGATGGTCCAGTACGGCATGAAGCCACTCGCGGCTCTGCAGGCGGATCTGATCAATGGCGCGAAGTTGCTCGGCTGGGCGGGACAAATCGGAGAACTGAAACCGGGCTACTACGCCGACATCATAGCCGTCCCCGGCAACCCGCTCGAGGACATCTCCACCTGCGAACATGTCAGTTTTGTGATGAAAGACGGCGAGATTCTTCGCAAATAGGATTTACTTTGCTGCTGATTCCTTCTTGCGGCGTACTTCGATCTTTCGCAGCGCGTCTTGGAATCGTTTGGGTTTCTCGGCGGCCAGCGAGTCCTCAACCGCCTTGCGATATCCGCCCAGATAGATCGAATAGAGGATCGCAAGCGAGCATCCGATTCCCCACAAGAACCCGATGCAGAGCCCCAATACGGCATATAAGCTCAACTCGCCCATGAGTTACTTCTGGCTCCAGTCCTACACGGCGACGGTGAAGCTGTCTTCGCTCCGAGTCACTGCATGATATAGCGTATCGCGCTCGACGGGAACCCTGCCTGCCTCGGTAATCAGCCGGCACAGTTCCTTGCGGGTCATGCCCTGCGGTGTGGTCGCGCCGGCATCATGATAGATCTTCTCTTCAATCACGGTGCCGTCCAGGTCGTCGGCTCCGAAGCGCAATGCGATCTGTGCGATCTTCGGCGTCATCATCTGCCAGTAGGCCTTGATGTGGGGAAAATTGTCGAGCAGCAGGCGGCTGACCGCAATCTGCCGTATGTCCGTCAGGCCCGTCGTCACCGGCAGGTGATCGAGCGGTGTGTTTTCGGGATGGAAAGCGAGCGGAATAAATGTCTGGAATCCGCCGGTCTCGTCCTGCAATGCACGCAGCTTTAATAGGTGATCGACGCGGTCCTCATCATTTTCAATATGCCCATAGAGCATCGTCGCGTTCGATTTGAATCCGGCCTTATGAGCTAGGCGCGCCGTCTCCAACCACTCATCGCCGTCGATCTTGTGATCGCAGATGATGGAACGCACCCGTGATGAAAAGATTTCCGCTCCGCCACCCGGCATGGAATCCACGCCCGCGTCGCGCAGTTTGATCAGCGTTTCTTCAATGGAAAGCTTGGCCCGACGCGCCAGGTACGCGACTTCCACCATCGTGAAAGCCTTGATGTGCACCTTGGGGAAGCGCTCCTTAAGCCCGCGTACCAAGTCGAGAAAATACTCAATCGGCAGATCCGGGTGCAGGCCTCCAACGATGTGGAACTCCGTAACTGCCTCGGAGTAGCCGGAAGCTGCGGTCTGCCAGGCTTCTTCCAACGCCATGGTGTATCCCGCCGGGTCGCCCTTCTTGCGGCCGAAGGCACACAACTTGCAGGCTGCCACGCAGACGTTCGTTGGATTGATGTGGCGGTTCACGTTGAAGTACGTCACATCGCCATGCATGCGTTCGCGCACATAATTGGCCAACCATCCAACGGCCAGTACATCGCTCGAACGGTAAAGAGTTATTCCATCATCTTCGTTCAGACGCTCGCTCGCCATCACCTTGGCGGCAATGGGCTCAAGGTTCTCATCGTAGGTGCGAAATCCACGAAGCTGATTGTCGGAGGCGGTTTCAGCCTGCATAGTTTGATGATACCGAATCTCCGCACTCACAAACGCGATCCCTCGGGACGGATCCATCAAGCACTTCGGCCAGCATAACCAGCCGGCGTCAGAAATCCGCCTGGTGGCGTTATATTTGTGACCCGCGTCGCGCTAATTAGCCGACTCAAAACAAAGGGGTTGGCCGAAGATCGACCAACCCCTTTTAATCAGGAACGAACCGAAGATCTTACTTCTTCTTCGGTGCTACCTTGCCATGGACCGGCTTCGTCTCGGAGAGAAGCGTCGCGGAGTCCTTGGCGTTGAACGGATACAGCTGCACCGACTGCTGACCGGTATTGGTCAGGGTGATGTCGACGCGACGGTTCTGAGCCAGGAAGATGACATTGATGCGACGGAGGGTGGTCTTTTTCTCCTTATCCGTCAGCTCAGTGTTCTTCTCGACCAGGTCCTTCACTTCGTCTTTACTGAGTTCCTGATCCTTGCCTACAGCATTGACCGCGATTGCATTCTCCGGAATGCCCTGCTGAACCAGGTATTCCTTCGCACGGTTGACGCGGCGCTCTGAGAGTCCCTGGTTGTACTTGACCGAGCCGCGCGGATCAGCGTGACCGGTAAGAGTCAGGTGCGCATCCGGCTTGATCTGCAGGTAAGCCTTGAAGTCGGTCGCGAGCGTCGCCAGGGTTTGCTCCTGGCTATCTACCAGGCCTCCCTCCGGATGTTTTTCCGTTGGCAGCGCGGTCGGGAAGAACACGCTGTGCAGAGCCAGTCGAGCTTCGAGACGGATCTGTTCAGGCGACGGTCCCGGCGGCGGAGGCGGCTGCTGGATGGTCAAGCTGGCGTTCGCAGTCGCATTGTGACCCTTGTCGTCAGACACGCTGCAGGTGATCTGCACCGGTCCGCTTGCGGCTCCAGTCGACGAGTAAGTTGCGGTGGTTCCGCTGCCGCTGATGGTGCCTGCGGACGCCTGATAGCTGTAGGTGAGCGGACGGTTCTGCGGGCTCACACCCTGGGCGGTCACGGTGGACGAATCACCCGGCTTAAGATCGGTTGGGTTCGCCGAGCAGTTGAGTGTCGGCGGTTCGTATTCCTTCACCGTGAACGTCGCGGTGCTCGAAGCGCTTTCCCACGGCTTCAGACCTTCCTTGCCGGGTTTGCCTTCCTTCACGCCGCAATTGACGGTGTAGCTGCCAGGCGCAAGGCTGGATGTATCCACCTTCGCCGCAGTGTCGGTTCCCGTAACACCCTGCCCGGACCAGTTGTAGACGACGTGATCCTTCGGAAGAAGACTGTTTGCCGTCGCGGTCACTGTCACCGGCTCACCCGGGAAAACCGCATTGGGCTCCGCTGCGCACGAGATGGTCACGCTTGGCGGAGGAGCCATCGTGCCGAAACTGAGAACCAGGCCCGTGCTGAGACGCGCAATGTTGAAATTGGTACGGATCGGGTAAGGATCTTCATGCGTGTACTGGAAGTCGGCCTGGAAAACACGGATCGCCAGCCGATGATCCAGCCACGGCGTCTGGTAGTCGATGCCGCCGCCGACGGTGAGCACGAGTCCCCACTTATTCGTGAAGTAGTTGCTGCTTACACTCTCACCACCAATCAAGGCGTGGGCAAACGGCGTGATGTCTTCGGTTGGAAAACGGGCGATCAATCCAGCCGATCCGCCCCCGAACGTGTTGTGCACCACGCTCGTGTTATTTCCACCGTTCTTGTGATAATCACCTTCTACCTGGACACCAAAATAATTGGTGAAGTACCGCGCCAGGCTCACATCTACGCAACAGCTGACCGACTTCGCACTGTCCTGTTGCGTACCTATGTTGATGAGTTTTCCCTTCGGCGCAAGATAGCTGTATCCGGCAAACAGGTCCCATTTGGAAGGGGCTTGACCCGATGCTGCCTTGGAAGCCGCAGCCTTAGGCGCCGGTGCTGCCGGCTGTGCAGAATCCTGGGCTGCAATGGCTATCGGCATCAAACAAGCACTTGCCAAAGTCAACGCCAGGCCTGTGAATTTTGAAACTCGCGAGTACATGCGTTTCTCCTCCGCAATCAAAACTGAAAATGTCAATTGGAAATGGCGCCTCGTGCGGGCCATTTTCCGCTCACGACTCGGCTCCTTGCAAGATCACTTCTCAAGAACCAGGGGCACGCCACCAATAAACGTAACATAGGAGTACCCCGCCAGAGTGCACTTTCTGAATGGGTTGACCAACTAGTATCCCCCCGTTCTGAACCATGCACAAGACTGCAGCTGACAGCTCAGAACTGAAGGTAAAGGACGGAACAACAGAAGCGAAAAACGAGGGGATGCGTCACTCGACGTTTAGCGTCTTCAAAAGGCTCCGCGGTTCACGCTGAATTTTCTCCTGAAGCAGAGTGATCGCGTAAAGCAGTTGCTCAGGACGCGGAGGACATCCGGGCACATACACATCAACAGGAACCACCTGGTTCACACCTTGGACGATGGCATAGTTGTTGAATACCCCGCCCGAAGTTGCGCAAGCACCCATCGAGATAACCCACTTTGGTTCCGGCATCTGGTCGTAGAGACGCCGAATCACGGGAGCCATCTTCTGCGCAACCCGGCCGGCTATGATCATCAGGTCAGATTGCCGGGGCGAAGGCCGGAAAACCTCCGCACCAAAGCGCGCAATGTCGAACCTCGATGCCCCCATCGACATCATCTCGATCGCACAACAGGCAAGGCCAAATGTGACGGGCCACACAGAACTCTTGCGGATCCAGTTCACCGCGAAGTCCAGAGTAGTGAGAAACACGCCCTCGGGCTGTTCAAACCCGTAGTTCACTTCCTGCAGCTTGGCGCGATTCTTGACGCTGCTTTCCAGCGCGCCGAAGAGATAGCGATCGCGTTCCTGAACGGTCCCCATGGCCATATTTTACCCCGTTCGCTCCAGAATTCGCCGGATGTTCATTTGGTCGAAAAGAAGCAAAGGTATCGGGACCCGGCTGATCAAGTGCCACTGTTCTCTGAGTCCCCGCCGAAACCCATGATTCAGAATCATCTAAATGCAATCTTTACGCTCCGAACCGAGGATGAATTATCCTGCTATTTCAGGGAAATTAACCAACGATGTTGAACAGGCGAATCGCCGACCGGCCCTGTGCATTCTGACTCTCGATGTTTCGAATCTCCTGTGTGAACCTATTTTCGGAGTAGTCATGTCCAGAATTCGCTTCAGCATCCTCTCGGTTTTCGTGCTCCTTCCTTCTCTGCTCGGTGCACAGGCGCCCTCATCTTCTCCCCAAGTCGATTTGAAATCGCTTCAAGACGCCGTTCGCTCCGCGCAAATGAATGCGGACAATGGCTGGATGCTGGTCTCCGCAGCGCTGGTGCTGCTGATGACCGGCCCCGGACTCGCCTTGTTCTATGGCGGCCTTGTCAGACGCAAGAACATTCTTGGCACCATGATGCAGAGTTTCGCCATGATGGGCCTGGTTACGATTCTTTGGGCAATCGTGGGTTACTCGCTGGCCTTCGGACATGGAACCAGCTTTGTGGGAGGCTTCGAGCACGTCTTCCTGCGTGGCGTGGGTCTCGCTCCCAATCCGGACTACGCAGCCACAATCCCCGAGCAGACCTACATGGTCTATCAGCTCATGTTCGCCATCATCACTCCGGCACTGATCACCGGCGCCTTTGCCGAGCGCATGAAGTTCAGTGCGATGGCTGTCTTTCTCTCGCTCTGGTCGTTGCTCGTCTATAGCCCGATGGCGCATATGGTGTGGGGGGTGGGGGGTCTGCTGAACGCGAACGGTGGCCACATTCCGAGCCTCGACTTCGCCGGTGGCACAGTCGTACACATCACTTCAGGCGTTTCAGCCCTTGTCACGGCACTCTATCTTGGCAAGCGTCTCGGGTATCCCCAAACGGCCATGCCGCCCCACTCCATGGTGCTCAGCTTTATCGGCGCTTGCCTTCTATGGGTCGGCTGGTTTGGATTCAATGCCGGCAGCGCGCTTGCGGCGGGACCGCTGGCGACCAGTGCATTTATCAACACGCATTTTGCGGCGGCATCCGCAGCGCTGGGCTGGACAATCTTCGAATGGATTCATAACGGCAAACCCACCGCACTTGGCGCCATCTCCGGCGCAGTCGCCGGACTGGTAGCCATTACGCCCGCGTCGGGTTTTGTGCAGCCGTTCCCTGCGCTGTTGATTGGTCTGCTCGCCGGCTTCTTCTGTTCCTTCATGGTTTTCAAGGTCAAGTCGTGGTTCGGCTATGATGACTCCCTCGATGCCTTCGGTGTCCACGGCGCCGGCGGGACGCTCGGCGCGCTCCTTACGGGCTTGTTCGCCACTCGCGCGATTAATCCCGCCTTCGGAGCCAACGTAGCCACTGGCGCGATAGACGGTCATTGGGGACAACTGCTCAACCAGGCTGCTGGAGTCGCGATTGCATGGGCGCTCTCTGCAGTCGGCACCATCATCCTGCTGTTCCTCGTCGATAAAACCATCGGGTTGCGCGTTTCGTCCGATGACGAGACGGCCGGCCTCGATCTGTCGCAACACGGCGAAGAAGGTTACGACCTGAATTCCTAGTGAAAAGATCGAGCCGGATTTAGTTCACATCCTTATCCGGCCTGATACGCTACCAAGCGAGGCGATCAAGCATGCTGAAGATTGAAGCCATAATCCAGCCTTCCAAGCTCGATGCGGTAAAAGACGCACTGCTCGAAGTTGGCATTGAAGGAATGACGATTCTGGAAGCCCGCGGCCATGGACGCCAGAAGGGACACACGGAGTTTTACCGCGGCCGTGAATATACCGTCGACCTTCTTCCCAAGGTAAAAATCGAGATGGTAATCCTCGATGAGATGAAGGAGAAGGCCATTGCCGCGATTGGCTCAGCGGCCCGCACCGGCCGCATCGGCGACGGCAAGATCTTCGTCAGCCGAATCGACGATGCCATTCGCATCCGCAATGACGAACGAGGCGAAACCGCACTCTGAGTTCGAAAGATCTATCCATAGGCCGCTATTCCCCACGGGGCGGCCTGTTTTCCAATGCAACTACATTGCTGACTTCACTGCTCGCCCGAGAGCGTTGTGTCGCAGCGACCGCCGTCTCTGGATCAACAAGTGGTCGTTCTGGATTTACTCAGTTAGCCGGGAAAGCTTGATGGATGAGATAGCCAATTGATATTCAGGAGCCTGTGGATAGGCAAGTGTTTTTTACCAGTCTCCTGCAACTCATCGATTCGACCGGACCGTCAAATCTGGCATCCTCGCCGGTATAAGCATTGTGCTATCCTCCGTCAGAGGTCAGCCCCTACCCAGTCTCAGATATGGAATCTCCACGCCATACCGCGCTTGTCCGCGTGACGCATTGGCTTACGGTTTTGAGCTTCGTGGCACTGCTGGTCACAGGCCTCGAGATCGTGGTTTCTCACCCCCGTTTCTACTGGGGAGAGACCGGTAACGTGAACACGCATCCGCTGTTCACGATTCCGATTCCTGCCTCGCGCGATACCGTGCCAACCGGATACAGCTACACCATGCCCGATCAGAACGGGTGGAGCCGCTACCTCCATTTTGAATCGGCCTGGGTGCTGGTTCTCGTCGGGCTGGTCTATGGGATTGCTGGATTCCTGAATGGTCACTTCCGCCGGAACCTTGTCCCGGAACCTGGACAGCGATCGCTGGGCGCGCACCTGAAGCGGATCGACCAGTATCTTCGCCGCACGCCACCAGGTAAGGACGAGACTCACTCCTATAACGTCCTGCAGCGAACCTCCTACCTGGTTGTCATCTTCGTGCTGTTTCCACTTGTTATCTGGACTGGCCTCGCCCTCTCGCCGTCGTTCGATTCCGCGTTTCCCGCGACGGTAAACCTGTTGGGTGGCCGGCAATCCGCACGCACGCTGCACTTCTTTCTTACCTGGGCTCTTGTCTTGTTTTTCCTGGTCCACGTCGCGATGATCGCGGTCTCCGGATTTTGGAAGCGAATGCGCGGAATGGTCACCGGCCGCACCGCCTCAAGCTCCGAAGCTCAAACAGCCTCGGTCGTCATGGAGAAGCGCTGATGAAACCGGTCTCCCGCCGCACCCTGATCACTACGGGCCTGGCTGCAGCCGCGGGCGCAACTGGCCTGCTCGCCGCGGACCGCGTCGCGCGCCGCTATGGATTGGTTCCACCGGACTGCCACGGCGCATTCGGACCCGGCGAAACTCTTACCTATGCCGCACAGCGCCTGCTAACCCGCCACTCGATGGCTCGCGAGTTCCCGCGCACCCAGATTTCGAAAACGCCCTTTATGAACGAGGTTGCGCCCCCAAGCGACCAATTCAAGAACCTGCAGGCCGGCGGATTCAACGACTGGCGGCTTACTGTCGACGGGATGGTGGCTCGGCCGCTGACCCTCTCAATGTCGGACCTGCGGAGTTTGCCCCGGCGCAGCCAGATCACCGAGGTGGTTTGTGAGGAAGGCTGGTCATATGTCGCCGAATGGATCGGAACTCCGCTTTCTGATGTCCTGCGCGAAGCGGGTCCCCTGCCGCAGGCACGGTATGTTGTCTACTTCTCGATTCAGCCGGATTGGTGGGACAGCGTTGACATGGCCGACGCCCATCACCCGCAAACCTTCTTGACGATGGGAATGAACGACGGCGACCTACCCGTTGGCTTCGGCGGCCCGCTGCGCCTGCGCGTTCCACGCCAGCTCGGCTACAAGAGCGTTAAATACATCACACGGCTCACTGTGACCGACTCAATGAGGCACTTCGGCAAGGGACTGGGTTCAGCCTCACCCGAGGGTGGATACGCCTGGTTCGCCGGAATCTGAGGCAAGTTAGCTCAACAAGGTCCGAAGAGATTTTTCTATGGTTGCTTTGGGCTGGGCCGCAGCTGGTGTTCGACAGCATCCACCTGCAATGCCTCTAGGTCGCGGATCGCTTCGATCGCGTCGCGCAGAGTTGTCTTTACGTGCTCAATTTCAGGGCGGCCCTTGTGTGGGTATTCGGTGTGTTCCATCAGATGCAGCGTGGATTTCAGAACATCAGTGATATTCAGGATCGGCGTGTAGGGCACTCGGATCTCGATTCAGGTACTTGGATGGAATGGCCCAGTCGAAGAACTGCTTGCACTAGTGTAATTACGCAGAAGAAACAATACAAGCCGGCGCCATCCGTCTCAAATCGCACTGAAATACCCAATGCCTAGCACTTGGGATGTGGATTCTTGTACGCAACCTCAATCGGCAGCCAATCGGACAGGCGCTTCTGGTCGACTTCCGTGTCACCCGCCTGGCTGGTGAGCGACGACCTGGCCAACGCTATGGATATCTTTACCTTCCCCTTGATGCAGTAAGCCCCCAGAAACCTGGAAAGATCCTTACTTCCCGTGTCCATGTAATCCTTCGGCAGCGCACCCTCTGCGCCATGGATGTCGACAGGGGCCATGATCATCTTGTTCATCGCCGGACCCTCTGACTTGCCATTCGTAAGCTCGGACGAGTCAAACCGCACCACAAGGGTGGCCCTGGTCTCCAGCGCTTCAGGATTGGCCGTGTACTTGATGACCGGAATGGTGACGCCCAACGGATTGGGCTTGGTTGGTTGCGTATCAATTGCAATACGGTACGCAGGGCCCTTCCACTTTGGCTGAACCGGAACGTTTGCGGTCTTGTTCCCTGTGTCGCATCCCGACAAAATCATCAATCCGGCGATCGCCAGCAAAACGCGCTTTCTCACGTCATCCTCCTCGGTCTCTTGAGACGACGCGCCAGCATATCACTCCCGGTGGCTCTCTGGAATGTGATGGCTGCAACAGCCTCAACGTGCGACGGCGTTACGGAATGATCGGTGATCGTCACCAACCAACGCTCAGGCAAGACGCGAATCCTCACCAGCGGCGCCGCTGCGGCGGTGTGACCGACACAACATGGTTTATTCTGTTAAAACATCATTTAAGCTTCGGCGAGCCTTCTCAAACTAAACTCATGAATCCAGTCGCTTTCGCGGTTGACGATCTACGGGATCAGTATCTCCGGGAGATGGCGCTTGTCCGCCAGACCTTCGAGAGAACCGGGGATGGCACCGCTGCGATTCGACGCCGGTCCGCCGTGGTTGACCGTATCCTCATTGAAATGTGGCGACGGGCATTCGCCGGCCAGCCCGCCCAGAGCGTCTGTTTGCTGGCCCTCGGTGGCTACGGGCGTAAGGACCTCTTCCCGTACTCCGATATCGACGTGCTTTTTGCCTTCGCCGATGAGAAGACTGAGGAGCAATCCAAGGAAGCCGTTCGCGCCATTATCCAGGGAATGTGGGATATCGGCCTGCGGGCCAGTCCTAGTTCGCGAACAGCGAAGGAGGCCGGGCGCTTTGATCCCGACAACCTTGAATTCACCCTCGCCACTCTCGACCGGCGCTTTCTCGCGGGGCAGTTTCCGCTCTATCAGCAGCTCCATCAGACGATATTGCCGGGCCTGATCCTGAGTGAATGGAACACCATTACCCAGAAGCTCGGGGAACTTGCTCGGGCTCGCCATGCCAAGTATGGCAACACCATCTTCCACCTCGAACCGAACCTGAAGGAATGCCCCGGCGGTCTGCGCGACTACCACCTGGCAGTCTGGTTCGCCCTGCTCTTTCATCTGAAGGAGACCAAAGAGTGGCCGCGACAGCGCGGCGGAGTCTTCCAGAGCGCCCGCGGGGACGCGGAGGCGGCTTTCGATTTCCTCGCGGCGGCGCGATGTTACCTGCACTTCCGGCACGGGCGCGACGACAACGCGCTCGACTGGCAGTCGCAGGACGAGGCAGCGGCCAACTCGATTGGCCTCGAGACACGAGGCACGGCCGATCCAGCCTACTGGATGCGAACCTACTATCGCTATGCTCGCGTTATCTACCGGCGCGCGGCGCTGCTGATGGAACACCTACCGGCACCAGTCAGCTTCTATCGCCAGTTCCGTCGCCGGCGAACACCAATTGCGGGCACCGATTTCGTGCTCGATCAAGGTCGAATCGATATTCTGCCTGGCGCTCAATTCAGTGATACCTCGGCAATCCTTCGCATCTTCTCGCTAATGGCCACCCACGGATATGCGCTGTCCCAGGCAGCCGAGGATCGCATCACCGACGCATTACCGGCGCTGGCCATCCACATTCCCGAGGGACCTTACCTGTGGAATGCGTTGCGCGAGGTATTGCTTGGTCCTCATGCCGCCCATGCACTCCGCATCATGCACGCGCTGGGCGTGTTGGAAATGCTCATTCCCGAGTTCCACGGCATCGACGCCCTGGTTATTCGCGACAGCTACCATCGCTACACCGTCGACGAGCACACCTTCCTGACCATCGACAACGTGCACGGTCTTCGTCAGCCGGCTCACGACTACGAACAACGGCTCGCTCAGCTGCTGCCTGAGATCGACAGACTCGACCTCTTCCTCCTTTCCCTTCTGCTGCACGATACCGGCAAAGGCCGGCGCAGCGGCGAGCACACGGGGCCAAGCGTTGAGCTGGCCGATAGTTTCATGGCGAGGCTGGATTTTGACACCGAAGAGCGTGACCAGGTTCTGAAACTGATTCGACTCCATCTGGAAATGTCGAACGCGCTGCGACGAGACATCTTCGACGGCGAAAATGTACGGGCATTTGCGGAGAAAATCGGTGGGCCCGCTCTCTTGAAGATGCTCACGCTGATGACCTATGCAGACATCAAAGCCGTCAACCCCGAGGCGCTCACGCCCTGGAAAGCTGAAAACCTCTGGCAGCTCTATATGGCTACGGCGAACTTCATGGACCGCAGCGTCGACGAAGTTCGATATCACTCAGCCATCGACCCTACGCTGCTGAATCGCATCCGGTCCATGGTGCCGTCCAACCAATACGATGCGCTCCGGCAGTTTCTCGAAGGTCTTCCGCAACGCTATCTGCAAACCCGCCTCCCCGAACACATTCGCAATCATTTCCAGCTAGCTCTCAATCTCGATAAGAATCCCGTCCAGCTCGATCTCCGGCCCCATCGCCAGCTGTTCGATCTGACCGTCATCGCGCGCGATCGCAGCCGGCTCTTCGCCGATGTGGCCGGGGCGCTCGCGGCTTGGGGCATGAACATCGTAAAAGCCGGCGCGTTCTCCAATGACGCCGGCGTCGTGGTGGACAGCTTCCAGTTCACAGATGTGTTTCGCACCATCGAGTTGAACCCCAGCGAGAAGGATCGGTTCGTCGAATACGTGCACGACGTGGTCGCTCAAAAGGTCGCCGTGGAGCAAATGCTCGATTCGCGCCGCCACGCCAGCAGCGCAAATAATGTGAAGGTCGAGGTCGCGACGCGGCTGCAGTTCGACTCCGAATCGTCGACCCACTCTACCTTGTTGCAGGTCGTTGCGCAGGACGTGCCGGGATTGCTGCGGCAGATCGCCCTGACCCTGAGCCAGCATAAGTGCAACATCGAGGTCGCCCTGATCGATACCGAGGGCGAGACCGCCATCGACGTTTTCTACCTGACCCAGAACGCGTCCAAGCTCGGCAGCGAGACACAGCATGCACTGGCCTCAGATTTAACTGCTGCACTCGCAGACTTGCGCGCTCCCGTCGCCTAGCCAGGCGTTCCCGGGCGAACCGCTGCACGAGATCCCGTAAAAGGTACGCCGCTGCAAAATATTGAACCCGGTCGAGTGACGCTCCCAGGTCATAGGCTTCGTCCACTGGTAGTCCTGCAATTCAGTGGGATTCAAAACCGACGAGGATTGCTGATATGCTGGCGCGACAGTCTGCCGATGGCTGATCGCGTCACTCCGAAGCATCTTTTGCCAGAAAGAGTCGCTTCGGGAAGGAGATCGCATGGAGCAAGGCCCATCTCTTCTTGCCAATAGGATCGCGAAACTTGCAATAAAAGCGGCCGTAAGCATTGTCGCCCTGTTGATGCTGCGAGGCATCGTAGGGTCTCTGCCGATGCTCAAGAACAGTCCTGCGATCAACGATTCGTTTCTGGGAGACTCGCTGCTGAGCCCGCTGGTTATCGCGAACGTGATTGTCGATACCATCATCCTGGCGGTCATTCTCACGTTTGGATTGCGCCTCGGGCAGCTAATACGAAGCCGCGGCGAGCGCTTCGCGGAACTGGGCAGCATCTTGAACCAGGCAACGCTGGTGGTGGTGCTGATCTTCGCTTACAAGATGTACGAATTGCTGGCCGCATGCTTCTTCGTTGGCCGAACCGATCTCGTGAATCTTAACTCGACCACTGCGTCGGGTTCTTATGGGGACTTTATCCGCGCCTGGGGCCAGATCCTCAACCAGGTGAATGCGACAGCCATTCAGAATGCCTCAGGGGAGGCCCTGAATTCGTACCAGCAGCTCGCGCTGGCGGTGTTCCGGCGCCCGCCCAACTACTATGGATGGACGTTTCTGATCCTCATTGCCATTCCTGTCATCGGGCTGGTGCCGCTGGTACATCGGAATCTTGATGCCCTGACAGATCTGTTATCGCACGGGGCCGCGATTCTGCAGGGAGGCGCGACGCAAAGCGGCTCGCGAGCGGCCACCAATCCGCAGGAGGTTGAAGCCTCGGCGCCCAGCCCGGGAGCCCTGATCAATGCACCTGCGGCAATAGCGCTCCGGCAGATTGTGGACAAGCTGACCAAGCTGAAGGCTCTTCTCGATGTCGGCGCGATATCACGAAGCGATTTCGATAGCCAGAAAGAACGTGTGCTTGCAGCGGCAATTCTGCCAGATCCGAACAACGCCGATCCCGAGCAATTTATGCGGCTGAAAGCCTTATTTGAAGCTGGCGCCCTGAACGAAACCGAGTACGAAAGGCAAAAACTACGGGCCCTCCAGCAGATCTGAGGCGAGATAACCACGCGTCCTAGCTGACGACCGCGAGCTGCTTACTTCTTGAACACGTAAACCGCTCGCCTCGATCCAGCAGGGGCATCAAACGAGTCCGGATAAGTTGAGCCCGTCAGGTCATAACAGACCGTCAACGTGTCCCCGCTCATCTTGTAAATACCCTTCAGCTTCCCTCCGTACGTTCCAGCAGGTGTGTCGTGGTGAAATACGTCGATGTGCCCCCGGCTCGGGTCCAGCGTAATGCCGTAGGGGTCCGGTTGCAGCTGCCCCTCCACCTTGATCCGATACTGATCTCCTTCCACCACCCACTGCATGTCATGCGTTTGCGATTGCCCCTCATTCATCACGGAGACCAGCGTCCAGGTCCCCTGCCAGGCATTCAGATCGGCTGCGGGATCCCCGCCGCTTTTGCACGCCGTAAGCAATAAAGAGACAGCGAGAATGCTCAAGAGCTTCATTGTTGCCTCCGGGTAGAAAGTGATGTTCGACTTGCCCGGAATTGTCGTACCCTTCAGCGCTCCCGTCAACGGCAATCCCCGACCCTGTTTCATGGCTTGGCGAAAGAGGTGAGTGCCCCAACAGCCGACACCCACATTCAACCGTTTAAACTGAATGAGACCCCTTATTCGAGGACCTTGTGGCTGCCCTGATTGATGCGATTGACGTAAAGCGGAAGATGTACTTCGAGTTCGAGAACACCCCCTACTATTGCCTTGATGTGGAGGTCTCGACGCCCACCGCGCGTGGTGGCCAGACGCTGGTTCGCCTGAAAATGCGAAACCTGCTCACGCGTGCGGTCTTCGACAAGACCTTCAAGGCCGGTGAGAAGTTCAAGGAGCCGGACCTCGAAACGGTCGAGGCTTCGTACCTCTATTCCGACAGCGACGCCTCGTACTTCATGGACCAGGAGACATTTGACCAGCTTGCATTGACGCCTGAGAAGCTGGGCGATGCCCTGCAATTTCTGACCGAAGGCCTGATCATCAAGATCGATAAGTTCAATGGCAATCCGATTGGTCTGCAGCTGCCGGAGAAAGTGGAGCTCGCGGTGGCGTATACCGAACCGGGCGCGCGGGGCAACACTGCCAGTGGCGCGGTCACGAAACTTGCGCGGCTCGAAACCGGGCTCGAGATCAAGGTGCCCTTCTTCGTGGAAGAAGGCGACAAGGTGAAGGTCTACACGGAGACACGCGAGTTTGCCGGACGTGCTTAGCCGCACTCCGTCGCCAGGTCAGTTTTTCATCCGTTAGACACAAGCAAATTTGTAAACTGATTCGGCATCTTTCCTCCGATCATGCCTGAAGAGCTTCGTCTGACGCTGCTCGGTGCCGTCGCATTTGTAGCGGCGCTGCTGGCGGCCGTTACCGGATTCGGCGGCGCGGCGGTGCTGCTGCCAATGCTCGTTTTCGTGTTTGGAGTGCGCGAGGCCATCCCCGTCCTCACGGTTGCGCAATTGATCGGCAACGGAAGCCGCGTCTGGTTCAACCGGCACGAATTGAATTGGCGCGTCGTGGCGTGGTTTGCCCTGGGTGGCGTCCCGATGGCGCTGGTGGGGGGATTCCTGTTTGCCCATGCACCCCTGGCCGCGCTCACGCGTGTACTTGGGGGTTTCCTGATTCTCATTGTTGTCTTGCGACACCTGCCGAAGTTGAAGACCTTCAGGACGCCGCTGAAGGCATTCGCCCTGATCGGCGCGGCTTCGAGTTTTTTGTCGGCGCTGCTCGGCAGCGTGGGCCCCTTGATGGCTCCTTTCTTCCTCGCCTATGGCTTGGTAAAGGGAGCCTACATCGGCACCGAGGCACTATCGACGGTGGTCATGCACGTGACCAAGCTGATCGCGTATCGCGAGTCGGCGATTCTGCCCATGCATGCTGTCGTCGCTGGGCTTGCCTTGGGACCGATCATGGTGGCCGGCTCGTTCGCCGGTAAACGGGTCGTGGATCTACTGCCCGAACGGGCGTTCGTGCTCATCATCGACCTGACGCTGCTGGCCGCCGGCATGTTGTTCCTGTCGGGCTGGAGCAAGCTCTAGCAAAGCAGTCTTCCCTTGCCATCGCCAAGTTTCCCAAACCAGCAGAACGGAGCCCAAGTCCGCGCTGCGGACTACTTGAGGTAAGCG
Organism: Occallatibacter sp.; assembly: GCA_036495975.1. GTDB lineage: Bacteria > Acidobacteriota > Terriglobia > Terriglobales > Acidobacteriaceae > Telmatobacter. The sequence goes on along the minus strand of DASXLY010000091.1, from coordinate 114,515 downwards.
CGAACCAGATCGATCAGATCTCCCGCGAGTTCGGGCGCTATCTGCTCCTTGGCGCCATCGACCAGATGGAAACGAATATGCGTTTCAAGAATCTCGCCCATCAGGCTGTTGACGCCACCGCGCACGGCGGCAAGCAGCATCAGTTGACCACCGCAGTCCTCGTCGGAATTGACCAGCCGCTCCACAGCGTCGAGTTGACCGCGCAGCCGGCGAACCCGTTGAAGCAGTTTTACCTTTTCACGTTCCTGAGACATAAGCATTCAACCTTTGTTCTGTATACCCATCCGGGGTATAGTATGTACCATATGGGGGTATAGACCCCACCTGTTTCATCTTAGTCCGAATTCCCCTTTTTGAAGGACACAATGTTTGGCTTCTTCCAACGCATTCTTTCCTTTTCCATTCTTGCCGGGCTGTTCACCACGGGAAGCATTTTCGCAAATGCGCAGACGGATGCGGCTTTCCCCTTGGCTCCCCAGGCCAATGCGCAAAAAACGACCCTGGCTCAACTTCTCGAGCAGAGCAGCACCAGGCAAAGCAACGATGCCGCCGCTGCACTGAAGTCCCAGGAAGATTCAGCCCCCAGTGCTCCTGTGCTGACAATGTTTCCTCACCCCGAGGATTCGCGCTACTGGGTATCAGGGCAGGCGAACATCATCTATCAGGGCCGACTTCCCTTTCACTCGCCGTATGAAGGACCGAACAGCTTCCGCAATTCCGCGGAGTACAAGACCTCGATGGTAGGAACCCTCTACACCGGACTGAGGCGAAACCGGTCCACGCGTTATAACACCGACTTCATCTTCGATCTGGAGTCGGCCGCAGGGCGAGGATTGAGCCAGGCACTGGGGCTGGCCGGATTCACCAATCTCGATGTGGTGCGAAATCCAAATCTCGGCTCCACACCCTATATTGCCCGCTACCAGATCCACCAGGTGATCGGGCTGACCAACCAAACCGCCAGCCAGGAGGCGAACTTCTTTGCGCTGGCTCCCACGGTGCCGGAGCGCCGTCTGGAGATCCGCGTCGGGAAGATGACATTGCCCGACTTCTTCGATGCGAACTCGGCGGGATCCGACAGCCATCTGCAGTTCATGAACTGGACCGTGGACAACAATGGCGCGTGGGACTACGCCGCCGATACGCGTGGATACACGGTGGGCGGCCTCGCGGAATATGACGACCGCACTTGGAGCGTTCGCTACGGTCTGTTTGCCATGCCGATTGTGGCCAATGGCATCGACATGGATTGGGCGTTGAGCCGGGCTCATGCGCAGAATGGCGAATTTGAGCTGCGCAAGAGCTGGATACCGCAGCGGAAGGGCGTGACGCGCCTGCTGTTCTATGCGAATCGCGCGCACATGGGCTTGTATCGCGAGGCGGTGCAGGCGTATCTAGCCAGGAGCGACCCGACGCCAACAATCACAGCACACGAACATTTTGGCGCGCTGAAGTATGGGTTCGGCTACAACACCGAGCAGGAATTGTCCTCGAGTTTGCGGGTCTTCGGGCGCTTCGGATGGAACGAGGGCCAGCATGAGTCATTCGCCTACACCGAGGTCGATCAGACGGTGGGGGCGGGCGCGGACTACGCTGGCAACCGCTGGCGCCGCCCGCAGGACAAGGTGGCGATCGCAGTGGTGTCGAACGCCATCAAGCGCGATCACCAAAACTACCTGGCGCTCGGCGGTCTGGGGTTTCTGCTGGGCGACGGTCGCCTGAACTATGGCCGCGAGAACATCGTAGAGAGCTACTACACATGGCACGCTTGGAAGGGCTTGTTCTACTCCCTCGATGTGCAGCATATCGACAACCCGGGTTATAACCGCGATCGCGGGCCGGCATGGGTGGGGTCGGTGCGAACCCACGCGGATTTCTAGTCCCCGCCACTCTGCGCAGAGGCAACACGCTGTGCGCGGAGCAGGTCGGCGAGATCGTCGATTCGCTCATCGATGGAGTGCAGTTTGCGCGACAATCCCTGTATTTCGGATTCGGCGCGGCGATTGACATCGAAGTCCAGTTCGCTGCGCAGCCGGTCCTTGGTGTCCTGGCGATTCTGGCTCATCATGATCACCGGCGCCTGGATGGCGGCGAGCATAGAAAGAAACAGGTTGAGCAGGATGAAGGGGTAGGGATCCCACGCTTTGCCGCCCAGTAAGACGTTCAGAAGCGTGTACACCGTAAGAACGATGGCGAAAGTAATAATGAAGGTCCAGGAACCGCCAAAGCCGGCGACTGAGTCGGCGATGCGCTCGCCGGTAGTCATCTCTTTCTCAATCACCTCGTTGGGATTGCGGGTGGCGCGCAGGCGCACGAGTTGATGAGCGGCGTGATACTGGTGGCCGAGGGTAGTCAGCAGGTCCATACCGGCGTGAGGTTTGCGCTCCAGCAGGACGGTAATATCGTCACGGGAGATTTCCAGACACTCCGATTCTTCGAGTGCCACGGCGTTGGTTTGATGCGGCGTCTGTTCGAGCATGGAGGCAAACCCGAAGAACTCGCCTTGTGCCGGCTCGTCGACCACGACCTCCTGCTGGTCCTCGTCGACGGTCGTGACTCGCACCTTGCCGGAGATCATCACGTAAGCCTGGCCACGATCGCCGGCCTTGTAGATACGCTGGCGCGGGGCAAAGGTTTTGGCTTCGACTTGGGTAGCAAGGACTGCCCTCTCGTCATCGTCCAGCAGTGAAAACAACGGAACACTTTTCAATACTTCGGGCTTGCAGGTCATGGTGATCTCCGAAAAGGGGATGTGAACTGGTTTGAGGCGGATTGCTTTGCATTTGAACCGTGGCGAAGGGGGAAGTCAACTTCAAAGCCGAACTGGCCGCCGATTTTTGGGCTCGCGACGTGGCTGCCTCCCAGGATGGCAAAGGTTACGGCCATGCGCGGATTCAGCTGGTATTGACCACCGGCGAGGCCCTGCAATTGATCTTTACCGAGACCCTTGTTGTCGGCTATGGCGCCGAATGCCTCGATGCCCAGGGTGACCCGGGGGTTGAAATCGTGCGCAAGCGACATACCCCCGGTATAGACGTGTCCCCGCGTGGTCTGAACTCCCAGGACACCAGTGCTGGTATTACCGGCAAAGAGAAATCCGAAGTTGGCATTGACCCTGGTTTTATCCGAGAACGGTTCCTCCGCAATGGAGTTGAGCCAATAGTCGGTGAGGCCGGATCCAAGTTCCTGGCTTTCATCGCCGGTTGGGAACTCAAGGTACAGGCTGGCCGAGAGGGCGGGAAACCGCAGCGGGTGCGGAGCCTTGTGGAAGTTCCACTTGATGCCCATATCGGTATCGCCCGGTCCGACGGAGTTCTGTGCACCGGATGCGCGGAAGATCGAAAGATAAGGAGCATCGAAATCCAATTCAAGGCCATGGGGAAAACCGTAATTGACCTTGTAGTTGAAGGTGTTCTGCTGGAGATCGGGATATTGCGCAGACTGGAGCCCGTCGAATTCATTGAAGAACTCGAAATGCAGTGTGCCCGCATCAGTAACGTCGGCATTGTCGGTGTAAAACGGCATCTGGGCCAGAAGCGGCCCGGTAATGAGTGTGCACGATATCAGAAGGAGAAGCCGCGTCCGTAAATGCATGCAGGTGGATTCCACTATACCTGTACGCGATTTCCAGGGAATGTCAATGGAAGATGAAAACAAAATCGGATGGCTTCGGAGCACGGCGTCCAAGTGCTTCGAGAAGGCCGGGCCCTGAACAGCCTCGCCTACCCGCTTACAATGTTGATGATCCAGAAGGAGAAAATCGATTGAGTTCCGAAGTTGATCCCTGTGTCCTGGTCTATGACGTTGGTGGAAGTCACATCTCGGCAGCGGTCTGCTTCAAGGAAGGCTACCGCCTGGGTACGGTGGTGCGGGCCAATCATCCCACGGGAGAGACCAGCGCTGCTTTTCTCGATGTCCTGCATTCGCTCGGAATAAACGCCAGTGAAGGCGCGGCGAGCATTGAGGGCGCGGAGTTGGCAATGCCGGGACCGTTCGACTACGAAAAGGGAATTAGCTGGATGAAGCACAAGATGCCGTTTCTGTACGGGGTGAACGTCAGCGAAGCGTTGGCTGATCAGTTTGGATGGAAGCCGAGCCAGGTACGGTTCCTGAATGATGCGGCTGCGTATCTGCTGGGCGAAGTGGGAGCGGGCGCGGCGCGAGGAGTGAAGCGCGTCGTCTGTTTCACGCTGGGAACAGGCGTTGGGTCGGGATTCGCAGTAGATGGCAAAGTTGTGACGGAGGGCAAAGGCGTTCCGCCGGGCGGCGAGATCTGGAACGTGCCCTACCACGGCGGCATCGTGGAAGACCAGATTTCGACACGCGCCGTGAAGGCCGCCTACAAAGAGAGCACAGGGCAGGAGCGCGAGGTGGCGTCAATCGCGCACTACGCAATGGGCGGCGAGGCGGCGGCAACCACGGTTTTCGAAAAGTTTGGATGGGATCTGGGCGTGGCAATCAAAGCGCTGCTGGCGGATTTTGCGCCGGATGTCGTGGTGCTGGGCGGTGGCATCGCGCGGTCGGCCCCTCTATTCTTTGCGTCGACGAAAGCTGAACTGGAAGGGACCGGAATCGAGCTGCGTATCGCGGAGCTGGGAGACGACGCGCCACTGGCAGGCGCAGGCGTGGCCTGGTTCGCTCGATAAACGCTGCCACTTCAGTCTCCTGAGATTTGAGCGAACGCCGACTGGCCAAGTGACGCGACGTGGAGGTTGCGCTTGGCAGGATCAGCGGCCAGCGCATAAGGAGCTGAGATGACCGGCCGTGTCGCAATCGCCTTGTCGGTATTCCCATCGATGACGCTGATGCTGTGGCCAAGCGTGTTCGCAGCGTAGACGCGGTTGTGTGCGGCGTCGACGGCGACGGCTTCAGGACGGTTTCCTACCGGAATGGCCGCCACAACCTTAGCTCGCGCAGCATCGATCACGGCAATGCTGTTTCCGGCGTAGTCTGCAACGTAGATGGTGTTCGTCTGTGGATTGACTGCGATTGCGCAGGGAATGCCGCCTGTAGGAATGAACGTGGGTTTGATCGATCCGTGCGCCAGCACTGCAACAGCTCCGTCGCCGATCTTCGCGACGTAGAGCGCGCCGGTCCTCGGGTTAAGGGTCATACCCCACGCATGCATTCCAACCGAGGTGTGAGTGATGCTGTGCGTAGCGGCGTCGAGAATAGCAAGGTCGCCCATCTCGTAGCTGAGCAGGTACACGGTGTGGGTCTTCTCGTTGATGGCGAGGAGATCGGGCGAGCCGGCCTTGATGCCGCTGACGTTGTTGGTCACAGCATCAATCACCATGAGCTGATCGCTGTATGTGCGTGTGACGTAGATTTTTCCGGCGGCAGAGTCGGCTGCGATGGAGTACGGATGGGCACCGACAGACAGAGTGACGACCACCGCATCGGTATGACCATCGAGCACACTCACCGAACCATCGCCTGCATTGACGACGTAGGCACGGCCGTTTGCGGTATCGATGGCGATAGACGTTGGATTGGCGCCGACTTTGACCGCGCGCGATATTCCATTGCGGTCGTTGCTGACGTGAACCGTGCCGGCGGCAGAATCGACGATGTAGCCTTTCCCGATTACTGGATTGAAAACCGCGCCCGCCGTGTTGACCAGGCCGGTGTGCGGTTCGGGGTGCATGGATTGCGCCGGCCCTGGCTGACTCGCGGCCAGCAGGATCAGCCCAAGGCAAACGATTGATGCGAGGCCCGGCAAGGAATCCGTCACGTCAAGGATTAGCGATTTGATGAGATACTTCATTTTGCTTTACGAAGTATCCGCCATCGGGCTCGTAAGGACAAGTGAGCGCACGCACGGCGGCACAGAAATCAGAATCAAGTGAGGACTTTCTTGGCCGGGATTCGTTCTTTTCGTTTTTTCAGCTGTTTCTTGTTTGCCTGCTTTGCTCTTCCCTGCCTTGTTCAGGGCGAACCTCAACACGTGAAGTTTCGCGTGGTGGCGATTGACGAGCCGGGCGGGATTCACAAACCATTTGTGGAGGCAGCGAAAGTCTGGCTGGCGAAAGAGGCTGAGGCGGACGGGTTCGCAATCGACTACATCGAGAACACAGACCAGATCAATGAAGCGTTTCTGGCGCACTATCAACTCTTCATCCAGCTGAACTATCCGCCGTACGCCTGGAAACCGGAGGCGGTGAAAGCGTTTGAGAAATACATCGAAGAGGGCCGCGGAGGGTGGATCGGGTTTCATCACGCCTCGCTGCTGGGAGAATTTGACGGCTACCCAATGTGGCCGTGGTTCTCAAACTTCATGGGCGGAATTCGCTGGAAGAATTACATTCCAACCTTCGCAACGGGTACGGTCAAGGTCGAAGCACCGCAGCACCCGGTGATGCGTGGAGTGCCGGACACCTTCGTGGTGAAGGATGAGGAATGGTATACCTACGACAAATCGCCGCGCGGTGCAGCGCACGTGCTGGCGAGCGTTGATGAGAACACATACGCCCCGGACACAAAAACGAAGATGGGGGATCACCCCGTGGTCTGGAGCAATGAACGCATGAAGGCGCGGAACGTGTACATCTTCATGGGGCACCATCCGGATCTCTTCGACAACCCGGCGTTCACCCAGATTTTTCACAATGCCATATTGTGGGCCTCGCAACGATGACACCTTTCGAAGAAGGAATCCGATCAAGACGGAGCTTCTGTGCGGCTCTCGCCTGCAGTTTGGTTGCGCTGAGAGGGTTTGCACAGAAGCAGGCCATGCCGCAGGTGCTGGCGTTCTACTCGGCCGAGGTTGAGCGCGATCACGTGATGTTCGCCGAGCAGGCACTGAAGTTTTTTGCCGCACATGCGGATACGGACGGATATGAATTTGTGTCGACCTCGAACTGGGAAGATATGAATGAGGCGCGGCTCAAGGACGTGCGGTTGGTGATGTGGCTGAATGATTCTCCTCTTACAGCTGCGCAGCGGACGGCATTTGAAAGCTACATGGAGCATGGCGGCGGGTGGATCGGTTTTCATGCGGCTGCCTATAACGACGAAAGCACCGGTTGGCCGTGGTTTGTGCGGTTCCTTGGCGGAACGGTCTTTTATGGAAATAACTGGCCGCCATTGCCGGCTCTGCTGCACGTGGATGATCGTGCGCATCCGGTCGTGCGACGACTGCCTGCGCAATTTCGTTCCCCGGCCAATGAGTGGTACATCTGGAAACCCAGCCCGCGCGAGAATCGCGATGTGAAGGTGCTGGTCACGCTGGCGCCATCGAATTATCCGATAGGACTGAAGGACACAATTGAGTGCGGCGATGTGCCGGTGGTCTGGTCGAATACGAAGTACCGCATGCTCTATATGAACATGGGTCACGGCAACAAAATCTTCGACAGCGTCGAGCAGAATCGGCTCTTTGACGATGCGTTGGGGTGGTTGATCCGAGGCTGAAAGCCCATCCGTATTTATTGGGCCATTCAGTGACCTGAATGCCCTGCTCCCTCCCGCGCTATTCGTGCGGCAGGCTGACAGCATAGAGATACCACGCCGCGTGGGGAAGCCAGTCCTCGGTCCAACGCCAATCTTCGTCTTTGCCGGTGACGGCGAATCCCTGGTTAAAAGCGATTCCATCTTCATCGTTTTCGGCAGCCGTAATGCCATTCACGATAGCTCCAGGCGCATTGGTGTATTTCCACGAGCGGAAGAACATGTAGGCGGCATCTCCATGACCGCCGCCCATGAGCAGACTGACATCGTAGGGATTGCGGCCGAGAATCCAGTGAAGCTGATTCCACGCATACGCCTTGAGTTCAGTCTGAAATTCTGGCTGATCAGCAAAAAGCGGCAGCGCCATGCGTGCGGCGGCAGCGAGCGAAGCGAGCCGTGCATCCTCGCCCTGCCACCACGGAGCAGCCTCGGTGTCGTGGGGGAAGAAGAAGGCGGTCCGCACCGTGCCGTTTCCCATGCGGACAAGCTGGCGCGCGTAGCCGAAGGGGTTGTTGACCTCCTTCGTGACGGCCAACTCGAAGTGCAACGAGCGCTCGACAGCGCTTCGGATGCTTTTCTGGTCACCAGGCGACGCGAACTCATACCACTCCAGAAGGCTCACCACCGGCAGCCCGGCGTCGGCGGGATGAAAGAACGGGCGCGTGCCCGCATCGGCGCGCCAGTAATCCCGCCATGCACCTTGCATGGTAAGACGCGCGATGAGGCTGGCGGCACGAACCGCGGCAGCGGCGCGATATTCATCGTGATGAGTCGCCCGAAAGAGTTCCGTCGCGGCCGTCAACGCGCAGTAGTCATCCACGATGTTTTCGACTCCATCATTGAGCAACTCTTTGTTGTGCTGGCTGAGAAAATGAAAAGCATCTTCGGCAGCCTGGAGATATTGCTGACGCGTGAAGTCGCCCTCCTCGGGCATGGTCGCTGCGAGCGCAAGGGCGGCAATCGCCATGCCTCCGCCGGAGCGGAAGCTTGCCTCATACATGTGAGGCTTGATGGTCTCGACGTGGTGTTCGGTGGAGTCGGCCGTGCTGGTCTTGATCTGCGTGCGCCAGTTGGGATTGCCGACAGCCCGGTCCTTGGCAAGCTTCAATTTTCCAGGAGCCGTAATGCTCTCGAAGAAAGAGCCATTGGCGCGCTTGATGCGGACAAGGTAGTCGGCGCCGAAGAGGCCTTCATCCAGCATGCGGCGCAAGTACTCCGTGAAGTTGTCGTCGTGGCGGGCTTCGAGGACGCGATAGCTTTTGAGCAGGCTCCATGCGACCAGCGGCACCTGTTGCGGATTGAAGTAGGAAGTCAGGTTCTGATGCGAGAGGTGAATGCCGTAGTCGCCCGTGGCATCGTACCAGCCACCGTGCGCGTCGATAAAGGCGCCAGGCTGATCGGGGATGGCGAGATGGCGGTCAGCGCGATCGAAGTCGCCGCTGGCACGCTGGCCTTTGAAGTAATAAATCACATTTGAGAGAGTGTTGCGTTCAAGCACGTCATCCTGAATTGCAAAGATGCTGGAGGCTATTTCGCCCGCCGGCGTCGACACCCTGAGGATGTAACGTCCGGGCTCATGCCAACTGCTGAAATCCCCGGTGAAGAAGACCATGCCCGTCCAAGCGTGAACCTCGCCAGATAGCTTCAGATCACCGTCGAGAACCATCTTGCCGGTATCCGCGTTGACGAGCGCGAATTTGGTGGGAGCCGTATCGCCCTTCGCTGTAATCACGAGCGACACCTTCGACGCCGTCGTTTCATAGCCAACCTGGTCGACCAACACATGGGTTGCGGCCGACGCGGAATTGCAGAGCAAAGCAGCGAGAAGAATGAGGGGCCAGGGCCGAAGGTAAGAAGAAAGAGAGCAGGTATTACGCGAGATGTTCATCGCGCTTCATTGTATGCAATTGTTCCGGGTACTCGGCGTCGGCCTGGGAACCTTGGTTGCTATTGTGGCGCTGGATCAGAAGTGGTGAGAATCCGCGATTCGGAACGAAACAGGTGGTATTGCCTGAATGCGATGTCGTTGATCATCGTCTGGATGGGCATGTCGCGTATATTGTCTGGACGCGTACCCTTACAGGGATATAGCGGCTCCTCTGAGCCCATATCCGGCGCCCTTGTGTATGCCTTCACAATCGCCACGCTGTGCAACGGACAGATGTAGTTCTTCCCTCCGATTTCAACCTGACCATATTCGACCGAGAGGTCGGCCGCAGTGATGGGGAAGGAGTCCCGTAAATCAGCTTGAATGGCTATGCGCAGGATGGTTCCGGAGGCCGGGTCGACTTTGATCTCTCCGTGATAACCGGAGATCTGCCTGAAGAGCCCAGTCTTGTTTCCCTCGGTCACGCAGCAATACTCGACTTCATAGTGAGACTTGCTGCGGGGCACGGTAAAGCGGAACACAGCGACAGCGCCTTTCACGCCCTGATCCCATCGGCTCCAACTGAGGGTACTTTTGGGTGAATCACTCAGCACGGTGCCGAGAATCGGACCGAAATCTCCTTGGGTTACCAGTCCGATCGTGGTGGAATGGTTTGCTCTTTCCCCTGATCGAAGATGCGGAAATCCTCTTTCTTGAGGTAGCGGACGGGTTTGCCATTCTTGTCGGGCACGACAACGCGAACGAGCACCAGATTGCTCTTTACTTTGAGTTGGAAGGCGTCGCTCGGAGCCCGATCTTCCGGTTCTGTCTGTGCAGTTGACCAGGCCGAGAAAGTAAATGCCCAGATAGTGAAGAGGAACAAAAGGGACCGATTAGGAACGATCCCGCAGTTGGGCACAGGGGATACCTTCAACGCAGAAAAGTCTAGCGCTTGCGAGCGCGTCTGTGCGAAGCGCACTCATGCCATATATTCAGGGCATCCATGCACTGTGAGCTCAGGATCAATGAATATTGAGTTAACGGCTAACGCCAACTTGCGGAGACGGTGCTGATGGCTGGCCGTGCGGATCGGGCGGAAGCGTGTAGATCACTTCGCCAGGCTTGGCGTAGTGAAGTTTCTCGCGAGCTTCGTGTTCGATGGCACCCGGATCGTTCTTGAGATGATCCACATGCTGGCGCAGGTGGGAATTCTCCTGCTGCAGGTCCTGGATCTCATGCTTGAGCTGCTTTTCCTGAGTCTTTTGCTGGTACCAGGTGGAGAGGCCGTGCTTGCCGCTGACCACGCTCCACGCCAAGGCGAGCGCCAGCAGCACGGCGAAGACCGTGCCCGCCGGACGCCAGCCCTGCTGCGCCCATTCGATGGCCCGCTGACGAAATGGAAGCGGCTCGTCGGCCGCTTCCCTCTTTTCACTGAACAGATTTGGATGCTGCATTCGGCCTCGACTGATCAACCCTGGACGAACTTTTCGGCTGCCGAGCGCAGCGCGACCATATCCTTCTCGTCGCGTGCTTCGGTGTAGGCCCGCACCACCGGCTCAGTGCCGGACAGGCGGAAACAGGCCCACGAGCCGTCTTCAAGAATCAGCTTGAGCCCGTCGGTGCGCACAACCTGCTTGACCTTGCGCCCGCCGAGCTCAGTTGGATCCTTCTTCAATTCTTCAGTGAACGCGGCTTTGCGCTGCGGGGTCAAGCGGAAGTTTTCGCGAACAGGATAGAAGGAACCAACCTTGGCAAACAGCTCCTTGAGTTGCCGTCCCAAATTCTTTTTGCGCGCGGCGACCATCTCGGTAACCAGCAATCCGGCGATGATGCCGTCCTTTTCCGGCACGTGGCCGCGGATGGTGAGCCCGGCAGACTCTTCGCCGCCGATCGCGATCTTGTCGGCGATGATGAGTTCGCCAATGTACTTGAACCCGACGGGGGTCTCGTAAAGCGGAACCTTGTGGTACTCGGCCAGCGCATTGATTAGGTTCGTCGTTGCGACGCTCTTGGCCACGCCGTTCTTCCAGCCGCGAGTCTCCACCAGGTAGTCGAACAGCAGCGCGATGATGTAGTTGGGCTGGATGAAGGTGCCGTCTTCATCGACGATGCCGAAACGATCAGCGTCCCCGTCCGTCGCGATCCCGATCTTCGCTCCAAACTCCTTCATCTTCTTTTTGCAATCGCCGAGCAGGTGGTCGTCAGGCTCGGGAGCATGGCCGCCAAACAGAACATCCCGGTAGTCGTGCACAGTGGCAACTTCAACGCCAGCCTCGCGCAGGATGTGGCAACTGTAGCCGCGGCCCGCTCCCCAGAAAGGATCGAAAACCACCTTGATATGCGAAGCGGCAATGGTCTTGAGATCGACCAGCTCGCCGAGCCTATGCAGGAAGCCCGGCTTCACGTCGGCGGTCTCCCAACCAGCTTCGGGCGGATCGGCGTGGGGGATTTTGTCTTCGGTGTTGGCGTTGACGGCGCCTTCAATCTGCTTTGTCACTTCGGGCAGGGCCGGGGCGCCGTCATGGGTTGAAAACTTGATGCCGTTGTACTCCGGCGGATTGTGCGACGCGGTGAAGTTGATAGCGCCCGAGGTTTTGAGGGCGCGCACAGCGTGAGCAATAGCTGGAGTGGGCGCAGCGTCCGGGATCACGATGGGAGTGACGCCGGCGCCGGCAAGGATCTTCGCGCTTTCGGCAACGAAGCTCTCGCCGAGAAAGCGCGGATCGCGGCCCACAAGCACGCGATGAGGCTCGGGCTGCGTTTTGACGTAACTGGCAATGCCTGCGATGGCGAGGCGAATGTTGGCCAACGTAAATTCGTCGGCAACGATGGCCCTCCAGCCGGAGGTGCCAAATTTGATCACGGAACTCATCGGTCGTTCTCCTGGGCGGCTCGAAAACCGCGGAACAAAGATAGGCGGAACCAAAGATAGTAGGATGCGCGAGCCGCAAGGAACATACTGCAACACCGCGGCGAAGTCGGCAAGTTGCGGGACGGGATTGTGGGAATGGAGGTTACGTCGGAGCGTTCACTTTGATTCGCTCGAAGAAAAATCTCCTCGGCAAGTGGGGCTTTATCCGTACACTGAACCGGGGAGAAAGAAATGCACGAAGCGAACCCGCAGGCCCGGATTGTTCTGACTACGGAAAGCACCCTGGATGAGGCCAACAAGCTCGGACGCACCTTGGTCGAAGAACGGCTGGTGGCCTGCGCCACACTGCTGCCCGTGGTGCAGTCCATTTATCGCTGGAACGACCAGATCCAGTCTGCGCCAGAGACCATGGTGCTGCTGAAGACCAGCACCGAAAAACTCGAAGCACTCGAGATACGCCTGCGCGAACTGCACACCTACCGTGTGCCGGAGTTCTTGGTGTTGCCGGTGGAGCATGGCAGCGCAACCTACCTCGAGTGGCTCTTTGGTGCGTTGGCTGGCACAAGGTGAGCTGATTCCAGCGGGTGCGCGCCCGGTCATGCCGCCGCCAGCCGTCCGGCTTTCATTCATCCCTTTCTGGTATCCTGACCTCGGTTGTGATGCGCTGGTTACTGATCGCGCTAGTGGTTTCTGTGGGAGCGCTGCTTCTGGCGGCAGCAGGTGTGGCGCGTCACGTACTGCTGCATCGCAGAAAGCGGAAACGTGAGTTGGCCGACCGCGACGCGGCCGTCTTGGGGACTCCCGAAGAATCCGATTTAGAGTCAGAAAGTTAAGGGATAACAAACGTGGAAAACGGAATTTCTAGGCCGCTGGCTTCAGAGATCGCGAATTCTGCCGCTCAGCGGGGTCTGCGCACCGCCGGTGTAGTCCTTGCGGGCAGCGCGCTGGTCACAGTCTGTTCGCATATCTCGTTGCCCCTATGGTTTACGCCCGTGCCACTGACCCTGCAGCCGTTCGCCGTGTTGCTACTGGGGCTGTTGCTGTCGCCACGATTGGCAGCAGCCACTTTGGGCGTGTACTTGCTTGAGGGCGCGGCGGGTCTGCCGGTGTTTGCCCCGGGACTGGCATTCGGCGCTGGAATAGCGCACCTCCTCGGACCAACCGGCGGATACCTCATGTCGTATCCGGCGGCTGCTGCGCTGGTGGCATTTTTGCGGCGCCGCCTCGCGCGTGGGTTTACCGGCGCGCTGCTCAGTGCCGCAACGGGCAACGTGCTTATTCTGCTCTGCGGGATGGCTTGGCTGGCGATCTGGACACATGGATCGGTTCGCTCAGCTTTTGCGCTGGCCGTACTTCCCTTCCTGCCCGGCGATGCGCTGAAAGTCGTAGCTGCCGCGGCGATTGCTAACGGGCTGAACCGTGTTCGCCGCCAGGTCTAACCTGTTTCCCGGCCGACCACTGGTTCTGCTGAAAGGATTTTTGTCGAAGTGAGCACCAAGCAATCTGAATCTGCGGTTCTGAACTCGATCCGGGAAATCTCCATCGCCCATAGCCCGGACTCGGATGATGCCTTCATGTTTTATGGCCTCGCGACCAACAAGGTTCGCGTGCCTGGCTACAAGTTCTCTCACTCGCTGTGCGATATTGAGACTTTGAATCGGAAGGCGCAAAACGAGGCCTTCTATGACGTGACCGCGATCAGCTTTCACGCCTATCCCTACCTCCAGGAGAACTACACCCTGATGGGCTGCGGCGGCAGCGTAGGGGAAGGTTATGGGCCCATGATCGTCTCGCCACGGCAGCTTTCCCACGCGGATCTGCGCAAGGTGAAGGTTGCCGTACCGGGCACCCTGACGACCGCCTATCTTGCGTTGAAGATCTTCAATCCCGAGATCGAGACGGCGGTTGTGCCCTTCGATCAGATCATCCCCCAGGTGCTCGCGGGCAAGTACGAGGCAGGTTTGATCATCCACGAAGGACAACTAACGTACTCCCACAATGGGCTGCGCAAGATTCTTGACCTCGGCGTGTGGTGGCGCGAGACAACCGGACTGGTGTTGCCCCTCGGCGGGAACGCAATCCGGCGCTCGCTGGGAGCCGAATCGCACACAATCATCTCCAAAGCGCTGCGCGACAGCATCCAGCATGGCCTTGACCATCGCGAACAGGCTCTCGAATACGCCATGCAGTTTGCGCGCGACCTCGACACGAATCTGGCCAGCCGGTTCGTTAGCATGTACGTGAACGAGCGGACGCTGGACTATGGCCCAGACGGTCGCGAGGCAATCCGCAAGCTGCTCGATATGGGCCACGAGCGGGGAATTATTCCGATTGCACCCAAAGTTGAGTTTGTGGACTGAGATCTAGTTCTTTCAAGCGTACATAGAGGTTCTCAAAAGGTCCGGGGCTGAGGCTCCGGATTTTTGGCGTCAGCGATAGACGACCTGAAGGTTTGGTCCCTTCCGCAAGGTTTCTGCTCGTTAGAATCTGCCAAGAATCGGAAAAACAGGCTAAGGATTCTCTAATCTCTGCCGATAAATTTGATGTTGCTGCGCGATCCAGCAGTGCGAGGCGGCGCCAATGCTTCTGAACCGGGACGAGCTGATTGCGATCCTTTTTCGCGAGACCGATCGTGCCCAGCGGATGAAGACTCCGCTAGCGGTGATTCATTGCGGGGTCTGCGATTGGGAAGCGTGGCGAGGCCAAGAGGAAGAGGCGACTCTGAATGGCGCCTTGCGAACAATTGCGGAACGCATCACACAGCTCCTGCGTTGCTACGACTCGGTGGGGCAAGTTGCTCAAGGCGAAATGGTGTTGGTGCTGCCCGGGTGCAACAGCTGCAACGCGTCCACGATGGCCGAGCGTCTGAACAACGAAGTGTTCGCCTTGCCTGTGAAACTTGAGCGAACGCAGATCCAGTTCCACGCCTGCTTTGGCGTTTCGGCCAGCACCGGCAGATCACCCTTCGTCGTCCTCCGAGGTGCCGAACGCGCATTGCATCTCGCCAAAGCGCAGGCCGCGGGAAGCGTGTATTGCTCCACCGCAGAAGCCGAGCCGGACCCAGCGGAGTTTCTGTTACCCGTGTTGCAGGACAAGTGGATAAATAGTTAGCGTTCCGCGACCTGCGCTTCAACCACTGATGTTTCCAGGAATTCCTGGAAAACGTCATTGGAGAGCAGGCGCCCCCGGGGAGTCAGGCGCACGGTGTCACTTTCAGTTGAAAGCAGTTCGCGTTCGGCAAGGCGTGCCACGATTTTGAGCGCACCCTCGACCGCCTGGTTACCGAATTCGTGGCCGAGAGCCGAGAGAGACACTCCACCATTCAGGCGCAGACCGAGAAACCAGGCTTCTTCATGCTGGCGCTCGGGCGACAGCCAGGCCGTCTCAGGCGCCTGCGACCCCTCGAGATAGGCCTTCAGGTCGTCGCTGTTGGTTGAGCGCACAACGTATCCGGCGTCTCCCGCCTCGAGCAACATCGAGGAAGCGTCGAGCCCTAGGCCGAGATAGGGTCGACGCTGCCAATAGCGCAGGTTGTGTTTCGACTCGAATCCGGGCCGCGCGAAATTGGAAATCTCGTATTGATGAAGCCCAGCGGCCGCAAGCCACTCGATCGCGCTCTCGTACATGCGGGCGATCGTGTCGTCGGTCGGAACCAGGTCAGCGTGGTAACGCCCACCGCCGGCGAGCAGTTCGCGGCCCAGGCGCGATTCTTCGTCTACTTCGAGCATGTAAATGCTAACGTGGGGAACGCCGGTAGCGATAACCGTCTCGACTGAATCCTGCCACGAGGCGAAGGTCTGCCCGGCGAGGCCGGCGATGAGATCGACATTCAGGCTGGTGATGCCAGCCGTACGCAGCCGTGCGAGGTCATCCAGCACCACGGCGCGGCTGTGAAGGCGTCCGCTCTGTTGCGCTTCGCGATCGATGAATGACTGCACGCCAAGGCTGACGCGATTGACGCCCTCCGCCACCATGGCCGCCAACGCAGGGTCGGCCAGTTGGCCCGGCGCGCACTCCATGGTGATTTCGGCGTCGGGTTCGAACCTAAACTCCGATCGGATGGCGGCAAATAGCTCTGCGATCAGGTCGGCTTCGAGCAAGCTCGGTGTTCCACCGCCAAAATAGATCGTGTCGACGCGGGTTGGAAGTTCCACGCCGAGGTTTTCGCTCCGTTTACGAGCACTCTGCATCTCATCGATGAGGCGTTGGACGTATCGGGTATGCTCCCCGGCTGGGTAGACTCCTGAAGCGAAATTGCAATAGGTGCATTTGGAGCGGCAAAACGGGATGGAGACATAAAGGCCGAGTTTGTCACGTTCGGGTACTGCCATACCCTCGATTCTTTCATGTTTTGAGTCCGTGGAAGCCCTTGCGCGTCATGGGAAGATGTGAGAAGGAGAACGTTTTTTGAAGGCTTGGACAGTTCTTGCAGTTTTGGTAGTGCAGTCGATTTTGTGCGTTGCCCATTGGTTCCTGTATCGGACTTTTGTCGATTTCTGGTGGCCGATGAGCCCGGGCGCCGAGACCGCGCTGCGCGTTGCATTGTCGATTCTCTCAATCATTTTCATAATTGCGACGCTGGCTAGCTTCCGATTTGCGAATCCCGCAATACGGCTGCTGTATTGGATCGCGGCCTTGTGGATGGGCCTGGCCAACTTTCTTTTCGTCGGCGCCTTGATTGCCTGGCCGGCTGATCTGGTGCTGCGGCTTACAGTTTCTCCCGCAACGCAGATAACCGCCCGGCACTACATCGCCGTCTCCTTGCTAATGTTGGCGGTTGTGACCGCGATCTACGGACTTGCCAATGCGCGAACCGTGCGCCTGCGGCGAATCAACGTGGAGCTACCCAACTTGCCCGCGTGCTGGCGCGACAAGCGGGCGCTGATGATCTCGGACATGCACCTCGGCCACATCAACGGCGTGGGCTTAGCGCGACGGGTGGCAGAAATGGCCCGCGAACTGAACCCTGCAATTATCTTTCTCGCAGGAGATCTTTTCGACGGCAGCAAGGTCGACCCGCAGCAGATCGCGGCTCCGGTTCTTGCCTTGAGACCCCCGCTGGGTATTTACTTCGTCGGCGGCAATCACGAGGAGTTCGGCGGAGCGGCCACCATTGAAAAGGCACTTCGCAAATCAGGCGTTCGCGTGCTGCACAACGAGAGCGCAGTTGTGGATGGGGTCCGCATTGTTGGCGTGCCCTATGGCAATTCGACTTACCCGCTGCGTCTAAGCGCCTTCCTCGAGGGGTTGAATCTGAAAGACGGATCGCCGAGCATCCTTTTGAACCATGTGCCGAACCGGCTTCCCCTCGCCGAACATGCCGGCGTCAGCCTGCAGCTTTCCGGACACACCCACGGCGGCGGGCAATTGTTTCCCTTCAACTTCATCACGCGCCGCGCATTCGGAAAATACACCTACGGGCTGCAACGCTTCGGCGAAATGCAGGTGTATACCTCCAGCGGCGCCGGAACATGGGGTCCGCCGATGCGCGTGGGAACGCATTCTGAGATCGTGTTGCTCAGTTTCGCGTAGACGTGTTTTCATAATCCTTTCCCTTGCAGAAGAGAGCAGTTCGCTCTCGAAAGGCACTGGTGATGGGTTCCTTAAGAAAACGCTTTCAGCTCCTTCCTGTTCTCGCCCTGTTCATTGCTTCCTTTGCCACAGCGCAGCAAGCCGATTCAAACCGCACCGCCGCACAGCAGACACTCGAGTTTCCGACCGTGCTGTACGGCGCGGCTTATTACAACGAGTACATGCCCGGCGATCAGGACGTGCGTCTCGCCAAGGACATTGAGTTGATGAAGGCCGCGGGACTGAACGTGGTGCGCATGGGCGAATCGACCTGGAGCCTCTGGGAACCCGAGGACGGCAAATTCGAATATGCGTGGATGGATCACATCGTGGACGCGATGGGCAAAGCCGGTATCGGGGTAATTCTCGGCACGCCCACCTATTCGATTCCGGCGTGGATGGCGCATCAACACCCGGAGATCCTGGCCGATCGCATCACCGGCGGACATTTCGGCGGCCCGACGGAACCCGCGCAGTATGGCATGCGGCAGAACATGGATACCGATTCGCCGGCGTACCGGTTTTATGCCGACCGGCTGATCCGGCACGTTGCCGCGCACTACAAAGACAATCCGACGGTCATCGGTTGGCAGATCGATAACGAGACTTCGAGCTACGAGGCCGCGAATCGCGATGTGTTCATCGGGTTCCAGCATTATCTCGAAAAGAAGTTCGGTACGCCGGAGGCGCTGAGCAAGGCATGGTTCCTCAACTACTGGGGCGAGAATCTGCACACGTGGGAAGACCTGCCGACCCGCAATGGTGCGCAGAGCACCGGCTACAAGCTGGAGTGGTCGCGCTGGAGCCAGATGCGCGTCACCGATTTCCTTCACTGGCAGGCGGCCTTAGTCCGCGAGTGCGCTGCGCCGCGGCAGTTCGTCACCACCGACTACGGCGGCATGATGAAACGCGACGTGAACGAGGAGGCGATTGCAGAAGGGCTCGACGTCGTGGCCGACAACATCTACCACGGCTCGCAGGATCACTATGACGGTGCCACGCAGTCGATCCAGTCAGATTTCTCACGCTCTCTGAAACACGCCAATTTCCTGGTGACCGAGACCAACGCGCAATCGACCGACTGGACGTCCGCGAATCAATATCCTCCCTACGATGGCCAGTTGCGGGAAGATGTCTACACCCACGTCGCGAACGGCGCCAACATGGTGGAGTACTGGCACTGGGCATCGATTGCCGCCAACCAGGAGACCTACTGGAAAGGCGTGCTGTCGCACGATCTGGAACCGAATCGCGCCTATGCCGAGGTCTCGCGCACCGCGCATGAATTGCAGAAGATCGGGCCGCACCTCGTGGGGTTGAAGATCCACAACGACGTGGCGATCTTATGGAGCCGTGATTCAGCGAACGCGATCAGCTTTATGCCCTTCACGATGTCGGGCGGCGCATGGAGTTTTTCGAGTCCCACGGCAGACTACTCGTCGCTGGTGCAACAAGTGCACCGATCTCTCTATGACATGAACGTCGGGACGGACTTTGTCTTTCCAGAGACGAAAGACTTTTCCGCATACAAGTTGCTCATCGTTCCTGCGCTCTACATCTCTGACGACGCTCTTTTGCAGCGTCTCTCCGATTACGTAAAGAACGGAGGCCACGTGGTGATGACGTTCAAGAGCGGATTTGCCAACGAGAACTCCGCCGTCCGTTGGGTGCGCGCGCCCGGCCCGTTGCGTGAGGCCGCCGGTTTCAGCTACCAGGAATTCTCCAACCTCGAACATCCGCTGGCTCTCAAGGGCGATCCCTTTCACGCCGGCGAAAAGAATCGGGTGAGCTATTGGGCGGAGTTCCTGATGCCCGAGCACGCCAAGGCCCTTGCCTATTACGATCATCCATTCTTCGGCAAATGGCCTGCCATTACCGAAAACCACTTCGGCACCGGCACACTGCTCTACGAGGGAACCTATCTCTCCAATGAATTACAAACGGCGGTGTTGAAACAGGCGCTGGAGGAGTCCGGCCTCACCGGCCCTGACCAGCAGGAGCCCAGCGCGGTTCATGTCTCCCGCGGCGTGAATCGTATGGGTAAACGCGTGCACTACTTCTTCAACTACTCCGATGCCGAGGTGAAGGCAAGCTACGCGCATGGCCCTGGCGTGAATCTGTTCGACGGCAAGGCGGTTGCGAATGGCGACCCACTGGAACTTGCGCCCTGGGATCTCGCGATCATTGAAGAAAAATAGCAAACGCTGAAAAGGTTGTCTGATGAAGGCGTAATGGCGCGATTTTCGCCGGATTCCACCGGGCAGGCACACCCAACGCGGGCAATTTCAGCACCATTCCGCAGCTTTGTAACGGCGAGAAAACCACAGGCTATCTGTCCCTGTTTCTATGGTTTAGAAGACTATGAATTCATCCTTTTGCGATGTATGAAAACGTACAACCTCAGTGAAAAACCGCGGCATCCCATCTACTCAGCCAGCGTTACGTACGCGCAAGATGTGCAGCGCGGCAGAGGAGCAGTTCAATGGCAAACCAACAAGGCTCTCAGAACCCCGGCAGCGGCACCCGAACTAACCAGGACCCCTCGCAGCAGAAGAGCGGCGGCAGCCAGCAATCGCAACAGGGCAGCAAGGACGACATGGAGCGTCAGGGCAACCAGGGCAACCGGGGCGGTCAGTCCGGCAGTGGCCAGCAGCCCGGCAGCGGCCAGCACTCCGGTGGAACCGGCGGAACCGGCGGCGGCAACCGCTAAAACGACAGACGGGATACCGCCGCATTGATCGGCAGGCACCCCAAATAACGTCGAATAAAGGGCCCACGTACTCCGAAAAGAGGCGTGGGCCTTTTGCTGGACCGTTTTCATCATTTAGGCGCCGTTTCCCGACAATGCAATTCACATTCAATTGCCGTTTTTTGAGACCACGTCCATCCGTCACAGGCAGGAGACCCCTGATTGGCTATGATCGGGGCTTGGCAAGATCCGCACCGCCAGTTTCGCGACCATGAGGGACATCAAATGAGCAACCCTTCCCAGCCTGACAACAATGACAGCGACAAACAGGAACATCTCATTCGCACCCGTCTCCACGGCGTCGATCTGCTATTCAATTCGCGCCTGAACAAAGGCACCGCATTCACTGAGCACGAGCGCGACATCTTCGGCCTGCATGGCTTGCTGCCGCCGCACATCGGAACACTGGAAGACCAGCGCGCGCGCCGCAAGCGCGTACTCGACTCGCGGGATACCCCCTTCGGAAAATACAGCAACATGCGCGATCTACAGGACAACGACGAAACGTTGTTCTACTCGATGATCGAGCACTATACCGAAGAACTCCTGCCGGTGGTCTACACTCCCGCGGTAGGTGAGGGATGCCAGCGATTTTCGGAGATCTGGCGCCGCCCGCGCGGGCTGTTCATCAGCTATCCCAATCGCGACAGGATCGACCAGATTCTTGCCGACAAGCGTTATGACGAGGTGCGCTGCATTGTGGTCAGCGACGGGGAACGCATCCTCGGGCTCGGCGACCAGGGCGCAGGCGGCATGGGAATTCCAATTGGCAAGATGGCTCTGTACACCGCGCTGGGCGGCATTCCACCCGAACATTGTCTGCCGATACTGCTCGATGCCGGCACGGACAATGAGAAGCTGCTCCACGACCCCATCTACATCGGCTGGCAGCATCATCGCGTACGCGGGCAGGAGTACGACGACTTTGTCGAAGCATTCGTGACCGCGGTCCAAAAACGCTGGCCTCATATCCTCCTGCAATGGGAAGACTTCGCCGGAACCAATGCAGCGCGGCTTCTGGAGCGTTATCGCAACCGCCTGTGCACCTTCAACGACGACATCCAGGGAACCGCCGCCGTGACCACAGCAACGCTGCTCGCCGCGGTGAACGCAACCGGCGTGCCGCTGAGCCAACAAACAATCGTAATGTTCGGTTCAGGGTCTGCGGGAATCGGCATCATCGACTTGCTGATTGCGGCGATGAAGGAACAAGGGCTGAACGAGGAACAGGCGCGCAGTCGTATCTATGCGTTTAATCGCTACGGCCTGCTGGTCGAGGGTGCGCGCGGCATCAGGGAACCTCAAAAACCTTTGGTGCACAAGCGCGCCGACATTGCGGATTGGAAACTCGAAGGCGGCGAGGATGTGACCCTGCTCGACGTAGTGCGAAATGCAAAGCCGACGGTGCTGGTTGGCGTTTCGGCACAGGCCGCCACATTCACCGAAGAGATCGTTCGCGAGATGGCGCGTCATACGCAGCGGCCAATCATCTTTCCACTGTCGAATCCAACATCGCAGTCTGAAGCAACCCCAGTCGACTTAATGCACTGGACCAGCGGCAGCGCCTTGGTGGGCACTGGCAGTCCGTTTCCGCTGGTTGAAATTGACGGGCGTCCAACGCGCATTTCGCAGGTAAACAACTCATTTATTTTTCCGGGTCTGGCGCTGGGAATCCTTGTCTCGCATGCACGCCGGGTCACCGATAACATGATCATGGCCGCGGCCAAGGCTCTTACTTCTCTCTCGCCTTCCCGCGACGACAACAGTGCGCCGTTGCTCCCGGCCGTTGCCGACTCGCGCAAGGTTGCGATGGTGGTGGCCGAGGCGGTTGCGCGCCAGGCAATTTCTGAAGGCGTCGCCGGAATCGAAGCAACTGCCCCAATCGCCGGTTTGATCCGCGACTATGCGTGGAATCCCGTTTATGTCCCCTGTGAACTCATCGAACGCACGCGGGTGACCGACTGATCCTCAAAGAAAAACGCTTGTCTTGCCCGTTTGTTGATACTATTGGGAGCGGCCAGATTAAACGTTTTATCAATGAGGGAATCTATGAAACACTCCGCACCGCGTGTCGGCCTCAGCATGCCGGCAATTCTGCTCCTGTGTTTGGCTTGCCTGACGGTTCAAGGGAACGCACAGCGCCGGCAGGCGTCACCCCGGCCAACCGGCCCATGGATGAACACGACTCTCTCGCCTGACGAGCGCGCCGACCTGGTGATCAAAGAGATGACGCTCGACGAGAAGATCGCGCTGCTGCATGGTGTGGGCATGCCGACCGATGAAGCGGTCACTCCAGAGAACGCAGCATCCAACCGCGGCGTAGGCTACACCGTCGGAGTTCCGCGCCTGGGAATTCCAGGTATCGACATGAGCGACGCGGCCTATGGAGTTCGCTCCAGCGGCGTGAATGGCCGCTATGCCACCGCGCTGCCCGCCAACGTGGCCGCCGCGGCAAGCTGGGATACCGATGCGGCGTTCGAATACGGTGCATTGATCGGACACGAACTGCGCGCACAAGGCTACAACATGTCGCTCGGCGGCGGCGTGAATCTTACGCGCGATCCCCGTAACGGACGCACCTTTGAATACCTGGGCGAAGACCCTGTGCTGGCCGGAACCCTGGTGGCGCGGCTCATCCAGGGAACGCAATCGGCCAATGTCATAGGCGATATCAAGCACTACGCTCTCAACGACCAGGAGAGCGGACGCAATTCTGTAAACATCACCATCAGCAAGCGTGCAGCGCGAGAGAGCGACCTGCTGGCGTTTGAGATTGGCGTGGAAGAAGGCAAACCCGCCGCCGTGATGTGCTCCTATAACCGCGTCAACGGCGACTTCGCGTGTGAGAACCAGTGGCTGTTGACCGACGTGCTTAAGAAGGACTGGAAGTTTCCAGGCTTCGTGGTGTCGGACTGGGGCGGCACACACAGCGATGTGAAAGCATCGGCCGCAGGGCTCGACAATGAGCAGCCGGGCCGGTTCTTTTATGAGAAGCGCTTCCAGGACGCTCTGGAAGCCGGCAAGATTCCGCAGACCGAGCTTGACGATCACGTGCACCGCATTCTGCGAGCGATGTTCGCGGCCGGGGTGGTCGATCATCCGCGCCAGCGCAGCGTTATCGACCCGTTCGCCGGATTCGAAACTGCCCGCAAAATTGAAGAAGGCGGCATCGTCCTCCTGAAGAATGAGAAGGGAGCACTGCCGTTGAACCCGGCTCGCCTGCATACGATCGCGGTGATTGGATCTCACTCCGATGTAGGCATGATCTCAGGCGGCGGTTCGGCACAGGTTGATCCCATCGGCGGCAATGCCATCAAGCCCGCGGGACAGGGCGCGACACACTGGATGGAGGAGATCTGGTTCCCGACTTCGCCGCTCAAAGCAATCCAGGCGCGTGCACCCCATGCCACGGTGAAGTACGATCCGGGCACCGATCCCACCGCTGCTGGCGCCGCTGCCAAGGGCGCAGACGTAGCGATCGTGTTCGCCTACATGTGGGCCAGCGAGGGCATGGATCTAAAGAGCCTGACCCTGCCGCACGATCAGGACGCAATTATCTCCGCGGTAGCGGCAGCGAATCCGCACACCATCGTAGTTCTTGAAACGGGCAACCCGATCACGATGTCATGGGTCGACAAGCCCGCGGCGATCCTGGAAGCGTGGTTCGGCGGGACCGACGGAGCCGATGCCGTGGGCAACGTTCTATTCGGGACGGTGAACCCGAGCGGCAAACTACCCAACAGTTTCCCAAAGAGCGAAGCCGATCTGCCGCATCCGACCATCACCATGCCGCCGCTCGAGTCCATGCGCTTCTCTGGACCGGTATCACCCGAACAGCGCGAAGCGGGCCTGCCGGCGTTCCAGGTGACCTACGACGAGGGCGTGAAGGTAGGCTACAAGTGGTACGACGCGGAGAACAAGAAGCCGTTATTTCCATTCGGCTATGGGCTTTCCTACACAACCTATCGTTACTCCGGGCTGCAGGTGACTCCCGGCGACAAAGTGAAGGTGACCTTCACCCTTGCCAACGCCGGCGCACGCGAAGGCTCTGAGATCGCAGAGATCTATGCGGCTCTGCCATCGGCTGCGCAGGAACCGCCAAAGCGCCTGGTTGGATTCACGAAGGTGAAACTGAATCCCGGAGAGAAGCGCAGCGTAACGGTTGAGATCGATCCAAAGTATCTGTCGATCTTCGACGAACAGAAGAATGACTGGTCCTTGTTGCCGGGCGACTACACCATCATGGTCGGCGGTTCATCGGACAGCTTGCCGCTGAAGTCAACGGTGAATCTGAGGTAGGGCCTCTCCGTTCTTTCACATCTGGGTGCCCCCGGTCTCAATTCTGAGACCTGGGGAAAGGCGGATTTGCTGTCAGGCAAACTCGCCTCCGTTTTTGCTCAGGCTTTCTCGAGAAGCTTCGGATTGGTTTTATCGAGCTTCAAAATGAGTTCCCCAAAGAGCGTGTTGGCCCAGGCGAACCATGTGCGCGTAAACTTCGCCGGATCATTCTTGTTGAAGCTCTCATGCATGAACCCGGTTCCAGCATGCGTTGACTTGAGCCAGTCCAGGCACTGTAGTTGCTCCTTGTCGTCCTCGGTGGTGAGGGCCCGCATGATGATCGCCATCGGCCAGATCATGTCCTGTCCAATATGCGGACCTCCCACACCCTCGGCAGCCGATCCGCGGTAGAAGTACGGGTTCGCCTCGCTCAGCACGAAGCGTCGGGTTGCGAGATAGACCGGGTCCGTAGCCGAACAGGATCCGAGATACGGCATCCCCAACAGATTCGGTACATTCGCGTCATCCATGAAAAGCGCATTCCCGAACCCATCGATTTCGTACGCCCAGATTTCCCCTGCGGTCGGATGATGCATGCGCGCATGTCCATCGAGCGCGCCCATGATTCCGCCGCGTAGACCGCTAACCTCAGTGGCTGCAGCATTGTCTTTTGCGATGTCGAGGAACATCTCCTCGATGCGCAGCAGTGTCGGTACAGCGAAGAAGTTACCCGGAATGTTGAATGGATAGATGCACGCGTCGTCCGATGGACGAAAGCCGGAGTGGATCAGCCATATTGGACGCGCCGGATTGCCGTAGCCGTCTTCGCTCAACGTGTCGTAGGGCGAAAAGGCCTGGCGCTGGAAAGAGTACGGGCCGCGTGATGTCATCCGCCGTTGCGCCGTAAATGTCTCCACAATCGTGTGCATCGCGCGCGCCCATTGCTCGCCGAAGGGTTTCGTGTCGTGCGTGATGCGCCAATACTCATGCGCGAGACGCACGGGGTAGCACAGCGAATCGACCTCCCACTTGCGCTCCCCGACTCCCGGCTTCATCTCGGTGTGGTCGGTTTTGCTCCACGATAACGGCTCGCGGCTGGAAAGATCCGGCATGAAGGCGTTCGCATAAGGATCGGCGAGAATGCAGCGCGTCTGCCTGCGGATGACCCCTTCGATCAGCCGCGCCAAATCCGCATCGGCGGTGAGGAACGCCAGGTAGGGCCACACCTGCGCTGACGAATCGCGCAGCCACATCGCGGGAATGTCGCCGGTGACCACGACGGTATCCGGACCATCCGGGCTGTTCTTGAACGTCACAGTGGTGTCGAGCGTGTTGGGCAGGCAATTGGAGAAGAGCCATGCCAGTTCGCGATCGCGCATCTTCGTTGTGATCGAGTCGACGGCCGCATCGACTGCCTTGCTGCGGAAGCGGCGTGCGGAGGGTGCGGGGCGCTTTGTGCGGAAGCTATCCTGCGCAAAGACACCCGTTGGAGCAAGCGAACAGCCGATCAGGCCACCCACGCCGGCAAGAACATCACGACGGGACACGCGGGAATCGAAGGTCATTCACAACTCACAAGGTGCGTATTAAAATCCGTCATTCATGATAAGCGTGATGACAGAACGAATCACCTAGGTCTGCTTTTCCAGAATCACAAATACCAGGTCATCGCGAAGCGGCGTGCCGAAGCGGTTATCGCCGTATGGAAAAGGCTCGGTCGCGCCGTTTCGCGCATAGCCGCGCCGCTCATACCAGGCAATCAGCGCATCACGAACATTCAGTACGCCCATTCGGATCGATTTCGCCCCTTGAGCCGTTGCGAAATCCTCCGCGGCGCTCAGCAAGGCACGCCCGAGGTTTTGTTTCTGCAAAGCGGGACTGACGGTGAAGAGCCCCAGATACCACACCAATTCCGACACCGGTTCCAGCCACACGGTTCCGATGATGACCCGGCTTTCCGGATCGCGGGTTATAAGAAAATGTGCGTGAGGCTTCGCGGCGAGATCTTCTCTCAGCAACGATTCGGTCAGCCGCGTGCCCTCGATGATGCCGGTCTCGATATTCCAACTGGCGACTGGGCCTTTGCCGCGATATGCCACATTGACCAGATCGATGATTTCCGGGAAGTCGGCTTCTGCAGCGTGCTCCAGATGCATAACGCGATTATTCCGCATCGGGCGGGACTTGTTCGAGCAGCCGCTTCCAGGTCTTCTGATTGCGGCGGAAGCCTTTCTTCAGATCTTCGAGAATGCGCTCGAAATCGGCGTTGGTGCGCAGATTGTTCCACGCCGGATTCTTCTGGAACCACGGATAGTTTTCGTTGCCCAGATAGATGGCGCGGCGCAGCCAGTGGAGTGCTTCGCTCGAATCGCCCTCGACCGCAAAGTAAGAAGCGAGTCGATAAGCCATCTCGCTGTCGGCCTCCGCGGCGGCCAGGGTTTCATCTTTCAGCAACGCGGCGGCGCGAGCGCGTTCGCCCACCTGCACGTAGCACATGGCGAGCGTGGGCACGGCGATGCGCAACGATTCGTCATCCCGAATCACTCCTTCGAGAATCCGGATGGCCTCCTCCAAATTGTTCATGCGCATCTGCTGGTAGCCGAACGAGGTGCGCAGCAACGGATGCCGCGGTTCAAGCGCGAGACCCTTCTCGAGTTCGTCTCCGGCCAGCTCAATCTGGTTCTGATAGTGATAAACACGCGCGCGATGGTTGTAAAGAATCGCCGCGTTGGCCGGGTTCAGTTTGAGTGCCCTGCTGAACTGCGCAAGTGCTTCGTCGTACATCCCGTCGCCCCGCAGGGCCAGCCCGGCCACCATGTGCACGTTCCAGTCATTTGCCGCATTCGCCAGCAGGTTGGCGATGCCGTGGCGGGCCGACTCTTTTTCTCCGCGCGAAAGCAGCATGTAGATGCGGTAAAGATTCGCTTCCGTCGCCGCCGGGTCGAGACGGAGCGCTTCATCGAATGCGCGCCGCGCGTGCATCACGTGAATCTGACCGCCAAAACCGTGTCGCACGTACTGCAGATCGGCGATCCCGAGGCCAGCCCATCCGGCTGCGAACCCAGGGTCTTTTTGCGTGACGCCCGTGAACAGCGCGTGGGCACGATCCAGATCGCCCTTGGAACCGGTGCGCACCATGAATGAACTGAGCATGGCCCGTGCCTGCAAATACTCCTCGCTCACCGGTCCCGGCAGCGAACCATCGCGAACGGGGAGGCGCGGCACATCCATCTGTTCCGCCGCACCGAGCCCATGCAATGCGGCGAAAACTTCGTTGGAAATTTCCGTCTGCACCGCGATCAAGTCGAGCGAAGCCACGCTGATCGATCCGCCGGAACGCACACTCTGCGAACTGACATCCAGCAGTTGCCAATTCAGATCGAATCCCGTCTCTGAGCGCAGAAAGCTGCCGGCCAGCACATACGAAACCAGCAGCCGCTGTCCCACTGAGAGCGGATCCATTTGCGTGATAGGTAGGGACATCAGCGTGCTCGATGGCCGCACCACCAGCGCCGGTATCCGTGCCAGGCGTGCGGCGATCGCATCGGCCAACGCGAATCCGTAGAGAGGTGCGACCTCGGTGGCGCCAAGATTTGCGAATGGCAGCACCACAATGGAGTTCTGCGCAGCGCGATCGCCGCCCGACTCGCGGAAGCGTTCAGCCAGCATCGACAGAAAACCGGTGGTGCGTTTTTCCGCTTCGGCCTCAGTGGTAGGCAGGTTGGCGGCAGCCTCGCCGGGAATGATGCCGGTTTCGATCTGCAGCGCCTTCATGATTGTCTTCAGTGCTTCGCGCACCTCCGCAGCAGAGGCATAACGCGTGGCAGGATTCTTCTCGAGGCAAGTAGCGATCACGCTCTTCAGTTCTGTCGAAATATCGGGAACAATCTCGCTCAGATCGACGGGGTCGGAAAACTGGATGGCGCGGATCGTCTGGAAATCCTCCGCATCGGGACGCGAGAACGGATGCCGGCCGCTGGCAAGTTCGTAGAGAATGACACCAAGCGCCCATACGTCCGACTGCACGCTCGATTGCCCGGTAACAAACTGTTCCGGCGCCATGTAGCGAATGGTGCCGCCGCGCGCGGTGTAGGTAGCCGCAACAGATGCATCCTTCGCCATCGAAGGCTTTGAGGGATCAAAGTTCGCTTCTTCTGGACGCAGGCGTCGCGCCAGTCCGAAATCGAGAATCTTGACCAGGCCGCCTTCCGTCAGCATTACGTTCTGCGGCTTCAGATCGCGATGAAAAATGCCCAGCGCGTGTGCAGCCTGCAAGCCATCGGCGATCTGGATACCGACCGAAAGCACGAGCTGAGGGGTAGCCGGTCCGCGCGCAATAAGCTGATCGAGCGATTGACCCGGCACGTATTGCATAACGATGTAGCCTTCGTCGCCGGCCTCGCCCACCTCATAGATCGCGCAGACGTTGGGATGCTCGATAGCCGAGGCGAGCCGTGCTTCCCGCAGCACCGTCGTGCGCAACTGCTGCGCCGAGAGCAGGCCGGTGCGCAGAATCTTGAGCACAACGGGGCGCTGCAGTAGCGTGTCGTTCGCGAGATACACGACGCCGCTTCCCCCCGCGCCGAGGCGGCGAATGATTTCGTAGTGCTCGATGGTCTTGCGCTTCATCGCTGCTACCAGTGTAGAGGCGCAGGTATAAAGACATCGTTATTTTGCGGCGAGAATTACCGCGGGTTGAAACACGTTTCTAGGCGCCTGACTCGCCGAAGGCGTAGACTGCATGAAATCCAAGTAGCTTTGGGGCAGGATTCGATTGAAACGTGTTGCCGCTGCAATCGCTTTAGCCGTGTTGATTGGGGCGCCCGCGGGTTGGATCATCGCGATGGCATTAACGCCACTGCTGTGGCACCTGGAACCGATACTGCATATGGAACTGGCAGGGCACTCCGGCCCGTCCGATTGGATCTTCTACGCAGTGTGGCTGTTTCTGATCCCGTTGCTGTATTTGCTCTTTCGATCGTTGCTTCGCCAGAGGCCTGCGAATACGGAATAGAAAAACCGGCTCGGGATCACAGGTTGCTTGTTACTCCCCATTCCCTGGTTTTCTGTTCCCCATTTCCCTGTTCCCTGCTCTTCAATGTCCTCGCCGTACTTCGTTCTCTTCGGCCGGCGGAGGCGGCTCCTTCTCCAGGCGCCGCTGACCGCGCTGGCCAAGAATGAACATCAACAGCCCGAAGGCAAGCAGCACCAAGCCCCACCACAGGTTCGCATTGATGCCAAGGCTCCTGGCATAGAGCGCGGTGTTGCCGTTGGTCTTGATGCCCCACGTGGTCATGATGCCGCCCGTCAAGGTGAACATCAGTCCCATCGGAATGCGCAGATCGAGATTCATGGTTCTCCCTTCTCAGGCGAAGAAAATGTTCAGCGCAATCGCGCCGAGAATGACCGCAACTCCCAGAACCTCTGGCCGCTTCCACCAGGTCAAATGCGAGCTTTCGGGTTTGGGCGTCAACGAACGCACCAGTCCGACCAGCTCCGATTCCGGCTTCGGTTTGGTGAACAAGCTCACGATGATCGTGATGATGAAGTTCGTGGAGAATGCAAAGATGGCGCCCCAGAAGTTCTGCGCCATGTCGCTGGGATAGTGATGGACCACGGTGAGCCATCCACCGTGAATGCCGGGATGCGCCTCAAGCGGCAGCGTGAGCCCGTGATGCAGCATCGCCGCCACCGTGCCGGAGATCAATCCCACGAACGCGCCGTGGCCCGTGCTCCGTTTCCAGAACATGCCCAGCAGGAACGTAGCGAACAGCGGCGCATTCACAAAGCTGAACACCAGCTGCAGCGTGTCCATGATGTTGTTGAAGCTGATCGCCGCATACGCTGTTGCGATCGAAAGCAGAATGCCACCCACAGTCGCCCATCGGCCCACCGCCAGGTAGTGACGATCACTCGCCCCCTTATGGATGTACGACTGGTAGAGGTCGTAGGTAAAGACGGTGTTGAACGCCGTAACATTCCCAGCCATCCCGCTCATAAAACTGGCCAGCAGCGCGGTCAATCCAAGGCCAAGGATTCCGGTCGGAAAGTAGTGCAGCAGCATGTTCGGTGTCGCCATGTCGTAGTCGAGCAGCGGCTTTCCGCTGGCATCGAGCATGGCCTTCCCGGTCACCGGATTCACTTTTGCGGGAACAATTCCCCTGCCCTCCGCGGCGATTTGAGGAACCACGCTGGTCTCGTGGATGATGACGCCGTTCTGTTCGTGTACGGTTGTGATCGTGCGCGGAGTTGGCAGCGAGATCGCGATCAGGCCCGGCAGAATCACAAGGAACGGAAACACCATCTTGGGAACCGCTGCGATCAAGGGAACGCGGCGCGCTGAATCCATGTTGTGCGAGGCCATCGCGGTCTGGATCACGAGAAAGTCAGTGCACCAGTAGCCCGAGCCAAGCACGAATCCCAGCCCCATACCGATGCCGATGATCTCGATCCCCATGGGGTTGGTGCTCGAGTGCATCACGCCTTTCCACTCGTGCATCATGCGCGGATCCACGGCGGAGACGGCCATCTTCAACCCGTTCCACCCGCCCACATTTTTAAGCCCAAGCAGAACCAGCGGCAGAAAGCCCGCGATGATGAGGAAAAATTGCAGCACCTCGTTGTAGATCGCACTGGTCAAGCCGCCAAGAAATATGTAGAGCAAAACAATAACGGCCGACAGCACGATGGAAAACGTGAAGATCCCCTGAGGCGCCCAGCCCAATGTCCGGAACAATCCATCGAACACGTGCAGCGCCTGGATAAGCCGGGCCATCGCGTACATCGATATGCCGGAACTGAACACGGTCATCACCGCGAACGAGCACGCGTTCAGGGCGCGCGTTTTTTCATCGAACCGAAGACGCAGGAACTCCGGCACCGAGCGCGCCTTTGAACCGTAATAAAACGGCATCATGAAGATGCCCACGAAGACCATGGCGGGAATCGCGCCAATGCCGTAGAAGTGTGCTGTCTCCAGCCCGTACTTGGCGCCCGAGGCGCCCATCCCGATCACTTCCTGCGCACCGAGATTCGCGCTGATAAAAGCCAGCCCACATATCCATGCAGGCAGCGCTCGGCCGGCCTGGAAGAAATCCTTGCTCGTTTTCATGTGGCGCTTAAGGGCAAAACCGATGCCCAGCACAAACACGAAATACAGCAGCATGATCAGCCAATCAACAAACGTAAGTTGCAAGACCGCTCCTCACATCATTCGGGCACAAAATCAGCACCGGCATGCTTCGGCCACGTCCAGCTCGTGACGACCGCGCAGAGGTGCTCCAACGATACGCAAACCACTCTACTCACGAGGACTGCGCATCGTCCAGCGGAAAATGAAAACCTTTACAACGCTGCGTTCGCCCACTCATGGAGTAGTGAACAGGTAAACTGAAACTGCATGATTCCTACCCTGGCATGGACCACCGAAGGCGTACGTTTTATTGATCAGACCAAGCTTCCCCTCGAGGAAAGCTATGTGCTCGCCACCAACTATGAACAGGTGGCGAATGTAATTGTCACCATGGTTGTGCGCGGTGCGCCGGCCATCGGCGTTTCCGCGGCTTACGGCGTCGCGCTGGGAGCGATCCGCAGCAAGACAAGCAGTGCGCAGGAATTCGCGCCGGAGTTTGACAAGATCTGCGCGCGCCTCGCGGGAACACGTCCCACAGCAGTCAACCTCTTCTGGGCAATCGATCGCATGAAGCGTGTATTTGCCGGATTGCTTTCGGCGGGTGCGACGATGAAGCAGGTACAGGACAGATTGCTCTCCGAAGCGCACGCTATGTACGACGAAGACATCGCCGCCTGCAAAGCCATGGGTGCACACGGCGGAGAATTGCTGCCTGACGCAGGTGGCGTGCTGACCCACTGCAACGCGGGCGCGCTTGCCACCTGTGGATACGGAACCGCGCTCGGCGTCATCCGCTCCGCCGTTGAGATGGGCAAGAAGCTTCACGTCTACGCCGATGAGACCCGGCCATTCCTGCAGGGCGCGCGCCTGACGGCGTGGGAGTTGATGGCCGACGGCATTCCCACCACCGTCATCTGCGACAACATGGCCGCCAGCCTGATGCGTGCTGGCAAGATCAAGGCAGTCGTCGTCGGTGCCGACCGCATTGCCGCCAATGGCGACTTCGCCAACAAGATCGGCACGTATAACGTAGCCATCCTCGCCAAAGAGCACGGCATCCCCTTCTATTGCGCCGCGCCGTGGTCCACCATCGACACGGCGACGCCCGACGGCGATGCGATTCCCATCGAGGAGCGCTCGGCAAAGGAAGTTACGCACCACGGCGGCAAGCAGCTCACTCCGCATAACGTGGGCATCTGCAATCCCGCCTTCGACGTGACACCGGCCAAATACGTCACGGCAATCATCACCGAGCGTGGCGTATTGCGCGCTCCCTATGCCGAGTCGCTCAAGGAGATGGAACTCGTGGCAGGCTGAACCCGGGCGTCTAGAGTTGTAATCGTGCATCCCAGCCTCACCATCTTTCGCCTGCGTCAACGTTCGTTGGTGCGTGGGATTGCGCTTTCGCTCGCCGGTTTTGTTGGAAGCCTCTTACTGGCGGGCTTCCCGCACATCGAGAATCTGCACGGGTCGCCATGGCAGTTCGCGGCTCTTCTGGCTGCCGCCTGGGGAATGGCCGAAACCGGCCGCTGCATCCGTCGCCAGTGGAGTCTGTATCAGGCAGGCATACTCATCCTGCTCTATTCCGACGTGATGATTCTCATGCTCATCGTCTTCCTTGTTGCCTACCACTGAATTTTGAAAATCTCGTTGGCCCTCGAATTTCCTGTTGTGAATTCCTTTCCTTTGTGTAGCATGGGCAAACAGGTTCCGCCCGGCTGATCGTTGCGGCCCAAAACGTGGCGATGGCGGATGTATGCAGCACAACCAGGAGGGACAAATGCTGAAGGGATTTCGTGATTTTGTTTTGCGCGGCAATGTGCTCGATATGGCTGTTGGCATCATCATCGGCGGCGCATTCGGAACGGTTGTGACCTCTCTCGTCAAGGATGTATTCACCCCGTTCATCGGCAATATGGTGGGTAAGCCGGACTTCAGCGCCATCCAATACAACCACGTAATGCTGGGCAACTTCCTGAATGCAGTCATCGCATTCCTGCTGGTTGCCGCGACGGTTTACTTCTTTATCGTCGTCCCCGCGAATGCCCTGATGGCTCGCTTCCACAAGCCCGTACCTGAAGCGCCGCCGGCAACGAAGGCGTGCCCGGAGTGCCTCAGCGATATTCCGGCAGCGGCCAAACGCTGCGCACATTGCGCCCAACCGGTGGCGTAAAAGCAGGCAACCGGCACAGGGAGTACACCGGGGCAACGACTTTCTGGTTACCCCTGTTGTTCGTTACTCCCAATTTCCCTTTTTCCTAATCCAGTTCGCGCAGCGGCTTGGAAAACGCAAAGAATCCCACAAACGACAGCAACGAAACCCCGGCCATTGCCGCCAGCGCATGGCCGGTTGGTATGTGCCGCGACAGCTCGCCGGCGAGCAATGCGCCAATCGGCGGCAGGCCCAGGAAGCTCGTCGCATAAATACTCATCATCCGACCCCGCATCTGGTCTGACGACAGGTGCTGAATCGAGATGTTGAAGCACGAAATCATCAGGATTCCGCAGTAGCCCTCGCAGAATGCAAGGCACTCTGACAGTGCAAATCGTTGCGAGTAGCTGAAGCCGATGATCGCGGCAAAAAACGCGACTCCGCAACCACTGAGCACGCGGCCACGATGCCGGATCACGCCGGAGATGGCGATGGTCATTGCGCCCAGGACCGATCCGCAACCCGAACAGGCCAACAACCAGCCCAACCCGCTTTCGCCTGCGTTCAGCTGCACCTTGGCGAAGTATGGGATGAATGTAATGAATGGGAATCCGAAGAAGCTGGCGAAAGCCGTCATCCAAATCAGCACGTACATCTGCCGCTGACTGCGCAGGTAGGCGAAACCGCCGTGGAGGCTGTCCCACATCGTCTGATGGCGGTTGAGTTGCTCTTCCGGATATTCGATGCGCGTCAGGGCCCACAGCACAGCGAGGAAACTGAAGCCGTTGAGCAGAAAGTTTCCCGCCATGCCCAACAGCACCATGGCATAACCACCAAGCGTAGGGCCGAGAATGCGCGACATGTTGAACTGCGCGGAGTTGAGGGCAATAGCGTTGGTCAGGTCCTCGCGCTTCACGAGCTTTGGTACCAGAGCCTGGTAGCTGGGAGCGTTCATGGCCATCGCCACACCATTACCGAAAGC
Organism: Occallatibacter sp.; assembly: GCA_036495975.1. GTDB lineage: Bacteria > Acidobacteriota > Terriglobia > Terriglobales > Acidobacteriaceae > Telmatobacter. The sequence continues at coordinate 79,463 of DASXLY010000091.1, read as the reverse complement.
GATCGCCGCGACTCCCCAAACTGCGATCCGATTGAACCAGGTCAACCCAGCGAGCAGGAATGCCAGCAACATCATTACCGTCTGCGTCACCAGCAGAAGGCGCCGCTTGTCCACCCGATCGGCAACCACTCCGCCAAACAGCGTGAAAAAGAGAAACGGGATCGATCCCGCAAACCCCACCACCCCCAGCCAGAACGCGGAATTGGTAAGCGTGAGCACCAGCCAGCCCTGCGCCACGTTCTGCATCCATGTGCCGATGTTCGACGTAAAATTCCCAGCCCAGAAGAGACGGAAGTTCGGATTACGCAAGGCTCGAATCGCCTGCGGCAGCTCCGCCATCTCCGGCTCAGGCAATGGCTGGACAATCGCCGCCGGCTCATCCGACGCGGCAGCGAGATTTTCCTCGTTCAGCTTGGGGCCGGTATGCAGGGGGAGTCTCCGGACTTCTAGTGTAAGCTGACTGCGATTCATCGAGAGGCGGCGCGAACCACGAAAGCCATCGCCAAAGCTACGATGCAATCAGCGCCTGGCCTGCTTCTTCCGCAACCTCGCCCTGCTTCTGTCTGCCGAAGCCTGCTGCTTGTCTTCAGTCCGTCTGAACGCGCCCGAGATACCGATCCAGCCAGCTCAGCACTTCCTTTGTGAGCTTTGGCCGTTCTTCTGTCACGTCGTGCGGTGTGTCGAGAACAACGTGGCCCTTTTCACTCGTCGGCGTACCCAGCATCTGGAAGAGCGGATCCTGAGATGTCTCAAGCGGGAATGTGTAATCGTAGCGGCCATTCACCATCAAGACCGGCTTCTTCATACGCGGTGCAAAGTCCGCCTGGTCGGTGCCCGGCGCTGGCTGTTGAAGGAAATAGCCTCCGTCAAGAAAGACTGCCGTCCTCAGCCGGTCCTGAAGCAAAGTGGCAAAAATCACTCCGTCCGCCGAGCCCATGCTTACGCCGAGATAGGCAACTTTGCCTCTGTCAAGATCCTGCCGCGTATCGACGTAGTCCAGGGACCGAGCCGCGTCCTTGTACCATTCCGTGGGCAGATCGATGTTGTCCCCTGCACTCGGAAGCTGGTGCTTCGAGCGCCGCTCGTACGTATCCTCGTAGATCGGATAAATGACTGCTCTCCCGCTTTGGATGATGTAGTCGAAGTAGTTCACATCCCCTAGTTCACTGCTGTCGGGCGGCAGAAACAGAACGCGCGCACTAGGGAAGAAAAGCACCGTCTGATAGGGGGGCCGCACCCGTTTGGGAAGAAACAGGTACGCAGCCATCCGTTCGCCGTTATACGCAGCATCGAAGGTTACCTTCTCTTCCCGCCAGTCTTCCGTGTCCTTTACTACTCCTTCGGAATGCGCGTTCAGGGGCGAGTCCGGATACGCATAGAGCAGCGTGTAGGCACGGAAAACTGCGTCGCTGACCGGTTTGTATTTCGCGAAATCCCGCGTCACACGATGGACGGGCTGCAGCGCAACCTCCGGCATTTTGCCAAGATTCTGTACGCAGCGAAATCCATTGGTGTCCGAGCGATCAAAGGGCGATAGGGCCTCCGGGCTCGTATAGAGATAATTCGGGGACTTCCAGGAACCGCCGAGAATAAATCGCAGGTCTCCATCCACCGGGTTTGCGGTCCACTCGCGGACATTGCCTGCCATGTCGCCGGTACCGTAAAAGCCTAGTCCCTGGTACTTGCCTGCCGGCGCGACGCCATTGCCCGTCACGTTGCTCAATTGAACCGTGTATTCAGAAACATCGAAGTCCGCAGCCTGGTACCACTGACCGAAAACTGGAAGACTCTTGCCGGCAAAGGCAGCATAGGCCGTTGCCTCAAACCAGCTGACACCCGAAACTGGTTCGTCTGCCTTACCCATGGGATAGTGACCGCCTACCCAGGTCGATGGTCCAGGACGTCCGGTTGTATCGCGAAACATCTGCATTGCTTCGCTGAATGAGAACGCATGCCCGTCTCGCTGGAAGCCGGTTGGCCAGTATTGCGGCTTTTCGTATCCACCGGCATCTACGAACTTCTGATACTCGCCGTTGCTTACTTCGAATTGATCGATGTAATACGGCGGAAACGCATATGGCCCGATCCATCCGAGGAACGAAACGTAGCTTCCCCAGGTTCCTCCCGCTGCATATACCATTCCCGCCGGAGCCGATTGGGCACGGCTCAATGAAAAGCTCATCCGATCTTCTGTTTCCGGCGCCTGCACTACCTTCCCGAATCCCGCCTTCGACACGGTCCATCGAAAATATCCTTTGGGAATCCGTACATGGTTCAGAGGAGTCGTTCCGAGATCAAGTGTCGGACCTTGCGGAGTCAGATAATCCTGGATCAAAACCTCGGCGCCGGGCGGGTCAGAGGTCAGCGTCACCCAATCCGAGTTCGCCTCCCGGATCGTCTTCAAATGCGCATCTCCGGGAAGGACCTTCTCTGCTCGCCCCAGAACCTGAAACGCCGCTAGAGGATGGCGCGCATCGATCAACGATTCAATCTGCGGGATGGCTTCTTCTCGCGCCCAGCGTCGCTCCGCCGCACGGCGGTAGAGCCACCAGCCACCCACCGCAGCAACCAGAAGGACCACCACCAGCGCTGCCAACATGAGCCGCAAAAAACGCACAGAAGACGGCTCCGAGACAGAACCCGTAGCACCCATCCGCTGCAAGAGACCGGCAGCATCGTGCGCCATCTCCCCGGCGGTTGCATATCGGCGGGTCACATCGCGCTCGAGTGCTTTATTGAGAATCTGCTCCGCCTCGACTGGAACATCCGGCCGGACCTGACGCACGGATTTGAATCGCCCGGAAGTCACGGCTCGCAACACAGCCACGGCGTTATCTGCCTCAAATGGCGGTCTGCCGGTAAGCGTCTCGTAATAGAGCGCCCCTAGACTCCACAGATCCGTGCGAGCATCGACTTCCTTGCCGAGGGCCTGTTCCGGAGACATATAATGAGGCGTTCCGATCGGCCCATTGCCTTCAAGAAGAGATTGCGTAACGTCGGTGCCCGAAAGCAACTTTGCCACTCCAAAGTCCAGTACTTTCACCTGCCCCTTGGGCGTGATCATCACGTTCGCCGGTTTCAGGTCTCTGTGAATAACCCCCTGTGCATGGGCCTCTTCAAGAGCCTCGGCGATCTGAAGAACTATTCGGGTTGCCTCTTCCGTGCTGAGCGGGCCTCCACTCAACTTTGTCTTGAGCGATTGCCCCTGCACGCATTCCATGACGATGTAGTCGATTCCATCCTGCTCGCCCACATCGTAGACAGTGGCGATATGCGAATGGTTCACACGAGCCAGCGCCAGGGCCTCACGCCGAAAGTGGCTGCGCGCTTGTGTGCTCGTCAGAAGGCCCGAAGTCAGGACTTTGATCGCGACGGTGCGCTGTAATTTCTCATCCCGCGCACGATAAACCACCCCCATGCCACCTGCGCCGAGCTGCTCGAGAATGGCATAGCGCCCAAGACGCGATCTGGAACCTGAAGGTACGCCCGGAGGAATTGTCTGCTGGGTATCGGAGTCTCGCGGCGAGCGAGAAACGGTCGGAAAACCATCATGCCGATCCTCCACCGCCAGGAGTGATTCAATCTGCCGGCGGACCTCCGGACGTCCGTTGCAGGTCCTGTCCAGATGGGCCGCCCGCTCCGCCAGCGGCAGATCGCGGGTTTCACCAAACAACCGCTCCACAAGGGCTTCTGGGCTCTCCATCCTGCGGCTCCGGACATGAATTGAACTAGGCCTTCAAAATATCATTCAAACCTGGCAAGCCGAGGGCAAAGTCGAATTCAACAACTATGGGCACTGTGTTTTATGGCGATGCGTCCGAGTGGCGAGGTCCTCGTCGGAGGCTCTTTGCACCTCTATCCAGAAACGCGCTATCCATTTTAGTGCGCGGAGGGGCTGATTCGTTACGCGACGACCCGAAACACGGGAACAGTATTTCCGCGCAGTACACTGTTCCTTTGTATTCCTTCCTCATTTTTCGGCAAAGGACTCATTGGATGACTCTGCGCGTTGTGCTCGCAGTCTTGCTGGTCTCGTCTGTTCTGGTACCAATAACCATCACGGCTCAAAAACCCGGCTCTGACAGCAAGCAACAAGTCTTCGGCTACACCGACTTCGCCAAGCAAGCTGGCATCGAGCAGAAGTTCCTCGCCGTGCCCAACGCCAAGCTGGCCGGCGAAGAGTTGAAGACTCTAACCGCCGAGCCGCACATTGCCTCCAGCCCCGAAGACCACAAAACTGCCGAATATGTCGCCGAGAAGTTTCGCGCCGCCGGGCTCGATACCGAGATCGTTCCGTATCGCGTGCTGATGAACCAGCCCAAGGTCATCAAGGTCGAGGCATTCGACCCCGCCGGCAACAAGCTGATGTCCGGCCCTACCCCTGAGCACGTCGACGGCGACCCCTACGACAACGATCCCCGCGTGGTGATGCCATTCAACGGCTCTTCAGGCTCAGGCGATGTAACCGGTGAAGCCGTCTACGCCAACTACGGCCGCCTCGAAGACTTCGACGAACTCGAAAAACAGCACATCGACCTGCACGGCAAAATCGTGATCGTGCGCTACGGCGCCAACTTCCGCGGAGTGAAGGTCTACATTGCCGAGCAGCGCGGCGCGGTCGGCGTCATCATCTACTCAGATCCGCAAGACGACGGCTACTACAAGGGCGATCCCTGGCCACTTGGACCCTGGCGTCCCGATAGCGGCGTGCAGCGCGGCTCCGTGCAATACCTGTTCCGGTACCCCGGCGATCCGGAAACGCCTGGCGTCGCCTCCACGCCAGATCTGCCCGACTCGGCCCGGGTGAACCCCGAGGGCAATCAGCCCCACATTATCTCCATCCCGCTCAGCTACCAGGACGCCGCGCCGATCCTGAAAGCGCTCAAAGGACCCGGCGTGCCGTCAGGCTGGCAGGGCGCGCTTCCCTTCCGTTATCACCTCGGACCCGGAGGCGTCCGCGTGCACCTCGTGTCGCAGCAGGACTATCAGCGCCGCACCATCTGGGACGTAGTCGGCAAGATCAAAGGGTCGGAGTACCCCGAAGACTGGGTCGTCGTCGGCAACCATCGCGATGCGTGGGTCTACGGCGCGGTCGATCCCAACAGCGGAACGGCATCCATGCTGGAGGCCGTGCACGGCGTTGGCGAACTGCTCAAAGATGGCTGGAAGCCGAAGCGCTCGATCCTCTTCTGCAGCTGGGATGCGGAAGAAGAGGGCCTGATCGGCTCAACGGAGTGGGTGGAGCAGCACGCGCAGCAATTGCAGAACGCCGTAGCTTATTTCAACGTCGACGTAGCCGTTTCAGGGCCGGACTTTTCTGCGTCCGCCGTTCCCTCGCTCAAGAACTTCATGCGCGCCATTGCCCGTTCAGTACCGAGCCCGGTTGGCGACACTGTTTTTGACGAGTGGAGGGCCAACCGCCACAGCAACAATGAACATCGCGCTTCCAACGCCCCATCCCTGTCTGGCGACGAGGTACACGTCAGCGATCTTGGCTCGGGATCGGACTTCACGCCCTTCCTCCAGCACATCGGCGTGCCTTCTTCCGACATCGGATCCGGCGGACCCTACGGCGTATATCACTCCGTCTTCGACAACTACGCCTGGTTCACGATGAATGCCGATCCCCACTTCGTCTACCTGCAGGAGATGGCCCGCGTGCTGGGACTGGAAGCGCTCCGCATGGCCGACACTGACGTGCTGCCCTACGACTATCCCGAATACGCGCACGAAGTGAAGGCCTACATTGAGGCTGCAAAACGCAAGGCCGGCGATACGGGAGTCTCGAGTCTCGACTTCGGACCAGCCCTCGGGGCTGCTTCGCGGTTCGCCTCAGCCGCGGACCACGCGCGCCAGTTGCAGACCAACCCGCCAGCTGACATGGCCGAGTTCAACGCCACCCTGCGCGCCGCAGAAACTGCCCTGCTCTCCCCAGCCGGCCTGCCCAATCGCCCCTGGTACAAACACACCATCTATGCCCCCGGCGTGTACACCGGCTACGCGGCAGTGGTTATCCCCGGCGTAAATGAGGCAATTGAAGCGAAGGATGCTGGCAGGGCCGCTGCTCAGCTTGGCGTGCTGACCCAGGCCTTGGACCGTGCGGCGCAAACCCTTGAATCCGCTCACTAATTGGGTGATCAACAGTCCTTTTAAAGAGGGCGGATCTTGTGGGCCAATATGTGATCTAAATCACGCTTGTTGGCCCGCCCCCATTGACCCCGCCCCAATGCGACCTTATGGTTAAACTTGAGATATGAAGAAGTCTTCCAATTCGGCCTCGGTCAGGATCGGAATCGCCGTTGCCATCATTCTTGGCACCATCGGATGGTTGGCTTTTACCGGTTACAGCGGCACCAGCAAAAGCTACTACGTCACCATCGCCGAACTCGGCAAGATGGGCGACAAGGCCTACAAGAGCAATCTTCGCGTGGAAGGCTTCGTTCAGCCTGGCTCGATTGAGCAGGACGGCCCGCATGTCACCTTCGTGTTGAATGAATTCGAAAGCCACTCGCCCCAGGCCGCCAGCGGCCGCAAGCTCACCGTGGTCTACAAAGGCACTGAGCCGCCGCCCGACACCTTCAAGGATGACGCGCAGGCCCTGGCCATGGGCACCATCGCCCACGATGGCGTTTTCCACGCCACTGCTCTGCAGGCCAAGTGCGCCAGCAAGTACGCACCAGCCCAACCCGGCGCCAAGCCTGGCCAGGCACCCTCACAACCTTCCACCTCAAACCCGCGCGCCAATGCGGCCCCCGTTTCCCAACCGGGACCCGCACCCGCTGGAATCGCCACGAACTGATCAATGACTGCGCAAGCCCCTGAGGCCGCCACCTCGACGTTTTGCGCCCGCCTCGAAAATATTTCCAAGCTCTTCGGTTCCTTTGCCGCGCTGCGCCAGGTCTCCGTCGACCTTGAGCCGGGCAAATGCTACGTCCTGATCGGTGAGAATGGCGCCGGAAAATCGACCCTTTTGCGGATCCTGGCCGGCCTTCTACATCCAACCGGCGGAAAAATCAGCCTCTTCGGCGACAACGAGCCTCACGACGTCCGCGAGCGCATCGGCTACATGAGCCACGCGCCCATGCTCTATGACGAATTCACGGGGCAGGAGAACCTGCGCTACTTCGCCAGCCTCTACCCCGGCCGCCAGTGTCTCGATCCAGCCGAAGCCCTGCGCCAGGTTGGTCTCGATCCAAACCTGGACCGCACCCTCGGGCAATACTCGCAAGGCATGCGCCAGCGCACATCACTGGCCCGCGTGCTGATGTCCGTGCCCGAACTGCTTCTGCTCGACGAGCCCTTCTCCAACATGGACATCGAATCGACTCGGCAGATGGTCGACCTGCTCGCTGGATTCCGCCAGACCAACCGGACCATCGTCATCACTACTCATCAGCGCGAGCACGCCGCCCCCATCGCCGACTGGGTACTGCGCCTCAGGGCTGGCCGCGTGGCCGAATTTGCTCCCGGGAGCCCGACGCTATGAAGACCAACGGCGCGCGCTTCCTTGAGGCGCTCAACATACCATTCGAGCTTCGCGAATACGACGTCGATCCCGAAGATCTGTCGGCGATCGCAGTGGCGAAAAAGATCGGGATGCCCCCGGAGCAGGTCTTCAAAACCCTCCTGACCACCGGCGGACCTGGCACATACGTATTCGCCGTGATTCCCGGTGATGCCGAACTCGACTTCAAGAAGCTCGCCCATGCAGCCGGTCTGCGCAAGGCCGAGATGGTCTCGCTCAAAGAGGTCCAGCCGCTTACCGGATACATTCGCGGTGGTGTCACGGTTTTCGGCGCGAAGAAGCCATACCCGGTCTACGTCGACGAGACCGCCATTCTGTTTGACAGCATCAGCGTCTCCGCAGGCACGCGCGGCACCCAGCTCATCCTCAAGCCCGACGACTATCTGCGCGCAGCTGAGGCCCTCGCAGTCCCTGTCGCAACCGCTGACCTCACCAAGGACGCACCCCGCCTCACCGCCGAGGCCGCACGATGACCCCAGTCCTCTTCACCCATCTCGCCAAGGATCTGCGCATTGAGTGGCGCTCCAAAGACGCCATCAACTCCATGCTCTTCTTCGCCCTCCTCGTGGTGGTCCTCTTCTCCATCTCATTCGACCCGCGCGGTGCCTTCGCGCAACAGATCGCCGGCGGCGTGCTCTGTGTGGCGACCATGTTTGCCTCGGTAAGCGCGCTGAACCAGGCCTGGGCCCGCGAGATCCGCCACCAGGTGCTCGATGCACAGCGCATGGCTCCAGCATCCGGAGCGCAACTCTTCCTGGCCAAGGTGCTGGCCAACTTCATCTTCGTCACCATCGTGCAAATCGCTCTGGCGCCCGTTTTTCTCGTCATGTACAACCTTCGCGTAGCCGGTAACGCCTGGCTGCTGGCGCTGGTTCTGCCGCTGGGCACGTGGGCCCTTGTTGCCAATGGAACGTTCTTCGCCGCGCTGGCCATTCGCAGCCGCAACCGCGAACTGCTGCTGCCGTTGATCCTCTTTCCGATCTTTCTGCCGGCGCTGCTGGGCATGGTGCAGGCAACTGGGTCGATTCTTACTGGCGAGGGCGATCCGGCACTGTGGATCAAGATGCTGACCGGCTACGACGTTATCTTCACCACGGTGAGTCTGCTGCTCTTCGAGGTGGTGTTCCATGCGGAGTAGCTCCAACTTCGGATCGACCCGGAAAGTTCAACTGCGGCGTAAACTGAAATTGTCCGCACAGGATTCTGTATGAAAAAAGCTGCGCTCATTCTCTTCCCCGCCATCACGATTCTGCTGATGATCTGTGGATACTACCAGGCCATCTACGTTGCGCCCGATGACGCAATGCAGGGCTACGTCTTCCGCATCTTCTATTACCACGTCCCGTCGGCCTCGGTGGCGTTCGCATTCTTCGCCGTCAGCCTCATCGGTTCAATCGGCTATCTCGCGTATCGCCGCAGCAATCCAGCGCGCGCGCAGGTTGCCGACGCATGGGCGCTCGCCGGAGCTGAAGTCGGCGTGATCTTCTGCACTGTTGTGCTGACTACTGGCCCGCTTTGGGGCCGCCGTGCTTGGGGCATCTGGTGGACGTGGGATGCGCGCCTAACAACCACGACTGTGCTCTGGCTCATTTACGTCAGCTATCTGCTGCTGCGCCGTTTCGCCGCCGGACCGCAGATGCAGACCCTGGCCGCGGTGCTCGGCATCTTCGGTGCGCTTGATGTACCCATCGTCTACATGTCGAATCGCTGGTGGCGCACGCAGCATCCCGCTCCGGTTTTTGGCGGTGATCCGGGTTCCGGGATGAAGGACCCGACCATGATCCACGCGTTCTTGTGGAACATGCTGGCATGGTTCTGTTGGGGACTGCTGGTGCTCTTCCTGCGCTACCGCGTCGAACGTCAGCATCAGCAATACGCCGAGATAGAAGCCGAAGCGGCGCTCACCAGCGCAAATTAGGCCCGCAATCATAAAGGAGTTATCGATGGACGAACGCAATCTTCTCGATCATCAGTTCGTTGCCGCCGCGTATACCGTCACCTGGGTCATCCAACTCGCCTACCTGGCGTGGCTGGGCCTGAAGTGGCGCAGTGAAAAGCGCAACGCTCAACGCAAATCGCGCAACGCCCGCTGAGTTTGTCCGGTGCAGCGTTATGCCGCTCACACGGCTCGAAACCCGCATCTCCGCCGTTTGCCGTAAACTTTAGAACGAGGATCCAGCAATGCTAGTCGTCATGAAGGCGCAGGCCACTGAGGAGCAAATCCAGGCCGTCTGCGACCATATCGTAGCCTTGGGATACCGCCCGCACTCGATGCCGGGCGCGCAGCGCACCGCCATCGGAATCACCGGCAATCAGGGTGAGGTCGATCGCGGCAACATCGAAGAGATGCCGGGCGTTGCCGAAGTTATCCGTGTCTCCAAGCCTTACAAGCTGGCCAGCCGCGACGTTAAAGAAGAAGACACCATCATCCGCTTTCCGGGAACCGATGCCACCATCGGCGGACGGAACCTCGCCATCGTTGCGGGCCCCTGCTCCATCGAAAGCCGTGAACAGGCCTTCGCCATCGCCGAGCAGGTTGCCGCCGTTGGCGCGCAGTTTTTCCGCGGCGGAGCCTACAAGCCGCGCACCTCGCCGTACGCCTTTCAGGGGCTCGGCCTCGACGCCCTCAAGATCATGGCCGAAATTCGTGATCGCTTCGGTTTGCGCATCATCACCGAGGCCATCGACAACGAGACCCTCGAACTAGTCGCCGAGTGGGCTGATGTTGTCCAGATCGGCGCGCGCAACATGCAGAACTTTTCGCTGCTCAAACACGCTGGCCGCCTGCGCATGCCCATTCTGCTCAAGCGCGGAATGAGTGCTACGCTCGACGAGTTCCTGATGGCCGCCGAGTACATCATGAGCGAGGGCAACTATGAGGTGATCCTCTGCGAACGCGGAGTCCGCACCTTTGCCGATCACACCCGCAACACGCTCGACCTCAGCATCGTGCCCGCCGTGCAAAAACTCAGCCATTTGCCCATCCTGGTCGATCCCAGCCATGGCACCGGCAAGCGTGACAAGGTGCTGCCCATGGCGCGTGCCGCCGCGGCGGTTGGCGCGGATGGCATCCTCGTCGAGGTCCACCATCAGCCGGAAAAGGCCTTGTCCGATGGACCACAGTCGATCTATCCGGAACAGTTCGCGCAGATGATGGACGAGATCGAGCAGATCGCCCCTGTCGTCAACCGCAAGCTACCCCGCGGCATCCACATCGAAACCGCGGCCGAACCGAATGTCGCCAAGGCAAAGTAGTTCCATCTCCCGAGGTGTCTCCCTGCGCGAACTATGGGTGTCATCCTGAGCGGAACGGTTTTCTTCAGCGGAGCGAAGGATCTGCTTATTCCCATGCACCAATCGCCAAAACTCCGGGTGCCCCCCGTCTCGCTTTTAAGACGTGGGATACCATTCCTCGCCCTCCTCGCTCTCACCGCCTGCCGTCCCCACGACTTCCCGCAATACGACCCTCACTATCGCGAATACGCCTACGTCACCAACGGCGGCAGCGGTACGGTTTCTGTCTATGACGTTGTGAATGTCCGCGTCGATCGTGAAATCCCCGTCGGCCAGAATCCCACGGCGGTTGCAGCCAATCCCGAGCGCAACGAGGTCTACGTCGTAAACGGCGGCGCGCCTTCGGGACAGGGTTCGGTTGCAGTCATCAATGCCGAAAGCAATTCCGTCGCGGCCACCATCCCGGTCCACCAGCAACCGGTCGCCATCGCGCTCGATCCTGACGGGAACCTCGGCTATGTCGTGAATTCCGGCTCCAACGCCATCTCTGTTCTCGATCTCAAGGCTCGCCGCGAGGTCACCCAGATCGGCGTGGGCGAAGCTCCCGCAGCTGCGCGCGTTTCGCGCGACGGTAAAACGCTGGTGGTCACCAACCGCGGCGGTAACTCCGTAAGCATCGTCGACACCACGACGCGCAAGGTCCGTGCTGTATTTGAAGGCTGCCCCGGCGCAACCGATGTTGTCATCCTGCCCGACTCATCCAAAACCTTCGCTGCCTGTTCCGGTGGTCACCAGGTCATGGCTATCCGGCTCGCGCACGAAGCTCGTCCCGATGGCCGGCCCGCCACATCCGACCGCCTCGAGTCTCTCCTGGATGTGGGTCGTGGACCGGTGCAACTCGCGCTCAAGCCCGACGGAGGAGAGGTGTTCGTCTCGAACTCGCTCTCGAACTCCATCTCCGAGATCTATGCCGACCGGGACGACGTCGCGGGTGCATATCTCATGGGCGCTGATCCGGTGCGTGGCCTTGTCTCAGCCGACAATACCCTGCTCTACGTCGCCAACCTGCATTCCGATTACGTGACCGTCTACTCCATCGAAGATGGAAAGCGCTCAGACGCAATCCATGTCGGCGACGGACCTTCCGCCTTGGCCTTCTCGTCCGCGGGTCATCTGCTCTTTGTAGTTGACGCGCGTTCCGGCGACGTAGCAGTCGTTCGCACCCTCAACCCGCGCGGAACGGGTCGGCAGATGTTCACCATGCTCCCTGCGGGTCGCGGACCAAACGCGATTGCCGTGAAGTCCTTCAAAGTTTCCTAAGAACTCGTTGCCTAAATGTTGCTTTGAAAGGGCCGGCTTCAGCCATGCCAAAAAACGCCAATAAACATTGAGCCTTCAGCCCCTCAGGTAAGCACTGGTTGCCTAAATGTTGCTTTGAAAGGGCACGGCTTCAGCCGTGACACAAAACGCCAAATAAACGTTGGGCTTTAGCCCCTGAGGGATGTTTGTGAGACGCCTCAATTTGTATGCGCATCGAGTCCTGCTTGCTCACAGATCCGCAATCTTCAGATCGATATCCGCGCCCTGCCATGCCGTCTCGAATTGCTGGCGAACCCACGATGCCTCATAGTCGCGCCCCTGCTGGCCTAACGATTCGGTGAGCCCGAAGAGGGACCGCGGGTTGCGCGGGTTCCGCTCCAGATCCTCGCGAAACACCTGCTCGGCCGCCTTTGCATCCCCCGCCTGCAACAGCATGCTGCCTAGCGATTCCCGCACCGGGTAATACCAGTCTGCCGGCTCGTTATAGAGCAGCTGATCCTGCGTAGTCACCGCATCGCGCAGCAGGCTGATCGCAGTGGTCCGATCGCCCTTCGCTTCTGCAATGCGCGCCCCGAGAATCTGGTTGGCGATGTGATAGATCTGCCATGAATGATTCTCGACCGGCGGCATGAAGATTTCATCCCGCGGCACTGACGACTCAACTACCGCAAGCTGTTTCCGCATCTCCTCAGCTTCCGTCATCTTGCCTCGCGCAACCAATGCCATGCCGTGTCCGTAGAGCCACGCAGCCTTCAAAGCGGCGGTCTGCGATTGCGGCTCACTCATTCCCAGCAGGTCATCCCACCTTTGGCACCGCACGGCGATGGCAAACTGGATCCCGAGAAATGGCTCGACCATCGGCATCTCTTTCGCCATCGGCCGCAGATTCTCGGCCAGCCGATCAGCCTGCGACTTCGCCTCCGCACAGCGCCCCTGCATGCTCGCGGAAACCGCACCGAAATGCAGGTTGTGCGAGTAGTACATCGCCATGTACATGCCCTGCGATCCAGATGCTGCCGCGTACGCTTCGTCCGCCTTTGCCGCGGCTACGTTCTGCGCGCGCGCCCCATCGAAGTTACCCGTGCGCTCATAAATGTGCGCCGGCATGTGCACCAGGTGTCCCGCTGCCGGAGCAAGCGCCGCGATGCGATCCGCATACGGCAATGCGCGCTCAGGATGCGGCGAAGCCTCAACAGCATGAATATAGAGATGCATCGCCCCAATGTGATTCGGGTCGCGCCGCAGCACGCCTTCAAGAGTGGCAACGATTTCCGGCGTCCCCTCTGCCGGAGTTCCATCCGCATTCCACAGCTTCCATGGCCGCAGGTTCATCAGGCTGTCGGCGTAAAGCGTCGCGGCATCCAGGTCGTCAGGATACTTCCGCGTCAACTCCCCCATAGCCTTCGAGTAGTTCACATCCAACTGGTGATAATCCGGCTTCGCATCGCTGGAAAACCGCTGCGCGATCGCCTCGATGTAATCCCTCTCGATGGCCGTTGCACCGGCACTGAGCGCGCGGGCCTTCTCTACCGCTTCCACCGCCACTTTCTCGTGATCCGGATCAACCGGCAAATTGTAGTTGGGACCGACCGCCAGGGCCACCCCCCACCATGCCATCGCGAGTTTCCGATCGAGCTCCGCCGCGTGCCGAAACGACCGTGTCGCCTCGTCGTGGTTGAAGGCATACACCAGCCGCAGTCCCTGATCAAAGAATTGCTGCGCCTCGGCATTCTTCGTCGATACAGGATGATGCAGATTGCTGAGACCCTCCATCAGGAAGGCCGGCTTGGGGGTGCTCATTTTCTGGGCCCAGAGAGCAGAGACACAAAGAAATGCGGCTACGATCGCGGTCGTTCTCATTGCGACCTCCACGGATAGGGAGATTTGGGGTCTCAGGATATTACAGCGAAGGTGCCGGCGGAAATGCGTATATGCGATCCAAATATGGCGGACTTTCGCCCTTCAGAGAATCAGTGTCCGGTTTCCGCGGAAGAGTTGGTCGTTGCCGCTCTCGGAATCGCGCTGAACTGCGCCCCGGCAAACAGGATCAGCCCAGAAATGTAGGCCCAGAATAAAAGACCTACCGAGATGAAGAACGGCCCATACAGCGCCTTCAAGTCCATGTGAGGAAGAATGGCGACGTAAGCTTCCTTCGCACCCAGCCAGACGATTCCGGTGATGATGGATGTGCGAATCACCTGCCGCGCCGGAATCCTGCGGTTGGGCAGCAGCCAGTATATCGAGAAGAAGAAGACAATCGAGGCGACCCCAGTTGTCGCCGCCAGCCATAAATAGCTGATCCCCTCGAAGACGAAATTGTCGGTGTTGTGGAAGAAGATGAAGCCCAAAAGCTGCCTCTGCCAGGTGCTGAGAAACACGCTCGCCATGGCTAAGAAGAGCATCAAGATTGCTAGCCCAAAAGCGACCAGCTGATTGAGAACGTAGTTCCGGCTCTTGGTTACCCCCCAGGCTTGGTTCAGCGCCACTTCGAGCGGAAGAAAGATCCCGGTGCACGAAACTAGGATCATCAGCAACGAAAGCGCCTGCACCCCGTGCCGCGAACCCAGCACCGCCGCACTCTCAAGCCTGTAGGTTAGAAAGCCCTGCGTGGCTGTGGTGGGAACAAGTTGTTCCACGATCTTCGTAACCACGTTCGCCATCTCCTGCGAATGGAACACCGAAAGGGAGATGGTATAGAGCAATATTATCAATGGAATGAAAGAGATAATGGCGTTCGCGGCAACACTGAAAGCGTAGGTATGCACCTCGGAATCGAGCAGATACTCGATGATCGGAGCGCAGCGCTTCCTCAAGCGATACCACTTCGTCGCCTGTACCGGAACACTCTTCGCGTCTTCCGCGATGGTCATCGGCAATGGCGAAACAACATCGCATGTTTCCGAACTTGAGACGTTCTCCACTGGGGTCTCCCGACTATAAGCCTACGCAATCGGCGCTAGCCCCGCATGTGAGCCGTCTCACCGACGGATGAGCGCTACCGCACGATCTTTAATGGGTTCTGATTCCATTTTTTCACAGGTTTAGATAAGCGCCGGTTACCTTAGGAACCAAAAACGATTTTCTCCTTGCATTTTGGGGTACATACCTGCCATAACTGGAGCACGGCGCGCCGGGAGGCACGGCGTCGGCAAGTTCAGGAAGGCCATAGCATTGGAAGTCTTGGTGTGTCTGGGAAGCACAAGCCCAATTCAAAGATGAAAACGAGCTGCCACAGCGCTACGGATTCGGGCGCGTCGGCGGCTCGCGTCGTGTTTGGAGTGGGTTCGCCCGTCGTTACCGGATCCTGCGGATGAAACAGACAGGACCGATCAACTCGGGCTTCCCCAATGTGCTAACCGAAAAAAAGAAGGAGAAGGTAGATGAAGGAGCAGGGCGTAGTGAAGTGGTTCAATGGGGCCAAGGGGTACGGCTTCATTCAACGTTCCAGCGGAGAAGATGTTTTTGTTCACTTCTCTGCCATCCAGGAAAACGGCTACAAGACTCTGAACGAAGGCGAAGCAGTCGAATTTGAGTGCCAGCAGGGGCCCAAGGGACTAAGCGCAGCCAACGTCAGCCGGGTTGTGGGGTAGCTTGCTTTCTTTGCTGTGCTAATTTGCCTTTGGTGGTCAGGGTCTCCGGGGGTCAATTCAAACAATTAACTTGATAGAGCGCCCGTCGAACGGCAGCGCGCGGGAAGATTGTCTGCCATCGATGGGCCGCTCACGCACATCCCCCACCAGGATGCGACGGAAGAGTTCTATTTCCGTGCGGGCGGTTACTCGTAGCGCAGCGCAACCACCGGGTCAACATGCGATGCCTTTCGTGCTGCCAGGTAACCTGCGGCCAGTCCCGCCAGCAACAACACGGCGACGGCTGCCATCAGGCTCAAGGGATCGGTCCCCTTCAGTCCAAACAACATCTTCTCCACCAGCCGCCCGCCATTGAGCGTGACAGGCACGCCAACGGCGATCCCCGCAACAATCCAGACGGCCACCTCGCGCATCACAGCCCAGCCCACTTGGGCGCGTCCAGCCCCGAGCGCGATGCGAATTCCGATCTCCCCGGTCCGTCGGCTCACCAGGTACGACATCAACCCATAAAGCCCAATGCAGGAGAGAAACACCGCGACCAGACCGAAGAATGCGGAGAGCCGGGCGATGATGGTCTGGTTGTTGTACGAACGCGCCACCTGCTCATCGAGCGTCATCACATTCGTGATCGGCAGCGTGCGGTTGATTTCATGGATGGCCCGCTGTACCTCGTTTGAGATAGCGCCAAAGCTGCCGGTGTAACGGACCTCGAAGTCTCCGTAACCGATGTGGCCCTGGCTGTAAGGCAGGTAGTCGATGTATTGATTCTGCTCATCCACGTTACCCAGCTTGACGTCTTTGACCACACCGACCACCAGTTGCTCACCCCCCGCCTCATCCGGCGAGCCGATCTTATAGGTCCGTCCTACAGGCGAACCCGCCGGGAAAAGCTTTCGTGCCATGCTCTCGCCGATGATTGCCACGTTTTGCGAACCCCGCGTGTCTTGCGGGTTGAAGGCACGACCGGCAATAAGCGGAATCTGCATCGCCCGAAAATAGGCGTCACCAATCGTGTTGTGCCTTACATCCAAATGAGAGTCGATAGGCATTCCCGGCACCGTGACCATACTGCTCCAGGCACCTTCGTGAAACGTAAAGGCGGAAAAGCTGGCAGCCTTCACGCCGGGAAGTGAACTCACGCGGTCTTCGATCTCGCGATACATCACATTCAGGCGCGGATCGTCGTTTTTGTATCCCGTCGCAGTGTAGTCAATGTCGAGGCGAAGAACATTCTCCTTGTCGAATCCCAAATCGACGCGACTGAGATTTACCAATGTTCGCAGGAAGAGACACGCCGCCATCATCAGGACCAGCGACAACGCGACCTGGCCGATCACGAGTGCTTTTGCCAGCGTTGTGCGCCTGCCGACTGCCCAGCTGCTCCGGCCACCCTTCAGGCTTTGCGTCAGCTGCACCCGCGTGGCACGCAGCGCCGGTAAAGTTCCGAACAGCAGCGACGTGAAGATGGTCACCACCAGCGTAAAACCGAGCAGCCGTAGATTCAGCGAAACATCCAGCGTGACCGTGTCCTGTCCCGCTGTGATCATCCGCAAAAGCAGACGATTCGCTGCCACGGCAAACAATATTCCGAGCGCGCCACCGGCAATCGCCAGCAAAAGGCTCTCGGTAAGAAGCTGGCGGATAATGCGCATCCGGCCCGCGCCTAGTGCCTGCCGAACTGCCAGTTCGCGCACTCGCGCAATGGAACGCGCCAGCAACAGGTTGGCGATGTTGGCACAGGCAATCAACAGGACCAGCGCCACGATCGCCATCAGAATCTTCAAGGGCTGCGAATACGATTTACGCAGGCTCGAGAGCCCTCGGGCCATCGACTCCAGTTGCACATGCGCGTGCGCCAGCTTCGCAAGGTTCTCCTGGCTAAGCTTGGCATCGGGAAAGCTGCGCAGTATCTGCGGGAACAGCACGTTCACATTGGCCGTAGCCTGCTCGACAGAGACTCCCGGCTTGAGCCTGCCGAGAATGTAAAGCGACTCGGAAAAATTGTCGGTTCGCCCACCCCAGTTCGGCGGAATTGACGCCAGCATCGACAGAGGGGCCCACGCGTCCGGTACTTCTCCCACTTTGGTGCCGAAGAACTCTGGCGGTGTAACTCCAATGATGTTGAAGACCACCTTGCCAAGCCTCAGCTTGTGATTGAGAACTGCGGGATCGCCGCCGAGAGTTTGTTTCCAGAACCTGTCGCTGATTACGACAACCGGATGATCGCCCTCGGTAGAATCGTCGTTCTCATCGATCGCGCGGCCAAGCTGCGGATGCACCCCTAGCGTCTGAAAATACGTCCCTGAAACCGCCTGCACAGCGATCTGTTCCATATCCGTCCGGTCATCGACGAATCCGTGCACCTGGTCGGTCATGCTGAACATCGCCGCCGTATCGGAAAAAACTGCGTTCTTCTTCTCGAACTGGCGATAGAACGGATAGGAGTAAAGGTAGATGTATGCAAAGTTGTCGGTGATGCCCTCAGGGTCCCGGCTGCCAAGCTTCACCAGCTGCTGTGGCTCCTTCACCGGAAGAGAACGCAGCATCACCGCATCGAGAAAACTGAAGATCGCGGTGTTGGCCCCGATTCCCAAAGCAAGCGACATCAGCGCAACCAGGGTGATCGCCGGGGTTCGCATCATCGACCGCAAGCCATAGACCGCATCCTGCAGAAATGTCTCGAGCCAGTTCCAGCCCCACTCCATGGTGCTCCTCTCCCGTATTCGCGTGGTGTTGCCGAATCTGCGCGCCGCCCCCCGTTGTGCCTCCTCGGCGTCAAGACCGGATGCCATTTTCTGCTCGCGACGCAATTCAACGTGGAGGCGAAGTTCGTCGTCGAGATCGCGCTGAAACTGGCTCCGATGCAGCAGCATCTTCAGGCGACGTTTCAACTCTCCACCGAAACCCATGCAGTCCTCCTCAGCCGATCGGCCCTCAAGCCGTTTGAATGATCCGCGAGATCGCGCCCATCACACGCTCGAACTCCGATATCTCCAGCGAGAGCTGTTTCTTCCCTGCCGCCGTCAACGTGTAATAACGCGCGCGACGATTGCCGGCCGTTACTCCCCATTCCGCCGTCACCCAGCCCTTGATCAGCATCCGCTGCAATGCCGGATACAGCGAACCCTCTTCCACCTGCAGCACATCGTCCGAGCAGTTCTGGATGTGTTCGGCAACTTCATAACCGTGCAAACGCCCGCGAACCGCAAGGGTTTTGAGGATCAGCACGTAAAGCGTTCCCGGCGGAATTTCGTCACGATCATCGTCGGATTCCCGTTTCGAACGAATCAGGGCGGCCACGATTCAGCCCTCCAGGGCCATGACATAGTTTATCTATGCCACCCGTGCGGTCTGTCAACGAGAGTGTGACGAATTTTCGATCTTCTTTGCGGTTGAGTTCCACGGACATCGGCTATGCTTGAACGCATGCTGGCCGGCATCACTCCGTTTTTCATCGTCGACGACTTGAACGCCACCCTCGCCTTTTACCAGTCGAAGCTCGGTTTCCATGTGCCGTACAAAGGCGGCGGCGACGGAGAAGTCGAGGACTATTGGGCCTTCGTCGGACGCGACACGATCATGCTGATGTTCAAGGCCATCACCGGCGATGTGCATCCCCAGCCCAATTCTTCGCGACACGAATTTGCCCGCTGGGATGCCTACATCAACACCGATGATCCCGACAGCCTCTATGCAGAGTTCGTCTCCAAAGGCGTTCCCATGCACAGCGAACTCGCCAACACCAGGGATGGACTAAGAGCCTTCGAAATCCAGGACAACAACGGCTACGTCCTGTGCTTCGGCCGCCCGCTGAACGAATAGCCAGTTGCAATGGGTCTGCAGACCCGAAATCGACAGCCTCATTTTTCCAGCTTACTCAACGCCCACCGCGCCGCCGCGCGTAATCCCTCATCTGCCGCATCCGCCCACTCTCTGAGTCGCGGCACAAAACTGCGCTCGTCACTGCCCGCCTCAGCGGCATTTCCCATAGCAATAGCAATGTTGCGCCGCATTCCCAAAAATCCTGCTCTCCGCACCGGCGAGCCATTAAACATCTGTTCCCACGCGGACTCGTCCATCGCAGCCAGCCACTCTAGCGCAGGATTCACCAACTCCGCACGCGGTTCCAGCTCTGGATCCGCTGCAATCGGAGCCTTCCGATTCCACGGGCACACGTCCTGGCAGATATCGCAGCCAAAGACTTGCCGTCCCATTCCCTCCATCAACTCCGGCGCAATCGCTCCCTTGTGTTCGATCGTCAGGTACGCAATACATTTCGTTGCGTCCATTCGATATGGCTCGATCAGAGCGCCCGTCGGACATGCCTCGAGACATCTCCGACACGTTCCGCAGTGATCCGTCACAATCTTCGCTGCCGTTTCTTCCACGCGAACGTCCAGGGATGTGAGGAGCACTGCGAGAAACGCAAACGATCCCAGCTTGGGATGAATCAGGCATGTATTTTTTCCCGTCCATCCCAATCCCGCTGCCGTCGCCAGCGAGCGCTCCACCACCGGACCAGTATCAACATATGCACGCGATTCGAATTCACCGAACTGCTCGCGCAATTTTGCATCGAGCGCCTTCAGCCGCTTCAGCAGCACCTTGTGATAGTCACTGGGCCTGCGCTCGCCATTCGCATCCACGCGGCTGGACCATGCGTAGCGCGCAATCCATCCACTCCGCGGGTCTTGTATCTCGGTTGAGAGTGGCACCGCGCATTGGTAACTTGCAAAGCACACAATCGCCGATCGTGCCCATGGAAACGGCGTGGCGGCTCGCGCCCGCACCAGTTCTCCGTTATCGTTCACGCGACGCAGGTACTGCATTGTGCCGGCATGTCCTGAGTCGATCCACTTTGTGAAACGGTTCGCATCGCGAGACTCCTCCGCATAGGGCAGCGCCACCACGCCGGCATTGGAAAATCCGCACTCCTGCGCCGCAGCGTAAACCGCCTCCCTGTCGAGAGATGTAGGTTTCGAATCCACCCCTGTACCCGCTTCATCAAATATATGGAACTTCCATACCTGCCATCTGCGTAATGATGCGCAGGGTTATTCAGCAAGCAATGGGCTGGAGACCTAAACGGAAAGTGTTCGAATGTGAACGGGAAACAGGGCAATCGAACACCCCGGCGCATACGACCAGTTGCATACGTCATTCGTATCCGTTGTGGTTTCAGTAGATTCGCTTGAACGCCGCTTTGGCGGCTCAGGTGCTAAGTAAGAGGATGAGAAGCCGGCTCCCCGTTTCCGCCGGTTTTTCCTGCGAACGCCGCAGATTGGCGTTTCAAGGGAGGTACACAATGACACGCAATCATCAAACCGTAATCGACTCCCCAGTAACCATTCCGGGCAATCTGCATGAACTGGTTCGCGGACAGGAACAGCGCCTCCTCAAAGAGCTGGAGCCCGTAGTACGGGAGCAATCCGTGACGCTAGACATGCGTCAAATTGAACGCATCGACGCCGCCGGAATCGCCGCGTTGATCTCGCTCTATGGCGCTGCACACGCCACTGGTCACCAGTTCACCGTGGTCAATGCATCGCATCGCGTCGACGAGATCCTGCAGATTGTCGGGCTCGACCGCATCCTGATCTCGCGTGAGATTCCCTGCCCCCAGGGCGTACCCTGCTACGAGATGCCGGCCGCGTAAAAACTGACGCCGCCCATCTCGTAGTACGAACCGCTCAATTCTCGTTTCGCTCACCAAGTAAACCTATTCTGAGATCATTCCGATCGTCCGCAGCCATCTTTCCACAAGCTCTGGCCAGTCGGTGATGGGCTGCTGCGTGTGCCGCAATCCAAATGCATGCCCGCCATGCGCATACAAGTGAATCTCCGTCGGAACCTTCGCGTTCTTCAGCGCAATGTAATACGACAGCGCATCATCCACGTTATCGACGTTGTCATCTTCCGCCTGCAATAGAAATGTCGGAGGAGTCTCCTTCGTAACATGCAGATCAGGATTCAGCGCGAGTGGTCCAACTTCCGGATCCTCCGGCTTCCCCATCTCAAACTTCTTCTTGCTCTGCTTGGTGTCCCACTCCGACGCCGAAAGCGACAAGTGCCCCGGATAAATCGGCACCGCGAAATCTGGACGGCAACTCTCTTTGTCCGCATCATCCACTGGCGCATACAAGCGCTTGTCGAAATGGTTGCTGATCGCCGCCGACAAATGCCCGCCCGCCGAGAATCCGAGCACCCCAACCTTGTGCGGGTCGATGTGCCACTCCGCAGCGCGATACCGCACCAGCCCCATGGTCCTCTGCGCATCCTCGAGCGCCATCGGAGATTCCGGATACGGTCCCGACTTGGGATAGTCACCCACATCCGTGACGCGATACTTCAGCAGCACGCACGTGATTCCTTTCGTGACCAGCCAGTCGCAGACCTCGCTGCCTTCGAGATCGATGGCCAGCATCTGGTATCCGCCGCCCGGAAACACCACCACCGCAACGCCCGTATTCCTTCCCGCAGGCGAGTAGACCGTCATCGTGGGCACGGTCACATCGTTGATGCCGACGATCGGCTTGCCGCCAACCAGATCTTTCGGCCCTGAGGACTCAGCCCTCTCAGGCCCCTTCACGGGCTGCGGATCCGGCGCGGCTCCCGGCCAGATCGGAATCTGCGTATGTCCCGCCGAAGGCTCCCATACTGTCTTCTGTGCACTCAGGGTGCCGCAGGCGCAGACAATGCACAGCGCAACAAATAGTGTCTTCACATCCAATTGAGACGGTTCTCCTCAAAGAAGATTCTCAAGGCTGCGCGCCACAATCTGCGCGAGCAAACGCTCCCCACGAATCTTCCCAATTACCAGAAGGGTGGCCAACCGCCCGCAAAACCGAGACGCTGCATCACATCAGGTTCTGCTAGAACTGGTTGCATCAATAGTTTTGCGAAAGGGTACGACTTCAGTCGTGCCGCTTTAGCCCCTGAGAGATGTTTCTTTTCGACCTTCTGGGGATTTATGTAACCGGCTCTAGCGCGCCGATGGGGAAGGACCTTCTTCTGAGTGATTGCAATCTGCTTTGGGGCACTCCCATGTCTCGACCTTCCGGGAATGATCCACTTCGGCCAGGTAGAGGATTGCGCCGCAATCGAGACATCATGGGCGAGGTTTTTTACCGAACTTGTGAAAGCGAAGCAATGCTGGAACGCCGCAGCAGAGGAAGGTTCCGCATTGACGCGGAAACGAACTTCCCCCTAATTCCTGTCGACGGCCGAACTGGCTTCTGTGCGGAACGAACGGGGCAGATCTGCCTCGCTGAACTCAACGCCTGAGGCCGCCAATTCTCTGGCTATTTTTTCCAGTGCCGCTCTCTTTGTCACCAGCTTGCCTTCTGTCTCTTTTCGATCTGACTGGGTGGCGAAGTCGGCCAACGTGTTAACGTGCGCAAGCTTGCGATCGTAGAAATCGATTTCCTGATGCAACGATCTGAGGAAGTATTTATCCCGTGGGGGAGCAGCCTTGGTCATAGACCTTCCTTTCATGCCAAAAGAATAGAGGCGGTCTCGAGGACCGCCCCGCTCAATGAGCTATTGTCGATCTCTTAGGCAATCCGGACGTTTTCAGCCTGAAAACCCTTGGGGCCTTTTACGACGTCGAAGGTCACTGGCTGGCCTTCCTGAAGGCTGCGGAAGCCGTTGCTCTGAATGGCTGAGAAATGCACGAAGACATCCTCGCCGTTGGCACGGCTCAGAAAGCCGAAACCCTTCGCGTCATTAAACCACTTAACTGTACCCTGTTCCATTTGAACTTGTTCCTTGTTGGTTGATGTACCGCCGAACGCAAGTTGGAATTGGTTGCGTGTGGCGGTAAAGCGGAACAAGCAAAAAAGACCAAATCGAATTCTTCGATCTCTTTCAGTATACACGGGTTCGCTGCAGGACTCCAGGGTGCAAACACGCATGCCCGCGGCACGTCGGATTGCGAAGCCCCGGCCACTCGTTTCACAATGCGGCTGCAGGTCCGCAATCCGATCCCGCGCCGCATCCGCTTCTACACTCCAGCGCGCATCCCCTTTGCCCATACGCATCTGCGCCCATCCACGGGAGAGTCCACGCCGAAAATTCCCCTAAGTCTCGCTGCATCATGGGGGTCTGTGATGAGTGGCACAGGCAAGTGTATACTTGCGGCGCTATTTGTTATTGCGATAAGGAATAGCCGTAAGGCACAGTCCTGTGCCTGGATGATAGCTCGCACTTGGTTTTGAAAATACCCTCCGGCCCATGCCAGCCAAGCCCGCGTTCTGCTCTCCAGCATCGCATCCCAGCGACGTAGACCTGTCGCCGGGAGCCCCGGGGATCGATGTCGCCACCGCGGATATTCACGAGCAAATCCATATTGGAGGCTTTATTCCATGACGCAGGGCGTACTGGATCAGCAGCTGGCCGGAACGGCGAGCCCAACCACAACCAAGTATGTGTACTTCTTCGGCGACGGAAGAGCGGATGGCAACGGCAAAATGAAGGATGTTCTCGGCGGCAAAGGCGCAGGCCTCGCCGAGATGACCAACGCCAGCTTGCCTGTTCCTCCCGGATTCACCATTCAGACTGAAGCGTGCCGCGAGTACATGCGGGGAAAGCTCAATCCGCAGATCGACGTGGAGATGCACAGCGCGCTCGAGAAGCTCGAACAATTGCAGGGGCAGAAACTAGGCACGGGCGATAATCCGCTCCTGGTTTCGGTCCGCTCCGGCGCCAAGTTCTCGATGCCCGGCATGATGGACACGATTTTGAACCTCGGCCTGAATGACAAGGCCGTCGAAGCGCTGGCGAAGCGCACCGGCAATCCGCGTTTTGCGTATGACTCGTATCGCCGCCTCATCCAGATGTTCGGCGACGTCGTTCTCGACGTTCCCAAGAAGAAGTTCGAGCACATCTTCGACGGCGTAAAGGCAAAGCAAAAGGTTAAGTTCGACTACGAACTTACGCCGGCCGCTCTGAAAGAGATCATCGCCGAGTACAAGAAGCTTGTGAAGAAAGAAACCGGCAAGGACTTCCCGCAGAAGCCCCTCGAACAGCTCTCCGCGGCGCGGGATGCCGTATTCAGGAGCTGGC
Organism: Occallatibacter sp.; assembly: GCA_036495975.1. Lineage (GTDB taxonomy): Bacteria > Acidobacteriota > Terriglobia > Terriglobales > Acidobacteriaceae > Telmatobacter. Next base: position 54,731 of record DASXLY010000091.1, on the reverse strand, counting down.
AGAACGAACGTGCGAAGACCTATCGCCGCATCAATCACATCGATGACTGGCTGGGTACCGCCGTCAACGTGCAGGCCATGGTCTTCGGCAACCTGGGCGAAAACTCCGGCACCGGCGTGGGCTTCACCCGCAATCCTGCCACCGGCGAGCACGTCTTCTTCGGCGAGTACCTGATGAACGCGCAGGGCGAGGACGTCGTCTCGGGTGTTCGCACTCCGATGCCGATCAGCGAGCTCGAAAAGGCGATGCCCAAGGTCTATGACCACCTCAAGGCCATCACCTGGAAAATGGAAAAGCACTATCGCGACATGCAGGATTTCGAGTTCACCATCCAGGATGGCAAGCTCTATATGCTGCAGACGCGCAATGGCAAGCGCACCGGCCTCGCCGCTGTTCGCGTGGCAATTGACATGGTTCGCGAAGGCCTGATCACGCAGGAAGAGGCAATCTTCCGCGTCGAGCCCAACCAGCTTTACGACTTCCTGGTTCCGCGTCTCGTCGAAAAGGGCGAGAAGATCGAGGTGCTCGCCACCGGTCTGCCGGCATCGCCCGGCGCGGCGGTAGGCCAGATCGTCTTCACTGCGGAAGACGCCGTGAAGCACCACCAGAAAGGCGACTACAAGTCCATCATCCTGGTCCGCGGCGAAACTACACCCGAGGACATCGCCGGCATGGAAGTGGCATCTGGCATTCTCACCTCGCGCGGCGGCATGACCTCACACGCAGCCGTCGTTACCCGCGGCATGGGCAAGTGCTGCGTAGCCGGCGCTGGGGACTGCGTCGTTGACGAGAACGCAAAAGAACTCCGCGTGAAGGGACACACCTACAAGGCAGGCGACTGGATCTCGCTCGATGGCACTACCGGCCGCGTCATCGCCGGCCAGTTGAAGACGCTACCCGCGCAGCCCGACGATACGGATCTGGTCAAGTTCATGAGCTGGGTAGACCCGGCCCGCAAGCTGAGGATCCGCGCCAACGCCGACATCCCCCGCGACGCCAAGCAGGCACGCCTCTTCGGCGCCGAGGGCATCGGCCTCTGCCGCACTGAGCACATGTTCTTTGCAGAAGACCGCATCGGCCACATGCGCACCATGATTCTCGCCAACAACGAGAAGGATCGCCGCGATGCATTGAAGAAGCTCCTGCCCATGCAGCGCGCCGACTTCGTTGGCCTCTTCAAGGCAATGGAAGCTCTGCCGGTGACCATCCGCCTGCTCGATCCGCCGCTGCACGAGTTCCTGCCCAAGCGCGAGGACCTGCTCGTCGAAATCCAGCACCTCGAAGACACCAAACCGCGCTCGCCCAAGCTGAAAGAACTCCGTCCGCTGCTGGCGCGCGTGGAAGAGTTGCACGAGATGAACCCGATGCTCGGACTGCGTGGCTGCCGCCTTGGCATCACGTTCCCTGAGATCACCGAGATGCAGGCTCGCGCCATCCTCGAGGCTGCGGTCGCGGTCAAGTCCAAGGGCGGTGATCCGCACGTTGAGATCATGATTCCGCTCATTGGCTCCATCGAAGAGATGCGCCATCAGGCCACCATCGTGCGCCGCGTTGCCGAAGACGTTTTCACGGAAAAGAAGACCAAGGTGGACTACATGGTCGGGACCATGATCGAGCTGCCGCGCGCTGCGCTGACTGCCGATCAGATCGCCGAGGAAGCTGAGTTTTTCTCATTCGGCACCAACGACCTCACGCAGACCACCTTCGGCATCTCGCGCGACGACATCAACAACTTCCTGCCTGCGTATCTCAAGGCCGGCATCTTCAAGCATGATCCGTTTGCCACGCTCGACCAGGCCGGCGTAGGTCAGCTTGTGAAGATGGCAACAGCCAAGGGACGCAATACGCGGAACAACCTCAAGGTCGGCATCTGTGGCGAACACGGCGGCGATCCTGAGTCCGTCAAGTTCTGCCACAAAATCGGCCTGAACTACGTCTCCTGCAGCCCATTCCGCCTGCTAACCGCACGCCTTGCCGCCGCCCAGGCCGCGGTAGAAGACGCGACCGGAACCACTCACACCAACAAGTAATCGCAACAAGGCCAGTGACAAAGGGCGTCCGCATCGCGGACGCCCTTCTCTGTTGTGTTTGGAATCTCAGGTCTCAGGTTGTAATCATCCCACTGTTTTGAAAGGGCACGGCTTTAGCCGTGCCGAAATTTCGCAAGAAAGATGCCTGGACTTTAGTCCCGGAGGGACGCAATTTCTTAAAACCTCTGCGACCACATTTGGAATCCGAAGCGCAGATCAGAACGCGTGAGGTGACTCCGAAACCACGTTCTCGAAGCGCCGAACTCGCTCGAATCCCTTAGCGTACTCGCTTCGCCGCAACAGACCTCGCAATCAAATCCCGCAGCACCTGCTCGTCGACGTCCGCAAGCTTTTTAATGTACAGGCAGCCTTTTCCGGTGGTAAACCGGCCCAGCCTGGCCAGTAGCTTGTCAGACCCGTCAACCCCGAGCAGCCCATAAACCACGCACGCATTCTTGCGCGGAGAAAACCCTGCCAGCGGTGTATCGCCTTCGCGCCCACTCTTGTACCGATAGTGATGTGTGCCAAAACCGACAATCGAAGGGCCCCACATCTTCGGCTTTTCCCCCGTGACTTCCTGCAAGATGCGAACAAGTTTCTTCGCATCGGCACGCCTTGATTCATCGGCCACCGCGTTCACGGTCTTTGAAACGCTCGATTGAGTAGGCTTGGTCTTGTTCTCGACCATGCAGTGTCTCCATGGCTTTTCGGCAAGCCTATATGGTCGCGCAGAGAAAACAAAGCACTGGGTTGCTACTTCGACTCGTCCCCGCCCCCCGCGTAGTACCCTTCCCGCGTAGAAACCTGCAGATCGCCCTTCGTCGCCTTCAGCGCGATCTTGTGGTACCCACCCTCGTTGTCCACCTTGTCGGGCGTGTAGGTCAGCAGGTACTGGCCGCGCAGTTCCTCGGCGATCAGCTTGTAGATCGCATCCAGATCCTCGCGCTTCTTGGCCTCATAGGCATGGCCGCCGGTACGCGTCGCGATCTCCTGCATAATCTTCTTTCCATCCACAACCGCCTTGGGCTGCCGCCGCTGGCCACCGCCCCCGGGATAACCGCCGCCTCCACCCGGATAACCACCACCCCCTCCGGGATAGCCTCCCCCGCCGCGCCGGTTGCCACCCGGGAAGCCGAAGTTCGAGTCGCGCTCTTCCTGCCCCTTGAAGTAGATGGTGTAGATAGCAACGTTGGAGCGATCCGCCGCATCCACCGCATCGTTCATCGTATCCTTGCTGCCTCGATCCACACCGTCGGAGAACACCACCAGCGCCTTGCGCCCGTCCTGGTGCTTCATTAGCTCATCCGCGGCCAGAAAAATCGCGTCGTAAAGCTGCGTCCCGCCGCGTGCGCGCGAAGGCCGCTCGCGGTCATCCCCCGTCGTCTCCGGCCCCTCGCTGTCGTCGCGCGATGCCACCCGGCTCGCGCTCATATCGTCCAACTCGTGGTGCAATTTGTCTCGCGACGGGGTAAAGTCCTCCAGCAACTCCACCTCGCGGTCAAAGTGGATGAGAAACGCCTGGTCTGGATCCTTCACCCGCGGCTCGGCGGGCAACATCGCGTCCACAAACATTCCGCCCGCCTTGCGCTCCTGTTCCAGTGCACTCGAAACGCTCTTGCTGGTGTCCACAAGCAGTCCCAGCTTGTAGGGAAGGTTCGTCTCGCGGCTCAGGCTTTTGATCACCTGCGGCCGCCCGTCCTCGGTCAGCGAGAAGTCGTTTTTATCCAGGCTCGCCACCAGCGCGCCCTTCTTGTCCCGCACCGTCACCGGCACCAACACCTCGCGCGCCTGAACCTTCAGCGTCGAAACGGGCTGGTCAGAGGCCGGTTTTGCAGGCTGGCCATTCGAGGCCTGTTGCGCCGTCGCCGCCAGCGACAACATGGAAACGAAAACTACGGGGAATGTTGCAGTTCGCATCATGATTCGCTTCATGGGGGATTCAAAGCACACTTTCAGTTACTTAGACGCCGCAACCCGCCAAGTGTTGACTGCCACGCCAGGTGAACCGGCTTCCAAATCAACAACCCACACCACCAGAACCAGGCGAGGCCGACAAGCACCAATGCAATTCTAGCCAGCATGTACATCATCGGAATGAGGGCAAAAGCCGCTCCGACCACAGCAGCACTGGTGATGAACGCGCCGGGCTCGAGCCACCACCGTTTTGGGTGCACAAGGGGCAAGCCCCCAACCAATGCCCATTGAATAGAGACCAGCAATGTAAGACAGCCGCAGTCCGTGATTTCCGCTATGTGGTTTCTCGCGCCAAGGGCCCGCCGAACAAGTCTTCCCAATGGGGTGCGAGTCAGACATGGTTCGTGCCAACCCGTCACCAAAGCGATCGGCAGATTTGCGAGTGCTCCTACCTCTTCCAATCGAGGAGAGCCGATATCGTACCAGTGGCAGGGATCAAGATCGAGAGCCATCTCTTCCTGAAAGAGCACAGACTCAAAGTGTGCGCCGAGCCGGCTTGAGGTATCGGTGCCGGTGGTTGGCCAGAACCGCGCCTCCTTCCACACAAGGACCGGTACCACTATCGCCAGATTGACCCCCGCCAGCAACAGCCCCCGCCGCCAATTCATGCCAGCAAGCCTACTCCGGCGCGCTTCCCTGAAACAACTGCTCCCATCCCTTCAAATCTGATTCTGCACCGGCATCGACGGCGGCACGTAGTGGATCAGCGTCCCGCTATCCAGCTGCACCGTGACAAAATCATCCGGAGTCTTGGCAATGATGCCGTCACCCTCCGGATGAAACTCGATCCGCAACTGTTTGGTATCCACAACCACCCGCAGATATCCGAACGACTTGAAATCGTAGTTGTCCAGCGTCACCATGTCGCCGCGCTCCGGCTGCGCAAATCCCGGCATCGCGATCGGCGTCCGCAGCGTCGTGTCCACCGAGATCTTCTGCAGCGGAGGATGCCCGCCATTGCCGCACACCACGTAGGGAATCTGCCGCTTCCCCAGCGTCCGCGTATAGCGCTGGTAATTGTGCGCGTGCCCTGAAAACACCGCATGCGGCCATACCCCGACCTTGTCGCAGATGGCGTCGATCTCCTTCAGCATTACCAGCGACGTAACGTGCTTCCCGAAGGTATACGGCGGATGATGCACCGCCAGGATCACCGCGCCTTTGAACTTCTCCTTCTTCACCCGCGTCAGCGCCGCCTCCAGATAAGCAAGCTGCACATCCGGAAGATTCGGAAACGCCGCCTTCCCCGTCTTCGGATTCACGGTCGACGAGATCACTCCCGGATTCTCCAGCATGTTCGAGTAGATCCCGAGAATGCGTACCAGCGGCGCCTCCAGCGTGAAGTACACCCCCGGCTGCGTCATCGTGGTTCGCGAAATCCCCACCGCATCGTTGCTGTGTTCAATTTGCTCGGTGCAGAAATTCGCATTGAAGCCCGACAATGTCATGCTCGGATCGCCCGGAGTCGCCGTCGTCTGCCCCGCTGCGGGCGCCACCGGCGCAACCAGCCCATCGTGGTTCCCGGGAATCGCAAAAATCGGAGCCGGATAATTCCGGAACGCGTCATAGAACTGGTCGTAATAATAGATGTGCTCGCCGAAGCTGTAGACCACGTCGCCCAGGTGGTAGAAAAACTGCGGCACTGACGCCGCATCCTTCTCATCGAAATCCGCAACCATCTTGTCCATCACATTGTATTCGTCCTGGAACCCCGGACGAGCCGTGGTAGCGCCCGTATCGCCGGCCGAGTGGAACACAATTTGCCCCGCCTTCGTGATCGCCTGCTCCGCCTTCACCCCGGCCGAACCTAAAGCATCAGCCAGCGTCATCACCGGTTCAACCGCTCCCGGCACGCGAAACGGCAGCGGATTGAACTCATGCAGCTTCTTGAGCTGATCCAGTTCCTTGTACGCAACCGAGTCCGATGCATGCGGCTCGCGATACGCGGTAGGGTCGGGCATGGGCTGCGGCTCCGCAAACACCGGGTTGCTGGCAAGCCTCGGAGCAGCGGAATTACCAAACACCGGCTCGGATCCGGCCGATCCCGCCGGCTTGCTTCCCTGCTTTTTGGCGCGCACTGAAGACTTTGCAGTTGCCATCGAAATTCCTCCCGTTCATCGTACGGTGCAAACCATGCGAATCTATAAGGACCCGAACAAAATGTCGAATAAATATACCGTGAGTGCCGCCTCATTTCCGTTTCACTGAACGACCTCGTTTCGAATCTTCAGGGCACGACTTCGCAATCTGCGGAAAAACTCAAAGTGCGGCTCGTGCCGACAAGGTATGGATCTTCACCCATGCGCGATGGCTTCACAGGCTGCCAAAACTCAGTTCTATCGCTGTTTTGAAAGGGCACGCCTTCAGCCGTGCCGCAAAGGCGGGCAGAATCACCGAGGGCTTTAGCCCCTGAGGGATGTTCCTCTTCGCGATGCCCGTCGTTCTCTGTTTTTCCGCAGCCTGTTCATCCCCTGCCATTGTTCACCCGCTATTCAATCAGCACTGAGCAGAGCCACAGCAGAGTAATCTGTTTTCGTGAGCATCCCCATGCGTGCCAACGTCTTCCATTCGTCTGGCACCCCGGCTCAATCCGAGTTCCCTCTAGCCAATGCCAACGCCGCCCACGAGCCGTCAAACACGAAACCGCCGGCCAATCGACCGCGATCGTGATCTGAATATCAGCCAGCAAAAAGCCCGCCAACCAGGCGGGCCTCGCGAAAATCTTTTGGTAGCGCTACCGGGAATCGAACCCGGGTTTTAAGATTGAGAATCTGTAAGCCTAACTACCTTTTTCAGTTGTTTACGGCCAATTGGTGCCGCCCTGTGTACCAGAATGTGTACCACAATTCAGAAATGCAAGGAGACCACCTCGAGGTGTCGCCGGTTCTCTAATCCATGAGAAGAGTAGTTCTGGGTAAAAGCCTGTACAGTCTCCTAAACCATTCAACAAACAAAGTTGCAGCTGAACACTGAGGATCGAGGAGTTTCTTTCGTATAGCGATCCCGGGCGTCAAGTCAGGCGGGTCCTGCCATGCGAGCCAGGTACGGAGACAGGCTTTATCCCAACTATTCTGGGAAAAGGCCGCGCCTAGTTCTTCGGCAATCTTGACTGATTTTTCGGCATGATCCCACAATATGCCACTGGTTTGTGGGACTAAGCAACGGAGAAACGTCTCGGTGCTCCCTTTCGACGAATTGTCGGGCATAATCCAGACGCCTAATCTTTTTCCATGATCGTTTTCGACGACAACACCGTCTAAAGGAAGTTCTTTCGGAAGAGTCGGAAACATTGGTTCGCAGATAGTTCGGACACTTCCATAGCGTCGGTTTGCGTCTTCATCGGCATCGAGTATCACCCCGAAGGCTTCGACCACGCTACCCTTCAGGTAAGTCACGAGAACGCCTTCGCTGAGAATATCCTCGGCGCCATTGCCCATGTGGACATGAACTGGCCAAGATGCCTCGTCTTTCGGCCATTCAACAAAGACCCGCATTATGCTGACGACCGAATGCACGTCGTCCCATCCCTCGACAATCATCTGGTTGGGATTACGCGTGGGGCGCAAGGGTTATCGAACCTCAATCCCGCGATCGGCAGCGACTTCGATCTCTTTGGAGGTATAGGGAACTGATTTCTTCCTGCCTCTTTCAATTCGCTGCAGTGTCACATTGCTTCCTGCCTCGTCCTCGGCGCAGCATACCTCGGCTAGGCTACGAATGCAGTCATTGCTGTGAGTCGTAGCAAAGACCTGAACATTCAGCTCCTTGGCGGCGCCATAGATCAATCTCCACATAGCCGTCATGACACTGTAATGAAGACCTGTGTCAATCTCATCGATTAGCAAGAGACCGTCTTTGCACTGGGCAATCGCGATTGCCATTACAAGTAAACGCCATATCCCGTCCCCCAGGCTCCCAATGGGAATCGGGCGCTCTTGATCTTTGAATTTGACTCGAAATCCACCACGTTGATTCCCGCCCCCGTAGTAATCAGGCGTGAGCGATATGGAAGCTATTCTTTCAATTTCAGGCTCCAGCAATCGTAACGCGTTCAACACGCGCTCTTCGTTCGAAGTTAAAGCAACACTTTCCCAAAGCGACACGAGTTCACTTCCGCCGTAAGACTCGGCAGTAATGAACTGAGTATGCACCTCGTCATCGCCCGAGTTCCTGCGCTGCATTCTTCTGGGTATTTCAAGAGCCTCAGGCGGTAAACCACCAGATCGAGTTAACGGGATAACAGCAGCGGGGGGCGATGGATTCCCCTTAATGTGAAGTCCAAATCGAGAGGGAAGAGCTACAACTTCACGAGTCGTATTCTTAACCCTAGTCTCATCGCTGATTTCCCCTATGGAAAAGCTTAGATGGCGCCCCGGAGTCTGGTTTTCAGCGCTAAAAGTGAACTTAGAACCCATGCGAATTTCGTGTCCTGTAAACAAGTGGCACATGTCTAATTCTGGCGATGGCCGCGACGGCCGATCTGGAAGTCTTTCGCTTCTTCTCCATAAGACCCGCCACAAGGAACTGGGGTCACCCTGCGAAACCAAGAGGTAGAGAGCCTCCAGAGCCGACGTTTTTCCAGAGTTATTTGTTCCAACCAGCAAATTCACGCGGCCGAGATTCTTCATCTCGAACTCGGAGAATCCTCTGTAGCCATTGATTTGAATGGATTTAATCATTTTGACAAACTTCGAAATGCATGAACTCGCTCGATTCCCTGGATTGGCGGGATAATACCACATCCAGTTTACTCGGCTATCCAATCCACCACACCTATTGGACAACTCCACTCGCAATTGGGAAAGTAGAGACAATCGCGTCCGCCACATTGCGCATCTGGTACTCCACAAACTTTCCGAACCCCGCGGCTACGTGCGTCTCTGTCACGTGGATGTAGTACCGGGCCGCTACTGATGGTGAACTATGCCCCATCAGACGGGCCAGCGTAAAGCGATCCATGCCGGACTGTGCAGCGCGGGTTCCGAATGTGTGACGCCAGCAGTAGAACTCAAAGCTCGCCAAGTTCGCATCCTCGATTGCCTTTTCGTGCGGATGCTGCATGGAAACGATATGACCCGATATGCCGTCACCCGGGAATACGAATGGGGATGGCTTGACCTTTGCCTCTCCTGCCCTCTTGCGGCGCTGTAGAACCTCCGCACCGCGCGGAGTGAGGGGAAGGCTTCGCTGTGCGTTCTCTGTCTTGCCCTGGCGAACGTGAATGACGCCGTGAGGGCATTCTGGGCGCGCTGATAGGTCCACATCGGCCCATCGAAGCGGGAAGAGTTCGCTATTCGGGCGCATCCCGGTATCGACCGCCAGAATAGCGGCATCGCGGAGATTATCGGAGGTCTTCGCCAGATATAGCGCTTCTTCCTCGAAGCTCACAACCCGATCACGGCCCTTTGATTGCGGCAATTCGTGGATGGGAGGTACACGGTCCAACCTGCCCCACTCTACCGCGACGTGTAGAACCCGCCGCAATGTGCGCAGATCCCCGTTGACGGTGATTACGGAGTTCTTGGGTACTTCCTGCCTATGGCGAGCATAGCGGCTCACCAGATCGCCTGTAATCGCGTTTAGAGGGGCATCAGCGATGACAGCGAACGTCAGCAACCGATCAAGGCACACATCGTAGAACGTGTGCGTACCGGGCTTCGTGTGCGTCTTGGCGTATTGCAGAAATTCTTTTGCGAAGGCGCGGAACACTGGTGGAGCACTCGCGGCAGGTTTCGGCCAAGGATCGTTAGGGTGAATCTCGCCAAGCCTCAGCGCCCGCTTGTGCTCGTTCTCCGCATCGTCTGCATCTTTCCGCTTGTGCGTGCGGGCGGACTGACGAATGCGGAAGCTCTCTACCACCCCATCCTCGTGTTTCAGGGACCAGCGGAAGTTGTACCAGTAGACTTTGCCCCTCTTGTAGATCATGGCCGCCCCTTTCCTGATTTGGGTTTGTTCTTGCTGCCCTTTGGCCGTCCGCCAAGTTTGCCGTTTTCGCGGGAAGAACTTGCTTTGCGTTTACTCGTCACCGAACCCCGGCAAACCGGACAATAGCAAACCAGATCAACTTTGTGAATTGGACACTTCATATATCAAATAATACCTAACACTATAGGTTTGTTCAAGATGTTCTTAATCCAATCGGCATCCAGCAAATCGGGCGCTGCATCCCGAACCCTGCTTTTCTCGATTCGCTGCGCTCCAGAGGGATCTTCTTCTTCTTTTCGGCAATCGAATTCGATGATCGGAAGCGCTTTGGTTGTGAACTTCGGTTCCCAGGAACTTTCTGTCTTATCACCCTTCGGGAATCGCCCTCTTAGAAGAACTCTGACGGGTTAGCAAAGTTTGCGTGAGGGTTCAGCAAAGCTTACTAGAGGGATCAGCAACGTTTGCGACAGGGCCAGCAGATTTTGCTGCTCACCGTCCGGCAAGATTTGCCTGAGTCCGATTCGTTTGCGGTAGACCTATGAGACAGCATGTAGCGCCCGTGGCTTCTGTTTCTGGCGTGGTCTTTCATCAAGGGGAAGCCACTTGAGCGGGGGTGGGAAAAGCGTGTAAGTAAAGCTTTGCCCCTTTTCCCGCGAGCAAGCGATCAGATCATGTTCGATGAGCTTTTTCCGGGCATCGCAGAGTGTTCGCGGTGATAAACCAGTCTCCGACGCCAGTGCGTTGTCGGAGCTACCCCTTTTGAAAGTGTTGCCGCTCCCGCGGTTCGCGTGTTCGCACAGGGCTAGGTACAGGAGACTCGCGGACGGCCCAAGCCGCTGGGCCATTCCGCTTCCAAAAAACCTATTCGGGATCATGGTGAACGGCCCAATGTCCACCTTCGGCTTCTCGTTCACCGCGTCACCGATGGTTCGCTGAGACGAGCTTCAATCCACGAATCCAAATCGACTCGACGATAGCGCACCAGCTTCTCGCCGGCTTTGAAATGACGCGGCCCTTTTCCGTCAGCGCGCCACAACCTGAGAACCGCCGCGCTCACGCCAAGATACTTTCCTGCTTCTCGCTCATTAAGTGTGTTTTGCATTTCAATCACGCGTTTCATCCCTCCAGAACGCATGATGGCTTGCTTTGACAGGTACTTCAACGTGAACAATCGCCGGGCGATTTTACACACCTCAGCGGGGCCTCTTCGACTTGCCAAAGGCCCGGTCCACCGCGGCGCGCGCTCGCTCCTCAATAGAGGGTTTCCTTCGACGCTTGAAGTAGGATTCGACAGCCGCTATTTCGATTTTCAGTTGAGCCGAGATTTGCTTTGCTGTCATTCCTTCCTGTCTCAACTTGGCTATGTTCAAAGCCGTGTCTACTTCCGGTTTTCGTCCCGGCTTTGGCTTCGCCATTTCGAGTAGGATCTCGCGCCACTGACTGTTTAGGCCATAGGCTCGAATCAACTCGGCAAAAAGGTATTTTGCACCAGCATTCCACTCCCATTTGTAGCCGTCTCTGATTTTGAGCAGGATTTTGAATCTCTCCACCTGCTCATCCTCTTCGAGATCACGCACGTCCGGTCTATTCGATTTGTAGGTGGGATCACCTGGGTGGAGGAGATACTCAAGCCTCCAGGGAATGCGGTCCTTATCGTCTGCCATCGCTCCCTCAGCGAATCCCTTGAAGGATGTGACCGCCAACCGGACAGGGTTCCGGCATTCGCCCGGCCAAGGCTAGGCGGCATTGTGAGACTAACAGTCGTGCGGATTTCCCCTCGTATTTCAGAGATATAATCCGGCCAATGGCCTCAACCTACTCCAAGAAGCTCGAAAATTGGGATGGTTTCGATCCAGTCGCCTACTCGCTAAACCCGAAGGTGCTGGAACTGCCGCTGCGGAGAGTGCGGCGAGAGGGAAGCCAAAGGGTCGAAGTGGAGATAACGTTAGGCGATCTGCTCAAGCAACACCACAATCAGAAGTTCGAGATCGAAGACGATATCACCGCAATCACAATTTCGACAGAGATGGCTTCAATCGGCGTTGAAGGTCCATCTTTCAACCTAAGCATGGCAAAGCTGCTTCTGGAATTCATGAAAGAGGGAATTCGAGAATTCGAGACAAGATGGTTTTTCTACGATAGGGATTCTTGTGCCCAAGACGTAATGAACAGCTATCAGTGTTTCATTGTCGCCAACGAAAGAATTGTTCGGGAAGAAGCGCGGTTATTTGATTCCCCTGAGAGCGATTTCGATCCGAGCGTGTTCGATTCTGGGGAGGGGATCCCCCCGATTTGGTTCAAGCATTCTCAATGGGATGCTGCATGGGCAGCATTCTGGTATCGGAAGTTTTACAAGGAAACTCGACCTGGACAACTCATGGTGCTGCGCCCCGATAATCCAGTTCTCTATTTCTATCCTGAAGGACGTCCTTGGCTCGGCCTGACGAACTCAGCGTCTCAATTGGGATTCTTGCGCAACATCCCATTCCTGCTCTGGATCCTCATCGCACTCCAAGTTTTGATCGTTTTTCACCTGCTGCGGCACTAAGCGCCGGTTCTGCCAAAAAAAACGGATAATCTAGACAGGCTTGATCGGCTTACGACCGGGCAAAGTCAAAGGTGGTGCGATGGCGGAAAGGGTCATTCAAGTCATTCTCAGTCCGTATCCCCGATGGTACGTCTACATTCACTTTGATCCGCGATTGGTCCGAAACGGAGCATCGGGGATCGATTGCGTGGTGTACGTCGGCAAAGGAACGAGAGCAAGAGCTTGGGTGGATCTGAGGCCCAGCTCGCCGGATCATCGACGCTGGATGCGAGATTTGCAAAATGATGGTTTCTCCCCCGACGAATTCGTGAGAATCGAGAGAAGGCGACTTACTTCGGATCAGGCGTTCCAATTTGAATGTGAACTGATCGCACAATACCGCAGAAATGGAGCCTTGCTCTTCAATAAGGAAAGGGGCAATTGTGAGCCCGTCCGCCGATATGAGAACAAGTGGATGCCTGATCCTAGGTTCGGAGAAATGCCGCGGCGCCGTCCACCTCTAACCGGCAACGAAGAGACGATGACGGAAAATGATTTCAAATCGAAAGCGCTGCGAACAGAAGACCAGACGAGTGTCACCTACGATCTGCGCCCGTTCGCTGACCAACAGGCGACGGCAGCTGCATGGTATTTAGGCTGGCTGAGTTTTAGGTTATCGGCTCGCCTGTTGGTTACCCCGACCAAAGCCGCAGTGCTACTAGTTGACACCCGATTTGAGATTACAGCCCAGTTTCGTCGCTTCCTGAGGAAATTGAAATCGGCGAACATCGCAGTTGAAATTCGATATCTATCGTGATGAGCGAAATTTCATGCAGTCCTCGTTGATCTTGTTCGCGGCCTCTAATCTTATTGACGCGCTTCCGATCTGACGCAATACACTCTGCAAGATCGAGATTCGCGTTCACATCGACTGCTAATGATTGCTCACACCTCATCCGGCGCTGTTTTTTGTCCGCACGAACTCCACGCGAATGCACGCGTGACCATTCTCACCTTCGCCAGGTAAGAACTCGAGACTCTGACGGGGTTTGCCATAGGCTCTGTCGGCAAGTGCTGCGAACACTCTGGAATCGCCCTTTCGCAACTCCTTTGCGAACGCCCGTTCGATGGCATCCGCGTCACGCTCGAATATTGCCCGGGCAATCTCGGCCGCCAGATCCCGCTTGGGGCGACCCCCCGGGTTGCCACTCTGCCCGGGTTTCCAGGGCTTCAGGTTTTCGATCCGTCCCGCCATTGTTTCCTCGCTGTTTCCCCGCTGTTCTCAACGGTGTTAGCACGCATCCATTTTGGCACACAGCCAAGTCACACTCGCCTCGCTCCCCGGATCGGACTGTGTACCAGATTGTGTACCGCGAATTGCGCGAACTGTGACCATCACGCGTCAGCAGGTTTTCCGGACAAAGGAAAAGCCCGCTGAATTAGTGGGCTTTAGCGTCAAATATCTGGTAGCGCTACCGGGAATCGAACCCGGGTTTTAAGATTGAGAATCTCACGTCCTAACCCCTAGACGATAGCGCCACACTTCAATGGGGCAGCCATTTCGGCCACCTTTCTACTTTAACAAAGAACCAGCTAACCTCCAAAGCGTCCGCATCTTGACCCAATCCGCACAATCCGCTCCATCCAGCGATCTCCTCTACATCCTCTCCGGCGGACCTGGCTCCGGCAAAAGCACGCTCATCGAAGCACTCTCCGCGCACGGCGTGGCCTCGATGCCCGAAGCCGGACGCGCAGTCATTCGCGACCAGGTCGCCACCGGTGGCAACGCCCTGCCCTGGGCCGACCGCAGTGCTTTTGCTGACCTGATGTTCGCCCACGACCTCAGATCGTACGACCAGGCCCTCGCACTCGGCGCACCCGTCCTTTTCGATCGCGGACTGCCCGACGTTGCCGGCTATCTTCGCCTCTGCGAGCTGCCTGTCCCCGAGCCCATGCTTCGCCAGATTCACTTCCGCCGCTACAATCGCAGCGTCTTTATCGCTCCGCCCTGGCACGAAATCTTTACCCAGGACGCCGAACGTAAGCAGTCCTTTGCGGAGGCGGAAGCTACCTGCGAGGTGATGCGACAAACCTACCTGGAGCTGGACTACGAACTGGTCACACTGCCCCTGGCGCCCGTCGAAGCACGCGTCCAATTCGTTCTGAGTCAAATGGGATTTTGAAACGGACTTCGAAGGCAGGCTAGATTCCCAGCTTCCGCACTTCCTCGTTGTAGTACTTGCGGTAGAGAATCTCCCACTCCTGCGAACCTTCCAGGATAATCTTCCGCTGCGATGCAATCTTCTGCCGCGCCGCCGCGTCAATTCGGGCTTCTTCGGTCAGCAGGTTCTCCAGAGCTTTGCGGGCCTCCTGGCGAATGGTATTGCGATCCTCCATGAATCCCACCGCGTCAATTTCTGCCAGCGTGTCGGCCACGGTGTGGGCCAGCTTGTTGAGCTTGTCGCGGCTGATCCTCATAGCACCGCCTTGTACTTCTTCGTCAGCTCGGTTTTCACCTTCTTGAACATCTCCGCGTATTGCGCACCCGACTTCCGCATCTCCTCGGAGTAGGCGTCCAAAATAACGCGCACCTCCTCGTTAATGCGGTCCTCAAGGGCCAGCTCTTCGATAAGCCCCTCGGTCACACGCGCCTCCGTGCCCTTCAAATCACTGGTCGTGATCATTTTGGCGTCAATGAGGTGCTTAACCGTACGGCGGGAGAGATACCCAATGTATTCACGAGAAAAGATCATGGGCTAAGTAATGAGAATAACGCATCGGGCCGGTACCCGGCCAGTGATCAGTTCTCAGTGGTCAGTGATCAGGAACAACCGTCGCCGCAATCCTCACTGATGTGTCCGGCGTGACCCCTGGCCCCTTTGTCCTTATCCCTGGCGACTGATCCCAGTCCACTGATCCCTGACCACCGATCACTGACCACTAACCACCGGAAGCCGGTGCGGGCAGGTTTTCGTATTGATGCACTCGTCCGCGAGCCGCAACCGCTCTACGGGACGACCGTTGATCAGGTGCTCCTGCACAATCTCCGCGGCATCCTCCGGCTTCACATGGCCGTACCAAATCGCCTCGGGATACACCACTACCGTCGGCCCGTGCTCGCATTGGTCCAGGCATCCTGATTTGTTGATGCGCACTGCGCTGCCCAATCCTGCAGCCTTGGCAAGCTGTTGCAACTGCGTATGCAATTCGCTCTTTCCATCGCTCGTGCACGAAGGCCGCGGCGCTCCCTCGGGGCGAACATTGTGGCAGACAAAAACGTGGTGCTCGAAAACCGGCAAATCATTTCTCCTGTTTCCAGCTTACAGGTCCGGCGTTGCGGTGAAACTTTCCCACAATTGACCCGCGTAACCCGCCTGCATCTGCGAAAATGATTCCTTGACTATGAGCACGGACAATCTTCTGTCGCTGAAAGACGATATGGTGGCCTTTATTGAAGGCCACGGTCTCGTTCGTCTTCCGGGCTACGTCACTGAAGACATTCCCTCCATTGTGTGGGAAAGCGAAGCCAATCCTGATGCGTGGAAAGACTTCGTCGAGATGGCGAAACGCGTCGGCGCACCCTTCGTCACGTTCAGCGAAATGCTCCTGGAGCGCGAAGAACTCGACCGCCTCGTCGAAGAGGCCGGCGAAATGAATTTTCCCGATGAGGAAGCCACCGAACTTGTCGAGGCGCAATGGCTGCGCAAGTATTCCGGAATGGTGGGCTACATCCAGCTCGGTTTCGTCTACCAGGGCATCGTCTTCCTGCACGAAACCACCACCGAGTGGTACGAGCGCTTCCAGTCGCTTCTTGAAGATATCGAGAGCTTCAACGACATCATCATCGACGACCACGATCACGAACACGACGAAGAGGACGAGTAAGCAAGGTGAGCGCCGCGGGCGCAGTCGAGAACGGCGCAATCCCACGCAGTGCACCCCGCCAGCGCTGGGTCTTTGCTGATCCCCACCCACTCGAAGCTGAAACCCTTGCCACCGCGGCGCACATCCCCCTGGTTCTCGCTGAGCTGCTCCTGGCTCGTGGCATTACCACTTCCGGCGATGCCTACCGCTTCCTCAACCCTGAAGTCACTGACCTGCACGATCCGCTGCTCATGCTCGGCATGAAGACTGCCGTCGAACGCGTCGAAGCCGCGATTGCCCGTCATGAGCCGATCCTGCTCTACGGCGACTACGACGTCGATGGCACCACCGCTGTGGTCCTGCTCAAGACAGCAATCGAGATGCTCGGCGGAGTCGTTCGCTTCCACGTTCCCCATCGTCTCCGCGAAGGCTACGGCCTGCAGTCTGCCGTGCTTGAAGCGGCATACGCCGATGGTGTCCGCCTCGTCATCACCGTCGACACCGGAATGCGGGCCTTCGCCGAGGCCGAGACCGCACGCCGCATCGGCCTCGACCTCATCATCACCGACCATCATCTCTCGCCTGCCGACGAGGCCCTTCCCGACGCGCTCGCCATCCTCAATCCCAACCAGCACAACTGCGGCTATCCTGAGAAGTTCCTCTGCGGCGCGGCCATCGCGCTCAAACTTGCGCAGGCACTGCTTGAACGCCACGATGCCGATCGCACCCGCAACCGGCTACTCCCTAGTTTCCTCAAGATGGCCGCCATCGCCACAATCGCCGACGCGGTCCCATTGAAAGGCGAAAATCGCGTCATCGCCGCACTCGGGTTGCGCGAACTCCGCCGCCCCGTCGGTGCCGGGCTGCGCGCGCTCTTCGCTGCCGCGCAACTTGATCCCGCAACCCGGCCGCTCACCGGCTTCGACGTGGCCTTCCGGCTGGCTCCGCGCATCAACGCCGCCGGCCGCATGGACATCGCATCCGAAATCATCGAGCTGTTCTGTACTCGCGATGCCGCCCGCGCCAACCAGCTCGCCGGCAAACTCGAGCGCCTCAATCGCGAACGGCGCGACACCGAGGCCAACGCGCTCGCCGCCATCGAAACGCGTCTTGCCACCGATCCTGAACTCGCCAGCGCGCGTCTGGTCATTGTCGATGGCGACGGCTGGCATCGCGGAGTGATCGGCATCCTCGCCTCGCGCGTTGTCGAACGCACCGCCAAGCCCGCCTTGGTCATCAGCGTTGAAGACGGCATCGCGCACGGATCAGGCCGTTCCGTCGATGGATTCCCGCTGCTCTCCGCGATCGAAACCTGTGCTGACTTGTTCACACGCTTCGGCGGACATGCCTTCGCCGTCGGCTTCGCGCTGCCCGCATCATCCCTTCCCGAACTCAAGCGCCGCCTCGCCGAATGCGCAGCCGAACGTCTCGCCGCCCGCGAACCGGAGCGTGTCCTCAACATTCACGCCGAGCTGCCCCTGCAGCAGATCACTTCCGTCCTCGCCGGCTGGTTGCAGAAACTCGAACCGCTGGGCCACGGCAATCCTGAGCCCATCTTCGTTGCCCGCAAGGTCGCTCTTCTGTCGCCCCCGCGCATCATGAAAGACCGCCATCTACGGCTCGAATTGGCTCAGGACCATCGCGCCGCGGCTACCCGCGCGGTAGGCTGGGATATGGCCGCCCGCGCGGCCGAACTCAACCTCGCTCAGGGCTCGCGGGTCGACGTCGCCTTTCGCATCCGCGAAAACCTCCATCCCGATTTCGGCGGCCTCGAAGTGGAAATCGTAGGTCTTCGCCCCGCGGAAATCTAACTCACCCTCACCGGTCAATTGGCTCCAGACACACGAAAGCCCACGGCGAACCGTGGGCCTCCATGATCACGCTGTCTTACTTGTGCGGTTTATCCTCGTGCTGTGGCCGCGACTGATCACGAGGCTGAGCCTGTGGCCGCTGCTCATTGCGCGAAGGCTGCGCATTTCCACGTGGCTGCTGATAGTTGCCGCGCGGCTGTTGCTGGTGTTGCTGCACCTGCGGTTGCTGATGCTGGTACTGCGGTTGCTGGTGCTGGTACTGCGGTTGCTGGTGCTGTTGCTGGAACTGCGGGTGGCCCTGGTTGTTGTTAGTCGCGCCGCGGTTATTGTTGAAGCTGTTCTGCGGACGCGCTCCACCCTGGTTTCCATGGAATGTCATCGGCCGCGCCGCTGCTGCAGTCTGCGGATGCCCGCCGTTGTTCTTTGCATAGAAGCTGCGATCAGCCCGCGCCGCCTGGAAGTGTTGCTGCTGAACGGAGGTCGCTCCAATGTGCTGCTCGTGCATGGCCGTCCGTTCCTCCGGGTTGGCGTCGTGGCGAATGCCGCCCGGCCCGCCGCTGTAGGCCACGTGGCGATCGTTCACGATGGTGTTGCGCTCCACCACGGTCCTATCCACGTACACGTTCCGGATATGTACGTTGTCGACACGCACCACGGCAGTGTTGTACTCGAAGTCGCGTCCATGCCATCTACCGCCCACAAATCCGACACCCATGTAGCCGAACCCATAATTCACGCCACCGTAGTAGCCAACGTGCGGTCCCCAGTAGCCGGGATGGAAGATGTAAAGGCCACTCGACCAGCCCCAGTAAGGCGGCGTCCACAGAACACCAACCGAGGGAGCCGGCACCCACGCACCGGGAACCCAATAATAGCCGTCATCGCCATACGCCCAGTAACCTGGCGTCCACATCCAGCCCGGCTGCGGGCAGGGCGGCTGTTCATATACAGGCATCACCGGCGGCGCGAAGCCGACGCTGATCAAAACACCCGCGTAAGAAGATGCGGGAATCAGAGAAAACAGAAAAGCGAAAAGCATCCAGCGCGATTTGCGAAGTAAACCCATGGAAACCTCCTTATTCATTCCTTCAGCCCGACTGGCGGATTCAACCACCTCGATCAGGCGCGTTCTCTATTTACGTTCTCTGCGGACCCATCCGATGTTTAGAATCCTCTGAATGCGCCAAGCCGAACGCACAACAGATTAACTCGCCCGGCTCGCTCCGGAGCCGGAATCATCGTGGATGCAGTTACCACATATTCAGACTACGCATGGGTAAACCCAGGGCGCCACGGAAAGTTGTTCCCTGTTTGATCACTTTAGTGATAGGGGTCTTCACCAGATTACTGAGGGTAGGCAACTTAGCGCCTACCCTCGGAAATTATGCCTGAATCCACTTAGTTAGTAGAGGCTTTGTAACAGCCACGACTTGAAGAGGGTTGCGGAAAACTCGTGTTTGTAGATCGTTCTGTAACCAGCGCACGACTCGGGGAATCCACCTTGTGGGTCGGGTGCCACAAAACCATGCCAAATCAACGTGCGCTTTAGCCCCTGAGGATTGCCTCACCACCTCAAGCTCGCCAAACCTCAATCAGGCCTCAGTAGCGAATACTCAATCCCGTTCCCACAATCGTATTGGCTTTCAGATCGATGGGCACCAGCACAAATGGAGGATTCGGCACGCCCGTTGGAACCGCCGTATCACCGATCACCCCCGCCACGTGTCCCACTCCAATATCAAACGCAAAATGGGGATTCTCTTTCTGCGTTACGCGCACCGCATAGTCCATCGTGGTGGGAATATGCGCTCCGCTTCCCGGCGGAAACAGGATCGGCTTCAGGTTCACTACCTGCGGAGGCTCCTGCGTGAATCCCACCGCCGGCACCGCTGCAAGGTTGTGTCCCAGCGGCAACGGAATCCCCAGGCCGCCGAACAACCGCCCCATGAAGCGAGTCGACTGTCCGCCCAGTCCATAGATCGACGCATTCGTCGCCTTCCAACCGAAATTCAACAGAAACGGCACCGGAGGATGCAGCCACGTTTTTGTCGCCGCCACATAAATGTCGCCATTGGTATAGGACTTCAACGGGCCTCCCAACTCCTGGTTCAATGCACCGCTCACAAACTTGTCGCCCGTCCTGGCCACAAAACCTGCCCCGATTCCTGGCATCCACGCCCCGAATTGCCCGTCCTTGAAAACCACCGCCTTCGCGTTGAACACGTTCATTCCCGAGTAGTCCCATAGGCCGCTGAAGACGGGACTGTTCCCCTTGGTGTGCACGCTGCGCGTGTAACCGAACTCCATCCGGTTCGCAATCCCTTCTTCAATCGAAAACGTGTGCACATATCCAATCACGCCGGACGCGTTCACAAAGTGATACCCCACCGCGGGGTGCGACCAGAAATGACCCTCTTGCGCGCGGACAACATATGCGGTTGGCGTGATGAACCCGCCGGTCTGTCCTTCCAGTGTGAGATTTTGCGCGTTCGTTCGCGCGGTTGCGAGCAGAGCAACCGCAAGAGCTCCACCGGCGGCGAGCTTTTGCATAGCAGAGAAATTCAACATCAGACGCTCCAATCGAACACGGCTGAAACTGGCCCTGCCGAGTTGTGCCGGAGATCGATCAACTCTTCGCACCGACCACACGGCCAACCCGGAAAAGCCCGTGCCGACTTATGAATTGAGTTCTTGTAACACAGTTGCGACACCATCGTCATGGTTACTGCTCACACGTCGTCCTATGTCCCCTCGTCCCTCAGTCCCTCAGTCCCTCAGTCCCTGTTCTCCCGGTGGTAGACTCACCCCATGCCGCGCGGACTGTTTATTACCATGGAGGGCCTTGACGGCTCCGGCAAAACTACGCAAATCAAGCGCCTGGCTGCATGGCTCGAGAAGCGCGGTCTTTCGCCGGTCGTCACCCGCCAGCCCGGCGGCACCGCGACCGGCGATCGCATCCGTCCCCTTCTGCTCGACTCCGGCTCAACCCCCCTCGCGCCCATGACCGAGATGGCTCTCATGTTTGCCGACCGTGCCCAGGCCATCGCCGAGGTCATCGAGCCCGCCCTCGCCGCTGGACGCGTCGTGCTCTGCGATCGCTTCACTGATTCCACTGAGGCCTATCAGGGCGGCGGCCGCCAGCTCGGCTCAGAACGCGTGCTCTCGCTCCACCGCATCATCTGCGGCAACCTTCAGCCCGACCTGACCCTGCTGCTCCTGCCCTCGCTTCAGGCCAGCCTTGCCCGCGCCCGTCGCCGCAACGAGCGCCATGCCGCTGATACCGGCCAGGATGAAAACCGCTTTGAGCAAGAGCAAGGCGAGTTCTTCCGCCGTGTGTGGGAAAAATACCACGAGATCGCCCGCCGCGAACCGCAACGCGTCATCCTCATCGAAGGCGATCTCCAAATCGACGATGTTCACCAGCAGATCATCGAAGCCGTATCCGAGCGCCTGATCACCGTGCAGAGTTCATCCTGACGGCGTGCGATCGCGAAGCATCGCCCGCCATCAGCATCGCACCACCCCTCATTGCACGCGGTTGAAATTCAGGTTCGTCGTGAATGTGCCCGTGTCGTATACCGCTGAACTCCACGGCACGCTCAGCGTGAACTTTGCCAGCGGATTGCAGCCCACAATACTCACCGTGAACGACGCGCTCGCCGAAGCTCCCACCGCAATATCGCCCAGCACCGCCGGCGTGCTTCCCACCGTCACCCTTGGTGTGCACTTCGGACCAGACGTCTGTGTCAGCATGAATCCATTGAACATCGTCGCATACGCCGTGCCCGCGTTTCCGTTCGTCGCTGTCACCGTGAGGATGCGCGTGTCTCCGGTCCCCGCCTTCTCGGTTAGCGCAAACGTCATTCCGTATCCCGGCAGCTTCGTGGGATCGACAATTCCCCAATACGCTGGCTTGGATTGCAGGCCGTGATCGAATGGCAGCGGATAATCCGTCCTCGCAACCGGGAAGCCGTCCAGCCATGTATCGTCGTCTGCCATGCCCCATATCGTCACCGCGCTCACCTTCCCCGCCAACTCGCGGAACGCGTCGAAATATGCCTTGTACAACCAGCCCTGTTCCGCAAGGATTGCCGGTGGAACATTGTTGCCGTAGTTCGACTTCGTATCGCCCGCGTTGTACACGCTCATATCCAGCTCGGTCACCTGCTGCTCAATATCGGGAAACGCCGTCGCAACCGTGTCGATCGCGTTCACCATGGCCGGAACCGAAGGATAGTTGATCGCGTTATGCATCTCGTGGCCCACGCCATCAATCGGAATCCCCCGCGACCTGAGGTCCCCAATCACCTTCACCAGGCAAGCCAGCCGATTCGCATCCGTGGTGCTGTAGTCGTTGATGAAGAGCTTGGTCCCCGCAGGCGCATACTGCCTCGCCGCCTGCAACGCAACGTCGATATAGCTCTTGCCCAGCACCTGGTAAAACGGCCCATGCTGCAGGCAGTCAGGCTGGCTCGGATCCAGTGGCTCATTCACCACGTCCCACGCATACACCTTGTTCCCGAAGTGCTGTACCTCGCTTTGAATGTGTTCCTGGATATTCGCCGTCACCAGCGCCTGGTTCGCCGCAGAATTCGTACCGTCTCCGGCCGCGTACGCAGGTGTCTGCGCTCCCGTAGCCCACACCAGGTTGTGTCCGCGAATTCGCATGCCCGCGCAAACCGCTTCTCCTGCCTCGGCATCCGCGTTGGTGTAGTTGTAACTGCCCTTCGCAGTTTCAACTGAGCCCCACTTCATATCGTTGCCCGAAGTGATGCTGTTGAAGTGCATGGTTAGCAGTTGCGCATGCGGCCCCGAAAGATCCGCCGTGTCCACCGCCGCTCCAATTGGAAAATACTGCGACAGCGTCTTGTCAATCGATGGAATATCCGTCTGGATCTGCGGCGGATTCACATACGTCAACTGGAAGTCATCAAGGTAGAAAGAAACCAGATCATTGCCCGACTGCGGCATCGTCTGGAAGTAAAGGGACGCCTGGCCCGGATCGTACGCACTCGACATGTTGTAGCCTGTAACGCTGATCTGGTGCCACGCGCCGTCAGCCGCCACCGGCACTCCCGGATAGGACGTCACTCCCGGAAAACTCGTGGTTCCATCCAGCGTCGTCTGCAGGCTCACGTTGATCACGTGACTTGATCCATCCGCTGGCGTCAACATCACCCATCCGCTTACGTTGTACACCGACCCCGGATACATCTTGTCGCTTACGCCGATCTGCGGCCCGTCCCAATTCGCAATGCGACCCGTTGTCAGCAGACTGTGCGATCCCGAATGCGCCACCCCGCTCGCATTCGTCACGCTCGAGCTGCCCGACCGCGAACTCCATCCATCCGGCCCGCCGTCCTCAAAGGTGCTGCTAATGCCGCTGTTGTCCTGCTGGCTCGGATTCGGCGGGGGCAAGGCGACCTCGCTGATCGTCACGTCGCTGATGTAGAACGAATCCGTTGCACTGCTCGACTGCGCATACAACACCAATGACGTTGGAGGCCCGGGCAGATCGCTGAAGCTGAATGTCCCCTGCACCTTGGTCCATGCCGTCGTCGACAGCGCTCCTGAAGTTGCAATGTTGGCGAACGAACCACTCGTCGCACAGTCCGCCGTCTTGGTCGAGAGCGTCACCGTTGGCGAATCCGCGGTTCCTTGCGCCAGCAGCACGTACGCGGTCACCTGGTACGTGGCGCCCGCCGCCACATTCAAGCTCAGTAAATTAAGACTCGGGCCCATAAAGGTTGCCGTTCTGTTCGTGGTGAGCAATGCGCTGGTATCTCCGGCTGGATCCTGCAACGTCGGAGTTGCATTTTGCAGTGCCGGCGATCCAAACGGCGTCCAGCCGTCCAACCCGCCGTCCGACCACGTGTACTGCGCAATCGTGTTCCCCGTTGGTGGCGGTGCGGTCTGCGTAATCACCACATCATCCAGATAAAATGTCTGCGCCGTTGTCGGGCCCACCAGCTGGGCATACAAAGTCAGCGCCGTCTCCGTGGTGCTCACGGTGTACGCGCCTCCGATCGCCACCCATCCTGAATCATTCACCGGCACCTGGAACGTCCCGATCGTGTCGAAACATGTCCCGCCCGTGCAGCTCGGATCGCTTCGCTTGATGGTGAGATTCGCGTTTGTCGCGCTCTCGCCGTTGGCCAGCCGAACATATCCGGTGATGGTGTACTTCGCACCCGCCTGCAACAGCGCACCGGCGTTGATCGAAGGACCACCCTGCCCGCTGGAGTTGGTCGTTGTCTCTAAACTGTACGAACCCGCGAAGGCCTGACCATTAACCGCGGACAGGTTCGTCGCGCCATTGAACGACGTCCATCCCTGCGTGGTTCCATCTTCAAAGCTGTAGGTGGCGACAACCTGCGCCTCCGCGTGCAACGCGCTCAGCAGCACAACTGCAAACACGCCGCAGAGAAGAAACGCCGCATGATTTTGGCGCATGAATTTCCTGATGCCTTCGGGGAAGCGAAGCATGGCGGTCACTCCTGGGTTTTCAACGTGCTCGAACCTGAACCCCGTGCTCTTGCCACGCGGGGATCGTACCGGGGAAGAATTGTGTCGAATTACTCTGACAGGTAATTCGATTTACTCAAAACACGCCGGGAGTATAGCCACCCTTTTTCAAGGCTGTCAAGAACTCATTCTTCGCTCGCACTTCAATCAACAAAACGCGGTACTTGCATTGCATCCAGATTCTGGGAACCCGCTTCCCCCGTCTCTCATCTCTCTCAGGGCACACCGCAACGTTCTTTAACGCAGCGGTCATCTCATCGCAACAATCGGCTGGTACCAATCTCGAAGCGGCCATGCGCGCACGCCGGCACGGTATTCGCCACCGGCCGCAATTTTCCCCACCTCGAGGACCTCATGTTGAACAACGCACGACTCCGCCCTCTCGCAGGGCTGGCCGTTCTAGCCGCTCTGGGCTGCACCAGCGCACTTGCCCAGAATGATCAGGATGATCGCAACAGCTCGGATAACCGGGAAATCAAGCACGTCTTTGTCATCGCCATGGAGAACCACAACTGGACCCAGCCAGCCACGGTTGCTGGCCAGATCCAGCCCATCTTTCAGAATCCCAACGCGCCATTCATCAACAGCCTGGTCAGCGGAACTGCTACGGCCTGGATCAACGGACGCCAGGTGGACATCAGCGATCACGTCGCCTATGCGGCGAACTACCACAACGTCCTCGCCACCCAGAGCGGCAACAATCCCCACATCCATCCCTCTGAGCCCAACTATCTCTGGGCTGAAGCCGGAACCAACTTCGGCATCGCCAATGATGACGACCCTTACAAAGACACGCCGCCCAATGCGCAGACAACCACGCAACACCTCAGCGGCCTGCTGCAGCGCGCCGGACACACCTGGAAGTCCTACCAGGAAGACACTGACCTCGCCTCTGTCAACGGAAAGCTCATCAACCTTCCCCTGCAGAAAAGCGAATGGACCGTACCCCTGGTCAGCCTGAGCGGCACTTTCGGCACCGGCAGCCTGCTCAACCAGTACAACGACTCGGTCCAATACAACTATGCCGTCAAGCACAATCCGATGGCCTTCTTCGCCGATACCAACGGCGGCAATAACACCACCACGTCCAACCCGCTTCGGCTCAACTACGCGCCTCTCCAACAGTTGAGTTTCGATCTCGACAACAATCAAGTCGCGGACTACGTCTGGATCACCCCTGACCAGTACAACGATCAGCACAGCGCCCTCAGCGCCGGCTTCGCAGGTCTTACAGGTGACTCCTCGCAGATCATGGCCGGCGACAACGCTCTCGCTCGCCTGGTCCCGACCATCATGGCTTCCAAGGCCTATCAGGACGGCGGCGTCATCATCCTCTGGTGGGATGAATCGGAAAATGATGGCGAAGCCAACGACAATGCCGATGACTTCAACCACACCATTCCCGAGATCATCATCTCCAACCTCGCCCATCCCAATGAAGGCGGACTGCCGTATGCCAGCCAGGTCGATCTCACCCACTCCTCCGACCTTCGCACCCTGCAGGAAATCTTCCACGTGAAGGGCAATTCGAAAACCTCGCCCTACCTCGGCGATGCCGCCAACGGGAACGACCTCTCCGATCTCTTCGCCCCCGGCGTCATCCCATCGCGTCCGTAACCCCATCCATTCTTGAACTGGAAAGCTTCTTCCAGAAAAACGGCGCTGAGCCAATCCGCTCGGCGCCGTTTCTCGTTGCTACCCAATAATCTGTCATGTTGAGCAATGGCCGTCCGCCGCAGCGAACGATCGCAGTCGAAACACCTGCATTGAATATTGTGGCGATGGACGTCGCATTCAGACCGCAAAGTTCCCGTACGGAACGTCGGAAAATAGCCCAGGATGGAGCGAAAACCGCTGCAAACAAAGCGGCCCTGGCTCTATATCTGGACGGGTGGTAACCCCTGGAACCAGATTCCTCGTCAGAACGTACAGACAATCGAGCTTCCCCAAAGCTCGTGCCCGGAGGTCAACCATGTCCTCGCGTTTTCGCTATCCCGCATTCCTTGTCATCGCAATCGCGCTCGTCGCCGGCCCCATGCCTGCTCAATCTTCCGGATCCGATCACGACATGAAGGGCATGGCCCGCATGTCGGGCCACATGTATATGACTTCGCTGCGCCCGGTGAAACCCGGCGACAAAGCCCGGGCCGATGCCATTGTCACCGCTGCGAAGCAGGCCATGGAGCCTTATCAGGACTACCACAATGCGCTCAACGACGGTTATCGCATCTTCCTGCCCAACATTCCGCAGCCCCTGTACCACTTCACCAAGGCTGCCTATGGACTGGCCGCGCGCAACCACTTCGATCCGCTCAAACCTACCTCGCTGCTCTACCGCAAAACCGCCGATGGCGGCTACAAGCTCATCGGTGCGATGTACACCGACCGCGTCGACGCCAATGAGGACGAACTAAACGACCGCATCCCCCTCAGCATCGCGCGCTGGCATCAGCACATCAACTTCTGCAAAGCCCCCGAAGGACAGAAAGCCGCCTACTTCGGCCCTGACGCAAAGTTCGGCCTGCTCGGTTCCATCCACACGCGCGAGGACTGCGAAGCCGCCGGCGGCGTCTTCCTGCCCCACATCTTCGGCTGGATGGTCCACGTCTATCCCTACGAATCCGACCCCGGCAGAATCTGGTCCACGGACGACCACGACGGCCACGACAACATGACCCACGACCCCATGCCCGGCATGAAGATGAACTAGCTCTTTTGCATTCGACAAGTGAGCTGTCTTCGCGCTGCCGTTAAGTCATAGTTCACGGCTTGATATGCACGTACTGTGCTAAACTCCTGCTCCTAATCAGTTGAGCTAAAAAGATTGCCTGCTTTAGGTGGGAGTTTTCTGTTATGGGCTGGTGGACGCGAAGCGGCTTTGCATTGCTCGCAAGCGCTTTTTGCCTTGGAGTCGCCGTTGGATGCGGTGGTGGACAAGGATCGACCACTACAGCAACACCCACGCCAACGCCACCAGCCCAGACTGGCCCAGCTTCTGGCTCGGAATTCCTCTATGCACTTGGTGGCAGCGGCCCAGTTAGCGGCGGTATCGGCGAGGTGTATGCCTCAGCGCTCAACCCCAACACCGGTCAACTCACGGAGCCCGTCGATGCTACTCCTTCAAGCCTGCCCGCTCCCATTGCCATGTTCGAACAGCTTCCTCCGATTGCATTCGGAAAGTATCTCTACGCTCCCGGCTATGACCAGCTCTATTACACAGACACCGTCTTTCCGTTTTCAATTACAGGAACTCAGGGACAGCTGACCGCACAGAGCAACTACCCAGTCGACTTCGGCGAATCCGCACATGTACAGGATTTCCTCATCGATGGTCTGGGACGATATATATATGCGAACTTCTATCAGGGCATGGATCAATACGCGATCCAAGCCTTCCCGATCAACCAGAATACCGGCGCAATCATTAGAGGAACCAATTACGTCGAACCCAACTTCACCGGAACGCTGGTTTTGCAGGCTGCAGACCCGGCGGGCAAATATCTCTATGCTTTTGCATTAACCCCGGGCGGTCCTGAGATCCTGGTCTATGCGATCAACGCAAGCACAGGAATGGTGACCGAAGTTCAAGGCTCCCCATTCCCTGTCAGTACACAGGGCGACAATATCAATCTATTCGTCAGCCCATCCGGCAAATTCCTGTATTTCTACGGGACGGCAACGGATCAGTCGAATCTTGTCTGGCCCGCTCTTTACATCTACTCGGTGGATTCAGCAACCGGCAAACCGACACCGGCAGCGGCTTCGCCGATCATGCTGCGTAACGCGAACGGGATTCCGAAGTTCTCCCCGACTGGCAATCTGCTCTACATGCCGGAGAGATTTGTCGACAAGAGCGGTAACCCCAGCTTCGACATCGGTGTCTTCAAGGTCAATCAGACGGACGGCACGATTTCGATGATTGCAGTATCCTCTGTCTCCACAGCCTATTCCACCTTCTACCCCGATCCCTCGGGAAAGGTCCTCCTCATCGGGCCGGGCGGAAGCAATTACCAGACTTTTTGGAGTTATCTTGTTGACGACTCGACCGGTGCATTGACGCCTGCACAAGGTTCCCCATTCTTCGCCAACGACCCGAATACGTTAAATCAGTTCTACACAATCGTCAGAATTCCGTGAACCGGATCGCGACAAACTGCCAGGTGCCCCATCGTTGCGCGGCAAGGGTGGAAGAGCGAGTAGCTAGAAGCTAGTGGCTAGCAGCTAAGAGACAGGCGGGTGGCCCCGTTCAGGGAACTAGCTTCCCCCATGATTGTGGGTGCCCCAGGTCCGGATTCTCGGACCTGGGATAGCAATGATCCCCTCGCGCCTGACCGCTGAAAGCTGAGAGCTGACAGCTACTCCCTCACCCCCACGCCCCCAGCAGCCTCCGCACCAGCACCAGCTGTCCCACGTGATACGCATTGTGATCCGCCAGCAGCAGAGCCTCACGCAGAATTGTCTGCCCATCCCCATGCGGAATCTTCGCAAACAAATCCGTCTTCTCGTCGTGCACCAGTTCCACCATCGCCTTCAGATCCCGCTTGAACGCCCGCACGCTCTTGTCCCACGCCTTCTCATCCGCCGGAGCCTTCTCCTTCGGCCAGTACTCATCCGGCCACTTCAGCGATTCATGCTTCGCATCCCGCGAAAACTCCAGGATGTCCAACTGCGCGATCCGCAGATGTTCCAACAGCTGCCAGGCCGAATAGGTCGCCCCCTTCGGCACCTTGCCTCGCAACTCCTCCGCCAATCCCTTCACTGCCTGGTCAAACGTCGCGTGCGCCTGTCCCAGTGTCAACAACTTCACCACCTGGTCGCGTAATACCGCATCGTTCTTATCCGCCATCAAATTCCTCCGCATCAACGGATTCGGCGCAACAACGAAAGATTCCAAATCCGTGTTCCGGTCCATGAATGCACTCTGTTTGTTGCAAACTGCAAACTCCACAGACCTCTGGAAACTCGCCAATACAAAACCGGGAACCTAAGTATTGCTATACTCGGCCAACGGCTATGAGCTCTTTCCGTCAGCAACGGTCCTGGTACTGGATTGCGATCGCAGCCATCGTGATCACCCTCGTTGCGCTGATCGTACCCCACGGCCACGTGACGGACTCTCCCGCTTGGATTGCGCTGCTGCCTGCGTTCTTCGTTGGCCTGCTGGTGCCCTTCAGCATGTTGCCCCTGCTGCCGGTTCTCTCGCTCGGGCACGCTGCCGAAGCTCCGTCCCTGGCTCCCTCCTTCCAACGCCCCCCGCCTCCCCGATCCGCTTAATTCCTCCAAATTGGTCTTGGGACGACGGGGTCCATACCGCGCTATCCCTCGATTCATCGATGGTGAAGTTCTGCCCGATTTCGGGAAGGCACTTTTATGGATGTTGTCTACAGTGCATTTGCGGCCCTTGCGATGGGCTCGCCGTTTCTCGTGATTTTCGTGATCTTGGCCTACTATTACATCTTCCGCGTGCCATGGTGGCGCAAGCGAAAGACGGGAAGAAGCAGGTCGAGATTTTTCTGGTCCACGGCGGGAGTTGGAACCGCTCTTCTCGGCCTGACACTCATTTATCGGCCGCGCCTTCAATTCGCCGTCGAAGCACAGCAGCGCCAGGTTGATGACGTCGACGAGGACGACAACGGCGATCCGGATACCCCCGCCCGGAACCTCCGGCGTCAATTCCGACGAATCCGTCGGGGCGAACCGGTCGAAACCCTTTCCGTGCCGCTGAAATGAGCTCCCGCATCGCATCTATGACACAATAGAAGAGGAAGCTCAGCATGTCCGGATCTCGCAATAAGAACGCGTGGGTATGGGTGGCAATCGCCGCCATCGCATTCGCGTCCTCTGCCCGCGCAGAGGCCGGCTTGCACAGTGCCAAAGCCTACGCGCACCCGGTGCTCGAGTTTCTCGCCAAGAGTCAGATTCAGAACCCCGCGGCAAAGCCCGGCGTTTCACGCTTCGCGCAGCTGGGGTCCAGGCATCCGCTCAAGGCAATGTCGCGCGATGCCGGCATTGGCATGTGCGTGGCGATTCTTCCGGTGTTCTTCATCGGCCTTGTTTCGCCGCTGAACCTGCTTTCTGCCGCATCCGTCCGAGGCCTTTACCAAGTCCCCGCTGCGCCGCTGCTTCCCGCTTTATTCCAGCGCCCGCCGCCCCTCTTCATCTGATCCTGTGCGCCTGCGCAGCGATGATCGGCGAACCCCATCACATCATCGCAACCCGCCTTCGCTGCAAATCCATGGCACCTACACTGGTAAATGGAGAAAGTCCTGTGGTTTTCGATAAAGTCCTCACAAAAGTATTTGGGACCGCCAATGATCGGACCCTGAAAAAGCTCTTCCCTGTCGTGGAGAAGATCAGCGCGCTCGAGCCCGAGACGGAGAAGCTCTCGGATGAACAGCTCCGCGCCAAGACAACCGAATTTCGCGGCCGCATCGCTGCACGCCTTGAAGGAATTACCGATCCTGAAGAAAAACAGAAGGCCGAACGCGAGGCCCTCGACGAGATCCTGCCCGAGGCATTCGCTGTCGTCCGCGAAGCCGGATGGCGCGCCGTCAAAATGCGCCACTTCGATGTCCAGCTCATTGGCGGCATGGTTCTGCATCAGGGCAAGATCAGCGAAATGAAGACCGGCGAAGGCAAGACCCTCGTCGCCACCCTGGCCTGCTACCTCAACGCGCTCGCCGGGCACGGCGTCCACGTGGTCACCGTCAACGACTACCTGGCCAAGCGCGACGCTGAGTGGATGGGCAAAATCTACGAGTTCCTCGGGCTCACCGTCGGTGTCATCGTCCACGACCTCTCCGACGACGAACGCCGCGCCGCCTATGGCGCCGACATCACCTACGGCACCAACAACGAGTTCGGCTTCGACTACCTGCGCGACAACATGAAGTTCGATATCAAGGATTGCGTGCAGCGCGGACACTACTTCGGCATCGTCGACGAGGTCGACTCCATCCTCATCGACGAAGCCCGTACCCCGCTCATCATCTCCGGTCCCACCGACCAGACCACCGACAAGTACGAGCGCGTTCGCAGGATCATCCCCGCACTCGAACTGGGCGAAGAAGTCGACAGCCTCGAAGGCAAGAGCTTCTCCGGCGATTACGTCGTGGACGAGAAGCACAAGACCATCGGCGTCACCGACGAAGGCTGGGTCACGATCGAGGAAAAGCTCGGCATCGACAATATCGCCAGCGCCGAAAACTGGGAACTCAAGCACTACGTCGAAACCGGCATCAAGGCCCATTCCCTCTACAAGCGCGACGTGGATTACGTCGTAAAAGACGGTGAGGTAATCATCGTCGATACGTTTACCGGCCGACTCATGCCCGGCCGCCGCTGGAGCGATGGCTTGCATCAGTCCATCGAAGCCAAGGAAGGCGTCAAGATTCGCAAGGAAGACCAGACCCTTGCCACCATCACCTTCCAGAACTACTTCCGCCTTTACAAGAAGCTGAGTGGCATGACCGGCACGGCCGAAACCGAAGCCGCCGAATTCGAGAAAATCTATAAGCTCGAAATCGTCGTAATCCCCACGAACAAGCCGCTCCTTCGCGTCGAAAATCCCGATGTTGTCTTCCGCACCGAGAAGGAAAAATTCAAAGCCGCCGCTGACGACATCGCGCAGCTCTACGAAACCGGCCAGCCCGTCCTCGTTGGTACCGTCTCGATCGAAAAATCCGAACGTCTTTCCGCCATCCTGCAGCGTAAGGGCATTCAGCACGTGGTGCTCAACGCCAAGCAGCACGAACGCGAAGCCGAGTACGTCGCGCAGGCGGGCCGCTCCTCCATGGTCACCATCGCCACCAACATGGCCGGCCGCGGTACCGACATTCTGCTCGGCGGCAACGCCGAATTCCTCGCTCGCCAGGAATTGGTACGGCAGGGCCGCGCCCGCGCGCTCAGCGTCGCCGAGGGCACCATCAATCCCTTGCCGCCTGCAGGCTTCCTGCGCTTCTACTACTCAGGCCAGGAATTTGAGATCTCCGAGAGCGACTGGGCCGCCACCTTCGCCGTCCACAACGAGGCCGCTCTGAAGGAGCACGAGGAGGTCATCGCCAGGGGCGGTCTCTTCATCCTCGGCACTGAACGCCACGAGTCACGCCGCATCGACAACCAACTCCGTGGCCGCGCCGGCCGCCAGGGAGATCCCGGCGCTTCGCGTTTCTATCTCTCGCTCGAAGACGACCTGATGCGCATCTTCGCCAAGCAGTGGGTCAGCACTCTGCTCGAAAAGCTGGGCATGGAAGAAGGCGTGCCCATCGAGTCGAAGATGATCTCCAACCGCATCGAGGCCGCCCAGAAGGCCGTCGAAGCCCAGAACTTCGAATCCCGCAAACACCTCCTCGAGTACGACGACGTGATGAACAAGCAGCGTGAAGCGGTCTATGGACTTCGCCACCAGCTGCTCGAAGGCGTTGATCAGCGCGAACTCATCCTCGAAGACTACGTCGGCGGCATTCTCAGCGGCATCCTCGACGAATTCGCGCCCGAAGACAAGCACCCCGACCAGTGGAACATCAAGGGCATGGACGAGAAGCTGGTGGGCCAGTTCGGCTTCACCCTGTCCGCAGCCGCCCTCAAGCCGAGCGAGCTCGCGCGCCACGAACTTGGCGACGAAATCTTCGACCACCTCAAGCGCACTTACGAGCAGAAGGAAAATATCCTCAGCGCCCCCCAGATGCGCTATCACGAGCGCATGGTCATGCTCAGCGTTATCGACGGCCTTTGGAAAGATCACTTGCTCGCCATGGATCACCTGAAGGAAGGCATCGGCCTGCGCGGTTATGCCCAGCAGGATCCTCTCGTCGCCTACAAGAAAGAATCCTTCGACATGTTCGAAGCCATGATGGCGAAGTTCCAGGAAGACACGGTTCGGTTCCTCTTCCGCATGCAGATCATCGGCCCCGATGGCCAACCCATCAACGTACCGCCGCCTCAACCGCGCCGCGAAATTCCCGCAGCGCCGCCCGTCGCCAGCGCCGAACAACCCATATTTTTGGGCGATGGCCAACCCGGCCTGCGCGAGGCTCCGCAGCGTGAGATTGCGATTCCCACGCGCGCGCCGCAAACCACCATCGACGCGCTCGAAAAGGAATTTCACCGCAAAAAGCAGCGCGAACTTGATGCCGCTCAACGCGCCGGAGGCAGCGGCAACGGCACCCAGCCCACCCAGCGCCGCACCGGCGACAAAGTAGGCCGCAACGATCCCTGCCCCTGCGGATCAGGCAAAAAATACAAGAAGTGCCACGGCGCAGAGGCATAGGATCCACCTCTGCGCGTCGCGCCCTTTCCACCGTCCCAAGGACGGCAGCCCTGACCACCACTGCCAGGTTTCGTTTGGCGTTCAGTATGTGCGCCAGACACCCGGCGTCAAAAGTTCCAGAAGATGGCCATCGGGATCGCAGAAGTACACGCTCTTGCCGCCTCTCGGCCAGGACACTCGGCTCACGATTTCGATTCCATGTGTGCTCAGATGCGATTCCCACACGGGCAATTCACTGCTGTCAACCGCAAACGCGGTATGGAGAGCTCCGGCCCCATCGTGGGGCGGAATCGTTCCACCGGGGACCTTGGTAGGCGTTTTCGACGCGCCCCGAAGAAACAGCAGAAGTACGTGCTTGCCCGCGACGTCGAACGCACAGAAGCGATCTTCTTCGACCAGGGGTTCAAGGCCTAACACACCTTGATAGAACCGCTTTGCGCGATCGAGATCGTCGACATAAAGAGCGGTCTCCTTTAAATCACTCAACCTTGGCATCATGGTGTTTTTAGGATGCTTGAGCAGATGCTCGGGGCTCTGCATTTGTCGCCGGCATTCGCAGGTGCCCCCATGTCTCGAAGGTCAGTCCGGCACCGACTTGGTATAGCAAGAATCCGAAGAGCCCCCCGGTGCCACGTCAGAATGCCAGTCCGCCGCAAAATTGGGTGCCCCAGGTCTCGATTCTGAGAGCTGGGATAGCAAGAATCCGAAAAGCCCAGCCACCACCCCGCACTTCCGCCCTCAACGCGTCGTCCCCACCGCCTCGAATGTCAGATCGCAAGCCTTCGAGCCGTGCTCCGAGCACCACTGCTCAAACAGCCGTCCATAGCTCAGAGTCATATACTCCGACCGCGCCACGCCCAGCCGCGCAGCCGTCTGATCGATCCACTCCGGCGATCCTTCCAACTCCGCAAAATTGCCGATCGGCGTCTCATCCACAACGCAATGCCCTTCGCCGTCACTCCATTCTGTACGCCATTTCTCGTAACGGAATGCCGGCCCCAACCCAAGCGATCGAAACACCTCCGCCAATGCGTCTCCATCGGAAACCTCCGTCTCGGTTTCCACGCGATGCTTGTGGGCATCTTCCCCGGGCCCCACATCCGGCAGCCGCTTGTGCGTCAATGTCCACTTCCCGGCATAGCTGCGGATACGCAGAATCTCCGTCCGACCCCGCATTTTCCGGTCCGCCGTGTCATAGAGCACATTGCTTTCGAACGCGCGCGGCGTCTGTTCGCGGAAGCCCGCCCCGCGCAGCCGCTGCCCCAGTTCCGCAACATCAGCAACCCGGAATTTGATCTCCGTCTCGATAGCCATGGTAAGCAGCGAGTATACGAGGTAGCGGCGGCCGCTTCAAACGGCGACAATATCAGTGTGAATACCCTGCGACTGGCCGTCGACCCCTCCAGCCTGCACTCAGACGAATCGCACGCCGCCATTGCACAGGCAGCCGAGATCCTGCGTAGTGGAGGTTTGGTAGCCCTGCCCACCGAGACCGTTTACGGCCTGGGCGCGAACGCTCTCAATTCCGCAGCCGTCGCTCGTATCTTTGCGGCCAAGCAGCGGCCTTCGTGGGATCCGATCATCGTTCACATCGCCGGACCGGTCCTCCGCAACCCGATGCTTGAGCCTCTGGTCACGGAACTACCTGCCATCGTGCAGAAACTGATGCGCGCCTTCTGGCCCGGCCCGCTCACTCTCCTGCTGCCACGCTCAGCTGCGGTCCCTGACATCGTGACTGCCGGCCGCCCACTCGTCGGCGTTCGCATGCCTCTGCACGCCGTCACATTCGAAGTCATCCGCCGCGCCGGAGTTCCGGTGGCCGCACCCAGCGCGAATGTTTTCGGACACATCAGTCCCACCACCGCGGCGCACGTCCTTGAAGACCTCGACGGCAAAATCGATGCTGTCGTCGACGCCGGACCAACTCGCCACGGCGTTGAATCCACGGTGCTCGATCCAAACCAGAATCCGATGATCATCTACCGCCCCGGCGCAATTACCGCACAGCAGATTCGCGAGGTCGCCGGCCCGGTCGAGTTCTTCGAGGAAAAGTCGAAGCCCCAGGCCAACGCGCCCGAAGCGCTCCCGTCACCCGGTATAAGCCTCCGTCATTACGCACCGCAGGCCCGGCTCGTGCTGGTCGAAGGCGCTCTCGCCGATCTTCCCGAACGGCTTTCAACCGCAGCAAAACAGTACCCGGAATCGCGCCTGGGTATGATGCTTCCAACGGAATTGTCTGGTAAAGTACCGCAGCCCCGGAATTCTGCGACCTTTGCATGGGGCCGCTGGAGTGCACCCGAGGAACTTGCCGAAAGACTCTACGCCGGTCTCCGTGCCCTCGACGCCGAACGCTGCGATGTAATCCTCTGCCCGGTACCCGGCGACACGGGAATCAGCGAGGCCATCCGCGATCGCCTGCGCAAAGCCGCCTACTCGGGTGATAAAAATAAGCTCAAAGCTGACGGCTAAAGGCTTGTCCCCTACTGCCCTACCTCGCCAAGCTTGTACATATACTTGATCGCCGATTTATAGATGAGGATCCTTGCGCGTCCGCGGATTTTCAGCACCCCGCGGTCGTACCACTCAATCTGCCCTTCCAGCTTCTCGCCATCTTCCAGCACAAAGACCATCGGAGTCTGCGACTGAATC
Source organism: Occallatibacter sp. (assembly GCA_036495975.1). GTDB lineage: Bacteria > Acidobacteriota > Terriglobia > Terriglobales > Acidobacteriaceae > Telmatobacter. Next base: position 18,158 of record DASXLY010000091.1, on the reverse strand, counting down.
TGCTTCTGTAGATAGAACAGCTCTGCCTGCCGATGAGCAGTATTATCTTCGGCGTCGTAATGTGAAAACCGGAACGAAGGCGTCATCGTCGGACTCTGATTTCTGCGCTGCGCCGAGAAGAAAGGGACGCGCCGCTGGTTCTCCATCCCCGAAAATATCGACTGACTATTCATAGATTAAAATGCCTCCACATCAACGGAATATCTTGAATGCAACAGATGCACAACTGCCGTTTCAATTTGCTTGTGGGGAGCTTAAAGAACTACCCAGAACCGGATCCGGTGAGCCAATGAAGACAACTTTCCAGTGGCACATCCCCACACAAGGTTCTGATTAGGTCGTTTCCGCTCGAAAGTGTCCTGATTCTAATCCAAAAGATGCTCAAGGCAAGAGGCAAGTTGCTTTCTTTTGCTCATAGCCTGTGGAACGCGACAATTGCCTTATCGCTGCTCGATCCCCACCGCCATGGCGTCGATTGAGAGCGAGCGCAAAAGATTGCGCCGCATCCCCTGCTCCACCTGTACGATCGCTCGCGATGTCGCTGCAATCCAGTCCACTGTGACGCCCTGTGACATCCGTTCCAGTTCGCTCCCCAGGTCCAGGTTCCGGATCAGCCCCGGCGTTCCTGCGGTTACCAGCAGCATATCTTCCAACAGGCTGCCCAGGGTCCGCAGCAGGTTGATCGTCTTCTCCTGCCCGTCGGCCCCGCCCCGATAGCTCTCTGTCACTTTGAATAGCTCCGAATAATCCGGTTCCCGGAGTGCAGTACGCAGCACCAGCAGCGCATCCTTCCGGCTGGCCAGATATCCCCCAAGCTCCAGCGTGAGAGCCCTGCCCACCGCACCCTCCGCGAGCCGCGCGACCAACGCCTTCTGTTGCGGCTTCAACTCCGGACGACGCTCCTCGAGCAGCTGCTCGATCTCTCCCGCAGGCAAGGGCCCGAGCCGATAGATCATGGCTCGTGAGCGGATCGTGGGCAGCAGTTCATGCGGATTGTCCGTCAAAATCAACAGCGACGTGCGGGGCGGTGGCTCTTCCAGCACCTTCAGAAGGCTGTTGGCAGCCTCCTTCATGAATCCCGAACTAGTGAAGATGGTGAACGCCCTCTTCGCCTCCACCGGCGGCCGATAGTAGGCCGCATGAATCACCGCCCGAACCTGTCCGAGCTTGATCAACAGTTGCGGTGGATCCGGCGGCACAATCAACACGTCCGGGTGTGTCTGGATCAGGATTCGCGTCTCGCGTTTATCGGCATCGCGCAATTCATCGCGGGCCGCCACTGCCTCTGCCACGCGATCCTCCAGGTTGGCAGCCTCCGCGATCCGCCGGCAATTGGCACAGTGTCCGCAGAAATCCGGCAGCCCGTCGCTCTCCGCCGGTTCCAGGCAGTTCACAACCTGCGCCAGCATCAGTGCCAGCGTGTATTTTCCCGCGCCTTTCGGCCCAGCCAGGATCAGCGACTGTGGAAAATGGCCGCTGCGCACACATTCCCGCAGCCGCCGCACGGTCGCTTCATTGCCATGAAAGTCGCGGAAACCCACCCTTCGAGTTTAAGGTATATGGCGGGGTAGCCACATCTGGATTAGGGGTACCCCATATCTCGAAGAGATGTGGGTGGGTGCCGCCTCCTCAACGTCTGAAACACCACATGCAGTACGCTTCGCTACCGGCACTCCGGTCACTGTGCTCGAGGAGATGCCGTTGCAGGTCATTACCGACATGCCCATCAGTTCGCGCACGACCAAAGCAGGCACAAAACTCCCCCACTGATCAGAAGGCTGTGACTCTAAGCACAAGGCAATCCATGAGTGCGAGATACAGTTGGGGTGCTCTACGGGAGGAACAGATGCCACGATGGCGTTTTCAATCCAAAGCCGTGTCAGCGGTTCTGAGCATCTGTCTGGCTGTGACCGCAAACGCCCAGAGTGGCCCAAACCTTTCAAAGAAGGCAGAAGCAATCAAGCACAAAGCCGCTACGTTGGCTGCGAACGCTCCGATCAGCGTCATCCCGCTTCACGGAGCTGAGGAGTTCGGCGTGTTTCTTTCCAGCAGTCAGGAGGACTTTACGTTCCGCGATATCGATCGCAAGATCGATGTCACTATGAAGTACTCCGAAGTACGTAAGCTGAAGGGCGGTTATGGCGGCTACAACTCCATCCAAGGGAGGCACACTGATCGGACCAAGGCAATTGTCGTCACGCTGGCTGTTCTAGGCGCCCTAGGTGCGTTGATCGGTGCAGCAGCAACGGCTAAGAACTAGAGAGCGTTGTTCCGCCTTGATCGCCATGCTTAAATCAGCTCCGCCTCCACAAAGAAATCTGGGTGCCCCAGGTCCGGGTTTTCGGACTTGGAATACCACGATACCCGCCCAATTGTGAGTGGTACGGCAGGTGGCCCACTCAACAGGTCTGTGCCCCATTCATCGCAGTTTCATCGTGATGAGTGGGCGTCAGTCCCATGGGAAAATCTTCACCCGAATCCCGCACTTCGGCCGCAGCGTAATCTTCGGCTGCAACTCGATCGTCTGCCCTTCCACCAGCCGGATTCGCCAGCGCTGCGCAATTGTCGCCAGCGAAAGCACAGCTTCCATCCACGCAAACGACTCCCCGATGCACTGCCGTCCGCCGCCGCCAAACGGAAAGTATGCAAACCGTGGCCTTCCTGCCTTGGCCTCCGCCGTAAACCGTTCCGGAATGAACCGCTCCGGGTGCGGAAACCATCGCGGATCGCGCTGCACCAGGTACTGGCTGAAAAACACCGACGTTCCCTTTTGCAGCCGGTACGGACCGATCGACACATCTTCGAGTGCCTCACGCCCCATTGCCCAGGCCGGCGGATAAAGACGCATCGATTCCGACAGCACCATTGCCGTATATTCGAGCCGCGGCATATCTTCGAGCACAGGCAAACGTCCGCCCAGCACCGCATCAAGTTCCGCATGGAGACGGCTCTGTGCTTCCGGATTTTGACCGAGCAGAAGCCATGTCCATGACAGCGCATTCGCAACCGTCTCATATCCGGCTAGAAACAGCGTGAGCACCTGGTCCCGCAACTCGTCGCTCGAAAGCCTTAACCCGCTGCCCTCGTCATCTCTCGCTGAAATCAACATCGATAGCAGGTCGCCTCGGCTTCCCAGGTTTATGTCGGCGCGACGAGCCTCCACCATCTGCCCGACCACCCTGTCCAGCTTCGTCTTCGCCGCCCGAAACCGCCTCATCTTTTTGAGCGGCCAATTCAGCATCATCTCGGCTCGTGGCAGCGTGATCAGGAAGTGGTAAAGCTCCATGATCACGTTGACCTGGTCGTTGATTTCGTGAATCTCTGCCGTGACTTCCGTATCGAACAGAGTGCGAGCCGTCAGCTGCAACGCAAGCCGCATCATCTCGGCGGCAATGTCGAATTCCTCGTCGGGTCGCCATTGCGCGCTTACCCTGGCGGCAATATCCACCATCTGCCCGGCATAGCGCTCAATCCGTCGACGATGAAACGCCGGTGCAGCGATGCGTCGAGCCCGGTTATGCGTCTCACCGTCCGAGGTGATCATCCCCTCGCCGAGGAGAATCTTCATCCGTTTCTGGGTCCGGTCTTTCCCAAAGGATGCGGCCTTGTCGATCAGCACCGCGGCAATGTCCGGCGGATCAAACAGCAGCACCACATCCTTGTTCAGAATCCGGTAATGTGCGGCTCTACCAAAGCGCCTGAGATATTCAAAAAGAAGGATTGGATTGGTGGGATCGAAAAAGGCATGAAACCGGTAGAACGGAAGATTGAAGCGCAGCCCCGGCGGGTAAAGGTATGCTCCGCGCGATACGACCGGGTCAACCGGCTGAGAGGCCACTTCAGAAGAGATCGATTGCATCACTCCCACGCTTCGAGTCTAAGTCAGAGCATGGCTTGCGCTTCGCCGGGCGCGGAGCCGGTAGGATTCCTCCACGTCTTCAAAACAACCTCAGTGGCGGGTTTCCAAAGTGCTTAACCCGTACAATGGAGTCTGGAAGTCATAGTTGACCGATGTCCGAAGCTGAACAAAAATCAAGCCAATCCCACACCATCAAAAGGGATTCCCGCAATGGCCGCGACCATGGCGAGGCGAACCAGCGGACCGACGAAGACCCCGTTGACAAGGTCTATGACTCCCGCCTGATCAGGCGCCTCGGCCACTATCTGAAGCCCTACTGGTGGCAGGCAACGGTCTCTTCGATTTCCATCACGTTGAAATCCGTCAGCGATGTTGCCGGGCCCTATCTGTTGATGGTTGGCATTGACCGCTACTTTCCCGCCGAGGGCAACAACAATTCCGGCAGCGTGCTCCTCGGCCGGGAGGGCGGCCCCACCGCTCTCCTGCTGCGCCATCTTCCAGTCGACCCCATGCAGGGCATCACCCGTCTGGCTCTCATCTATCTCATCGCCCAGGTCTCGGCCTACCTCTTCGAATTCATCCAGACCTACCTGATGCAGTGGACCGGCCAGAAGATCATGTTCGACTTGCGCCGCGATATCTTCCGCCACATGCAGCGCATGCACGTCGGATTCTTTGACACCCATGCGGTAGGCCGCCTGGTCACCCGCATCACCTCCGATGTCGACGCCATCAATGAGATGTTCACCGGCGGAATCCTCGCCATTGTCGACGACTTCTTCACCCTCACCATCATGGCCATTGTCATGATCAAGACCAAGTGGTGGCTGGCCCTGCTCGCCTTCTCGGTCTTCCCGCTCATCATGATTGTCACGCGCATGTTCCGCAACAGCGTACGCGAAAGCTACCGCCGTGTTCGGGCCGCCATTGCGCGCATCAACAGCTTCACGCAGGAACACATCAGCGGCATGGCGGTAGTGCAGCTATTCAATCGCGAACACCGCGCCTACCAGGACTTCGAAGACGTCAATCGGCTCCACATGATCGCCTTCAAAGACACCATCTTTGCCTACGCGCTCTACTATCCCGCGGTCGAAATCCTCTCTTCCATCGCCATAGCTCTCGTCATCTGGCGCGGTGGATTCGGTGTCCTCTCGGGATCCGTCACCATCGGCATGCTGGCTGCTTTCAACATGTACTCGCAGCGTTTCTGGCGCCCCATTCAGGACCTGAGCGACAAGTACAACATCCTCCAGGCCGCCATGGCCGCTTGCGAGCGCATCTTCAAACTGCTTGACACCGCGCCCGAGATCGTCAGCCCCGCGAAGCCCCGGTTAGGCGACGGATCCAATCGCATCGAGTTCGACCATGTCTGGTTCACCTACCAAAAGCTGACTCCGGATCAGAAAGCTCTTGTCGATCGCGCCGCTGAATCGCCCGAAACCGCCAAACAGCTCGCCGCACTCACTGACATCGAGTGGATCCTGAAAGACGTCTCCTTCTCCATCGAGCCCGGACAAACTGTCGCGATCGTCGGCCACACCGGCGCCGGCAAAACCACCCTGACCAGCCTGATGATGCGCTTCTACGACGTCACCGCCGGTTCCGTACGGGTCGACGGCGTCAACTTGCACGACCTCGACCTGAACGCGTTGCGCAGTCACTTCGCTGTCGTCTTGCAGGATCCGTTCCTTTTCAGCGGCACCATCGCCGAAAACATCCGCTTTGGGAACGAGTCCATTACCGATGCCGCCCTGCGCCAGGCCGCGCGAGATGTCAATGTGCTTGATTTCATTGAGAGTCTGCACGGTGGGTTCAACGAGGCGGTGCGCGAGCGGGGCAGTTCCCTCTCCACCGGCCAGAAACAGCTCATTAACTTCGCCCGTGCCCTTGCCTTCAATCCCCGCGTCCTCATCCTTGACGAAGCCACCTCCAGCGTCGATACCGACACCGAACTGCGCATTCGAGGCGCTCTCGAACGAATGGTCGAGGGACGAACCAGCGTTCTGATCGCGCATCGCCTCTCCACCGTGCAGCGCGCCGACACCATCCTCCTCATGCACAAGGGACAACTCCGGGAGATGGGCACGCACCAGCAATTGCTCGCCCAGCACGGACTCTATTGGAAGCTCTACCAGCTCCAGTACAAGGATCAGGAGATCAGCCCGGCACCAGTTTCACACCGGGAACCCTCCATCGCCCCCGCGGCCTCCTAGCCATTCGATTCTTCATTATTGGGAACGACCGCAAGCCGTACTAAAGAACACATTCCTTTACATTTCGACGACGCGGCGCGGCAAGAAATTGATCATCCATTCCATCGATTTAACAAAGAATGACTTCGCGATGACAATTGGCTGACATTTGTCTCAGCGCGATCGATGATTCTTTGGGGCGAAGCCCATGCGATTTTCTCGTTTCGGCTTCGGGCATGAATCAGAAGGATCTGAGCAGCCCCAAAAAGGAGTAACAATGCTCAATAATAGATTCCCCTCTGGCGCAGTTTCTTCACGCACAGCATTGGTCGGCCTGTTGTCGCTCGCAATGCTTTCCCACGCGCAGCAAGCTCAGCACTACAAGCAAACAAATCTCGTCGCCGACACCTCCGGGGTCGCCGCCGCGATGGATTCAAATCTCGTGAACCCCTGGGGAATGTCGCGCAGCAGCACCTCACCCTGGTGGGTTTCCGATAACGGCACGGGACTTGCCACACTCTACTCAGGCACCGGTTCAGCCATCCCGCTCGTCGTTACAATCCCAACCGGCGACCCAAAGATGAGCCCTACTGGCACCCCCACGGGCCAGGTCTACAACGGAACAACCGACTTTCAACTTAACGGTAAGCCCGCTGCCTTCATCTTCGTTACCGAAGATGGCACCGTCTCCGGTTGGAACTCCGGTTCATCCGCGGTCATTATGGTGAACACAAAAAGTGCCTCTGTTTTCAAAGGGGTAGCGTTGGCCACCATCACCGACCCGTCCGGCGGAGCTACCAACTTTCTCTACGTCGCCGACTTCCGAAAAGGACGCGTGAATGTCTACGACAAGAACTTCCATCCCGTTTCCCTCGGACACGATGCGTTCCGGGATGATCATGTGCGCGCAGGCTTCGCCCCCTTCAACATTCAGAACATCGGCGGAAACCTGTATGTGACGTATGCCAAGCAGGACAGCCAGAAACACGACGAAGTGGATGGTGCGGGACTCGGATACGTCGACGTGTACTCTCCCTGGGGTCACCTCATCAATCGCCTCGAACACGGATGGTGGCTCAACGGACCATGGGGAATCGCACAGGCATCGTCTGACTTCGGCGCCTACAGCCACGACATTCTCGTAGGCCAGTTCGGCAGCGGCAATATCGATGTCTTCGATCCCGTTACGGGTCAGTTCAAAGGATTCCTGAATGACTCAAACAACATCCCTATTACGATTGATGGACTCTGGGGAATCTCCTTTGGCGGCGGCGGCACTTCCGGCCCCGCCAATACCCTGTTCTTCGCTGCAGGCAGTGATGGCGAACAACACGGCCTCTTCGGAACCATCACCCCGGTAGAAAACGTCCTGGGAGGCGATCAGTAAAAATATCCCGTGCTGAAAAAATGGCCGCTCTGCCATCGCGGAGCGGCCATTTCTGTTTCCCGAGTGCACGGAAAACTGCCCATCCGGCTGAATCCGTCACAATACTAGACAGCATCCAAATTCCACGGCCGCCATGGCGGTCTCATGCAGTCTGATTCATAGATTTCGAAACTGAATGAATTCCTCGCCCCCTTCCAGCGTTGCTGCACAATCGCCTGCACCGTCCGATGCAGTCAGGCGCATGCTGCCTTGGCTTGTTGCGGTTGCCTTCTTCATGGAGTCGCTGGACACCACGATTCTGAATACCGCTGTCCCGGCAATCTCCGAGGCCTTGCAGGTTACACCCCTTGCCATGAAGGCGGTGCTCGCCAGCTATACGCTCAGTCTCGCTGTCTTCATCCCGATCAGCGGTTGGATGGCCGACAAATTCGGGACCCGCCGCGTATTTGCCTCCGCAATCGGCCTGTTCACCATTGGATCGTTCCTCTGCGGAATCTCCACCAACATTCATCTTCTCGTGGCGTTTCGCGTAGTCCAGGGTATGGGCGGAGCGATGATGGTGCCGGTAGGCCGCCTCACGCTGGTCAGAAGCTTTGCGAAGTCAGAACTCATACGAATCATGAGCTTCGTCTCGATCCCCGCGCTGATCGCCCCCATGCTTGGCCCCGTGACGGGCGGCCTGATCGTTGATTACTTTCACTGGCGCGTGATCTTCTTTCTGAATATCCCCATCGGTATTGCGGGACTCATCCTGGTCTATCTGCATCTGCCAAACTACCGCGAAGATGACACGCCTCCCCTCGACCTTGTGGGTCTTATCCTCTTTGGATCAGGCATCGCTCTGCTCTCCTACGTGCTTGAAGTTTTTGGTGAACACGGTCTCAGCGCGCGCGAAATCACCGGCCTCCTGCTCCTCTCCATCGCGTTGCTCATCGGCTATTGGCTGCACGCGCGAGCCCTTCAGTCGCCGCTCCTGCGCCTGAGCTTGTTCACCATCCGTACCTTCCGTATCTCCGTCAATGGCAGCTTTTTCACCCGGCTCGGGATCGGGGGCGTGCCGTTCCTGCTTCCATTGCTTTACCAGACCGGTCTTGGCTACAGTCCGGTTCAATCGGGGCTGCTGATCATGCCGCAGGCCATCGGCGCCATGTGCATCAAGTCGGCGTTGCGTCGAATCCTTGCGCTGATCGGGTATCGCGGCGTGCTCATCTCCAACACCCTCCTCATCGGCGTTCTTCTCGCCTTGTTCACAACCATCAATCAACACACACCCGTCTGGTTCATCGTTTTGCTTGCATTCCTCTATGGAGCCTTCACCTCTCTGCAGTACACCAGCATGAACACCCTGGTCTACGCCGATATCGCTGACCGCGACACCAGCAGCGCCAGCGCCATCGCCAGCACCATGCAACAGATGGCCATCAGCTTTGGAGTTGCCGCCGCAGGACTGACCACCGCCTTCTTCGTACCCCAAGGCGCATCCAGAAATCCGCTGGCCATGATCCACGGGATTCACCTGGGCCTTCGCGCGCTCGGCGGTCTCACCATCCTGTCGACCATCGTTTTCGCAAGTTTGAAACGCGGAGACGGAGAAGCCGTGAGCCAGCACAAATTCATGAAACAGCATCATCCCGACGGATGAGGTACATCAGAAAAGCCCCCACAGTCCACCCCAAACTCTCCCATCTCCACAGCAAAGCCCATCAGGCCGCGCCACTGATCCATCAGCGCATCCCCACACCGATGCGAATCTAGAAAGTGCCTATCCGCCATCAAGTTCCGTGCGCTACCCTACACTCAGAGTGCACGACAAGGCCGCGAAAACCGACAGCATTTACCTGATGGTCCTCGGATCCATCGCTTTTTTGCTGCTCGGCTTGGTCATCATCCAGGTTCATCACGCCGATCTGATGGACGTCCGCTCCGCCTATATTTCCTCGCGATGCTTTTTGCACGACTGCAATCCCTACCAGCAAAGCGACCTCATGCGCGTCTATTTCGCCTCCGGAGGAAAGCTTCGAGCCGACCCCCAGGGAGCCGAAATTATCCAGTTTGAGACGCAGAACCTCTATCTGCCCACCTCCCTCGCGGCTATTGCTCCCTATGCGTTGCTGCCTTATGAACTGGCTCGATTTCTTTGGGTCCTCAGCATCGCAGCCGCTTATCTTCTCGCGGCCTGGCTGATGTGGAGTGTCGCAGCAGATAAGAGTCCGCTGTTGTCTGCCGCACTCCTGGCGTTCTATCTCGCCAACAGCGGATCTCTCATTCCCGGTAACGTCGGTGCTCTTTCCCTCAGCCTCTGCGTGATCGCGGCGTGGTGCTTCATGAGCGATCGATTTGTCTTCGCGGGCGTTCTCTGCATGGCGATGAGTCTTGCCTTGAAACCTCACGAATCAGCCGTCATCTGGTTCTTTTTCCTGATGCTCGGCGGTCTTTACCGCCGCCGTGCCCTCCAGTCGCTCCTCGTGCTTGCCATCGTCGCGGTGCCCGCGCTGCTCTGGATCCAGCACACCTCTCCGCACTGGATCGCTGAATTACACGCGAACATGCAGGCGCACTACGCCCCCGGCGGCATCGACGATCCGGGCCCAACGGCCGCGCTCAATCGTGGATCGCTTGTGATCACTGACCTCCAGGTCATCATCAGCTTCTTTGTTGACAAGCCGTCGATCTATAACCCCATCAGCTATGCGATCTGCCTGGCGTTGCTGGCTGCCATCGTTCTCGCCATCCGCAAGACGCAACCATCAAAGGAACGAATTTGGATCGGCCTCGCCGCCGTCGCAGCGCTCTCGATGCTCCCGCTTTATCACCGCCAGTACGACGCGAAGCTCCTGATCCTCACCCTCCCGGCTTTCGCATTGCTCTGGGCCCAGGGCGGTCGGATCGCGAAAATAACGTTAGTCGTCGAGAGCATCGGCCTCTTCCTCACCGCTGACTTGCCGTGGGCATTCTTCCGCGCGCTCATCACACGCCTGCAACTGCCCACCACGGGTATGTCCGGCCAGATTCTTATCGTCGTTCTCTCGTTCCCCGTCCCAATCGCATTGTTGCTGACCTGCTGCCACTACACCGCAATGTATCGCCGACGCGCAGCCACCCCCGTCGCCGCGCAACTGCCCCTCTGATCCCCAAAAACCAAAAGGCCGATCCGCAATCGGACCGGCCCTTTAGAAAAGAAGCGATCTAGTTCTACCGTGCGGCAGAAACCGACGGCCGCGTGTCCAGCGTTCCGTTGGCATAGCCCTTGGCCATCTCTGTGATCGGAATTGGCTTGTAGTCCCCGCTGTGTCCGGCCTGACCAAACTGCGTCATACGCAGCGCCACTACCTTCTTCATCGCTTCGCGGGCTGGCTTCAGGTAGTCGCGCGGATCGAACTTCTCCGGCGTCTCCGCAAACACTTTGCGAATGGCGCCCGTAATCGCTAACCGGTTGTCCGTATCGACGTTGATCTTGCGCACGCCATTGCGGATACCGAGTTGAATCTCTTCCACCGGAACGCCCCACGTCTGCTTCAACTTGCCACCGTACTCATTCACAATGTCCTGCAGATCCTTGGGAACCGACGAGCTTCCATGCATCACCAGGTGAGTGTGCGGCAGGCGCTTGTGGATCTCGATCAGAATATCCATCTTCAGCACTGAGCCATCCGGCTTCTTCGAAAATTTATAGGCGCCGTGGCTGGTGCCGATTGCGATAGCCAGCGCGTCCACGCCGGTGCGCTCGGCAAACTCAACCGCCTGGTCAGGATCGGTAATGTGCTCCAGGCCTGTTCCGCCTGCGCCGTGTCCGTCTTCCACTCCGCCCAGAACGCCAATCTCACCCTCAACCGTCACGCCGCGCTCGTGCGCATAGTCCACCACGCGCCGCGTTACATCGACGTTCTCTTCGAAGGTCGACGGTGTCTTGCCGTCTTCCTTCAGCGATCCATCCATCATCACCGAGGTATAACCGAGCAAAATAGCGCTCTTGCAGGTCTCAAAGCTGTTGCCATGATCCTGGTGCATCGCGATCGGAAGGTCGGGATTCAACTCCGCAGCAGCCTGGATCAAGCGGAACAGGTACAGGTCCTCGGCAAACTGGCGCGCTCCGCGGCTGGCCTGGACAATCACCGGCGAGTTGGTCTCGCGAGCTGCCATCATGATGGCCTGGATCTGTTCCATGTCGTTGACGTTGAATGCGCCGACGCCGTATCCGCCCTTGGCGGCCTCGTCGAGAAGCTGCCGCATGGAGACTAATGGCATAACAATTCTCCTTCAGGATCTTTCTGGATATTTAGGCCGCCAGCACGCTCCACACATCCGCGCCTGTCAGACGGCAGGAACTGCAATCGTCCTTATGTTAGCAGAGCCGCGCAACCAAAAAGTGTGCCGAAGAACACAGAGTTCATAGGCCACTGCTGCGCTCGAATTCCTGTAATCTCAACCATCCAAAGGGCCTGTAGTGCAACCAACATTCCCAACCGGCTCGTGCGTTTTTGCCTTCCTCCACGCCGACGCCGGAAGCGGAACCTGCCTGCCATCGCCCTGAGTGCCTCCAATCCGTGCTGCCCGCTCCGTTATGATTGGGCGGTACAATTCCCCGGGGGTCCCGATTGAAAACACGTATATGGATGGCTGCCGCATTCGCGGTCATCGCAGCTTCAGCCCATTCGCCTGCCCAGCAAAGCTGGACCGTAAAACCCGAGTGGGTAACCGCACATGAGCTGTTCCTTTCCAGCGATGTGCTTGCTGGCCGCGGATCGGCCACCCGCGATGAAGAACTGACCGCGACCTATGTCGCCAGCGAGTTCGAGAGTTACGGACTGAAACCTGCACCCGGCATGAGCGGATATTTGCAAGCCGCCGAACTGGTCGCACCGAAGCTTGATGGCCACGCCACCCTGCAGGCGGGCGACACGAACCTGCAGGAGGGTGCGGATTTTGCCCTCCTCACTTCTTCCGGCGCTGCGGTTTCCGGCCCTCTGGTGCATGTGGCCTCTTCCAATATCCAGTCGGCACATATTCCCGCCGGATCCGCAATCCTGCTTACCGGTGCGGACGACCAGAAAGCGGTCTTCCCCGCATTTCAGGCGCTGCGCCGGCTGGGAGCAGCGATCATTTTCATCCCGGAAACGCCGGCCCTGGCCTCGCTGCCGGGAATGTTCGGCGGTGAGACCCGCGTAAGTGTGCGTCTCGCAGATGATCCGCCTCGTAAGAGTCCAACCGTGATCTTCCTCCACACCGAAGCAGCCGCAAAATTCTCCGCCGCAGCCGACGGCTCGCAGGTATCCGTAACGGTCCACGAAGTACCCGAGACCAAACCCCGCCAGACGTTCAATGCCATTGGCTATCTGCAGGGCACCGACGCCGAAGCCGGTACTCTCTTGCTGAGCGCGCACCTCGATCACCTCGGCATCGGCCGTCCCGTCAACGGTGACTCCATTTACAACGGCGCTAATGACGACGCCGCCGGAACCACCGCGGTTCTCGAACTGGCTCATGCCCTCACCGCCGGTCCTCGTCCGCGCCGCAGTGTGCTCTTCGTCTGCTATGGATCCGAAGAAATGGGCGGACTCGGTTCCACATACTTCGGAAAGCATCCTCCCGTCCCGCTGAACGACCTGGTCGCCAATCTCGAGTTTGAGATGATCGGAACTCAGGACCCTAAGATGCCTCCGGGCGTGCTGCTGCTCACCGGTTGGGATCGCTCCAACCTTGGCCCGGCGCTCAAGGAACACGGCGCTCTTCTCGGACCCGATCCTTATCCCGAGCAGCACTTTTTCGAGCGCTCAGATAATTACTCCCTGGCACTCAGGGGCGTAGTGGCTCACACCGCGGCGGGCTGGGGAACGCCACCCACGTATCACCAGCCCAGCGATGACATGGCCCATCTCGATATCGCCTTCATGACTCGCGCCATTCAGTCATTGATTGAACCCGTGCGCTGGCTGGCCGACAGTGATTTCCGTCCAAAATGGAATCCGGGAGGAGAGCCGAAGCCCGGCAACTGAGAGCGGCTCCATCCACTCCGCGCGGCTCCATCAACCTGTTCTCGCAACATCAACGAAGCCGGGGTCGAGTCCTCTACAATCTTCACCAACTTCGGCGTTCCATCAAAGAGAGGTCTCAATGCCCACGCTCCGATCTGCGTCCGTTCTCGCTCCGCTGCTCCTCTACTCTCTATTCGCGGTTGCCCAGACTCCCGCCCCGCAGTATCCCAACTACCCCAGCGAGTCACCCGATCATCTCCAGCCGGCAACATCTTCGTTTGACTTCATTCGCCGCGAAGCCATGATCTCCATGCGCGACGGAGTCCATCTGCACACCGTAATCCTTGTCCCCAGGGGCGCAACCCACTCGCCGATCCTGCTCACCCGAACTCCCTACAGCGCGGACCAGCTCACCACCCACGCGGCCAGCGCCCACCTCGGGCCGAATCTCTACGGCTACGACAACGCGACAGATGTCATCCTTGGCGGCGGCTACATCCGCGTCATCCAGGACATTCGCGGCAAGTATGGTTCCGAGGGGGACAACGTGATGAACCGCCCCAACCGCGGCCCTCAAAATCCCACCCCCGTCGACGAATCCACTGACACCTACGACACCATCGAATGGCTGATTCACAATATCCCCGAGACCAATGGCCGCGTCGGCATCCTCGGCATCTCCTACGATGGCTGGCTCCCGCTCACTGCGCTCGTGCATCCGCATCCGGCATTAAAGGTCGCCGTTCCCATGAACCCCATGGTTGATGGCTGGATGGGCGACGACTGGTTCCACAACGGAGCCTTTCGCGAACAGAACATGCCCTACATCTACGAGCAGACCGGCACCCGCGACAACGATCCCAAAGCGAAATGGTGGACCGCCCACTTCGACGACTATGACGAATACATGAGCGCCGGATCAGCCGGCGAGCTTGGACGACGCAAGGGGCTCGAACAGATCGGATTCTGGCGCAAACTCATCGCGCATCCCGCCTACGACGCCTTCTGGTCCGATCAGGCGATGGACAAAGTTCTCGCCGCAGAATTCCGCGCCAACGGGATCCCGATGCCGATTCTTCTGGTCGACTCGTTCTGGGACCAGGAAGACATCTACGGCGCACCCGCCGTCTACAAAGCCATCAAGCCGCTCGACAAGAACAACGACAAGGTCTTCATCGTCTTTGGCCCCTGGCATCACGGCCAGGAAATCGAACCCGCCGACTCACTCGGTGCCATTCGATTCGGCTCCGACACCGGCACCTGGTTCCGCAAGAACGTGCTCGCTCCCTTCCTCGCGCATTACCTGAAAGACGATGCGCCGCCTATGGACGTAGCTCCTGTCACCGCGTACGAGACCGGCAAAAACGAGTGGCAGAAACTTCCCTCCTGGCCCACCACCCCCGCAACCAAACCGCTCTATCTCGAGTCCGGATTCAAGCTCAGCTTTTCTCCTAACTCCGCCAGCTCCGCTAACTCCGCTGCCTACGACGAATACATCTCCGATCCCGCCAAACCCGTCCCGTTTCGCGCTCGTCCCAGCCAGCCCGTCGGCTACGACCTCCCTCTCACCTGGCCGCAATGGCTCGTCGACGATCAGCGCGAAGCCTCCGGCCGCCCCGACGTGCTCACGTACACCTCCGACGCGCTGACCGAACCCATTCACATCCAGGGCCAGGCAATCGTCAACCTCATCGCCTCCACCTCAGGAACAGACTCCGACTGGGTGGTGAAGCTCATCGATGTCTATCCCGACGAAGTGGCTGGCGAACCCACTCTCGGCGGCTATCAACTCCCCATCGCCATGGACATCCTTCGCGGCCGCTATCGCGAAAACTTCACCGATCCCAAGCCCATCGAACCCAACACGCCGCTCGCCTATCGCTTCCCTTTACCGCCCACGAACCACGTCTTCCTGCCTGGCCACCGCATCATGGTGCAAGTGCAGTCGAGCTGGTTCCCGCTCTACGATCGCAACCCGCAGACCTACGTCCAGAACATCTTCTGGGCCAAACCAGAGGACTACAAGAAAGCCACTCAGCGCATCTACCACTCACCCGATCATGCCAGCGCCATCGAGCTCCCAATCGTACAAACCGACTGACAATGCTTCAACGCAGTTGCCATGCTGAGGAGTTCCGCGACGAAGGATCTGACCTGAGAAAATGCCGAGGAATGGGTGGTGCGCTGACCGCAAAGTTCCCGTAGGAAACGACGGAAAATAGCCCCGGGTGGAGTGCAGCGGAACCCGGGGATAGTCGAAAACAACAGATCGCAGGCCGTGCCGCACAGCCACGCAAAATCAACGTGGGCTTTAGCCCCTGAGGGATGTTCCTCTTCGTGATTCAGCAATCGAGACGTCGATAGAATGTGCGAAAATCCGGAGGAATCCCGTGATGAGTCTCCATCGCACACCGATCTGGTTGCTGATTCTGTTGGTCGCGGTCGTCGTGTTGGTGGGCTTGTGGAACAGGAAGCTGCGTCGCGAAACCGGAGGCCGGCTGACAAGCGACCCGAACCGCGTTCGCTTTCCGAAATCAGGATCAAACAAACCATCGAACTGAGCGGAGCGAATTCGCGTTGTTTCCGAGTAGGCGGTGACTAGACCCCAATCTGCGAGTGGGCTCAAACGGGCCCAGGGCCGCTTCTGAGCGCGTTAGGAGCTTGTCTAAACTCTGGCCAGGAGGACGCAATGGCGGTCTTGGTGACGCCTGCTGTGAGTCAGCGAATGCGGGCCCGACGCTATGTGTCGCCTACGAAACTCCTTTCATCCTGAAAGCAGAATTCGTTGAGGCCGTCTGGGATCATCGCCGAAATAATTCTGGCAAAGTGCGAAACGATGAACGCCTGATCAGCACCATAGAGCCGGTACCCTCCCCCTCTGCTGCCGTTTCCTCGCAACTTGTGAGCGTCTGGACCCGTCAAATCATGATTCAAACATAATTTGGCGTGGCGGATGTCGGCACGCTTTTGCTGTTTCTCTGCGACGAAGTTCCGGTTTCAAAGATCGGATCGCTCAACCATACTGCGCGGCAATGGACCGTGCCGTAGGAAGCAATTGAGGGTCTAATGAAAATCATCGTTCTCGCCGAGCGCTTTGGGGATGGCGCATGGAGTGATTGGGAGCACACCTGCGATAAAGAAGAGGTTGAGGCAGTTGTCGACTCAGCGAAGGCAAAAGCCGCAGATCGCAAGCTTTATCACTCAGACTATATCGACTTTCTGACAGGAGCAGCCTATATTTTCGATGTCGCTTATGGCCCCCAAGATAATCCCAAGGACGGCGACGTACGAGTCTATGGAGCCATCGCAGATGGGATGCTGATCGGGATATACGACAAAATCGAACATCATTTTGTGCTGAAGCTAAGAGCTGCCTGAACGTTTGCAAGGCCGCCCAAAACATCCTGAGGCCGAGATGATCTCTGTACTCGTCAACTACCGCTGATCCCTCTCACCTCGCTTGAACGAGCTAAACTGGCCCACATTGCGCCAGCGTGGTTCGATATTGAGGATCTTGCCGGTTGATCCGGTGGCCTTCCCCTGCGCTGAGGACGCCAGAAGAGTACCGAGCCAGTTGGGTGCCGGTACTACATCGTCGTCAAGGAAAGCCACAAACTCGGTTTCGCATTCGGCCAATCCTCGACTGCGTGCACGGTTCAATCCGGGCTTGGGTTCAATGATGTAACGCGCACCGAATTCCCGAGCCACGTCCTCGGTGTCCTTATCTCCCTTGGAGTTATCGACCACGAGAATAATATGAGTCGGAGCCGGGTTCAGACGGGCAACGGCTGTGAGGCACCTCTTCAAGAGGACCGGACGCTTTCTGGTACAAATCACGACACTGACTTCTGCCATTATCTTCCTTACATCGGGGTTCTTGAGGACTCACACTGAGGCCATCTAGAAATCTCCAGTCCGAGGCTCGAAACGAAGAATTGGATCACACTCCACTCCTCAGTCCCCAAGCCCTCGAAAAGGGTGCACTACAGTTGAATTGACGCGCTTTTGTTCTTGACGATAACGCACACAGAGACGGTTCGCATCGCTCATTGGTAATCAATCTGGTCGGAAATGGGAACCAGAGCTCTTCGGGAGCAGGGGCACGATGTGCGGCTGATGCCTGGCTCCGTACGTGAAAGCCGTACCTGAAGACGAATAAGATCGACTGCATCGATGCTGAGGCGATTGCCGAAGCGGTTACCCGTCCAAGAGTATGCGCTTCGTGCCGATCAAGACCGATGACCAGCTCGATCTGCAGGCGCTGCACCGAGTGCGCGAGCGGTGGGTACAAAGAACTCACACCGGATGGCGATCGAGTGGAGAGATTACTGAAGGTCGGATTGATTCCCCAACCAGTTGCCTTTTTAGGGCAAACACAGGATTCTTCTCTTCTGTAATGCAAGATGCCCGAACATAACAGGGCGACAGCACAGCAAGAACGGCCAAAAAGCATGCACCCAGTTTCATAGAAGGTCATCTTAATCCGCCTCAGAGACTATCGTTGCCCACTCTGACCTGACGCGCCGGTGCAGTCCGTCGGAAGAGTTGCGCGATTAAGCGGGAATGTACGTCAACCGAATCAGGTCCTCGGCGATCAGATCGTTGGCCACCAGGTGGAGCGGCGGCCGGGGGCCGGCGAAGAATGCCGTGCCGCTCCCAAGCACGACGGCGCGGAGGTAGAGTCGATATTCATCGATCAGACCGGCCTCGGTCAGGCTTTGCGCCAGGACTGGGCCGCCAACGTC
>DASXLY010000090.1:0-4935 GCA_036495975.1 Occallatibacter sp. | reverse complement strand
CCGCCTGGCATGTAGCGTGAACAGTACTGATCCGTGCACAGAAACGATCCGCCCCGGTGCACCTTCTTGTCGATACCCGGTTCTGACGGGTCGAAGCTGTCCGCCGGACCTTTGGGATTCAACGCGACGGCTCCATCGGCGGCGAGGGTCTTGTAGTAGTCGGGCCGATACCAATCCGAAGTCCACTCCCAGACGTCTCCAGACATGTCGTAGAGCCCATAGCCGTTTGCCTTATAGGAGCCGACCGGAGAGATGCCGATGTGGCCATCCGCGCCGGTATCCTTTTCAGGAAAGTGGCCCTGGAATGTGTTGGCCATAAATTTGCCACCGGGATTGAACTCTTTTCCCCATGCGTAGGGTGCGCGGTTCAGTCCACCACGTTCGGCGTATTCAAACTCCGCTTCGGTGGGTAGGCGTTCGCCAGCCCATTTCGCATAGGTTTCTGCATCTTCATACGCGATGTGGACGACCGGGAAGTTCGCAAGACCGTTGATTGTGCTCGAGGGACCTTGCGGATGACGCCAGTTCGCCCCGGGGACATAGGCCCACCACTGCATGCCGTTGTCCAGGGGGACAGGGTGCGAAGGCGGCGTGAAGACAACAGAGCCGGGAACCAGAAGCTCAGGTTGAGCATTGGGGTAGTCTTCCGCCTTGGGTTTCCGTTCGGCGACGGTGACGTAATGCGTGGCTGCCACGAAGCGGGCGAACTGTGCATTCGTAACCAGAGTTTTGTCTATCCAATAGCCGCTGAGGCGTACGCGATGCCAGGGACGAGCATCCGTAAACTTCGGCTCGTCGCTGCCCATCCAGAACTCACCTGCAGGAATCCAGACCATGCCTGGAGGCGGATGCGATCCGGAAGGAGCACGCACCGACCTGGGCACGGCAGATGCAGCCGTGGCCGAGAGTGCCTGCCGTTTCGCCGCTCGAACGCCTGCTTCGCACGATGCACTCTGGACAGCTGTCGCGGATGCCTTGACGGCCGCGGGCGGTGCAGATTGCGCCTCGACAATCAAAATCAGGACCGCAACTACAGCCAAACCGAATGAAAAGACACCGAGCCGTGGCCACGGCCGTTTTGGACTAGCCTTCAACGTATTGGATTCCTTCAGTGACCTGCTCATGGCGCGGGCTCGAACCGGCAGCATGCAAATACCGAACCTGCACTCGAGCCCAGATGAACGATAGTGAGACTATTTGTTGTTGTTGCCGTTGCCATTGTTGTTGTCGTTGTTGTTGCCGTTTCCGTTGTTGTTATTGTTTCCGTTCTCGTTCTTCTTCAAACAGTTCGTTCCGAGATTGGGCAGGATGTACATCTTCAGATCGGCACTATTTGTGAGTCCATCGTGATTGAAGTCGTACCAGCTCGATAAGCCGTTGTGCTCGTTGAAGAAGGCCCAATTCACTATGTCCTTGCCGTTCACCTTCTTGTCTTCATTTCCATCGCCCGGACACGCCGGTTCGGACATCATCGTGGCGGCCATCGAGGCGGACAGTGCATTGAAAGTAGCGAGGTTGGTTCCAGTCAATCCGGCGGGGCAAGTTTCTCCGCACAGACTGTCACCGTCTTTGTCGATCTGAGGAACGGGTGCGTTCTCGTTGACCGGGTATAGCTCAGCTTGCGGCACGACTGCATCGGGAGTGGTGGTGTCCGGCGAGCACACCGTTACCATCTTTCTTACCAGCTTGAATTGGTCATTCCGTGTTGCCTGCTGCTCGATAGGGAGCTGGCTTAGTGTTACGGGATTCCCGTTTGCATCTTTGTAGATACCTGCCCGCTGAACCTCACAGCAGGTGTTATAAGAAACGCCGCCTGCGGGATCGTCCGGCCCGTACCAATCTCCACCCTCGAAGTTGCACAATTGCCGCACGTTGAAAAGCTGAACGCAGGTCTGCGGCATGGTGAGGTCAAGGACACACGGAGCGGGCGGTGTTGTGTGGATGTTGTTCCCGGTCTGCGTGAAATTGGTTTGGCGAATACTCGGCTGGTTGACATTCGTCAAGTAAGGCAGCATGGATTGGGAATCCAGGATGTGCGACTTAGGAACCACCTTGTGCACGTCGACACCGGCAAACTCACCGAAGAGCTGAAACAGATCGGCGATATTCACCATGCTGGTAACTTGCCGTCCTGGAGAAGCAACTAGTGGTCCAGCCACGATGAGCGGTACCCATACACCGGTCTGATACACGTAGCCTTTCGCGCGATTGAAATCGAACGGGATTTTTACTCCCGGCGCGAAGGTGCCGTTATCTCCGATGATGATCACCATGGTGTTATTTGCTGCCGGGTCATACTGTAGCGTTCCAGCAGGGCTCATTGTCGCTAGGCCGCTCTGCACCAGAAGATTGCCAATTTCGCTATCCATGGCCTCGATCATCTGGTTGCTGATGATCCGGGTGGCGATCTCATTTGCAGTTGTATTGCCAGTACACGAGAAGCCCGAGGAATCTGGAGTAGCGATGGGAAGAAGGTTGCGCGGAGGTTGTTGATATGGGGTGTGGTCGTTGGCATACGCCACAGTTGCCATCCAAGTTTGCCCATCAGCATTTTGCTGACGAATCCAGTTCACAGCCGACTGGGTAGTCTGATCCGAGACATAACCTCGTGCTGGAGGAGCGTTCTCGTCTGCGGGGATCACCGTGCCGTCCTCTTGATTGATGACGCGGTGCCATACGTAATACGCGTTGGTTTGGCTGAAGTTGAGATTCACGCCTGCGGACGACTGGCAGCTGGCGTTGGGAACGAAGAGGCCACCACTCTGCAGACAACTGAATCCGGGAGTGGGATGGGTAGCGTCTTTGCTAATCACGCTGCAGGTCGAGTCCGCGAATCGGCAGGCTCCCGTATCTGCTCCATTCGGAGACTGGAGCTTATTGGGAATAAACCCGCAGGTATACAGGGTAGGGTCCGAAAATTGGCCCCCTATCGAGGAATCGATAGGATATGGCGCGCCCTCCAGGAATCCGTCGAAATAATCCCACCCAAGAACGTGAGGGGTCGACTCCCCGAAGGGATTGTTGTTGGGGCCGGCCAAGTGGAATTTGCCGAAGAGAGCGTTCTCGTAGCCTGCCTTCTTCAAAAGCTTAGGCGTCGTGAGCTCGTAGGGAGAAACCTGGGAGTTTGCCAGATCGTCGCTAAGGATGGCAGCCTGGATGTTTGTCCGAAGCGGATAGCGGCCCTCAAAGAAGATTGCGCGACTGGGCGAGCACTCCGGCATCGACCAGGCGTTGCGGAAACGCACGCCAGCGCGAGCGACTGTATTTATATTTGGCGTAAGTGGAGGCGTGCCGCCCCCATAGCCGAAGATACTCATCTGATCGATCCCGACATCATCCATGATGATGAACAGGATGTTGGGGCGAGACTTACGGCCTATATGTGACTGCTGAGAATTTGCCGCCACCACCTTCGGTGCCCCGGCAGTCAACGACTGCGCTTGAACGACACCTGCAAACCCCAGCACAATCAGGCCAGTCAGAATACCGCGCGCAACTCGCATAAACTCCCCTCCGATGCCGGAGACTGGGGGAGGGATATCTCAAGCGAGCGCGATTATAGCTGCGCTTTTATGAAGCGTGCGACCTTTTCCGATGATTTTTGCATACACGTGGCGGATCGCAGACTTTACCGGTAACTTTCATTGATTGATGGATCTTCTGATTAGTAAGTCGTGGATTGTAGGCAAGTTTGTTGCGTCAGGAATTATTTGGCGCAAAGATTGTGAAGCTATTTGACGTATGACGATTCCCTTTCCAGGAGCCGAGACACGGTTGCGGGATGGATCTTGAACAGCCTGGCGGCATCCCCCGGCCGTCCTCTCGCCTTTGCGGAGCATGCGTACGATCTCAGCATGCTGCCGGTCTGACAGCTTCCATACTGCCTCCTTCCAGCCGTTGGATAGAATGCCCATCAAATCCCGGGGCTAGCGCTTCAACGAACGCTTCGCAGTGCCGCCAGCCCAAGGCTCAAGACCTCCATCGTCCCCTGCAGCGACTGCTTCCCGGCTAAACCACATCCTGTGTCACCGAGAACAGCGCTACGTTGGTGCACAGCTCACCTTCCACTGCTGTGCATTCATCGCTGTCGTATGAGAAACACAAAGACATATTCGAAGAGTCGATCGATGGCAGCCTTGAGAAAGCCTCAGCGAACAAAAAGCTTTAGGGTCGGGCAAGCTCGGGCAGGACATCAAGGGGGAGCACGAGCGGCTTCCGGAGGTTTGTCGCCAAGCCGGAAGTAATTCACTTGGAAAGTTAGGGAAGACCTGCTCATTTCATTTTCGGGATTGATCCGTGCCCCCGAAACGCGGCGGTGACTTATTGTCTGTAAAACGCTTATCATCTTGCGTTAGACGCGATGGGCGCGATTTATGGTCGAGGGGCCAGAGATGAATGCATGGGACCAAGGTGCCGCAGTTGGAGACGAAGCCTTCGATCTTGCTTCAGGAGGGCTCGAGGAAGCAGCGAAGAAGGCTGCAGCCATCTTCGTATCGATCTATCGAGAGCTCGAGGAGCGGCCCGTCGCACCGTCAATGAACCGAACTGCGCTGCGTGCGATGATTGCTGGGACCTTGGTCGACGAGGGCGTGGGCCTCGTGCAGGCACTTGCGGACTTCGAGCAGTGGGTGTTGCCGGGTTCAATGGGTACGCCACACCCACTCTACCTTGGACTAGTCAACTCTTCGCCGCTGCCGGGAGCAGCGCTGGGAGACCTGTTGATCTCGTCACTCAACAACAATGGTGGCGCTTTTCATCAGTCGCCGGCGATGACCACGTGCGAGGAGGAGCTCGTCCGAGCGTTCGCTCGCCTCTTTGGTATGGCCGAAGCCGACGGCATGTTCCTTCCGGGCGGGACCTTTGCGACGTTGCAAGCGATCGTGCTTGCACGGGTGCAGGCGACGGGCGGTCCCGCAAGGGCGGGGCTGCGGCTGT
>DASXLY010000089.1:0-36663 GCA_036495975.1 Occallatibacter sp. | reverse complement strand
AAGTAGAAGGCGCTGCACATCACTCCATAGTGGTCCTCGTGGTAACCGCTCGAGCTTATAAATACGAGGCGCATCAATGGTGTTGGCAAGGCCTGGAACACACCAATTCATCGATTGAGCAAAACGAAAGAAGTTGCGCAGTGCCTTGACATGATTAGAAATGGTTGTCCGCTTCCATCGCCGCTGCGCGGCCTTCCAGACGAAGTAACGAGATATATCCGCGGGAGTTATCTCGCGCAGCGTTTTTACTTGGTCTGCAGCCCAGTTAAGGAATGGGCGCAAGTGCGTCTTATGCATTGTCAAGGACGCATCTGCTAGACCGCGCTCGTGTTGTTCGAAATGAAGGAAGGCGTCTTGCTCAGTAGTGAACGGAAGTTGGGACACCGGCTTCTGTAAACGTCCCAACATGCGCAGCCAGTTTGTCGCGTGAAACACAAACTTTGTTTCCATGCGATGCCGACTGATACGGCAGCGAACAAGCGTGGTACTCCACTGTCGGGCAGCAGCGTCAATTTGGGTAGGCGTAATTGATGGGAAACTGAGGGGAAGTTGCTCTGCCATGTGGTAGAGCAGATTTGCAATCTGTCTCAACGTCGGCAGGGAGCGGCCTTCTTCCATCAGCAATGTCAGATAGCGTTCTCGTTCTTTTGCATATGGACCGTTGCGGTGGCGACTGAGATCGGATCGGCGGAACAGAATTCTCTCGAACATGGTGAATCTCCTTTGAGAGTGGCGATTCTCCAAGTATCGAATTCCGTTATGTTGCCTGCAAAATGCCACCAGACCAATAGGAGAGATTGTGATCGCCTTCTACACAACATAACTTCAAACGCAACATAACTCCGCTTATGTTGCTCACCACATAAAGGGAGGTCCTTCAATGATTACGGAAAAAGCAATGCTCGCCGCCGTCCATATCAGCATCTGGACCGCCGTCAAACACGACCGCAAGGTCAGCCGCGATATCGCCGACCAGCACGGAGCGCATCAGGGGGCCGGACGCTACAACAAGCAACTGCTGCGCGGGGCCGACAAGCTGGATGAGCTGCGCACGCTCGCCGGACAGATTCGGCAGTACTTCTACAAGATCACGCTACCCTGGTCCGACGAAGGCTTTCGGCTCCTGCCGGCGAATTTCTACTTTGAGCTGATGTCGCGGATGCGCGAATTTGAGGCTAGTTTCGAACAGGGCGTAGAGGGTTTTCTACGTATCTACCCGCAATATATCGAGCAGGTGAGGCCGGAACTGAACGGCCTCTTCCGGGAAGAAGATTACCCATCGACCGACAAGCTGCGGGCCAAGTTTGGGGTCAAACTCGAAGTCCTTCCCATCCCGAGCGGCAACGACTTCCGCGTGACGCTTTCCGAGGAAGAGCAGGAACGGGTGGCGCAGGAGATTGATGAAAGCGTTCGGCAGTCACTGCAGAATGGGACTGAAGACCTCTGGACACGGCTGAAAGGTGTCGTGGCGCACATGATCGAGCGGCTCAGCGAACCCGAGTCGCGCTTCCATGCCTCGCTGGTGACCAACATCTGCGAACTCGTCGAGTTGCTTCCGCGTCTCAACGTGAATCAAGACGAAGAACTCAACCGCTTCGCTGAGGAGATCAGACAGCGGCTCTGCGGATTCCCTGCGCGGGATCTCAAGAAGAACGAGATCCTCCGCGCGGCGACGGCGAGCGATGCCGCCGAAATCCTGACGAAGATGGACGCTGTTATGCGTGAGCGCGGGCAGCAGATCGATTGTTCGGCGAATGCCGTGAGCGCCGACGACATTTTTGCGCACATGGCCGCCTACATGGAGGCTCCGAGTGCCGCATGAGAATCTTTGTCACTACAACCAGAAACTGGCCAGAATGGCCACAATATGGTTGTAATCTACAACGGTCGGTTTACGATTGGGGATCGAGGGCGAGTAATCGCCGCCCTGACGCAGGAGTGAGATACGCAGAGCCATTCATTTTACCGATACGAATAATCGAGTTGATTTGCGTTTGCCAGTCGCAGTTATGTAGCGCACAAAGACGTAGTAGCTGCTTGGCGAATAGTATTGCTGTCCTAAATTCACGCGTCCACAATAGCGTCCGCCTTCCTCTTTAGAGAGCCGGACCGTGATCGGTACTTCTTCAATCCTGCCGACAAGCAACCTGAAATCCGTACTGACATTTTGAAAGTCGAGCGGAGACTTCGTTTCGGGATCTATAAAGAGGACGCAAAGGTCGTTGACACCCCCTTGAACTTGCCAGCGTCGTTGACGAGGGTCGTGACCACATGTTTTGTCTTCTTCGTAGCAATGGGCTTCCCGGGCTGACTAACGGAGAGCGGCCCTGCAAAGAGGGGATTTGAAAGCGCAACCATTGTGAAGAAGAAGAACGGCACAACGAGCAAATGTGCCTTACTTTTCGTCTTCATGTGTCTCCTTTCATACATGCCGCTCGAACGGCTGTTGCAGTCGTTGGACGGATTTTGCTTGCCGTTCTCGCTCGGAGAACGCGTTATGCCGGTTTCTTTCCTGATGCCGTCTCAGCCAGTGAAGAAACCTCACTTCCGTCATGCCCCGTCTCCCGGAACTCCATGCTCCGCGGTCAATTCGTCGCTTTTCCGTCGTGCAGTGAATTGGCGCACAAGAAGCGGCATCAGGAAAAGGATCGCGAAGACGGTGGTGATCATGCCGCCCACCACTACCCGAGCCAGCGGCTGCTGAGCCTGTGCTCCAATTCCGTTGGAGACGGCAGCGGGCAAGAGGCCAATTCCCGCCGCCATGCAGGCCATGACGACGGGGCGCATCTCATCGAGCGAGCCTTTTTCCAGGCCGCCGTCGAAGCCCTCTTCGAGTTGCGCACGGCGGATGCCGGCAAGGAACACGACCGCCCCCAGCGTGGCGACGCCGGTTAGCGATGTGAAGCCGACAGCAGCCGAGATGCTGAAAGAAGTGCCAGTAAGAGAGAGCGCAAGAACGCCTCCTATGGCGGCGAAGGGAAGCGTAGCGAGAACGATGAAAGCATCGCACCATGTGCGGAACTGGATATAGAGCAGCACCAGAATGACGGCGAGGCTGACGGGAACGATGAAGGCGAGGCGGCGCTGCTCCTTTTTGAGGCTGTCGAACTCGCCGGCCCAGGTGTATTCATAGCCGGAAGGAAGCTTGACCTGATCGGCGAGGCGGCTTTGCAGATCCTGAACGGCGCTAGCAAGATCGCGTCCGCGCACGCTGAACTTGATAGGAATATAGCGGCGGCCTCCTTCGTGATAGATCATGAAGGCGCCGTTGCGGATGCTTACGTCGGCCACCATTCCTAACTGCACCTGGTTGCCATCCGGGGTGGGCAGCAGAATGCGGGAGACCTCTTCCGGCGTGCTGCGGAATTGCGGCGCGTAGCGAACGGTGAAATCGAAGCGGCGTTCGCCTTCGATGATCTGAGTAACAGGGGCGCCGCCCACCGCGGCCTGTACGACATTGTCTATGTCCTGGGGCTGGAGGCCGTAGCGCGCCGCCTTCGCACGGTCGATCGAAACCATAAGGCTGGGCTGGCCGCTGACGTTAAAGACGCCCACATCGGTGATGCCAGGAACAGCATTCATGGTGCCCGCGATTCGGTCGGCGAGCCGGGTGAGCTCGTCGAAATCGGTGCCGAAGAGCTTGAGCGAGTTCTCACCCTTGACGCCGGACATCGCTTCCTCGACGTTGTCCTGGATGTTCTGGGAGAAATTGAAATCGATGCCGGGGTACTGGCGAAAACGGCGCTGAATGGCAGCGATGAGCTCGTCTTTATTGCCGTGAAACTGCGGGCGCCACTGGGAACGCGGCTTTAGGTCGGCGAGAAATTCGATGTTGTTGAAGGTGCTCACATCGGTTCCGTCGTCGGGGCGGCCCATCTGCGAGACCACTTGC
Organism: Occallatibacter sp.; assembly: GCA_036495975.1. Taxonomy (GTDB): domain Bacteria; phylum Acidobacteriota; class Terriglobia; order Terriglobales; family Acidobacteriaceae; genus Telmatobacter. The sequence continues at coordinate 32,771 of DASXLY010000089.1, read as the reverse complement.
GTGACTTCAGGATAGGCGCGCAGCGTGGCGCGAATCTGGTCGGCAAGTTTTGCCGATGCCTGAAAGGAGATGTCAGGTTGCATGTCGGCGCGAATCCACAGATTGCCTTCTTCGAGCGCGGGCATGAATTCGCCGCCGACGAAATGGAAGAGAACAAACGCGCCGGCGAGCGCGGCGAAGGCAACCAGCCAGGCGACGCCGCTGAAGCGCAGAGTGCGTTTCAGGCCGCCGGTGTAACCGCGGCGGAAAAACGCGCTGAGCCAGGTTTCCTTCGATTCTCTGCGAACGATCTTCGGAGCGGCAAAAGAGCCCAACACCGGAGCGAAGGCAAGCGCAAAGATCAGAGCACCAGTTAGAGCGAAGCCGTAAGTGACGGACATGGGCGCGAAGATCTTCCCTGGCACACCCTGCATCGTGAAGAGAGGAATAAAGGCGACGAGGATAATGAGCGTGGCAAACAAGACAGGTTTGGCCGCGTCCGCTACCCCCGCAAGAATCAACTCGATTGGATCCTCGTTTTCGCCGCTGTGCGAGATTTTTCGGTGTATGCTCTCCAGCACGACGATGCAAGTGTCAACCAAAATACCGAAATCGATCGCGCCGATGGAGATCAGGTTTGCCGACTGGTTGGTAAGCACCATCATGCCGAAAGCAAAAAGCACCGCGAAAGGAATGGTCATGGCGGCGATGAGCGTAATGCGCCAGTCGCCCAACATGCTGAGCAACACCAGGGTCACCAGCGTCAGTCCCATGATGACCACATGACGCACCGTAGTTGTAGTCACGTTGATAAGGTTGGTTCGATCGTAAATGGTGCTGATCTTCATTCCAGGCGGCAGCAAGTTGCCGTGGTTCAGCGCGTCGATCTTTTGGCGCAGTGCGGCGAGCGCGGGCAGCGATTTGGCGCCTTTTTGCAGCAGCACGATTCCCTCGACGATGTCGGGATCGTTGTTTCGGCCCACCTTGCCCAGCCGTGGCTGATATCCCTCGCGCACGTCGGCCACATCGCTGAGCAGCACAGGAACGCCATGGTGCTCGGCAATGACAATATTGCGCATATCATCGAGCGAGTGTAGTAGGCCAATTCCGCGCACATTGACGCTCTGGCTCCCCAGGGTCAAATAGTTGCCGCCGGCGTTGGCGTTGCTGTTCTCGACCGCGTTGATCACCTGGCTCATGGTGACGCCGTAGGAAAGCAACTTATTGGGATCGACTTCAGTCTGATACTGCCGGGTTGTGCCTCCGAATGTAGCCACGTCGATGATGCCTGGCACCTGCTTGATCTCGCGCTCCAGGAGCCAATCCTGCGTGGCCTTGAGTTCATTCAGCGAGTAACCTGGCCCGGTGAGTTGGTAGCGATAAATCTCCCCGACCGGCGACTCCGGTGAGAGCTGCGGCTGCAGATTGGCCGGCAAGGTAATCTGTTGTAACCGGTTCAGCGCCTCCTGACGATCCACGAAGTAGTTGCTATCGAAATTGAAGTACATCTTCACATCGCTCAGGCCGAAGATGCTGATGGAACGAATCTGATCGAGCTCAGGTGTGCCGTTCAGTCCCGTCTCCAGAGGACGGGTCACGAGTTGCTCCATCTCTTCAGCCGACCAGGAAGGATTCTGAGTGATGAATTCGACCATGGGCGGCGAAGGATCCGGATAGGCCTCGATATCCAGCTGAGTGAAGGCATAGACCCCCAGGGCCAAAGCCGCGAGAAAAACGATGACCACGAGATCTCGATAGCGAAGCAGAATGTGGATGATCTTGAGCATGGCTAGCGGCCCTCGGCTTCGCGCAGAAGTTCTGCCCCAGTGATGACTACCTTGTCCCCGTCATTGAGACCCTGCGTAGTTTCGTCGTTGTCGGCGCGCGTGCCGCCAAGCGTGACGTCGCGGCGCACATACTTGCCGGTGGCAGTCTCCACGAAGACGAAGACTTCGCTCCCGTTGCGGATTACCGCTGTAGAGGGGACGACGATCACGTCGCGCGTCCTGCTTGTCAAGGTCATGTTTGCGTACATGTCGGGTTTGAGCCGATAGCCGGGATTCGGCAGAGCCACCCGAACTTTCAGCGTGAGCGTGACGGGATCCAGGGCGTCAGAGATGTTGTCAACGGTGCCGTGAAGCACCAGGCCGGGATAGCCGGTGACCGTGATGTAAGCAGGCTGGCCAACACGAACAGCGGCCTGATCACGCGGATAGAGCTCTCCGACCACCCAGACCGGGTCGATGTTGGCGATGTTAGCGATGGGCGTGGCGTTGTCGAGCGAACGCTGTAACTCGCCGGGACCGGTGCCGACATCGAGCACCACGCCGGAGATGGGCGCGCTGATGGGGATGATGTCGGAGGTGCTGTTTTCGTTGAACCCGAGAACCTGCAGTGCCTGGCGCGCACGCTCCAGTTCGGCGTGATCGGTCTCGTCGAGCGCTTTCAGGTCGTCATAGTCGCGCTGTGCCATCACGCCGTGAGCCAGCAGCTCTTTAGCGCGGGCCAGCTGAAGATCGGCGCGCCCGGCCTCGATCTTCGCCTTCTCGAAATCGGCGCGCGCCTGCCCTGCATCGCTGCTCTGGAGCGTGCCGATCTTCTCGCCCTTGTGCACCTGCTGGCCGGGCAAAATGCGAAGCGAGAGGATGCGGCCGCTGATCAGCGGGTAGATATGGACAGTCTGAGTGGGATTGGCGACAATGCGCGCTGGCAGCACGAGCTGGCTCGCCATCTGTTGGTGGTGAACGACGGTGGTCTCGATCACCTGCGCCTGCGACACCTCGCCGCCGGCTGGATTGGACTTTTTTCCGCAGCCCACCAGCGCAATACACGCGGCAAGGCAGCAGGCAATCCGCGACATTGAAGTGTTTGTCATTGAAGCACCTCGCGCCCGACGGCAAGATTGAGCTGTGCGGCGACCGTCAGATAAGCGCCGATCAGTTGCGTGTAAGCCAGTTGCACCTGGCGGTAGTCGCTTTGCGCGTTGAGAAAATCCATCAGCGAAGCGCCGCCGTGCTCGTAGGAATAGGTCACCATGTCGCGTACCCGCAGCGCTTGCGCGTTGTACTGCGCCTTGTAGGGCTTGAGCAGCGCGATGTTGCTTTCCAGCTCGGCGTAAGTTGTGTCCACGTCGGAGAACACTTGCGCCTGCACCGCCTCGCAGGCCCGTCGGCTGCGGTCGATGTCGATCTGTGTGCGCTGCTTCTCGCCCTGGTTGCGGTCGAAGATGCGCAGCGGGATGCTCACGCTGCCACCGAGAGTTTGCATGCCGTAGGGGTACGGGTTATTGACCGCGGAATTCCATGTGTACCAGAGGCCGAAGGTGGGGTCGGTCGATCCGTTGGCCACGGCTAGCTTGTGGCTGGTCTGCGCCTGCTGGATGGTTTGGAGCGCGGCCTGCAGGTCGGGCCGGTTGGCGAGTGCGACCTGGCGGAAGTAGGCGAGCGGCTGAAGCGCCGCGGAGAAATCGAATGGCCCAGTGACATCGAACTGCGCCACCGGGGTGAGGTCGTTCAACAGTTGCAGCAGTTGAATCTTGGCGGTGCGCAGGTTGACGATCGCCGTTTGCACCTCGGCCTCGTGTTGTACGCGCAGCAGCTCGATGCGGTCAAGGTCGATCTGCGCAATGTCGCCAGCCTTGAAGCGGTCCTGGCTGCGTGCGATGATCTTGTCGTAGTAGTCGAGATCGGCCTGCGCCACCTGCAGCACGGTCTTGGCCTCGAGGGTTTGCACAAAGGCCGAGCGGAGCGTGAACTCGAGGGTGCGCTTCAGGTCCTCGTGCTCTGATTCGGAAATGGTCGTACCCTCCTGCGCACTCTTCAGGCGCAGCTCGCGCTTGTGGTCGCGCTCGTGCAGGTAACTGATACCCGGCATGACGAAGGTTCCGATGACCGGCTGCCAATGGCCGTCATTGGGGGCGATTTCCGTTCCATCCACCGTTGTAGTGAACTGCGGATTAGGGCGCAGATTTGCCGTGATCTCCCGGGCGCGCATCTCGTCCACGTTGTCGGCGTCGGCCTTCAAAGCAGGATTTGACGCTTCAAAGCGCGCCTTCACCTGGTCCCAGGTAAGAGCATTGGGGGCACTTGAAGGCGCCGGTGCGGGCATCTGTGCGTATGCTGCCGCGGAGACGGCAAGCAAGGCCAGGATGAACCCTGGCCCGATAAGGCTGAGTTTCATGGTGCGTGTCCATTCGTCGCACGCGTGCGACTGTTTTTGCGACAGGAGAAGTGGAATTTACCGAGGGGCGCCGTTTAGGCGGAGGGAGGCGGGCGCGACCACAGCGTGTGACCGAACGCGATCTGACTGTGCGGCATAGGATCGTTGGCGGTCAGAAACGCGATCGTGTGCAGACGCGAAGGGCGCAGGCAGAATGTAAGTAGCGCCATCGCCACAGGCAGGCTATGCGGAGACTTTGCGAAAACGGCGTGGCGGTCGTTCCTGTCGGAAGTCCGCTGGACTTCAGCCGGATTGTGGTAGGCCTGTAAATCGTCCGAAATGGAGATTGCCGGCAGCAAGACCGCCGACAGCATCGCCAGCGCCAGCAACTGCACACCGGCTCTTGGCAGCAGCGACGCTCCGTGCCGACAGCGCCAGTTCGCTAGCCAGACCCCACAGAGGGCGAGGATGACCGCCGCCCACACCAGATTGGATAGAAGTTCCACAGACTCAAGGCAAATTATACCGGAGCGGCAAGGCTGTTTCTAAACTTCGCTGACCGTCAAAGTGCAGAAAATCGCCGGAAATAGACGCCTTAGCGAGCAGCCCATGTTGCCCCGAAGTCTTGCCAATTCCAGCTAGAGTTTGCACAGGGGAAAGTAGTGAGATACTTGCGACTATTCACGATCACCCCGCCACAACCCCCGATTCAATTGAAGACTTGTGCGGCGAAGTCGGCGGTGCGGTGGTGATCAGTACCCGCCCTTATTTGCGGCTGTAGGTGGATTTCTGACCAAGAGTTGCTCGAACAGGTAGTCCAATTTGCATGCGAAGGCGTCTAATTGCGATGTTGGTCAGATGGAAGCTTGTGAGCGACGGATCCCTCTTCACTATGAAGGAAAAAGTTCGTTGCAGTGACGGATACTCACCGGCGTCGGCAATCTCTCCAATCGCATGGCGGACCGCGTTATCATAAGCCAGCCGAATCTTCTGCTTTTCCAGGGTGCGATGCGCAATATACCGGGTCCGAAGGCGTTGACAGATAGCAGGGAAAACGACCCGCAGAGTGTTTGCGTCTTCATGCAGCCTCGATGCCAGGGTGACAAGAGGGACAGGCGGCTCTTCCAACGCCTTTCTGAGCGCCTGTTTTGAGCAATGGGTGGCCATTCTGGGAAAGCCTGTTCAGCAGCGCGCTCCACGATGCGAACATACTTTTCTGCTTGTGCGTTTCGTAGTCCTGATGAATCACTGTCGCCATCAGTTCCCTGGTGACCTCGGGCAACTTGGCCGCGCGATTGCCGCGCCGATGAGTTAGAGGAATCAATCTCATATAGCCCGCCCCGTATTGCGCTTCGGCCGTCCTATACATCGCACGCCAGCGACGAGCCGAGCGCGATGAAGCCGAGATAGAGGCAGTCAATGTTGTGCTGTCCAACGGCCCGCGGACAATCTCGTAACGATGGTTCGCCTGGGCAAGTTCCTTCTCGCTCGCACTGGAGAGCCTGTCCAGGATTTCGCAATCGCCGTCATTTGCGCGCGACGGAGTCACGGTAATCTGGCCGTCCCTCATTAGCGCATTGAAAGCCTCTGCCGGGAGTCGGGTGACCGAGTTGTCGTCAATGCGGCGAAGGGTAACGAGCGTTTGCCCGCAATTTAAAACATTCCAACGTTGCCCGTTCCAATTCACCTCGCTGCCGGGCGTTGGCGGGCCGATTGGATAGCTATAAGAGGGCTTTGGCACGCCCGTCTGGTCTTGAGCATCGTGCGCGGCAACCTGCCGATTTGAGAAAACAGGAACGGTTGCTGGCCTGGTGAGCGGAGAATCGCGCAGATCCCCGTACAGCTCGTCCCGTGCAATCAGTACGTAGACATCGTCACTGGCTGCGCTGTCACCGCACGTTGCCAGCAAATCGAGGAGTGAGAGACCAGGGCGAGCCGCAACCTGGGCGAGTAGGCGATTCCTGGCGGCAGAAGCCACGGATATGCGGTCATCGCGGAGATAATCTTCCAGAAACTGGATGTTACGCTGGTACACCCAGTCGGTGTCCCGCGACGAGCGAACGGAGTAGGTGAGCCCGAACGTCTGCGCGTACGCCTCACCAGGAGTGCAGTGCCTGCGTCGTCATTCCGACGGAACCGATGTGGGCTTTTCTCGGCCCGGCGCAGGAGTTCGTCTTCGGATTTGCATTCTTCCCGGCCGGCGCCATCGACGCGCATAACAAAATAGTCCGACGTGTGAACGGCCACGACTCGCTTTCCGTGGGCGCTCTTGTACTCAAGCTTGAACGAGGGCGGTTGGTCCCAGTATTCCAGTACTTCAGGATCATGCTCCAACTCATAGATCCTGGCCAACTCAACCCGATGACTTTCAAACTGGATGACGACGCCCATTTTCTTGCTTGGATAGCGGCCACTCACATTTTGCCGCCCGCCACCCACGCGCCGAGCCGGTCCGGAAGAACGAATCTGGTTGATGATTGCGCGGGCACATTCTGGTAACCGGAGGCGCTGGAACCAGGCTAAGAAATCCTCGTTCTCGAACGTGACTCCTCCTCGGTTGGAGCCTTCATCCCATCATCAGTTTCGATCCCTCCGCTGATTCTTCAGCGCATGCACAAGCCGCACCCCAGCTTCGTTCATTAACTCCTCTAGATGACGACCATTCTGGATGGCCTGCTGAACCGCCGGCGCCATGTCATCGGGTACGTATATCGAGAATCGCCGGGAGCCTCTGCGTCCGCACAAGACATAGCTAACGTGCCCCTTTCCTGAAGCGCACGCTGAACAGGTCTTTCGAATGCACCGGCTCGTTCTGAGGGAGAGCGATCCCTCCGCGATCGGCCACATGCGCCGAACAGCCGCCTGGAACCAACGATGAACTTCAATTGGGGTTTCTTGTGCGTGCATGTACGTAGATTTACATACATACATTCGGTTCAGAAAGAGCAAACTGAAACAGGAATCAAAATGGTAAGTGTCGCGAAGAGCAACAGAGCACCCGCGGCCATGTTTTGCTTGGAAAACGGAACTCGCGGCGAACTTATCCTTGGAATCCCCGAACTATAGCGAACGGGCTCCACCGAAACCCGCCAATTCCGGCCAATTTATGACTGTAGTGACGATCTTCATGGCGTGATTTTGAGGTCGGCGAAATGGGCGATCGTCCCTTGCCCGACCCAGAGCGCAATTCCGCCATTCGACGCTGGTTTTTTGAGATCGTTGACAATCAGCGTCGGTTGCTCGGCCCCGTTAACGTAGAGCTTGGCAGTCGTTCCACTCACCTGAATCTTGAATTTAATCCATTGACCAGGCACTAAGTCGACATAGGACTCGTATTTGCCGGGGCTTTCGCTCCGGAGCTTATCCCATGGGAACCCCGGAATCGACATGTATTGGGTCGAATGGTTGCGTTGCAGTTGGTCTTCCGATCGTCCATTCTTGGGCCGAATGTAAATGCACTCGAAATGCGAACGATCCGTTACACGGAACGCAATCCCAACGAAGCCGCGCAATTCGGGCGGTGCGTCCGGAGTGGTATCGCCAGCCAGGGTAACATCAATCGTGCCGCCTTGGAGCGATAGTCCCCGGACAAGTGCCAAGCCTTCGCCATATCCGGAATCTTGTGTTCCGGTGTTCACGATGCGCACGGCGGCTCGTCCAAGATAGTTGACAGTATTGGCCTTCAGGTTACCTAATTCGAGCTTCTCGATTGCATCGAGGCGGACCTCGCTGGGGGCTTGACTAACCACCTTGGTAGAGAGACATGCTGCCAAGACCCAGATTGCGCTCAGCTGTCCAAGATTCATGTACGGTCACTTTCAATGAGCTTCGCTACTTCGTTTCTCGCATCGATGGGGTAAAAGTAAGTCCGACCAGTATTCCATCTGGATCGAGGAACCGACTAACAGTCTGGCCCCATGGTTCCTTCTTGTTCTTGATGAGCATCGCGTATCCCATCGATTCAAGCTCTGAAGTTGCTCTTTCGACACTATCGACATCGAACTCAAGCCAGGCGTGGGGCGCCGGCAAGGTATTCGGCCAAGTGCTGCGGCCAAAACAAGACTCCGCAGCCTGAGAGAGTGGCCAAAGGGCAAACTCTTTTGCGCCCTGAATAGCATCCGTGTGAAGATAGCCACTATTCTCTTCTTTGAAAGGAATACCGAGGCCCTTAGCGTAGAGTCTGCGGCTGCCAGCTTGATCGTGGACGATCGGACCAAAACCTGCGATGAAGAGAATTTTGACGCTTTCGAGTCCTTGCATGGCAGATCCTCTCTGTATAAAAAAAGTCGCTCCGGCGGCCGCTAACCCGGCGATGAGTCTTCTTCTCGTCATGCAGAGAACGATAGCTCGGTGAACGATGACTAGGTCTTGAATAAATCGGACATTAGTGGGGTGGATTCGATGGGAACAGCGTTTATATCATCGCCTTTTGGGTGAGGTATAGAAATCGACAAGATTTTCATCAGGGTCGCGAAAGTAAATGGAACGCGTACCCCAAGGCTAGGTGGCAGGCGGCTTGACCCAGACTTTAACGAGGCTCCGGAGTCTCTTGTACTCCATGTCGACATCGGCAACTCTGAATTCCAAGATGACGCTCCTGTTCTCGGCTGCCTGGGCGGAACCGGAGATGTATTTCTCCTGGGCCTCAGCCGCGAAGACTGCCAACACACCAACGCTCGTTCGAAACTCAGCATAGTCTTCGCCTGACCACCTTGCTTTCAGCTCCAGGATGGGCTCGTAGAACCCACCAGCCGCTTCATGTCGTTTGTAATCAGGCAGACGTTTGCAAGTGATGGAAAAGACGCAGGCGGACGCGTGTCAGCATCCTGGGGATGCATCAGGCATCCGGGGGCGACTTCCGCCAGCATGACAGCGAACCGACAGATGCGAATCGTGGTCATGGCATTTTTGCGGTACATTGTCGCTCCCGAGTGTAGATCGGGATCGAGTCGGCGCGGAAAGTGTACCCCTCCTTTTCGAGCAAAGATTTCAGATCGTCCAAGTCTCGCTGCACGTATCCGAGATCCGCCGCGAATTGCTGGTCGGACATTTGAGGTTCGCGGAACAAAGTGAATAAGAGCTCGCAGCCCTGGCCGCTGACGATCAGGCGCATGGGGACATACACCTGTGCTCCCGACGGCCGGATCACGTAATGGTCAACAATGCCGAAGCTATTCCGCGGCGTGAATCGAACCTCGACCGTTCCGCCATCCGAGTCGGCAACCCAACTATTGGTCGATTGCCGTATCGATTTGCCAAGTCCGTGCGCCCATTGGTTCCAGTTCTTCGGATCGGCGAGGAAATCGTACACCTGGTCAAAACGACGACCGATACGAACCGTGATCGTTCGAGATTCGGCGGTGACAAGCGTTGACGTCTTGAAGTCTTGCCCCATGGAACCTGGCTCGTGTTCCGGCTGAAGCGAATGCCCGGCTTGCGAGAGGTACAGGCAGATACAAAGCTAGACTGCGATTGGAGCTGCACGACGAGTCTTCTTCATGCAAGGGAGGCTATCGGGCACCGCATTTCATGTCTTGAACAAATCGGACAATTGCAGAGTAGACTCGGCGGAACGAAGCAGTTCAGTTGGCCGGATGTCGGCTAGACGGTGAACGTCACGAGTCATATGCGCTTGATCGGCGTAGCCGGTATCGACGGCGAGATCTGCCAGGCTATGCCCGGGGCCGGTCTCGCGCGCGATCTTGAGAAGGCGCTGGAAACGCAGCACGGACTGAAACATCTTCGGACCGTAGCCAATGGCGGCTGAAAACCGCCGATGAAGCTGGCGTTCGCTGATCCCAACCGAGTGGCTCAATTGTCTGATACTGCCTTTGGGATGGCGCGACAGCCATTGAATACTGGCGGCGATGGCCCGGTCGAAGGGCACGGAGTGTCCAATCGAGACAGCGAGAGCCTGGGCAAGGGCGGATCGTCTGTTTGGGGCGTTTGGCTGTTCAATTACCTTTTCACCCCGCATGTGTTGCAGGGCACCGTTGACAGCCGCAATGGGAATCGTCTGGTTGAGCAACTCCGATGCAGGCATGCCGAGCACGGAAGGCGCGCGACCGGGATGCAATCGCGCTCCGGTAATGCTGGTCCCAACACCCAATCGGGCCACGAAGGAAACGGTCCAGGGACCGACTACCGTCGGGGGCCCATCGTTGATGAAAACGATGTCAATGCACCCATCCGGCAACACACGATGTTCATAGGCACCCTCCGAACCTGTGATCGTCTGACTCCAGATACACAGGAAGTGGGAAACCAGCGGCGCAGGAGGGAAGAATTCCCTATATTCCGAGCGGGGCTTGGCCGGTTGGTCGTCAAGACTCATCGCAATCCTGAAGTGTCTCGCCGTGCGACGGAGGTATTTACTCGCCCAGAAATATGTTACGCCTGCGCGACTGTCAATTCGGAAGTTGCTCTCGTCTTGCGGCAGCGGCGCAATGCCCCAACCCGGCAATCGCAAGCCACGAACGACACAGGCACACCTCACCCATCAGCCTATGGTTAGGCGGATTGTCACTGTTTTATGTCCCCAATCAAACATGAACTAATCCCGAGCGAGACACGCATTCGGAAGGCGCGGACCACGCTGCTACTGGACCATCCCTTCTTCGGCGCGCTCCTGTTTCGCCTGAAAGGGCGCGAGAGCCGGTCGATCAAGACGATGGCAACCGACGGGGTGTCCCTCTTCTACAACCCTGAATTCGTTGAAACCCTCAACGCAGCAACGCTGGCGGGGACCCTGGCTCACGAGGTCATGCACCCTGCCCTTCACCATCATGTGCGGCGGTCGGGGCGCGATCACAAGCGGTGGAACGTGGCTTGCGACTACGCCATCAATCCCCTGCTCGTCGACGCTGGACTCAGCCTCCCTGAAGGAGTCCTTCTCGATAACCGCTTTCGCGGAATGAGTGCGGAGCAAATCTACAACCTGCTTGAAACGGAGTCTGAGTCAGGTCAGGGTTCCAACGACGAAGAGGAGAAACCGGACCCTGGCGGGGATGGAGCTATGGGCGAATCGTCGAGTGAAGGCGACTCAGACTCGCCGTCCGCTCCCGAAACCGACGGTGGAATCGGCCAGGTCCTCGATGCGCCCGAGGAAGATTGCGAAACTCCAGCGGTCGAGGAACAGGCCCGGGAATGGACTGTCGCTGTGAACCAGGCAACAACCATTGCGCGGCAGGCCGGCAAAGTTCCAGCGGGGCTCGACCGAACTCTTGACGGCGCGGCGGAAGCTGCAATCGACTGGCGGGACTTGTTGCGCCAGCTCTGGTCGGAGACGATTCCGTCGGACTATAGCTGGTTGCGCCCTAACCGCCGCCATCTATGGACGGGTCTCTACCTGCCCGGCGTGGTGCGCGAGGGCGTGGGGGAAGTCGCGATCGCCGTCGATTGCTCCGGCTCGGTCAGCGCTCGACAGCTACGGCTTTTCGAAGCAGAGGCGCGGTCGATCCTTGAGGGCCAGCGGCCGGAACGCGTCTACGTCCTCTACTTCGACACCGTGGTCCACAAAGCGGAGATCTACGAGGCAGGACAACGCATCGAGCTTAATCCGATAGGCGGAGGAGGCACCGAGTTCGGGCCGTGCTTCGAATGGCTGGATGAACGCGGGATCAGACCGCACACGATGGTCTTCCTGACCGATCTGTACGGTTCATTTCCGCCTTCCGCTCCCGCGTATCCAGTTCTGTGGGCTTCGACCGGAGGGCGCAACGCGCCATTCGGCGATGTCATTCCCATGCACGCAGCTTAGTGTGCACGAGCACAAAATCCTCCATCTTGTCCGCTTTCTCTTAGGCGGATCTCAATCCATCGGCTGCAGTCGTTCGCTCAACTGCTGAGCCGGACGAAGGAGCGAGGTTTTCCATGGATCAGACATATCGGGTGTTTACAGACGGTTCCGCCATCGGCAACCCCAGTCCAGGCGGTTGCGGCGCGGTCCTAATCCAGGGACGCAAACGTTGGAGATGTCGGGAGCGAGTCCCTGGACAACCATCGCGGAGATGGAACTGGTCGCCGCACGTCAAGCCCTTCTCTCGCTTCCCTGCCGCGCGCGGGTTGAACTGTATTCGGATTCCGAATACCTGATCTATGGGATGCGCGCCTTTGTGTTTCATTGGCAACGCCGCGGCTGGCGAAATCGGCGCGGTGTGACGCTTCAATACCGTGAGTTGTGGACGGAGCTACTCGCACTGGATAGGAGGTTTCGGATTCGGTGGACGTGGCTCAAGGGGCACAACGGCCACCGCGATCAGACGCGAGCCGATGCGCTGGCATATCAGGCTGCGTGCCTTCGGTCGCGGGAAAGAGCCGCCGCGTGAACTACGCAATAACCGAATATCGAAGGAGTGGAGACATGGCTTCTATCGTCGAATTGAATTCGTTGTTTGAAATCGATATGGAACTAGATGGCCTTCTGGAAGAAATCAAGCGAGAGATTGAGTCCGAAGGCGAGCCCTCCAAAGAGCTGGTTGAGCGCTTTCAGGAATTCTGCGAAGCACGTGGAGAGAAAGTCGATCGGATCGGCCGATTCCTTCGCATGATGGAAGCCCGCGAACAGTTTTGTCGTGGCGAGGCCGCACGGCTGGGAGATCGGGCACGTGCCGCAGCAAACAAGGTCGAGCGCACGAAGAATTTGGCGCTCTACTACTCATTCAGCTGCTGCCGATCGAGACTAATACGGCTCCTGTTCCAACTTCGCTCCCGGCGACCTTTTGCCCTGGCTCAGTGACACCTGCCGGCACGGAACTACGAGGACGGCTGATGCTGAGTCTTGTTGGCTTCGCAAGAACGTACGGTGACAGTTGTCGCAAAAGGCCATATGAATTTGTAGCAAAGCCCACTCCTCATCGGAAATTCCTCCCGAGTAGAAAAGCTGAGACAAGGCGGACAATTCGGCATGCAAATTGGTTGTGATGGCTGGCCTCCGTTCGCTATGAAAGCCTATTCCTCAAACAGCCGGTCTTTCCAAATCTTGCGGGTCACCGGCTCGAAATGCAATGAGACTGCTCGAAATGGCCAAATTTACTTCAGTGCTGCCCGTCTATAGGGGAGGCTTTGGGCCGGACCCGCGCATCAGCGCCTCTTAAATGAAGCCAAGACGAAGGCGTCATAGACAGTTTCAGTTGATTTGTGATGGGCGGCACACTGCTTCGTGACGGTCTGTCGTTTCTCACTTGAATCGGCACCCGCCGCAACCAATCAAGATCTCACGAACAAACGAATTCATGTGCCAAAACGGGCCGCCGCCGCAACGTCCGTCAGCATTGCCACATATTCCTCTCTCACAAACCCGCCTGACAGAACTTCCATCCGACCTGGGAGTCGCTGCGTAACCCAGCTCCAAATTGCACAGAAGAATCGGGCGTCATCTCGCATGGCCGTCACCTCGACCAGACAGACGGCGTGTACCGTTGACAAGCCGGCTCCCACACAATTCGATTTCGCATTTGACAAGTGCCGCGAAAAGCAGCCAACAAAAACAACGTTTCTGTTGCTGATCCGAAACTGTGCGGCAAATGTGCTTTGCCGGGGCGCATTGTGCCATCGTTGGATAACTCAAGTGAAGAATGTTACTCGAGACAGTAACACATTTCTATGTTGCTTATAAGCGACTAACTACAGGAATAAGTCGGATTTAGTTTGCGCAATCCCTAGTCTCCGCCCAGCGCACATTTGCGCTCGAAAAGGAGACTCCCCCATGCGCAAGCACACTGTTCAAAAGCTGATGGTTGTTGTACTTCTTGCATTACTGACGAGTCCTGTAGAGCGGGCATTCGCTTCGAGTACAGGGCAAACAACCAGCTCTTCCACCTCAACCACTTCTCCGACCTCAACCACTGACGGGATTACTGGCACCGATCCGGAACCCATCGAACCCGACGTCGTGACCATCATCCTTACGCTCCTCCAACTGTCGTAGAATCCATATGAAGTCGTCCCCAGGGGCGGCCGTTCCAGCGGAGGAGAGTGGATGCATTTAACAGGTCTCGATCTTCTGTTCTGGGCGGCCGGCCTGCTGGCGCACCTGATCCTTCTCGCAGTCCTGCTGATCCGCCGCCGGTTCAAACAATTTCCAATCTTTACGGCGTTCATTCTGGCAAATATCTTAAGAACGGCTATTCTCTACATTGTCGGGCACTATGGGACCAAGCACATCTACTTCTATACGTTTTGGTCTTTTGGCGTCCTCGATACCATGTTGCAGCTCGCCGTCGTTTACGAGATGTACTCACTCACTTTTCGACCGCTCGGCACCTGGGCGAGTGACGTGCAGGATGCCTTCCGATGGCTGGCAGTTTTGACGATTGCTGTTGCTGCCGGACTCACCTGGTTGGCAGCGCCGCATGCCCGACTCTGGGTGCAGGTCGTTGTGATCAGGGGCAACTTCTTCTCGTCCGTATGCATGAGCGAACTCTTCGTGGGGATGATTGCACTCTCCGCGAAAGCGGGCCTGCCCTGGAAGACTCATGTCGCGCGAATCTCGCAAGGGCTCGGCATCTATTCGGTCATTGACGTCCTGATAGAGGCTGCGCATAGCTATTTCGGCGTGATTCGAAATGTGCAGACTTACACAACTTTGTCCCACGTGCGCATGTGCGCCTATCTTTTCTGCGTCGCCTATTGGACGATTGTGCTTTGGCGGAATGCGCCGGCCGCCAGAAGAATGCCGGAACATCTACTTCGGCAACTTATCCATTTACAGGTTGCTGTCGATTCGGACCTTGAGAGAATTCGTGTGAGGAAATAATTGTGGACATTCGCACGGCTGCCTTTTTCATTGCCATTGGAATTTTTTTGGCAGTCCTGGCCTGGATTGCGGTGCGCGCCTATCGCCGTGCCCAGAGTTCCTCCGGCAAAGACTGGGATCACCTCTTGAAACGTCTCGCGGCTGTCGACCGCGCCTCTATCGCGGAGGTGGCCCTCGATATTATCGACGAAACTGGACAACGGAGGCGGGACGAAGGAAGCGCCATTCTTGATTCCGGGCAGATCTGGAAACTTCTTGGCGGTCTCGAAGGGCTGGAAGTTCTCGAAGCCAATTGTGCGGTGTTGATCGATCTCGCATTCTACGTTCAGCGATGGTATCCGGAGGCCCTGGTCGTCGCCGAACGGCTACGCGCAAGCGCCCGGGAAATCGAATGGCATGTTGAGAGGCTCAAAGGGGCGCAGAAGACTGGAAAACTCGAGAGCGCCTTCTCGATGTACGCACAGCCGGCGGTTGCAACCTACTACGTGATGACGAGACAAGTCCTGGCTCTTTACGCGCAGGGAAACCTTGCCATGTTGGCCGACCTCGAAAAGGCCCTCTGAGCAAGGTCGGAGCTACCGGCTTTGCGCGTGAAGGATGCGCCTTTCAGATCCTTCCATCTTCAGTTCCAGGTCTGACGAAGCTAGGCTGCGGTCCGAGATCCATCCAAACGCAGGAGAACTGCGGCAATGCGCCCGATCACTTCGACTTCCTTCTTGTATCTCCAACGCTGGTTGTCGGCATAGGACAGTGGATGCGGGACCAGAGTCAACCACTCGCCGGGCTTGTCGAGTTCGCACCAGCCACAAATGTATTTTGTGTGAGTGATGAGAAAGTAAACCGGCCGGTCGAACTCATTGGTCCATTCTCTGCGGTGTGCGATAGCACGGCGTTGTGTATTGATCAGAACGATGGATCCTGGTCGAATCATAGGATCGAGGGTCTTATCGAGGCGCCCAATAATGCCGCGGCGGTAATGGCTGGGCAGATGGCTCTCTTGCGCAATAAGTGAAGTGTCATTCGGAACGGGGTCGGCGGCGACGCTGTCGGGAAGCCACAGGCGAGCATGTTCCTCGAGTGGCCCTTTGTCCAGAAGAAGAGTCGTATTGGGGGCTGAAATAGGTTCAGAACTCTGAGGGCCATTGGACGCGGGCGGGCAATAGGCAAGCAATTGCTCGGGAGGGATACTGTAGATGACTGCAAGCATGACGAATTTTGCGATGGCAAGGCCACGGCCTTCCCGCTCGACCCGGTCGAGCCAACTGGCGGAGATGCCACAGGACTCTTTACCCCATTCCTGTGCGAGACGTACGCTTCGCTCCTCCACCTCCCGCAGGGTTAGACCGCACTTCTGCCTCGCCGCCCGGAGCTTGGCGCCAACCTCTTCCATCAGCACACCCCAATCTCAACAACACCCATTTCCATGATTCACTGCAACCGCAATCGGGTGCAACAAATCGGTTTTAAAATCAGATCTGAATCCCAATATCCCGGCGTGCCGAGCCGGGTATCGAATTGCCCGACCGGCAACTCTCCGAGAGTCCGCATCGCCATGCTGAACCAACGTAATCTTGCATTTCCTCAAAAGCTCCAATCATCGAGTGGTTCATGCCAAACCGGATCGCTTAGGGGGCTGTGTAAACCGTGCTCTATCGACTTGTACGCGGCAAATCCGGCAAGCACGAGCAAAGCAATCACAAAGATGCCCGAGATCACCAGGGCGGCCAGTTCGCGTACAAAGCGTCGCGTCCAGAACAGACTTGCGCCGCAGAACTCACAGCGATCATTCGGAAGGGACGGATTGGATCTCTTGAGCGGCCGCGTCAGATCCTGTTCGGTATTCTTTAGCGCATTCGTCATCGTCGTCCTCCTCCTCTGGCCGCATGCCTCGTTGTTGCTGTTTATGCTCCTCGGTCTCGGCAAAGGCTGCGCGTTCCCGCTTATCACGACGGACATCGAGCAGTTGTTCGCCGACTGTGTGTTTGGGAGTATGGACATACTGCACATAAGCTTCAAAAAGAGACCAGTTAGGAATACCTCGCTTGAGAAGGTCAAACAGGTGGTGCTTATAAAGCTGCGCCAAAGCGTCGGGGGTAATACTGTAGGAGTGTTTCTTTCCCTGGGTGCAGATTGCAGCCTCGAGCCAGCCCTGGCCGATCCAGAAAAGAATCTCCGCCTTTCGAATACGGAGTGCTCGCGCGAGACTCTCGAGAGAGAGGATGTCACAGCGGATGTCTCGCACCCGGAGGTTATTTCTCCGAAGCATGCAGCGGATCGACTTGGGAGAGCGGTTTATTTTTTTCGCGATCTCTTCGACCGAGCGTCTCACCAGCTCCTCGCGCACGACCTCGACTTCCTCCTCGGTCCAACGCCGGTAGTCGACTCCGCCTTTGATTCCGCGTTGGATTACAAAGCGCCAACACGCTTCGTTGGAACGCCCACTGTGGCGTTGAAGCCGCACGACCAACTGCTCGAGCTTGCTTCCGGAAAGGACCTTGGCCTGTCGAGCCAAGGCCAATGCTTCGGCGGTCCAGAATTGCGAACGCCGGTCAGTGCTGGATTGATTTGCCATGCTTGTCTCGCACGAGGGGACCAATTGCGAGGGCGCGAAGATTGCCCTTCACCCTATAGCCGTTGAGAACAAGCAAAGCGGACATGTCAATGAGGAAATCGAGTCGAAATATGTGGAAATTCGGGACGTTTTGAGTTACTGTGCCGGTACACGCGGGCGACCGCGCACGTGTCGGACCGCTCGACTCCCTCTCGAGTGAGTGAACATATGACATCTCCTTCCCCCTCGGACCTTTGCTGGGTCGTAGGCTTCACCCCCAAAGGACGCTGGATTGCTCCCGCAGTGCGGGCTGCGGTCGGAATGGAACTTGAAACGGCGCGAGAGATTGCACGATCCCAACTAGGCGATGAACTGATTGCTTCCGAGATGATGGAACTCGCGATCGAGCAAACCACCGAGTACCTGGCCGACCTTTCTCCGATCGGTGTCGAGGAGACTCGCGCCATCCTTTCACGTTTCTATCGCAATGAAGTGCGTCGACGGCAGCGTGCGACCGAGAAGCTGAGTTACCGGGGAACTTCGATCGATATGGACTATCTGTCGCCAACTTTCGACACTTCTTTTGCTCATGTGGAAGCAGAACTTGACCTCGAAACGATTCTCAGAGATACTCCGCCAGATGTTCGTTCGGCGATGCTCTTGCGATACGGATCGCGCGGCCAATGGAGCGAAGTCGCTCAGATTATGTCTAGATCAACAGAGGCCGCTCGCAAGCTCTGCGAGCGCAGGCTGAAGAGAATTCGCAAGAGGTTGGGACTTTAAGGGATTGCCGTGTTCAGACCGGTAATTCCGGCTGGATGGCCTGGGAAGGCGCGAAGTGAGCAGGTTTCGCAGTAGCGCGCATCATGATGACAACGACACGCGCTTGTTTGAAGAGTTGCAGGAATACGTATTTGAACACTGTCCGAACCCACAGCGCATTCAATGCCTGGATCGCGATATTCTCCGGCGCCTGGTGGAGAATCCGGAACAACTTGACCTGGCTGATCCGATTTATCTTCACGTGTTCAGGTGCGCGGAGTGCACACGGGATCTCCAGGAGTTTCGACGCATCCGCGAAGCGCGGCCTCAACAAAAGCTTCGAAGTTCAGGCCCCGACGGTGTCAGCGGAGGACAATCCCCGAATTGGAAAAGCAAAATCTCTGCACTTCTAGCAATGGTATTCGCTCCATTCATACGCCTCTGGCAAAAACTGAAGTTGCTTTTTCGCTAGTATTCACCGAGACTGACTTCATTCAGGTTGCAATCCTCTTGCAAGTCGGCATTGGAGATTACTTCACATTCATCAGGCTTTGAAGAGAGCGCCTCTCCGATTTCGCGGTTATGCACATCGAGCATCCCCAGGTTCAAGAGCGCGCGCAGCGCGATCTATCTGGCGCGCCATTCCCCGGAGATATCTTTGGAACTGCAGTTCGTGCCGGCGCTCGGAGACGATCCAATCCCAATGGTCCAACAGATAAGACATGATCGCGATGGGTTGAACATCGATAAGCGCACAATCGATCTGACGATGGGTCAGCACATCGAGCCATTGCTCCCGATAGGTGTCAGTCACCGACTGCAACCAGATTCCGGATCCGCTCTCCTGTGCAATCTGCGCGCGCAACTGCTCAAAGGTTATGAAAGGATTTCCGACCGCCGCATTCGCCCAGTCAGTGAACACAGATCCGCGGGGCCCGGCCAGAATATTCTCAAGGCAAATATCGCCGTGGAGGAGTGTGTTCGGGATGCCAAGCTCATCGAGACGAAGGCATGCCTCGTCGAGAACGAACCCCAATTCCCGGATTCGGCTTGATGCCAGTTTCGGAGCGAAGCTCGATTCTTGTTGCGATATCGCATCGTCGATCGAATCGATAATCTGCGAAATCCGGCTGCGAAGTGTGGACACGCGTCGATCGCTACACCCGCCTGCAAAGAGAGCAGAGGTGAAGGAAATGCTTGCCCTCTGAAGCTCGGCAAGGCGAGCGAGTGCATCAGCGAGTGAGTCAGGCGAGCGCGAGTCTGCGAAGGGGCAACCTGCGTCTTCCATCCACCACGCGCGCCAGTCCTTACGGGTTGCTACGACGGTTGGCAGAAAGCCCGGAACAAGTTGAGACAACTTGGTGGTAATGCTGTATTCGGAATTCGATGGAGTCGCGTTGGCTTTGAACCAGAGCGGAGGAGCATCTTTTCTTCCGAATCGTACCAGCGCGCAACTCTCTCCAGCATTGAACTGCTTGATGTCATCGGAAAACTGCGGCCTATCGATACCGGTCTCCGAACTGAGCCAATCCAGTGCCTCTTCGACCCATCCGAAGCGCGAGAATAGTCCGCGTCCGGTTGCGCCCCTATCTAACAGGCTCGCAATGAGGACGCGTTCAGAGTAGGAAATCTCATGCCTTCCGACTTCATTTAGGTTTGCCCACCGGCCGCGAGACAGCCGACGCGTATCGCGCGAACCGCGCAGTTCTGCGAGAGCCAAAGGACTGCGTGAGTTCGGCAAAGATCCATCGCCAAAAAGGTCGAGAACGACGGCCCTCGATCCCCACCTCTCCTCAATCGCAGTCTGGATCTCCTCTGCGGACCGCGTCCAGCGAGGGATCGCTATTCGGGGCAGACGCCATTCCTGCTCGGATCGCTCGACCACAATACGCCTTGTCGACGCCGATGCGAATATCAGGCGATAGTTCGCGACCAACGGATTCGAAATCGCAATCACAAGATACTCCGGGCATGGAATGTCGTTCTTGCGAGCGCCGTTCAACCTCTGAAATAGGTTCCGGTCCGAGCACCGGAAACACGAAGGATCGATTCGAATCCAGTTTCAGTTCGCCGAAGCCAAGTCGACGAATCTACTTGGCACCAAGTCTGTCACTGGTTCATCGCTGCTCGCAAGGAAAAGCGGTTCGCAGGATGCGACATTCTTTTGGATTTGCGGCGATTCGGGTGTTCCCCTGATCCCCTTCAAGGTCCTCCGCCTGTTGGATCTCCTGTCATCTTTAACCTTCCTGGCGGGTACCTCGGCGATACGCAGGGTGTTTATATTCCCACTCCTCCTACTTGCTTGCCTGCCAACGTTAGCGATTCATATGATCAGAAATGGACCGCTAAAGTTGGAAGCATCAGCTATCCGCTCACAACTGTCATCCACATCGTGAGGTCAACCAACAGTCAAGGCGTGCCGTCATCATTCAATATATCGATTACAACGCCATGAAGGCCGAAGGGAGGCAACTTGAACAACTTCAATCGCGCGCTCTTCTGTATGGTCATTCTGTCAAGCGGTCTATGCCTTCACGCAGCAATCCAAAGCTGTCTCCGATGTACCGCAACCGGAAAACGCCCGAATTGACCATGACGTGTCCGCGGAAGACCGTCCACTCTTGGATACTTTTCTAGATACGTTAATCAGAGTGTTCTTCTTCTACATTCAATAGGTTGGGGTTGACGGTTCCGGGATCATGACCACGGGCGTATCCATATGTATGGGCTGGTGTGCCCGCAGGTGTTTTGCGAGTCGCCGCTGCCGGGTACGGGGGAGTGAACCGGCCTCGCCGTCTTGCTCGGCTTCCCCATCTACTTTGTGGATTGGGAATGGGCTGGAATGGGCGCCGAGGGCGTGTTGAGGTCTCGGAGGCCGCGGAGGTGGATCTGGAAGTAGGTTTCGATTTCGGCTTGGTATTTGCCGGTCCAGGCGCCGAGCCAGACAGCCAACACTTTGCCGTCGGGGGAGACGACGATGGTCTCGGGGGTGCCGGAAAGGCTGTGGGCTTTGCGGGTTTCGCCCAAGAGGCACAGGAGAATCTTCTTTCACATCGGGGAAATCGCGCTAGAATCGTGTCAATTCCAGCGCAGGTTTGGAGTAGCCCCCTCCAGGAGATTAGCTCGCCGAGCAGCTTTTCAACGGGAGAAGTCGCATTCTCTCTGCTTTCTGACCTAATAGCTGACTTCCCGCGATTCATTCCTAAGGAGGGCGGTGATGGTTCGAATCCTCTACCAACTTTGGAACTCGCATGGCTGGCAAACCATTATTGCCGGACTCACTTTCATTGTGTTTGCACGCTGGCTCTCTCTCGAGATTGCCAAGAAGACTTTCTCCCAACTCTGGGAGAGCATACAGAAAAGGCAGCTACGATCTGAGGAAATGAGAGACCTTCGGCAGTTCATTTATTCAGACTTGGGAAGACTAATTTGCCATGGACGGGATTTGGAGAGGCATTTCAAGGAACGGCCGTTCTCCACTTTCCCGGAACCGGCAAAGACTCTGATTGCTCAATCGTATTTGAACCAATTCTTTGACGACCTGAGTCTCTGGACAAGGCTTAAAAACACTGATCGGGTCCTCGACAAGCGGAAATTCTTCGGTGAGGAGGCAATGGGAATCATCAATATCGACCAGATGCTCCAAAAGCTCCCCGCTAGAACGGCTCCGGAGACAGAACTGGTTTCGGCAGTATGCGAATTCTTATACGAAGCAAAACAAGAGGCAATCCGTTCGAAGATCAATTGGGACAAGATCGAGAATGCGGTAATTCAACAACACTAAAACGATGCCAAAGCTGCCTTTCGGCAGCTCGAATCGGCAAGCGAACGGCGGTCCGAAATCGCTTTGGCATCAGATAGCGAAATCGAAGTTCAGACAATCACGGTGGCGTGACCTGATCGCTTGAAACTACGTGTCGAGATCAGGTTCGTCAAATGCAATGCGATAGCGTTTTTCGCGCTCTCGAAAGGCCCTCTGTCCGCCTTCGAGTAAACGACAAATCAGTTTCCGGATGTCAGGGTTTTCGATGCTGCCCGAGTCATAGGTCATCGTTGGCAGTGGCTTATCGGCTGTTCTTTCCGAAGTAGCCACGATCACCTGATCAGCGTCGGTGTTGACCACCAAGTTGGCGTTGTGGGTGACGACGACTATTTGGCGGCGCCGCTTGGCCTCGCGAAAATGGGGGACAAGCTCTTTATAAACCGAACGCGGATCCAGATTCTCTTCTGGCTGATCGATGAACAGCGGCCGTCGATCATGAATATCAATGGCGACATAGAGGAGGAGCAGCACGATTCCGCGAGTACCAGGCGAGAGCCGCTCGATCGTGACTCCTTCATAGGTGATGCCGTATTCCATCGTGATGTGACTGGTATCGTGAAGCCAGGTCGCGACCTCTTGGAGCAGCCGGTGTCTTTCGACAGCATCTTGGACTTCGGGCAGCGACTTTCTGATCTCTCCATAGAGATCCCGGCGAAAATTCTCCATCGCCTCGGCGACCTCTTCAGGAGTTCCCTTCTGCCAAGGTTCGAGCAGTCGCGCCGTTGCCTGCTTTTCCACCGCTCCGCGACCGCGGAAAGCGGAATCATATCGAAGGTCGATCAACTTCTCTCCGCGAGCGGCCCATGACTTCAGATTGACCTCACGGGTAACAACAAAGGCGAGTTTCCCAAGAGCTCCGTCAGAATCCTCCAGTCTTTTCCGGAGTGGCGCATACAGTGCGCCGAGAATTTGTTCCTGTTCGGCCAAGCTCTCAAACACTTCGACATACTGTTGACGGCGGCGCTTTACCAGTTCTGCCCTTCTGGCCTCAGCACCCTCGGCAAGCTTCTTCGCCTCTTCTGTCCGCTTCAAGACCCCTTCAAGCTCGGTGATTTTTCGTTGTAGACCATCGTATTTCTTTTGTGACTCGGTATCGATTCCGACTTCTTGTCTCGCTTTATCCCGAAGAGCCTTCAGGGAGTTCAGCGGAAGCAGTTCCGGAGACACTTGCGCCGAATCCAACGGATTCAGTGGATCCCCCTCGAGAAAGGTTGTGATGCTCTTATCTATTCCGGTGAGAGCGCGATTGATGATCCCATTGACATCTCCTCGAAAGACCATGGCGAAGGCCTTCCAGTCGTCTTCACTGAGGCCGGAAGCGACATACTCGTTTTGCATCTCCTCGAAGCGCGCGGGCTCACGATTTTCCCTGGTCAACTTCACGTCGGCGGCAAGATCCGACATGGCCCTCCGTTGAACTCGGAGTCCTTGGATTTTCCCTTCGACCCCGTTCACCAAGCCTTCCAGGAATTCCAGTCGTTTCGCGTGGGCGTCCTTTTGTTTGGGAAGAAGAGCTTGCATCTCCTTCTGAGAAGCTTCAATTTGCTTTTTGGTGGCCTCGATGTTTTTGGTGAGAGCCGGAATCTGATCTCGCGAGAGTTCCTCTTTCAAGATCGACTCGCCGATTGAGCCAATCGACTCCTCGAACTCCTCGCGCCTTCGTCGGTTGGAATGCAGCGAAATCTCCGCGAGTTCGTTAAAAGACTCACATTCCATCCTGTCCACATGGGCGGTCGCTTCAAACACGACCCGCTCCATTTCTTTGCGTAGTTCAGTTGCGAGACCGGAAGCAGAACAGAGCCGCTCGACGAACTGTTGAGAGAGGTAGCTGACATTGGAGGGTTCTTCAGGATCCCAACGGCCATCGCCGCAGAGTGGCACCGCAGATCCCGTCGCGCCGTCAGCCCAAGAAAGGGCAACACTCGCGTCATCGAGGAGTTTTCCGGCTCGACCGAAGAAGGAGGACTGGCTCGTTGTGGCACTTAGAGCATTGGCACCAGTAGCCAATAACTCCATCAAAGCGGTCTTGCCCGACCCTCGCGCCCCGATAATCGCGATAAGGCCTGGATTCAGCCGGAGATTCGAGGTTCCCAACCACGGAGCATCAGAGACCCGCATAGACCCGATAGTTTCGCTCGGACTGGGCCCTACGGGCGGCAAGGAGCCAATCCACACTCGGTCCTCTGGCTCGATGATGGCCTGGCGCAGGGTCTCAAAGGAAAGGTCGCCTTTGAGCCAGCAATACCGCTCCAAGTCAGGCTTCCCGACCCGGTCGACGCGATGAGCATCCGACCCGTGCATGCATGGCTTCAGAGTTCCATAGCGCTCCTCAATAAAACTTCGGTTCATGTTCGGCATTTTCCCAAGCCAGAAGTCCCGCTGGTTCGGTGTAGCCGCAAAGATAATATCGGCGAAGCGCTCGATCTCACGTCGGAGCGCAACAAAGGCGTCATCGTCCTTCAAGGCGGCTGTGCCGTCATTCATGCTGCCGGCCACTGCGACAAGACAATTGTTGGAAAGCCATTTACGGTCTTCTTTAAAGACCCTCTGCAGATCGGAAAAACTGATCTTAAATTGTTGCGCACCGGTCCGAAGAGCCCCCAAGTCATCGGTCTGTTTGCGATCAAAAGCCCGGCCCAACTGGATGAGCTCGGTCGGAGTGCACGCATAGATCCGATCCTGAAATTCAAAGCGCAGCTTGCCCAGAATCCTTTCGATCTCATATTCGTGCTGAGGGTCGTCCGGAGAAAACAGAAGATGAACATTGATCGCCTTGGCGGCAGTCTTCACATCAAGACGAAATTCAACATTGGGAAAGAGACAGAACGTCTCTTTCAACCGGCCATCCTGCAGTTTGCGCTTGCGGACTTGTTTGTAGGTCTCAATCGTGAGGTAGTCGGTGATACCCAATCCTCTTATGGGCGGATAGGCCGTTTCGATTGCACTCAGATATGCTTCCCAGTCGCCCCCAAACTGGTCCGAAAGCAGTGTCCCCGGCGCATGAATGTGCGGGTCCCATCGATGCCAAATTGAACCGCGCGAATTCCAGATCATGAGAGAATTCTAAGCCGATCAGGTTCCGTGGTGCTGGTGAGTAACCAATTCGCTGGCCGACAGTGCTTCAAAGAAGAATCTATTTCGACAGCACACGGATTTCAGGGACCGAAGCGTCATTGCGCTTCTTCCGGATCATCTCGGAGTCTTGGTGGCTTTGGATCGCCGCGCGCAGCCGATATACGAGCAGACAAGGAAGAGAAGCACATAGGCGTTCACGCCCACGGCCAATACGCAGAGGACGATGAGCGCGAGGCGCGGGGTCACGCGATCAGTTCACGGGGGCGGGGGTTGGCGGTGGGGCAGCGCTGGCGGCGGATTTCGCCTTGGCCTCGTTTTCGTCCTGCATGGTTTTCAGGCCGCGCCAGCGTTTGTGCAAGCTTCCCCGTTGGCATGAACTCAGGCATGCCTTCGCCGACTAGCGACACTCACGCCATTTGGGCGAGATTGTTCCTTTGCCCGGCGGGCGGTCCCTTCGCTTGTTGTCCTTCCCTTCTCTCCGATTTGGCCCTTGGTGCTTCACCTCCTATATAGATGGGGTACCGGATCGGGCTATTGAGCACCAAGCGGCGTTATTGGTATTGCGAGTGAGAGGGGTGATTTTGACCGTCGGTCAGGAAAATATTTGATTGGCGGATGGCTGGATTTTGCGACCTGGATCGCCGGTAAAATCGTAATCAATGGAAAAGTTAGTTACCGTCTCGGACCCAGCCGCACGTGTCATCAATACGGCGCACAACAGAATCCTTCGATACCATCGTGATCGCGAACAAATCGTAGAGAAGCAACAACCGAGTGGCGGAATCCTATATCACTACACTACCGCCGACGGCCTAAAAGGGATCGTCGAGAACGAAGAACTCTGGGCTACATCCGCCTACTACCTGAATGACTCCGCGGAGATCCTGTACGGATACCGTGTTCTCGATCTAGCTCTTCAAGAGTGGCTCAAACGGACCAATCTTCCGGAAGACTCTGTCGCACGAGGACTGGCGGAGTCCCTCCGCAGCTACTTTGGTCAAGACGCACTTGAGCGCAACGTGATTACCCCGATCTACCTCGCGTGTTTCTGTGAAGAGGGAAACCTACTTAGCCAATGGCGCGCTTATGGAAGTTCGGGTGGCTACAGTATCGGCTTCCGGGTGCCTGCTGAAGGCATCTTGTATGGACTCATGCCGGAGCCGCGTGTATATACTGCCCGATCCGTAAAAGTGGAATACGATCGCGAAAAACAGATCCAAGGCATTTTTGAGATTCTTGATTCACTATTTCCCATCTTGGACGAACGCGAGGTAACGGAGGCGGTCCGGAGCATTGACCCCCTTTCCCACTAGGATTCTCGCATCTTTCAACGATCATTCAAGAAATCCTGGTCGAAACGAGTATTGGTTTCAAGGACGCCGCATTCGCGGTCGAAAAGGAGTGGCGATTTGTTGTTCGGAGTCGAGAACTCCTGAAGCAGGGCAGAGACGACGGTGACCATACAAATCTACCCATTTACTTCCGAACGGCGCGAGGACAGTTGACTCCTTTTGTAAAGCTGGTGCCGTCCAAGGCACCAATGCCTGTGGTCGGCGATGGAAAGAAACTCCCAATTGCGAGCGTCCGCTGTGGGCCTGTTGGCGATCGAATCTCATCGCAGATGGCGGTCCGATACTTGCTCGACGGCAAAGGATATAGCTCGGCTCGAGTAGATCGATCAGAAATCTCACTGGCCTTTTGAGCGAGGATCAGTCCCGACGAATCGCATGAGAATTCGCTAAGTTCCTTAGAGGGAACCCAGGTAGAGCTTGGACTCATAATGCAGCAGTCCGAACTTGAAGTGATGGAGCCAGCCCTGCCGCCCTAGCACGTTTCGGCGGAATTCTGCATTACGGGTGAAGTAGATTTGAGAGTCCACCCGGTGGCCGAGAACCTCGACGGTCATCATATGGCCATAGGCATCGACGACACCACCTCCGGCACCAATGACACGGATCGGAGTCCCTTGTTCCACGTCCAAACCGAGAAGCTCAGCATAATCGCTTCGGAAAATGCAGTAGCCTGCTCCGGTGTCCACATGCGCCAAGCACCGGGTGTTCCGATCCCCGAGTTCAAGTAACACTGGGACTTCAATTCCGCGCGCAGGATCATCAGGATAAGCGTGTTCAAGGTCGAATTCGAGCGAGGGCATGGAACTACCATCCGGCGAATGGAGGATCATTCTCCAAATAGACAATCAGCGGCGTAGATGCTGCACCAGCTGATGCCTGAGCAACAACTCTGGCGGAGTCACCTTCGGCGAGCAGGGTCGCACCCAACAATGCGACCCAGCGACCGGCATATCGTTTGCGATTGGCTTGGATCCATTTCGCTTCTTCCTGTTCGCGACGACGAGTCTCTTGCTTTCGATGTAATACGCGAATTTGCTCCAGCGCCGCTTGAGCAACTCTCGGGCCGCCTTCCATGTGCCGAACCGTTGCAGTGGGGAGCCACAGTGCCCGAAGGCCAATATTCTGGTAATCGAACGGCGAGCTTGCTGAAGCCGGTCTTGGCAAGATTTTCCCGCTCCTGCTTTCAACAAATGGGGACACGCTTCCTGCCTCCTCGAGACTTTGATCATCCCGAGGGACAGCAGCCGAGGGAAGGTTGGATAGAACCTTCCAGGTGGGCCGTTGTTCGGAAACCAAAAGCGCTTGTTCCATAACCAATCTCAGTCGATTCCTCTAATTCCGATCAAGCCTAACGTTTTGGCTTCTTCTTCGTAAATCTGCGGAGCAATCTCGGCAAAGCTCATGTCGCCGGGGAAGGCACGTTGGATTCGAATGAACGCGGCCCTTTCATAGCGCAACGACTTGTCGATCACAATCGACCCTTCCTTTTGATGCAATGAGATGCCAAAGAATTCAGCATCTCCCAGAAGCTCTCTATTGACCAGTTTGGACGTCATCCCGCGCAGATCAATCTCTCCGCTAGTTACATGGAAGGCGAGGGTGAACTGTTGCGAAGCGGGAACCTGTTCGACGAACTTGCTTAGAGTTGCCGAGACTGTGTCGAACAACTCGACCAATTGCGGGGCCATACTCCAGTCTGGGTTCGCCACGACATACGTCACAGTTTCGAGCCCGACGCGAATCGCAGCGTTGAGCTTACGGATGGAGAGATTGAGATAGGTTTCTCCCACATTCGCCGCGTCCTTGTTAAATCCGAAGTCGGTTAACTCCACTCCGCGATGACGTAGGAGCGAGTACAGCACCCCGATGAATGGATTTGAGATCGTCCAGCGATCAATCCATGTCGAAGAAAAGGTCTGCCGGTGCTCGAGAAAGGACTCCGGAATATTCGGCCTGGCGACTTGCTCGGTCATTCAAGTCATTCTAACCAAGGAACCCCTGACATCTGAAAGATTACGCCTGGAAGGCGCACAAGGGGTCAGGGTTCCATTCTGACAAGTATGCGACGAGTTTGGCTGGCAATCCACGCAACGGCTTTGGCCGGCCAGGGATGCGACGAGTTAGACCGGGCGGTTGGCTGTGCGCGTTGCAAGCATTAGCGGTTAAGGGTTGCCGTTCCGGCGTAGTTTTGGGCTCGGGAAGGGCGCATATATATTGATGCGTTTGTAGAGGCTCCCGGCGGGGGACAGCCGGGACGGGTGGAGAGCCAGGCGCATGGCACTTCCGGTGCCGCGGGTTCATCGATTGGTCCAACTGGTACAGCATGCTAAAAACTCGGATTCTCGATTTGGGAACGAAACGAGAGGCGTCGATGACAAGTTGTGCGGAAAGATTTGGCGCTTAGAATCCCTTGAAAAGCTCTTCGAGTTTTGATTTCGTGGGTTTGGGCGATGGCGTAGAGGGTGGTGATTCGGGCGGCCGCAGCGCCGTTTTCGATCTGGCTCAGGTGGGCTCTGCCAATTCCCGTCATGTCGGCTAATTGGGTTTGCGAGAGGCCACGCTTTCCTCGCAGACTGCTGATCCGATGTCCTTCAGGCTAGGACACAGTCATGACTTTATAGAAATTGCGAACCGCAAACGGTCAATCCGCCACGCCCGCCCGGTCTCAGCATTTGGTCTGTTTCTGACCGCTGAGAAATTTGGCCTCTCAGAGATCAACAGACAAGAAGAAGTGAAGCAATTGCGTCTCTCGTCCCCGATGCTCCGTGAAGATCCAATCGGACCTTACTTAAAAAGCCGGGCAAGAGGGCGGAATCTGGCGATCTTGCATCGGGTTCGGCGGTGGCTGAAATGGTGAATTTCTAATGGCTTGCCGTCTTCATTCGGGCGAAAGTCGCGTCGATACTACAGGGTTAATTGCGCTCCGCCGGAAATGGTGGAGCTGCACTTCAGGACCGAACCAAATATCGAAAGCGCACTGATTCAGCCAGCCCCTCTGAAGCAACAGACGATGGAAAAGGCAAATTGTCGATTTAGAGGCCCTTCAATAACTCGGACATCGTGGTCTGCAGTCCACGAGCGATGATCTGCAGTGTAATGAGTCCTGCTTCGCGTTTCCCGCGTCCTATATCAGAAATATGGCCTCTGTTCATATCGAGATATACGGCCATATCCGTCTGAGTCCATCCCCGAGCCCTTCGCAGCGCCTTTACTCGGTTCCCAACCGTTGCCAAAAGCGCGTGCTTTCTGCTGGACACGTCCCAATAATCGAACTATTATCAACTTCTCTGTGTCTGGCATGCCAGACAAAACGCCGCGCACCTTGACTCCTCACAGAGCAGATTCGGTGCGCGAACAGACAGCAACAATTGCACGTTGCCCCATCCGCATGCCGGAGTGGCCCGCATGAGTTCCGAAGCCGCCTATTTTCCCGATGCAGTTGCGAGTGCTGCGGAAGCTCCGGAGGTGGTTGGCGATCATCACGCGAGCCTTGTCCATTCGCTAGAAGGTGCTCCAGCGGGGATCGCCGCGGCCTTTCCGCGGGTTTCAGCAACCTCCGACGAAAGCCTCATGACGCAGGTCCGCGACGGAGTAAAAGAGGCCCTCGCTCTTCTCTTCCGCCGCCATGCCCGCTCCGTGCGCAACGTGGCCTACCGGATCCTACGGAACGAAGCGGAGGCTGACGACCTGGTACAGGAAGTCTTTCTCTTTATATTTCGTAAAGCCGCCTTGTACGACTCCGCGCAGGGATCCACCAGCACCTGGATCATCCATGTGACCTACCATCGTGCCTTCGACCGCCGCCGTTACCTGAACACCCGCCATTTCTACTCGAGCCAGGAACTGGATGACACATCGCTGCGTCTTGCCGACCAAAGGAGGCAGATTCCATTTCACGAGCAATCCATGGAGGGTATCCTTGGAAAGCCATTGATGGCGCGGTTCAATGCCCGCCTCACGCCGGAGCAGCGCGAGACCATTCAACTTTTCTTCTTCGAGGGGTATTCGCTCAAAGAGATTGCCGAGTTCACGGGGCGGTCGCTCGTCAACGTCAGAAGTCACTACTATCGCGGGGTGGAACGGATGCGCAAATACGTTCTCCCCGAAAAAGTACGGTCCAAGTGAGTGAGATAGTACACAACGGCTCGAGCCACGCAGCATGGATGTTGCCCGAGGACCCTCACGAGGAATTTCGGGAGCTCTGCGCCCTATCGATGACCGGAGACTTGACCGAGGAAGAGTGGTCACGGCTCAACGAACACTTGGCCCGCTGCAACTCCTGCCTTGAGATCAAGCAGCAGTATGAGCTGGTGTTCAGCGGCGCTATCCCCGCAATGGCGGCGGAGTCTTCATCTGCGCCTGACGATGTGAGTGGCCCCGGCTCCTGGTCGATCGAAGACGCCGAAGCTGCACTAATGAAATCGATTCAAAGCCAGCCGGTTCCATCAATAGAGATCCCCATCGCACCAACACCTTCTTCCCATTGGAAACAGGTGCGCCGCTATGCAATCGCGGCGCTGATTTTGGGAGGCTGTACTTTTACGGGCTATCACGTGGGTGTGCTCAGAGAACGGGGGTCTATAGCGACCACGGCACCTGCGACCTCAACCATGCCGTCCACCCTGTCTCGCCCGAATGTGCCTGGGCCCGCGGCCATTCCGGCACCAGAAAAGAACACTGGATTGGAAGAGAACGCCGGGTTGCGAAACCAGGCCCGCACGAGTCAGTCGGAACTAGCCAGGCTGAAAGACAAGTTGAGCCAAGCGGACAATGAACTCGCGAGGCGGAGCGCTGACTTGGACCAGAGTCTTCGGGACCGGGGCGAACTGACAAAGGAAGTGGCGCAGGCGCAAGCAAACGCGCAAAGCCTCGAATCCAGATTGGCCGCGGTTGGCAATCAAACCTCCCAGGACACCGCCGAACTGCTCGGCCTCAAGACCCGGATTCAAGACTTGAATGCTTCGCTCGGTGACAAGGACAAAGAGATTGCCGGGCAGCAGGAGTTGTTGCAGCGCGATCGCGACATCCGGAACCTGATCGGCGCCCGCAACCTCTATATTGCCGAGATCTACGATGTCGCCAAGACCGGCGACACCCAAAAGCCCTTTGGACGGGTGTTCTACACCAAAGACAAATCTCTCGTCTTCTATGGATACGATCTCGACCAACAAAAGGGCGTGAAGAACGCCAGCACCTTTCAGGCATGGGGCAGCCGCGGGGCCGACCGCCAGCACGCCGTCAGCCTGGGCCTTCTCTATCAGGATGACGCCAACCAGAAACGCTGGGTACTGAAATTCAAGGATGCGAAGACGATTGCGCAGATCGATGCAGTTTTCATCACGATCGAGCCCGAGGGCGGTAGCCCTCAACCGACCGGCAAGGCCCTGTTGTTCACTTATCTCAGGCTCGATCCAAACCACCCATAAGACCGCAAACGAGACTGACCCTCATATTGGCGTGCGATGAATCCGATGAAATCGATACTTCTTGTGGACGATGAAACGATCATCTGTCGAGAGTTCGAACGGACTCTGCAAGGGTTCGGATTCCGCGTCGCGACTGCTCAAACCGTTGAGGCGGCCTTGAAACTAACTCGCAAAACACGATTCGACGTGATCCTCCCGGAATTCAACATCCGATCAGAGCAGAGCGCCCAACCTAGAACTGGAAACGGTCTTCAGCTGGTACACCGCCTCCGCGAATCAAATATTAAGTCTCCGGTACTGATGTACACGGCAATGGAGCGAGAATTCTACGAAACGGCATCTCTCGATGCTGGAGCGGATGACTTTATCCCGAAAGCCACATCAATTCCCTGCCTGGTTGCGCGCCTACGTGCCCACATCCGCAGGTCTGAACAGGATCTTCCTAAAGTCCCAGCGCCCCGCGCTGCCAAGAAATGTCTCTGAGCGCCATCGAGGATAGTGAGCAGAGCCCGGTCGGCGCGGACAGCGAAGAGCACTGCGTAACACTCACTGTCAAATTGACACACGACTCGACCGCGGCCTTCTTCGAGGCAATCGATCAGAAGCCCGCTTCCAACGTAAGGACGTAAGGAGTTGGGGGAGGCCCGTGCGCGGGACTAAGCTGTCCATGATTTAGAAGCATCCTGGCGGCTGAGTTGATTCAGCATCTCCCGAGCTTGGGCGCGACTGAAGTGCTGAAGTAGGGAATCTGGTCCCGAACCGGATTCTGACAATTATTGAAATTTATTGAAATTTGTGATTTCTAACTTATTTCGATTGAATTTGTTGCGGACATCATATTGGAAGCTGTTGTTTCGTGTTGCTCTTGGAGGCTCTGTCCGCCACAGAT
>DASXLY010000088.1:0-7560 GCA_036495975.1 Occallatibacter sp. | reverse complement strand
CTTGGCTCCTGGATACCACGTCGCTGCGCGGCTGGAGTCCATGGCAACGACCGCAGTACATGCACCTGTGACGGCGGTGGTCGAGTACAACTACGAGCGAGACGGAACGGTGCTGATTCCGGCGGGAAGCCGTGTTGTTGGCAAGATCTCGCAAGCGGACCCATCAGGTCTAGTGAACATCACGTTTTCTTCCATTGAATTCCCAGGAGGCGAGACCGTTCCGATCGACGCCGTAGGAGCAGATATGAGTCTCCAGGCAATCAAAGGGAAGGTGACCGGGAAGCAGGCCGGCAAGAGTATGCTGGTGCGCTCTCTCGCAGGCATCGGCGAGACCGCTGCGATGATTGTTGGCGCTCCGAGCGCCAACGGAGCAGTCAGTGAAGACGATCTGCTGCGAATGCGCGTGGCAGACAACATGGGGAACGCAAGTGATGAACAGATCATGCGGATGATGACGATGCAGCACATCGTCGTTAGCGTACCAGCCGGGACCGAGATCTACGTCATCTTCGAAAAGTCACAGCAGGCTAGTGCCGGAGGCGCAGAGAAGACGGTTCACGTTTCCAATCTCGACAATACCGCGCTCGATGCGGTCACCCCGGCACAACCGTAGAAAGATAATGCTAGTCCGTAGCATCTATAGATGCGGCCTGCTCAGCAGGCCGCATTTTCTTGTCCTTTCAACGGGTGCGTCTCCGTCAATTGTGCTTTGCGCAATGAAATAAGTCGTAGGACAAGGAAGATGCATGCATGAAATGGTGAAAGGAGAAAAAACGTGTACCTCTCTTTTGTAACCGAACGTGAGCCGAGGACTAAAGACAGGCCGCATTAGGAAAGGGTTACAAGAGAAAAAGTGTGTACTTCACTTTTGTAGCGGAAAGTGAGCTGTTAGCGACCAGATGAGCCTTTGTTCTGAATAGGACGAAAGGAGAAAAAGCGTGTACTTGTCTTTTGTAACGGCGCGCAGAAGGTCCGAAACGGCAACACAGAGGTAAGAGGGAGCAGGAAGAGAAGAGGTACAGGCTAGGTAGGGGTTGTAAATGGTTGGGTCGAATTCCCATGGGAGCATCCCGGTCCCATTAATTGATTCCCGCGGATCTCAGTTGTCTTTGAATCGTCCATATATATCTCGATTGGATGCGAATCAGAGCTCCACTCAATTGAGCCAAATGCAAAGTCATGCGACTTTCCACCTCGACGGCACCCCGTCAAGGAGGAAGTCCATGATCAAGTCATTTATGCGAGCAGTGCGTGCCGCGCAGAAACAGCTGCAGGTGCTCATGCTCGTTACGTTCATCGGAGCCGCTCTGGTAGCACCCGCTGCCAGTGTTGCTCAAAACCTCGGAACCGCACCCGCCACCGGCCAGGCAGTCCAAGGGCAGACCGCGTCACAGCCTGAAGGCGCCTTCCTGAATCTCGTGAATTGGGTATGCAACGTGATCTGCCCGGTTGGCGCTGGCATCGCTGTCGTCGCTACTGTGTTGCAGTGGCGGAGCGGCCGCAGTTGGCTGCCCTCTGCAATGACTGCTGGAGGTCTGATCTGCGTATCTGGCATCCTGCGGCTGATTGAATACTTCATCTCGCAAGGTCAGGCGGTGGCTTGACGTTCCTATGCAGACACCACTGGTCTTCAGAGCGATTCTCGGTCTCCTGATGGATTTGGCCATTCCGGCAGCGCTCGGTGCGTTTGTCATGGCTGGGATGCGACTGCGTTCCGAAGGTGGGATGAACTTTGAGGCCGGTGGTGGCTTTCTTAAATGGCTGTTCTGGGGCTGTTTGTTGATCAGCCTTCCCGGAGTAAGTCTTTGGTTAAGCAATGAAGGCGTTCCTGGAGCGTCCCAACTCACGATTGCGGGTGCTACCGGAGCCCCATATACCCAGGGAGTCGAAAAAGTCACCAATGACTTCGTAAATAACTTCTTGGTAGCACACGTGGTCCCAGTCGTCGCCGCGTCCCTCGTTTTTAAAGCGATCCTTGATTTCAGCCAGGGGTACAGCCCACTCGCGTCGATCATCGCTGCCCTGTTTCTTCTGGGAGTCCAAGGCATTTACAACCTGGCGACAGGTAGCTGGATGCAGAGCGGTGATCAATATGGTGTGACCGACATGCTCATGCAGGCATTTGGTTACGCAGCAAATCGAATCAGTCCGATCGTTGGCGGCCTCGCACTGTCCGGTGCGATTGTGAACTACGTTCGCCATCGGCCCTGGGGAGGCTTGGTTGCGAGCGGCCTTGCCTTTTTGAGTGTGACGGGAATCTGGGCATTAGTTACACATTTCGCAGGAGTCAATCTATGAAGCAGATAACAGCATGTTTACTGATCGCGGCTGGAATTTGCGGCGCAGGATATTGTGCTGACGAGACACTCGTACCCCTGGTGACCTCATGTTTTGACGTAAACGCCGACATGTCAGACCTTACCCCTGATTTCATCCCCGACTGGCATTTCAAAGAACCGCATTTCCATAAACCTTGCTTTGGATTATGTCCGGAAATGGAGAATTGGCCATGAGAACGCGGGAACTGTTTCTAGAAGGCTGCTTTTTTACGATCAGTTGTCTGACGTTGCTGGTCCTTCTGTCCATCGCGGTTCATTTCCCCGCAGGGCGGGTGCTCTTCGCCGTCTTTGTATCAGTGATTTGTTTGAGTGCCGAGTGCTTTGCGCTGTTCAAAGTGGCCCAGTTCCTGTGGCGATGGAGCAGAAAAGCTGCGATCGCCTTCGTGCGCATTCTCCACCCAAGTCAACCATCCGCCACTCTTTTGACAGAGACCAAAAACTGAAGCATATGTAAGCGCACGGAGGCGAAGCATGAATAGCGGATCCTTCGACGGTGGTCTCCTCAACCTGACAAGCTGGGTCGGCAATGCCGTGATGCCGATTCTTGCCGCGCTGATTTTGGCGATGGGGATTTACAAATACTCCCGTGGATACCAGATCGATCCCTATATCGGCGGCACATTGGCAGCACTCTCCGTCTCCGGGCTCCTGCGTCTGGCCGAAGTCTTCGCTAGCCAAGGATCGGGAACCACTCAATATTGGTCCGCGATCCTCAGCCTGACCAACTGGGTAGGCAACGTGATTCTGCCCGTCTACGGTGGGATCGAAATCGTCCGGGCTGTGCTTGGAGTGGGCGGCTTTTTCGAGAGGCTGAATATTGGTGACGACTGGATTCGGCATTTTATCGCCGGCGGAGCATGCCTCTGTGTTTCTGGGTTGATGAGGTTGATGGAACACTTCATCGCAGCCGGTACGAGCGGGGTGGCGTAATGGCACTGAGAATGACCCCAGTATCGCGCAATCTGCACGCCAAGGTCACTCTGCTAGGTCTTGAGCTCGAGGACATGCTCTTTCTTGCGATGGCGTGCGCCGTGGCCATGTTGGTCGGGCAATTCCTCTTCTCCGACCGCTACATGTTCTTCCTGCCGATGAACTGGTTCCTGATGCTGATGGTCCTCGTGCTCGGGGTGCCCGGTCTGATGTTGTTCAAGTATGGGAAGCCTCGCGGCTATTTGCTCGACCTGGTGCTGTTTTACGGGCAACCGCGCAGTTACTGTGCGCTGTCCCGCGACACGAAACTCACCAACACCTTCCTCAAGGAGAGCGAATAATGCCCAGGACGACTGCCCAGCAAGAGCGTTCCCTCCAAGATCCGGCCGTATGCGAATTGCTAAAGATTCGCGACTTCCTCGACAACGTCATGGTTCGCACTGATGGTTGCTACGTCGCCGGCTTTCGCGTGCAAGGAGCAGTGACCTACTTCGCCGATGACGAAGGACGGAATGAGGCGAAAAGTGTCGTTGAATCATTGCTCCGCGCGATGCCGGAGCAGAGCATGCGTGTGCAATTTCGATACGAGGTGGTGGAGAGCCTGAATGGGTTGCTCGAACAGTATCGCGACGCGTCGCGATCCGAAACACCTGAGGTTAAGGTTCTCGACGATCGAAGACTTGTGGCATGGGAGGAGAAAGAAAGGCTAGGCGCTTACCTGTCGCGGATCTCGGGTGTGTATTTGATCTGGGATCCGCTGAAGCACAAGCGGGCGATGATCGCCAGCGGCGGACCTCAGAGCAAGGAGGAGCGGAGGCAAGCTGGTGGGACTTTCACGCTGTCTGTGGGAAAGGCAATTCAGAAGACAAAGAAGGAACACCTGGACGCGCTTGCCGAGTTTGAGTCGATCATTGCTGGTGTTGAGTCGGCGATGAAAGGCGGAGGGCTCGGCCCGGAGCGCATGACCCATGAAGAAATATTTCTGGAGATCAAGCGTGCATTCAACCCCATGGCCCCTGACCTCACTCCGCTGAAGGAGAATATCGCTGAGACGCGTGAAATCTCCGCTCGCGAGAGGCTTGCACCGGGGAACATCTTAGGGCAAACAGAAACCTATCTCAACATTGATGGGATGCTGTGGACATTCATCAGCCTGAAGACACCGCCCGATGGGACTTATCCCGGCATTCTGCGAGAGCTGATGACGATTGGCTTCCCGGTTGTGATCTCCACCCAAGTAACGATTCCCGACCAGCGGGTGGTGCTCGATAAATACAAGAAAAAGTTCCGCAAGATGCAGGCGGCACAAAAAGACTCCAAAGGGAACCTCCGTGTGGACGTTACCGCGCAGGTCGCTACGCAAGAGCTTATACAAATCCAGCAGGAAATCATTGCGTCGTCGGTCAAGACAGCCCGCGTGAGTGTAGTCATTGGTGTACACACCTCTGCCCCAGCGTGGTCGGCCCAGCAGTATGAGACGGCAGAGAGAGAGCTAGCCAATCGCCGACAGCAGATATTGCATGTGCTGGCCCGCATGAACGGAGCTCGTGGGTTTTCGGAGTCATTGGCGACCCGCAGGTTGTTCTTTTCCACCCTACCCGGGCTTGCCGAAGAGGACCGCCGCGATCACGATTTGTTGACGCCCCATGCGGCCGATCTCCTACCCGTCGAGTTGCCCTGGGCTGGAACTACCAAATCGCCTCTGATGCTGTTCGAAACACCGTACAGACAACTGCTGCCATTTTCGCCGTTTGATCCGAACCTTGAGAATGCCAACGCGATCGTCGCCGCAACTTCGGGCACAGGTAAGAGCGTGCACGTTGGCAAGATGCTGCTGACGTGCGCGCGCCAGGATGTTCAGGTGTCGATTATCGAACGGGGCGATAGCTACTACCACCCAGTGACGTTCATGGGCGGCCAGATGATCACCATGTCGCTCGACAGTGAACAGACGATCAATCCGTTCGATCTTGAGCCCGGGCAAGAGGAACCGTCGAACGACCACTTGGCCTTCTTGAAGAACCTCACACGCTTCATGATCGGTGATAGCGGCGAAGGCGACACGGATCTTCTCGACAACCTCATCATGAACGCAATCCGCAAGACCTACGCTAGAGCGCAGATGCGTATTGACAACCCCATTCCGCTCTATAGCGATCTCTATGACGAACTGCAGAACTATTACGACGAAGACAAAACTCCGCGGGTGAACGAGGCTGCCCGAATCGCAGCCGCAAAAATGCGGGCGTGGGTTAACAACGGGATGTACGCCCGTCTCTTCGATCGTCCGACAACAATCGACATGTCAACCCGGTGGCTCTACTTCAACGTTGAACAACTTAAAGACGATCCGAAGCTCGAAGTCGCCATGAGCTTGTTGATCGCCTACACCACCACGAAGCGTGCTCAGGGAAGAGCCAACAAGCGGTGTATCACCGTTCTCGATGAGTGCTGGGCTCTGTTGCAATCCCCAAGTCTAGCGCCTGTTGTTGTGCAACTCTTCAGAACAGCCAGAAAGCGCAATGCCTGTGTGTGGGGAATTTCGCAGGCGGTTGAAGATTTTACCGGGACACCGGACAAACCGAACCAATTCGGCGGCGCGATCCTTGCGACCACGGCTGTAAAGATGATTGGGCGACAGAAAGGAAATTTTGATGTTCTGCGTCAGTTCCTGCATTTGAACGAGACAACTCTCAATCGAGTGAAGAATTTGGGGATGACGCAAAAGGGTAAGAAGAGCGAGTTTCTAATTGTGATAGGCGAAAAAGCCGAGACGACGCACAGCCTCTACATCGTTCCCACACCTCTCGAATACTGGCTTCTCACGACCTATCCGCGTGAGCGCTGGTACCGGCAGTGGTGGCTTGCGAAAAATCTTCACGTAAGCCTGGTTGAACGCTACGAGGGACTCGCGACCAAGTTTCCCCATGGCCTTTCCGAACTGCCGGAACTTCCCGAGGAACGTTCCGGCGAGGTGAGCCAACTGGGTGACCTTGGTCCGAAGAATGCTGGCAAGCGAAGCTCGACGCCGAGTGAGGGTGCAACGCGAGGCCTGACGAGCGAACTGGTTGTCATCGAAGGAGCGACGGTATGAAAGCGAAGGCGATCTCCTTAGGCGCGAGCATCCTTGTGATAGTGCTCCTACTTTTCCCGACCGGAGCGTTTGCGCAGTTCGGGGGTATCTTTTCCGCGATTCTGAGCACGATCACTGGCCCGATCGGCGGAGCACTCACGGACATGAACCAGATCCGCAGTTCGATCCTAAAGACGGAGCAACAGATACTGTGGCCCGTCACATTGATCACCCAAGCGCAGAACTATATCTCGACGATCAAGGCTAGCTATCGAGGCTGGATGAATCAGGTGTACACACTGCCCGTAAATAGCGCGAACCTTCAAATGCCCAGATCCCTGGAATCTGCCTTTCTTAGCGGGCAGATCGGGCAGGTCGGAAGTTTCGGTCAGAGATACACGTCGACCTATGGTGTGCAGCCGGCCTCTGGGGCAGCGCCTCAGCTCGATCTGCAGATGATGGATATCGAGGATGCGGTCGCGAAAGATGCGACGGTGCAATCGATGGCGGCCGATCAGGCAACCACAAAGATGCTCCAGACTGCGCAGAGGATCGAGGATGAAGCCCAAACTACGGCACCGGGTACGGCAGCTATGGTCGCGGCCGAGGCGAGGACCGCTGAGTTAGCAAGCCTTGCCATGCAGCACAAACTTTTAGCCTATCAGCTGCGCGAAGCGGCGATACAGCTTGGCCACCGCGGCTCCATTCTCAAGCAGTCGACTTCCAACACGCAGAACCTGAATCAACAAATTCTCAATCATCTTGGAGGCGGCCAATGAAAACGTGGCAGTTGTTTGTTCGCAAGCCTGTCGTGCGCCGGATCGCGCTCGGCGGTGCCGGAGTATTGATTGTGAGCACTGTTGCTGTGCGGCCGGCGCACTCACAATTTGGCATTGACATCGCGGCCATTCTAGCCGGACTCAAGGAGATCAACAGCACTCTGAGCAGTGCCGTCGCCTCGCCGCTCAAAGCGATCAATCAGGTCGAACAACAGGAACAGCAGTTCCAGCAGAACGTACTTTATCCAATATCGGCCATAAACAGCGCCAAGCAAATGGCGACTGGTTTTACAGCTTCTTTTACCAGGTTCCGTCAATTGGGCACGCTGAACATCTCAAGTGCTACGCTGCCGAACCCGCAGCAGCTCGAACAGCAAATGCTTTCCGGCAACCCCAATAACATCGCCGCGATCAACGGTGCTTACCAAAATGTCTTTGC
>DASXLY010000087.1:0-3096 GCA_036495975.1 Occallatibacter sp. | reverse complement strand
CGGCTGCGACTTCAGCCTGCGCTGCCCCGTAGTCCCAGTCGTACACAAGATGGATCAATCCGAGTGTCCCGTGGGCTTGACTCAGAGAGCTGTCGATCGCAAGTGCGCGCTCGGCGTATCTGCGGGCCAGTGGCATATGCTGACGGGCCGGCTCGAAAAACATTCCGAGTCCAGCATGACTCTCCGCCAGTGCCTCCCATGCCAGGGCGAATCCGGGGTCCTTGCTTACCGCTTGTTCATCGCTTTTGATGGCTAGGTGGTATCCCTCCGCGGTTGCGTCACGGGCCGCAGACTCACCCTGAAGAAACGCATCGAAAGCGGCTGGGCTCGAAGTGAGCGGGCGCTGCGTGTGAGCCGACTGCCGCGCATCGAGCTCAATGCCCAGACCCTCAATGACATCCTGCACAATGTCTGCTTGGACCGGCTGCAGGTCCGATTGCTCCGCCAGGTATTGACGGCTACGCAGCACGGATCCATCCTTCGTATTGCTGAGCTCCGCGTCCGCCACCAGATTCCCATCTGCGTCCTTCCGCAAGGCGCCGGTCAACAGGAT
Organism: Occallatibacter sp.; assembly: GCA_036495975.1. Classification (GTDB taxonomy): domain Bacteria; phylum Acidobacteriota; class Terriglobia; order Terriglobales; family Acidobacteriaceae; genus Telmatobacter. The sequence continues at coordinate 2,543 of DASXLY010000087.1, read as the reverse complement.
GGTTACGTTCAACTGGCTCGCTGCCGAGCTTCGATTCACACGGTCGACGGCTGCCCGCGACATAACCTTCAGTCGCGGAATCTCGGAACACTGGCGGATGAGATTTTGCGTCAGTCCCTCAGAAAGATAGCCGTTGGCGTCGACTCCATTCTGGTTGGCGAATGGCAGGATTGCCATTGCGATGGTGGCGGGCATTCTGGGTGTGGGTGCACGATGCTGTCGGCCGAGCATGATCGCTCCGGCGATGAGGGAGAGGATGCATGTCGCGGTGATCCATATGCCTCGCTTCCGCCTCCCAGCGGGTGGGTCCGGCATGGCGATTGGAATGGCCGGAGAAGGCCCCGTCCCGTCTATAGTCGTCGCGGCGAGGGGATGCTTCGTGACCGTCGCGCGGTATCCACCCTTGGGAACATCGATGATGAACGGATCATGTTTGCCATCCTCCGCGTAGTACTCATGCAGCCGGCTGCGGAGGCGTCCTGCCTCGACGCGCACCGTCGCGTCAATCGATGGGTCATAGGAAGCATCTCGCTCAAACACCTCCACCGCGATGGTGTACTCCTTGAGCGCGTCCGAACCGGAATCGAAGGATTTTTCGACAACATATCTCAGGAACCGCTGGCTGCGTTGTGCGCCAGCGAAGACGCGGGAGGCGAGGATGTGCGCCAACTGCGCCCGGATCTCTTCCGTCGTAGGCGAAACGCCCGTTGCTTCGGTCGGCACCACGGTCTCCAAGGCGCTGATTCGAAAAGAGTGGAAAGCGTAACTTACGTGACGAAACTTCCTTTGTCGTATCGCCCTAAGGCAGCTTTGTCCACCGTGAGTGGCCCTTCGCTGAGGTTGCTTACAGGAAAGAGGCGGTGGAATGTTCAGGACCCGATGTGCCCAATTTCTCTTGCCGGCAACCCTGCTGGCCGCAAGCATAAGCCCCAATTCAATCCATGCTCAAGCGTCATCGAACGTCACTGTGCTAGCCACCGGTCTCGAGGGCCCGCGAGGCCTGAAATTCGGCCCTGACGGCATGCTCTATGTGGCGGAAGCGGGAACCGGCGGCACCACCTCCACCATCGGTCAGTGCACGCAGGTTGTGCCTCCGATCGGCCCTTACAAGGGTGGAAACACGGCCCGCATCTCCCGGTTCGACAAGGCTTGGCACCGTACCACGGTCGCCTCCGGATTCCCCTCCTCTCTAGCCGCGCAGGGCGATCTTCAGGGTGTTGCCGACCTGGCTCGGGTGGATGGACAACTCCTTGCGCTCCTGGCGGGAGGCGGCTGCTCTCACGGCAACGCCAACAGCCCGAACGGAATCGCTCTCGTGAACACACACACCGGTTCATGGAAATTAGTTGCCAACCTAAGTCAATTCCTCCAGACACATCCGGTGAAATACCCGAATCCGGATGACTTTGAGCCGGATGGCACCTTCTACAGCATGGTCGTGTACCAGAACCGCATCTATACCGTGGAGCCGAACCACGGGCAGGTGATTTCGATCGGCTCGAACGATATCGAAAGTGCGCTGGACGTCTCCGCCTCCCAGGGGCACATCGTTCCAACAGCGATCGTCGAACGGGATGGCAACTTCTTCCTGGGCAATCTCAACCTCTTTCCCATCGAGCCGAACTTCGCCCGCATCCTCGAACTTTCCCGGGTAGCCTGCAATCCGGCTCAGGAGCTGATCGATGGCGGTGGGCCGCGTTCCTTGCACATCGTCGCTTCCAAGGCTGGCTTCACCACCGTGGTTGGAGCCGAATTTGGTCCAGACGGCCTCCTCTATGTGCTCGAGCTGTCCGATGCGGAAGGTTTCCCGGCCCCGGGCAACGGCAAAGTCGTGCGCGTACGTTACGACGGCACTATCGAAGATGTGGCGACTGGCTTGTCGGTTCCTACAGCGATGACTTTCGGTGAGGACGGCAAGCTCTATGTCTCGAACTTCGGAGCAGCGCCGGCAGGGATGGGTCAGATTGTGCGGATCACGATTCCGTAAGCAGCAATAGGTTTGAACGGTAGGCCAGATCGTGCTGATCACGATCTGGTACGCGGGCAACACGTTTTGAACGGTGGGAGGCGCGTACGGACAAGCAAATCCACAGCGCCTCCTTTTTTTACAGCAAGTCGTTAAGAAGAACTACTTCCGATACTTCAACACGAGTTGCGCATCCCTGCCACTCCGCTTATCTCATGACTAGAGCCGAAATAGTTTGGCACTGAAGAACTTACAGCCCTGGGAACTCTGCTCAAGCCGTATTGAAAGTCACCGCCTACGGACTCAAACTCCGCAAGAAAGACGACTTCGGTAATCCCTCTAGCAATGGTCGAAGTTCTCGCTGGTCCAGCAGCCAGGACGTTCCAAGTGCGGTGAGAATGCGAAGATGCGAGTCTGACCAGGGAAGACGGTCGAGGCGTGCCAGGATTCCGGTCAGAAGCGGCTGGCCGATGGGGACAGTGCGAGCGGAGCTGGACATGGTGACCTTTTGAACGTGGGGATCGTAGATTATGTCTCGCAGGTTTCGAGAAAATGCTGATCTGGCCGTTACGCTCTA
>DASXLY010000086.1:0-2837 GCA_036495975.1 Occallatibacter sp. | reverse complement strand
CCGTTGAACCGCTCCCAGAATTTGTCCGACGTGCCTACCATGCGGATCACCTGCGAGCGATTCACCACTTCTTCCTGCTCCGCCATCAGAATCTTGATTTGCACCGGACGGTTTGCCCCCGTTTCCTCGGTTCTTAGCTCGCCGGTGTACACCGATCCGTCTTCTGTCTTCACAACAAAGAATTGCTTGCTTTCGAGGCGCGCCACCTTCGACCAGTCGACCGACGTCGTTCCATCCACATAATCGATGCTTACATAGAGCACGCCCGCATCGAGGCCTTTCACCTCGCAGGTTATGCGGTCGCCATTTCTCATGACCAGAACATCTGTCTTGTCTCGTGCAAAGAGTGGTGCAGCAAGACCAAGAAGAACAACACTAAGGATTAAGGATCGAAGTCTCATGGCAACCTCCCGCTATTCGCCCGCGCGGAGAAGAGTATATAAGACCTCAAGCTGGCTTTTTGGCGGGCAAGATAATGATGACAGATGGCGAACCGTCGAATGGTGCTCATCCGTTATGGATCCCATGTCAGCACAAGAAGAGTTCTGCCGATCACGCGCTCAATATCCTCGGAAATTAAGCATAGCGGGCCGGCAGAATTCTCACGGATAGGCTACATAGACTCATTTCAGTCCAACCGAACTCGGAGAGTAGAGGTTATAGTTAAGCTTCTGAGCAACATACTCGATCACCTCCTGGGCCTTCACGCTGTTCCCTGCCTCATCGAGCGGCGGCGCAAACACAGCGATGGCGCCTTTGCCCGGGGCGATGGCGACGATTCCGCCACCAACACCGCTCTTCGCAGGAAGGCCGACATGCCAGGCCCACCCCCCGGAACCGTCGTAGAGGCCCGCCATCGTCATGGTTGCGAGGATATGCGGAACGTCTTCGCGTTTGATGACCTGTTCGCCCGTCGCTGGGTTTACGCCGTTGTTCGCAAGCGTCGCGCCCATACGCGCAAGCTGAACGGCGGTCACTCCGACCGAGCATTGCTTCGTGTAAATATCCACCGACTCAAATGGATCCGCATAGATGCGATCGTACTTAGCGAGCAGCATCGCCAGGGCCTTGTTGCCGGCGTTGGTCGCTGCTTCCGACTTATAGACTTCATCGATGAGGCTTAACTTATCGCCGGCAACCTTCCCATAAAATGCAAGGATCTTGTTCCATTTCTCAGCGGCGTTCTGACCGGAGATGAGGCTGGTAGTCGCAATAGCTCCTGCATTTACGAGCGGATTTCCTGTGTGCGTGGTCATGTCCACGACGGCCAGGACGGAGTTGAATGGACGGCCCGTGGGCTCAGACCCGATTTTCTCGAATACCTTGTCAGGGCCTAGCTCTTCCATTACCAGCGCAAGGGTGAATACTTTTGAGATCGACTGGATAGAGAAGGAATAGTTCACATCCCCTAGTGTGAGCACCTGGTTGTCAGTCGTAACTATAGCCACGCCGAACAGCTTAGAATCTACCTGGGCGAGATAAGGAATGTAGTCGGCATTCTTTCCTCCTGCGTCATTTCGGAATTTTTCGTAGGCTTCCTTCACTACGGCTTCGACAACTTCTCGACGCGGAGCAACGGGACTGCGCGACTCATGCGCGGCTAGCCGCAGAGGAACGAGGCTCGCGGCAATCAATACGATCGCGAAAAACGCCCTTATCTGAACTCGCTTCATATTCCCGGACTCCTCCCAGGCGAGATACCTGGCCGGCTATCAATATGCAAAGGTTTTCTTCCAGTCATATTTGAAGGAAAACTGCATCCTGTAGTCGTTAAAACTATAACCATCAGTGAAGTTCAGGCGCCTGCCGAACTGGAACTCACCGCCCATCGTGACCTTGGGGACGGGGTGAAAAAGCAGATTAGCGAGTGCATAGTGACCTTGATGGAAATCGGATGGATTCTGCGCATTCGAATTATCGATGTTCACCAGGGAATAGCCAGTCGAAGAGCTGAAGCGTTCGCTCCAGTTGTGGTCGAGGAACGCAACGACGCCCAATACCGGCAGCGGCACGCCTTTAACTGGTGTGACTGGATTCGAGAAGTTATTCTTGACTCCAATATCGACAGGGGCGTCGTTCATGTAGTTCTCCATGCCTTCGCCATAGACAACAGCGAGTCTGGCTATATCCTTGGTACTTAGTTTCATGTTTGAAGTGACGTTCACTCCCCAGCCGTATGCGGTACCGCTGAGGTTGTACTTTGGGTCATCGATGTCGACCCATCCGATCTTCCTGAATATCGCTGCTGCCTGAACATAGCCCCAGTCCCTCGTCAGACGTACGTGCCCTGTAACATCCGGCAGATTGAACCGCGGCTTTACGCCCTGTAATTCAATGCGATTGGAATACACCCCCTGGTCCGCACTGGCTCCCGGCCGCTCGAGCGCTGCTATGATCTCAGTTCTCTTGCTGCGGATTGGCATCCAGCGGAATTGCACATTGCGGAAAAACACCATCCCATTGGGTCCCCAATATTCAATTGAGTTAGGGAAGACGTCAATGTCCATGAATGCACTCCATGTTTGACCGGCGCCGAACTGCCCCAATTCGCCGTAAGCGTGCCGCAATCGAAAGGTCGTCTGCCCGGCGTCAACTCCGGTTCCGAATAATTCGAACTCAAACTGGGTCTTTAAGTCGCCCATCCCCGTGGGTGTCGACGTTTTCACGCCAAATCGGGTCTGACGGACACCGAAGTATGTGTTCCCGTTTCCCCCGTACTGATTTGGGTACGAGGGCAATTGCGTTGGGCGCTCCACGTCAAACCATTGCGGATTGATCTGTCCGAAGTCGTATCCGGTGTCGGTCATGATGAAGCCGTACAGGTCTATCGTGCTTTC
>DASXLY010000085.1:0-3977 GCA_036495975.1 Occallatibacter sp. | reverse complement strand
TTGCTGCTGTGGAAGCCGTAATGCAGGGAAAAAAGTTCATGAGCCGCCGATTGGCGAGCCCTGCTTTCCCCGACTTTGAGGATTCGTCGGTCATCGGTCGGCACGGTGAAGAAGCGATTGCTCCGTCAGCCTCCTCCCCGTCCGTAAGGAGACAGGCCGTTCGCTGCCACGAGGTTCAATTCTATTCGAACGAGTCGGTTTTTCTAGATCGATTCACTGGCTTTCTTGGCACAGCTCTGAGGGGCGGTAACGTCGGTGTCTTTGTCGGAACAGTGTCCCACAGAGCCACGCTCCTAGAGAGACTGCACCTAGAGAGTCCGGATATTGGTAGAGCCATTCGCCAGGGGAAATATCTTGCACTGGACGCTGCAGAATTTCTCTCTAAGTGTATGGTGAATGACATGCCTGATGCAGGCTGCTTCTTAAGAATTGTCGATGATTTGATCGTAGCTGCGAGTCAAGAAGCAAGTGGAGAACATTTGCACCTCGCACTCTGCGGGGAATGCGCGCAAGTGTTGTGGGCGCAAGGAAAGGCCGACGCAGCCATTCGACTCGAAGAACTCTGGAACCAAATTGCAGCAATCTACAGCCTTGATATCTTATGCGGATATTCACTGGAAAGCCTTCGGCACGAAGAAGACAGTTACACCTTTCGCAGAATCTGCGAAGAGCACTCACGCGTATATTCCTCGTAAGGGTCAGCGGCTTAAGATAGCTCAAAATGCACCCGGCACGCGTTCACGCCGGGGGCCGCGTTATCGGCATCAGGTCAGATGGATGCGCCCGGTCCGCCGTCGAAAGGCAACCCTTCCCGATCCTTGAAGGGTTGCAACCGTCTCCTGCATGTCTTGTCTTCCAAAAACTCCACAAGAAGGGTAACTTTCAAACCTGGGCGACTCAGTGGTAGAAACAGGTCGAGACGAAATTACAAAGTAACCGCCCGAATACCATGCAATCGGATTGTTTTTCTGTTGCCAGGGAGAGCGCCAATGCCCGCCGCGATTGCTACAGTAGCCTGGGAACTGGGATCACAATTCCTGAAGGGATTCACTCAGGCTGACCGCAGAATTATCTTATCGGTTGCAACACAACGCCGATTCATCGCAAGTTCTGTAGTCATCAATCAGGGCCATCCTGCCGACTATCTTTTCCTGCTTACGAAGGGTTCTGCTAGACATTTCTTCTTTACCGAGCAGGGGAAGAAGGTCCTTCTTAAGTGGCTTGTACCGGGAAACCTCTTCGGCGGCAAGACAATCTTATCGACTAGATCTTCGTATCTCGCAAGCACAGAAGCGGTGAAGGATATCTCCGTGTTTGCATGGGACCGTACCACAATCCGAGGGCTCGTGGAACGCTATCCTAGGCTGCTGGAAAACGCGCTCTTAGAGGCGTCAGACTATGTAGAATGGCATCTGTCGTCTTACATAGGTTTATCTTGCTGTACGGCTAGGCAGCGAGTTGCGCAAACACTTGTTACTCTTGCCCGCTCGTTTGGCCAAGAAGTCCGGGGTAGTATCGCAATCAACATCACCAATGAGGACCTGGCGAACGCGGCAAACGTCACTCCGTTCACTGCAAGCCGCCTGATTAGTGAATGGCAACGCAGCCGCGTCTTGGAAAAACATCGCGGTAAGGTGGTGGTTCGGTCGCCGGAAGGTCTGCTATTGCATACCGTGTGCCATCACTGAGTGTTACGTCTTTTCGTTCTTCCGGTCTTCATTCGTCTGCAACTGGCGCCCAAGTCAGGTCCGGATTGAAGATCTCCATCTTGATAAATTCATTCAGGGTGGCCCGCCCGAAGTCCTTTTGGTAAACTACGCCATCGTTGCTGACCATGAAGGTCTTTAGGCCCGTGACGCCGTACTCGGCCGGAGCGGCCACTAGGGCGAATCCACCGATCATCGCACCTTCCACCACGTAGTTCATCTCGCCGAGCGGTGCGGCGGTTCCTTGTCCTTTCAGAATCTTGTAAAAGTACCCATGGTAAGGCTGTGCTGTAGCGGAGTAGCCTTGGTCGATTGCCTGGGCAATCTTTTGACCCACAGGACCGCCCCAGGTGCCGTCCGGATTTTGCCATGCGAGGCCATCCTGTTTGCCTGGTGTGCTAATGATACGTTGCGCGAACTGGTTCACGCTGTAGCCTTCACGCGGCTCGTAGGCATAGTCATACTGCGCTGAGACAAAGCCGTGACAAATGTCTATGGCGTCGAGCTCGTTGCTGCCAATTCGACGGTTGAGGAGCTCCTGGCGGCCTACTTGTGCATCGAAGTGCCACTTGCCGTTCACTTTCACTATGGGCACCGGGAATGGCCATTCCTCATCGCCTACGATGAGGAATGCCCGGTTTCCTGTCTTGGGCTCTAGGGACACGCTCTTCTTTTCACGAGCCTCGGAAGCAAAATCGATGGCCCGCTGCCGGTCTTGCGGGTATTCCCCGGTAAGGTAAATGTCATCGCCGTTGGGACCGAAGATCTCGTGCAGAGCAGCATCGTCAAATTTTTCTGCCGCGACGATGAGCGTGTCGGCAGCCTGCTCGGGGGTTTCAAAAGTTTTGGCTCCGCCATCGGCTGGAGCTGAAGCCGACGTCCCGACTGATTGCCGGCCCCCGGAGAGACTAGGCACGCCGATTAGCCAGGCCACAGCTGCCGCAGTACAAAGTAGTCCAGCGAAAATTTTGACCATCAGATTTGACCTCATCTTGACACTCCGAAAGCTCAACCTCTTGGGGACACGGTTATCTGCGCCGCCCGCCACCACCACCGCGACCGCCGCCGCTAAAGCCGCCGCCTCGTGATCCCATGCTAGATGCGCCGCGGTTGCTGCTGGCACGTGCGCTCGATCCGTTGTATCCCTGTGAGCCGCGTGAACCCCCTCCGAAGGCGTCGCGATTGCCACCGCCGCCGCGGGAGACATCCCGACCACCTATGCTGTTCGGCCCGCCACCGGTCCGGTTGCCGATGCCGCTTCCTCCTGCGCGATTGCTCGCGAGGTTGCCGCTTTGCCGGCCAAGCTGTTGCCGGGCACTTGTCTGTCGATTTGCCAAGGAGTCGCCGCGGGTGGTGCCGCCGAATCTGTCGGCGGTGGACCGATCACGATAAGGAGTTCCGCCGCGATGTCGCGGGTTGTGACTCCAGTTGCTGCGATCACCACCGGACGGAAGAGTTGAGGGCCTATTCCCGCGATCACCAAAGCCACCGCGATCTCCGGGCCCTCCCCTGTCGCCAAGGCCGCCACGGTCGCCCACGCCGCCGCGATTGGGGAGCTGCGACGGACGGTTGCCGCCAATGTTCGTGTTGCGATTGAAATTATTGTTATGGTTGATGTAGACGTTATTGCCACCCCAGCCGGCGCCACAGCACCAGCCGCCACTCCAGAAAGCACCCATCATTACGCCCACGCCGAATGAAACGAAGAGGCCTGCTGCGTAGTACCCAGGAGGCGGATAGTAGATGGGCGGATAGGGATAGATCGGCGCGCCGTACACAACAACGGGATCATAGGAAGGGACATAGATGACCTGGGGATCGGCCTGTTCGATGACGATGACCTGTTTGCTTTCCACGACTTGCGTTTCAACTTTCATTTGTTCCGTAGATTTCAGGGTTCCCTTGTCCTGAGCTTTGGCCCGCATTCGCTGGACGGCATCCATCACGTCGCTCTGCTGCGCGAGGAATGCGTTGCCCAGGTCCGTAGTCCACTGGACGTCGTCTGCCAAACGCTTCACCACATCCGGGAGTCCGGCGAGCGACTGGACGGTGGGATCCCAAGACTGCTTTGCAACTGCATCAACAAGCGCTTGGTCTTTAATTCCTGGATTCTTTAATAACCATTGTTGGAGCTGGATGACTTCGAGCGGATATGTTGAGGCTGTAAGAACCTGAGCAAGTAACGGGTCCGGATAAAGCGCAATTGGAGCCACGAGCGAGTCCAACTGATCGGAGGGTATTTTGGTGGCCTGGCTTTGTGGCGGGGATGCC
>DASXLY010000084.1:0-12786 GCA_036495975.1 Occallatibacter sp. | reverse complement strand
CAATTCCCATAGGTGGTAGATCACCGCGTCCGCCGCAAACGCAGCGGCTCAGTGCAAACGGTCCTATCGAAACTGGCCAGGAAACCGTCTGCCCGAACTGCGTCCTCGCACGGCCAGTTCCGATAGGAACCTAACGTTTATGAGGACTTATTGAGACCGCCCGTTCGGCCGGGGCTAAGTCTACGTGCTCGTGCTTTCGGACCGCTGTGTGAGCACCGAGACAATATCGGCGTGGCCCATTTTCTGAGCCCAAGCGAGCGGCTGAGCCCACGGTTCGGCATCGTTCTCATGCGGATCGGCTCCATAATCCAGAAGTAATAGAACGAGTTTGAGTTTTCCCCAACGGCACGCCCAACCGAGTGGTGTACTTTTCAGAATGTCGTCACAGTGATCCGTACGCGCTCCGGCGTCTAAGGCCGCGCGGCCAAATGAAACTACGTCATCCTCGGTAATCCACTCGCGCATTGCAGCAATGTCATGCAGGATTGTCAGACCGAAAGCTCCAACAATGTTGGCGTTGCAGGCACGGAGCACAAGCTGGAAGCATTCCAGATATCCAGTTCGATCCAGCTCTTTGTTGCAGGCCGGAAGCCAGGGGATATGATGCCAGAAGCTTAACGGCGCTGTGAGGATGCGATACCAGTGTTGATCGTTTCGTGGCCAATCGATCCGCGCTAACGCCATCCGCACAATTTCGGTGGCTCCCGCGTCCGCTCCGAACCGAAGCAGATCTGTGACGACAGAACCTTCCGTCGAGTGAATGTTAGGAGGGAGAAGGCCTCAGCGGCGATACTGGCGGAAGAAGGTGACCTATTCGCGGTGTTAGCAATCGGCCTAGTTGCACGGCGGGATCCTCCAGCCAGCCGGTGGGCGATCAGTAATGATCGTCCCTACCGCAACAGCTGGCCGATACTTGGTTCGGTTTATGTGAAACCGCCGAATATCAAATCCAGCGCTCATCGATCTGGAAAAGCGCATTGCCCTGTACGCAACCCCTGAAGACGTTCATACGGTAAGCCGTAACGCAAGCAAGACGAAACCAGCGAAGGTCCATCCGCGTGACACGCATTGTTCCAATTGAGGAAGGCAAAGATTCACTAGAGCGACCAGCGGACTTGTGGTGTTGATTTATGGGGGACATGGGAGGCGGAGCCTTCGACCATCTCCTCAGTGGAGTTCTCACGGGCCGTCCCGTGAAATTGAAGACAAAGGCCATTTATGATTCAAAGACTGAATGGGCATGGCCACACTGCCGTTCTGGAGGGCTTGTCGACCCAGGGCATCGACGTCAATTCCTTAAGTCTATCCGGTTTGTCTGGTACTCGACTCGAGCGAGACTCGCCTTGCGAAGAAGCAGGGTTTTCGATATTGCTATCGGACATCTCAATTCCGAGATGACTTACTCCGGTAATGCTTCGAATTAAGGTTTCAATGAACGTCGAAGTAAGTTCCGGGCTCGCAGAACAGTCGACTTCGCAGCCGGTTCGCTCATGCCGAGAGCTTTGGCAGCGTCATTTAGCCGGAATTCTTGTATGTAGTACAGGTCGATCATCCTGCTGACGCGAGGCGGGAGCCTGCGAATGGCGTATTTTATCCTTTGGCAAGTTTGATAGGTCATGTAACTTTGCTCGGGGTTCGGCCTGGGATCCCGGATTTCAAGCTTTTCGAGTTGCTGCCCGTCGTCTGTGATCGCACCGGAGACGATATTCGAGAACGACTTTCTCTTCCGCAGGAACATCAGGGAAGTGTTGATCCCGATTCTAGTCATCCAGGTAGAGAATCTGCAGGCGCCCCGGAAGCTTTCCAGATGCAGATACGCGCTCAGGAAAGTCTGCTGAAGGACGTCTTCCGCATCCTCACGCTGTCGGACGATGAGCAATATCCTATGTTTGAGCATTCCGCTATATCTCTGGCATAATTCGCCAAATGATCGACCGTCTCCCGATCTCGCTCTAAAGAGCAATTGGTCATCAGATGGCTGCGAGTGTTGCGCCGTGAAGTTTACATTTGTGCTCATCGGATTTTCCTCATGCGTTATAAATGCGTGACGACTTATGTGCCGGAGTTGGCTCCGACCGCCTCCGGCAGTGGATGGACTACTTGCTTTCTGCCGCGAACGCTTCATCCACAGGTACCGGGGAGAGATGATCGAGGTAGTTGCTGATGGTTTTCAACGCGATGCCGACCAGCAGTTCCATTACTTGCTCCTTTCGATATCCGGCGGCGATGAAGTTCTGGATGGTTTTCTGCCGCGCATAGCCGCGCCCGCGCACAAGTTCCTTTATGAGCGTTACGACGGCATTGAACTTTGTGTCGGGAACCGGGATATTCTGTCGGATCGCAAATGCGATTTCCGCCGGTGTGCGGAGCGCAGTCTCTAAAATTGTCGAGTGAACGGCGGTGCAGTAACTGCCACGGTTTTCGGCGCTTGCGGTAAGAAGGATGAGTTGCCTCTCCCGCGGCGCAAAGGATCCGTTCTCCCATACTGTCTCGAGTGCGCGATAGCCCTCCAACGCAGCGGGACTGTTTGCCAAGGTAGCCATCAGGTTCGAAATTGACCCATTGGCTTTCGTGATTTCTACAAGAATCAGCTTGGACGAATCGGGTGCGGTTGAGGTGGTTAATGGCATGAAATGCGGTGTTGTGGCCGTGCTCATGTCGTTGTCCTCTCTGTTTGAGATAGATAGATCATTAGACCGTTGAATTGGTCACCGGTCTGTTTGCACTGCTGATTCTGTTGAGGCTTGCTTATCTCGGGTGATGAGCCGGATGACAATCGCAAACAAAAGGCTCGCGGATACTCCGCACATCAACACCCCGATCATGCTTTCCAGCGGCCCAAAGAAGCGCCAGTTTGGCGGTAGGACTACGTCCCCACAACCAAGAGTCGAATAACTGCATGCCGAGAAGTAAATTGCCGAGTCCCATGTCGGTAAACAAATCCACCGATAAAAGCTCGTCCACAGCAGAATCTCCAATCCGTGTAGAAGGACCACCGCTGTCGTGAATCTCACGACCAGCGCGGTTACGCGCTGAGGGCCCATTTTTTGAATATCGCCCTCCGCAGCGTGTCTTATCCAAGCAACCAGCACTGCGATTCCGGCAGACTGCAACCACAGCGTGCAGGTGACGAGAAGAAACCCTGCGCCAAGTTGATGGACTAACATAACTCTCCCTAATCAGCGCCGGTTTACTTCCATCCGCCGCCGAGTGCCTTGTACAACTGAATCAGGCCCTGGTATTCGTTGTTGCGTGCCTGCGCCAGGGTGAGTTCCGCAGTAAACAGAGACCGCCGGCTATCAAGGACAGAGAGATAGGTTGCTGTCCCGCCTTTATAGCGCATGAGCGACACGTCGACTGATTCCTGTAGATCCTTCACGGACTGTTCCTGTCGCTCGCGAACTCCGCGGTATTTGTCATAGCCGATCAAGGCGTCTGAAACATCTCCGAAAGCCCGCTGAATGATCTGCTGGTAGCTGATCAAGGTTTGCCGCTCTTGCGATTTGGCATAGCGCAGGTTGTTGCGCAAGGCACCACCTTCGAAAATGGGCTGTGCCGCGGTCCCGGCGTAGCTCCCTACTCCGAGAGGTGCCGGGATATGCGAGCCGGTAAATTGGCTATGCCCGAATGCAGCACCTCCCGAGCCGAGCAGTGAGATTTGCGGAAAGAACATTGCTTTGGCGACGCCGATATTGGCATTGGCAGCAACCAGGCTCTGCTCCGCTTCCCGGATATCGGGCCGGCGCTCGAGCAGTTCCGACGGCAGCCCCGCGGGTAACTGCGGAGGCAAGCTCTCACTCCATGCCCAACCGTCCTGGGTCTCGATGCCCAGAGGTTGTCCGCGAGGAACGTTGTCCGGATACTTTCCCAAAAGGATGTTGATCGCGTCCTCGGTCTGGCCAATCTGTCGCTCCAGGTCCGGGATCTGCGCATTCGCCGAATCGAGCACCTGCCGGGCCTGCAGCACGTCGAGCGTCGTGGCTACGCCGTGCTGGAGACGCAGCTGCGTTAACTTGACAGAATCCTCCTGGGCCCGCACGGTATCTTTCGTGATCTGAAGTTGGAGATCGAGGTCGCGAAGCAGAAAATAGTCACTCGCCACATCGCTTACGAGCGTCAGGATTACGGTCTGCTGTGCGTCTTGAGTGCCGAGAAGTTGAGCCCGGGCTGCTTCGGTCGCGCGTCGATAACGACCGAACAAGTCCACCTGAAACACAACGTCTCCGGCAAGCGAAAAAATGTTGGACTTAATGTTCTCTTCCGTCTTTCCGCCGCTGAAGTTCGGATCGAGTGAAACCTGCGGAAACTGGTACGAGTGGGTGATGCCGAGCTGAGCTCTTGCGGCAGTGACGCGCTCGACCGCCAGTTGCAAATCGTAATTCTGCTTCAGCGCCGTCCGGATTAGTTCCTGCAATTGAGGATCGTGGAACACTTGCCACCAGGTCAGATCGGCGAACGATGCGATATGTGGTCCTGTCTGTTGCGATTGATCAGGGCCGTGGAAAGCCGGAGGCGGCTGCACGGACGGCCGATGATAGTTCGGCCCGACCGCACAGCCGGAGAGCATAGAGACAGACAGGAGAAGGATCCATGCGGATCGCGCACCGAATCTGTTTTGGAATCTATTACGCATCTTGCTTGCCCTCCGCGGTTGCACCGTGCTGCGGTACGGGCGCCATGACGCGCGCTCGAGCCGCCGCAGACCATCGCTCCACGAGATAGAAAATCGCTGGGACCGTGAAGATGCCGAGCACACTTGCCGCCGTCATGCCTCCGATCACGGTGGTACCCATAATCTGGCGTGCAACCGAGCCGGCTCCGGAAGCAGTCCAAAGCGGAACGCAGCCGAGAATGAACGCGAAAGAGGTCATCATGATGGGCCGCAGTCGAAGCCGGGCACCTTCGAGGGCCGCCTCCGCCAGTGGTTTGCCCTGTTCGTACTGCTCCTTGGCAAACTCGACGATGAGAATCGCGTTCTTTGCGGCCAGGCCGATCAGCATCACCAAGCCAATCTGCGCATACACGTCGTTCTCCATCTGCACCATGTAGGGCGGCAGGAAGAGGCTAAGCACGACACGGCGGAGCCATAGCAGTCCAAAGGCGCCGAAGACTGCTACGGGGGTGCTCAGCAGCACGCTGAAGGGCAGGCTCCAGCTTTCATAGAGCGCCGCCAGAATCAGGAAGACGAAGAGCAGTGAAAATCCGAAGATGACCGAAGACGAAACTCCCTCGCGCGCCTTCTGCTCCTGGTAAGACATGCCCATGTAGTCAAAGCCCATCTCATGGGGCATAGTCTGCTTGAAGACTTCTTCCAAGGCCGTCGTTGCCTGATCCGCGCTGTGGCCGGGCGCAGCGCTTGCGTTGATCTGCGCGGACCGGTACTCGTTGTAGCGCATCGTGAATTCAGGGCCCGACCTGGTCTCGAAACTTGCCAGTGCGGATAGCGGCAGCGGCTCGCCCTGGTTGTTGCGTACGTAAAACTGCCCTAGATTATCGGTATTCGACCGGTAAGGAGCTTCGGACTCTATGTAAACCTGCCAGGTTCGGCCAAACTCGTTGTAATAGTTGACGAACAGTCCGCCCATGTTCGCTTGAATGGTGTTGTAGATATCGGGCAGTGCCACGCCCTGTTTCAGCGCTTTTTCCTGGTCTACCTGGATGAACTCTTGCGGCACGCTCGGTATAAATGTGGAGAAGATGGAGCCAATCTCAGGGCGCTGGCGAGCGGCTGCCAGGAATTTGGCGAGGTTATTGGCAAGAAATGGGACGTCCCTTCCGGCCCGGTCCTCTAGAACAAACGAGACACCTCCGGACGAGCCTACTCCAGGGATCGCCGGCGGCGAGAAACTGAAGACCGTCCCCACAGGCAATTGCTTGAGTTCCTTGTTCAATGTTGCCGCGATGGCTTGATATTGTTCAGCGCGGCTTTTGCGCTCATCCCAGGGCTTCAAGCTGACCCAGAAAAAGCCGGTGTAACTGGTACGGACATAACTGAGCAGGCTAAAGCCGATTACGCTGGTGGTGTACTGGACGCCTGGAGTGTCCGCGAGAATCTGTTCCACTTGTCTCGCAGCTTCGCTGGTGCGCTCCAGTGAGGCCGCGTTGGGAAGCTGCATGTTGATGTAGAGGTATCCCTGATCTTCGTCGGGGAGAAAGCTCGAGGGCAGCCGGCTGCCAAAGAAGATTCCACCCACGCCGCAGGCGAGCAGAAGAACCAACACCAAGGCCCCCTTCCGCAGAAGGACGCCGGACCAGTGGACGTAGCCGCCGGTTGCGCGTTCGAAAAGGCGATTGAACCAGTTGAAGAAACGCTGCAACTGTCCATGGCTCTCTTTCTTCTTTCGCAGCAGGAGTCCACCCAGCGCTGGGCTGAGCGTGAGCGCATTGAACGCGGAAAGCACCACCGAGATGGCAATGGTTACGGCGAATTGCTGATAGAGCCTTCCGGTGATGCCCGGAATGAAGGCTGTCGGGACGAAGACCGACGAGAGAACTAGGGCAATGCCGATCACCGGTCCGCTCAGTTCTTCCATGGCTTTCCGGGCGGCGTCTTTGGGGTTCAAACCCTCCTCGATGTGGCGCTGCACGCCTTCGACGACGACGATGGCGTCGTCGACAACCAGGCCGATGGCCAGCACCAACCCGAACATGGAGAGGGTATTGATGGAGAAACCGAACAACGGGAAGAGAATAAAGGTTCCGACAAGGGAGACTGGTACTGCCAGTAAAGGAATCATCGTGGCGCGCCAATCCTGCAAAAAGAGGTAGACCACCAGGATCACCAGCACAATCGCAATCGCGAGTGTCCAGAGGATCTCCTTCATGCCTTCGGTGACCGGCGCTGTCTGGTCGAGGGATATGGCATAATCCATATCCTCAGGGAAGCGCTGCTTCATCTGAGCCATGAGCTTCCGCACGCCGGCCACAGTTTGAACGGCATTGGTTCCCGGCAACTGGTAAACGGCGAAACCAGCGGCGGGCTTGCCATTCAGACGGCAGAGCGTGCTGTAGTCCTGTGTGCCCAGTTCGACACGGGCGACATCTTTCACACGGACGATGCCGCCATTGGGCGTCTCGCGCACGATGACGTTGCCAAATTCTTCCGGCGACTTCAGGCGCCCTTGAGCCAGAGCGGTATAGGTGAATTGCTGGTTCGCAAGGGCTGGCTCTCCTCCCACCTGTCCTGCGGGGTTGACTGTATTTTGCGCCTGGATTGCATTGGAAATGTCGGTAACGGTGATGCCTAGCTTCGCCAGTTGGTCAGGCCTCACCCACAGCCTCATGGCATACTGGCCTGCGCCGAAGATTGTCGTCTGGCCAATGCCGTAGGAGCGCGCGACTGGATCGTTCAGGTTGATGTAAGCGTAGTTAGAAAGATAGGTTTCGTCGTGCGTGCCATGCGGCGAATACAGGGCGATCAGCATGAGCGGAGCGCTGGCCGACTTCTTAAGCGTGACTCCGTAGCTGTTCACCGAGGGCGGGAGTTGACCAGTTGCGAGTTGCTCGCGCGACTGCGTGAGCAACAGGTCCGTATTGGGATCCGTCTTGAGATCAAAATCGACCACTAAAGATGTCTGCTGGTTAGCGGTCGCGTTCAGGGAGTACATGTAGGTCATGTTGTCCACGCCGTTGACCTGCTGCTCGATAGGTACCGCGACCGCATTCTCGAGAGTCGTGGCATCTGCGCCGGGATAATTGGCTTGCAACCGGATTTCGGGTGGCGCGATGTTCGGAAATTGCGCTATTGGAAGGGACCCTATCGTGACTGCACCGACGATCACCATAAGGATCGCGATGACCATCGCTACGATGGGCCGATTGATGAAGAACTTGGACATGATTCGATTCCTTTGCGTTCCAGCTAATTAGTCAGCGGTCACTCGACGTCGCTCTTGAAAAGCTTGGTTTGCACCTGCATTCCTGGCCGGAGGTTCAACTGGCCTTCGACGATCACTCGGTCGCCGGGTTTTAGGCCCTCCTGGATGACCCACATCGTGCCAATCCGCTCTCCTACGTGAACCGAATTCATGGCGACGCGGCCGTTCTTCTCAACAACGGCAACCACATAACTGCCCTGCTGCTCCGTGACGGCGGCCTGTGGAATCATTAGGGCATTCTGCTCGGTGCGAACCACAGCACGGACCTTTCCATACTGGCCGGGACGTAGAACATTGCCCGGATTGGGAAAGAGCGCCGCCAATTGGATCGTGCCGGTATCTTGATTCACCTGACGATCCGCGAAGTAGAATTCCCCTTCGTGGGAATATGTGGATCCGTCTGACAGGATGAGCTGCAGTTTCCAGTGATCTTTATCAGAGCTTGAAAAGCGCTTCTGGAGAGCGAGATACTCCTGTTCGCTAACAGCGAAATAGTCTCTGATGGGATCGACCGTTGAAACTGTAGTCAGTAATCCACTGCTGGTGCTTACTAAGTCCCCAACTTGAGCCTGGGCGACACCCGCGATGCCGTCGATTGGCGAGACAACGCGGGTGAAATTGAGATTGATCGTAGCGGTCTCAACCGCGGCTTGGTTGGTATGAATTTGGGCATGCGCAGAAGCGATAGCTGCCTCTGCCGCCCTCACTTGTGCCTTGTTTGCGAGGTTCGTCTGGTTTGCGTTGTCGAAATCCTGCTTGCTTACGGCATCGACTTTGGCCAGCGGTTCGTACTTCTCTACATCCAACTGGCTCTTGAGCTGAGTTGCTTCCGCTGTAGCGAGCTGCGCCTCATTCTGAATTAGCTGTGCCTGCGCCTGATCTAATTGCCCTTTTGCCTGGTCCAGTGCAGCCTGGAATTGTCGAGGATCGATCTCGAAGAGCAGTTCTCCTTTCCGGACGTAGGATCCTTCCTTATATTTCTGTTTGAGCAGATAGCCGGTGACCAGCGCTTTTACGTTTGCATTCACCTGCCCAGTGAGAGTCCCGATCCATTCTCCATGAACGGGAACGTCTCTCTGCTCGACGGCTGCAACCTCCACCAGAGGTGATGACGGCGGTTGCACTGATGCCTTGGCTCCCGAACGAGTGACTACATTCACCAGAATGGCCGCGACCAGCGCTCCTGAGGCCCATGCCACGTGTTTCAGTCTCATAAAGGAATTGATTTTCATTTGTTGTCTCTCCTGCTCACGGAACGTTGGCTGCGAGAACCTTCTTCTTTCGCTACTTCCCTATCGTGCCGTCGATTGGCTGATTTCCTGTGATCTCCTCGACGAGCGCCGTCATCCACACGCCCTCCACGTCTAGGCGGACTTCCGCCGGATGCATGACTAACAAAAGCTCGCGTCCGGAATCATCGATGCTTGTCAACTGGCTCATGTTCCGTTCTCACCCTTCTCGCCTTTGTGCTTGCGTCCATGGCAAAATGGTGCTTTGGGGGGCGGAGGTCTGACTCTGCTCCTGCGTCTGCGCGCCAGCCGATCCGGTCCGCCGCCTCTTCGAGCGGATAGCCGAGCCGTTTCCAAGTATCGAATCCTCCGAGAAGCGGACGAACGCGCGTAATTCCCATCTTTCTTAACCTGAGCGCGATGCTGACGCTCGAGGTCTCGTTCGGGCAGGTGCAGTACAGGATGATGTCGCGATCTCGTGGAAGATCAGGTCCTTGCGCCGGCAATTGATCGGGAGTGATGCGAACGGCGCCCGGAATCATTCGCGGATCGGTGAACATGTCGAGTGGATGGCGCAGATCCACAATCAGTGCATCACTTCCCTGCCGGATGAGGTCGTACAGTTCCTGCGGCGCAATGCACGAACGTCGGATCTGGCGTCGGAGTCTTCGGCGCTGCGCGTAGCGAAAAACGACCAGTGTCATCGCGCCAAGCAATGCAGCGCCGAGAGTAACTCTAGTGGCGAAGTGCTCCAGCTGTGAAAGGGCTTCGATTCGGTGTCCGATCATGCGCCCCAGGAATAACCAGGTGCCGATGTAGACGATGTTGCCGGGGATCTCGTACAGGAAAAAAGCCGGCAAAGCAATTCCGGAGACCGCCGCCAGTGGGACCGCGAGAGTATTGACCCCGGGCAGAAATTTGGCGATCAACATCGTACGCGTGCCATAACGCGCAACGAAGTCCGAAGCGCGCCTAGCGCAAGTGCCCGGCTCAAATGAGACCCTGCTGCCGAACTGGCGGAGAGCGCCGGGGCCCCACCTTGTGCCTATGCCGTACCACGTAACGTCGCCGACGCTACACGCCAGAACTCCGAAAGCCCATGCGGTACCGAAGGAGAGGCGGCCTGTTGCAGTCAGGACGCCGGCGGCCAGGAGGATCGGTACAGCCGGCAACGGTGCGCCCAAGACCTCCGCAACGACCCAAGCAAAAACGAAAATGTAGCCGTGCGCGGCTAGCTCAATCGGGATGTGAACAAGATCTCCCATAGCTCTCTTCCGGAAGTTCACGGGGCCTCTGCGCGGCACCCTCCTACTGCAAATGAGCAACCCACCTGCCAAACAGGCATCCTGCCAAACGCCTGTAAGCAAAGCCGGAACTGCGGGTCCCGCGAGGCTCGGCAGTGTTGAAGGTTGAAACTGTCGATGACGCCGACGGCAGCAGAGAAGGCGGCACACCGGTCTGGCGGCTTGCATATGTGAGCAGCGGGATGGGACGGAATGTTCGAGGAGAACCCGCGTAAAAGCCCGCCACCGCCCCTTTTACACTCTTCACCTGGCTGATAATCGCGCGACCAAGATCTTGCGACCTTGAGGCGGGTCGAATCATCAAGTAAGGGCTGGTTTCGCCTAGCTCCGATAAATATGGGCACTGATTTGCTTGTCCCGACGGGATCCAACACGCGGCTCTATGAAGCGGTACTTCACATCAGCGAGGCTTTTTCTGCGTGTTGCGAGCCTGAGGAGTTGGCGAGGACTCTCGCCGAGAAGCTAGTCGAATTCATTTCCTTCGACCATCTCGATGTCGTGGTTTTTAAGGAGAATTCAAAGGAAATCGAGTGGCAAGCATGGGGCAAGGGCCGATTGCCTCGCTCGGATTTCCGACTGGAGGAATTACCTGGTTGGCTTGTCTACAACACCCAGGAACCACTCCACATTGCTGATTGGAAGCTCGATGTGCGGTTTCCAGACCTCAAGCGATGGACCAGCAAAGTTGGTCTCGACATTGGCTCGGTTGTTCGCGTTCCCCTCACAACACCTCATCGGCGACTCGGTACACTCGGTATCGCGAGCGATCATCCAACCAGGTACAGCACCGAAGACATCGACTTCTTGAGGCTGATCGCGCGTGTGGTCGCCTTCGCGCTTGACGACGGCTTCAATCTCAAGCGTGCCCAGACTCAAAACGATCGGCTGCAATTGCTTCTGAATCTCACGAGCCGGATCACGTCGAACCTGGAGCTTCGTGAGCTGTTGCGTTCAATCTCGGCCAACGTTCGTGAGGTTATGGACTGCGATATGGCAGCCATTTCGCTACCGGGCCCGGAGCCGGGAACTTTCAGAGTCTATGCGCTCGATTTTCCAGGCGGCAAAGGATTTGCCAAGGAAGAGCAGGTTCACTCTCTCGGCCCGGGCCATCCCGCCAGGCGGGCCCTGGACACGTTGAAGCCGGTAATCGCGGGTGTGGAGGATGCAGGTGACTACGGTGCAAGATCCGAAATCGCTGTCGCTGAAGGTATAAGAAGCCTTTGTTTCATCCCTCTCGCGAATCGCGGTCACGCACTCGGAACTCTGACTATCGCACGTGCGGCCGAGGGTTCCTTCACGCAAGGGGACGTAGACTTCCTTAGCCAGGCTGCGGGGCAGATCGCTATCGCAATTGAAAACGCATTGGCCTATCGGGAAATTTTGGAACTCAAGGACAAGCTTGCGCAGGAGAAGCTGTATCTCGAAGAAGAGATTCGCGGGGAAATGAATTTTGAGAACCTTGTCGGGAGAAGCGCCGCGCTAAATCACATCCTGGAACTGGTCGAAACCGTCGCTCCCAACGACTCCACTGTCCTGTTATTAGGCGAGACTGGAACGGGAAAGGAATTGGTCGCCCGCGCCATTCACGACCGTAGCCGTCGCAAGGACCGCACCTTTGTGAAGCTGAACTGCGCTGCGATTCCAACCGGACTGCTTGAAAGCGAATTATTTGGTCATGAAAAGGGAGCATTCACGGGCGCGATCGCGCAGAAAGTCGGGCGGCTCGAACTGGCGGACCAGGGCACGCTGTTTCTGGACGAGGTGGGCGACATTCCCGCGGACATCCAGCCAAAGCTTCTGCGGGCGCTGCAGGAGAGGGAGTTCGAGCGCCTGGGCAGCACCGTCACGCGAAGAGTCAATATACGGCTAGTTGCGGCGACCAACCGCGATCTGGAGAGAATGGTGGCCAACCGGGAGTTCCGCAGCGACCTGTTCTATCGGCTGAACGTATTCCCTATCCGGATACCGCCGCTGCGGCATCGCCGGGAGGATATTCCTCTGCTGGTGAGTTATTTCGTGCAGAAGTTTGCGAAGCAAATGCAGAAGAGGATTGAAAACATTCCTGCGGCTCTGATGAAGGGCCTGATCGCATGGGAGTGGCCAGGAAACGTTCGCGAGCTGGAGAACTTTATCGAGCGCGCCGTTATCCTGACACGCGGCAGTTCGCTCGAGGCTCCTCTCGCGGAGTTGCGTAAGGTAACTGCCGACCAGGTTCCTATCGCCGCAACGCAGTCAGAGCAGGAGAATATTGCGCGTATTGTGAACGAGACCATCGCCGCCCTCAATGGCAGGAGAACCGTCCTCGACGAATACGCTCTGAGACAGCGGGAAGAGATCGTAAGCGCCCTCACAGAAACCAAGGGCCGGGTGGGTGGT
>DASXLY010000083.1:0-3819 GCA_036495975.1 Occallatibacter sp. | reverse complement strand
CGCGAACTGGCAGGTAACAGGGCAACGCTCATTGACCTGCCCTATCTAATCTGTGCCTGTGGTCTCAGACTGCCAAACGGGCATCCCGTACACATGGCTGTGCCGGCCGCGCACGGAAGCCAACTGTACGTGTAGCCGACTAATCAGCCAAGTGACTCCTTACCTCTCATTTTAAGCGTATTGGCAAATAATGCGACAAGTGAGGATGTCGCGATTTCCGATCACTCGGACCACGCGGTCTACAGAAACGATCAAACTGATATAGACTGCTCCCGCGTGAGAACTCACCACGGCACCGCACTCTCTCATTTCCTCACGCCGCCTGTCGTCGCGGATCACCGCAACGCCCCGGTGAACGCTCTAGGCTACCTCCGCGTCATGTTCGCCGTAGTAGATGACATCGACGAGATGTTTGAAAGGCTTCGCAATCGCGGTGCGCAGCTCGTAGGCGAAGTAGTCCGGTATCAGGAATCGTATCGGCTCGGCTCTGCTACATGCGCGGGCCTGAAGGGCTTCTCATCGGGCTCGCCCAGGAACTCCGCTAAGCGCAATGCGAAGGCAATGATATACAGCGACCAATGTCAGTGAGCCCGTCTCACAAAGGGTAAGTTTCGCAACGGCGCGGGAGTTCGATGAATAAGGGGATCGACGGCTATTGGAAGGTAGCTGAATTGGTACTCATAAGCGTGCAACTGGGCCTCCGGCCGGACAGGATGTAAAGGCACGCGGATCCCGCTAGCTTTCCGGAAGGAATGCGCCGGTCGATTTTGCCAGAATAGCGGTCTCTTTTAGGCGGCGCCGCGGAACTAAGAGGATTGTGGTATTAAGGTCCACAGGGATTTGGCAATTCGGATCAGGCATAGTTCCACGATTCCGGGGGGCAAGTGAATGCCAATGACAGAAGCCGAGCAGCAGGCCTATTCGATTTACGAACTAATCAGCAACACCAGTTCAGATCGTCCCTTCGCGTTTCGATCGATTGAGCAGTCCCAGAGCGAGACGGCCGCGTGGCAAGCGGCGAATCCTGGTTTGCAAGCAATGCGTAATGCCTCACCGGAAGTTTTGTTGGCATTCTTGCGAAATTTCAAGGAGTGGCGCGGGGCCGCCGATAGAGGCGACGACTTCAAATTAGATGCGACCATGGGCGATGCCTTGCGAATTGCCATTGAAATGGCACCAAAACCTCTGCCGGGCCACTTGGTGTTGCAGCTGTTGCGCAACTACGGCAGTGGCTTGAGCTGGATGCTATTTGGCTTTCCGCTGCGTCAGTTTTTATCCTTGCTAACCCGCGACGAAATGACGGACGAGATCCGTGCCGAGCTTCGCCGAATCCTGCCGCATTACTCGCCTACCGCTAGGGGGAAGATCGAACCGCATCTTGAAGAAGTTCGTAAGTTAATCGTCGAGTTGATCTGGGTGGAGGGAGAAAAGCCGCTTGACCCTGGACGTGGCCCCTGGTCGCAGATCGTATTCGACGAGGTGAAGAAATATGAGGAGGTCGCTCGCATCGGCTGGGAAGGGCTGCTGGAGCACTGCCGGTCACTCGAGCAGACGGTACCGGGCGCGAAATGGAACAAACGTTCAGGGGAACTGATGGCCGCGCTCGGCGAAGAAGGAGTAGCCTCCGCAATGCAGCGCTGGCTTGCTCTCGGTCCGACACCGAATCAGCCTCGTGAGGCGATTTCTCCGATTGAGGACTCGGCCTATCAGAAAGGCGTGATCTGGTGCCTGGGATTGCGAGGGGAGCGCGAGACGGCGCAGGCGATCGCCGACTTTACGCTGGCGTGCCTGCGCAAAATTCCCATGATTGGAGCGGTGTCACAAAAGGTAGGGTTTGCTGGCGTACAAACGTTGGGCGCGATGGATTGCGCCGAGTCCGTTGCGCAGCTGACGCGATTACGTGCCAAGGTGAAGTACACAGTCGCTCTCAAGCTGATCGAGAAATCACTGCAACAAGCGGCCGGGCGCAGCGGCATGAGTACGGAGGAACTGGAAGACATTTCGGTGGACGGTTATGGGCTCGACCAGCAGGGTGCCAGAAATATTATGCTGGGAGATGCCACCGCGCATTTGCAGCTGGCGACCGACGGCAGCGTCTCCGTGAGCTGGTGGAACGCAGATGGCAAGCTGGTGAAGTCGCCCCCACCGTACGTGAGAAAGGCTTTCTCGAAAGAGATTCGCGCGCTCGGTCCGCTGGCTAAGGAGATAGAGCAGGCATTCGCGGCGCAGCGGTTCAGGATCGAGTCATCATTCCTCGCCCCACGCTCCATTCCGTTGCAGCACTGGCGGCAATACTATGTCGAGCATCCTCTGCTTGGTTTCCTGGGACGCAGGCTGATCTGGGCGTTCAGTGACGGCAAGGGTTGGGAGCGCTCCGGAATGTGGCTTAGCGGAAGGGTATGCGATGCAGCCGTGAACCCCCTAGAACTTGCAGGATTGGACGCTAGCGACGAAGCTGCATCCGCCGCATTCAAAGTGCGCTTGTGGCATCCGCTGGCGTCGGACGCAGCAGAAGTGCAGCATTGGCGCGAGCGCATTTTTTCTACTGCCATCCGGCAGCCATTCCGCCAGGCATTCCGCGAGTTCTACGAGGTGAGCGAGGATGAACGTCAGACGCGGATGTATTCCAATCGTTTTGCCGGGATCTACTTGCGGCAGCACCAGTTGGCCAGCTTGTGCCGGGCGCGCGGGTGGGAATACCGGCTAATGGGAACCGCTTTCGATGGTCACAACGTGCCCACGAGGAACCTGCCGCAATGGAACATGCAGGCGCAGGTACATCTGGACCTGCCGCCGGATCGCGATGCTGCGCTGCAAAATTCCGGGCTGGGAGAACGATCTGGGTTTGGCATCAACTTGTTTGTCGAGTCTGATCAGGTGCGCTTCTATCGGGACCGCCACGAAATTGCAGTGGACCAAGTTCCGGCTATGCTCTACTCGGAGGTGATGCGCGACGTAGACCTGTTCACCTCGGTGTGCGCTATCGGCGAGGACGAGAATTGGCGCGATGAAGGCGACCGCACTCTCGGAGTGCCCGGCGAGCGGATAACGTTGCAGGAGCTTTCGGCGGCGATCTCACTACGCGCCGATATTCTCACGCGAGTCCTGCCACTAACGCCCATTGCGGACCGATGCAGGCTTGGGCCCTCCCATCTTGAGGTGCAGGGCCAATTGGGGCGGTATCGCATTTCGCTCGCATTTGGGTTGGCCGCACTGATCACCGACTCCGGGATGCGCTGGCTGAAAATCCCGCAGAAACTTCTGCCCGCTGTCCCTCTGGAACTAGGCGACGTTCCGATCGAACTGGACTATCGAACCGAGATGATCTTGCGCAAAGCGTACTTGCTGGCCAACGACTGGAAGATCGAAGATTCGGAATTGATACGCCAGTTCATGCCCAAGTAACCGTTCTAGGTCAACGGCATCGCGGAGGTTCTCCAAAATTGTGCTTGGAGCTCTCGGAGCCTTCGTGCTGCATCTCTAAAGTTCCGAAAGGAGCAATCACAGGCCGATAGCTTTCACTCGAACACAGATAGGTATCGCAAAGTCGCCTTGTAGGTAATGATGTGGCGATCCACTTGTCCGATAAGCCCTGCGAGTTCAGTGGGTCGAAGCAACACTTGCTTGCAGTTTACTCGCGGGAGTCTGGAACTCTAATGTCTTCCGCGGGCGTTGATTTAAGCGCAGTGCTATTTTGTCGAGGTCTGACTGGGTATGGAGCGACAGGTCAGTCTTCTTGGGCAGGTATTGCCTCAGCAGCCGGTTGGTGTTTTCATTTGTGCCGCGCTGCCAGGGACTGTGGGGATCACAGAAGTAGAC
>DASXLY010000082.1:0-111571 GCA_036495975.1 Occallatibacter sp. | reverse complement strand
CGTCTCCCCCTAAATCCAGCCCATCCAGCTCATTCCGTTCAAGATATTTTTTCTCCGCATCTTGCAAGTTATTTCTCCGAAATTCCGTAAACTTGTTTCAGGCGGCAAAAGGGGCAAAATTGGCGTTGGATCGCTAAGTCGTTAGTTTTGACGATTTTAGATCTCAAGCTCCTTGTTTTCAATCACATACAGGACCCCCTCCGAGGCTAAGTTAGACAAAATAAGGAACTTGCCTCCAAAACGCAGAAAAAAAAGTGAATGGCTCGGGTCTACCCGTTAGCCCGGGTCGGGAAATCCAACTCAGCACGAAATGAGGGTGCCCCAGGTCCCGATTCTGAGACCCGGGAAAGCACAAATCTCAAAGCGGATCCAGGAAAATAATTGTTGCAACGAATAACGGCCTTCATGCGTCCATAGACCAGGCACTCAGTCTCCGTAGTTCCCCGCGCGGCCCTGCGCCTCCTCCCGGACCAGCCAGCCAGCGAAACCCCATGCCGCCAGTCAACTCTGGCTCAAAACTTGAAAGGAATGGCATCGTGAAAATCTTGGCACTCACACTTGGCGCACTGGCGACCGTTCTCCCCATCACCGTCCTCGGGCAGACTTCCACCTGGACGCCCGACAAGGCCCACAGCGAAGTCGCGTTCAGCATTCTGCACATGAGCCTCTCCAAGGTGCATGGCCGGTTCGGCCTTGCCAGCGGCCAGATCAACTGGAATGAAAGCGACGTGACCAAGTCGTCCGTGAACATGGTCATCGACGTCAACACGGTGGATACCGGTGTCGCCCCGCGCGACAGCGATTTGAAAGGTTCGAATCTCTTCGACGTTGCCCAGTTCCCCACCGCGACATTCGTAAGCACCAGCGTCGCTAAAACCGGAAACGGGCTGACCGTCAATGGCAACCTGACGCTCCACGGCATCACCAAGCCAGTCGTCCTGCAGGTCGACGGGCCGATGGGCCCCAAGCCCGGAATGGACCACAAGCCGCACGCCGGCTTCTCCGCAACCACTACACTTAGCCGAACCGCATTTGGCATTGGAAGCAAATATCCGCCGGCAGTGCTGGGTGATGATGTCCAGCTCAGCATCGAGCTCGACGTAGCGAAGCAATAACTGCGCCAGGGCCTGCTCCGGTAGGCAGGCCCGCGCACAGCTCCACCGGGATTGAGTATGGCGGCCCTAAAGCAGGAAATTGCGCAGCAGCAGCCCTTCGACAGCGTTGAAGAAGAGGCTTTGCTGAACATCATGCGAACCTCGGACTGTCTCGAACGCGCCGTGCAGCACCGGACGCGCGATTGGGGAGTCACGTCGACGCAGTACAACGTCCTGCGCATCCTTCGCGGCGCCCAGCCTCAGGGATTAACCTGCACGGCGATCGGCGAGCGCATGATCACTGCCGTACCCGACATCACCCGGTTGCTCGCTCGCATGAAAGCCCAGAAGCTCATACGCCAGCAACGGGACAAGCGCGACCGGCGCGTTGTCTGGACACAGATCTCAGCCTCCGGCCTCGACCTGCTCAGCAAGATGGACGGCGAAATATCCCGAGCGCCGGGAGAACTCCTCGGCCATCTCAATCGCGAGGAGCTTGCTGAATTCATTCGCCTGCTTGAATTGGCGCGAAAGAACTGCATGGACTCGCAGGCGCCCGTCAGTTGCAATGGGGATAAATGCGACTCCGCTTGAACTCCGGGCTTGCTCAAAAACATCGGCGCCACCCCGGGGCGGCGCCGCAATCTAACTGAGAGAATTCTGCGATTGTTAACGGGTAACGATCTTCTGCGCGACGACCACCTCGTCCGCATCGGACTTGATGATCTTGTTGTGCAGGCAATAGAGCGCAAGTTCGAGCCGGTCTGAGACCCCCAGCTTGTCATAGATCTTGCGCAGGTAGTTCTTGATCACCTGCTCAGTGGTACCAAGCTGGAAGGCAATTTCCTTGTTGCGCTTGCCTTGGGTGATGCACGTGATGATCGCGGTTTCCTTGGGCGATAGCCTCGGTTGGGTCCGTGGACTCACCAGCGCGGCGGCCTGGGCGCGATAAGCCTCGATCACCCAGTTCACCGCCTGGTTGTCGATCCACGTTTCGCCGGTGGCAATACGCCGTACGCAGCGTACCAGCAGATCAGGCGATATAGAACGGGAGATAATTCCGCGAACGCCTCGGCGATACAACTCGACAGTCTGGCCTTCGTCGCTGGCAAGTGCCTGAACAATCAGCTTGACGTCTGGATTGATGCGTAGAAGTTCGGGAATGGCATTGGAGGAACCGGTCAGGAGGCCACCCTCAATCAGAACGACGTCTGCAGGGTGACGCTCAAGGGCGGATCTCAGGTTCTCAAGGGAGTCGGCTTGAGCGACAACGCGAATGTCGTCTTCAAGCGCGAAGATCTTGCGGATTCCAACTCGATAAATCGCCTGTGAGTCCGCAAGGATGATGCGGATGGTTCCTGGCTTTATCGGCGCTTCCAGAATCTCGCCATCGGGTGTTTCGTCGAGAAGTTCCATAGGTGGCAGCTACAGCCGTCAAAAACAAGGCATTACTGCTCTACGAAATGATACTCATCGATAGTGGCAGCAGCCTGATAATGACTTTGGCTTATGGAGCAGCGTACCACACGTCCACGACAGTGAACTAACACATCTTGGGGAGTGCCTAGCACACTTCCTGGCATGCGCAGGTGAAAGTCCAGCTCTTCACCCACATTGATGGGACCGCTCAGTTCCAGCAACACCCCGTTGGCCGAAACGTTGCGCGTGACCGCAGGCTCGTCCTGCTGTTTGTCCTCGGATAGCTCCACCGGCAAAGAAAGCGGGAAACGAACCGCGCATCGAACTTCTTTCAAAAAGTTTGAGCGCCCCGTCTGTTCGCGGTCGTCGGAGGGTGTCGTCTTGGAGATCTCCATCATGCGATTTCCTTACCCCGCTATTTCGTCCATTGCTGAATGTATACAACTTTGCCGCTAGAACCTAGAGCACGAAAGTTTAAAAGTAGTAATCGGGAAGGTAACTCTACGAAGGACTTGCGCATCTCTTCGATGAAGCTGAGATTATCAGAAATCTCTTCCTCCCGATCAATTATAAAAGGCCGCTGAACCACCAACCCAATCCAGGTCTTTATTGTGGTCCACGCCCATCATCTTCCCCCGTCCCAGGCGAACCAGCGATAAGGCCGGCGTCAGCACCCCATCGTCCGGCCATAAGTACAGAATTCGAATTTCCGCCTGAGTTAGCCCAAACGGCGTCTCGATCGTCGGTTCGAACCTCATTCGCTGCTGCAGCAGATAGCTTGACCGCTCAGCTGGCGGTATCTGCTCCAAACGCGCCCGCGAGGGCTCAAACTCAATTCCCTTCCCCGCAAACGAAAACAGGGGTTTCAACAGCAGATCGTGATAAACCCCCTCCCCCTCCCCAGCGAGCGGAACCCCAGATTCGACAAGGAATTGCCGGCCGGAACCGGCGAGAAAGTCATCCACAAACACCGCGGGAGGTACTACCGAAAACTGCTTCGAACGCGACAGCCAGGGGATCGAAAACTTGCTGATCAGGAAATACCAGTTCGGATGGCCCGCCCACTCCACATCCCAGGGCCGCCCGAGACCGAACAAAAGACGCACATTACGTGCAATCAGCTCATCAGCAATCGCGCGGTTATAAATCCGGTCGATCGGAATAAGGCGTCCCGTCTCATCCCGATAGTTCAACTTTTTGCCGGTCGCCTCGATCTGCGCAATGTCTACAGTCGGAATCCCCAGGCGTTGTGACGTCACGTAGAAGTCCGCATAAGTTTTCTGGTGCAGCGGATCTACTTCAGCCAGGACCACGTTTTTCGGATCGTGTTTGCCGACAACTGTGCGGCGAAACAAATCCCAATACGAAGACTCGTCCAAATCGCCAAGGAAAAATCCAAGCGTCCGCGGCAAATCAAAAGCAGCGAGATAGGCTTGCGAAAGTTCCACCTGGTACGCAAACACCGATGGAAAGGCCTGAATCTCAACCAGCCTTGGCGCAAGTTCACCGGAGCCGGTGCGAATCAAAGCGAAGTCAGCGGTTAGAAAGTTCGGATGCGCCGTCTCGTTTGCCACCTCAAATCCCGATGGAATCGCCTGTTGTGCCGCCTCCCGATGGTTTCTATCAGATATGAGAAATTTTGCTAACGCCGCCCCCTCTCCAGCTAACTCGTCGAGAAGCGTTTTCCGAACAAAGATGGGCGTCTCGGCAACTCGAAACTGAATCGGACCGCCACAACGGCGATCCAAATCGGCAAGGAATTCGGAGTAAGCGCGTTTGGAGAAGTTGCCGTTGAATGCGCGCCGCAGTTCGGGGATCAATATCTATCTCCTTTACTCAACCGGTTTGCCGCCGTCTTCCGGCCCGACAGATTTTACCTGAGAAAAACCCTTAATACGAAAGTAACGTAACGTGACCTTCCGGTGATCGTTACTGCAGATTTACCGAAATGCGGTACGAGTAAACGTTATCTTACAATTTATTTCACTTTCGTAAGTACTTTTGTTGTACCGAATTGCACTGTTTGCGTTAGGCTTGCGACAAGGTTCCGCTCCACAAGTTGAGGTATCCAATGTCCGTGTCATGGTTGAAAGTTTCATGCGTGGCTCTTGGTTCGGCACTTGCTCTCTCCGCAATTAGTGCGGTTGCAGCGCCAACCACGCATTCTTTGCCTGCGTTTAGCGGGCTTGCCGCAAATTCGCCCATTCTCCTTCCGCCTCCTCCGGTCAACAAGATAGCTGCGTATTCGCCGATCCTGCTGCCGCCACCTCCGGTGAACAAGATGTCGCCGATCCTGCTCCCACCTCCTCCGGTCAACAAGATAGCAGCGTATTCGCCGATCCTGCTGCCGCCGCCTCCGGTGAACAAGATGTCGCCGATCCTGCTCCCACCTCCTCCGGTGAACAAGTTGGCCGCGTATTCGCCAATCCTGCTGCCGCCACCTCCGGTTAACAAGATGGTAACTAGCGTTTAGGCGTCTTTTCGAAAACTCTGCACTGGGGCTGCTAAAATTGCAGCAACTCTTGTCGAAATTTTCACAAGAGGCTGGTGAATATTCTGGATACGGCGCTTCAATTTACCGGCTTCATTATCGAGGCTGTCATTGCCGGCCTTGTCCTGTATAGGCGTATCTACAAAACACTTCCCCTTTTTTCCTGCTACCTTGTTTGGAGTCTCATTTCTGATCTGGGCGGATTCCTGCTGATTCGCCGATTCCCTGCCAGCGGACTCAACATCTACCTGACAAGCGCGATCATCGACGCAATTTTCATGCTTTGCGTACTGGTAGAAGTTTCGATGTCCGTACTCAAGCCGATACGTGCATGGCTCTCGCGCTGGGCATTTCTTGCCGTAACCATGGTGATTGCGCTGTGTGGCCTGGCAGTGTGGCATTTCATCAAGTTTCCGGGATTCGAGCACCTTCGTGCTGAACACGAATATCAAATTATCGCCCATCTGCAATTGACGGTGTCCGCGGTTCGAATACTCTTCTTTTTGGTGCTGGCCAGTCTCAGTCAGCTGCTGTCGATTGGTTGGCGCGATCGCGAGTTTCAGATTGCAACCGGATTTGGCTTCTATTCGATTGTCAGCCTGTCGGTAGCCCTGCTCCATCTGAATCTGGGAGCGGGCACTCCCGAGTTGAATCATCAGTATGCTCTTTTGGATGCGGCGGTCGGCGCAAGCTACGCCTGCTCAATCTTTTATTGGATCGTCTGCTTTGCCCAGAACGTTCCCGAGCGCCGGGAATTCACTCCGCAAATGCAGAATTTCCTTCTGGCCGTAGCCGGAAATGCACGGGCTACGAGGATTGCGATGGCAAGCTCATCCAAGGAATCCGACCGTCCCATCCGCCGATAAGGCTCTTCTTCTCTCATTAGGGTTTCTCCGCATCAAAAGCCTCCATATCTCTCCCGGTCGTCTTTCCTGGAAGTTCCACATTTCAGGCGTTTTTGGCTCCTTCCAAATGCGCGCCACTGCAACCCAAAAGTGTCATTTACTATGGACTAAGGTTACCTTAAGTTACTTGTGTGATCATTTGTGTGGATTACCGGAGTCTGGGAAAAATTGTGAGGAGTTGCAGAAAAGGGTCCACAAAGTGTGTTTTTTCTGTTAGTAGTGTTAGGAACGGTGAAAGTCTGTCCGGCGCTTCCCAGGATTGCATGATGGTTACTAAAGACCGGATAAGGGGCTACGAATGATCTTCCCACTGCTTCAACTCGGTGCAGTTGTCCTGGTTGCTCTGTATTTGGGTCGCTGGAGATTGAGTGTCCGGCGGCGCAACGCTCAAACCTGGGATTCGCTCCTCGCACGTCTACGGCCTGACTGGAGCGCCCGCGAGTTAAGTGACCAGTTTCTTTGGAAAGAGGGCTTGAGCGCCTCGCCTGAAGAAACATGGACTCGTATGGAAGGCCCTCATGGGTTGTGGGTGATGTATCAAAACGCGAAGGTCATGCTTGAAATGGCTGACTACGCTACCCGAAATTGCGAGAGTGTCGATCGCGTCCTGGTTGAGACCCTCCGCAGCGATGCCATGCAGATCAGGCTGTGTGTTGTGATGGCTCTGGCCCAATACGCTTTCAGCCATGCCAGCGAGGGGGTTCGCGTCAACGCCTTCCGCGCTGCATCGATGTACACCGGTATGGCTGCCCGGATGACCCAGTTGCTGCAGGAGAACGCGGCGGTCCTGGTTCCCGACTTTGTCGCTGCAATGTAACTGCCATTCACGTCTCAATGAAAGCCCCGGCAAATTGCCGGGGCTTTGCTTTTGTGCGTCACGGGTTATGCCTGGTGCGCCTTCAGAAATGCGTTGATGCGGTTGTACTCGTCGCCCGTGAGTCGGAAGTACAACGCTGGAGCGACGCCCTCCACCTGAGGTCCGCTGCGGCCACCGACAATCGCAGCCGTTATCGCTGGATGGTGCAGTGTCCATGTGACAGCCACAACGCCCGGCTCGATGTGATGCGGCTTGCCGATCTCACGAAGGAGTTCGACCAGTCGCAGATTGTGGTCGAGCCGCGGCTCGTTGAACTCCACAGCTCGGTGGCGCCAATCGTCTTGCGGGAGCTGCGCGATGCGCTCGGCAGTCATCTTGCCTGTAAGCAAGCCAGAAACCATCGGCGAATAATTGATCACGCCGATTTTGTTGGCTTGCGCGAAAGGTAAAATCTCCAGTTCAACCACACGCCGCAACATTGAATAAGGTGGTTGAAGGCTTGTAATTGGTGCGATCTTCTGCGCGCGTTTTAGCTGGTCAACGTTGAAATTCGATACGCCGATCCAGCGCACCTTGCCTTGTTCTTGGAATTTGGTAAGTGTCTCCCAGCCTTCTTCGATCTCATCTTCGGGGTTGGGCCAGTGGATCTGATAGAGATCGATGAAGTCGCGGCCGAGGCGGCGCAGGGAGTTGTGGAGCTCTTCCTCGAGAGATATCGATTTCAGTGAGCGGTAAATTGACCGATCGTTCTTCCAACGCATCGAGCACTTGGTGAAGACGTAGGGCTTGTGGCTGGCCGTCTTAAGAGCCCGCGCCACCACCTCTTCGGAGTGGCCGAGTCCATAGATGGCCGCCGTATCGATCCAATTCACTCCCAGATCGAGGGCACGGTGAATAGCTGCGACGGATTCGTTGTCGTCCTGCGGTCCCCAGGCGAATTCCCAATTGCCGCCGCCGATAGCCCATGCGCCGAAGCCGATCGGGGTTAGGAGAAGATCGGAATTACCGAGGGTTCGTAGTTGCGGTGCTGTAGAAATCGAAGATGTCATAGCAGTTCCTTGGATGTTGCGCAACACAGCGGGGTGCAAACAATTGAGAGATTAGAGTTTGTGTAAAGTGGGGAAGGTCGATAGCGACCTCTCGAAAGCGAACGAGGGCACAGAAGCATGAGGAATCAGAATCGTTAGGCGTGACATAAATCACTTCCGCAAGTAAACAAAGATGGCACTCTTGGTTCGTCACATGAAACCCTTCGCACAAACTGATCGATTGCAGTCACTCCTTGCCACGCTTCAGCACTTCGATCATAGTCCTGACTTTGGAGACAGCGAGGCAGTGGCTGCGATCCGGAGGCACCTGATGATTCGTATTCGGGAGGCCGAGAGCGCGATGTGGTGCGCCGATTCCGAAGCGAAGAGGAATATAGGAAGTACCGGCTGGTTAAACGCAGGGACGGAGGCGGCGTGACTATGTCGATCTTCGAACACCGCAAACCAGCTATGAGCCATTCGCACCAGGACACGCTGCCTCGATTGCGAGAGACGCTGGAGCGGCTAGAGGGCGCGCGCGAAGAGACGCCGCAGACCAAGAATCTGAAAGTCATTTTGGCGGCGAAGATTCGAGAGCTCGAAAGTAAGCCGGCGTAACACCAAATTTCGCGAGAACGTTTGTTGAGCATTCCCGACCAGTTCGATCATGACTTCACTTTCCCTGAGGGCTCCATGCTGATCCTGACCACCATTTACTTCACAGAGTTGAAAGATCTCGGTTCCGAAGGGACCAAAGAGAACTCTTTTTCCCTCGAACCAAGCGCGGCCAAATCGCGCGAACTCTTTCGCGAACTCCTTAGCCTTTACGAAGGCCGAAATCGCGTGCTTCCCATCGATCGAAACAGCTGAAGACAGCAGTAACCAGTCTCCAAGGTACCTCTGTTTGAAATTCATCGCGGCTCGATGCGCGACGGTGCAGCAACGATGCTGGAAATATTTCTGCGGTGAGTTGCATCTTCTCTGCCCGGTCAGGGTTCCAATCAGCAGAGGGGTTAGAAATAAAGCGGTAGAAGTCAGGAAAGAGGTACGCATATGTTAATCGTAACGACTATTTATTGCATGGAATTAGAGA
Organism: Occallatibacter sp.; assembly: GCA_036495975.1. Lineage (GTDB taxonomy): Bacteria > Acidobacteriota > Terriglobia > Terriglobales > Acidobacteriaceae > Telmatobacter. The sequence goes on along the minus strand of DASXLY010000082.1, from coordinate 102,724 downwards.
CGGCCAAGAAGCTCACCTCAGAGCAGCCGACCGAGAACCAAGCGGTCAATCTTCCCGGAGACGATCGCGAATTCCTTGGGATCTACCAAGGGAAGAATCGCGTGAAGCCGAACGAGTAAGGGCACGGCCTCAGCGCCCGCCTCCCCGCGTTCGAAACAGGTCATGTGATACGCGGGTGGGCCCGCGCGGGAGAATGTTACTAAATTATTTGCCTGCTATATGCATCCTCTTTTTATGGCGAGGGCTCCAATGTTGCAGCAGATGTTAGCAGAACCGGCAGCGGAGGGGGCTGACAAAGATTAAAGAAAGAGGTGCAAAAGAATGCTTATTATTACAACTATCTATTATGCGGAAGCGGGACCTTCCCGGAAGCCCAGCACAGACAGAATGACCGAAAGAGAAGATTCCGAGTTGAAAAACACAACCCGCAAGGTTGTGACTGTATACCAGGGGACCAGTCGAGGGTAGCAGGAGGAAGCCTTTTCGTCTGCTTGGATAGACAGCACTGAATGCCTATCCCTTCTCTGACTCGAAAGCGAGGCACCAGGCACGCGGACCCTTCTTCCCAAGGTTCTGTCCGCAGAGATCCTCTGGCCAATCGGCTCACCGCGACTCAGGATGACACTGGGCTCTTCTTGGCGCGCAGAATGTACGGAATTATCAGCCAATCAGGCAAGAGACTACGCGGCGGCATGGTCGCTAGGCGTGGAGACCAACTGGGGACTGGAATCCAGCGGCTCGGGGACGGCGGGTTTGGGTTCGATCCAGGACTGGACCTGGACAACGACATCGGCCAGGGATGTTGAGATGTGCGGCGGGTCGATGCGGCTGATCATCTGGGCGGCACGAGCGTGGTCGTCGGCATAGTTCCAGATTCCAACAATAACCTTGAGTTCCGAGTTGTCCGGTCGAAAACCGCGATAGAGCCGGTTGGCGCGCGCGATGGCCACGGGCGGCATTCCGGAGAGGACGACGATGGCGGGGTTCTGCGAGGTAATGCTGGAGACCGTTTCGTCGATAGAGCGGATTGGGAATGAGGCTGCATTGAATCCCGCAAGGGCCAACACCTGGGTGAGCATCGTGGATACGAGGTCGTCGCTGCCGTCACGCACGGGCGCAATCGCAACCTTGGGTAATGCGGGAACCGAGGGGCTGAGGGATGGCGGAGCTGAGGGTGTGCCGGATTCCGGGAGGGTTTGATTGCTCTCTTCTAATGCCCGGAAACCGAGCTCGTCGACCATTTCAAAGATGCTCGAGCGGATGAAGCGGACGGTGTCGTCGTCGAGCTCGCCCTGCTGGCGGTCCTTTTCGACGAGAGTAAGGGCGGGAAGGAGAATGGAGTCGTAGACCGCGACGAGCGGCTCGGACTTTAGTGCGTTGTCGAGCATATCAGCAGCTTCGCGTTCATCGTGTGCCAGCATGCGCTGGTAGAAGCAGGTATAAGGCGGAATAACCGGTTGATCGCCGAGCAGGACGATGAGGAACTCGAGCGAGGGCACGTGACTGCCCATGACCACAAGGCAAACGGTGAGCGGCACTGAAAGGATGAGGCCGACAGGCCCCCAGATCAGCGTCCAGAAAGTGGCGGCGATGAGGATGGCGAGAGACGACAGACCGGTGTGGCGGCCATAGATGTGGGGCTCGACATAATTGCCGGTGACGACCTCAAGGATGATGAACGTTCCTAGAATGAGAACCGTATGGCTCCATCCGTGAAAGACGGCGAGCGAGAGGAGCGTGGGCGTAATTCCGGCGACGGGAACTCCGATGTAGGGAACAAACCGGCAGAGGGCGGCAAGGCCTCCGAAGAGCACGGGGTGGGGCAGGCCGATGAAATAGAGTACGAGGGTGATCAGGGAGCCGAAGGTGAGATTGACGGTGAGCTGGAGCTGGAAGTATCGGCTGATGCGGCGGCTGGCGTCACCCATGGCCTGGGTCATGAGGCTGAGATTGCGGTCACCGGAGAGGCGGATGATGCGGTTGCGGAGGTCTTCGCGCTGAAGCAGTACGAAGAAGGTGAAGACAACGGCCAGCAGTGCGGTGGCGAGGGGTTCGACGATGCCGCCGAGTTGATCGAGGCGCCCAGTAGAGCGCCCGACCTCGCGAACATGGAGAGGATGCGCGGGCGTAGAGCCGATAGGTTCCTGCTTCGCCTGACTCGGCGGATGAACCGCAGCAGTAGCGGTGGAATTGGCAACACCGAGTTCGTCGCCGATTCCCTGCAGTTCGCGTTCGGCGCGTCCGAAGGCGGAGTCACTGGGGGTGTGCAGGGTCTGCATTTTCTGGTCGATGTTGTCGCGGTAAGTAGGCAGATCGTTCGCGATCGCCACAAGCTGGGTGAAGAGCGCCCAGGTGACTGCACAAAGCAGCGTGGCAAAAGCAAGAATGACAAGCAGGGCCGCGATGGGCCGCGGAAACTTGAGGCGTTCGAGAAGAGCGACCAGTGGTGCGAGCAGGAATGCGAAGAGGATAGCGATGCCCAACGGGAGGAGCAGGACCTTGGCAAGATAGAGAATGGCGACGGCGAGAACGGCAACAGTGATGAACCATAGTTGGGACAACATGCGTGCGGTCAGTGAGCCGTTCATCGTGTCTCTCGCGCCTCTCCGAAAACCTGTAAAGTGAGATGCACTTTGCGAGAGCTGGATCAAAACTGGAACGGGTTGCCTGGGTAAACGAAAATATCGGATGGACAAGGGAGCGCCGCGATGAGTGCGGGTAAGGAATTCCGGGATGATTCGGTAAAGGGCGGAACAGTGCGGGGATTTCTGCACAGGGCCGAGTCCGGCGAAGACGCACTAGTGCTCACCCACGGAGCAGGTGCGAACTGCCAGTCCCCCCTGCTGAGCGCGCTGGCGGAGACGTTTTGCTCGGCGGGCGTAACGGTGCTTCGGTGCGATTTGCCATTTCGACAGACTCGGCCGCATGGCCCACCGATGCGAGGGAACGCAGAGCTCGACCAGGAAGGACTGCGAGTCGCCGTGGCAGCGATGCGGAGCATACGTAAGGGAAGGATCTTCCTGGGAGGCCACTCGTATGGAGGAAGACAGGCGTCAATGCTGTTGGCCAGGGATCCGTCGGTCACGGAGGCACTGCTGCTGTTGTCGTACCCACTGCATCCGCCGAAGAAGCCGGAGCTTCGGACGGCGCACTTCCCCTCTCTGCAGACACCGGCGCTGTTTGTTAGCGGAGAGCGAGATGGATTCGGCACGCGCGAAGAACTGGAGGCGGCGTTGAAGATGATTCCGGCGCGGACGGAATTGATGACGGTGCCGGGCGCGGGACACGAGTTGATGACAACGAAGAACCGGGCGGAGTTTCCGAGGAGCGTGGTGGCGGCGTTTTTGGATTTTGTGAAGGCGTCATGAGAGCGAGAATCTGAAATTGGCCGTAAATTCACAGGCGTTCTGGCTAAACTAACTGAGCCTTCGGCTAGCCCTGCAGAGGTCTCCCACCTAAGAGATCCCAATGAATGTCAGGAGAGATTGGCCGGTGGTGGCGAAAACGTTTGCGAAGTAAGCCTCGGGTTGGCTAGATTTTGCTGGTTTTCTCAAGCGGGGCGCTTGGCGGAAGAAAGTTTACCCGACTTCTTTTGCATCCAGATTTGAGAGACCGGATGGAGCGGGGCGTATACTCGGAGGGCGTTTTTGATCCTTCCTCGAGCGCTCTCTATGGTCAAAATGCTTCGCTTCTTCAAAACGTTACCGGCGTTCGGTTTCCTCTTATCGATTTCCTTACACGGGCAGACCGCCGTATGCCGCGCTGTCGCGCCGCATGATTTAAGCCCGGGAGAAAAAGCTTACGGCGATGGATATTACCAGAAGGCCGAGGAACTGTACGCGCAGGCGCTCGCGCAACGACCACGGGATGCGGTTCTGGCGGCGCGACTTGTCGCCGCGTTACTACACGAAGACAAAGTGGCGCAGGCGGCGGAGCAGGTGGAGGCCGCGATTGCTTCGAATCCGAACTCGGCCGCGGTTCTGACCGCCAAAGCCGAAGTGCAGGTTCGCCAGGGTGAGCCGTGGCTGGCGAAGGCTTCACTGGATGCTGCGGCCGCGGCTGATCCGTGCTATGCGCGCGTCCACCTGGTGCGAAGCCTGATATTCCATATCGATTCGATGTTTGCATCGGAGAGAGCGGAACTTCAGAAGGCTTACGAAATCGATGTGACGGATCCTGACATCCTGATGACGTGGAGCCGAGTGATGCCGGCGGCGCAGGAAGTTGAGGGTACTCTGCAGGCGCTGGGCAAGCTGAAGGATCTGGACGCGCAGACCCGTGAAAAGGCTGTGAACACGGTTCATTCGATGATGCCCCTTCTTCGAGAAGATTCGCAGACCTGCAAGGTATTGCCGACGGCTGCCTCCGCGACGCTTCCGCTGCTGACTTCGAGAAGCGACAGCAAACATGTTGATGGATTGCGGGTTGAAGTGAAGTTTCCGAAAGGACTGGCCAACGTGATCGTCGATACGGCAGCATCGGGTCTTTATATTTCAAAACAGCTTGCAGATCTGAACGGTTTTTCGCGCGCTGCCGGCGCTCCAATGGATACGGTGCAGGCGGAAACGATAGAGATCGGACCTCTTGAGTTTCACGACTGCATGGTGGGGGTAAGCGAAGTGCCGTTTCCGGGCAAGGCCGATGGGTTTATCGGTACCGACGTACTGGCTTCGTACCTGATCACGATCGATCCGCGAGAACAAAAACTAAGGCTAGATCCGCTGCCGGAACAGACTGGTGTGTTGCCGGGAGACCGAAACGTGTCTGGTGAACTTGCCGGATATGAACCGGTCTACCATAGGCGGCAGTACCTGCTGGTCCCGGTGACTCTGGACAACAAAGTTCGCAAGCTCTTTGCGCTCGATACGGGTATGCGAATGACGGCGATGAATTCCGAGACGGCGCATGCGGCTTCGAATACCAAGGTGAATTTCACGAATCGGCTGCAGACGAAGTCGGGCGAGGCGGCACAGGTATATCGCGACAGTTTCGATTTCGAGTTTGCAACGCTCTCGCGAACGGAGCAAAGCGGGAGCGTCCTGGCGTTCGAGCCGGTCGGCATCGATCACAACACGAACATGGATATCGGCGGCATGCTGGGTTTCGATCTGCTGGGTCAATTTACCATGCATCTGGATTATCGCGACGGTCTGGTGAAATTCGAGTCGCCGGAATCCATTGCGTCACGCTTAGGGGAAAAAGGATCTGACCGGGCTGCTGACGAAAAGGAAGAGCAGAAGTGTCCCACCCTTGCCACGAAAGATATTCCGATGAATCAAACGCTCGAACTGAAAGTGACAGGAACGCTGGATTCGGCGCACTTGAAGCCGGGCAAGGAAATCTACGCGCAGGTTGTGCACGGGTTAATTTACCCGGGATGCACGCTGGATGAGAAAGCGGTTGTCTATGGACATGTAACGGCGGTGTCGTCGAGCCGAAACCCGGACAGCGCCGAATTAGGGTTGGCGTTCGATCACGGGGATTGTGAAGGCAAATCGAAGAAGCCTCTTCCGTTGCATTTGATTGCGCTGTTGCCGCCACCGGATGTTGGCGCCGACAGTTTGCACGGGGCGGTGCCCACGGAGGTTGCAGGCGGGACAAGGGACATCAGCGTCACAGTGTCTAATACCACTGCCTACGATGCATTGCTCAGCGAAGGAGGCGCACCCCATACGGTGCATCCAGGTGTAATAGTCGGCATGCCCAAGATGAAGCTGGATCCGGTAGGAGGACCGGGGTGCAGCGCCCGGATAACGAGTTCCACGCGGAGCGTTCAATTAGGCACTGGCGCCGAACTGATATTGGCTCTCTCGATGCCGGCTGCAACCGGCGGACACTAAAGCAGTCAGGGCGTTCTTATTCGCGAGTGACCTTGTAGCCTTGTTTTTCGAGCATGGCGGGGACGCCGTCTTTGCCTACGAGGTGGCCTGCACCTATGGCAACGAAAGTGACGCCATCGCCTTTGAGCATCTCCTGGATTTGGGTGGTGAAATTCTGATTCCGCTTGACCACCAGGATCTGGAAGAGACCGGGGTACTTGGCACGGAAATCGGAGTTGTTGAGTTGGTCGAGTTTGGCCACGTCTCCGGCGTACCAGGCTGCGATCAATTGCTTCAGCTTGTCGGCCGCAGAATCGGCGTCGTCGAGTTCAGAGGTGAGGAAGTCCACCTGGGCCTTGTCGGACATATCAGCAAAATAGTGAATCTGCTGCTCGGCAGTTTCGAAACCTTTTACGGGCTTGTTGGCCTTGGTGAATTCCGGCTTGAGTACGAACTCGACTCCACTGTTCGGATCGTAACCGGCCTGCAAAACGGGGGCGAGACTCAGCATCATCCCTGCAAGCCATGGTCTCATCGGCTCGAGGAGGGCTTCACCTCCGGGCAAGGCAGCCGCTGCTTTGTTCAGCTTGCCTACCTGGTCGGGCGTGAGCTTGCTTGAAAGCGGGTGTGAGGGATCCATGCCGAGTTGCAGGATCAGCGGTTGCATCGCCGCTGGATTGTCGACGTCGGGGATTTCGAGCCAGAGGGCTCCGCTCTCTTTGATTGCAGCATCGATCTTCGCAGACTGCCAGGGATGATCGGGCTGCAAGGCGTGAACCGTGCCAAAAAGATAGACCGTGGCGTGCGGGCCCTTGACGACCCATATTGCCGGCTCGGCATGCGCGACTAAGGCGGTGAGGAATGCTGCCGCGAACAGAACAATTGCGACGATCTTGCGATTGCGGGTCATCGGTGACTCCGTGAGTGTGAGTTGGTGTGAGTATACGTGGAAAGTTGGACGCCCAGCTCACTCGATAGTCATTGATGGGTGGGCCGGCTGTTGCAACTCCGGCGACCCCGGATATCTGGCCCGATCTTCAACAATTTGACCTGCGATCTCACGCGGAAATGAGGAAACGGCCGTCGCGCATGATCTGCTCCTCTCCAATAGGGGATTCGAGCCAGATGTTGAATCCGAGGCCAACTACATCGATGTGGGTGGTGGACCGCCATGGCGCACCGGTGTGTTCTCCATAGGGATTGCCGAAGGCGATGTGGATGCCGGGAAATTTCTCGTCCTGCAGGATGTTGCCGATGACCCTGGAGACGCCGATGTTCGTGCCGATCGCGAATTCGCCGACGCGATCGGAGTTCTCGTCGGTGTGGGTATAGGACCAGAAATCCTGCTCGAGCTGTTTGTTCGCGCTGGAGCAGGAGAGAATGCGATTCTGGGCGATCTCGATCGTGAGCGGCGTTTTCCCGAGGAGGCTGTAGCGTGCGCAGAGCCAGTCGCCCACAACGCCATCGACCACAAAGGTGCCATTCACTTCTCCGGGTGAGGTGAAACATTCGCCGCCGGGAAGATTGCCCCATTTCTCCGGTGAGATAATGCCGGAAGTCTTGAACCACTTGTAGTCGGGATTCATGTCGGAGACGATACTGGTGCCGGCAGAGGTGGTGGCGCGAATTCGCGTAGCGCGCCGGACGCGATCCAAAACCTGCTGTGAGAGACGATCGACGGCATCGTAATCTGCGCGCATACCGTCGCACATGATCTCGGGCGTGATGTTCACCATGTGCGCGTGGCGCATTCTGCGGCGATTCACGACGTCAGTCATTTGCATGCGCGATTGGAGTTCGTTCTGCTGCACCTGGACGGCAAAGATGGAGACCGCTGACGTTTCCATGTCTTGGAGAACCGGGGCCGGCATGTCCGTAAGCGGGCGCGGAGCCAGGTCTTCGAGGATGAAGGCGTTGAAGGGACAACCGCGTTCAGCCAGCTGAGCTGCGATCGAGGCTGCGATGGGCTCGGTGATGCGGTCGGTAATGAGGGTGACCTTCTCATTGGCCCGGATACGCAGGCAGGTGAAGACGGCAGAGCGAGCGCCGGGAGCGAATTCAGCCGGGTAGGGCTGCGACAGCAGGTGCGAGGCGGTTGTAGTGGGGCTTGCGATGAGGTTGCTCCAAAAAGGGATCCGCACTGGGCGTGTGTCTATTTAGGGTAGCAAAAACGCTGCCCTAGTCGGATAAGATAGCGGACACGGCATTCCTCGATCGGGATTGAGATTCCTAAAAACCAAACGGACGCAAGTTTTGGCGCGAATCCGCGCACACTGGAGGGCGGCGAAGATGCATTGGGTAAGAGAGACTGGATTGGGAGCTGCAATTGCAGCACTTGCACTGGGAGGCGTGGGCGCGCAGATTGCTCATGCACAGGAATCGAAAACCGAACAGCCGGACAAGTACACGTGGCTCGAGGATATTCACGGCGACAAGCCGATGGCGTGGGTGAAGGCCGAAGACGCAAGAACGGCGGGCGTCCTAGAGAAGCAAAAGCCCTTCACGGAACTCGACGAGGAAGCGCTGAAGGTACTGGATTCACCAGATAAGCTCCCTGGGCCGCAGTTTCGCGGCGGGCTTGTGTACAACACATGGCGGGATAAGGACCACATCCGCGGAATTGTGCGTCGCACCTCTCTCGACAGCTACCTAGCAGAAACGCCGCAGTGGGAGACTGTGATCGATTACGACGCGCTCGGCAAGCAGGATCAGAAGAGCTGGGTGGGCAAAGGATTGGATTGTCTGGAGCCCGAAGAGCAGCTTTGCATGGTTGCGCTTTCGGTGGGCGGCGAGGATGCTATCACGCTCAGGGAGTTTGACCTGAAGACATCGAAATTCGTGGAAAGCGGGTTTGTGATGCCGCGCGGCAAACAAAGACTTGCGTGGCTGGATAAGGACACGCTTTTGATTGGACGCGACTGGGGTCCGGGCACGATGAGCGAGGCAGGGTATCCCATCACGGTGAGGAAGTGGAAGCGTGGCACGCCGCTGGAGAGCGCTGTCGAGGTGTATCGCGGCAGCACGAAGGACAACGGATACGGCAACGATCCCTTTGTTCTGCAGGATGGGCAGGGACATCGCGTAGCCATGATTCTGCGTAGCCTGAACACGTTTCAAAGCGAATGGTATCTGTTGACGGATACGGGCACGAAAAAGCTCGGCTTGCCATTGAAGTCGAGGGTGGAGGGCTTGCAGGACAATCAGCTGTTGGTTTCGCTGGACGAAGATTGGACGCCGGAGGGTCAGGCGAAGAGCTTTCCGCAGGGATCGGTTGTGACGTTCGATATGAAGACGGTACAGGCAGATCCGGTGCGTCTGAAGGCAACGGTGCTGTTTGAGCCGACCTCGCGCGAGTTTGCGCAGGGAGTGGCAACTACGAAAAATCATCTGCTATTGACCACGCTGGAAAACGTGCAGGGCCGCGCCTATGTCTACACGCATGGTAAGAACGGCGAATGGACCCGCGTGATTTTGCCGGTTCCGGACAACACCACCGTGGGAATTGTGACCTCGAGCTTGATGGACGACCGATTCTTTCTTGGACAAACGGGTTTCCTGGTACCTCCAAGCGTGTTGCTGGGAGATGCGGGCGACGCTTCGCTTAAGCCGGGCAAAATGCAGAAACCACTGTTCGACGCATCGCGCGATGTGGTGGAACAATTTGAGGCAACGTCGAAGGATGGAACCAAGGTTCCCTACTTTGTGGTGCACCGGAAAGATATTCCCATGGATGGAAGCACGCCGACGCTGCTTACGGCTTACGGCGGTTTCCAGGTCTCGAACCTGCCGTATTACAGCGCCGTAGTCGGGAAGCTCTGGCTGGAACGCGGCGGAACGTTTGTGCTGGCGAATATCCGCGGCGGTGGCGAATTTGGGCCGGCTTGGCACGACGCTGGGTTGAAGACGCATCGCCAGCGGATCTATGACGATTTCTATGCCGTGGCGCAGGATCTGGTGACGCGGAAATTCACTTCGTCAGAACGGCTGGGAATTCAGGGTGGATCGAATGGCGGATTGCTGATGGGCGTGGAGTTCACGCAGCACCCGGAGATGTGGAAGGCGGTAGTGATCCAAGTGCCATTACTTGACATGCTGGGCTACGAGCATATGTCGGCGGGCGCGTCGTGGGTTGGCGAGTACGGGTCAGTGAAGGTGCCGGAGGAGCGGACGTTTCTGGCGTCGATCTCTCCTTACAACCAACTGCGAGCCGATGGGCACTATCCGGAGCCATTGATCTTCACAACGACCGCGGATGATCGCGTGGGACCGGTACATGCGCGGAAATTTGCTGCACGGATGGAGGAGTTCCATTTGCCGTTCTATTACGACGAGATCACGGAGGGCGGACACGGCGCCGGAGCCGATAACCGGCAAGCGGCCCGGACACAAGCGGAAGAGTATACCTACCTGATGATGAAGCTGATGAACTAGCAGGAAGGTGGCGCGATTTTCAATTGGTGAAGAAATGAAGAAGCACTGGTCTATGCGGCCAGTGCTTCTTGTTCTTCCAGGGCGCTGCGACGCATGGGCTGGCGCTTCCAATAGGTGAGTGAACGCCATACCCACTCCATGGGACCGAACTGGAAATAGCGAAGCCAGATTGGGCTGAGGGTCAGGTTGAGCAGCCAGACTGCGGCAACTACGGCGTAAAGCTGGTAGTACTCGAATCTGCCATAGAGTTTGAAGCCCCAGAAGAATGCGGTGCAGGTGATGCTGGTGAAGAGATAGTTGCTGAGCGCGGTTTGTCCGACGGCCGCAATGCGGCGCGTGACGGATGGCATGAGGCCAGCCTTGCTGATGATGACAATAACCGCGACGTTGGCGACGGCGCCCGTGAGGCGTCCCAACTGGTAGAGGACCCACCAGACGGTTTCAGGCTGGAAATTGTCGCGGATCATGCCCCAGGTTTCGACGCCGTTGATGGGAATACTGAGCAGGAATCCGACACCGATGGTCCAGGCGTAGGCGCGGAAGCTGAGCGCACCCGTAAGAAAACCCATCCGATAGAGGCCCATGCCGAGGATCATCATGCCGAGCACGTCGGTAAAGCCGAACTCATAGTAGCTCGTCGCCTGCACGCGCGGACCCAGTTCGGCGTGCCACTTCAGCAAGTCGAGATAGCTGCCGCGATTGGCTTTCAGGTCAGCTTCGTTTGTCTTTTTACGGTGCTCAAGGACGTCGGTCCAATTTTTGAGCGCGTCCTGTTGTGCCTGGGTGAGCTTTTTTCCGGCGGCCTGAAGGGTCTGTGCAGCTTCGCCCTGTTTGCGGGTGCGAATCGCGCTGAGGCCGAAGTAGACGTCGGAGCCAACACCGATTGCCAGCACGAGAGCACCCGCAATGAAAAGGTTTCGGAAGCGAAGCTTGCGGCAGGGATAGAGAAACAGCAGGGCCGTGAGGCCGTAGTAGTAGAGGATGTCGCCCCACCAGACAAAGTAGAAGTGCAGAACACCGAAGAGGACGAGCCACATGTTACGACGGAGAAAGATGTCGGCGACGTTACGACTGCCGCGGCGTTCGGCGCGTTCGGTGAGCAGGATGACGCCGGCGCCGAACAGCATGGAGAAAGCGGCACGCATTTTGCCTTCGAAGAGAACCCAGCGGATAGCCCAGGCGAAGATATTGTAGGAGCGGTGACCCGGAACGGCGAGAGGGTTCACGTACATGTCGAAGGGCCCGCTGAAGGCAGCGATGTTCATGAGGAGGATGCCCATGAGGGCGACTCCGCGTATGACATCGATAGTTGGGATGCGCTCGCGCTGGGTTACCGGTCGCGGGGCAGGCTCGGGTGGTTGCTCTGGCTCGACCGGAACGGTTGTGGCAGGAGCCGAGAGCGGTTCTGCAACGGCAGAGGCAGTTTCAACAAACGCGGAAGTCGCGAGCGTGTCAGACAAGGGTCGCCTCCGGGGATTTGAAGGTTGGGCCCGATGCAAAAATGATGCACCAATGTAGCACGGCTGTGAGAGGAATGTTGCTCGAAAATAGCGACTAGTGTCGCTTTCCGAGCTGGTTTAGAGCGCCGGCAACCTAGAATAGTGAGACGCGGTGCCTCAGCGTTTCCGCAATGCTTAGGGAAATTTTCGCGAAGGTGATGGAGGTAGATTCATGGGATCGGCTGTAGCTGCTGTGGAACGGACGCATGAACAAAAGTTGAACTTGCTCGCCGAGGTGGCGGTGCGGGTTGGTCTTGGGCTGAAAGAGGGACAGGAACTAGTGATGACGGCGTCCCTGGACGCGGTTGACCTGGCGCGACGGATCACGGAGCAGGCGTATCGCGCTGGCGCTTCACTGGTGACAACACTCTACGGCGACGACGAGGCCACGCTGATGCGTTATCACTACGCACCCGATGCGGCGTTCGGCAAGGCTGCCGGATGGCTCTACGACGGAATGGGCGCGGCGTTCCGCAGCGGTGCGGCACGACTCGCGATCACCGGCGGGAATCCGGCACTCTTGTCAAATGAAGATCCCGATAAGGTGGCGAGGGCCAACCGGGCTGTTTCGCAGGCCTATCGCCCGGCGCTGGAACTGATCACGCGGCATGAGATTAATTGGACCATCGTTGCGAGCGCGACGCCGACATGGGCTGCGCAGATGTTTCCTAATGACGCGCCGGATGTTGCGATCGCAAAGCTGTGGGAGGCGATCTTCCAGACCACGCGAATCAATGTGGAAGACCCGGTGAGTGAATGGAAACGACATGATGCGGGTCTGCAGAAACGCGCGCAATATCTGAACGAAAAACGATATGCGGCGTTGAAGTATCGTGGGCCTGGGACGGACTTTACGCTGGGGCTGGCTGATGATCACGTGTGGATGGGAGGTGGGACGACGGCGGGCAACGGACTCTATTGCGTCGCCAACATGCCCACGGAAGAAGTTTTCAGCATGCCCCACAAGGATCGGGCGGATGGAACCGTGACCGCGACTAAGCCGCTCTCGCACCAGGGGACGATGATCGAGAACATCCATGTGCGATTCGAAAAGGGACGGATCGTGGAGGCGCATGCTTCGCGTGGAGAAGAGGTACTTCGCAAGCTGATCGAAACCGACGACGGCGCGCGAAGATTGGGCGAGGTGGCGCTGGTGCCGCATTCGTCACCAATTGCGGCGAGCGGCATGCTCTTCCTGAACACCCTTTTCGATGAGAATGCGGCTTCACATATTGCGCTGGGGCAGGCGTACTCAAGCTGCATGCACGCTGGGGACAAGCTGAGCAAGGAAGAGCTTGCGGCGAAGGGCGCGAACGACAGCCTGATCCACGTGGACTGGATGATTGGTTCGGACAAGCTGGACATTGATGGCGTAACGGCGTCGGGCACGTTGGAACCGCTGATGCGCGGCGGGGAGTGGGCGTAAGGTCAGTGGTCAGTGGTCAGTGATCAATGATTAGTAGTCAGGGTTGGGGATCAGGTGAATCTCGCAGTCGGTTGGGGGACGAATGGCGAAGATCGGAATTATCGGCGCAGGCAGTGTTGGCGCCACGATTGCATACGCTGCGTTGATTCGTGGAGTTGCGCGGGAAATCAGCCTGTTCGATATTGCACGCACCAAGGTCGAAGCCGAGGTGCTGGACCTGAACCACGGACTGCTGTTTGCGCCGCAGGCCAAGGTGGATGGCTCGGACGATCTGGAGATTCTGCGTTGCGCTGACGTGGTGGTGATGACGGCAGGCGCAAAGCAGAAACCAGGTCAGACGCGCATGGACCTGGCAGAGGCAAATGCACAGATCTCGGCGAAGATCCTGCCGGAGGTTGTCCGCGTGGCACCCGACGCGATTCTGCTGATGGTCACGAACCCCGTAGATGTTGTGACGGAACTGGCATTGAAGGTGACGGGACTGCGGTGGCAACGGGTTATCGGATCAGGAACAGTCTTGGACAGCTCGCGATTTCGTTACCTGGTGGCGAAACACTGCAATGTTGCGGTGCAGAATGTTCACGCCTATATCGCCGGAGAGCATGGCGACTCGGAGATTCCTTTGTGGGCCAGTGCAACGATTGGGTCAATTGCGCTGAGCCAGTGGAATGTGGAGGGGCACGGCCGGCTGACGGCAGCGACCAAGGAAGCCATCGTGAAGAACGTGAAGGAGGCCGCGTACCAGGTGATCCAGGGCAAGGGTGCGACCAATTACGCAGTGGGTCTTGCGGTGTGCAACATCCTGGAGGCGATCCTGTTCGACGAGCGGCGTGTGCTGCCGGTGAGCGGACAAGTGCGCGGATTCCGAGGAATGGAGGACGTGTGCCTGAGCCTGCCGCGCATCGTTGGACGCGCCGGGATCGAAGCGCCACTGCCGATTCCGATGACCGTCGACGAGGAGGCTGGGCTCCGCGAGAGCGCCGAGCGAATTCGTGCTGTGGTGCGAGGTCTGGGGTACTAAAACGTCTGTCAATCTGACCTGAATCAGGGTGGGGATGAATTTGATTCAGGCGAAAATCAGGATGGCCATGGAACAAAGGCGCACGCGGGTGTATCGGATGAGCATCTGGATCCGGTCGTTTGCCGCAGCGTTTTTGTTGTTTAGCGTGATGGGCTTAATGGGCCTGCTGTGGAGCCAGCGGGCGGGCATGCAGGGGCGCAGTGTCGCGCAGTTGATCGAGTGGGCGGCGATTGCGCTGTTTGCGGCGGGCTGGATGGCGTACGTCTTCAGCGCGGCAATCGTGCTGTCAAGTAATGCGATCGAGAAGCGGACACTCCTGAAAACGGACCGCTTGCGGTTTGACCAGATCCTAGGGCGGCGCGAAAAGGTTCATCGCAATTTTGACGGAAGCTACATCCGGTATCTGCAGGTGATTCCGCGCGACGCTTTGTTGGGGATGATTCAGTTCCAGAAATTCTATGCGCTTGATGCAGGGTTTTACGCGTGGTACGACGACTTGCCGGATCTGGACACGTCGGATCGGATGCGTAGCGGCAGCAGCGTTCCACGATGAGCTACATACAATCCAGGGGTGTGCGGAAATGTTTGAGCGATATACCGAAAAGGCAAGGCGTGTCATCTTCTTTGGCCGGTATGAAGCGAGTCAGTTCGGACAGCCGTTTATCGAAACCGAGCACCTGCTACTGGGGCTCCTTCGCGAAGACAAGGCGCTGACCAACCGGTTCTTGCGTTCGCACGGAACGGTCGAGTCAATCCGTCGGCAAATCGAGAAGAATGTCACGATTGGGGAAAAGATCTCGACCAGCGTTGACCTTCCGCTCTCAAACCCGAGCAAGCGGGTGTTGGCCTATGCGGCCGAAGAGGCTGAGCGCTTTGGACACAAACACATCGGCACCGAACACGTCTTTCTCGGGCTGCTGCGCGAGGAAGGCTGTTTTGCGCAGGGGATTCTAAAGGAGCGTGGAATCGAGCTCGAGAAGGTTCGCGAGGAACTTGCCAAGGCGCCGACGGAGAAATCGACGGCAACTGGAGAACCCGGTGCACTGGCGGTGCAGAGCCTGAGCGGTCTGTATAGCGATCTGACCCGAAAGGCGGCGGAAGGAGAGTTGCCGCCAATCGTGGCACGCAACGTGGAACTGGAAGCCGTGATCGAGGTTCTATGCCGAAAGGAGCGCAGGAATCCGATGCTGCTTGGCGAGAGTGGCGCCGGCAAGACGGCGATCGTGGAGGGGCTTGCACAGAAGATCGCTCGAGGAGAGGTGCCCAAGGCGCTCGCGGAGATGCGGGTAATGTCCTTATCGGCTGGGGCGCTGGAGCTGCTGGCTCCGAACCGGGAGAGGTTTGATGACCTGACGAAGCTGTTGGAGACGGTGGCAAAGTCGGGAAACCTGATCCTGTTTGTGGACGGGCTGCGCGGACCGAACGAGGCAACGAAAAAGATTCCGGGAGAGGGACTTATCGGGGTCTTGAAATTCGCTATACAGGAAGCGGATTTGCAGTGCATCGGAGCGACGACGGAAGAGGAATACAAAGCTATCTGTGCCGCTTATCCGGCATTCGACAAGGTGTTTCGTTCTCTGCGTGTGAAGCCGCTGGACACGGCGACTTCGTTGCAGGTATTGCAGGCACGAAAATCGAGCCTCGAGAAATTCCATGATGTTTTGTTCGCGGACGAGGCGTTGGCAGGCGCTGTTGAAATGGCGGAAAGCTATCTGAAAGACAAGATATTGCCTGGCAAAGCGCTCGAGCTTCTGGACGCAGCGGCCGCGGCAGTCAAGGTTCAACAGAATGCTGAGCCCGAAGAGATTCTGGACGTCAGGAAGAAGCTCGCATTCATCGAGCATCGGATGGCAAGCGCAATTGAAAACCATGAATTCGAAAAGGCCAGGTTCTATGCCGATGAGGAACGGAAGGAGCGAGAGAATCTCGCAGCGCTTCGGGTGAGTCACGGACTGGAGAACTCATCATTTCCTACGGTGAACCGAGAGGACGTCGAAAAGATCATTGCCAAGTGGAATGCCTACCCGTACAGCGAATGAATGCCGTCGTCTCGTTTTGGGCATTGACTATCACGGCGTTTTGCTGATTTGGAACTTATAATCGCTGTAATCAATGGTGACAACGCTACGGCCGAACAACATACTGCTCGATTCGGCGCGCGCGTGGGTGGCCATGGCATAGCCAGTCATGTTGGCATAGCGGCGCATCATGTGCGTGGTTCCTGCAAAGATTGATGGCTTTTGGGAGGCGACGCCTTCTACCTCGACGAGCGTGTGATCGCGCGCGTCGATCCACAGCGTACCGTCAACCATGTTTGGGGCCTTGTGAAGCGGAGAAATCGCAAGCGCGATACAGGGACGGCCGTCGATGGTCTGCACGACTCCCGGCTTAAGTTTCATGTCGTAATTGGCAGATGTGAACCAGGACTGGGCAACTCGGGCTGGATCGTTGAGGGCTTTTTCGTTGTCGAGGAGCGGGCGGAGCCCATACTTCATTACCAATTGGGAGCCGGATTGGGAGAGGATTTGGTAGCTCTTGCCGGTTCCCTTCCTGTAGGTCATCCGGACGGTCATCTCGGCGGCCGGATGCACCTGGTCGTCACCGCGAAAGACGGCATAGTGCTCGACATTAGTGAAGCTGAGGACGTGCTCATATCGAGACTGATTCTCGGCATCGAGTGCGCGAACGATGGCCGCGGTGTCGGGAATCTGCGCATGCAGCAAGTTAGAGCCAACCGTGAGCAGAAGACCGATTGCAATCGCTGATACCGCCCGAAGATGCATGTGTGCCTCATGCCGCGCCTTCGCGCAGATCCTCGCGAAGGCGGCTTCATGCTGTTGTGATTATCGTGCTTTGGATTTCGGTTGTGCGACGACTTGTGACACTTTTGTCGAGCGCTTGAGCAGGTGTGGCGTCCTGTGTAAATAGAAGCGCCCGGCGACGATGGGTACTATGCAGCCGGAAATGTTTCGAGAAAACTTCGAGAGGCTGGGATGAGAATGATTGCAGAGAATGCAGTTCAGCGGTTGTGGTGTGCCCTGATGACAGCCGTAGCAACGCTGGCAGTGTTGAGCAGCACGAGCGCAAACGCGCAGGAACGAGGCATTGCGCAGAAAGCGGCAGCGAGCTACCAGACGCTTTATCTTACCAATTCGAGCGGGCAGCACGATGCGAATGATATTCAAACCGATTTGCGCAACATGCTGCCGAATCTGAAGATTTATTACGTCGCAACCGGAAATTCGATCTCGATTCGCGGAAGTGCGGAGGACATTTCGATGGCGCAGAAGATTCTGGCTGAGATCGATCGGCCGCGGAAGGCGTACCGGCTGACGTACAGCATCCGCGATGCCGGTGGCCAGGGCAGTGAGCAACACCTGGTGCTGATTGTGACACAGGGCGGCGGAAAGGCCATGCTCAAGCAGGGTTCGAAGGTGCCTATTATGACCGGCTCATACGCCAACGGCGCAAGCCAGAACACGGAGGTTCAGTACCTGGATGTTGGGATGATGATCGAGGCGTCGCTCAGCGGGGATGGCGAAGGCTTGCGGCTGGAATCGAAGATTGAGCAGACGCGTGTTGCCGACGAGAAGTCGAATGTGGGGATTCAGGATCCGGTGATTCACCAGGCGGTGCTGGAAGAACAGTCGGCCGTGGCTCCGGGGAAACCAGCGGTGCTGGGCTCGATGGAAGTGCCGGGTGGCGGACACCGCATGGAAGTGTCGGTAGTCGCGGAGTTGGTGAAGTAGATCGTCAGCGCCTCTTTGGAGGGATTGCATCGTGACTCGTCGCCGTGGCGACTGCTTGGAATGACACAGTATCAGAGGCCGGCGCGGGTTTCTTCGGCCATGTAGTCAACGACGGCTTTCAGGTCGCCTTTGGATTCCTCGAAGACCTTAAGCTGGCGGTCGGCGCCGGTGCCGGTTTTCATGATCTTGCGGACGCCATTGATCGCTTCCCTGCTGCCGAGTTCATCGACGACGGGATCGATCATGATCAAGTATTCCTCGAGCAGTTCGCGCTCCGGCACCTCCTGCTGCTTGCCGAAATCGATGAGGTGCCCGTCGAGGCCATAGCGGACCGCGCGAAACTTGTTCTCCATCAGGAGCGGCCGCGCGTAATGACGAAAGTCCTGATTGGCTTCGTGCAGCTTATAGAGATAGGCTGCGGTTGCCTGAATGAGGGCGGCGATGGCGATGGTTTCTTCGGCACGCAGCGGGATGTCACAGGCTCGGACTTCAACAGTGTTGAAGAAGGGATGCGGACGGATGTCCCACCAGATCTTCTTGGCGTTGTCGATGCAGTTGGTGCGGACCAGCAGGCTGACGTAGTTCTCAAATTCGGAGTAGCTGGAGAAAGCGTCGGGAATACCGGTGCGCGGAAAGTTCTCAAACACCTTCGCGCGGTATCCCTTATAGCCGGTGTTGAGGCCCAGCCAGAAGGGCGAGTTGGTGGCGAGCGCCATGATGTGGGGCAGGAAGTAGCGCATCGCGTTCATGATGCGGATGGCGGCTTCCCGGTCCTCAATTCCAACGTGGACGTGCAAACCGAAGATGAGGTTGGCGCGGGCAACAAGTTGGAGATCCTTGACGACCTGGTGATAACGGGGGTCGGGGTAGATCTCCTGGGTGCGCCAGTCCGCGAAGGGATGCGTTGCGCCGGCGACGAGTTCAAGGTTGTGTTCGCGGGCGAGTTTGACCATCTCTCGCCGGAGTTCATAGATGTCGTCGCGGGCCTCGTCGATGTTCCTGCAGATGCGCGTGCCGACCTCAACGACGGAGGTGTGCATCTCGGCTTTGACGCGTTCCTGGAGACGCATTTTGCCCTGGGCGAGCATCTCGGTCTGGATATGGGAGCGCAGATCGCGGGTGACCGGGTCGATGGTCTGGTATTCCTCTTCAATGCCGAGCGAGAAGGATGGCCGCATGGATGACCTCGGGTGCTTCGTGGGGCAATTGTAGATGAGAGTCATCAGTTGTCAGTCATCCGTTATCAGCACGTGCGGTTGATGGGGTTTGAGGCTTACAATCCTGCGCGTGAGCGAACGAGTGTTTCAAGATCGGAGGGAAGCCGGGCAGGTGCTTGGAGAGCTTGTTGCGATGCTGACCGATCTTGGTGATGGTGTGGTGCTGGGGTTGGTGCGGGGCGGCGTGCCGGTCGCGTTTGAGGTGGCGCAGGCGTGCAGGCTTCCGTTGGACATCCTGGTGGTGCGGAAGCTTGGAGTACCGGGGCAGGAGGAGCTTGCGATGGGGGCGATCGCGAGCGGCGGAGGCGTAGTGCTGAATGAGCATGTGCTTCGGTCGTATCGAGTATCGGAGAGGAAGCTGGAGCACGTGGTGGAGCGCGAGCTGCAAGAACTGGAACGGCGAGAGAATCTGTATCGTGGCGGGCGTTCTGCGATTGAAATTGAGGGACGCGCTGTCGTCCTGGTCGACGATGGCCTGGCAACCGGAGCCAGCATGCGCGCTGCGATTCGTGCAGTGAAGGCACGGGCGCGGCGCGTGATCGTGGCTGTTCCGGTTGGAGCGAGGAGCACCTGCGAGGAGCTCAGGGGCGAGGCAGACGAAATGGTGTGTGCCCTGATGCCGGAGCCGCTGGATGCGGTGAGCCTGTTTTACCGCGAGTTCGGTCCGACTTCAGATGATGAGGTCAAGGCGCTGATACGGCAGGGACTGAGGGACTGGGGCTGAGGGGCTGAGGGGCTGAGAAGATATTCGCTTTTTGTTCGCCTCTGTGATAGGTTGGGGTGAGGGTCGGTATGAATCTCTTTTCCCAACTTGCGGCGGAGCCGACGCATGAGGAGATCTACCCTGGCGCGGTCCTGATGCGGGGACTGGCACTGGAGCAAGACGTAGAGTTCTTCCGCGCTGTGGAGGGGATCCTTTCAGCTGCTCCCCTGCAGCATGCGACGACTCCCAGCGGCCTGCCAATGCAGGTGATGGTTTCGGACTGTGGAAGTCCGGAGGCATTTCGAAGGCGCTGGGATCCGCACAACCCAAATGGCAGAAAGATGTGGCCGCCAATGCCGCGGGCGCTGGCGGATTTTGCGATACGGTGCGCGGTGCGGTCAGGGTTTCCTAATTTCAGGCCCGATTCTTGTCACATTAATCGCTACCAGGCGGGGACTAAGCTAGGAATCCACCAGGACCGGCACGAGTTCGATCTGTACCAACCGATTGTCTCGTTGTCGTTCGGGCTCGAATGCATATTTCTCCTTGGCGGTTTTCAGCGAACAGATCCGACGAAGCGACTTCTGCTGGAACATGGCGACGTGATTGTGTGGGGCGGTGCTTCACGGATGAGGTTTCATGGTGTGCTGCCGGTGAAGCCGGGATCTCATCCAGTGACGGGGCCGTACCGGTACAACCTGACGTTCCGAAAAGTGGCGTGAAGGCAGTGGGGCAGGGTCAGGGGTGATCGTGGGTATATTCCCCGTCTCTTTGAGCAAGTATCTGCGCCAGAACAGGTTACAGTTTGCGGAGGAACCATTGCCGTAAAGATTTCTCTTGATTGGAGTTGTCTGCAGATGTTTGAAAAGGCAGGGACTTAGGGACCGCGTGGAGTTTACGGAATGGCAAGGCCTTTGGTCTCGCTGCCGTAGCAGATTTTTTTCTCCTTTTTGACCCAAATTATTGATTCGATGGGCTTTAGCCTATCAAGAGGGTCCCGTAAGCCATTGATAACAAAGGTCTTAAATCTCAAAATCTTCATAACTAAGGACTTAGCTGGGGTCTTTGGAATTCTGCACCATCTTTGAGGCAGGATTGTTCCACGCTGTGGCTTGGCAGGTCCTTAGAGAGCCGAGCGAGGGGCATGAGAGGTCGACATAGATTCATTGTGCGCTTTTCGGCTGTAATTACTTGCAAAACTCGGCATGGAGTTTTCACCTTGGATTGAGTGAGTTACGGACAAATGCGAACAGAGGGGCTTGACATGCCGTTAGAGTGAACGCCTGCCTTTGGGCGTTCATCGTTGGGATTCTGAAGCAGCGCGATGTGGCGAGGCAGGGTTTGCCCCCGCCTCCGAAACCCTGACGCCTGTATCAGCCAACCGTGGCGAAGAGGCGGGGGGATCTTGGCCGCAGTAGGATGCGCACGGAGATCCCGGTGAAGATGGCGCCGATGACGCCGAGGATGAGTTGCGGCATCCAGAGCTGAGCGACGGTGTCGATGCGGGCGGATTCTGGACGGTCCTTCAGGTAGAGGATGCGAACCTTGTCGCCGGGTTTAAAGGGGACGAGGCTCACATTGGAGTCGGCCATGAGCATGTGGGTGTGGCCGTCGCTGGCGGTGAAGCGAAAGACGGGCAGGTAGACCTCTTTGGAGCGACGGGGCAAATAGACGCGGTTGAGACTGATGATCTTGCCGTCGGCGGCGACGGCTGCGCCAACGAACCTGGCAGTGGGAATGGAGGTTCCGATGGCGATGAGAAGCAGAACGGGGCCCGCGGCATACAGGATTCCTACGAAAAACCGGGCAATCAGGCGAGCGATCATGGTAATTCGGCGGCCTGAAGGCCGGCGCTCCTGCATTCAAGAACTGCTGCGTTCACGTTTACGCGGAGGTCGCTCCTGCCGGCGATTCCGACGCTGAAGGTTTCAATGATTTCTTCGGGGTGGATTTCTTTGCGGCGGATTTTTTGGCGGTGGGTTCTTTCGCGGGCGCGGCCGATGAGGTGCCGGAAAGGAAAGTCGACCAGCGGAGTTCCTTCGGAGGCGCGGGAGCATGCGCGGCTTTGGAAATGGCCAGGTCGGCGACTTCGCGGACGATCCAGTCGAAATTGTTTTGGCCGACGGAGTGGAGATCGGCGTCGGGCGCGGGGTTCATGAAGTCGATGGCGTAGGGGATGCCATCTTCGACGGCGAACTCGACGGTGTTGAGGTCGTAGCCGAGAGCTTGGCAAAGGGTGAGGGCGTCCTTCTCGACGCGCGCGAGGAGTGTGGGATCGTAGGGTGGCGGGTTCTGGACGTAGCGCTCGTGGTGCGGTTTGCGCGGGTCGTACGGCATGATTTGGACCTTGCGTTGGCCGACGACGTAGCAGCGGAAGTACTCGTTGAAGTTGACGGCCTTCTGGTAGAGCATGCATAGGTCGCGAGACTGGTCGTAGGCCGCGAAGAACTCGGGGCGGTTGTGGATGTGGTAGACGTCGCGCCATCCGCCACCGTCGACGGGCTTCATGAATCCGTGTTCGCCCACGTAGTTGAAAACTGCGTCCCATCCCAGCGGGTACTCGAGATTGCGCATGGAGCGGTCGGTGGTGCCTTCGGGATGTTTCTTGTGCGGGAGTATGACGGTGGGTGGAATGGCTACGCCGAGTTTGGCGGCGAGGGTGTAGTTGAAGAACTTGTCGTCGGCCGACCACCAGAACGGATTATTGATGATGACGGTGCCGTTGAGGGCAGCGTGCTTGAGGTAGGCGCGATAGAAGGGGATGTCGTGCGAGATGCGGTCGACGATGACGGCGTAGGGGGCAGGCTTGTCGAGGTGGACGGCGCCGGTTTCAACGAACTCGGCGTGAATTCCTTCGATATTGCGGGTGTTGATGTGTTCTACGAGCGCACCGGGAAAACTGTTTTCCATGCCGAACAGGACGCCGATTTTCTTCATGTCGAACCTCCCCACAATCCCCAAGACCAATTCTTCCAGAACAAGTGTACGGCAGCGATTCGGGCAGTTGGCTAGAAGGCGGGAAAGAGCGGACGGAGAGGCAAATCTGTTGCCTTTGTGCACAACTCGTCGTCCCAATTCACGATTCGTTCATTGAAATTTTACTGACACATGACACAGGGCCGATAGGCTCGGCGGATGATCAGAAATTTCTCGAAAGTCATTTTTGTGGTTGGCCTTTTGACTGTGTTCTGTGCAATCAGTGCAAGAGCTCAGTACGAGGATGGAAGCCTTACCGGCACCATCCATGACGCGACGGGGGCGGTGCTGAGCAATGCGACCGTCAGCGTGACCAATTTGAATACGGGCATTGTCACGAAAGTGATGACCAACGGATCTGGGGATTACGTGGTGCCCTCGCTGAGAGTGGGTGCCTATGGTGTGAAGGCAGAAGCGTCGGGCTTTGCGGCGGCCGAAGCACAGAACATTCAGATTGCCGTGGGTGGTCGGCAACGAATCGACCTCACGTTGACGGTTGGCCAGGCGAACGCCACGACGGTTGAGGTGAGCGACGTGGCGTTGCAGGTGGAGACGGAAACCAGCGAGCGCGGGCAAACGATCTCTGGATATCAGACCGAGGCGCTCCCGCTGGTGAGCAGGAATTTCTCTGATCTGTTGGCGCTGGTGACCGGTTCGCGGCAAGCACCGACCGCAGCGACTACGAGCTCGATCAGCAGCCTGGTTCGCGAGGGCGCTTACAACGTGAACGGGCAGCGGAGCATGTTCAACAACTACCTGCTCGACGGGATGGACAACAATGCGTACGGCGAGAGCAACCAGGGATTCGACAACCAGATCATCGCGGTTGCACCGGACTCTGTGGCGCAGTTCAACGTGGTGACGAACAACGAGAGCGCGGAATACGGGCGGTCGTCGGGTGCGACCGTGAACGTGGCATCGGCCAGCGGCAGCAACGATTTTCATGCCACGCTTTATGAGTTTTTGCGCAACACAGATTTGAATGCGGCAGGATTCTTCAAGCCGAACGTGGTGAGCAACACGGGGGCGACGGTTCCGTTCAAAAAGCCTACTTTCAATCGCAACCAGTTTGGAATGGACTTTGGCGGGCCCATCGTCAAGAACAAACTGTTCTTTTTCCTTGACTACGAGGGATTCCGGCAGACGCTGAAACCGCTGTATGTGCTGACGCTTCCGACGCAGGACGAGTTGAATGGGAACCTGGTGGTTCCGGTACGGAACCCGGTGACGGGGGATGTCTATCCCGCGGGTACGCCGATTCCGTCGAATGCGATCAATCCGCTGTCGGCGCAGATCATTGGCAACTTCCAGAAGTTTGCCAGCCAGCTGCCGCAGTCGGGGCTAGGATCGACGGGTCTGAATTCGAATGACTATTCGGCTCAGATTCCCTTCACGGATAACTCAGACAAAGGCGATCTGCGGCTCGATTATCAGCAGAACGCCTCGAGTTCGTGGTTTCTGCGCGTGAGCGACCGCAAGGAGACCGGCGTGAATTATCCCACGATTCCGTTGCCGCTGGACGGGCAGACGAATGGAACGATTCGGGTAGTGGACCAGCAAGTTGCGCTGGGATATACGCACACGTTCGGCAGCAACCGGATTGTGGATGCGCGGCTTGGATTGTCGCGGACGAAGGCCGGCAAGTACACCTTGTCGATTGGGCAGAATGATTTCACGATTCCAGGCCTGCCGGCGAACGCGATTGTGGCGGGCGGTCTGCCGTCAGTGGGTATCAGCGGATTTACGGGATTCGGGCGACAGAGCACGAATCCGCAGTGGCAGAATCCGGCGCTGCTCGATCCCAAGGTGAACTACACATGGGTGAAGGGCAAGCACTCGCTGAAGTTCGGATATGAGTACGAACATATCTGGATGGCGGTGAATGACAACAATCCGCTGTATGGATCGTTCACGTACGGGAGTGGATACAGCTTGTGCACGACAGCGATTTCGCCGTTGTGCGCGACGACAGCCGGTGGAGGTGCAGCGCCGACTTCGCCGGTGACCGACAACTACTGGGCGGACTTCCTGTTTGGAACGACGACGAGCTACCAGCTGGCGAATTACTTCGTGGTGCATCTGCGACAGACGATGGACAACGCGTATGCGCAGGATGACTGGAAGATTCTGCCGAACCTGACGCTCAACCTGGGGGTGCGCTGGGAGTATGGTTCGCCTTACTCGGAGTGGAAGAACAACATTTCGAACTTCGATCCGGTGTCGCAGACGGTGTTGACGATCACGCCGGGAGCGGTAGCCGGCAATGGAATCACGCCGGTGAATTCGGGCGGCGTATACGGAAGCACGCTGGTGAATCCGGACCGGGCAGACTGGTCGCCGCGGGTTGGCTTTGCGTATGCAGTTACTCCGAAGACCGTGCTGCGCGGTGGATTTGGCACGGGCTATGTGCATTACACGCGTGCGGGATCGGGCGACATCCTCGCCATCAATGCGCCCCAGGCGCAGTTTGCAGTGGTGACGCAGATCAAGCCGACGACGGCGAATCATTGCAGCACCCCGCTTCCTTCGCAAATCATCGCGACCGGATCGACGACACCAAGTTGCTATGTGACTGCGGACCAGGGATTCCCTTCGGGGCTGGTAACGTCGTTCAATCCGGCGACGGACAACATTACGTGGATCCCGAAGGACAGGCGCGACAGCTACGTTGAAAACTACTTCTTCGATATTCAGGAGGAACTGGCAAAGAACACTTTGCTGGATGTTGCCTACGTGGGAAATCACGGGCTGAAGCTGGAAGGATTTCTGAACGGAAACCAGAAGAATCCGGCGCAGGGGTTCGTACGGCCGTATACGAACTGGCCGAGCGATATTACCGAAGCGCTGAATGAGTTCTGGTCGAACTACAACGCGCTGCAAGTGCGGTATGAGCAACGGTTTGTTGCAGGACTGACGCTTCTGAACTCGTTCACGTGGGAGCACTCGCTGGACAATGCTTCGGCATCGCTGGAAGGCAACACACCTTCCCCGCAGGATGCCAACAACATCCGGGCGGACTATGGGCAGTCGGACTACAACCTGCCGGTTGCGAATGTGACGAGCCTGGTGTATGAACTGCCGTTCGGACATGGGCGGAAGTTCCTATCGAGTGCGAATGGGCTGACAAACAGCGTGCTAGGCGGATGGCAGGTGAGCGCGATCAACACCATGCAGGCAGGAACGCCGTTCAACCTGACCTACACACCGAATGCATCGCAGCAGGTTTCGTTGCAGATCAGCGCGACCTATCGAGGCGCCAACGAATACCGGCCGGACCTTGTGCCGGGCAAGAAGGCGACGCAGGGACGCTCATCGCGGGCGGCGAATACGGGATATGTGAACTACATCAACTTCTCCGCGTTCGAAATGCCGCCGGTAAAAGACGCGGGAGGGAATGTACTGAGTCCGTTTGGCAACGCGCCACGCAATCCGGGCAGGTCGCCGGCGTTCTACGAGACGGACCTCGACCTGAACAAGCGCTTCAACACGCCTTCAGAGCGGGTGAAGCTGGAGTTCCGGACGGAGATCTACAACCTGTTCAACCACACGAATCTGTATTTGCCCGGCAACATCAGCGGATCGCAGGGAACGACGACGGGAACAGCGGGAGCGGGCGGCTCGGTCCCGGTTTCGACCATCACCGGCAATCCAACGGGAGGCGGACAGATTACGAGCACATTCGAACCGCGCATCTTCCAATTTGCGTTGAAGGTTATCTACTGAACTAGTTGTCGGGCCATCGTCGACACGACCCGCGCGGACTTCGCGCGGGTTTTTGTTTGCCTGCAGTCGGGAGCTCAGTTTGTGAGGTGTGTCACTGCCGGTTGTGATTGGCGGGCGTAGTGTGTGGTGTTCGGCGGATTGAGAGGCATTCGATGGCTTACCGGGTGTTGACGGTTTCGCGGGAGTTTGGAAGTGGCGGAGGAAGGATTGCGCAATCGATCGCGGAGCGATTGGGATGGAAGCTCCTGGATCGCGCACTGATTGATGAGATTGCCTGCGCAGCCAAGGTAGATGCCGACGTGGTGAGCCGCTTTGATGAGCATGCCGAGGGATGGTTGAAGCGTGTGAACCGCCAAGCCATGCGCGGCGCTGCGCTGGCAGCCGGGGTGGCTCTGATCGATGAGAAATGCTTCGATCCCGATGTCATGGTGGACCTGTCGCGACAGATTATTGGCCATGCTCACGAGGTCGGCAACTGCGTGATCGTGGGGCGAGGAGCGCAATGCATTCTGCAGGCGAAGGCCGATGTGTTCCATGCATTTGTGTATGCGCCGTTGCGCGTGCGAATTCACCGGCTGCGGAAACGCCTGGAGCCGGGCGCGAATGTTGAGGAACGGATTCGCGCTGTGGACAGCGAGCGGGCGCATTATCTGAAGCTGCAATTCGGAAAACATTGGAGCAATCCGCATCTGTATGACCTGATGATCTCGTCAGGGGATGACGAGGAGCAGACGGCCAGAGTGATTGAGTTTGCGATGGGGCGAGAAACACCTACGAGCTGCTAGCTGCTTGCTTCTTCATTTGACCCTTTTCCTCTTAAGCCTTAGTCTTCAGCAGTTTCGCACTGCCGGGCTGGGCGTTTGGGCTCGACCTGACTATATTTTGGGTGAGAGCGAGCGGACTCCGGTGTTCCGGCGATTCGTCGGAGCGAACTTGAGTCGGCAAGCTTGTTTGTAATTTGACGGATCCAACTGCACGAGGATCGGCGGGAATTTTCGCCTCGAACCAGAAAGCAGAGTGGAGACGAAGCCTCCTGACCACCCCGGCGAAATGGACCGTTGGATGGAACCCCGGTGCCCACGACGAGGAGGTAATACATGGAACCGAACATCTCGGACGCAGATATCGCGAAAGACGTTCTGCACAATGACGATCACAGCAGGCTGACGCAGGAAGAGATTGCGAAGGCCGTTGCGCATCACAACAAGCATCACAAGGAAGACGCGCAGCAGTCCGGGCAGGAAAAACGCCAGCCGGGGAAGAAGCAAGACGCCGGCAGGCCGAAGTAGCGGTAGCGGTCAGGCACGGTTGTGCTTTCCCACCCTTGCGCTGAGGACCGGGCAAGGATGGGACACCCGATCCATAGGTCGGTTGAGGACTTCTAGTTCTTTACCGTCGCGTCCCAATCGTAGTTGAGGGCGTTGATCTGGGTGCGGAGATTTTCGACCGCAGCGGTTTTCTGCTGCTCGAGGTCGGCAGTGTGTTTGCGGGTGGATTGCAGCAGATCTTCGGCGTGATTCAGTTCATCGACGAAGCGATGCGCAGCCTCGTTGCCTTTGAGGGCGGTCAGGTTATCGCGGCAGCGGGCTTCATCGGCGGCTGCGGTTTCTTCCTGTTTCCTTGAATCGGCGATGGCCTGGTCGAGGTCGGCAAGCCTGGTCTGCGCGTCGATGATGGGCTTGAGCTGCGATTCGGCATCGGGGACTCGCTTGACCAAGTCGATGAGATAAGCGTTGGTGTTCTGGTTGGGATCGATGGAGACGGATGTGCTCTCGGGGCCGTGCTCGCGCACCTCGAGTTTCTCAGTGGCGTGAGGCTTGACGGAGACGCGGAAGCGGTAAAGATCGGGCGTGGTTTCGGCTGCGCTGATGCCGTCGTCAAGCGACCAGCCGTTGGTGCGGCGCGGGTGTTCGATGAGGACGACGCGATCCTCATCGGCGGAGTTGGTGGCGGAATAGGTGATGGAACTGACGTCCATGTAGCGCTCGATCACCAGGCCCTTACGAACCTGGAGGTGGTGGAGAGTGCGCTTGCCATTGGTGTCTGTGATCTTGACGCGCAACGCCTGATCTGCGGCGTAGGAGAGCAGACGGCGCTCGCCGGGGTGGATGGGATCGAGCAGTCCTTCGCCGGCGAATTCACCGTTTTCAAAGATGGAGAAACTGCCGGAGTCGAGGGTGAGCTTCGACTTGTTTTCAAGCCAGACGGCGCGCAGCGGGCGAGGCTCGTTGCGGCTCCAAAGCGTGACGTGCTCTGCAGGCAGGTCCTGCTGGAGGATGGGGACCATTGCCGATTCGTTTTTGTGGATGGTGACGGGCTGAGTGAGGGCGTACTCGAAGAAGTCATCGAAGGCGTTGGTGGAGACATCGCCTTCGGCCATGGCGTCGCTGGGGCGGTAGACGCCGCCACCGAACCCGGAAACTCTGCCGAGGGAACCTCTGCCGGTGCCGGTGCCGACGAAGGCTTGCATACCGCCGTGGAATCTGTCTCCCTTGGCAGGCGCGGCAGACTTCGCCATGGCCCGGGGAGCTGCGAGCGGGGCATTGTCGGCCGAGACCGTGACCGTCTCGGATGCCGAACCGACGTTGAGACGAACGTCGATGGAAGGTGAGGCCTCATCGTTGACCCCAATCCCGGTCTGCACGTAACGCTGGAAACCGCTGGAGCTAACGATGAGCGAATACACGCCGGCGGGCAGTGGCCCAATCGAGAATTCACCATCGCTGGAGGTGCTGCCGGAGGTTGAGGCGTTGGTGCCTGACGCAGTGGCAATAACGGTTGCATTAGGGATCACGGCGCCGCTGGCATCCGTGACGGTGCCGGAGATGGTTCCCGAACCGGCGGTCTCCGCAGCTTCGTGAGTCTGCGGCGTGGTCTGGACAGCGGTGGAGATGGGGATTTCGGGACGGCGGGTATAAAGCGGCTGCGACAGCGGTTGGATGAAGCTCTGCGGGGCGCCCGCGACCAGCGAAAGCTGCACGTTATCCCAGTCGGCGCCGACGGTGTTGTCGACGACCGCCCAGCCCTGCATGGTCGCGGTGCTGCTTGATTCTCGCGGAAAGACAAGGCGATAGGTGCACTTCCAAACCGGGACTTCACTGATGTAGCTGACGCGGAGTTCGCGGGGGCCGGAGCCGAGGGCGTTGAGTGTGAGATGGCGAAGGCCAGTGGAGTGCGTAGTGGAAAGCAGTTCGAGGTAGCGATCGATCTGGCCCTGCAGGCTGGGATCGACGGGACGGACGCTGAGGGTCGGGGTGAGTTCGATGACGCGGACGGCGCCGCTGCCGGCGATAACGGTGAGGTAGAACTTGTCGACCGATGAGGGATTGTCATCGGGACCAACCTTTTCGGTCCGGGTCTCGACGGACATGAGACGCCCTGCAATGGGACCGCCGGGAGCGCCGGTTACCTCGACCCGCTGGCCGCGCAGTGCTCCGAAGAGCTCGGTGGAGGTTGGGTCTTCGGTCATGCCGAGAGAGAGTGTCTTGAGCTGCTCCGCAAGCGGAGTGGTGGAGTTGTAATTAACGCCGGAAATGCGGCCACCGCCTTCGTCCAAGACAGTGAGGGATTGAAGAACATCGTTGAGCTGGGGTGAGGTGAAATCGATGTTGACGCGCTGATTGCCGTTGATGGTAGCAGCATGTTCGAAGTAGCCGATGCCGTTCTTGTAAAGCACGACCTTGCGCACGGGGAGCGCCTTCGCCGCCTCCGCCACCTGCGGTGGGGCTGACCGGGCCTCCGGCGCCTTATGTACAGGAGTAGATGATTTTGAATTCGTTTGAGCTGTCGTGGTGAGGGCGCTTAA
This sequence comes from Occallatibacter sp., assembly GCA_036495975.1. Taxonomy (GTDB): domain Bacteria; phylum Acidobacteriota; class Terriglobia; order Terriglobales; family Acidobacteriaceae; genus Telmatobacter. The sequence continues at coordinate 72,355 of DASXLY010000082.1, read as the reverse complement.
AACAAGGCAAATTGCGGTGACCCAGAGACGCATCGATCCTCCTCGGGTCTGATCGAGAATCAGACCAGGCACAACGGGCACAACAAGGAACTGCCACTCAGAAGGGCTATTGCATTGGACCCCGGGATAGCCAAAAAGGTTCCCGCAGGGCTGTGTTTCTCTCGAGGAACGGACGGGCGGGGGATTCTTGCAGGAAATCGGGAAGGACTGGGAATTTGCGAATCCGTGCGACGGCTGAGGCGTCAGTAGAACAGAGAGGGTAAGACCGTTCGGAAAGCACTCCAGACGAAATGAGGGTAAAACGATGGACACGTTTCTTGCACCGGTTGAGACTCCGCACGGAGCGGCGCTGAGGCTCGCCTATGTGATGGCGAAGCGACAGTTCGGCAAGGTGCCGACTCCGGTGAAGGTGGTCTATGCGCGGATGCCCGCGGCGTTCGGAATGTTCGCAGGCAAGATCGGGAAGCTCGACGAGAAGCTGCAATTGCCAGCTGAAACCGCAATGCTGATCCGCGAGCAGGTGGCGCATATCAACATCTGCGAGTTCTGCATGGATATCGGACGATCGTTTGTGATCAAGGCAAAGATGAGCGAGGCGAAGTTCGATTCGCTACCGGAATACAAGACGAGTCCGCTGTTCAACGATGCAGAACGGGCTGTTCTCGACTACGTATCGGAGTTGACGCGAAACAAGTCGGTGGCGCCGGAGACCTTCGAACGGCTGCACAAGCATTACTCGGAACGGGCGATCTGCGAGATTGTGTGGCTGGTGGCCAGCGAGCATTTCTATAACATTACGAATCTGGGGCTGAACATTCACTCGGATATGCTTTGCGATATCGCGCGGAAAAGGTGAGTTTCGCCTGCTGAATTCGTGCCTTCCCACTCATCGCGCGGTACGACTGCGCGATGAATGGGACACTCTGCATCCGCGAGAGAACGGGAAGGCGAACTTAGTGTCCGGCGATGTGTACAAGCTGGGCGAGGTGATTGAGGTCGTGTCCGGCCATGGTTTCGACGATGGTCTGGAACGTCATGGTGCCGCGCTCGGGGTGGGTGACGGGCTTCGAGGCTGATCGCGGAAGGGTCCTGGCGATGAGTTTCAGGTTCCATTGCCTCAGGGCAGTGAAGGCGGCGAGAGCTTCCTTTGCGGAAATGCCTTTGTAGTTGGCGGCCCACTTCTCCTGATCGAAGGGCTGGAGTACATGATGATCTTCGGCAAGGGTCTGGCGGAGGCGGAAGGCGAAGGTGATTTCGCAATCGGCGAAGTGGCAGACGATCTCGGCGGGTGACCACTTGCCCGGAGCAGGCGCCTCGGCGATTCGTTCGGGGCCGATCATCTGAAGCTTGTTGGCGATTTCGTGCGAAGTAGCAGAGAGGATGGCCTCGAGCGGGCGGCCATCAAGAAAGTTTGCGTACGGATTGAGTTCGCTCATGGAGTTCCAGATTTCAGTACTCGGTTGTCAGTTTTCAGCGGCCGTGGACGGCGGTGGACGGATAACAGTCAACGGCGGCGAAGGTCAGTTGTCGAATACAGTTCTACGTTTCGCGGAGCGAGTGGGCAATTGATGATTCGGGTACCGGGTCGTTGACCCTCTGCCCTAGACGAAGTCGGCTAGCTTTTCATCAGCGGGAGTCGGTTGGTTCCTTTCCGCTTCCTGGCTTAAAGGTATTCCTGCATCATGCGCTGCCAGGTGGGCCAGTCGTGGGAGTTCCAAGTCTCCCAAGTGTAGAGCTTGTGGGGAATGCCCTTCGAACTCATGATGCGATCGAGGTGCTGGTTCTGGCTAAGGCACTGATCATCCCAGCCGGTGGCGAGGAGATAGGTGTTGTGACGGTAGTGGTCAAAGTACCACGGATCAGCAAGATTGGGCAGATAGTGCATTGGGAGGTTGAAGTAACAATCCTGGTCATAATAGCCGGCCAGGAAGTTGTTCAGGTCGAAGGCGCCGGACATGGTGAGCATGCCGGTGAAGATGTCTGGGTGCCTCAGGGCGATGTTGGTCGCGTGGTATCCGCCAAAGCTGCAACCGAGCGAGACGAGGTGGGTATCCCAGTTCTTCTTGCGGATGAGAGGAACGACCTCGTGAATAAGGTAGTCCTCGTATTGCACGTGGCGGGCGATACGCCAGCGCGGCGTAACGTTCTTGTTGTACCAGCTCTCCATGTCGATGGAGTCAACGCAGAAGAATTGCAGATCGCCGTGGTCGACGCGGTCCGCGACGGAGCCAATCATGCCGCGGTCTTCGAACTCGTAGAAGCGACCACCAGAGGTGGGGAAGACAAGGACGGGGAGACCGGCGTGGCCAAAGACAAGCAGTTCCATGTCGCGACCGAGACGCGGGGAATACCACTTGTGGTACTCGCGGTTCATGGGGATGGGCTGGCTCCTGAGGGACTAATTTGAGAAGCTGCGGTTTCCTGATACTTTAACAGGGAAAAGCAGGACGTAGGGACTAAGGGACTGAGAGATGTTGGCACTCAGGGACTGAGAGACTGCAGCGAATTGGATCTGGAAACAGATGAGAATCAGAGACCGGATGAGGTAGCGGTGGCGCAGGTCGAGGAGGCGCCGCCGCATCCTCGATTGCGACTGCATAAAGCATTTCACAGCAGCTATCTACCCGATGATCGCGATGTAATTGTTTATGTTCCGCCCGGATATGAAGACGAGGCGGGGCGGACCTATCCGGTACTGTACATGCACGACGGGCAAAACCTGTTCGATGGGCGGACTTCGTTTGTGAAAGACCGCACGTGGCAGATGCGAGAGCATGCCGATGCGGCGATCGAAGCGGGCGAGATCGAGCCATTGGTGATTGTCGGGATCTACAACACCGGCGACCGGCGGATCGCGGAGTACACCCAGGATCGCGACTGGAAGCTGGGAGGTGGCGAGGCCGATTCGTATGGGCGGCTGATCACGCGAGAGCTGATGCCGTGGATCGCGAGCCAATATCGGGTGCGGCAGGATCGAGAGAGCACGGGGTTGGGCGGGTCGTCGCTGGGCGGGTTGGTGACGCTCTACCTGGGGCTGCGCCACCCGGAGATTTTCGGGAAGCTGGCGCTGCTGTCGCCCAGCGTGTGGTGGAACCACAAGAGCATTCTCGGATACCTGAACGAGCATGCTCCCCAGGTGTGGGAGCGGCCGAAGGTGTGGCTGGATGTGGGTGATCGCGAAGGCCACAAGACCCTGCGCGATGTGGAACACCTGGCAAGACGGCTGAAAGCGAATGGATGGCGTCCAGGCGAGACGATGTATTTCGAGAAGGTGCACGGCGGGACGCACGATGAGGCGAGCTGGTCTACGCGGGTGCGGACGATGTTGAAGTTTTTGTTCCCGAAGGACAACGACTAACTTCTAGCTATGAGCTTTAGCCTGGTGATCTCAGGCCGCGAGTTAGTTCCCCTGAATTGGACACCAGCTTCTACGCCGCGGCGGCGCCTTCAGGCCTAGAGCAATTTGTTGTACAGTGCCCAGTCTTTGTCGGGCTGGATTTTGATGTGGACTTTATGGGAGAAGACACGGGCGAGCAGGTCGTTGTCGAACTTTCGCTGTGCCGAATCAGGGTTTTTGGTGTAGAGAATGAACTCGTGAACGCCGGGGATGGTGGTGGTAGCGACAAACAAAGCTTCGCGGTTGGACTCGAAGATTTCGCAGATGTCGTTTTCTATGCGGCGTAGTTCTTCGGTTTCACCGGGATTGGGAAATCCGTCGCGGGTGGTGTCAATCATAGGGACGGCGATGGCAACATAGTGCCCATATCCGGTGACGCCTTTGAACTTGCTATAGCCCGTATTGGCGCGAACGAGCATTGGTTTTCCAAAGGGATCGTGCCCTTTATGTCCAGCCCAGAAGTCGGGGATGGGCAGTTTGTCGGGGCTGAGGGGCTCTTTCGTGGAGAATGGCCACATGCCGCTTTGGGCTCCTGGTTCTAGGATTTGCTGAGATTGAAGATAAGTATGCCCGATCCGGAAGGCGAGAGCCACGGAATGTCCATGAAATTTAACACCTTGGGAACTGCCGGCCCAAACTGGTACTGCTTGCCTGAATGGGTCACTATCGGCGATACTTAGATGTTGTGTCTTGCACCCCAAGGGGCATGCCTGTCCACGGGGAGTCTCAACAGAGCAATTGGATTGAAAGGACCTGTATCGCCGTGGTGATGATTCGTTTGGCGCGTGTTGGCGCCCCCAAGCAGCCGTACTACCGTGTTGTTGTGATCGAAAAGGACCGGGCCCGCAATGGGCGGTCCATCGAAGTCGTCGGCACCTACAACCCTCGCACCAGCCCGGCTTCGGTGGAACTGAAGCATGAACGGATCGCCTATTGGCGTGGCGTTGGTGCACAGTTTTCGCCCATCGTGGCAAAGCTGGTCGAAAAGAACCCGGCCAAGGCCGCTGAAGCGGTGGCGTAGCCAAATTCCCTTCCCCAACATGCGATGTGCGCGAGATTTTTAGAAATCGGGCACACAATTACTGACTTCCGAAGGGGTGTGCTGATACTATCTGCGCACCGATCCAAGTCGCTTCTCTTTGGATGTTTACGGTCAGAGGCAAGTTCATGACCCAAGTTGACATGGTGGCAGTAGATGAACTGGTCCGTGAAATCGCGCGGGCCTTGGTGGACGAACCGGAAGCAGTCGAAGTTGAGTCAGTACAGCGGGACGAAAACACAGTTCTGCGGCTGCGAGTGGCTCCCGGAGACGTTGGGAAAGTAATTGGGAAGCAGGGGCGCACAGCACGCTCGGTACGTACCATTCTGGGTGCCGTAAGCATGAAGCTGCATCATCGCTACACGCTCGACATCCTGGAAGAGGGCGACGAAGAGTAGGATGTACAAACCCCTTTGGGCCGAGGATCGCTCAGGGCGCAGATGATTGTGCCGGAGCAATGGGTGTGGCTTGCGCGGGTGAAGCGCACACAGGGCCGCAAAGGCGAGGTTTTCGCCGAAATTCTGACCGATTTTCCTGAAAAATTTGCGGATCGGCGGCACTTGTGGCTGCTGCGACTCAATGCGCCTGAAAGCGGAGCGCGGGCACTGGAACTTGTGCATCACTGGATGCACAAGGGCGGCGTGGTGCTGCACTTTGCGGGAGTCGATTCGATTTCTGCTGCCGAGGAGCTTGCGGGGACAGTAGTCGCGATACCGCGGGCTGAGCGGGCAAAGCTCGAGGAAGGCGATTTCTATATCAGCGACCTGATCGGGTGCGTGCTGGTGGATGTGGCCGGAGCGGATAGGGTGGTCGTCGGCGAGATCGAGGATGTGGACCGGAGCGCGGGGCCGGTGCCGATTCTTGTGGTAAGACCGGCGAGTGGGCAAGTCGGCGAGTCAGAGGGTGAGCCCGCGCGTGAAGGCGAGATCCTGATCCCCTTCGCGAAGGAATATCTGCGCCGCGTGGATGTGGATGGGAAGCGCGTGGAAATGGCGCTGCCCGAGGGGCTGGTGGAGTTGAATCATCCGCAGAAGAGCTAACGCGCTGCGCTGTGGCGATTGCTCCCCAATAACACAATCTGGCGTTTTATTGAAATGCGAGCGGTTTCCACGCGCCGTTTTCTTTGAGCGCCAGTTGCAGCGGGCGTGGTGGGCCTTTGGGCGGCACCGTGACTTCGATCCAGAGTTCCTGGCCCGACTTGAGCCACGACGGGTCGTTTGCGTGCTCGGGGATGTAGAAGTCGACGGGGTCGGCGAGGCGCATCTGGTTGCATGGGGCGCCGGGTGGGGCGGAAACGGACTGGGTGCCGGCTGTGCTGCCCGAATCGGGAACACGAGTGACGGTGAGCCGATTGTCTCTGACGGCGAGTTTGGCCTGAAACCACACGGCCTGCGAGGAGTTGACGTTGAAGGTTTGGCCCGTTGGTACGCCGTCGACAGTACGTGGGAACTGAGCATTCTTCGCCGAGGGGAGAGTACTGCCGCAGCCGTCGACGGTGAGTCGCAGGCTCAGGTAGCGCCCGCGCATGACGAGTGAAGGATCAAAGGCTGCGGCTCGCGTCCAGACCCGTGGGCACGTGACGCGCTCATAGAGGTACTTCGCCGCAACCGAAGAGACAATGATGAGTTGGAGGATCAACAGCGCAATCGAGCCTTTGGCGAACTTCATGGCTTCTCCTCGAGCGGCGCAGGAGATGGCGCCATGTGGGCCAGCAGGCGACGCCGAGTTTTCTCCAGCCCCCATCCACCGGCGAGAAAGAGGACGCCGAGTCCGATCAGGCCCAGGGAGCGACCCATCTGGTCGAAGAGATTGCTGAAATAGAACCAGGCGACGGTTGCGCCGAAGCCGACGATACCGAGGTTCACGAGGCCGCGACTCGACTCGCGCACTCCCCACCAAATGAGGAAGACACAGAAGGCGGCGACGAGCGTGTGGGCGACGACGTTTGGCTCGGTCTGCGTGTATGCGCCGGAGTTGTTGCCATAGTGAAAGGTCTGAACCCAGACGCGCATACACCAGGGCAACGCGATAACGAAAGCGATGGAGGCGAGCACAGGAATTGTGCTCTTGCGAAGGCGAACCAGCGAAAAGAGGATCGGAACTGCAGCGATGATGATCCAGCCCCAGATGCGTGTGTGCAGCGGCGGGTAAGGCTGCATGCCGGACCAGGAGCGCCAGCTTTCGAGGAGAACAAATATTGCCACCACTGCGGCAATGGCTGAAGTGGCGAAGAGAATGCCGCGCAGAATGCGTCGGTCGGTACCGATGAACAGGGTGAGATAAAGGATGGCCCAGACGAAGAGGAAACGGCCGAGATAGACATCCGCGCCGATTTCATTCTGCGCATAGTAATTCCATTCGCAGATGAGCCATGAAGGAAACAGGAGCAACGTGATGGTCTGCTGGACCTGGTCGCGCAACAATGCCCAGCCGAGCAGAGCGGCGATGGTCCACATGAGGATTGCGGCCGGCCAGTGTTCCTGGATGTTGAAGATCTGGCCGATGAGAGCGATGGCAGCCCCGGTGGAGATGGTGCCGACGGCGTGCAGGGCGGCTGAGGTTGCGGGATATTTGGTGCGCAGGATTGCGCCACAGAGATGGAAGACGCCGACCATTGCGATGACCAGCAGGAAACGCATGGCAGGGCCGAGCTGATCCCAGTGCGCCGAAACGAAAAGGATGACGCCACTGGCGAGGAGAATGCCGCCAAGGATGAGGGCGACACGGCCCTGCCACGCCATTCCCTCGGCTCGCGTCGCATTCTGCTTGTCGGTTGTGAGTGGGGCAGACCTTGGCTGCTGGGTGGACTCCCAGGAGCGGATGCGGGCAGCGGCATCTGCATCGAGAACGCCGGCGGATAGCCAGCGGTTTAGTAACGATTCGTAGTCAGGCATGATCGTTGCGCACCATTAGAGCACAAAACACTGCTGAACCATTAGCAAGTGCGTCCATTCGTTTCGGGTTCCCGCACTGCAGAGATGGATCGAGATTAACTAATGCTGACATTCCCAATGGGTCGTTCCATACAGTTTTGCAAGTGTCACAAAATTGCGGCGCGCGGCGCTCTCCGCGAGCATGGGCTCTATGATCGTGAGTGACACTTATGGACTTCATCGATGCGGTTTGAGATCATCACGATTTTTCCGGGGTTCTTTGCCGGGATATTCGAGCATGGGATTATTCGGCGGGCGCAGGCCGAAGGGCTGGTGAGCGTGGGCGTGCACGATCTACGCAACTTCACGCATGATCGGCATCGAACGGTAGATGATCGCCCGTTTGGCGGCGGAGAGGGAATGGTGCTGAAACCGGAGCCGCTGGCGGAGGCGCTGGAGGGGTTGGGGATTGGGACGAAAGACAGGGGTCAGGGACCAGGGATCGGGGATCAGAAAGACGCGGAACAAGAGAACGAGGGAACGAGGAAACGGGAAACGCCGCTGGTGATTCTGCTGTCGGCGCAGGGGAGGCCGTTTACGCAGGCGGTGGCGCGAGAGTTGGTGAAGAAGGAGCGCGTGGTGCTGATCTGCGGACGCTACGAAGGCGTAGACGAGCGCATCAATGAACTCTACTGTGACATGGAGTTGTCGATCGGCGACTACGTGCTGAGCGGCGGCGAACTGGCGGCGGCAGTGGTTGTGGATACAGTAATGAGGCTGGTGCCGGGGGTGCTGGGGAACGAGGCTTCCGGTGAATTCGAAAGCTTCGGCGTGGCGGATGCGGAGATCACTACAGATGAAGAGGGCGTCCCGCGGTCACAACATGGGGCGGGTGGGCTGCTGGATTATCCGCACTACACGCGGCCTGCGGAGTTCGGTGGACTGAAAGCGCCGGAGGTACTGCTGAATGGCGATCATCAGCAGATTCGGCGGTGGCGGCGAGAGCAACAGTTGAGGAAAACGCTACGCAATCGGCCGGACTTGATCGATAAGGCTGCGTTGAGTGATGAGGATCGGCAGATTTTGAGACGGATTCGGAGTGAGGCTGCGAAATGAAATCGAGTGCTCTGGATATCGCGGCATGGATCGAACTCGGCGTTTGCTGGGTCGTGTGGGCGATGGCTTTTGTGAAGCCGAAAGAGCGCGCATCCGGACAGAAGAAATCAGTGCGAGCGCCTTCCTCACGGTGGGGAATCCTGATGGTAATGCTTGGATTCGCATGCATCTGGGCGTTCGTGCGACCGGTCGGATTCGAGAAGTCCGCGGCCTCGCTCATCACCTCGATGATGCTGGCGCCGCCGTCAGTGGTACTGGTGTGGATGGCGGCCCGACACCTGGATAAACAATGGCGCTTTGAGGCGGCGTTGAGCGAGGATCACAAGCTGATCACAACCGGCCCCTATCGCTGGATACGCAATCCGATCTATGCATCGATGCTGGGCATGTTGCTGGCCACGGGATTCGCGAAGACGTGGTTGCCGTTGCTGGTGGCGGGCGTGATCTTTTTTGTGATTGGAACCGAGATCCGGGTTCGCGCGGAAGAGAAGCTGCTCGAAGAACGTTTTGGCGAAGAGTTCACCCGATACAAGGCGCAAACTCCTGCTTACCTGCCGTTCGTCCGATAGGCTGCAACGCGAGATTTAACGAAACGGCTGGACCGCCGAAGGCTGATCGACGTTGACCTGACCGGCGGTAATGGTGGCAACGAAAAAATTCTCACCGCGCGTGGGGGATCCGGCGAGACGGCGCTGCATCGCAAGCTGTCCGACGTGAGTAAGGGCATCGGCGATGGGACCCTGGAAGAGCGCCTCGGCAGTGGCGTGTAGCGGCGCGTCGGAGGCGAGATATTCGTCGAACGCCAGGAGGGTCGCGAAGAAGCGGGCCTTCTCCTCGGGCCAGGGGAGCGGGGTGGAGTTGTGCCAGCGTTCGCTTCCCTTCACCGCGGTGAGGGCCCAGTCGAAGAGGTCGCCCATGTGGGCGAGGATTTGGATGGGCTGGCGACCGCAGCCGTCGAAGGCGGCGAAGCTGTGAGGGGCGTCCGCGATGGCACGGGCAAGGCGGTAGGCGAGGGTGGCAAGGGTGTGGCGGAGGAGTTGGCGATTGTCGTTCATGGGGCCAATATAGCGCAGGCGCGCAAAAGGACCGCAAGAACAAACCGCTGTGCCAGGCTTTGTCATCGCACTGCTAAAAGACGACGATGCTCGGGATTGTTGGGTTGTGGGCACTGGGCGGATTCGCAGTTTCGCTGATCGGGGTGGCTGTTTTCTGCATTCTCGGGCCGAGCAACAGCCAATATCCCAGCCAGGGGGCGGTCTTGCATTACCTGGGCCATACGGCCCTTGTGCAGGTCACGACTCCGGTGGCCCTGCTGGGACACCATTACGCGATAAGCCGGTACTGGTCAGCAGTTGATCAATGCCGGGATTTACGCTTGTGTGGGGCTGGTAGTGGAGAGGATTGCGGCTGCCTTTTCGTTTCGGCCACGAATTCGGGCACTAAACATGGCCGGCGCTGATTAGGCTTTTGGGCTGCTTCTCTGTTAAAATCAAGGCTCTGAGTCCATCAGCAGGAAGAAGCTATGTCAATCCACCCAGTTATGCAGCGCCTAGCGGAAAAGCTGAAGCGCACCGATCTACCCAATTTTGTGCCCGGCGACCAGGTACGCGTGCAAGTGAAGATTAAAGAAGGCGATAAGGAACGTCTGCAGGCCTTTGAGGGCCTGGTAATTTCGGTGAATAAGGGGCCCCAGGGCACCTTTACAGTTCGTAAGATGAGCTTCGGCCAGGGCGTGGAGCGCATCTTCCCGTTCAACTCCAAGGTTGTGGATAAGGTGGAGAAGGTTCGCAGCTACAAGGTGCGGCGTTCGAAGCTGTTCTACATTCGCGGACTCCGCGGCAAGGCCGCCCGTCTGAAGGAAGTGGAGCGCACGACAGCGAAGGCGTAAATGCCAGTTTTTTAAACAGAAACCCCGGCGCGATGGCCGGGGTTTTCGTTTGCCCGAACGGGGATTGCCGGGACGGATCAGTCTTCGCGAGTGTTCTTGTTCTGCCGCTTCGCGTCTCCGGTCTCCTTGCTTTCATCGAGGCCCGTCGAATCAGCGGGGTCCACGGTTCCGAAGGAGTCGTTCACAACCCCGTCGTCATTTTGGGGGTTCACCTGCTGGAATCCTCCGGGCTGCGTGTGTGTTGGCTTCAGCTTGTCGCTCATCGATCCTCCCTGGTTTGTTGGATGCGGATTTGTAATCGGGAAAACGGAAATCGGCCGGACGAATTGAGTTCTCGTCCGGCCGGGGTTTCCGATTTGATTCCGGGTTATTGAATCCGCGACGCAGGGTTCTGCGACGTTTGTCCCACTGCTTTTCGGATCCGCGCGAGGTGATGCCAGCTATGCCTCACGGCGTGGTCTTCGAGAACGAACTGGGCGGTGACGGGTGCACCGTGGCTGAGGGAGAAGGGGGCGGCGCGATCAAGCTCTTCGTCGGTGAACTCGCGCACGGCTGCGGCAGCCTCGAAGCTGTTCTTGCGCAACAGGTCGAGAGTGGCTTCTCTTGAGGCTTTCGAGAACTCGCCGGCGTGTCGAGCGTTGATATCTGCTACAGCTTCCCAAGTCACATCGATCACGCTGTTGCCGCTTGCGACGGTACGCGCTACGTTCACTTCGATCGGGTACATGCTGGCGACATGATGCACGATGACGGCGACTGATCGTCCAGGTTGCCCACTTTCCACCACCGGTGAGTTCCACTGCTCGCTGGAGAGTCCGCCGACGAAATCGGCCAGTCGAGTTGCGCCTTCCTCGATGCGATCGGCAAGGAGAGCGGCGCGCCGGTTGTGCGGCTTGCGATCTGGCATGATCGAGGTGGCGCCAGAGATGCGGACCGTGTCTTCGCCACGATAGGCGACAACTTCGAGGTATTCCGAATCGACCAGCGTGCCTATGTCCGTAGCGCGATTATGGCTCTTCCACAAGGCGACAAGGTCGGCTTTCAATTGTGCCTGGCCTTCGGCGCCGAGTGCGTCGAAAGCACGTGCCATTGGCCCGTAGTTTTCGCGAAAGAAATCGACAACAAGCTCGGGCGCGAACGGGTATTCGAACTGGTAGAACCGACGCGTGCATCGGAAATCGAGGATACCGTGGCGGAAACGCTCGCGCACGACGGTCTCGTCTCCCCACAACAGAGGCGAGGGCATTCCGCTGGGAGCAATGTACCTAGCGATCGCCTTGAACATCTGGCCAATGAAGCCTTGAGCGGTCCAATTGGCCATGACGATCTTACCGCCGGGCCGGCATACCCGTGTCAGTTCAGCCGCAACCTGGTCGGGCTGAGGGGCAAACATGGCACCAACAAGACTGGTAACGACATCGAACTGCGCATCGCCATACGGAAGTTCCTCGGCATCCCCTTCCTGGAAGGAAATGTTGAGCCGTTCCTGGGCAGCACGCGCCCGGGCTCGTTCAAGCCAGTTTGTTGCAATGTCGCAGCCACTTACGATGGCGCCGGCGCGCGCGGCAATCAATGCGAGCTGTCCTGCGCCACAGGCGACATCGAGGAGTTTCTGTCCAGGTTCGACTCCGAGTCTGCGGAAGAACAGGTGGGCATCGGGCTCAAGGTAGCGGGAGAAGATGTCGTAATCGCCTGTCATCCAGGTCGCCTTGAGACGGACCTTCAACTGATCGATGTCACTGGTTGTGGGGGAAACCGCGGCTCTTGAAGTCATTGGTTCTCTCTTTCTCTGTGGAGATTGGATCGGGTAAGATCAAGCTCTAATCATGCGGCTGTCGGGCCCTCCGAAACTTGATTGAACAGCCCGGATGTTTACCCCAAACGCCCATTTGGAAAGCGTGCAAGTGGATGGATGTTCTTTCGGAGGTACTGAGCGCTGTTCGGCTGCGTGGCGCGTTGTTTTTTAACGCGGAATTCAGCGCCCCCTGGTGCATAAGGTCCTCCGGTGCGGTGGGGATTACTCCCTTCCTGCCGTTTAAAGGCGCGCATGTGATCATGTTTCACTTCCTCATCGAAGGACGGGCCTACGCCTCTCTGGAGAATGGTGAACGCATTGAACTTAGCGGCGGGGACATCGTGATCCTTCCGGGAGGCGACAGTCACCTGCTGGGTAATGGATCTCCGCAACGCCCGGTCGACTCGTTTCGTACCTTCGCGAAGAACGTGGCGGACGGGCTAAAGGTCGTCCGCTTCGGCGGGGGCGGCGAAGCCACGAAATTTGTGTGCGGCTATATGGCTTGCGATCCGCGGCTGTGCGAAGTGTTTCTTGCGGGATTGCCACGCATTCTAAGGGTGCCGGTGGTTTCGGGGCCGTCTGGAAAATGGATTGAGAACTCGATTCGCTTCTCGGTAGATGCCTCGGCTGGATCGGATTCGGGGAGTTCGCTCGTGGTGGGGAAACTGTCGGAGGTGCTTTTTGTTGAAACGCTGCGCTGGTATATCAGCACATTGCCCAACGAGCAGACAGGCTGGCTGGCTGGATTGCGGGACCCAATTCTAGCGAAGGCACTGGCATCGCTGCATCGGGAGCCGGCGCGACAGTGGACGGTGGCAACACTGGCGAAGGCGGCGGGATCATCGCGGACGCGCCTGGCAGAACGGTTCCGCCACTTTCTTGGAGTGTCGCCGATGAGCTATTTGACAGATTGGCGAATGAAGCTGGCCGCTGAGTCACTCGAGGGAACGGACAAGAGCGTAGCCGAGGTCGCGCTGGATGCAGGCTATAACTCGGAGGCAGCATTCAATCGAGCTTTCCGGCGGACCTATGCCACGCCACCTGCACAGTTCAGGCAGCAACAGAAGAAGACGCGAACGATTGGCGGCAAAAAGACCGGAACCTGATTTGATCCCGACCGAAAAGCGAGCGCCACGAGTTTATGCATTTCCGGTACGCGTTTTCCGCAGGCTTCCGCCAGACAACAAAGGCGAACGTTCTTATACTGACTGCATGGCTGGGGCGTGCGGGTGGAAGCTGGAGAAGGCTGCGACGGTATGCGGCTTTCTGCGCATCGCCGGCTGCGACGAGGTTGGCCGCGGTCCGATGTTCGGGCCGGTTGTAGCTGCCGCCGTGATTCTGCCTTTGCGCTGCCGCATCCCGGGACTTAATGATTCAAAACAGCTCGCCGAAAGCAAGCGCAATGAACTTGACGTGATCATTCGCGCCAAGGCGCTGGCGTTTGCCATAGCAGCAATCGATGTCGCGACGATCGACCGGATCAACATTCGCAAGGCGTCCCTTCTGGCCATGCGCACGGCGGTAGAACAGCTCGCGATCATTCCGGACTACCTGATGATCGATGGATGTGACACGATCGACTGGCCATGCCCGCAGGAGTCGGTGATCCGCGGAGACGCCAGGAGTTATTCGATTGCAGCGGCGAGCGTTCTGGCGAAGGTATATCGCGACAGCCTGCTGGTGGAATTGGATTCTGTTTATCCAGGCTATGGGCTGGCAAAGCATAAGGGCTATTGCTCGCGAGAACACCTGGCTGCACTCGATCGCCTGGGGCCGACTCCGCTGCACCGCAGAAACTGGAGCCCGGTAGCTCAGACAATGCTGGAGTTCCCGGAGGAACTCGAGATCGCCGTCGAGTAAGCGCGCTAACCGGATGCCTTTCCGCATGGCGCGGGCTTTCGTATGATTTGAACCAGTCACACGGAGGCAGCACTTGGCACGGTGGCAGTGGCTTTGGGTCGGCGCGACGGCGTTGTTGGCGCTGGGCTGCGACAAGCATAGGAGCAAGCCCGATCCCACCAAGGGGGTTGTGGCCGGCATCGTGATCTGCAGCGACACTGGAAAACCGGCGCGGTTTGCGCAGGTGAATCTCACACCGGTACCGATCAAACACGCCGACCCGTCGGATTCCCCTCCCCTTACGCCCATCGGCGAAATCGACACCGGCCTCGACGGGCGCTTCAGGATGGAAGCGATCCCTCCGGGTGACTATTACGCGTTCGGGACACTCGACGGCTATCTCGATCCGGAGCGCGGCATCGACTTCGGCAAGTTGACTGCTAAGGGGACCACGAGCGAACAGGAGCAGGACGCGATCGAGCAGTGGAAGGATCAGCTCGTCGAAGTGAAGGTGGCCGTTCATCGGGTTTCGGAAATCACCATCGAACTGCACCGCGCCGCAGCAATTGAAGGCACAGTGAACTACGACGATGGCACACCGGCGATCGGCATGCACTTCCAACTTTTCCGCAAGAATGCAAAGAAGGAATGGGCCACCGTAGGACTGCCGTTGCTGTCGGACTGGTCGATCAACTCCACCAGCGACAGCCATGGTCACTATGCACTCGATGATCTGGAACCTGGCGAATACAATGTCTGCGCGATGATGCCGGTTGATTCGGAAGACGTTGCACCGCGAATTTGTTCAGGCAATGTCTTTCGCCGCAAGAACGCGACGACCGTGAAGGTCAGCGGTGGAGAGACAGTGCGCGGCATCGACATCGAGATTCCTCTCAGCGGACTGCACACTGTTTCCGGACATGTTGAGGCCGCGGCGGATGGGCACGCGCCGTCGCAGGCTACGGTTACTCTGCTCTATGCGGATGATCGGGAGCAAGTGCGCAAGGTGGCGATTGATAAAGATGGGAGCTTTCTGTTTGAGTATGTGCCGGAGGACAACTACATTTTGCGGATCGGGGAGGCAGAGGATACGGCGGACCCGAACGACAGCCAGGAACAGGGCGATTCCCAGAACAAGAGTGGTAGCCCTCAGCCGATGCGGCATTACTTAACAAAAGAGATGCCGCTGCGCGTGCAGAGTGACATGAAGGACCTTGATGTTCCGCTCACAGATCAGGCTGCGGCCAAACCGCAGTAGCTCACGGAACTTTGACGGTGGCGGGACGAGTCTTGTGAGCGTTGATCCACGCCAGCAGTGGGCGGGCGAGCAGGAGCACCCCGAGCGTGATGGTGAGATTCGTCGGGCTCAGCACGCCTGGTTTTACCTGCCACCAGTAGTGGACAATTCCACAAATAGCCGCGAGGTAAACGAGCTTATGCAGACGGTTCCAGCGTTTGCCGCCGAGTTTGCGAATGGCCCAGGTGGTAGATGTGGCTGCGAGCGGAAGCAGGAGCAGGTAAGCGAGGAATCCTGCGATGATGAAGCGCCGTTTGGTGATGTCGGTCTTGAAGACGTTCCAGTCGAAATTGAGATAGAGAAACAGATACGTTGCAAGGTGAATGCTTGCATAGAAGAACGCAAACAGGCCGAGCAGGCGACGAAACTTTATGAGCCACGAGAGCCGGGGTGAAAGCTGTCGCAGCGGTGTGACGGCGAGCGAGAGGATCACCATCAACAGCGCGTTGTAGCCCGTGGTGAGCGCGATGGTCGAGGTCGGATCGGGACCCAGCGTGTTGGTGACGGCCTGATAGACCAGCAACGCGAACGGCGAGAGACAGGCTAGCCAGGTAAGCGTCTTGAGCGTGATGAGGGTGGGGCGATTCATGGTTTTAGCGGCGTTGCGCAGTTGGTTAGAGCGAGAACGGCATGCTGTCAGCACCGCTAACAAGCGCGGAGCGGGGCTAATACCACTAACCCCGCTTCTTCCGGGTCCATTAGAAATCCCTGTTCAGATTCATTCCGTTGTAAAGCGAGGCGACCTGCTCGCCATAGCCGTTGAACATGAGCGTGGTGCGGCGTTGGGCGTAGAACGGCAGGCCGATGCGACGCTCGGTTTTCTGGCTCCAGCGCGGATGGTCGTGGTTGGGGTTGACGTTGGAGTAGAACCCGTATTCGTTGGGGGCCAGATCATTCCATGTGGTCGACGGCACCTTGTCGACGAAGCGAACTACGACGATGGACTTGGCCGATTTGAAGCCGTACTTCCAGGGAACGACGATGCGGATTGGCGCGCCATCCTGATTGGGAAGCACTTGTCCGTAGAGGCCAAAGGTGAGCAGCGTGAGGGGGTGCATTGCCTCATCCATGCGGAGACCTTCACTGTATGGCCAGGAGATGTTTGATTCGCTGGTCCACTTCTCGACGTGCTTGTCGTAATAGGAGAGGAACTGGACGTACTTTGCGCTGGGCAGCGGATCGCACTGCTTGATGAATTCGGACAGCGAGTAGCCGATCCAGGGGACGACCATGCTCCAGGCTTCAACACAGCGATGGCGATAAATGCGATCTTCGAGGGGGCGAAGCTTCAGCAGCGCCTCGATGTCGATGGTCTTCGGCTGCTTGACCTTGCCTTCGACCTTCACGGTCCAGGGACGGGTGGGCAGGACGCCGGCGTTTTTTGCGGGATCGCCCTTGTCCACGCCAAACTCGTAGTAGTTGTTGTAGTGAGTGATGTCCGCGAAGCTGGTGAGTTGCTCACCGGTGGTGGTCAGCGGACTTTTCACCGTCTGTAACTTGTCGTCGGCGGCCAGAACCGTGGTGCGGGGCGAGAGTACATCGGTCAGTTGGTCGGCTCCCACGATTGCACCGCCTGCTGCCACAGCGCCGGCAATGGCATTGCGCAGAAACCGGCGCCGGCTAAAGAACGAGTCGTAATTCTCTTTGGATGTGATCTCCGATGAGGAAATATCGGAGGGTTTGCGGATTAGCATGTTTGACCTCGTCCCGACGGACTCTGACAGCATTTATTAGACACCTGGTGGGCATCACAAGTTACAAGCGGCGCAAAGCGCCTCGATGCAGCGAGAAACGGGGTCAATGTTTGGTGGCGCTGCGGCGTGCTGCGGGCTTGGCTTTAGCGAGTGCGGGCAGACTGCCGCGGGGAAACGACGTGGATTGGCGGACCACCAGCTTGGTGGGAATCTGCCATTCTCTTTGCAGCGAATGCATATTGTCGGGCTCAATGCCAGCACGGAGCGCCTGCACGGCGGCGGCAGCAAGGTTCCTGCACGACATCTGGATAGTGGTGAGCGGGGGCAACATGAATTGCGTGAGATGAATGTCGTCGAAGCCAACGACGGAGACTTCATTGGGCACCGAGTGCGTAGTGCGATGGAGTCCATGGAGCACACCTATTGCAGTCATGTCGTTGGAACAGAGAACTGCGGTGGGAAGATCGGGCAATTTCAGCAATTGTTCGGTGGCCTTGATCCCACCTTCCATGGTGTGGGTGCCTTCGACGAGGTGCTCCTTTGGGACGGTCAGTCCAAGTTCGGCCATCGCGCTGAGAAACGCGTCGCGACGCGCGACCGCTGAGCGCATCTGCAGTGGGCCGCTGATGAAGGCAATCTGGCGATGTCCGAGTGCCGCAAGATGCTGGACAGCTTCGTGAATTCCCTCTCCGTAGTCAACTTTGAGCACTCGAATGTTGGGCAGGTTTGGCCCGGCATCGACGAAAACCAGAGGAAACGCACGTTCGACAAGCTTCTGAATCAGTTCCTCCTCGATGCCGAAGGTCATGATGGCCACGCCGTCGACGCTGCGCTGCAACATGCGGCGGATGAGCGCTTCAGTGCGAACCGTATCGTAGTTGGTGGAACCGATGAAGACCTCGTATCCCTGCTCGACAGCGATGTTTTCAAATTCCTGAACCAATTCAGGGAAGAATGGATTGGTGATTTCAGAAACGACGAGGCCAAGCAGGCGGCTGCGGCCGGAAACCAGAGCGCGCGCCTGCGTATTGGGGACGTAGCCCACTTCCCTTACGGCGGCCCAAACCCGTTCTGCAAGTTCAGATGCAACGGTTGAGATACCGTTTACCGTACGAGAAACGGTCGCAATCGAGACACCAGCGCGTTGGGCCACGTCGCGGATGCTGGCATTGGCGGCACGCATCGGGTTCAAGTTTTTCCTGGGGCGGCTCACCGTAAGATTTTAATGGATTTTCTCGTGTTTCACAGCAGATTTCATTCCAGAATTGCACGGAATGATCGGTTGAAACCGCGCGTTCCTGCTCCGGTCCGCGATTAGCGAGGTGACCAAGGCTGTGCGGTGAATTCTGCATGATACGGCTGTTTACAGGAAAACGTTTCCAAGAACAAATCAGTGGTGAGTTTGCGCCCCGCCGGCCACTTCGAGTGCATGTCGCAGGAGAGGGAGAATTGTGGAGAGACTCTCTTCGGCGCCGCGTTTGCTGCCGGGAAGGTTGACGATCAGCGAACGGCCCCGCATACCGGCGATTCCACGGGAGAGCCAGGCGTAGGGGTTGCTCTCCGCTCCCCGCACACGCATCGCTTCGGCGAGGCCCGGTACATAGCGATCGATGACGTGGAGCGTTGCCTCTGGAGTGCGATCGCGCGGACTGAGACCGGTGCCCCCCACGGTAAGAATCAATTCCGCGCCGACGCTCACCCATTCCAGAAGACGCGCAGTGATGGTGTCCTCCTCATCGGGAGCGATGGTTTTATCGATGCGCGCATCAGGCCAATGCTGGCGCAGCAGGTCCACCACGGCGGGACCCGCAGTGTCGGTCATCAGGCCCTGCGAACAGCGATCGGAAACGGTGAGTACGCCGAAGAACATTGCGATGATTGTAATCTCGCCTCAGTGCGGCTGTATCGACACGCGGCCGGTCGTGGCGAGGATGCCGATCGTGTGCAGCCAGGTCGCCGCAGTATCGGGCCATGTTGTAACGGGGAGCGCGGTGCGACGCAGCCCATATCCGTGGCCGCCTTCAGCGTAGAGATGCAACTCGGCGGACACTTTCGCTGCTTTCAACTGCAGGAAATAGTTGGTGGCATTCTCGACGTGCACGGGATCATCTTCAGCCTGCACGATGAATGTGGGCGGAGTCTGCGCGGTGGGTTTGATTTCGGAATTCGGAGCCATATTCTCGGCGGCATTGGCGAGATATCCGGGGTAAATGATCAGAGCAAAATCGGGGCGGCAACTGAGCTGGTCGGCCGCGTCAATCGGATCATAGAGGCGCTTCTCGAAGTGCGTGCTGAGGGCCGCAGAGAGATGCGCTCCGGCAGAGAAGCCGAGAACGCCGACGCGTCTTGGATCAAGGTGCCACTCGGTGGCATGTTCGCGAACAAGGCCCACGGCCCGTTGTGCATCCTGGAGCGCAGCGGCCGACTTGGGGAAGGGCCCGGAGTTGGGAACGCGGTACTTCACCAGCACGCAGGCAACATCAATGGAATTGAGCCAGTCGCAGACCTCGGTGCCTTCAAGGTCGATGGCGAGGATCTGGTAGCCACCGCCGGGAAAAACGACTACCGCAGGTCCGGCGGCACTCTTGGCGGACCTAGGCTGATAGAGGGTGAGCGTGGGTGAGGACACATTGCCGAGGCGGATCAGCGGGCGACCTGCGATCAAGTTGTCAGTGGGTTTGGTTGTGTCGATTTCAGGCTTTGGATTGGCGGTTGCACCGGGCGCTCCATTTGGCCACAGCGCCAGAGTGATATGGCCGGGAGCCGGAACCCACGCGGGTTTTTGCGCGATGGCCACGAACGAGAAAGAAAAGACAATTGCGCAGAAAAGGCGTACAGAGAGTTTCATGCTGGCTGCCTCGGTTGTAAGAACGTCGCAGCGATGATTGCAGGCGGGGGAGCAGTACTGCAAACAGGACTATGGTTGCGCGCCGGGAGGAACGAGGAGGGTGAGCGTTTCGCGGGCTACTTCAATGCGGGCGGGCAGCGCTCCCAGGACCTCGCCGTCGGCCTCGACAAAGACGCTGGACTTTGATCCCTTGAGGGAACGGCACTCGACGGCGTCGGCGTCGAGGAGTTCGATGGTGCGAGAGAACGTCTGACGCCCGAGAACGGTGGCGAGCAAAAAACGGAGATAGTGCATGCGGCTGCGGGTTTTGAAGGCGACGAGGCTGAGATCTTTTTTGCGCAGTGTGGCACCGGGAGCGAACACTCCGAGTGCCCCACCAAACGACCGAATGCGTATGGCGAGCAATTGGGAAACCTGCTCGACCCGCGGCGCGCCGTTGCCGTTAACAGAGAACGACGCATCGAAGAGCGGGAACGGATTCGTCACCCAGATCTTGAAGGCTTCGAGAATGTAGAGCGCGTATCCGTAACGGCGTTTGAGGGCGGGGTCCATGCTGGACATGAGCAGCGCGTCAGCACCTATACCCGCAGCGACGGTGAAATAACGCCACCCTTCGGCGCCGTTCTGCTCCTGGAAGAAGATGCGGCCGACCGGGACTTCCATCGGCTTGGCGTCGAGGAGCGCACGGACGGCCTTTACGGGATTGCGACCGAGGCCGAGGTTCTGCGCTAATGCGTTGGCAGTACCGAGAGGCACCACTCCGAGAGCGACCTTGGTTCCTACAAGCGATTGCAGGGCTTCATGCACGGTGCCGTCGCCGCCACAGGCAAGCACAGCGTCGTAGCCCTGGCGCGCCGCGGCTAATGCCAGCGATTTGCCGCTGCCTGGAGCATGCGTCTCAAGAGCTTCGGCTTCCACCCCCGCATCCCGAAGAACGGCGAGCGCTTTTTGAACGTAGGAAGAGCGGCGCGCGGAGTGTTGTCCGGAAGCTGGGTTGTAGATAAGCGCGACTCGGCGCATGGGTGCTTTTCTGCCCTCGTGGACGGTCTTGCTTCAATGAGTAGTTTTCATTGTACAGATCGCTAATAGACTTGGTTCAGTTAGATGCTTTCGAGGAGCGGTCGGCGGTAAGGCTATAAAGCCTGAAATCTTCGCCATGTTTGGTATTGAGATCACGCCCTCGGAGACATTATGTTCGATCCGAGTGAACCGCACTTACACAGTCAACGTAGGTCAGGTAGAATGTCTCGCCGTAAATCCGGAAAGGAAAGCAAACGCCTGCAAATACTATGACAGCCCCTTGCCGCAGTTTTCCTGGAGTCCTTTCGGGCCTGATTCTAGGGCTCAGTCTCTTCTCGTTTCGAGCCGTCGCGCAGGATAAAACCGCCGCACAGGCTGATCAGCCGCGCTACAAAGATTCCTCGCTTCCCATTGCCGACCGGGTAGCGGATCTGCTGCCACGGATGACCCTGGAGGAGAAGGTATATCAGCTGACCGGCGGATGGGATTCCAAGATCGAGGTGATCGATCCGACCGGCACTTTCACCGCCGAGACGGCGCGCCGAACGCTTTCGGCCGAGTGGGGTCCCGAGGTGAAGTTCACGCCGCGCCAGGCCGCGATTCTGCGCAACGGCGTCCAGCGCTACCTGAGCGAGAAGACGCGGCTGGGCATCCCGGCGATGTTTTTGGGGGAAGCGTTGCACGGATACATGGAGTATGGAAGCACAAGCTTTCCGCAGGCATTGGGGCTGGCGGCGACATTCGATCCGGCACTGGTGAAGCGGGTGTTCACGGCGGTGGGAGATGAGGCGGGTTCTCGAGGCGCGGGGCAGGTTTTTTCGCCAGTGCTTGACATGGCGCGGGATCCCCGCTGGGGCAGGACGGAAGAGGGATACGGCGAGGACCCGTATCTGATTTCGCGCATAGGCGTGGCGGCAATCGAAGGTTTGCAGGGCGATTCGTACTCGATCGACAGACACCATGTTCTGGCGACGGCAAAACACTTCGCCGTACATGGTGAGCCCGAGGGAGGTACGAATACGGCGCCCGGGAATATTTCCGAACGAGTGATCCGCGAGACGTTCCTGGTCCCATTTCAGGCCGCTGTCCAGGAAGCGCACGTGGGTAGCGTGATGGCTTCGTACAACGAAATTGATGGGGTCCCCAACCACGTCAACCATTGGTTGCTCGACAAGGTGTTGCGGCAGGAATGGGGATTTGACGGCTACCTCACGTCAGACGGGGACGGACTGCAGATGCTGGTTGGAACCCATCATGTGGCCTATGACATGGCGGATGCGGCGCGGCAGGGACTTGCGGCCGGCATCGACTACGACCTTTCTGAGGGAACGGTGTATGCGACGCTGGTTGACCAGGTGAAGAAGGGCCTTGTTCCCGAAAGCGAGGTTGACCGCGCCGTTACGCGGATTCTGACGACGAAGTTCCGGCTTGGCCTGTTCGATCATCCATATGTCGATCCCGACTATGCGGAGAAGGTGAACAACAGCCCGGAACACAAGAAGCTTGCGGCTGAAGCTGCGCGCAAGGTCATCGTGCTTCTGAAGAATGACAAGAATCTTCTCCCGCTCGATGTGACGAAGCTGAAGACTATCGCGGTGATTGGTCCGAATGCCGCAGACGTGCACCTGGGCGGATACAGCCGCGATCCCGGGTACGGTGTGAGTGTGCTGGATGGGATCAAGGCCAAGGTCGGCGACAAGGTGAAGGTGCTTTACGCCGAAGGCTGCAAGATCACGACCGCTCCGCAAGGTTTTCGCGGATGGTGGGCGAATGATGTGGAACTGGTCGATCCAAAAACGCAGACGGGATCGATCCAGGCTGCTGTGGATGCGGCGAAAAAGGCCGACGTTTCGATCCTGGTTGTTGGGGAGAACGAGAGCACGAACCGCGAGGCGTGGGCGGAAAATCATCTCGGAGATCGCGATTCGCTAGATCTGCTCGGCGCGCAGAACGATCTTGTAAAGGCTGTGATTGAGACTGGAAAACCGGTTGTCGTTCTACTGCTGAACGGACGACCGCTGTCGGTCAACTACATTGCCGAGAAAGTTCCGGCGATCCTCGAAGGGTTCTACCTGGGCGAAGAAGGCGGGACGGCAGCGGCTGACGTGATCTTTGGCGATGCAAATCCCGGCGGTAAATTGCCAATTACTTTCCCGCATACCGTGGGTGCGCTGCCGGACTACTACAACCACAAGCCGTCGGCAAATCGGAGCTATGAATTCTCGACGCGAAAGCCGCTGTTTCCATTTGGCTATGGCCTGAGCTACACAACCTTCAAGTTTGAGAACCTCAAGGTCGAGCCGCAGCAGATTCTGCCGCAGGGCACGGCCAAGGTGGTTGTGGATGTAACCAATACCGGAACGCGCGAGGGCGATGAGGTTCCGCAGTTCTACATTCATCAGCGCGTCGCATCGGTAACGCAACCGGTGATGCAGTTAAAGGGCTTTGAGCGAATCACATTGAAGCCAGGTGAGAAGCGGACAGTGACCTTCTCCATCACGCCGGATACGCTTTCGATTCTCAACATCGATATGCATCGAGTGGTTGAGCCGGGCGTGTTTGACGTCATGGTCGGGCCGAGTTCCGATAACCCCAGCAAGGTAAAGCTGACAGTTACCAGCCTAAACGGAGAGTCAGGGAATCCGGTTGCGACGGCCCCGGTGCCTGTCGGATCGGAGACGAGCATGGTGAGCAACTTCGATCGAGGGAAGACCTCGGCAGCTTACGGCATGTGGATTCCGGCGAGCGACACCATGAACGGCGGTAAGTCGAATTCGAAACTCGAGGTGGTTGAGCCGGGCGCGGATGGTACCAAGAGTGCAATGCAGGTGAGCGGTGAAGTGATTGCGGGCGGGCAGATTATCTTTGCAGGCGCGCTCTATTCTCCGGGTCCGGCGCCGATGCAACCAGTGAATCTTTCGAAGAAGAGCACCATCAGCTTCTGGGCCAAAGGCGACGGGAAGACCTACACCCTGCTGGTGCTGACCGCGGCGCGAAATGGACAGAACGGAGAAGCACCGGCGATGTCGTCTTTCACAGCAGGACCAGAGTGGAAACAGTACACGTTTCCCTTCTCCACGTTCGATACCGATGGCAGCGATCTAAGCGGTATCGGATTTGTCCGCGCCCAGGAACCGGGAAAATTCCAGTTCCAGATTGACGAGTTGGAGATCAAATAGCCTTGGGGGAATAAACTGAGCGTTCCTCCACTCGTCGCCACGGCGACTCGGCCGAAGGACTCATTTCTGAGCCAGGGTGTCACTCAGCGGCGCACAGGGCCGGTGGATTCGCGAGCGATCAGCGTTGGCTGGACCGGAATCTCCAGGCGGGAGGACAGGGTTCCCTTGATGCGGCCCAGAAGGTGCTCGCCGGCTATCCGGCCGAACTCGGCCAAGGGCTGGTGAATCGTGGTGAGGCGAGGGAGAGTAAATCCCGCGGCCTTGATGTCGTCGAAGCCAATGACTGATACGTCAGTGGGAACGCGCAGGTTGGCGTCCTGCAAGGCACGAATTGCGCCGATTGCGGAAATGTCGTTGAAAGCGACTAACGCGGTGAACGGTTTCCCAGTGGAAAGAAGTTGCTGGACAACGGGGTAACCCAGTTCCGGCGAGGACATGTCGCGATCAAGCGTAACGACCAATTCGGGCTTGATCGCGATCCCAAGTTTCTTTGCAACGGAAACCAAGCCCTTCCAGCGTGAATCGGAATCGGAGCTGAACGACTGACCGTGCATAAAGGCAAATTGGCGATGTCCGAGCGAATGCAGATGCGAGAGGGTGAGTTCGGCGGCTCGATAATGATCGAGGGCCACGTTGGTGATGCCCTTGATGCGTCGATGACCAGCTACTGCCACGATTGGAACCGAGATGGGATGTTCGAGCAAGGTGTCGACGGCGATGATGCCCTGCGCACCGCGCCCGATGAACATACGTGTATATTCTTCGATCAGCTCGGGCTTGTGGCGATGGTGAGCGGTGAAGTAGAAGTAGCCGGACTGGATGAGGTAGTCGCCGATACCGCTCATTACCTGCGTATGGTAGCCGTCGCCCAGTTCCGGGACGAGGATGCCGATGGTCTTGGTTTCGCGGCTTCGCAGGGAACGGGCGAGCAGGTTGGGGTGATAGTTCAGTTCGCGGGCAGCAGCCTTGATCCGCTCGCGCGTGCGCTGCGGAATTGAACGGCCCGGCACATCGTTGAGGACAACTGAGACGGTGGCCGGATCAAGGCCGAGGTGTGCCGCCAGCTGTTTTAGACTCACCGGCTTCTGCGGGGTCTTGTTCCCTTTACCGGTTTCCTTTTCTCTCATTCGCAGGTCTCGACCTCAATGCTGCTTTGCCCGAAGAGTCATTTTATACGGGCGCAATGCGGGTGCAATCGATAATCGCCGAAAGAACCGCGCGTTCTCTAGTAGATGCGGGCCCGGTTAAGCGCGACTTTCGCTGCGCGATAACCGCACATTCCGTGGACTCCGCCTCCGGGCGGGGTGGACGAGGAACAGAGAAACAGGTTCGGCGCGCTGGTTTCGTAGGTGAGAGCCGAAGGACGAAGGAGAAATTGCTTCATGGTCATCGCACCGCCGCAGATGTCGCCTCCCAGCAGGTTTGCATTCATCTGCTGGAGCATCGCCGGGGTTGACACATGGCGGGCGAGGATGCAGTCCCTAAAACCCGGGGCAAAACGCTCGATCTGCGATTCGAGGCGCTCGGTCATATCGAAGGTGGATCCGTTAGGGACATGGCAGTAGGACCAGAAGGTATAGCTGCCTTGCGGAGCACGCGTTGGATCGAAAAGCGAGGGCTGCGCGGTGAGCACGAACGGCCGTTCAGGGTGCTGGCCCTTCGACACCGCTGTTTCTGAATCGGCAATTTCTTCGAGCGTGCCTCCGAGATGAACCGTGATCGCGCGATGGCATTCCGCTGCACGCCACGGGACCGGACGGGATAGCGCATAGTCGATCTTGAATACACCCGGTGCGAGCTTAAATCGCTCCATGAGCGTGCGGAAGCCCGTCGTGAGGCTATCGCCGGCAATGTCGACGAGCTGTTGCGGCGAAGTATCAAAGAGAGAGAAGGTTCCGGGTTCGTTCCACTCGCGAAACAACTGCGCATCGATGCGGCGGGATGTCTGAATTTTGCCGCCGGCGCGTTGCAGACAGGCGATGAGGGCATCGGTGATGCTTTGCGAACCGGTTCGCGGAACGGGCCAGCCAAACTTGTGTGCCACGGCGCCGAGCACCAGGGCGATAGCCGAGCTGAGAGAGTCATCGAGGCTGAGAAAGGAATGAGCGGCCAGCCCGGCAAACAGGGCGCGGGTTCGCGGATGGGCAAAGTGATGCAAAGCCAGCTTGCGCGCCGGCTGAAATGCAGCCACGCCGAAACGCGCCATCAAGAACGGATGCCGCGGAATGCGCAGCATCGGACCCAATGCGCTTTGCGCGAATGCCTCCCAGCCATCCACCAGTGGTGTGACCAGGGAGCGCCATGCGGGCGCATCTTCGCCGAATTCCCGGTCCTGATCGGCGAGATCGCGCTCGAGCATAACGGCCGTGCCATCGTCCAGGGGATGGGCAAGAGGCGCATGTCCATGCACCCAGGTAAGCCCATGTTGATTGAGCGGTAACGTGGAGAAGAATGGCGAACCCGCAGCCATGGGATGCACTGCGGATCCAAAGTCATGCAGAAATCCAGGCTGGGTCAACGGTAGAGTGCGAGCGCCGCCACCGGGGACCCCTTCGGCCTCGAAGACCTGCACGTCGAGCCCGGCCTGGGCCAGCACGATGGCGGCTGAAAGGCCATTGGGGCCGGAACCGATGACATAGGCACGCTTCATTCCACGATTCTCCTCGATCAGTTGTGCAGCGGCAGTTCCTCAGGCCATTGGACCACGGCGTTGCGGCCATCGGGAGACTTTGTGAGTTCCGGGGCGTAGAGTCCAAGGTACTGTCGCCGCCACCAGTTCCCGGTTGCGCGTTTCTCCTCGCGGCTGGTGAACCAGTATTGCCAAAGAACGGTACGCACGAATCGCGGCGGAGATTGGGCGAATGGATTGCCCCGGAAGAGTGCGATCACGTCCTTGTCATTTTCAAGAAGGCGCTCTTCGGTGAGGGGAACCAGCTCGTCTTGTCGCCAATCGCCAAGCGACGCAAACCAGAGATTCCAATCGAAGCGCGGTTGATACGGCGCGTAGATCCGCGGAGCCTCGTTCAGTGCCTGGGGCTTGTACCGGAACGGATAGGCAGTCCAATTCTGGCCATCATTTGATCCTTGAAACTCGATTTCGTAACGGCCATTGGTCATCACCGCGAACAGTCCGTACTGATTCGCAATCCGAAAAGGCTCAAGCAGAGTGATGGGGCTTGTGGGTAGAGGAAGGCTTCGAAATGGGATAAGGAGCATTTCAGCAGTCGTGTCGTAGAAGATCCACGTGAGCATGACGACGGCGAAGGCGAGGCGAATAGCGCTGAGATGACGGTCGACGGTGCTCAGAATCAGGCGGCGAGGCCGTTCCCGGTTTTCGTCCTCAGCAACTGGATTTGCAGATTCCGGCGGCAAAGTGTCATCGGCGGTGCTGGGCGATTTGATTGCAGCGGCGACGGTGTTCCGATGGCGGGCAGGGATGATCGGCAGCAGGAAACGATCGTCGAGGAGCAGAAATCCCAGGCATAGCACCAGGTAATTCAGAAACGTGTAATTCGCGGTGATGATGACACCGATTTCCCATGGTGTGACGATGAGGAAGCAGATGATACGTACGCAGCGGGGCAAAAATAGCATCCAGACCAGCACCAATTCGAGGATTAGAGTTCCGGCTGCAGTGAAAGCGTGAAATCCGTGAGGGAGATGCTCGACATACCATCCCACCCAGGTCGGAAGCGGTCCATTCTGGTAGTACTCGTCCATGGCAGTGAGAGTGCGCCATTGGCGATCGCCGCTGAGCAGCTTCACGATGCCCGACTCGAAGTAGATGCGGAACCACTCCCACTGAAGTAGAAACAAGCTGGCGCGTGACGGAAGGGAGAGAGCGCCGAGTCCCGGAAGCAATCCGCGCGGTACGAAGAAGAGCGCAATGAATCCCGCCTCCAGCAGCATGCCATCCGACTGGTAGTTAGAAAACTCACCGGATGCTGACGTAAACGAGAGAAAGCAGAGGAAGCAGATGAAGAAGCTGAGGCGCGGCCAGAGATTTATGAAGGCAGCGACGGACGCCATCAGGCCGATCCACGTGATGATCATCAGGGCGTGTGATGTCGACGAGATCCAGTAGAGTGTCGGCGCAAACCAGATCTTGGTTGCCGGATATGCATGCGCAATCGCAGCGAGATAATCGCGCGCTGGGAAGATACCGTCGGCACCGATCAGCCCCTTTATCTGAAACAGGAGCGAGTAGAAGGCGGAAAAATAGATGGCTGCCAGCGCACGCAGGAAAATCCAGCGCGGCACCAGGCGGCCTGATGCGCCATCCCGGGAGTCAAATAACCAATGGACCAAGTTGCCAGGGTTGCCATCCCAGCGAGCAAAACCCTTCTGTGGGGATTCTGGGTTACGCTCCAGCATATGCAGAACAGGATAGCGCTGGTCCCCTGCTTCCTCTCATATCGACGGTCGAACAAAAAGGGAGCAGGATAGTCCCTGCTCCCTTCTGTAAAAGTGCAGATTCGTACTAGCTGCAACCAGAGGTTGATCCGCAGCTCATGCAGCGATAGCAACTTCCATTGCGGACCATGATGGCTCCGCATGTGGAGCAGCTTGGAGCGTCTCCCATCTCGTACATGCTGCGCATCGCATCGGACGCGTGAAAGAGGCCGCGATCCTGCAAAGCGGGAGCTGAGCTCGAAGTGGAAGGTGGGCTCGTTGTCTCAGGCGGAATGCTGCCACCGGGAGCCGAGGTGCTGCCCATACCTGTGTAGGACCGCTTCGACATCTCTTCAGCTAGACGTGAAAGCTGGTTGTGATCCGTGGGTTCGGGTTCGTTGTCGGGCAGAATCGTTGGCGTCTCAGGCAGCGGCGCGGCCTGCGGAGCGAGACCCGCAAAGAGTGTCAGCTGCTCACCAGAGAGAAAGCGCAAGTTCAGCCAGCGGAAGATGTAGTCCATGAGACTCTTCGCGTAGCCAATTTGTTCATTGCCCGTCCAGCCCGAGGGCTCGAAGCGGGTGTGCGCGAATTTCTCGCAGAGCACACGCAGCGGAACACCATGCTGCAGAGCCAGGGAGATCGATGTTGCAAAGGCATCCATAAGACCGGAGACAGTCGAACCTTCTTTTGCCATCTTGATGAAGATCTCGCCCGGCTGGCCAGTCGGATACAGACCAACAGTGATGTAGCCCTCGTGACCCGCAATGGAAAACTTGTGAGTGATGGAGGCACGCTCCTCCTGCAGGCGATGGCGAACGGCGCGCGGCGGTCCGTTCAGATCCTGAGCCTGTGGAGCCTGTTCTTCGGCCAGTGCCGCGGTCATCTGCGGAACGGTCGTGGCCCTGGCGATTTCTTCGAGCGCGTGCTGGAACGCATTCGCCGCGGCGACCATCGACTTGGCCGTGACCTCGAGTTTTTCGGTGATCTTGGCTTCGAGCGTCTTGAGGTCGGCCTCCGCTGCCGGTTTCCCGGAAGCAAGCTGCGCCATGACGCGCTGGCCTGCGACATCGAGAGCCGAGGGTTCCTTCTTGGTATCCATGCTGGTATTCAACGGTTGGGTGCCCTTCGAGCCGTCGCGATAGATGGCTACCGCCTTGATGCCCTGGCGCCAGCTTTCAGCGTAGGCCTCCGCGATGTCCTCCACCGTGGCTTCCTGCGGCAGGTTCACAGTCTTCGAGATCGCTCCGGAAAGGAAGGGCTGCGTCGCCGACATCATCTTGATGTGACCCATGTAGTGGATGGAACGCGTACCCTTGGCCGGCTTGAAGCTGCAGTCGAAGACGGACAGGTGTTCCGGCTTGATGCCCGGGGCGCCTTCGATGGTGCCAGTGGCGTCGATGTAGCTGACGATGGCATCGACCTGATCGTTGTTGTAGCCGAGCTTAAAGAGCGCAGCGGGCACGGTGTTGTTGACGATCTTGATCATGCCGCCGCCCACCAGCTTCTTGTACTTGACCAGTGCAAGGTCAGGCTCAACGCCGGTGGTATCGCAGTCCATCATGAAGCCGATGGTGCCGGTGGGCGCGAGCACGGTGGTTTGGGAGTTGCGATAGCCATAGCGCTCGCCGTAGCTAAGCGCCATGTCCCAGCACTCGCGGCTGGCTTCGATGAGCGCCTCGAGTTGAGGAAGCATGAAGGGCTCACCGCTGGTCCGGGATTTGCCGATGTTGTTGACCTCGGCGCGATGCATCCGAATCACGTTGAGGAATGGCTCGCGGTTTACATAGAAACCGGGGCAGGCACCACCCTGGCGCTCGACGCTCGCGGTGAGCGGAGTGGCGGACGCGAGTGCCGGGGAGTTGGCGGCGAGCACAGCCGACTGCAGGTAGGCCTGTCCGCACATGACCGCAGTAAGCGCGGCAGCGAGGTCGCGGCCGGTTGCCGAGTCGTAGGGGATACCGAACGACATCAGCAGGGCGCCGAGGTTTGCATAGCCGAGACCGAGCGGACGATAGTCGTGCGAGTTGCGCGCGATCTTCTCAGTCGGGTAGCCAGAGTTGTCGACCAGGATCTCCATCGCCGTGATGACCACGGAGATGGCGTGCCGGTATTCCGGAATGTTGAAGATTCCGTTCGGCGTGACGAACTTCATCAGGTTGAAGCTGGCAAGGTTGCAGGCCGAGTTGTCGAGGAACATGTACTCCGAGCAGGGATTCGACGCGTTGATGCGGGCGGTGTTCTTGCTGGTGTGCCACTTATTGATCGTGGTATCGAACTGCAGGCCAGGATCGCCGCAGTGCCAGGTGGCATCGGCAATCATGCGCATGATCTCGCGCGCCTTGAAAGCCTGCGCCGGCTTCTCTTCCTTGACGGTCTTGGTCCAGTACTCGCCGTCGTTCTCGTAAGCGTGCATGAAGTCGTCGGTGACGCGGACGGAGTTGTTGGCGTTCTGGAAGAAGATGGACGAGAAGGCCTCGGAGTCGGGACCTGATCCGTCGTAACCGTTGCGGATGAGGGTGTGCGCCTTGGCCTCTTCCTTCGCCTTGCACTCAATGAAGTCGATGATGTCGGGGTGCTCGACGTTGAGGATCGCCATCTTGGCCGCGCGACGCGTTTTGCCGCCGCTCTTGATGACGCCGGCAAAGGCGTCGAGGCCACGCATGAAGCTTAGCGGGCCGCTGGCGGTGCCTCCGCCGGTCACGCCTTCACGGCTGGAACGCAGGGAGCTGAAGTTTGTCCCGGTCCCGGAGCCGTATTTGAAGAGCAGTGCCTCGGTCCTTGCCAGATCCATGATGCCTTCCATCGAGTCGTCGACGGAGTTGATGAAGCATGCCGAGCACTGCGGATTCTTGTAACCTGTCGCAGCATGCACCACGCCGCCGGTCGCAGGATCCCAGTGCCAATTGGCGCCGGCCGCAAACGGCTCCAGGCGATCGCAGCCCACGTTGAACCAGACGGGCGAGTTGAAGGCCACTTTCTGGGTGAGCAGCATGTGCGCCAGCTCATCGTGGAAGATGGCGGCGTCGTTATCGCTGGCGAAATAACCGCCGGCGATGCCCCAATCGCGGACCGTCTCGGCAACCCGCGAGACGAGCTGGCGAACACCGGTTTCGCGCTCCCGCGAACCGAGGGGGCCATGGAGGTATTTCGAAGCAACGATGTTGGTGGCGGTCATCGACCAGTCCACGGGAATTTCGACGTCTTTTTGCTCGAAAATGGTGTTGCCCTTGCTGTCGGCAATCAGGGCTGTCCGGCGCTCCCACTGTACGTCGTCATAGGGGGATACACCCTCTTTCGAAAAACGACGGGAAAAGGTCAGGCCACCCTGCCTGTTGGGCGTTTGCAGGGCTGCATCGGTTGTTTGAAGGTGGGCCTCGCTCATCGATTTCTCTCCATCGGCGATTTCTTTGAAATACCTGTCCCTAATGGGGCGTTTTTGCAGCCGGATCTGGGGGGTAAGTCTTGCAGTGAAAGGAAAAACTTGGCTTTCTGTGACCGCTGGTTTTTCTTCTCTTGTGCGACCTGCAAACTGGATTCAACGTTACAGTCTGTTTACAGCCGCAGTTGCAAAAATAGCGCTGTCTATAGGGCCTGTCAACCCTAAACCACAACCTATTGTATTTGGCTGTCAAATAGCCCATTCGGTCGCCAAATGCCGCCATTCAGCCTGTGGAAGGCGCAAAACCGGCCTGAAAACGCGGCTTTCGGACCTTTAGATTGCCCAAAATCCAGTGCAAATGCACCTTTCAGGGCTGCATCCTTGCTGAGATACAAGCCTAGTCCGCGCGTTGGGTGCATACAAGGCGCAGAATCAGTGCATTTCGAACGCTATGGCTGTGCGAAATCGCCAAAAAATGTGGAGAAGCGGGCAGTTACTTTTTTGGCACGTCCGACACGTCGTGTTCAGTGACTGATACGCTGGCTTCGTGCCAAACTCCGGGAAACTGTCCCTCTGGAAACCTGTCTCGGTTCCTGCTCCGCAAAAGCTGGAAGGGCGATACGTCGACCTGATCCCCTTAACTGCTGAAAGGCACGCTGCTGACCTTTGGACGGGGGTCAGGGGCCACGACGAGGTATGGGAGTACCTGGCCGACGGACCGTATCCTGGCGAGGCGGATCTGGGTCGGGCGCTCGCAGAAAAGCAGATCGGGTTAGCGGCGACGTTTCTGGCAATCGCTCCCAAAACGAGCGGAATGGCGGAGGGTTACGCCAGCTACATGCGAATGGATCCGGCCAACGGCGTGGTTGAAGTCGGAAACATTCTGATGGCGCCTTCCCTGCAGCGCACGACGGCGGCGACGGAAGCCATGTACCTGATGGCGCGGCACATCTTCGAAGAGCTGGGTTACCGGCGCTATGAATGGAAATGCAACGCGAACAACGCGCCTTCGCGGCGCGCGGCTCTTCGCTACGGATTCACTTTTGAGGGAATTTTCCGCCAGCACATGGTTGTGAAAGGGCAGAACCGCGATACCGCCTGGTTTTCGATGATTGACTCGGAGTGGCCCGCGCGCAAGGCGGCGTTCGAGGCTTGGCTCGAGCCGGTGAATTTTGATGCGAATGGCCGGCAGATCAAAACTCTTACGCAACTCTCCGGTTGCGTTTCCTGAGGTTTGTAGTATTGTCGCGGCTTGTCGAGGTAGTGATACCACGGCCCTGCGCGTTGCACGCGGGGCCATGGCCTGCTGGTCGTCCACCAGTCGCTTGATGATGATTGAGCTATAACCGTGGCCGTCCTCATTCACAGAAGCGGATGGGGACGGCCAAGCTTGTTTGCGATCCCGAAAAATGGGCTGCAGCCGCCGGATCTTCGCGAATCAGTTGCCTGCTTCCGAGCCAATCCTCATTCCATAGAACGATCTCCACACGAAGGTCATCGATACCAGGAAGAAAATAACTGCCAGCGAGATCGCGAGCACCGGATTCTGTGCACTCAGCGTCACCGCCAGTTCCACGGCAAGCAGTCCAAACAAGGTCGTGAACTTGATTACCGGATTCATTGCCACCGACGAGGTGTCTTTGAATGGATCGCCAACGGTGTCTCCGATCACGGTTGCGTCGTGCAGAGGAGTCCCTTTCTGTTTCATGTCGACCTCTACCACCTTCTTCGCGTTGTCCCATGCGCCGCCGGCATTCGCCATGAAGATCGCCTGGTACAGCCCGAAGATTGCAATCGAGATGAGGTACCCGATAAAGAAGAACGGCTCAAAGAACGCGAAAGCCAGCGTAGCAAAGAAGACGGCGAGAAAGATGTTCCACATTCCCTTCTGCGCGTACTTGGTGCAGATTTCTACCACCTTTTTGCTGTCAGTGACCGACGCCTTCTCCACGCCTTCCAGTTTGATGTGCGCTTTGATGAATTCGACCGCTCGGTAAGCGCCGGTCGTAACCGCTTGCGTTGAAGCGCCGGTGAACCAGTAGATCATTGCTCCGCCGGTGATCAACCCAAGCATGAATGGAGCGTGCAGCAGAGACAAATTCTGCACGTCGTGAGTCAGTCCGCCGGTCAGGGCCATGATGATCGAGAAAATCATCGTCGTCGCGCCCACTACGGCGGTGCCGATCAGCACCGGCTTTGCCGAAGCCTTAAACGTGTTACCGGCTCCATCATTGGCTTCCAGCAGGTACTTCGCGCGCTCGAAGTTTACGTCGATCTTGAAGTCTTTCTTTAACTCCGCTTCGATGCCGGGAACGTTTTCGATCAGCGACAACTCGTAGACGGATTGAGCGTTGTCAGTGACTGGCCCATAGGAATCCACCGCAATCGTGACCGGACCCATGCCCAGGAAGCCGAATGCCACCAGACCAAACGCGAAGACAGCCGGAGCCAGCATCAGGCTCGCCATGGACACGCCAGTTGTGAAGTAATAGCCCAGTCCCATCAGCGCGACCATGCACAATCCCAGCCAGTACGCTGAGAAATTGCCGGCCACGAATCCCGACAGGATCCCCAGCGAAGCTCCGCCTTCCTGAGCAGACTTGACGACTTCTTTCACGTGGGCCGACTTTGTCGAAGTGAAGACCTTCACGAACTCGGGAATGACCGCGCCCGCCAAGGTTCCGCACGAAATGATTGAAGCCAGCTTCCACCACAGCGTTCCGTCACCCAAAGCCGGGATCATCAGGTACGAGACGATATAGGTGAGGATGATCGAAATGATCGACGTGATCCAAACCAGTGAGGTCAACGGCGTCTCGAAGTCCATCTCGTCGGAGTTTGCATATTTAGCGTGCGCGATTGCGCCATTGAGGAAGTAGGCACCCGCACTAGACAGCAGCATCGCGACGCGCATCACGAAGATCCATACCAGCAGTTGCACCTGCGTCGTGGCATTGGGGACCGCCAGCAAAATGAAGGTGATCAGGGCTACGCCGGTGACGCCGTAGGTTTCGAAACCGTCAGCGCTGGGGCCAACGGAGTCGCCCGCGTTGTCACCTGTACAGTCTGCGATGACGCCCGGATTGCGTGCATCGTCTTCCTTGATCTTGAACACGATCTTCATCAGGTCGGCGCCAATGTCGGCGATCTTGGTGAAGATGCCGCCAGCGATACGAAGGGCCGCGGCGCCAAGCGATTCGCCAATTGCGAAGCCGATGAAGCAAGGGCCCGCATAGTCGCGCGGGATGAACAAAAGGATGCAGAGCATAATGAGCAGCTCGACTGAAATCAGCATCATGCCGACGCTCATGCCGGACTTCAGCGGAATCGCATACACCGGATACGGTTTGCCGCGGAGTCCCGCGAACGCCGTGCGTGAGTTCGCAAACGTGTTCACACGGATTCCAAACCATGCCACCCCGTAGCTGCCCGCGATGCCAACGAGGCTAAATCCCAAAATGATTGGCAGAGTGACGGCGATCGATTTTCCCGGAACCGGCGCCAGCCAGCCGAAGTACAGCGCGATAATCACCGCGATGAAAGCCCAGAGCAGAAGAATGAACTTGCCCTGCGTTGTCAGGTACGTCTTGCACGTCTCATAGATCATTTCGGAGATTTCCCGCATGGTGCGATGAACGGGAAGATTCTTCAATTGGGTGTAAATCACGAGGCCGAACAACAGGCCGCCGACGCAGAACAGCAATCCATACATCAGAAGTGCATGTCCGTTTACGCCCATAAAATTCACGCTGGACAGGTCAGGCAGCACCAGGTTTGCTTCTCCGCCACCCGAGTGTTCCGGCTGGGCGTAAGCGAAGGTAGGCAGAAGCAGGCCCAGGAGGGCCGCCACCGTCTTGTACTGCCGCTTCAGGAAATCCGCAGTGCCATGCTTAATCGCAAACGAGATGCGCTTTGATGCATCCGCGCCGTTATCGGCGCCGACGACCTGGCGCGAAAAGAAAAAGGCGACGAGGAGCGAACCAACGCTCACAGCCAGAAATAAATACACCCAACCCTGTGCAGTCACATATCCTCCAAGTTATGGTTTGAAGCCGATTCGCAGGTAGATTCGTCGAGAAACTCGACGTCGAAATCGCCGGTCAAAGTCACCCGGAAGGCTATCATCCACGCCAAACCCTGTCGAGTGATTGCAGTCACAAGCGTCCGATGAGGTATTTCGAGGGAAATATTGCATGGATGGATGACCGGATTCGTAGAAAAGCTTGTAGATACCGCGGGCAGGAGTCTATCAATACTGCATGACCTCGTCTACCCTTTTGACGCCCCGCCAGGCTGCGGAAAAACTGGGTATTAGTTACCCGGCGCTGAAGCACTGGATCCTGGCCGGGCGCATCCGCACGGTGAAGACGCCCGGTGGACATCACCGCATCCCGTCGAGCGCGCTCGACGAGTTTCTGCCCACCGGAGCGGTGCAGCCGGGCGCTGCAAAGATCAGCGGACGGAATCAACTGCTGGGGTCGATCATCGAGGTCACGATTGACGGTCTGCTGGCGAAAGTGGTGCTTGCGGTCGGCGACCAGCGAGTTACTGCCATCATCACCTCGGATGCCGTACGCGAACTCGGACTGAAGCCCGGAGAACCTGCTGTAGCGCTGATCAAAGCTACCGAGGTAATGATCGGAAGACCGTAGAGGCAGTGAGTAGGGAGTAACGACCGGAGCTATTCGACAGGGATATCGATCTTGTCTTCGGGAAGCGGTTGTTGCAAGTTGTTGCCCTCGATGATCCGCGTCTGTCCGTCAGGGAGCGGATGCAGTTTGAAGAGCACCAGCACATTCCGCTCCGGGTCGTCGAAGGCACGGAAACTCTCCACCTGTTCAAGCGAATAGTGAGTGTGAATGTCCTCAAGCGTGCCGGGGTCGATATCGTTCCATGTGGCCCACCAGCCGGGCTTGTAAATCGACAACTTGGCGCCAAGATCGGGAAATTGCGGCGAACGCATGCTGAAGTCGTCACATAGTGACTGCAAGTGGGTGATCAGGGTGATTTCGTCTCCGCTGATGGAAACCAAGAGCCGGTTCCCGTTGGGATGCTGATCGATGTAGGTGGTGAGTTGCCGCGTGGCCGTGACGAAGGTGTACTCAGGGTGCAAGGCATAGTTCAAAGTCCCGACAGCGTTCCCTATCGTCGCGAGCGCGGCCAACGCGATCGCTCCGCGGCCGAAGAGACGAGGCAGTCCCGCTTGCGCGGCAAGCTTCCCGGCTCCCACTGCAACGAGGAGGAAGCAAAAGACCGCAACCAGCGCGAAGTATCGCGGCTGGGGATGGTTTTGATAAGTCATGAAGAGGATGTATCCGCCTGCCGAAAGCGTGCAGGCTCCAAAGACCGGGTCGAGGAGCAGTTCGGATCCCCAGCTTTCTTCTTTACGAAAGATCGTCGCAGCAAGAAGTGCGCCGATGATGATCAAGCCGGCAAGAGGCATGAGGGTGTGGTCGATCCAGAGGCCAGCTCGAAATGACCACCAGAAGCTGAGGATTGGCCAATAGAACTCGGTCGGCTTCACATATTTATTAATGAAGAGCAGATATTT
Source organism: Occallatibacter sp. (assembly GCA_036495975.1). GTDB lineage: Bacteria > Acidobacteriota > Terriglobia > Terriglobales > Acidobacteriaceae > Telmatobacter. The sequence continues at coordinate 35,048 of DASXLY010000082.1, read as the reverse complement.
GTAATCGCCGTAGTAGCCGAGAGAGGAGATAAGCGCCATCCACCCGCCGAAGGTAAGCACGAATGCAGCAGTTGCCCATGCCGCGCAACGCAGCGCGCAAGGATGAAACCAGTTGCGCAGACTCAAACGCGCTGAATCCGGCGAAGCCTGCCTGCCGCTCCAGAAAGAAGAGAACATCGCCCAGCCGATTGCGGGGAGCAGGAAGATGGCGGTCGTCTTGGTAAGCATCATCAGCGTAAAGAGCACGCCGATGAGTGCTGAGACTGCAACGGGACGCCGCATCTGCGGAAGGCCGGCGGCGAGCTTCAGAACCGCGAGCATGAGCGTGGTGAGCATTGGTTCGAGAATGGCCAGCCGGCTGAAACAGTAGAGGAACGGGCTGGTCACCATGAATGTAAGGGCGAGGAGCGCCATCCATTTCGGGCCGCGCGGGCGGAGCAGCATATAAGAGAGCAGCAGGTTGACAAAGAAGAAAGCAATGGCTAGGCCGCGCGCGCCCTCAATCGACACACCGGTGAAAAAGAAGAGGATCCACTCGAGAAATGGCCAGACGGGAACAGCAGGAGCAGGATTGAAATCGCCAGGCACGTACCAATATCCGAAGAGATGCGCTCGGACCGCGGCATTTGCGTACCATCCTTCATCGGTGTACTTGGCCCAATCCATATGCCAGGGGGTGTGATTGGGGAAATCGGCCGCAAGGTGCGTGGCATGAAGGACCGCAAAAACGCCAATCAGAATCATCCATGCGGCATACAGCCACCACATTAAGGTGGATGTCGATGAGGGTTTCTCGATTGGCTTTGACACAATCTGCAAGGATACTTTCTCCGCTGACGCAGATGAACCTCAACTTAGTTTGTTGCAGGGGATTCAGAAAAAGTATATCGCGCGGCTTTGACTTATTCGGCTTTAAGCGGGAGTTTGCACTTCCCTCAACGAATGTGGTCTGATTTGAGCGCGCATCGCCTCTGAGAGGAAGCCAGTCGGGGCAGCTCACTCATATGCCAGAGCATCAATCGGGTCTTTGCGGGCCGCCATCCAGGCAGGATACAGAGCTCCGAAGAGCGCACCGACGAACGCGATCAGAGCGCCACGGCCAATCCACTGGGCGGTAAGGTCAAATGCCAGTGTGGTGAACTTCACGTGCAGTAATTCGCGTACGCCAAATGTACCGGCTATTCCCAACAGGACTCCAGCGATCGCGAGAAGACCGGTTTCGCGAAGGACGACGCTTACGATCGTGAGCTTGGACGAACCCAACGATTTGAGAATTCCGATTTCGCGAGTGCGCTCAAGAACGGCCGTGTACATCGATTGAAAGATAACCAGGAAGCCTACAATCACCGCGATTGTGATGACGACGTTCATAGCAATGCTGAAGCCAGGAAATCTGGACGGCGTGTACAGAGCGATGAGATCGGCCATGGTCTGCACCTTGTAGTTCTCAAGCCCCTTGGTGTTGTGGATCTCGTCGATGACTGCCTGCTCGTTCTGCGGCTCGTCGACCTTGAGGTAAATGTTGGTCGCCTTGCCTTCGGCGCCGATCAATTGCGCCATGGTATCGATGGGGATAAGCTTGCGTCCCCCCTTGCCGCTCTCCACAATCCCACAGATCCGAAATTCGTGGTTGAGGATGTTGATGGTTTGCCCGATGTGATACCCGTGATCGGATTTTGCAAAGACGTCGTCCACAATGACGTCATAGGGATTCTGGAAGGGAACACCCTCGATAAAAACGAATGGCTTGAGCGCGGCGTAGCTCTGGTAATCAACGCCCCAGAGAATTTCGAGCGAACTGCCCATATTGATCTGCGTGATCGTGGGAGAAGCGACGGTGACATGCGGCAGTTTCGCCAAAAAGGGTACGAGCTTCACGGTCATGGGCGCACCGCTCACGCCATTCATGAAACTGGCGTTCGGTGGTGTAAGGATCAGGTTGGCGCCGATGCCGTTGTTGCGTTCCTTTGCGCTGCTGAGCTGCCCCATAAAAATGGCCACAACTGACAGAATCATAATGACTTCGATCGCTACGGCGGTAACGCTGATGAGGGAACGCATGGGACGATGGAACAGGTTGGCAATGACGAGTTTATTCATCGGGATGGCACCTGCGGGAACGATCATTGAACTTTGGGCGTCCCTTCACAAGCCTACCAGTCTGGGTTGACAGGTGTTTCCTTCGATACCGGGAGTCGAAAATCGGGAAAAATGATGAGGCGAGTTTCTCCAGAGTTTTGCACAATTCGGAGTGACGTTGCGCACACTGGAGCCCTCTAGCTCGATGATAAGTAAGGGTGATAAAGTTGATTCATACGTGCAATGCCATTCGTAACTTGTCTGTGGAAATCTCACAGGCTATGATGGCGGGACTGGTTACCAAATGAGTACCTTTGGCGAAGAGCTTCGAACGCAGCGGCTGTCACGCGGAATCGCACTCGAGCAGATCACCGCCGTGACCAAGATCAGCCTGCGCCACCTTGTGGCACTCGAACAGGATCGGTTTCAGCAGTTGCCGGGCGGGATTCTAAGCAAAGGGATCGTCCGCGGATATGCCGGCGCTCTCGGTCTTGACACCCGCGACTGGACCGACCGTTTTCTGAGAGCTTCCGATCAAACCGGCATTACGTTGAATCCGGCGGATGATGGATGGGCGACGTTCGCCTCGAATGTTGCGAAGGAGCGAATGGACCGCCGTGATGCGATGGAGCAGCGCCTGCGCTGGGTTGGCGCAGTGGTCCTTGTGGCGCTGGTTGCTGCGCTGGGCTTTCTCACGGTCCGCTATTATGGGGTACGCGCCGGCTGGTGGAGCTCGATGGTCCCGCTCCCATCAAAAGCCAACGCCGTGGTGGCTCATGTCGCTTCATGGATGAAGCGCTGAGAGACGGGTCAGTCTTCAGTTGTCAGACACCCGATCCCGGACTACAGGCTCGAACCTTGTTTCCCCGTTCCCTGCCCCGTTTACCCCCTACAATCTCCCTCTCAGTCGGATTCCGTGCCCATTCGCTGGCATGTTTTGCCCGTTCAGCCTGCTCACAATTACCATAGACAGATGTGCTGGTTCGGCCAAAGGCCGATCGGTGCACGTTGTCTTCCGCCTCGTTGCAGAACTGCAACTGTCCTCTTTCAGCTTTTAGCGGCAGGCAAACACCTTGAGTCCCTTCAAAAGGGGAGGAATGCGAAGTTGAGCGATCGTTTTTTGTTTACCTCTGAATCGGTAACGGAAGGTCATCCCGACAAAATTGCGGACCAAGTATCCGACGCGATTCTGGACGCCTGTCTCGAACAGGATCCCTACAGCCGCGTGGCAGCGGAGACACTGACCGCAACGGGGCTGGTAGTGATTGCAGGCGAAATAACCACTAAGGCATACGTTGATTTTCAGAGTCTTGTTCGCGGTGTTGTTGCCTCGATCGGCTACGATAATGCCCTCTACGGGTTCGACTCGAATACCTGCGCGGTGATTTCGTCGATCAACAAGCAGTCGGGCGACATTGCACAGGGCGTTGACACGGGCGGAGCAGGCGACCAGGGCATGATGTTCGGCTATGCCACAAACGAGACACCTGAGCTGATGCCGGCCGCGATTTCGCTGGCGCACAAGTTGACCCGCCAGCTCAGCCTGGTCCGCAAGAACGGCAAGCTGCCCTACCTGCGTCCCGACGGCAAGAGCCAGGTGACGGTGGAGTACGACGAGAACGGCAAGCCGGCTCGCATCGACGCGGTCGTCATCTCAAGCCAGCATGCTGAAACCGTCAGCAACGACGATCTTCACGCCGATATCCTCAAGTATGTGATCCAGGCGGTGCTTCCCTCCAAGTGGCTCGACGAGCACACCAAATATCACATCAATCCGACCGGGCGCTTCGTAATCGGTGGACCGATGGGTGACACCGGTCTAACCGGCCGCAAGATCATCGTGGACACCTACGGCGGAGCCGGCCGTCACGGCGGCGGCGCTTTCTCGGGCAAGGATCCGACCAAAGTAGACCGCTCGGCTGCCTACATGGCGCGCCACATTGCCAAGAACATCGTGGCCGCCGGACTGGCGGAAAAGGCAGAGGTCCAGCTCGCTTACGCAATCGGTATTGCGGAGCCTGTGAGCGTTCTGATCGATACCTTCGGCACTGGAAAGGTGAGCCCGACGAAGCTGAGTGAGCTTGTGCGCAAGAACTTTGCCCTCACGCCGAAGGGAATTATCGAGAGCTTGAATCTGCGCCGTCCGATCTACCAGAAGACGGCCGCCTACGGACATTTCGGCCGCACCGAGCCCGAGTTCACGTGGGAAGCGACCGACAAGGCTGCCATTCTCGCCGAGCAGGCAGGGGTAGCGGAGACGGCAAAGGCCAAGTAAGACAACGGGACAACAAGCAACGAATGGGACCCCTCCACGGGGTCCCATTCGTTTTTCGCCACTTGCTTGCAAGGAATTCCCGACTCGAGCGGGTTGCGCTCTATTCGATCACCAATCCCGTCTCGATGCGTCCCATGTCTTAGAATTGCCATGTTGTCATTCATTTGCCAGGAGCAAGCAATGCGCACCTATGCACTCTTTGCTGCGTTTATCGCAATCGGGACTTGTGCCGCCGCGCAGTCGGGAGCGGATTGGGGTTACGAGGGCCATCGTGGACCACTGGTGTGGGGAAAGCTCGATCCTGCTTATCAAGCCTGCTCCAAGGGGCATCAGCAGTCGCCGATCGACATTCGTGGTGCGCATCTGAACAAGGCGTTGAAGCCGATCGAATACCACTACATCGCCGGGCCAGTTACGCTCGAAAACAACGGGCGCACTATCGTTGTCGATGTAAATCCAGGAAGCTATATGGTGGCAGACGGTGTTCGCTACGAGCTCCAGCAATTTGAATTTCACCATCCCAGCGAAGAGGCCGAGCACGGGAAATTGACAGACATGGATGTTGAGCTGCTGCATAAGAGCGCTGATGGAAAGATGGCGATTGTGGAGGTGCGGCTGGCAATGGATCGCGGAAATCCGAACGCCGTGCTGGCGATGCTTTGGTCGCACCTGCCCAAAACCGCGGGCTCAAAAGAGAAGGTCAGCGAGATGGTGAACGCTGGAGGATTTCTTCCGGCGGATCGAGGCTATTGGACATACATAGGATCGTTGTCGACACCGCCATGCACCGAAGGCGTGCGCTGGTACGTGTATGAGAACGAGATCACCCTCAGCCTCGATCAGTTGCGAGCGTTTACCGCACTGTTTCGGATGAATTCGCGCCCGCTGCAGGATCCGCATGGGCGGCGAATTGAGGCGAACGAGTAGCTCACGTTCGGTCTAATTAGTCGGCGATCGGACTGAAAATCAGAACGATTCCCTGCTCTCCGGGCAAGATGCGCGCCTTCACGCCTGTGACATTCTCGATGAGGTAATGGGCGTCGCCTAGCGACTCCGCCTGGTGCGAGAACGTGGTTGCAATTACGGTGCACCCTGCGGCGCGCCCGGCTTTGGTCCCGGACTCTGCGTCTTCAAAGACCACACATTCTTCGGGAGGAACGCCGAGGAGGGCAGCTCCGGCGAGGTAAGGCGCGGGATCGGGCTTCCCCTGGGCAACGTCATCACCCGTGACGAGATGTTTAGTTACTGGAATGCCGGCTTGCCCAAGGCGAATCCGGGCAAGGCGAGCCGTAGCGCTTGTGACCACCGCCCAGCGATTCTCCGGGAGGGCCTGGAGCAGGTCAAGCACGCCAGGCAGAACAGCGAGGCCCTCGCCGTCGGCAAGCTCGATGTCCTCGATCAACCGGAGTTCAGAGTCGCTGTCTAGATCGGGTCGCAGGAGCGCAGCTGTCTCGATGGCGCGACGGCCGTGAGCCATCTTGCAGGCGTACTCCGGGTCAACTCCCCGCATCTCGGCCCACCTGGTCCAACTACGCTCGACGGAACCGATGGAGGAGATCAGGATGCCATCCATGTCAAAGAGGACGCCTCTGCAGCGAATCTCGACCGGGGAAGAGGTTTGATTCTGTGGCATTCCTCGATTGTATCGAGACAAATTCGGCTATTTCTTTGAGACTGCTTCAGGCCTAGTTTCGGATTTAGCCGGGACGAAGGTGACTTTGGGAGGATCTGCGAAGGTGATGGAGCCCTTAACGCCGCTGGTGCGCTTGCCTTGTCGAACCTGGTTGTCTTTGAGTGTCACGACTCCACCTGCGATCTCCGCATCTGCTGTCCACTGGTCGAAGCGTGCAAGCATGGGTGGCACCGGTGGGGTTGCGTCGGGCGATGTGGTGCGTCCGGGCACGGTGCCCTTCTTCCAGACGAAATGGATTGCACCTTTGGCGGAGCCAGCGAGGTCTTTGCCTTCGAACCCGGTGAGCTTGATCTTGCCATCGCCATCGAAGCCATTGCCCGAGCACCTGAGGGCGAGGATCCTGCAGAGCTCGGCAGGATTCAGATTCTGAAAAGTTCCCTCCAGAGTGTAGGAGGGCTGGTCGCCGTTCTCGATTTGGCCGGACAGATGGATCTGGCCACCCAGGAGGCCCGCGTCAATCGCATTGAAATCAACCACCGCCGGATTGACCTTGATATCAGCCGCGAAAGACTGGAGCGTGACAGGGCCGAGAACGAGCGAACCGGCTTTCACCGTGCCTTGAAAAGCGGGCCAGGAGTGCGTGGAAGATGGCGTAAGGCGGGCGATTACGGTGGAAAGCAGCGTACCTTTCTGTTCTGACCCCAGTAAGGCAGCCTGCAATTCTGCTGCATCGAGCGTGGGGAAATCGAGGTTCACCCTGGGAATGCAATGCCCGGAGTCTACACACCCGGCTGGAATCTGCACGTGTGCCAGCCCTGAAAGCGGTCCGTAGGAAAACGCCACTGGATCCCAGTCGATGGTGCCGCCGTTGAGGTGCAGCGTGGCTTGCGGGATGTCGACCGTGGACCGAAGCGCATCTGTTTTCCAGCTTGCATTGTGCAGGGTCACGGTGCCGGTCAGGCGATCGGGTACAGGTTGACTCGGAGGCAGATCATTGGATGGAATTTCAGCCACGGTCTCAACAAGAGATTCGTCGGGCGCAGGTAACCATCGTCCTGCGATCGATAGATCAACCGTCGCCGGATCACCGGAGATCGCATCGAGGGCGCCAGCCTCCTTGAGTCCAGCGGCGCGAGCAAGTTGACGAAGGCGCGACGGCGATCCATTTCCCCGCGCCGTTATCTCATAGCCGTTCAAGGTGAGATGTGCTGTGAACACGAGGGCAGCGGGTGCACCGGCAGGCAGACTGGCAGTGCCTGAGAGGAATTCACCCTGCCCATCTGTCCGGGCCGCAGGCTCGAGAACGACTTTCTGGATCTGGATGGGCTGGCTGAGGCTTCCTCCGCTTAATTTCAGGCCTTCAAGCGTGATGCTGCCAGCCAAGGGGCCCGGCGTGGCAGGCGCCAATTTTGTAACGGAGGTTTTCCGATTGCGGCGCTCAGCGGCAACCGACAATTGCGCAGCCTGTACAGGGGGGGTTGAATCGTAGGTGAGTTTGCCGCTGAGCGAACCGTCGGCTTCGAGACCCGCACCGAGTTCACTGCGAACCGTGCGCAAGGCATCGAGAATCGCCTGTGCTGGGATGCGCTGCAACTCGAGCGACACCTTCGGTTGACCATCGCTCGGCAGGTTTCCCTCGAGGCGGAGCCGCCCATCCCCGAGGGGTGACCCGCAGACGAGATTGTTGATAGTCCGAATGGAGTACTGGTAGGCAAATCCGCAATTCGCGTCGAAGTCCAGGGGGACGGCGGGCGCGAACTCTGCGCGATGCACGCCGGTTGCGCGGAGGCGCGTCGTCACTTGCGCTGAGCCGGCGGTGCCATCGAGTTTCATCTCCGCAGTCAGGTCTCCGCGCCAGCCCGGATCAGAACCAATCAGAAGGCGGCTCAATTGGCCGAGCTGAGCTTCACGCCACTCCATCTCGACGTGCACCGGCATGAGCCGCAATTCCGGAGCACGAAGCATGCGGCCTTCCAACTGAACGACGCCAGTGTCTCCCAGTTGAAGTTCCATGTCGGTGCGGGCGGGTTGACCTTTGAGGCGAAGGCGCCAGTCGCCGGGGTTCTCTTCCCAAAAGGAAAGATCGGCATTCACAAGCGAGTACGGCAGCTTTTCATTTCCGCGCTTGACATTGATCCTGGAATTGGTCGCTTCAAGATAGGGCAGCGGGATCTTTCTACTGCGAACTTCGCCCGGCTGGGTTTGCGCAGCGGTGCGAAAGAGCGTGTCGAGATTCCATCGCCCATCGGTGGTGCGGACGAGATTCAGGCTGGCCTCATCAACGCTGATGCGGCTGATCTCGAGCCTTCCTCGCCACAACGAGAAAAGCCGGATGGCGGCAGTGACTTCGTTGGCGTGAAGTACTGGTTCGGCGCCGTAGGCAGGATCTTCCTCGATCGTGAGGTTGGTGATCACGAAGCCGGGTCGCGGAAACAATCGAAGTTCGACGCCAGAGAGATGGACTGGACGACCAACCGAAGCCGAGATGGCACGCGCGATGCTGGTCTTGTAGCGATTGATACTGACCAGCGGAGGAATCACGATGAGAGCGACGAAAATTGTGAGCGCCAGTGCAGCGATCCAGAGTTTCGATCGCCTGCGTTGCCGGCCTTGCGCTTCGTCCGTCATGATTGCGGTTTCGGTCCTGATAAGAGCATTCCAGGCGCCATAAGCGAGATTATCGTGTCAGGTGCAGGGTCCGGCTCCAGCGCGTGTCGGTAAAGAAATGCAGCGCCACATGTGCCATCCAAGCAATGTTGTTGCCGACGCCGGTCTCGTCAAACTGGTGCTCAGGTGTTTTGAACGACCAATAATTGAAAAGCGGACGGCCGACGATGTTTTCGCGCGGAACGAATCCCCAGAATCGGGAGTCGAGGCTGTCATGACGATTGTCGCCCATCATAAAGAACTTGCCGGGCGGAACGACGAGGTCGCCGTCGACGATGTGATTGGGGAAGTCGACGGCCCATCGTTCGGTGGCGCCTCCGGGGGTGGGATAAGGTGGAACCGCCGGAAATTCATCCAGAAACTCTGAGTAATTCTCAGGTGTAGTCGGCTGCGCATGCGGCTGGTCCTGGGCAACACCATTGATAATGACGATCCCGTTGTGCAGATGGATGTGGTCGCCAGGAACGCCGACGCAACGCTTGACCAGGAACAGGATGGTTGGCTTGCCATCGGCATCCAGCTCTCCGGGTTTAACGAAGACCACGATGTCGCCATGTTTGGGCTCGCGATAGTGAACGAATGGCATCCAGCTGGTTGGCGGAGCAATGGTGATCCTATCGACGACCAGGTGATCACCGACGAGAAGCGTATTTTCCATGGAGCCGGAGGGAATGACGAAGTTCTGCGCAAGGAATGTGAGGATGAACAAGCCCACGACCAGAACTGAACAGATGCTCGCCGCCGCTTCAAAGGACGTCTCTTCGCGTCTGTGTTGTGGGTCGGCCTCAGTTTTGGGGGGTGTCGTGGTTGATGGCGTGTTTTTTGTAGTCATCCTGTCGCTCGGTGCCCAGATGGCTGGCGGCAAATCCGACAAAGCTGTGGCCGCACTAGTGGACGACGCGGAAGATTCGTTTCCACCGGGCAAAGGCCGCGAGGCGAGCCGTGAGTTCCCTGTCGTGTCCGAGTTTATCATCCGCGACCTGTGGCACGTCCGTAGTGGAGGGACGCCGCACTGAGAAGTAAATCACGAGCGGACGCGCGATGATGGCTCGACGCGGCACGAATCCCCAGAAGCGCGAATCTTTGCTGTGATTGCGATTGTCTCCGAGCATGAAGTATTCACCCTGGGGAACGACGAGTTCGCCATTCCGGGTGAGGCCCTGCAGTTGTCGCCACCAGGTGGGATCGATATTGGGATCGGTATAAACCTTGGCGGGGAAGTTGTCGCGAAATGGATTGGGCGCGGCAGGTTCAAACGCCACATAAGGCTCATCGAGAACCACGCCGTTCACGGAGACCCGACCATCATCAATGCGAATGTGGTCACCCGGGACACCGACCACGCGCTTGACGAGATAGGGAGGATCGGGATGATGGAAAACAACGACGTCGCCGCGCTCCACCTCGCGATAGGGCATGAACCAGCGCTCCAGGTTCTGCGTTCCGCCGGAAGGAGCAAAGATCTGCTTATTCACGAGCAGGAAGTCGCCGACCAGCAGGGTGCGTTCCATGCTTTCTGAAGGAATCAAGAACGGCTGCAACACGAACGTAAGCAAGAAGAGAGCGATGACCACGGTGCGCATCAGTGATGCGAGGGCTTCAGGGACGGTGGGCAGATGATGCCAGACGTGCGACGTCGGCGAAGCGGTGGTAGAGACCTGGGCGGGGGCGCTCATTCCGGTTCTTCCTCCTCGCAGAGGATGGCACTGTCATCGTTCAGCTCTGTTGATATGCCGGTAAGCTGCGCCAAAGCACGCCGCGCGGCGTCCTGCTCAGCATGCTTTTTGGTGCTGCCTATACCTCGAGCGAGCGGCTTGCCGGGTTCTCCGTCGGCGGCCTTGAGCCGCACCTCGACCAGGAAGCGCTTGCGATGATCGGGACCGCTCTCACTCTTCACGCGATAGATGGGGGAGCCTGCCCGCTCCGCCTGCAGCCGCTCCTGGAGGGCGGATTTATAGTTGCCCAAGGCGGCGCCGGAGCGCAACTGCTCGGCCAGTTGCTCGACCGTCTCGCCCATGACATAACGACGCGCGAAGACCCTCACAGGCTCCAGACCACCGTCGAGGAAGAGCGCACCGATGACGGCCTCCATGGTGTTCGAGAGGACCGTGCTCTTCCGACGCAAGCCGCTGCGATCTTCCCCGCGACTGAGCCGGAGGTGATGACCGAGCGAGATGGCTGCAGCAACGCGAGCCATGTGCTGGCGGCTTACCAGTTGCGCACGAATGCGGGTGAGTTCACCCTCGCGCCACTCGGGATGGCTGAGGAAGAGCGCCTCACCGACGACCAAGCCCAGGACCGCATCTCCGAGAAATTCAAGGCGTTCATTGTCGCCCGAGGCCGACGGCCGATCGGCGACGCCGTCCTGGATCGGCTGATTCTGGAGTTGCTGATTCACCAGAGAGCGGTGCGTAAGGGCGCACACCAGCAACTCAGGCCTGGTGAAGCCATGCCCGAGCGCAGCTTCTAGTTCAAGCAAAACTGCTTCCACTTACTCCTCTGCGGGCCGCAAACTTCCAGGGGTGACCCTCCCGGTGCTTCGGGACGATCGGTCAGACCTGAAAACTGCTCCCACACCAATTATTCCTTAGACGGACCGAACCATCCAAGTAAAGCATTCGGCGAGTTAACGAAGTGACAAACATCCGGCGACGCACCGGGCTGTTCCAACCTGCCAAGACTGGGCGGCATCTTTATAGACCAATGTTGGGCAACCGGGTCGTCTCGATCCGGGAGTCATGTTGGCGCAAGTCCTCCGGACGGAAATAAATCTTCGACCGAGGCAACTCAACTCTGGAGCACACATATGAATCGCATCCTTGGCAGTGCCGGGCTGATGGCCGTTCTGGCACTTCCTCTCTCAATCAACGCTCAATATCAGGATCCGCCTCCGCAAGCGCCAGCTCCGCAATACGGTCACTACGGGGAGGGTCGCTGGAACCAGAACCATGGTGAATTTACTGCCTATGGCGATCTGTTTCGTGTAACCCCCAAAGGCGGAAACGCAGTGAACTTTGTTGGACTGGGTGGCCGCGTTGGATTCAATGTTCATCCCAACATTGCACTTGAAGCTGAGATGAGCTACGACTTCGACCAGAACTACACGACGGTATCCAACAATGGAAATACGACCGGCGTTACAAGCACGACGATTACTGGCAGGACACGCCCGATCATTGGTTTGTTCGGACCGAAGTTCCAGTTCGGGACGGCCGGATCGTTCCGGGCATTCGTGACTGGCAAAGTTGGCTTTACCGAGTTCAGCCATTCCACCAGCAACGTTTCGGGAACAACGTTCAGCAACTCATTCGATCAGTTCGGCGGCGGCACAACGCATTTCGCTGTTTATCCAGGCGGAGGTATCGAGGGCTTTCTCGGTCCGATCGGCTTGCGGGCAGAAGCCGGCGATCAAATGTATTTCAATAACGGAACCTATAACAACCTTCGCGTATCGTTTGGACCAACACTTCGATTCTGATTAGATTCGGTTCGTTCATTTTCATATTGACCGTCATATTGCGGGGAGCAATGATCGCTCCCCGTTTTGCTTTTCAGATGTTCTTCCGCAGCATCTCTCCAGCCAGGTACTCAGACGCACGCATCGACAGCGACAGGATAGTCATGGTGGGGTTCTGCCAGCCTGCACTGGTGAACTGGGCGCCATCGACCACGAAGAGATTCTTGTGATCGTGGCTTTGGCTGAACTTATTCAGCACGCTTTTCTTTGGATCGTTGCCCATGCGACAGGTGCCGACCTCGTGGATGCTGTAGCCGGGCGGGTTTGGCTTATCGTTCTTGGATAACACTTCGAAGCCGGCGGCCTGCGCCAGTTCAGAGGCGGTATCTACGGCATCTTTGGCCATATTGAATTCGTTGTCGGTGTATTTGGTGTCGACGTGCAAAACGGGGATGCCCCACGCGTCGGTGCGGTCCTTGTCGATGCGGACGTGATTCTCATAGCGCCCCAGCACTTCGCCCATGATCGTCATGTAGAAGCCGCTGCCGTAGTACTCGTCCATCTTGCGCTGAAGTTCCGTTCCGTACGCGGCGAAATTGCGCGCACCGATGGGGCCGGTGCCGGCGGTGGTGTTGAAGGCGTAGCCACGCAGAAACTTGTCGGCCTTTGTATCGATGTTACGGAATCGCGGAATGATGGCGTAGGAACCCATCACGCCCTTGCTTTTGCCGTTGCGGGCTTCGGGGACCGAGCAGACGATGCCGGCACCATAGATCTGGTCCATGAGGTAACGGCCGACGAGCCCGCTGGAGTTAGCAAGGTTGGAATTCAGCAGCAGGCGCGTGCTCTCGAGGGTTCCGGCAGCGAGAACCACAACACGGGCCTTGACGCTCATCTCGCGATGAGAGAGGCGATCAATGAAGTTGCAGCCGTTGGGCTGTCCCGTATTTTTGTCGACGGTAATTTCGCGGACGACGGCATTCGCGATGGATGTGAGCTTCCCAGTTTTCTCCGCATCGGGAAGGAGCAAGTTCACCGAACTGGCGAGACCATCGCGACCCTGAGCAGAGCGCTGCTTGCAGACAGAAATGCCGCGCGGCTTAGCCACGTCGAGAACGCGCTGCATCGCGGATGTCCAGGGGGCGTCATCGAGGACGAAGTTGCCGTTGGGCATCTGCGGCGGGCCGTCAAGCGCACCGGTGACACGGAAAATGCCTTCGACACGCGAGTAATAGGGCGCGAGGTCGCTGTGGCTGATGGGCCAATCTTCACCGACGCCGTCGTGAGACTTTGCCTTGAATTCGTAATCGCTTAGGCGAAACGACTGGCGCGACCAGAATAAGGAGCGTCCGCCGAAGAGACGCACGCGCACCCAATTGTAGGGCTGATTGGGCTCGAAGGTATAAGGGACTTCCTGTTCGTCGACCCAGACGTTGGCATTGAACTCGTTGGACTGGAAGACGTGTTCGAGCCGGCCGGGCGGGCGAAAGCCACGGTAAGGAAGCTCGTAGGCGGGCTTGGGTTCTGCATCGTGGGTGACGTCGGCGACTGGGCCGGCGTTGAGCATGATGCAGCGGATTCCAAATTCGGTCAGTATTTTGGCGGCCATTCCGCCGGCGTGGCCGGAGCCGATGATCAGCACGTCGTAGGTTTCATTCAGCATGAGATGTATTCGTTTGTCCCTGTTGTGGTTAGCGCGGATAGGTGGGCATGGGATGGCCGGGTTTCGGCACGGCCTGCACGTGGGGCGGAGCCTTGGTGCAGTCTGCGTTGAATTCAGAGGTATCCGGTTCGATTGGCGACCAGTAGAGTTCCTGCGCCGTGTGCGGCTCTGCGCCAACTTCGGGGACTACGGACCAAGCCCTGGAATTGATGGTCGCGGTGCGGATGTCGTCGTGCGCGATGTTGATGAAGTCGGCGTGCTTCTCGGTGGGTGGGTGATCGCTCATCCAGGTGCGCAGCCATGGTTGCAACAACTCGCCAGCCTGCGCTTCGTTGAGCTTGGCGAACTCAACATTGAATTTCTTTTTCGATTCGCCATCGAGCCAGTCGAGGCCTTCGGCATAGACCTGCTTGCGCGCATCGGGCGATCCGCCGATGAGGAAGTCGAGGAACATCGGTGTCTTCGCCTGAACAGCACCGGGTTTCTCGCCTATAGGCGGCACGAGCACATCGCTCAGTCGCGTGAGCGTGGCCATCTGCTGCGGGGTAAAGAAGCGCAGCTCCGCCGCGGCCACCTGGTCTGCGGCTTCGACGTGTGGAATGGGCGTCTTCGAGTTGAGGCCCAGGAGCCATGGCACCGGCGCAGGCGGGGGAGGTGCAGGGGTGGTGGCTTGCTGGCTCAAGAGCAGCTTGGGAGTCGCACCTACCGCGAGCACGCCGCGAACAAAATCACGTCGACGCATGGACCCTCCGGGGGAACTTCACCAAACTAATTCCCCTGGACTCGCGCGTAAAGTCTCAAGTTGAACACCCGCGGTTAGCGGAGCTAGCGACGTTAATGGAACTAGTCCCTTTGTTCATATTTGCGCGGTCTCATATCAAGGATAGCGAATTGGCAGGAATGACATGCAGAGTCGCCGCACGAAAATATTTGTCGTGTTTTCAGATAGATCCAGATGGGTTCGGGATTGGAGCTGGACATCTCTAAACGACGTCTCGCAGTTCAGGAGCGAGATGGGTCTCGGATCCCTGGCAATCGAGATTCCTCCCATGTCTCAAAAGCGTGACATGGGGCACCCTGGTTGGCGGCCCAGGTTCGGTCGTCCTTCCGGGGACTCTTGACTCCGAGGCCCGGTTATTGGGGATTGGGAGTGGTTGCTGGCGCGGATGGCGTTCCGGGCTTGGGGGGCGGCGGAGTGCTGCCTGAATCGCTGTCATCGTCTTCGCAGCTATGGCCCTTCACGGCATACGCAGTTTTGACCCCATGTTCAGCAGCGAGGCGCGTGTCCTGCTGGCCGTCGCGGACGGTGAGAGCCTGCTGGTATTCGGTTACCGCGGCATCACGCTTGCAATCGAGATCGAGCATGCGGCCGAGATAGATGTGCGACCAGGCGAGCAGGCGTGGTTCTTTGCTTATGGAGATTGTCTTCTGGAAGCGATCGATGGCCTGGTCCGGATGGCCGGTCATGATGGCCACTCGAGCGAGGATGAAGTCGGCGCGCCCTTCCTGGGCGACTGATTCCAGCGAATCGGACTTGTCGGCGAGTGCCTTATTGGCGAGGAGGCTAGCGGAGGCCACGTCTCCCTGAGCGAGTTTGGCCTCGGCGAGGTCAAGTCCATTGAGGGCGCGGGGCTTGCTGCGGTGGAGCACATCTTCGTCGGCCTGTTTGTCGAATTCGGTCTGTCGAGCGCGATGAATCTGCTGTTCGATGTCCATGCCATAGACCATTTCGCCGATGGTGTCGCGCAGGCTGGCGGGATCTCGTTCGAACTGGGTCAGCTGCTCGAAGAAGTACTGAGTCAGGACGAAACCCTGGGTAGTGTCGTGGTGCACCGCAGCCACTCGAACGGCTTCCTGCTTCTGCGCCGTCGCCTGGCGCTCGCGTTCATAGCGGGGCAGATCGGAGCGTTCCACCCCGGCGGGGATCTTGTAGTCAGGGATGCCGGTATCCATGGTGCGGGCCTCGATGGCCTTGATGAGGCACTCGACGACGAGTGCTACGGTGTCGGAGCGATAGCGGAACTCGAGGGGCGTGTCGCGCACCTCTTTGAGGATCGGCTGCATGCGGTCGATGGCATTGGAGCGCGAGTAGAGGAGCGGCTCGATGATGTAGTGCAGGTAGGTGTGGCGCACATCGTTCATTGGGATGACGCCGTTGACGGGCGAGACCACGACCACATAATCAGTGCCGTAGACGCGGGCATTGACCAGCTTGGGAGAGAGCTGCGGCTCGATCACGACGATGAACCGGCGGCCTTCGTAGGTGGAGACCGGCATTTTGAGGTAGAGATTGGTGTTAACAATCATGCGCGAAAGCGGATCGTGCAGGCTGTCGGTTTCCTGATCATAAGTATGGTGCACCGTGAGCCAGATTCCGTGGAGGTCGACGGCAGCGACAAAGTCTCGCAGGAGGGGAGCAATCTCGACCACCTGGGTGGAGTCGGGAGGCATCTCGGTGAGCTCGACAGTGGTTTCGAGCTGGGGCGGCGCACTGAGGTAGAGCGCCAATGAGATGTACTGCGAAATGTCGCGTTCGGTGCCGGTAAGACGATGCTGGGCGATGTAGAGGCAAACCTTGTCGCGCTTGGCACGCGCGTCTTCGCTTTTGGCGAGAGCAGCGTTGATTTCGTCGCGCACGCGCTTGCGGACCGGTTCGCTTTCTTCGATTCCCTCGTCGTAGCCGCATGCGTTGAGGGCGGCCGCCATGTCGAAGACTGGCTCCAAACTGACCAGGGAGATGGTGGGACCAGCGGGGTCGACGAGCGAGGGTGCTTTTTCCTGCAAAGGCTGGGAAGAAGAACTCTGGCGTTGAGCCGGAGGGTTGCTGCTGGAAGAAGACTGCCCTGTGGCAGCCGGTGCAACAGGAAGGAGGGCGGCAACGGAAATGGCGAGCGCGAAACTGCGAAAAGGGCTAAACGACATGAAGAGAACCTTGCCTGAAGTCTACGGCATTTCGCTGGTTCCTGGTCAGCGTTGGAATCGGAGTGCGAGGAGCATGGGACCCGGCCCGCTCATCGCGATGCAGCCGCGATGAACGGGGCACAGCCTCACAAAATAATATGCCGGGAAGACCGAGCCCGGCTTTGCTCTTAGACGCGCAGAATGCGCAAACGAAAGGCCCTCATGCCAGGAGGGGACATAAGAGCCTTTCACTGAGAACCGAGGCAAATCTATCCGCGAACGGAAACACCCGAAAAGGAGAGCACGGCGAGACCACGGACCGGCTGACCGAAGAAACGCGCCGGTTCGAAGTGGCTCCATAGAAGCAGGTTGACCACCTGGGCGCGCGTGTTGTCGTCGACCGGACCAGAGACGATGCGGTAGTCGTAAACCTCACCCTGGCCATTGATGTACGCTTCGACGACGACAGGTGTAGCCGAGCCGCGAATCTGGTCGTTGCTGCTGACAGCCGAGGAGGTATAGAGGAAGTGCGGAGATGTGGCCATTCCGATGGGCTCGTCTTCTCCTCGCGCCGCTTCGGGCCGGGTGAACATGCCGACGAGAACAGTGACGGTACCGAGAAGCAGGACAGCGCTGGCGAAGCCGGCAGCAGCCTGCAGGACAAATGGGCCGACCGTATTTTCCCAGGCCAGCTTCCAGCCTTGCAGCATATTTCTACGGCTGCGTGCGCGCTCCTGGCTCACAGCTACGCGAATGCGAAGGTGGAGGTCTTGGGGCTGGGGGACGGAACCGAGAGAGGCCAACGCTACCTGGGTCTGCTTCAAATCCGCCCACTCGTCAGTACACGCGCGGCAAGCCGCAAGGTGAGAGGCAATGACGTGCATCTCCACTCCGGTGAGCCGGCCGTCGAGATACTCAGAGAATCTTGACTGGATGGAGTTGCAGCTGGTCATTGCGCCTCCTCTCCCAAGGGAGTTCCGAGCCGGGCAGGAAAAGATTTTCGGGTAGCCGGCTGAGACTCCGCAAGAACGGCCTTCAAAAGGGCTCGTCCGCGAACGAGTCTTGATTTGACTGTACCGAGATTGACACCCTGGATCTCGGAAACTTCTTCGTAAACGAAACCTTCAATGTCGCGCAGGATGAGCGTTGTACGGAACGGCTCAGGAACGCGACTGAGAGCTGCTTCGACGCGCGCACGGGTCTCAGCGTGCATGGCCATTTCAAAAGGGGATTCGGCGGGATCGACGAGCATCTCTTTCAACTTGATGGGCGCGCCTGAGCTTCGCTCGGACATCTCCTGCTCGATGGGGATCTCCTGTTGCTTGTGACGCATCCACCAGCGACGCTGATTGGAGGCCTCGTGCAGGGCAATGCGGTAGATCCAGGTGCGCAGAGATGACTCGCCATGGAAATGGCCAACACCGCGGAAGACCTTGACGAAGACTTCCTGGGTGAGGTCGGAGGCATCGGCGCGATCATGCAGAGTGCGCGCAAGAAGTGAGTAGATAGGCTGATGGTAACGCGAGATCAGCCAGGCAAACGCCTCCTCAGAACCAGCCTGGAGCTCCGCAATGAGAGCGGCCTCTTCCGATCGAAGTGTCAGCGCGCTCGCTATATTCCCCATGGTGAGATCCGCCTGCAATTCAGTTCCCCCCACGTTACCGCATCCGAGGCACATTTGGCATCTTCAGTAGCAGCCGGATGCCAGTTGCGCGTTAAAAATGCTCGAGCCGCGCGGAGGTCGAAGCGTGAATCAGAATGCCCCGCGCACCTATTGTCTTAGACACCGGATGACCCCCAAAGTGTTCCCGGTCACGACAGATTATCGGCATAGGTGGCGGATTTCAGGACGGTTAAGGGCATGAAGGCGACCCGTTTGACGGACTACAGGGTTGGGATTGCATCGAGCACCCTGTGCGGCGGGATGGATCCGAACCCGTTGCCCGTCAGCTAAGGTCGATGCTGCGCAGAGTTGCACCGGAAAGAGAGAGATGGTTTTGCCGTCGCTTTCGCTTGGGCGATGAATGCATCGCGCATGGGTCTTCCGGTTGAGCGAGCGAGAGCCGAGGACATTAATCAACCGCAGCCTCATGGATGCGATCTCCAGTGAGTGTGAGGTGAAGCTCGTAAAGTGTGCTGGTTCTGCGCGGATGCGGCGATGTCCGTCCGGCTCTGATGGTAATTACCGCGGTCGGCGGCTGATTGACGAAACTGCGGAAAGCAGAGACAATAGAAGAGTTACATTCCTTGGTGTGGGCCTGTGGCGCAGCTGGGAGCGCGCTTCCATGGCATGGAAGAGGTCATCGGTTCGATCCCGATCAGGTCCACCAATCCATTCAACAACTTGGAAGCAACTCCTTCCTCCCGCCTTGTCGCATTCTTGTCGCAAATTCCAAAACCACTCCGCGGACCGGTTTTGAAACCGCTTCTTCTCTCACCGAAGTGCGCGGCTGTTTCGGGGTGGCCGCGCTTTGCTTTGCAACCGCAGAGTTGCGGTTGCCGGCGATGGTCGATGGCACTGCCGACGGCTGTGTACCCGGTCCCAACGTGCCGATGCCGCTCAACTCCTCGTGAATGGAGTTGACCGTCGACCGGACTCCGCCTTCGAGCGACTGCATATAGACTTCCGTGGTCGTGGCCAGCCTAGAGTGGCGCATCATTCCCTGAATGTCCTTGATGTGCCCCTTGTCTTTGGCCAATGTGGCGATGGTGCGGCGGATGACCTGGAACGTCAGTTTTGGCAGCTCCAGTTCCCTCGCCACTTTGTGCAGTACTCGTTTGCGATAGTTGCTCGAGTCGATGAAGCCGCCGCGGCGACCCGGAAAGATGAAGGCTTGGGGCTCGTCGGCGGCTAGTCCGCGTTTGCGCTTCTCTCTCTGCTGCTCCTCCACGCATTGCTTCCGCCACGCGAGAAGTTCCTCCGCAAGCGGTCGGGCGATCGGGATCTTGGTGAGACTTCCCTTGGTCTTGCCCCAGGGGCGGATCTTGCCCTTGTAGGTGGTCTCTCGGATCTCGATCTGGCAGAGTGTCGGATCGAACGAACTCCACCTCAGACCAAACAACTCGCCCGGTCGCAGGGCATTGGACATGTCGAGCTTGAGCAGGATCCAGTCCCGCAGCGGAAGCTTGGACAGCGCGGCCCTCAATTGATCCCACGTCAGGGTCGTCTTGTCCGTCTCCCTTAGCTCCGAGGGAGTCTTCACCGTGCGCGCCGGGTCTTTAGGAAGGAAGTCCTGTTCGACCGCCTCGGCAAAGATCGCCCGCAGGTAGGATCCGATCTGCAACACTCTGTCCCTGGACCGTGTTTTGGCCAACTGGTTGAGGTGGGTCTGGAGGACCAGTTTGTCGAGGTTTTCGAGCCGTGCATCGTCGAAAGCGTCGATAAGATCGGCCTGAATGAGATACTTTTTCACCTTGGCCGTCTCTTCCTTCCAGTCCGCCTGCTTCAGTGGCAGGTAGCGGTTGCGGACAAACCATCCGAAGGTGACGCTGCCGTTCTTGACGACGCCATCTTCGGTAATCTGCCCAGTGAGCCTTTTGACTTCGAGCGCCAACTTCTCTCGCGCCTCATACTTGGTCATCTCGGATTTCAGTCCGAGTACGACCGGAGTGGAGACGGTTTTGGGTTGACTGGTTTCAGGGTCGATGACCGTGCGGCGGAAATAGCCGTACCACTTCTTACCGCGCACCGACACCCATCCTTTCTGGTGCGATTTACCCATTTATTCCTCGTTTTCTGTGTGGGGAAACAAGCGGGCCACCCTTATTTTACCGGCGTTTCCGTCGTAAACCAGATGCCCGTTCCCGTTCTCTAAGGAACTCTTCGATTCCGCTGGCGCGGTAGCGCAGCGCGCCGTCACTCATGCGAATGACGGGCAGATAGGGCACTCTCCGCGAGGAATGGTCCCAGACCCAATCTTTGCTGACTCTTAGTTTTAGGGCGACATCCTCGGCGGTCAGAAGCGGATCGACCGAGTCAATTTGCTCGATCGCTAGCACGGATCCCATAGCGCATTTCCTCCAAACTGTGGCGTCCGGACTGGGTAGAGTCCGGCGAAGTGTTGAAATGTTGGTCGGAATCCGATTTTCGGTCAAATTGGTGCCGACTTCTGCCTCGCCCGCCGGTCCATGAGTTGAAAATCCTGCAATCGGATTTGACCAAGTTTTGAGTCCACATCATGCTGTCTCCGCGTTCGAAGACGCAGAGTCGCAATTCGACCCGAGCACGTGGAGAGGCAAATGTTTGATTCCATCGCCGACCTCGCAAGCAAGCTGGCGCAGACGGGCTACTTCATCGACCCCGTGATGATTCAGGTGGTGTTTCTGGCTGCCAAACTCCAGAAGCCCCTTCTGCTCGAAGGACCCGCAGGAAGTGGCAAGACCCAGTTGGCTATTTCGGTTGCGGAAGCCGCAGGCACGCACATTGAGCGCCTGCAGTGCTATCGCGGCGTAACTGAGGACAAGGCGATCGGTCGGTTCGATGAGAGCCTGCAACGGCTGTACATTGAGTTCTCGAAGGGCCAGCATGAAGATTGGCAAACGCTGCAGGCGAACCTCAAGGGACGCGACTTCTTTCGTCCTGGCCCACTGATGCGAGCTCTTGAATGTGAGCGGCCGTGTGTTCTTCTCGTTGACGAGCTCGATAAGGTAGACGAGCCTTTTGAGGCTTTCTTGCTGGAGGTCCTCGCTGAATGGCAACTGTCCATTCCTGAATTCGGCACGGTTGCAGCAAAGAGTGTTCCGTTCGTTGTTCTCACCAGCAATGAAGAGCGCAGGCTCGGTGACCCTATACGGCGACGCAGCCTTTATGTCCGCGTCGAGCACCCGACACCGGAGCGTGAAGCTGAGATCATCGCCAGCCGCACCCCGAAGGCCAATGAAGACTTTCATCGCGAGATGGCAGGGATCGCTCTTTCCTTCCGGAATTACTCGCTCGAGAAGCCTCCTTCGGTCTCGGAGATGATTGACTTCGCCAATGCGCTTCAACTCCTCGGGACAGACCACGTAACAGCGGAACACCGCGATGTGCTGCTTCCATTTTTGGCGAAGACCGAGAAAGACCGCCGCCACCTCCTGCTGCGCGAGGGATTCAAGAGCCTCCTCGACGACGGAGCCAGGTTCGCGCAGAGCTTGGCGTTCCGGGGAGGGTCAGCATCATGATCCGTTCTTGGCTGCTGCTTCTGCTCGTGTTTTCCCGTTTTGCCCTTGGCCGGGCTGATCCCGCGCCGGCGGCAAGTTTTGTAAGGCAGTACGCCGCCCACTATCGTGTACCGCCTGAGTTGATCGCTGCATTGATCGACGTCGAGTCGCGATGGAATCCTCGGGCGGTGTCAAGCAAGGGAGCAATGGGCCTGATGCAGCTCATGCCGGCAACCGCAAAGCGTTACGGTGCGTTTGATCCTTTCAATCCGGAACAGAACATCGCGGCGGGAACTCGCTACGTCACCGCGCTGATGTGGGAGTTCCGCGGTGATCTGCGTCTGGTCTCCGCGGCCTACTACGCTGGCGACCGCGGCATCGCACGTCAGCAACTGGCTTATCGCAACCAGGACGTTGTGGCCTACGTGCAGGCGGTCCGCAGGCAATACATGGTTCGTAAGTATCTGGCCCCAAGGCCGACAAAGAGGTCAACCCCATGAAACTTCGCTGGCTTATCCCCCTCGCGGTCTTGATTCCACTGAATCTCAGGGCGAGCGATGCTCCAGTCGAGGCGCGCGTTGCCACCATCACGATCAACCCGAGAGAGGTTTCGGTCCTCCACCTGCGGCCCGAGTTTGAGTCGACGATTCGCATGCCCGAAGAGGTCACGTCCGTCATTCTGGGCAGTCCAGGCGAATTCAAGGCTGAACACAACGAGGGCGAGCCGGAGTACGTGTACGTCAAGCCGATTACGAAGGACGCTGTGCAGTCGAATCTCCTGATTGCCACCCGATCGGGACAGCACGTCACGCTGGAATTGGTCAGCGAGGGAGCCGGAGTTGCGGGCCAAGCTCAACCAATTGATTTCCTGATCGAGTACACGACTCCCCGGAGTTTTCTCATCTCAGCTGATCCCGAATCTTTCGCAACGCGGAGCGCGCCGGCCAAACGAGCGGAGCATGGCCTCATTAGCGGAAATACCGGCTCAGGTTTAGCGCCGCTGTCGAGTCTCGACGAAGCATTCAAGCAGCAAGAGAGCGTGAACGCGCCCAAGTGGACAAAATGCGAGGACAAGGAGATCGAGACCTCGATTGGCGACGTTCGGCAGTTGGGCAACGAGACCATGATCTCCTACTCCATCTTGAACAGCTCGAATCGGCCGATCGAGATTGTTCCGCCGCAGATCCAGATGACCGGTCGTAAGGCCGCAAAAAAGAAAAAGAAGGAAGGCAAAGGAATCATCTCCGATCAGCTGGAAATCCGGGACTACAGATTGAGTACGACTCGCCTCGAACCCGGAGAACGCGCGGATGGCATCGTCGTCTTCGACAGGCCCAACTTCAAAGAATCGACAGAGAAGCTATTTCTGCAGATCGCCCAGGCTGACCAGGTGGATCGCCCGCTCCTGATCCACCTTCCATTTACTCCACCCATTTCCGGCGACGACAAGTAGAAGGGAGTTCCGAGAGAGTATGGACGTCAATGGCAACAACAAAAATGGAATCACAGGATTACCGACTCAACTCGCTGAGACTCCTGAGCAGGCAGTCACCGAACGATTTGTGCCAGCGCCCGAATCAGTAGACCGCGAGGTCATTGGGGAGCCAGGCACCAAGTTTGCGACACGGGCCGCGGTCAAGGGAGCAGACGGAATAAGCAAGGGCAAGCTCCTTCTCCTCGGCGGCGGGCTCGCGGTTGCAGTGCTCTTTTTTGTGTTCACAGCGGTCGTTAACAAGTCGCCTAAAAAGCTGGCAACAGTGAAGCCGCCCTCTCAGCAATCGAAGCAGGAGAAGTCGACGACGACCCAGGAGAGTGTTACGCCCGTGATGGATACAGTTCGTCCTCCTGCGCCAGACAATAGCAGCGGGCAGCTGGGGCCGGGTGATATTCGGCGTACACGGTCTTTGGAGAATGGTGCGGGAATAAAGCCACCCGCGGGCAAGCGGGCCGTCGCGAGTTCTCTGGGCAACGTGCCTTCTTTCGCGGACACACAGCAGAAGTGGGACGATCCAGCACCCTATGGTGGGACCCCGACGGCGGAAATTCCTCAGACGCAGCAAAACAGTCTGGAGGAGCCGTCGCTCATCTTTGTGCGGAGTGTGGCCCAAAACAAAGGGATGGCAGCGCCCAAAGCCAATGCCGATAACGACGGTGCTCCTCGGTTGGAATTGACTCCGGGGACGCGCATTCAGGCGAAGTTCGAGTCGCAGATATCGAGTGCAGTGTTGGCCCCCGTCGTGGCGGTTGTCGAATACACCTATGCAATCGGAGACAGAATCATCGTTCCTGCGGGCGCGCGTGTGTACGGCCAGCTTCAGCAAGCCGATCGAAGCGGACTGGTGAGCGTGAAGTTCGACGAGATCGAACTGCTCGACGGCGCACGGGAGAAGATTGACGCGGTTGGAACCGGGCTGGATCTCGGGCCAATCAAAGGAAACGTGTACGGGAAGAACACTGGCAAGAACCTTCTTGTACGCGCAGCGTCGGGACTCGGCTCTGTGCTTGCAGAAGTGGCCGGAAACAACTCGAGCGCCGCCTTCTCCGAAGACGACATGCTACGTGAGCGGTTGGCCGAGAATATCGGCACCGCCGGCGATTCCGAGGTAATGACCCTCAATGCCAACAGCCGCGTGATGGTTTCCGTTCCCGCGGACACAAAGATCTACGTCGTCTTCACCAAGCACGAACAGACTCCCTCTGAACTCCACAAGGTAGCCCTAACGACTCAATGAATCGCCACACCGATACTGCTACTTCTCTTCGCCCTGGCCCGAGTGCCAGGGCGTTTTTTGCGATTGGCAATCATTTGTAACCAGGTGGTCTAACGGCAATTGCGGTCTCGTTTCGAATGCAATCATTCGACCCCGTAGGAGTCATTTCTCTGATGAAACAATCTCTGCCGGGCAAAGATCCGTCCGGTTGACCCTCTGTGCGGGTTGAGCAACCTACCGTCCCCATGTCCCAAATTGCGGTTGAGAAAAGATCCGTCCGGTTGACCCACTTCCTGATTGAGCAAATAACCGCCCCAATTACCCAATACGCGATTTGAGGCAACTATCGCCAAGAATGTAAACCGACATCCAACGTTTGCGTAGCCCAAGTTTGCTGCCTAGCCGGGCCATCGACAAACCCAGAACCGACTGGGATTGGTCTCAGGTCGTATCCGAGGTGGTGAACAAAAAGAAGTGCGCAGAACCAACAGAATCCGCCGGCGGAAGGTTATTCCGCGTCCGCCGATTCAGGTCGATTGCTTGTCTATTTCCCGCACGAGAATCTCGCGGACGGTGCCGCTGATTTCTCCTCTAATGGCTTCTACGACGTCAATAATGTTCCGCCGTCGGATATCTGGGTTTCGTTTTTGGATGGCGCACTGATAAGTTGGGTTCCGCTGGGCTTGATCGAAGTGGCACACATGGGGACTATATGGGCGGCTGGAAATCGGCAGAGCCTTCGTCCATCGAATGGAAGAGCGACACAAATCTGACAATTTACTATGGCGGTGGTTACGTCGCCGACGCTTATTACGATTATCGCTGCACATCCGCAGCCGCTGTGAAAGTAAGCTGTTCACCCCGCTGAACATCATTCCCGTATAGTCCCTACTCTTCCCAAACCAGAGACCAGGTCACCCCTTGCTTGGTGCTTAGATCTCAAAATCTAGCTCCTCAGGGCGAAGTGTTTCATGAACAGCTCCCTGGAGCGCGTTTCGCCCTCTTCGCTCAAAACGACCGATTTGGCTTTACTCTTCGGATCGGAGATGTAGCCTTTGGCGTGAAGGCGCTCCATCGTGCCCCAGTCTTGTCCCTTCCAAGCGCGTTTCCCGACCGGGTCCTTAAAGGTAGTCAGCCACAGCAGTGCAAGAGTAATTTCATCCACTTTGTCCTGATCGTATTCCATTCGATTCGCCCCCGACTTCAGCGACATGCTACTACCGTATTCAAGTCGCCGCCAGCGTACGCGCCAAGTTGTTGCGCTCGATTCCGATTCGATCATTGACTGCGGATCGAATCCGCTGCTTGCACCCGAGATAGCGTTCCGTCGTCTGAACGGACACATGACCCAAGAGGAACTGAATCTGCTCCAATTCCCCTCCCGAGGCATGGCAGAGCCGGGCGCAGGTACGGCGCAGATCGTGCGGAGCAAGTTTGGCCAATCCGATCCGCTTGGCAGATTCCTTCACGATGTGCCAGACCGCCTTTTCCGTCATTCCCTCTCCCAGCGGCTTTCCCATTTTCGACACCCGGCGACAGATTCTGCCGCGGTCGATTCCGGACGCATTCAACCAAACACCCAGCTCGTCCATTGAACCGGACAGTGGTCCTTCGCTACCGCGGCTACTTGAAGGGCGGCAGCTTGCCCCCGGAACCATCAACCTTCGTCTCGGTGCCGTGCCGCGGCTGGCATACGAAGCGTCCGATTTCGGCCTTCTCAGCTCCGATCTCGCCGCCGGCATTCGGCGCGTGAAAGGAGTCAGAAACCTGGGCGTACGCCTGGGCAACCTGGGCGATTGTCGACCTCAAGGGCAAGGCCGGACACGTCCGCACGATTCCCATTCCGCGGTGGGTCATATGCCAAACGCGGCTCCGAGCAGTACCAATCAACAAATTCGTCGATAGCATGGGCATATCCCCGCTGGCCATCTCGGCTCGTTAGGCTGTTTAGGACAGCGGTTTTTGAGAACTCGAGATCCGGTAAACGCAGATGGGTTTTGGGGTGTTTGCGCTTCTTGGGAGAACGTGGCTTCTGCTTCATGACCCTCTGGCCTCCATGCCATAGGGAAATCTACCCGATTTTCGAGTTTCTTCCGGGTAGCGGACCACTCACCAGGAACCAGATTTGGTGCGAACCATTACACTTAGAATTCCCCAGTTCCGCGTATACGCGGTTCTCAAGGAAAGCACCATGCATTCGGTCGTAGAAGTCTCCGATGTCCGCAAGACCTACGGCAAAACCGTGGCCGTCGAGAACGCATCCTTCGAGGTCAACCCAGGGGAAATCTTTGGACTGATTGGGCCTAACGGAGCAGGAAAAACCACCACGATGGAATGTGTCGAAGGGATTCGCAAGCCCGACAGTGGCACAATCACAGTGCTCGGTTTTGACCCTTTTCGCCAGGTATACAAGCTGCAGGACCGTATCGGAGTTCAGCTTCAGCAGGCACAGCTGCAGAAGCGAATTAAGGTGTGGGAGGCAGTCGATCTGTGGGCCTCGCTTTATGGGAAGAAAGCGATCGATGGGAAGCGACTGCTGGAACAGCTTGGCCTCGCCGACAAGCAGGGTGCTTGGTTCATGAATCTCTCCGGGGGCCAGAAACAACGCCTGTTTATCGCTCTTGCCTTGATCAATGATCCCGAATTGGTTTTTCTCGACGAGCTAACCACCGGCCTCGACCCTCAGGCACGACACGCAATCTGGGATTTGGTGCGCGCGATCCGCGAGCGGGGCAAGACGGTGTTTTTGACGACCCATCTGATGGAAGAGGCTGAGCGGTTGTGCGATCGTGTGGCCATCATGGAGCACGGGCGGATCATCGACATTGACACCCCGCATAGCCTCGTTCGGCGGCATTGCCCGGAGCGTACTGTGGTTCTGGACGCAGACAACCCGGCCGCCGGTGAGCACTTTAAGACGATTCCGGAAGTAGAATCGGTAACCTGCGCCAATACGCGTTTCACCATTCGTGGGCGGGGCGACGACCTGGTCACCGAGGTGATTCACTGCCTTTCGGAAAATCGGATCAGGGTCACGGGTTTCCGCACCATTCTCCCCAACCTTGAAGACGTCTTTCTCAAGCTGACCGGCCGCTCCATTCGCGAATAGGACCGACAATGATGCTGCGCGGACTCTGGAAACTAACCTGGATCGAGATGAAGATCTTCCTGCGCGAACCGTTGGGCGCGTTTGGCACCATCGTCGTACCAGTCTTGATTTTTGTTGTTCTGGGACGAGTTGCAAATCTCAGATTCGGTGCGCCCTCATTTGCCGCCAATGGGCTCCACAGCGCCGATCTTCCTGTCCTCGTGGCGCTCTTGATCTCTGTCAGTGGTGTGCTTTCGCTGGTCACTATCATCTCCATCTACCGCGAGGGGGGCATCCTCAAGCGGCTTCGCGCGACACCACTGCGCCCGCAGACCATCCTGAGTGCCCACGTGATCGTCAAGCTCCTTCTGACTGCAGCAACGCTGGGCTTGATGTTCCTTGCGGGCAAACGTTACTTCCCACCCGGGGCGCATGTTCCGTGGTTTTCCTTTACCATCGCACTGCTCATCAGCACCTGGAGCGTTTTGTCGATCGGCTTTGTCATCGCCAGCATCGTTCCCACCGCGATTTGCGCAGCCGATCGGCGCCATCGTTCTCTACCCAATGATCGCTTTCTCTGGACTCTTCGTGCACATTTCAGATCTACCACCGGTGTTGAGCGTTGTGGCGCGAGTACTGCCACTGACCTACGCCGTGCGCCTGCTCGAGGGTATATGGAACGGCGACGGGTGGTTAGCCCATCTGAGTGACGTAGTAGCTCTGACGGTGTTGTTTCTTGTTTTTACTGCGATCTCAGCAAAGGTATTTCGCTGGGAGTAGCAAGGCTCCCGATCATTCGCGATCATCGAATAGATCGAGATCTCACGATCAAAGATCCACGCCCCGACCTGTTACCGCCAGGCGGTCACCGGTAACCTGACCGGGATCGCGGAGATTAGAGCCTGTGGCCGCAAAACCCAATTTTTCGATCATTATAGGAACTAATCAGGGGCAAGGTATTGTGAATTTGGAATACACTGTCAGCACCTGTATAGGAATCAACTTCGAGGCCTCACGTCTGTGAATTCAATCTCGACAGCTCAATCCGAGCTTCGATATTTCTCGGTCGTGGCAGGCTCCGTCACAGTGACAGTGCTCGCAGGCTTCGTGCCGCTCTAGACGCTGCGTCTGCTGCGCCATGACCCGAATCTGACATTCCTCGTGCATGCTCACGGATTGGTAATGACAACGTGGATCGCACTGTTTCTGACCCAAACGTTGCTGATCGCGAGGCATCGAGTCGATCTCCATCGCCGGTTAGGAATGTTCGGCCGGAAATCACGCAAATTTGCATACTTCCGAGTGGCGGACGACCCGACCGCAACGCACATTATGCTGACTACATGAAGCAAAGAAAGAGCACATTCCGAGTCGTGGCGTGTTTTCCCTGGTGGCTGTACTCTGCGTGCTCAGTTTTGCCGCTTTCGCTATTGCCTGGAGCTTCGATTACTTCGGGTGGCATTCCAGGGTCAAGTGGCTTTTGCACGCGAATGCTTATAAAACCGAAGTGATGTCAGAGCCCGTCAGGCAAGATGGTTTCCTTCGACATCGAGAGTGGGATGGTTGGGGAATGCCGGGCGTTGGTGACACAGTTCTTTATTTGGTTTTCGACCCGAGAGACCAGCTCCTGGATGCGTCGAAGACAGGGAAGCCAGGTAAGTACCAAGGCATTCCTTGCAGTGTGGTTCGCGTGCGTCGATTGGGGAAGAATTGGTATACCGTTCGGTTCTATACGGAGCAGGACTGGAACAACTGCACGTAGTCGATTAGAAATCGGGGTAAGGAGCGTATAACCGTTAACCCGGAAGTAGGGAAAAATTACTATCGCGCTCTTCGCTTTCTCAAAGGTTCATCGCTTCGCGCATGCACATCTCTTTGTAGGCATCGCCTTTGGTGAGTTTCTTCCCACATTTCCAATGACCATCATCGTCAAGCCACACAGCCTCGAAAAAATCACCCTTGTCGAACCAATACTGCTGATCCAGTAGTCGGCTTTGTTGAATATCGAACCAATGCAAGAAAGAGCGATCCGGCGAGCCGTAGATTTTCAAAGTCTCTATACCGTTGTCCGAGAAGTTTCCACTGGCGTTGTTCTTCTGCCATCCGGTCCCCTTAAAGGCAATCTTAGTGCCAGTCGCGCCCCAGCAGTGTGACATTGCCGAGTGACCGCCAACTCGAAAGTAAGGCGAAAATGGGTATCTCCCACTGATCTGTCTGTTCCTCTTGCACACAAGACCTTGGGCCCACTCGGGAAGTGTGAACGAGGAAGCCCAGATCTTCAAATACCGTCAGACGTCTTTAGACTTCCTTGTATAGCGCAGCTCCGGCAACTGTCCCAGCCACATACTCAACGAGGCCTCCGAGCGTTGTGTACAGCGCCAAGTGCTTCGAGAACAGACCAGCAAAGACCATGAAGCTGAGGTTTGGCACCAGCACTCCCAAAACCCAGACGACCGCTCCGGCATAGATCGCTGTCGTTGGCCCTGCCCCGAAACGTGGCCGGATTCCGGCATAGATCCAAATCGCGACAATCCCACTGATCAGCCCAAGCACGTTGAACCAGATCCACTGATTCGATGAGAAAGCGGAATGCCCGAGCATCTTCATCCCGTCGGCCCATCGCGGCGCAAGCATCACGCCATCAACGATGTATCCCAAGACATCTGCAACGATCCCGGCAACGATGCCACCGAGGATCCAACGGCTTACATTGATCTTTCCCATGAGTCCTCCTTGCGGAATCGCGGAAGTATACGCACCCCCGGGCACTGTCTGCAATCAGAAACCCGCAGAGAATGTCGAGCGGCAATCCGGCAGGTAATAATTGATAACTTCCGGGTAGAGGACTACACGCTCCGAATGCCAGTCTGTAGGATGTTCACAGGTGGACGAATCGCGTTTGCCTGCGTCTGATCTGCAGTGCCTGAGGGAGAGATATGCTCAAGTACTTCTTGGTATTTTCCCTTGCCCTTCCGTTGTGCGGTCACGGCCAGAGCTACGCCGACTCACCGTTTTACAAGCCAGTACCTGCCATTCCCTCGTCAGCACATGATGAGTACATGCACCATGGGAACATCAAGGCAAACGGCATTGTTATTGATCTCTCTGAAAATGACTGGAGGAGATCGGTATCTTTGGAGTCTCCTGAGTTTGATGAAATCGGTTACTCACAAAAGGAAGCGGACGTTGATCGGAACGGGCCTGCCCAGGTTTTCCATTTTTATATCCAATACAGCAACTTGAATGTCACATTTGCCTACGATCTGCTGGCACAACCTGAGGGTACAGACAAGATCAAGTGCACTTTCAGCGCCTTCACCGATACCACCCACGGGGCCTTCAGAAAGGACCTTCCCATCCTCGCCCTTCCAGGCGATCTGACTCCATTCGTGATCAAATCTGGCGATGCAATCGCAATCAAGACGCTCCCGCTCCCTGAGGGCAAGGTCGAGGTGATCCACTATCTTCGCCTCACTCGGATCGATCTGACTTCCCCGTTCGACTCAGCGCAATAGTCTGCGATGCTCTGTGTGCTCCCCGTCAGTGTCGTCACGGTCGCAAGGAAAGCCTCCCCAATTCTCGGTATTCCGGTTGGATGACCGTCCACCCGGACATAACCAGTTTTTCGGGTTACTTCCGGATCGCGGACAATCCGCTCGGAACTGATCGACGGGATTGAGACAGCCGCAAAAGTGTCACATCGTCGCGGCAATCGATTGCGAACCTGAACTATGCTGAGCTTCATGAAACCCGCCATTCTTCTATTTCTCGCTGCTCTAACCTCTGGTGCTCAATCCCCGACGAAGGATCAAAGCTTGGCGCCGGAGACTCAAGTGCGAGCTCATTGGACTGACCCGTCCACTGGACTCACGTGGGCAGCGAAGGACAACGGCAGAGACGTGAGTTGGAAGCAGGCGATGAAGTACTGTCGCGACCTGAGGTTGGCTGGGAACTCGGACTGGAGACTGGCGTCTCTTGAACAGCTGGAAGGTATCTACGATAAGGACGCCAACGCTCCGGGTCTCATGGGGTCTTCCGGCAAAGGAACCGCTGCCACATGGCATGTAAAAGGCAATCTATTCTTGACCGGCGATCAATGGAGCAGCACCCAGAAAAATGATGATCGCGGTCACCCTTCGGGCTGGGCGTGGCGATTCGACTTCAACGAAGGAGAGTCGTTCGATGGCGATGAGGTCTCGTTTCATACCAACAAACGTGCGCTGTGCGTGCGCCGTTCTGGCGAATAATGTGGTTCAATTTATTCGCCTTGGCGGTGATTGCGGCCGAGTCACCGTCCAACCGGAACTAACCGCCTTCTGTCATTGTGAAGGTTACTTCCGGATCGAGGACTACTCGACCGCGATCGATTCGAGACCTTTTGCCGGTTAATCGTGCTGCACCCACCTTGCATTTCGCAAGTCGTGGATAGAATTGCCAAATGAGCCAGGACAGCCTTCTCCTTTCACTCCGGGAGTGCAGCCATTCAGATTGGTACTTTTCCCCTGAAGACCACCGATGCCCACATGATGCTTGGGTCGAGAGTGTAACCATATCCGAGCCAGCTTCTGGAGAACGTTGCGAGAAGCGTGAACTCCAGATTCAGATTCTCCTATTGGGTGCATATCATGACGGGACAATCGAGTTCACCTACAGACAGGTCCAAAACTATTCTCTGCTGGGCTCAAGGGCCACTGGACACGGTGATTGGCTTCGAGACGAAGTGGAAGACCGAGAAGGTTCCATAGTCCACGACATAGAGCTAACGACTGGCAAATTCAGAATAGATGCCAAAGCGGTGGAGTACAAATGGACCGCCTCGCCTGACCGTACTGCAATTCGACAATCACGATAAACGAGCAATGTTTAGGCTATGGGTGTGTCACCGCCGATTCGGAAGTGGCTCCATTTTCGGAGCAATAGATAAGCAGTATCCGCAGCTGATGTCATCGGGGGCGGAGCCTAGCTGTACCCGGTTGATTGTTCCCGGTCACTGCGGCTGCGTGCGTGCTAACATCCACTCATCCGGTTCGCCAGCGGCTTGAGCCGCGGAGGTCAAATGAGTCCAACCACACGCCGTAGTTTCCTCAAAACAGGTTTGGCGGCCGGAGCCATGACGACCGTTGGAACCCTTCCACTCGCCGCCAGACCCACCGCGATCGATGCCGTAGTCCTGGGCCGCTCAAAGACGGAGGTGACACGGCTCGCTTTTGGAACCGGGACAGACAGCGGAGCGGTACAAGCTGCGCTGGGGCAGCAGGAGTTTACATATCTGGTGCGCTATGCGTACGACCGTGGTATTCGCTTCTTCGAGACGGCCGAGGCTTACCAGACGCCAGGAATGCTGGGCGAGGCGCTGAAAGGCTTGCCGCGCGACAGCTATCACCTTATGAGCAAGGTGACTACGTTCCACGAGGGCATTGACGCACGGGCCAAGTTTGACGAGTTACGGCGCATCTCGCAGACCGAATACTTTGACATCATGCTGCTGCACTGGGAGCATACGGCTGACTGGCCGGAGACCACGAAGCGCTGGCAGGATGGGATCCTTGAGGCGCAGGCAAAAAAGATTATCCGCACGCATGGCGCTTCAGTGCATGGTCTTCCGGCGCTGCGCCGGATGCCGGGGAACACGTGGCTCGATGTGGGACTGATCCGCATCAACCACAACGGAGCACGGATGGACGGGCCGACCTATGAGGACACTAACCACCCCGACAGCGTAAGCGAGGTGGTCGATCACATCCACCGGCTGAAGAAGGAAGGGCTCGGTGTGATCGGCATGAAACTGTGCGGCGGCGGTCAGTTCGAGCATAGTCATGACGACCGCGTGAAGGCGATGCGGTTTGCGTTCCAGAATGCGGGCGTGGACTGCGCCACCGTCGGGTTCAAGAGCACGCAGGAAATCGACGAAGCCATCAGCAACATGAACCTGGCGCTGGCCTAAGGCCATAGCACACTGTGTTGGGTCTCTAGCGCAAAGATAGCTCATCCGAATGCAAGACGGCTGTTGCGGTCGACTTACCGTCGAACCGGATACTCCTCAGTGAAGAGCCGTGACGTGTTGCTCAAGTAGTAATTTCCGGATTGGGGACTGTCGTTAGCACATAATATGTCCGGTGTTTTTAGCAAGTGAAGTGTGCGCATTCGGGGCGCCGCATCGATTGACCCGAAACATCTTTACGAAGACAGAGCTTCCGGAAGGCTAGACCAACGTCCCGGTCTGGACGCCGCCTTGAAAGCTCTGCGTAAAGGAGATGCTCTGGTCGTGTGGAAGCTCGATCGACTCGGACGGAACCTGCGTCATCTGGTCAATATCATCCACGATCTCACCCAGCGGGGGATCGGCTTCAAAGTGCTTACCGGACAAGGAGCCTCGATCGACACGACCAAGCCCGCGGGCAAACTGGTCTTCGGCATCTTCGCCGCCTTGGCTGAGTTCGAACATGAACTCATCTCCGAACGCACCAAGGCCGGACCTATCTCCGCGCGGGCACGCGGCAGAAAAGGTGGCGCCCGGTACAAAATGACCCCAGCCAAGTTGCGGCTCGCCATGGCAGCGATGGGAAAAACCGGGACCACGGTCGGCAGCCTATGCCGTGAGATCGGGGTGACTCGCCAAACTCTCTACCGGCACGTCGCCCCAAACGGTTCACTCAGAGACGATGGCCGCAAACTTCTGGCGTTGAAATCTACCGCTGGATCAACGAAGACCGCTCGGTCGCGCCTTAACTGACTTCACTGTTCCGTTGCTCCCCAAACCCGAACCTGTAACCCCGCGGTTCACAGACCCCTCATCAAATTTACCTTGGAAGCAAAAAGGCCGCCGCTTTGGTTCAGCGCAGCCGGTAGATGACTGCGGTCATGAACTGGAAGCTGTTCTTCTTGTAGCCGAAGGGAGCGTTGTTGAGATAGTCGTCGCGGATGTCGAGGTTTAGGCTCAAGCGCTCGTTGACGGGCATGGTGAGGCCGACGGCTCCGGCGGCCGAGTAAGCGTAGAAGTCGTTCCAAGACTCGTTGTAGGTGCCGCGCAGGGTGAAAAGGATGTTGTAAGGCAGAGTACGACTGTAGGTCTCATTGAAGTTGGAACCGATGAGGTTTTTCTTGGGCGTTGGCCCTTGGAAGTTCTGCTTCTCATAGTGTAGGTCGGCCGAGAGGTCGAGCTGTTGGGCGGAGTCCCTGATCACGATCCAGCCGGGCCCGGCGCCGTAGGCCTGCGAAAAGTTCAGTCCCTCGGAGTAGTTGTGGCCGTAGCCGAGGCCGACCAAGCCATACATGCGGGGGGTTAAGTCCCTGCTGTGCTCGAAGTTTGTGTTGAAGATGTTGACCTTGGTTACCTGGTTGGCCGAGGGCGGTGTAGTGTGCGGGATGACCGGCGCGGTCAACTTGCCGTAGGTTTCGGTCAGATTGAAGATGGTGCGGGAGCGCGCAGGAAGGT
>DASXLY010000081.1:0-7045 GCA_036495975.1 Occallatibacter sp. | reverse complement strand
CGCCATAGGCAGGTCCGTGGTAATAGGCAACTGCGCCGTAATGGCCTGTCTGGACGATCAGGCCGCGGCCGTTAGCGATCAACAGTGGGGCTGCATGATAGGCTGCCACGAAGTGCGAGCGCAAGCCGACGGTAATAAGATCTACCGCTGCCAAAGGTTTTTGCCAAAAGCCAACGCTCATCGTGGTGCTAGCCTCGACCTTAGCCGCATTGTTGACCAGGATATCGAGGCGACCATGCTCCGCCTTCACGCGTGCGAACAGCGCGGCGACGGCTTCGTCGTCGACGTGATCGAGGGCGTTGGCAATCCCCTTGCCCCCGGCCCGAGTGACGAGGTTGGCAGTCTCGCTTACCGTGCCGCCATAAGGAGAGTCCCCGTCCGCAAGGCTACGGCCCGTCACATATACGGTGGCTCCCGCCTCACCTAGCGCGATCGCTATACCCTTTCCGGCACCTCGAGTCGCTCCAGTTACAATTGCTATCACGTCCATATAACTTCTTAGATTTCGTCAAATAAAGGAACCCAAGCGGATATTCTGCACCCCAGTCACGGTAGAAATTTTTGGGCTTGAGCCCACGCGCGGCGGACGAAGTCGCCCGCAGATTCGCGGCGCGCGAAAGCGGCGCTCTGCCCCGCCCAAAGTTGCATCCGTTGAATGTCTTTCGTGTCTAGTCCAGTCTGACGCATGGTCGCAGTTAATTCGAGCTGAACCGGATAGGGAGCTGGTTTCGGTGCATCAGGTGAATTGGCGGCTCGCACGTAATCGGTCTCGATCGAGCGACCAAGCCGGCCGGTGAACGCCCGCGTCATGCTGGTTGCTTCCGGCTCCAAGTCAGCGAGTGCATCCGCCCACACTGGATGCGTGCCCGTTTCCGGACATCGGAGGAATGCGGTGCCGATCTGGACTGCGCTCGCACCCAAAGTCAACGCGGCCGCAATACCTCGACCGTCTGCGATTCCCCCTGCAGCGATAATCGGGACCGAGAGTG
Organism: Occallatibacter sp.; assembly: GCA_036495975.1. Lineage (GTDB taxonomy): Bacteria > Acidobacteriota > Terriglobia > Terriglobales > Acidobacteriaceae > Telmatobacter. Next base: position 6,056 of record DASXLY010000081.1, on the reverse strand, counting down.
TATCCGCCAAGCGTGGCAGCAATGCAAGAAGGCCGATCGATTGGCGTTCTGCTCCCGCCTGGTCAAAAGAGCCACGATGGCCGCCAGCCTCGAATCCCTGCGCTACGATAGCGTCGGCCCCGGCGCGCTCTGCCTGTCGGGCTTCAGCCAGAGTCGTTGCACAGGCAAACCACGCGATTCCATGATCCTTCAACTTCGCGACAAATGGCGAAGCATACACACCCATGATTGAAGAAACTACGGTGGGTTTGATCGCGAGAAAAGAATCGCACTGCTTCTCAAAATCCGGAAACCGGATTCCGCTAACCTTCACTGGAACCGGCGGCCCCCAGCTTGACAGGAACTCTCGCACTGGCTGCTCCGCGGCGAAATCATGCACGGGCACTGCTGGATCCGGAATCCAAAGATTCAGTTGAAAAGGTCCGTTGCTCCGCGATCGAAACTCGGCAGCCCAGCCAGCGATCGCGTCTGGACCTGATAAAAGTGCACCCATAGCTCCCATTCCGCCCGCGTTGGCGACGGCAACCGCTAAGTCAACTGGAGACGAACCGGCCATTGGCGCCTGAAGAATTGGTATTCGCAGACCATACTGCTGGCAAAACGCCATCGCTCGACCTCTCACGCTTTGCGTATCTAGAGACTTTTGCTCGTTCATGTCTTCGCAAATCCGTATCGCATCCGTTACTACCATTTTCCGGCATGCGCGCCGCCGTCAGTGTGAAGCACTTCACCCGTGACGAACATTGCATCGTTGAGATATATCACCGCATCAACGACCTCATCGACTTCGCCCATTCTGCCGATAGGTTGAAGATTTTTCAAAAACTCATGGGTTTCAAGCTTGTGCATCGGCGTTTTTATGGCTCCGAGAGCGACCGTGTTGATGCGTATGCCCTGTCCTGCATATTCAATGGCGAGTGCCCGCGTGACTGCATGCAATCCGCCTTTGGTCAACGCCTGTAATGCACACGGAACACCGGCGATCGGCTGATCGACAACAGAGGTCGAAATATTCACAATATGCCCAGACTGCTGGCGAAGCATCTGCCGAATAGCGCTTTGGCTAATATAAAAGAAGCCGGCTAAAATCGTCGATACCAGCGCATCGAAGTCGTCAGAGGTGTAGTCGGTAAACGGCTTGGCCAGCAATAAGCCAGCATTGTTTACCAGGACATCAATGCGGCCAAACCGCTCGATAGCAGTGTCGGTGATTTTTTGCGCCGTTGCCGAATCACCGATATCGCCATCCACTAGCGCCAGACGCGGCGAAGGAGTTAAGTTGGTTGATGCGCTAACGGCGCGCGAATTCCCCACCACACTGTAACCCTTTTCCAAAAAACGATTCACGAGGCCTGCTCCGATCCCCTGTGATGCCCCCGTAACGATAGCTGTTTTCATGCCGATCTCCCAGTGCGTCACTCTTCATTGACAGCGATGCACGCAGCGACTGAGAGGATTTGCGTCCGCATGAAACCCGTCATCTGATAGCAAAGCCAGTCGAAATCTTCTTTAGTTGGAACTTTAGTGGACGCCAGTAGCTGTGCCCATTTTAAATTTGTACATAATGAATCCACGGTAGGATACCGACCCGCGGCTGGGTAGGGTAATGCCGAGTAAGGATTGCGGTGATGCACGAACTGCATCAGTTTTTGGCATGTTGGAACAGATCCGCTCGTTTCTAACCGTGGTCGAAGAGGGCAGTCTCCATCGAGCAGCGGCGCGACTGCGCATCTCGCAGCCGGCTCTGTCGCGTCAGATGCAAGCCCTCGAACACGAATTAGGAGGGCGATTATTGGAGCGCATGACCACTGGTGTGAGCCCGACGGCGGGCGGCCAGGCATTGGCCAAGAAGATGGGCGCAGTGTTGGCATCCTACGACCTAGCCATGAGCGACACCCGGCGAGCTCTACGCGGGGAGACGGATCAAGTGCGAATTGCTTACACCCCCTCAACCGCCCAGAAGTACCTTAGCGGACCGTTGAGAGAGGTGCGGCGGAATCATCCGGGAACGGTTTTGAAGCTCGTGAGCTTATTACCGGGCGAGCAAATCATCGCTCTCCGCGCCGGAGAGATCGATATCGGCATCACGAACGAGAGCGGCGAGTTGCTATCCGGTGAATTTTACACGCGAAAGCTGGCAGAGCTGGGTAGTTACATTGCCCTTCCGGAGCAGCACCGGCTTGCGACCCAAGATCGGGTACGATTGTCCGATCTGAAGAGCGAATTCTTTGTCAGCTGGGACTCTCAACAAGCCCCCGGTATGGACCGGCGGGTCGAGGCGTTTTGCAAAAGGTACGGAAAGTTTCGCCCGAAATTTCACGATCCGGCGCAAAGCCTTGCACACGCCTTCGAGTTGGTCTCCAACGAAAATGCGATTCTTATCTTGCCGGCCATAGCCCGCCATCATTCTCCGCCCGGCGTCGCCTTTCTCCCCCTGGAGGATGCGGAGGTGACTTGGAAGATTCTGGTCGTGTGGCGGCGAGGAAGAGTAGGTGGTGCTCTCAACACATTGCTGGACGGCCTGTTCAGAAAGGTAACTCCCAAAGGTAACGAAGCGAAACGAGGCTGATGCTAGTCATGCATCACCGCAATCCTTACTCGGCATTACTCGGCCGCAGGTCGGCCGTTATACCGTGTAACCAAATGAAACTGGGTTTTCTCTGTCCTGACATACCGGGTCATCTCAATCCAATGACTGCGCTGGCGCGTCACCTGCAGGCGCGCAACCATGAGGTCGTGTTCCTTTATTCGAAGACTGCAGCGGGTTTACCGTTTGTTCCTCCCCCCGGGAAGGATCACCTCAAGGAAAGCATGCCCGAAATGAGCAAATTGAAAGGTGAAGACGCTTCGAGTTTCACCATGCGCGCGCTGATGACTGAGATTGAGTTTATATTGAAAACGATGCCGGCAATGATACGGGCGACTGGGGTTGATGCTCTGTTAATCGATCCTGCACGCTTTTATGCTGAACTGGGGGCGATGCAGTTGGGCGTGCCCTATATACACGTTTCAAACGCGCTGCACTTGGACTACACTGGTTACACTCCTCTTTGTCTGTATGGTTGGCCTCACCTAACTACCCCTGCTGCTCTGGCCAGAAATCGGGAAGGGGTCGCACAATACGTTAAACGGCTGCAAAGCTGCAACGCGGGCATCAGAGCGTATGCGGAGAGCGCCGAACTAAAGATTGATTGGGAAGACCCGGGATCCACTCTTTCGCCGTTAGCATCGATTACCCAGGTGCCCAGAGCCTTCGATTTTGAGAGTTCTCATTGGCCCCCGCAGTTCCAGCACACTGGTCCATTCCATGATGGCAAGGGCCGGGAGAAGCTGGATTTCCCTTGGGAACGATTAACCGGTGAGCCACTGATTTACGCTTCCATGGGCACGATACTGAATGGGCGAGCGGATGTCTTCCGCACTATTGTTGCCGCGCTTACCAAGCACAAAGATTCACAAGTGGTGCTTTCCATTGGTGATCAGCTCGATCCGGAGCAGATCGGACCGGTTCCCAGCAATGCCATCATCGTCAAGCGGGCGCCACAATTGGAGTTGCTAAAACAGACCGCGATCTGTATCACCCATGCGGGATTGAACACCGTGTTGGAATCTCTCGCTCAAGGTGTCCCTCAAATAGCCATTCCGGTAGCCTTTGATCAACCTGGCGTCGCTGCTAGAATCGCGCACAAGAAAACCGGTGTAGTCACTTCGCTAGACAACTTAACTGCTGATCACCTCTTAACACTTCTAAACGAGGTGCTAACAAACTCCACCTATCGGGATAATGCACATCACCTGCAGAAGGCAATCGCTGAGGCCAATGGGCTTTCTGTCGCCGCCGATCTGGTAGAAGCCTCGCTGGGACTGGGGAAGAAGACATAAAAAAGCGTCAGTTAACTAGCGAGCTTTTTGCTATTCTTTGTTCTGCGGGTAAAGCCAATTGTGCGCAATCTTCATCAGCAAAGGCATGGCGACCCAGGTGAGGATGACAACGACGCCGGCCGCAATTAGGCCGGCGGCGAGGACGTGAGGAGAGTTTGGTCCCAGCGCCGGCTTTAAAATGAAGGATGAAAGCATGCTGGCCGGCCATACCGCTATCCATGTGAGCAACGCCATTTTCCAGCGCGGCGGAATGCGTTGTTTCTTCGTGGCGAGCCGCCGCTCACATATCCAGCTCATCGAGATCGTGGAAGAACGACTGCACGTCAGCGTAATAGTACGGCCTGAAGGCACCATAAACCGCTTCCCATTTAGGCGTCCATGCGACCAAGGCATTGAGCAGCGTTTTACAAATGGCTTCCTCGAGGTTCTCGCGTACCACGACTAGAGCCGGGGTAGCGTTGTCGTATCGGCCAACGATCTTTGTTTCCTGCGCATTCTTTGGATCAGTCTTCCAGACGTCTTCAGGGACCATGGTAGCCCGGACTTCTTTGGCAACAACGGCATCGATCTGTCCCTGCCACGCCTTGACGGGCGTAAAATTCAGAAAGTCGTCATACTTCTTTCCCTGTTTTCCTAACACGATGGCGGCTGCGAAATAGCTCGATGAGCACGACTTGTTGATGTAGCCATAGCTGGCTCCCTCGAGATCTTCAAGACCGTTCGCGGGGTCGTCCTTTCGAACCACCAGAACACTTGGGAAGTTTGTGCTGCCGGTGAACTTCGAGGTCGCAATCGCTAGACCGCGGTAGTGGCGGTCTCCCTGGGCGAAGAACCGATGAAAGTCTGCTATGGGAATAAACGCGATGTCGGGCTCATGATTGGCAACCATCTCGTCGATCCAAGGAAGGTCGGTAGACGACATAGTTTCGATGCCCGCCGCAGGCAGAATCTCGCTCCATGGCTTCTCATCCGGATTGAGCCCGAGATTCGTATCCAATAGGAATGTGGTCGAGGGCTTCGGGTTGCTCGGATTACATTGAGTCCGATCTAACGGAATTGTATTGGTTTTGGTCATAGGTTTGATGTTGGTGAATAGGTTCAGGTAGAAGCTCCACGAAGTTCGAACCGAAGTGGAACTCCCTCGGTGACGGCGGTGGTCGTCCATACCTTTACCGTCGTCAGAGTAGAGCAGTTGAATCCAACGAATCCGCGGTTTTCTTCCTATTCGTTTGTTGCTTTGAATAACCTTCCTGCTTTTGACGAGGTTGGGCGCCTTTTTCACAGATGGTAAATTGAGTTGGATTTGGTGGTGTCGAGTTCCGACACTCCATCAGGTCTAGCACGATGGTATTTAGGCAGGAAGGCTGGGGATGACACGCATCTCGCGCAGGTTGTGGAACTGTTGCGAGAACATATCTTCGGTATCGATGCAGTCGGGAAACCCGGCGCGCCGAGCCTTGATCGTGCTGGTGATGTTGTCGAATTCGGAGTTGAAGATAAAATCGCCGAATTTCCACGAGACTAACTGCTCGTAGGGTATTGGTTGGAGTTTGTGCTTTTGCGTCATATCTGACCAGAACGCAGCTTTGTCTGCCATATAGGTGGCCAGAGGCGTCGGCACCGGTTCGGCAACTTCCATCTGGAACATCCGGGCGATACGCGGCCACATGAATTGCCAGCGGAAGTAGTCGCCGTTGGTGATGTTGAAGATTTCGTTCGCCGCCGAAGGAGCCTCGCCTGCCCAGGCGGCAGCGTTCGCAAGAATGTCTGCCGACGTGACCTGATAGAGCGCACGGTAGGCCGCCTCGGTGCCGGGGAATCGCAAGGGTAGGCCGAGTTCTTTCGAGATGGCGGCGTAGACCGCAATTACCATCAGAAGATTCATGGGATTTCCCACGGCATAGCCGCAGACTGCTTCGGGCCGGAGAATGCTGAAGGTCCAATTTTTGCCCTGTTGCCGCCGGCGCAGATGGTCCTCCTGGTCATAGTAGAAGTTCGGTGGCATCAGCCGGGGATCGTCCTCACGGGCCGGGGTTTTAAACGGACCAAGATCGGCGCCGTACGCCTTGCCGCCTTGGTAGATGGTTACGTGCTGCAGGTTTGGAGCAGCCTCTTCCACTGCATCCATCAAATTGCGCAGGAGCGTGACGTTGACGACGCTACGCTCGGTTGGC
>DASXLY010000080.1:0-4817 GCA_036495975.1 Occallatibacter sp. | reverse complement strand
CACAAATCGGACTCTCTCCGTCTGGGCCATTGCCGCCATGTTGCTGGTCATCGTGGCGGGCTCGATTCTTCTGCAGCGACGTACGCAACGCTCCGAAACGGCTTCCCTCCAGACAGCCGCGCTGGTCAATGAGGTGAGCGATCTGCACATCGCCGCGCTCGCCGCAAATCAGCCGCCGCAGGTGATCTCTTCCGACCGTCACACGGTCAAGCCCTGGTTCCAGGGAAAGCTCCCCTTCAGCTTCAACCTGCCGGAGAATCTGCCCGACGATACAAAGCTCGACGGCGCAAACCTCACCTATCTGCACAACAGGCCGGTGGCGCAGCTTCTCTACAGCATCGGCCGCCATCGCGTCTCTGTTTTAGTCCGCCAAAAACAGGACGCCGCGCCGATGCCGGTCCAAACCGAACGTTCCGGATTTCATGTAACCAGCTTCGCTACAGATGATCTGGAAGTCATCGCCATCAGCGATGTAGACCCCGTTCGCCTTTCAGCTCTGGTCCGCGCCATCGAACAAGCTCAGACGCGGCATTTATAGAGCGTTCTGGCTCGTCGCGAGAGCGCCGCTACGCACTGTGCAATCCACTCTCCCGTCCGAACTTGAAACAACGAGGTCAGCTACCGATTCCTTTTCTCCGGAACCTCCGCATGGCAGTAGGAACAACCTCGGTTTGGAACACCGAGTGGCGGATCGTTGTAAGGATTACCGTCCTCATACAGTGCGGCGCGAGCGTCAAGATCCGAAGACGCAATGGACTCCAAAACATACCGGTATGGCCAGCTCGAATAATTCGCCGCATACCTGGCATTGTTGTAGACCACTCGGGCGGCATCCACCTCCCCTGCCTTCACCAGCCCGTTGCCCAGGTTCAGCATGTACCCTTCATAGCTGTAGGGAGCAATCTCATTTCCCCACCAGCACGCTTTCTTCCGTCCGACAGAAGTGATAAGAGAAAGATACGGTTTCAGATCCGGATTCGTACGATCCACCGTCCCGCCAATGCAGCTGTCGATCCCCTCCCACAGCGAATCAAGAGCCTTCTGATACGCCGGACTGTCCTTTGCGTCGGTATTGTGTGCCGCCCAGCGATTGAAATTGTTGAACTCGGGAAATTGGTATGCTGCGAAGTCGAGCGTCTGATCGCCCTTCGCAGTCACCTCTGGATCGTTCATCATCTGGCCCAGGTGCACGGTGGTGATTCCCAGATACCCCGGTAAATGGTCGTCGTTGATATAGCCGATGGGGTGTTTGCTGTAATAGTCGAGATCGAGAGCCTTGCCGAAGAAGCTGACAGCCTCGGGCATATCCTTTGTCAGCGCAGGGTCGCGCGGATCTGGATCGCGCGCGGCCTCGCCAATATGCCAGAAGTGTGCTGCGCCGAGTAACGCATAAAGCGTCGGGTTGTCCGGGTCATTCTGAATAGCGCGTTGCAGTTGCGTCTGCACCTGAGCAATCGCATTGTAATCATTGCCGTGATAGACGGCCCAGAAGTGGTCGATCGCAGCCCGGCTGGATTCCTCGGCAGGATCGTCTTCGTCAGCCGGATTCCATCCAAAACCGGCGACGAGCATGACCAGCGCGCTGAACAGCAGTATTGCGGCAAATGGGTCTTTCTTCAGGTGCGCGGCGGTATAGCGAAGTGCAGTAAATCTGGCAACAATGCTTCCGATCATGGCATGTCTCCTCCGCGGTGAATGTGGGCAGCGCCAACATTCACCACTTCCGCCATAATGATCGCGTATGTTGTCATTGTCAACATCGGCGGAGAGGAAATCGCGTAGGATCGCTTAAGTGTTGCTGCTGTCAACACCCAGGCCATAATCGCGTTACATTCACATGACCGCACCCAAGCCCTACCATCACGGCAACTTACGAGCGGCTCTGCTTCACTCCGCGATGCAACTGATCCGGGAAGTCGGACCAACCGCTTTCACGCTTCGTGAAGTGGCCCGTCGCGCAGGCGTCTCGCACAATGCGCCCTATCGGCACTTTCGCAACAAAGAGGAAATGATCGCCGCGGTCGCGACCGAGGGGTATCAGGAATTGACGGAGGCAATGATTGCGGCGACGAGGGAGCAGGCCGGCGCCCTGAACCGATTGAAGCAGGCTGGACTTGCCTATGTCCGCTTTGCCCTGCGCAGGCCCGAACACTTCACGGTGATGTTTGACGCTCCGTTTTCCGAGCACCAGCATCCGAACGCGGCCCTGGCGGCAAAGCAGGCTTTCTCTACGCTGGTCAGTCTGGTCGAAGATTGTCAGAAGAAAAGGCTCCTCGCATCCGGCGATCCGGGCCCCTATGCGCTTCTCGCATGGTCGATGGTCCACGGTATCGCAAAGCTGGCTATCACCGGCCGACTTCCCTATCGCTCTACAGCCGGAGTCATGAAGTTCGCCGCATTCGTCATTGATCAATCCCTCCTGCACGTGAACAAATAGCCCGCCCGCCCCTACATACCGTGGCATTTCGCGACAATCAGAGTAATGTCGTCGTGCTGCTCCTGCGGGCTGAAGCGCTGCACCTCCGCAATCACCGATGCAACCATCGACGCAGCGCTCTTTTCCTGATGCCGGCCGACCGCCTCGATCAGCCGTAGCTCACCAAACTCCTCTCCCGCATCGCTGAACGATTCGGTCACACCATCGGTGTAGAGCGCGAGCGTGTCCCCGTGGGAAAGCTGGCATTCCACGGTCGGGCTCTCCCAGTGTGGAAACAGCCCCAGCACCGTCCCCGTCGAATGCAACCACTCCACCCCGCCATTGCGGCGGAGCAGCAGTGCGGAAAGATGTCCGCAGTTGGTGTAGCGCAGGCGCTGCGCGGTGTCGTTATATTCGGCAAAGAAGACGGTGGCGTAAGCGCTGTCCACCGTGTTCTCAAAGAAGAGCCGGTTGACGGATTGCAAAAAACGCTGTGGCTCTTCACGGGCGAGAGCGAACTGGCTGCGAAGATTTGCCTGCAGGTTGGCCATCAGCAGCGCGGCAGCTATCCCCTTGCCCGAGATATCGCCGACGAACAACCCCAGCCTGCCCTGCCCCAGAGCGAAGAAATCGTAATAGTCACCACCCACCTGGCGCGCCTGAATGCAGGCGCCGGCATAATCCAGCGTCCGGAGCGCGGGAAAGTTCTGCGGGAACAGCCTCGCCTGGACCTGCTTTGCAATTTCCAATTCCTGCGCCAGGCGGCGCTCCGATTCCAGCCTCTCGGCGTGTGCGCGCCGCTGCCCCTCAATCTCACGGCTCATCTCATCGGAGCCAAGCAGGTCGAAGGAGTTTCCATCCGCATCGCAGAAGACGGCCATCGTCCCGCCCCACAATTGAGGCTGCGGTGGATGAAGAAAGCGCACCCCGCGACTCTGCCAAAGATCGTAGACCGCATAAATGTCTTCGGCGATGAAAGCAATCTGCGTTGGCCGGCCAATGAATTTAAAGTTCTCCGAGCCGCGCTTCGGGGCAATCACCGCCAGGATCGCGTTGCCATCCGGAGGCGCGACGGCCACCCAACGGCCAAACTCGAAGCGCGCCTCCGCAAGCACGCTGAAGCCAAGCTGCTCGACGTAGAACTTCAGGGCCCGGTCATGATCCCGAACGAAGACATTCGACTTGAAGACGCGCAGATAGGGACTCTGCCGGTCCGCCTGCATCGCGGCCCCATGGATCACCTGCCGAACACCAGGATTGTCTGGCACACGAGGGTCGTCTGTCTGAGAAATGGTGACCTCCGGATTCAACACAGGCCGGTTCAACATAAGCCGGTCCAACACCGGCCGGTCCAATGCGAGTTGCTTCACCAGATGCAGCGGCGTCAGCCAACGATCAAAACATTGTGCCAGTCCCGGACGACGCTGGCACTCCGGAAAACGCCCCGTAGCGTACCCAATCGCGCCCAAAGCGAACCCCAAGGGCCTTATTCGGAGCAAAAAAAGGGCCCCTCTTTTGAGGAGGGGCCAATCTGCCTTGGTTCTCTCGTTGTGTGAGAGCTTGGTTGCGGCTTGCCTCTTAGTGCTGAGGCTGAGCCATTGGCTGCGACGCAGCACCCTGGGGGGAGGGCTGCGAAGGCGACTGCTGCGTCGCACCAATGGGCGAGCTGGCATCCGGAGATGACCCGCTCAAACCCGCTAAACTGTTATGCATCAACGTCACGTGGACAAGGCTGCCACGTGCCGCTTTGTCCGTGTCGGACGACACCGGGGCATTTCCCAGCGCGACACGGTAGATGCGGTAGACCGGAATGTTGTGTTCGACGACGAGGTAGCGCACCACCGCGTCCGCCAGATGCTGTGAGTTCGCGATGCCGGCCTGCCCGCGTGCCCGCGAGTAGCCCTGCACCTCCACGATGTAACCCTTCTGCCCTTGCAGCTTGGTTGCAACGTCATCCAGGGCCTCTTTGGCCTTGGCATTCAATTCGGTCTGCCCGCTGCGGAAACGTATCTCAGTGTCGGCAAGCGGCTGATACTGATCGAGGTTCGACACCGTCGTATTCAGGTTGTCCGTGCGGGTAGAAGCTTGCTGCGCCAGTTGCGAGGCCTGTCCGGCCTGCGTGTTTGCTGTGGTCGCAAGCTGGTTCGCGCCGTCGGCGGTTGTCTGTGCCTTCTGGATGCCGGCGGAACTGCGGGCGTCCAGATCCTTAATGTCGCCGGCGTTTTTCGCGGTGAGCTGATCCAGCTCATTTAGCCGGTCCTTCACCGGACCAACCTGCCGGTTCACCCACTTCTTGCGGGCCAGCGGGTTCAGGTGGCCCCAGAAGCCCTCATTCGTCTTTGTCGGAAGAGGCTTGCCGGTGGCGTAGGTGCTGTTGTCTTGCGGATTTTGCGCCGTGGGG
>DASXLY010000079.1:0-1820 GCA_036495975.1 Occallatibacter sp. | reverse complement strand
CGAAACTCGATAGTGGAAGTTTGCGGTGTCCTGTTCTTCAGAACGAAATGAAGTGCAATCCAGAAAAGAGTTAGGAACGCGATGCCTGCCAGTGTGGCGATCCATAGAATCTTGCGCCGGGCAGCTTCACGGAAGGTGACTCGCGCCATCAATAAAGTTGTACGGAAGACGCTCGGTCCGCGCGAAAGGCTGAGCACCGACGGTTCAGCTATGGCTCGCCCGATAACTTGTTGGTGGTTTGCCGGCGGTTCGGGTGTGCCCGTGGCCCCGCGCACGTCGATAGCGTTCTCGCTCATAGGCCAGGGTCCGGTCCCACCATCTGCAAAAACAAGTCTTCAAGGCTTACACGTTGCGGGACGACAGAGAAGACCTCCACGCCGGCCTCGACCAGGCAGCGAACAACCTCCGGAAGATGGTCTACTTTGGCCACGCGCAGCCGCAGGAGCTGCCCCTCAAGGCGAAGATCCTGCGTGAATGCTTTGAGCCGCTCCATCGCGGCGGAGTTAACGCGCGCGATCTTGATTTCGACTTCTGTCTGCGGGGACTGCCACGCGCCCATCTTGTACATGCCGATGATGCGGCCCTCCCGAATGAAGGCGACGCGGTCGCAACTCTGCTCGACTTCGCCGAGCAGGTGCGAGTTGAGAAAGACCGTCGCACCGCGACTACACTGTTCGCCGATAACATCGCGCACCAGTTTGCGTCCTGCTGGATCGAGGCCTGAGGTGGGCTCGTCAAGAAAGAGGATTTCGGGGTCGTTGACGATCGCCTGAGCCAAGCCGACACGCTGCATCATCCCCTTAGAGAAGCTGCGGATGGGCTTGTTGTGTTGCGCGCCCAGCCCGACTCGCTGGAGCAGCTGCGGAACCTTGTGACGGAGCTTGTCTTCGGCTACACCGCAGAGCCTGCCGTGAAACAGGATGAGTTCAGAAGCGGAAAGCCAATCGTAGAATCGGAAGTGCTCGGGAAGAAAGCCAATGCGGGCTCGCACCTCGCGTGTGCCTACTGGTTGACCAAGCAGGAGAGCACTGCCACCGGTTGGCTTGACCAAGCCAAGCAGCATCTTGATGGACGTGCTTTTTCCAGCCCCATTCGGACCGAGAAACCCGAACGCCTCTCCGCGCCCGACCTGGAGGGTCAGGTCGCGGACGGCGGTACGGGTTCCGTATGTCTTTCTGAGCTGCGAGGCGTCAATGGTAAGGGCTGCCATGCACGTTCCGAGATGTTTCCGATAGCGTTTGCTACTCCAATTGCGAGGCTAGGTTGATCGCGGTAGTGTCGTCTCCGGTTCCATTCAGGGCGAAGACGATTCCATTGTCCACCCACATGAGCGAAAAGTGGTCGGATTGCCTCTGATTTGCTGACCGCAACAGTGCGCCTTCGTTTCCATTCACGTGCACCTGCTCGTACTTTGACTCACCGCGGACCACGGGAAGCACGAGTGTCGAGGTCCAGTCGACGGTCTGGGTGAAGTTAGCAGCATCGTTAGCGTTCATGCCAAGGAACTGTAGTGCGATCTGCGCAATCTGGGCGGGGTCTATCTCCTGAGGAGCGGATACGATTGGGCTGGGAAGCTCGAGCAGCGAAACGCACGTGGCATCGGCCTGCTGATCGGATTTCTCACCGCCGTCGATTGTGTTCCCGTGGCTGGCTTGATTTGCGCCGGCGTCGGCGCCGGCCTCTGGGGTGGGCTTATCCGCGCCGCCAACATGGATGACGATACTATGCTCTTTGGTCGCTGAAGGATTTTTTGTGTCTGGGCTGGTAACCGCCTGGCCCATCATCCGAGCCGCGGCGTCGCCGCAGTTGCCATAGAAGGC
>DASXLY010000078.1:0-7153 GCA_036495975.1 Occallatibacter sp. | reverse complement strand
TGGCCCGAGCCACGGGGCGCGCGAGAGAGATGGCGACGCGGTCAGCACTCGGCGCGGGGCGCGCGCGGCTGGTGCGGCAGATGCTGGTGGAGAGCCTTCTCCTGGCCGGGATTGCCGGCGTCGCGGGCGCGGGGATAGCGTGGGTCACTTCCCGGATGTTGATGGCACTGAAGCCCGGGAACATACCCGTGACGCTCTCGATTCCGATGGATTGGCGGGTTGTGCTGTTTACGGCGGCAATTTCAGTGGCCACAGGCGTGGTGTTTGGTTTGGCGCCGGCGCTCCGGGCGAGCGCGGTGCGCGCGGCGGGGGTGCTTAAGGACGAGTCGCCCGCGGGGAGCTTGAAGAAGTCGCACCTGCGCAGCACGCTGGTGGTGGCGCAGATGGCCGTGTGCGTGGTGCTGCTGGCTGGGGCCGCGCTGTGCGTGCGCAGCCTGATGAACGCCAACGCGATCAATGCGGGATTCGAGACACATCATATTGCCCTGGCCACGCTGGATCCGGGGGCACTGGGGTACACCCCTGCGAAGATCAACGATTTCTATGCGCGGCTGTTGAAACGGGTCGAGCATCTGCCGGGTGTGAGCTCTGCGAGCTACACGCAGTTTCTCCCCCTGGGCACCTCGCATTCGGTCACATTTGTGGGCAGGCAACTGGGCAAAGATCCGAACGCGATGACGACCGACGAGTTCCGCGTGGAGCCGGGATTCTTCCGCACCATTGGGATTCCGCTGCGCGAACGCGATCTGACCCAGGCCGAGGCAGATGCCGATAGGCCGGACGCTGTGGTGGTCAACGAGACCCTGGCAGAGAGAATGTGGCCGGGTGAGGATCCTATCGGCAAGCACCTGGCACTGAGCGGCGAGAAGACCATGAGCCAGGTGGTCGGCGTGGTGAAGAACGGCAAGTACCGCACCCTGGGTGAAGCACCCGCGGCTGCTGTCTTCCGCGGCCAAGTGCCTCCTGCGCGCACGCTCGTAGTGCGCACCGCCGGAGATTCGCGGACGCTACTCAACGAGATTCGTCGTGAAGTTCCGATCGTCGATCCACTGATGGCGGCCACCGATGTGCAGACGATTGAGCAGTACATGGCGCTGCCGCTCTTCCCCGCCCGCACCGTGGGATGGCTGCTGGGCGTGTCGGGGATCCTGGCAGTGCTGATGACTGCGATTGGCCTCTTCGGAGTTATTGCCTACATGGTGTCGCAGCGGACGCATGAGATCGGAGTCCGCATGGCGCTAGGCGCGCGGCAGAGCGACGTAATGAAGATGGTGATGCGCCAAGGGCTGCGTCTGACTGCGATCGGACTCGGAATTGGCTTCACCGCGGCATTTGGTGCATCGCGGCTGCTCTCGCCGCTGCTTTACGGGATTGGCGCAAACGATCCGGCGACGATGACGGCGGTGGCGATGGGACTGGCGGTGATCGCCCTCACGGCGTGTTACTTGCCGGCGCGAAAGGCGATGAACGTGGATCCTTCAGTGGCATTGCGGTACGAGTAGGCAGCTGCTAACAAGGGTGACTCCGGGGAAGCGCGTCGCGGGCGCAATGGAGCGCGTGCCGAAACTCGAGCAGCGGAGGTGAGGCGATGGGGAAACTGCGGATGCTGTGGTCGAGAGTGAAAGGGCAAACAACCCAGGTGCGCGAGGACGAGGCATTCGACGAGGAAGTCCGCGAGCATATTGCTTTGCTCGAGCAGCGCTACCGATCGCAGGGAATGAGCGCCCGGGAGGCTACTCAGGCAGCACGACGCCAGTTTGGGAACGTAACAGCTCTAAAGGAAAGGCAAAGAGCGCAGCGCGGGTTTCTGTCTCCAGCGGAGTGGGGCCGCGATGTGCGTTTCGGTATGCGAATGCTAGCCAAGCGGCCGGCATTAAACGCGGCCATGGTGCTGGCGCTCGCGCTGGGAATCGGGGCGAACACGACGGTGTTCAGCATTGTGGACGCGGTCCTCCTGCGGCCCCTGCCCTACGCGCATCCGGAGAGACTGGTCGAGATCCAGTCAGGGCTCGAAAACGGCAACGTCTGCTATCCGGACTTCTTTGACTGGCGAGTACAGAACCACAGCTTCGAGCACCTTGTGTCCTACCACGACACGTCCTTGACTCTCACGGGCGTGCAACGGGCTGTGCATCTAGATGGCGAGGTGGTGAGTTGGGATCTGCTGCCATTGCTGGGCGTGAATCCCGAGATGGGGCAAGGGTTCCGGCCGGGGGAAGAAAAGTCGGGTACTCGGGTGCTACTGCTCAGCCATGCACTGTGGGTATCCCAGTTTGGATCAGACCGCTCGATAGTGGGGCGAACGATACACCTGAGCGGCGAGGTCTACACCATAGCGGGCGTGATGCCCGCGATCTTCCGGTTTCCTGTCGACGCGCCCAAAAACAGTTTCTGGACGACGCTGGCGGTGGATAACGATGGGACGGCGAAAGCGCAGACCGCCAATCGCGGCGACCACGAGATGAGTGTGATCTGACGGCTGAAATCGGGCGTGACAATGGCCCAGGCCAATGCGTACATGGCCGCCATTGCGGCACGGCTGGCAAAGCAATATCCCGACACGAATACTTCGCACAGCGCGACACGTGTCGAGAGTGAGCTCAAGGCGACGCTGGGCGATACGCGCACGCTGCTGCTGGTCATTCTGGGAGCAGTCGGACTTGTGCTGCTGATTGCGTGCGGGAATGTAGGGAACCTGCTGCTCGTACGGGCACGGGAGCGCGAGCGGGAGATGGCGACGCGCTCGGCCCTGGGCGCGAGCCGGGCCCGGCTGGTGCGGCAGCTGCTGGTCGAAAGCCTGATGATTGGCGTGCTTGGCGGGGTGGCCGGATGCGTTCTGGCATTTCTGTCGACGCCAGCTGTGCTGCGCTTGATCGGCGACGGCGTGCCGCGGGCCGCGGATGCAGGAGTGAATCTGCCGGTGTTGGGGTTTGCGCTGGCAATTTCGCTTGTATCGGGCCTCGTGTTTGGGCTCGTGCCTGCAATAACCTCCGCGCGAGGCGACTTACTATCACCGCTGAAGGAAGGCGGAAGAAGCGAGACCAGCGGCCCGCATCAGCTGGGATCAGTGGTTATCGCGGGTCAAGTGGCTCTAGGAATCGTGTTGACAGCCGGAGCAGGGCTGCTGGTGACGAGCTTCATCCACCTGACGCATACGAACGATGGCTTCAATCCGGATCAAGTGCTGACGCTTCTGTTTGAGACGCCGGAATCGCGTTATGCAAATACGCGAGCGGAATTCTATCAGGAATATTTTGAGAAGCTCCGGGCGTTGCCAGGCGTCCAGTCAGCCGGTGGGTCGATCATGCTGCCGATGATAGATAACAGTGCCGACATCAGTTTTGAAAATCCAGAGCATCCTCGACCGAAGGGGCAGCTGGAGACCGCGATGGTCGATCTGGTGTCGCCGGCCTATTTCGAGACCATGGAGATACCGCTTCTCGCGGGACGAGACTTCAGCGATAGCGATACCTCGAAATCGTCGCAGGTGATGATCATTAACCAAGCATTCGCGGCAAAGTTCTTTCCCGGCGAAAATCCTTTGGGCAAAAAGCTGAAACCGGGTACCAGCGGCGGCCCCGCTCAGCCGCCTGCGTGGCGCACCATCGTGGGCGTGGTCGGCAATATTCGGACCGGTGCGACGCAGCGGAAGACAGAGTCGATGTATTACGTACCCGCTCGCCAACTCCCAAACTGGTGCTGCATGTATACGGTGGTCCGGACCGGCATGGATCCACTCGCTCTGGAACCAGAAGTGCAGAAGATGCTGGCATCGATGGATCCGGATATTCCCATCTCCGACGTGCGCACCATGCATGATCGGATCGGCCTCCAATTGGGCCAACCGCATTTTGCAATGGTACTGTTGGCTGCTTTCGCGGGCCTCGCACTAGTGCTTACCGTGGTCGGTCTATACGGAGTCATGGCCTATTCGGTTACACGGCGTACCCGCGAGATTGGCATACGTCTGGCGCTCGGTGCATCGCGATCGACGGTACTGGAGATGGTGCTGCGGCAAGCTGCGGTGTTGATCCTGATCGGCTCGGGGTTGGGGATTGCTGCAGCTCTCGCATCAGGATCCTTGCTGCAAGCATTTTTGTATGGGACTGGCGCACGAAATCCGGTTGTGCTGGCAACTGTATGCGGGCTGGTGGCTGTGACGGGTTTGCTGGCCGCGTACCTGCCGGCGCGAAAGGCAATGCGAGTGGATCCGTCGGTCGCCTTACGGTATGAGTAAAGGGCCGTTTTCTAGCCTAACCGAGGCTTGGTCTGTAGCGACCCAGATCTTGCCTCCGTGCATGTCGACGTCGAGTCAAAACGGCACGTCATCATCCGTGATGCCGAGCCCGT
The DNA here is from genome assembly GCA_036495975.1 of Occallatibacter sp. Taxonomy (GTDB): domain Bacteria; phylum Acidobacteriota; class Terriglobia; order Terriglobales; family Acidobacteriaceae; genus Telmatobacter. The sequence continues at coordinate 2,803 of DASXLY010000078.1, read as the reverse complement.
CAAATCCGCCTGCCGGTTCGTCGGGCCGCTCATCGCGCGACGGCCGTTGGTCCGATGCGGTCTTTCCAGAGCGGCCACCATCCGATAACAGACTGATGTCGCCGACAACGATTTCGGTCCGGTAGATCTTCTTCCCGCTTTCCTTATCGTCCCAGGAACGAGTTGTGAGCCGTCCCTCAACATACAGCTTCGCCCCCTTGCGCACGTAATCGCGCAGGATCTCGGCGCCACGCGCGTAGGCGACCAGGTTGTGCCACTCCGTCCGATCCTGCCACTCACCTTGCTTGTCTTTGAATCGTTCGGATGTGGCCAGCGAAAGTTTCGCGACCAGCGTTCCACCGTTTGTTGACGCGATCTCGGGGTCCTTGCCGACATTCCCGAGCAGTAGAACCTTATTCACTGTCTTGCTCATGATGTTCTTCTCCTATTTCTCACGCCCTTGTTGTTCTTGCGTGAGAAGCATTGTGTTAGCCGAATGCATGTGCCACAGCCCTTGCGCGCTCTTCCGGCTCATATCCGTTCCCTGTGTAGCGAAAGCAATGACCCTGAGCATCGAGGTTCAAGTACCGTCGCGTGTCGATGTGCTTGTACAGGTAGATCTCGCCGGACCGGCCCATGTACATGAACGATTTGCATAGTTCCGGCCCGAGCATCTGTTCGAGCGGTGTCCAATCCGAACTCATGGCTGCTCTTCCGCGTTGACTTCGACCGTCTTTGGAACCTCCTCGAACATTTTCCCGAGGAAGTAAATCGTGGCTCCCGTCAAGCACATGACGATCTCGTAGTCGAAGACTGCGAAGTGAATTCCCCTGCGGCGCGTCACGACCTCAGCCACAACTGCGGCGTGCAGGACGATCGCGACGGAAGCTGCCCAGAGCGCATGACGGACCACCCGATGCGCAGCGATCTGCTCGCCGTGCTTGCGGACTTCGAGTAATACATAGATTCCGAAGTAGGCACAGATGACATACCACTCCTGTGCAAACAGTTCGATCAACGTTCTTAGCGTGAAACGCATGTTTTCCCCCTTTCGCGAGTTCATTGTGGTTCTCGAGCGCCGCTGTCGCTCAGATCGAAAAACATCCCAAGGCCGGACAATCGGGGCAGCAGCGCCAACGCACCAAGTACCGCCGGAACGATCGCAAGCGCATTGATCAAGTCAATGCGGCGCAATTTGCGTTCGAGACTGGCGCGCTCTTCGTCTCGGCTGATCCCGAGTTCGATTCTGAGCCGAACGACAAGGAGCGTCGCCACGAGGATGGCCGCAATCGCGACGGGCGGACTGGCCTCGTTGTGTGAGGCAACGCCGAGAGTGAACAACGTCAGCCCGAAACAGCGCAGCCGTTCATAAATGCGCGGATGATGCCAGTCGATCATGCAGATACCTCGACCAGCTTCGGCGCTCGAGTCGCTTCGAGCAGATGCGAATGACGACATCCGCAGCAACAGACCGCCTCCGTCGCTTTGAGCGTTGCGTCTGTCCATAGTGAGTCCGGTGGCCCCGGTTCGCCGCTTCGGGTCAGAAAGTGTGGCATGGCTCCGCCGCGAAAGGCCGCGTCCTTGCCCCATAGCTCGGTTTCAAGAAAACCATTGCGGCTGGCAAACAGAATTGTGTTTCGCATTTGCGCCCTTTGCCCGTCCCGATGCTCAAGCCGATGCTTCGTAATCAGCAGGTCGTAGGTGTTTTGAAAGCGAAGCATTTCGACGCGCACGAACTCGTCGCCCACGATGACCGCATGCATTCCGTTCGGGAGGAAGTTCTGGATGCGTTGAAGCCACGGAAGCGGACCACCATCCACGTCGACAAAGCCAACGTAGTGACCCAGGAGCTCAACCGCGCCTCCTGATTCCTCGCCGCGAAGCTTCCATGTCTTCGCTTGCTGTTGGTAAACGACATCGAGTTGCGGGCGGCAGCGGATGCCGGTCTTGCGAACCTGTTCGAGGGTTTCCGCAGGCAGCAACAGCCCGCGCCGCGCAATGGTGGTCAGCCGACTCTCCTTCATGCTCACCTCCTGTGTTCACCGATAGGTCTGTTTCGGGACAGGCTGACCCAGTGCTTCGCGGATCATTTCCCGCGTGCACCCAGCCCAACATTTGTAGAAGCGCGGATCGGCCACGGAGATCGCGAGGTTATCCCGCGCCCGATCACGCCCTTGCTGCGCGCAGGACGGGCACTGCGTCCAGTAGTTGCCGCTCCGTTTGAATCGAACCTTGACGTGCTGCAGAATCTGAAAGCCGGAGTGGTGAGCCTCCGAAGGCACAATCTCCCTTGTTAACTTGGGGCAGACAGACTCCGGAAGCGACAGCCCCCGGGTAAAAGCTTCGAGTTCGATGGCCGACAGCCGCTTCACCGACCGCAGGTAGGTGAGCTGGTCCACGAGGTTGCTCGGCGCATCTTCAAACCAATAGCGGTGCAAATTGGCGCGGTGAATGCCGAGCGGGCCGCGGATGGCGTTCCCATACTCCGCCGCGCCGATCTCGTCTTGGCGAGGAAAGACCTCGATGCCGTCAACCTGCTTGAAGGTCCCCTTGATTGGGACGTCGAGGCGAAGGGCAAGACTATATATATAGATGCGACAGAGCCGTGCCGGCAGTGGGTGCTCACAGAGGATCCAGAGGTGCGCACCACGCCGTGACATTTCGACGATGGCGTGAACACCGTCCTGTTCGAGTTCCCACCTCAGCGTTCGGAGATCGCGATAGGCGCCTTCGTAATCCGCGTCGATTGCGACCCACTTCGAGCACTGCGTTTCCGGATTGATGGCATAGAGGCCGACCGTCAGCTCGCCTGCCAGGTGCTTTT
>DASXLY010000077.1:0-6295 GCA_036495975.1 Occallatibacter sp. | reverse complement strand
GGTGGCCACATTGTGGTTCAAAAGGCACTCCGCCGCTGGACCGATGACCTCGTCAGAACCAGAGCATTCCGTATGGTGTACTGCGGCCAAACGATCGGGCCGTTGTTCTCCGGAAACGGTAGCTGCCCGAGAGAGCACCACCGTGGCCCAAGCCAGGTCCTTGGTCTCCGCATCGAGATGCATCAGGAAGGTCTGACCGGCAGTACCGTTGGCGTGGAGCGCCGCAGACACAGCGACCAAATGACGCAGTGACCGCTTCGCACCGGGAAGAGAGAGCGAGCCGTAGTAGCACTCTGCGTCTGGACCGAAGCCGATCTTCTGGCTTCCTCCATCGGGAAAGGTCAGCGTGAAGACGTGCTTCTCGTAGATGGCGGCGCGGATGGCGCCGACCTCTGCATCGCCTCCGAAGAGCGAGAGCAGGTGAGCCTGTTCCCCATCGCCGACATAGTGGTCGACATGCAGGAAGACTTGGGTATTGGTCTTCTCACTCGACCGCAGGTACTCCAGACGCCCCAGACGACAGTGTGCATTCTGCATCGGAATCTTCTTTCTTCTTCTCCTCGCCAAGCACCACAGTCCGGCCGTCCTCGTACACCAGCGCCAGCTCGTTGGTGAACCGCTCGCGTTTGTGGATCTCCTTGAAGCCCTTCTCCTTGACCTCGAAGACGGTCACGGACTTCACCGTGCGCCAGCGCGCGATGTGCCGCTCGCTTCCCTGCCCGAAGACGCCGTTCAACAGACCCGCCGTGCAGAGCAACCCGACGTGGCCCGCGTGCAGCGGAGTAATCGGCCGTCCGCCGCGTACCTCTTCCCTCGGCATCAGGAAAGGCTCGATCTGCTTCCATATCGGGGATGCCGGTATCAGGTCCTCGATCGCATCGAGCGGCAGACCGCGGTAGACGAGAGGCGCAGGATTGAATGGGGGCACGCTGTACGGCGTCTCGGTACCGATGAGCACCGGTATCTCCCTGCGCCACACCATCTCGAGCAGTGCCGTGCGGTTCCGCTCGTAGTGTTCGCCTCGCATGCGCTTGCGCACACCGAACAAGGCCACCTGATCGAAGCGCTCGGCCTCGGGATCGGTCAGCCGATAGACGCGCAGGCCCGCGAAATTGCTCGCGATCAGAGGGATTGCTGAATCCAGCCGCTCCTGCGGCACCACCATCAGCAGTACTCCACCCTCGACCAGCCAGCGGAAGCAGTGTTCGAGGAAGAGATACTCCATCCGCTTGTTGTCCATCGAACCGATCTCAGAGTCATAGGGCGGATTGAGGTAGAGAAACGAGAAGCTCTCCGACTTCCCCACCGTGTCGAACACGTTGCCGTGGACCGTCCGGATGCCGCTGGCCGCTGCGGCCGCTGCGCGGGCAGCGTCGAGTTCTACACCGTGCAATTCGACCTGGGATCCTTCGGTCAATTGATGAAGCGCTGCTCCGGTGCCGGCGCAGGGATCGACGGCGCTGGCTCCGGGTGCGAAATCAAGCAGCCTGTGCAGTCGTGCGCCTTCCGCGGGTGGTAGCGGATAGTATCCGAGTTTGATACGGGATGCATTGCGGGCCATCAGCCCTCCTTTGGTAGGGAAGAGCGTTTGGGAATTGGAGGAGAGCGATCATCTTTGCCAGAGACAGGACCTATCTGGACGAACCCAATTCGGTGTGAAGAGGACGATAGTGCGAAACCCGCGCCAGTTAATAGCGATGTGATTTTAGGTTGTGTCTCTCTGATCGCGCGACGACATTGATTTGCGTGGATCAATAGCATTGGCCACAACCAAGGCCGTTTGCCGAGGAGATTTGTGCAAATCAGGAGTGTTCGTCATGAACAAAAGACGATGCGACTGAACCTCTAATTTTTTAAGTAACTTATACAAAAGAGGATGCGACTGAAACATTGAAGGAAGCGGTGACGTCTGTGCTTTTGCTGCGAGAACAGGATCAGTTGCGCTCGCTGCTCAAGAAGCTGGGCCTCTCGGCCACAGCAGCCACTTGGCAGTGCGCACAAGAGCCACACCTACTTCCTCCAAAGCAATCCTCTAATAAGTTATGAGTCCAAAGAGTATGCGCAAAACCTGAGCCGGCTCCGGAATGGCGCTCCGCTGGACTCGCCGATTTATCAGTGCTGGACCACCGATTTGATGTTCAACCAAAGTGATTCGGCCGCGCTGCGCTTCTCTCCACGATCAATTCGCCTCTTTACCAGGCACAGGATGATCGTTTAGGACCTCACCTTGGCCCGGGCCGCCAAATTCGGCCTAGCGACTTCTGTCGGGGCTGCGGTAGAATCGCGGCGCTAAAGTACACCTACCTGACAGGAGACTCTTTGACCCCAAGGGATATGCTGACTTGTACAAATGCGGCTTTGCTGCAGCGGAACCGCAGTTTATGACTGCTAGGCCCGCTGTCCAGGGTTCACCACTCACGCATTATCAGAATGTGTCTCCGGCAATTGTCACATTTACTCTGCACAACAGCACTGTTGAGCAGACAGAGGCCAGCAAGGCTCATGGGGAGCCAGTGCATGCGTTCATTTCTATCCATCGTTCTCATCTTTGGTCTTATCCTCTCTGCAACAACGCTGAAGGCGCAGACCTTCCGCGGGACGCTGTTGGGTACGGTCTCCGACTCAAAGGGCGCGGTCGTGCCCGGTGCCGACGTCATCGTCACCAACATGGATACTGGCATCGCGCGTACGGTACAGACCAATGCGGAAGGAGACTTTACCGCCCCTGAGCTTCCCAGTGGCCGCTACAGCGTGAAGGTCAACCATCCGGGCTTCAACGCTTTCCTCACGGAGGGGGTCAACATCACCGTCGGTGGACAGGCGACGGTCAGCGTCGTGCTGCAGGCTGGAGACCTAAGCCAATCTGTGACCGTGACCGCCGAGCCTTTGCAGGTAGAGACAACGTCGAACACGCTAGGCGCCACCCTCACTAACAGCGACATCAAGAATCTTCCCGTCAATGGCCGCGACTACACCAAACTTATCTATCTCACTCCGGGGGTGACCGGCTCCCCCGATCAGATCAGCGATTCACCCGGCTCTTTTGGCCCTTTCTCCGTCAACGGCGCCCGCGGCCGCTCCAATAATTTCCTGTTGGACGGCACGGACATGAACGATGGCTTTCGCAACGATCCTGCGGTCAACGAGCCGGGCGTCTTTGGCGCTCCTGCCACTATCCTGCCGATCGACGCCGTCTCTGAGCTCAGCGTCCTCTCGAACTTTGAGCCTGAATACGGCCGCAGTGCGGGCGGCATCATCAATATCGTCACCAAAAGCGGCACCAATGCCTTCCACGGAACGGGCGCTGAGTACTTCCGCAATAACGCCTTCGACGCTCGCAACTACTTCAATCCCGCTGGCCAGTCGCAGGCGCCCTTCCACAACAATCAGTTTGGCGCATCCATCGGTGGTCCAGTCGTTCGCGACAAGACATTCTTCTTTTTCGACTACGAAGGCCAGCGGGAGAGCGTTGGCACCGTCAGCCAGGCCTGCGTACCCGATCCTGCCGTCTTGGCAACTGCCACGAATCCGGTCATCATCTCGTTGCTGAAACGGAATCCATGGCCCGTTCCGAACATTGCCGGAGCCACCTCCTGCCCCAACGCGGCCGTGATCGCGCCGTCGAGCAACAACATCACCAGCCTGATCGCGAAGATAGATCACAACTTCAACTCTGGGAACCTCCTCACCGGCCGTTACTTTTACGGCGATAGCACGCAGAGCTTCCCTCTTGCCCTCTCCGGCGGCGATGTGCTCCCCGGTTTCAACACCTTCACGCCAACCCGCGTCCAGCTCGTGTCTCTTTCCTACGTCTCCGTTCTCAGTCCAACGAAAGTAAACGAATTGCGCATGGGGTGGAACCGTTTCGCAGAAGGCTTTTTCCCGGAGGACCGCAGTTTCCAGCCCAGTTCTATCGGCCTTGGAACAGGCACTGGTTTTGCCGATCAGGGCCTTCCTTTCATCGCCGTCAACGGCGGCTACGCGTCGCTCGGCGCCAGCAAGTCCGATCCTCGCCAGCGCTATGACACCAACTGGCAGGCCCTGGACAACTACTCCTGGACGTTCGGCAAACACTCCATCAAGTTCGGCTATGAGTACCGGCGGACCAGCATCACACAATTTCTCGGCACGAACTTCCGGGGCAGACTGAATTTCGCTTCTCTTGACGACTTTCTGGCCGGCAACGTCGCTTCAGGCAGCCAGTCTCTCGGCGACTCGCGCCGTCACAGCTATCAGAACAGCCACGGCGTCTATCTCCAGGACAGCTATCGCGTCCTGCCCCACCTCACGCTCAACTACGGCCTGCGCTGGGATTACTTCGGCATCTTCCATGAGAAGAACAATCTGCTCAGCAATGTGACGTCGCTCGATCCCGTCGGCGCGACGCTTACCCTCACGCAGGTCGGTCAGCCGGGGCTCGATCATCTGTACGAGCCGAACTACAAGAACTTCGCGCCCCGTGCCAGCGCCTCGTGGGACCCCCGGGGCAAAGGCCAGACCGTCATTCGCGGCGGCTTCGGTCTCTTCTTCGATTCCTTTTCGCAGGACGTCTTCCTCTCCCACCTGCCATACAACAGCTCCTTCGATCCAGGACCTGCCTACAATCCCGTGGGTCCCGCACCTATCTTCTCCGTATCCGCTGTCGGCGGCCCGCTGCAGGCTGGTCAGCCTATCTTCAATGCACCGTCCACCACCGCTGCGGGAGACATCTTCTCCGTAGACCGGCACATTCCCACACCCTACATGATGAACTACAACCTGAACCTTCAGCAGCAGCTCTCGCCGCGCGCTCTCCTGCAGGTCGGCTACGTCGGCTCGGTCGGGCGTCATCTGCTTCGCTTCCGGGATATCAACCAGCCGAATCAAGCCACCATCACGGCTACGGATATCGCCTTTGCGCAGTCGAATACCTACACCGACCCCACAACCATGGCCACCCTGCCCTGCTATCCCAACGGCGGCCCGGGCTGCATCCCAACCTACAACTCTGCCAGCAGGACGTATGGCAACAATCCCTATGGCGCCTTCTATATCAACCAGGAAGAGGCATCGGCCAAATCCAGCTACAACGCTCTCCAGGCCAGCCTGCGTATAAACGACCTCCGCGGCATTACCAGCATAGTGAATTACTCCTGGTCACATTCATTGGACACTGCCAGCGACAGCGAAGACTTCGTGCCCAATGCCTCTCAGCCCAATGACAGCACGCGGTCAGGCCTTGAGTACGCTAATTCAAACTTCGACGTTCGCAACCGCTTTACTTGGATCTTCGGCTATCAATTTCCCAATCACAAAGGAAGCTTTCCTCTTCTGAGCAGTGGTTGGGGCGTGGACAGCACTGTGACGCTTCAAGACGGACAGCCCTTCAACCTGAACTACAACTTTGAAGATGACTTCAGCGGCAGTGGTGAGGGCTTCGATCGCCCCGACCTCATCGGCTCACCCAAATACTCGAAGAACCCGACGACATTTCTCGATCTAACTTCCTTCGCCGTCCCCTGTGCGCTCACGCCGTACGCACTCGCGAACGGGGCCACAGGCACGGCTCAGGATTGCCTACCGGGCTCCCGTCACTTTGGATCGCTCGGACGGGACGCGCTCCGCGGGCTTCCCTACAAGAACTGGGATCTGGCGCTCTACAAGAACACCCACTTCGGTGATCGCTTCGCCCTTGAGTTACGCGCGGAGTTCTTCAACATCGTCAATCACCCCAACTTCTCCAGCCCCTTTCTGCCCAACTTCATTGCTGACGCAGCACAGAACGGCTTCACGCAAGCCGGTTCCAGAGAGGTAAGCCAAGGGAACTATGCCATCACTGCCACCGGTGACGTCGGCCTTGGCAACCCCTTTCTGGGAGGCGGCGCACCACGCGGTATACAGCTTGCGGCCAAATTCTCGTTCTGATTCGGCAGTTAAATCACTCCGTGATAAATGATTGGAACCGCGAATCACGGGCCACGCGCCAAAGTGCTTGATTCGACTGTTTGGCTTCTTCGCCACTTCGCGGATGGGCACTGAGATTCATTCGCATGATGGAGAGAGCGTTTCACGTCACCGCGTTTGTGCTAAATCACCTCATCGGGTGAACGCCACCCACCGGGTATGTAGCGCGAGTTACCCCCGAGGGGGACCGCCGGTCCAACTTATCGCCGTTTTGCACTATCCGTTTGCCCACGGGACTATGTTCGCGTTTAGCAGTCGTGTGACACATCTGCACATGCCCTACACATCGATCCAAAACTGTGCTCGTCCCCTGGACCAGATTTGCATCCCAGGAGACGCTTCGTTTGAGACA
>DASXLY010000076.1:0-4210 GCA_036495975.1 Occallatibacter sp. | reverse complement strand
CAGAGACATATATGGTGTCGCGATGACGGACAACAGCAGACGTGGGTGCCTTCCATCTTTCAAGATAGGTAGACAGCGGCTCGACGCGTATGATCTCAGGCTTCATGCTTCACTCACTGGCGGCGTGATGCGAACCGATTCACGGCGCACACAACCACTTTAGCTTACTTATTCGAGCGCAAAGAACAAGTAACGAAAAACGCGCATGTAACAGGGTTTCGGGAATCTCCGCAGGAATTCTGGATCGCTGGTGCAGAGCCGACTTCCCGATACTAATTCAGTGTCGATGAGTGAATTGGCGATTTGGCGTCAATCCAGGTGTGCAATCCTTCCAGGGAGCACGACATCTGTTGAAGACGCCATCTGGGGGCGCCATCTCGTTTACTCAATTCTTCAGCGGCTTCAGGAACGGTTTTCGGCCGCGTGTTTCGCCTTGAGAATCCCCTTGAAGCTTCCGGCATGTTCGCGAAAGACCAAGAGCCACAGTATGCACCCTACCAGTGCCGGGGCGATCGTCGCCGGCGCAAACGTGAGATGAAAGGCGAGGATGTTGTATAGCTCCGCTGCCAAGAGCGTGAGTGCCAGTGGCACGAAGTAACCCAAGAGCAATAACAGCCCGCCAAGCACCTGAATCGCGAAAAAGAATGTGGCGAAATGTGAGGCTGTAATAGCGACAAAGAATTGAATCGCCAGTGGATTCGTTGGTGGTGGCTGATGGATGAAGTTGAGAAACCCGTTCAAGCCAAAGATCAGAAACATCAGTCCCAGCAGATACCTTGCGGTAATGGACACTATTTTCATTGGGTTAGCTCCTTTCGATTCATTCGCCCGCGCTTGAATCACTCGTAAGCGGCATTGGATCCGCGAAACTCTTCCATCAAAGCGGGAGTTGTTTTGAAGCGTGGTAACGAGCATCTGTCCGGCTATTGTTAGACACGGAATAGTAGGCAGCTCTGAAGAAAGGCACCGACGTCCTCGATCGCGGTGGCGGAATTTCCCAGCACGCCGATTGCCGCCTGGAAGCCGTGCCCCATCCCGTCCCAAATATTGAGCGAGACGCTGAGGCCAGCCCTGGTGAGCTTCTCGGCATAACGGACGGAGTCGTCGAACAGTATCTCGTGGTTGCCGACGTCGATGCGGACCGGAATAGAGGTACGCGGAGTGAGCCCGTAGAGAGGCGATGCGGCCGGGTTGGTGGGATCGGTACCCTTCAGATACTGATCCGCGAAATGCTTAAGCGTGGCCTTGCTGACGAAAGGGTCGGCCTCCGCCCTCGAGATATAACTGTCCCCGGTCAACGCCAGGTCGGCCCAGGGAGAGAACACAGCCACGCCCACGGGCTGGCGTTGTTTCTCGTCTCGACCGGCGAGGGTCCCCAACAACGCGAGTGCTAGGCCACCACCAGCCGAGTCTCCCGACACCACAATCTTCTCTGCGGTTGCGGACAAAGCATCATAGACCTTCACCGCGTCCTCGGCGGCCGCCGGGAACGGGTTTTCGGGCGCCAGGCGATAGTCCGGTACAAAAGCTTCCGCCCGGATGCGCAAAGCGAGATGGGCGGCAAAATGCCGCGTCGCCGTTGCCGAACCAAGGACAAATCCGCCACCATGCAAGTAGAGCAGGCGCGCACCGGGGGTAGCATTGACAGGCCGGACCCACCAGCCGGGAACACCCGACACTGTGCCGTGCTGGTAGCTAATCTCTTGTGGGGCTGGCGGTGCCGCTGCAAGCTCGGCGTCGGAATTGCTCCGGGCTTCAGGGCCGAACAAATCGCTTTTATGTTCAGCGCTCGCGGCTCGCATCTCCGCAACGACGGCGGCGTCCGAGGCGGAAAGTGCATATCTATTAACGTTCATGTCGAACTCTCCGTTTGACTTACCCGATTCGATTGACATCCTATGTTTGACGTCAATACTATTGATATCAATAGATCAGATGTAGTCCTGATTCGCGAGATTCAGTTTTATGGCTCAGGAGATTGAGAATTCCGTACACGTCTGGCTTGTGATGATCAAGGCGATGCGTTCGCTGACGCGCTACGCAGCTGCTGGCATCGAACAGACCGGGCTCGGCAGTTCGGACTTCCGGGTGCTCGAAGTCCTGCACCATAAGGGACCTTTGCCGGTCAATACGATTGGACCGATTGTCGATCTGACTCCAGGTTCGATCAGTGTCGCAGTGGATCGTCTTGTAGAGAAAGGCCTGGTCAGCCGAATCGAAAGCACAGAGGACCGGCGCGTTCGAATCGTCGCACTCACATCGCGCGGCAAGGCTCTCATCGTTCCGGTGTTTAGAAAACACATTGCAGACATGAGAAAAGTGTTTTCGGAGCTCAGCCCTGAAGAACTTCGCGTTTTCGAACAGGCATTGAAAAAGATTGGCAAGCGCGCCGCCGCGCTGATGGAGCAAGACGGCTGAAGGTGCAGATCGCTTCAATTATCGAACAAGGAGACAACATGTCATACAGCATTTCAACCTTGCTGCTGCGGAACCTTCGGGATGTTTTTGGTGAAAACGATCCGGCACGCAGACGCGCCGCAATCGATGAACTCTACATCGAAGATGTCGTGTTCTACGGCCCCAACAAGGGTGTTTATCGTGGCCGCGACGAGATCGATCGCATCGCCGGGGTTATCAAGGCTACTCATCCTGACTTTACCTATCAACCCATTGCCGAGCCGGAGGAAGCGGGCGATGGCGGGCGTGTCCCATGGGTGTCGGGCCGCCTTGGCGAAGCGCCAGCATACGCCGGAACGGATTTCATCATCGCCCGGGACGGCCGGATTGCCGCTATTTATCTCTTCTTCGACAAGCTGTCCTGAGCATGCCAATTTGAAGTCATTCGAATGGGTGGCCGAGTCGGGGTAAACCTGGAAGAGTGCGCAGCGATCACTGTCACTGGAAGAACAAATGAGGAGTTGTTCGAAGCATAATTTTAGGGCAAATCACTCATTGGAAACCCAATTGAGTGCCGTTCTGTAATTAGTAGCGAGAAACGCCCTAGGGTACGAGATTGAGGGCTGGCTCATGCTATTTGTCACGGCGATTGGAGGCCGTCTTAAATGGCAAAGAGCAAAATTAGGCGTAAACGAACGCCCAAGTCCGTCCTTAAGCTTCCTGATCTTGAGCAGTCGAAATCCGCCGTTCTGAACAGCCTGACTTCACCAAGTTCTCAGCGGACCTACGATCACGCGATCAGAGAATTCATCGAGTGGTACTGTTCGGAACCGAGGCTTGCCTTCAATAAGACCGTAGTCACTCGGTACCGGATCTCACTCGAACAGCAGCGTTATGCATCTACAACGATCAACTTGCGGCTTGCGGCAGTCCGGAGGCTGGCGTACGAGGCAGCGGATTGCGGGCTCCTGAGCGCCGATCTGGCGGCTGGTATTCGCCGCGTGAAGGGTGCCAAACGGTTGGGTATACCGGTTGGCAATTGGCTTTCCGGGGAGCAGGGTAAGCGCCTTCTGCGGACTGTAGATGTTGGCGGCCTTCGCGGAAAGCGAGACTACGCTACACTGGCCATCCTCCTGGGCTGCGGCCTGCGACGAGCCGAACTGACGACGTTGAGAGTTGAAGATATCCAGCAAAGGGAGGAGCACTGGGTGATTGCCGACCTTATTGGCAAGGGCGGACATATACGTACCATCCCGGTTCCAGACTGGGTTAAAGCTGGGATCGATGCATGGACGGCGGCCTCAGGGATTGCGGACGGCATTCTGCTTCGGTCCATCAACAAAGCTGGCCGAGTCTGGGGTGCCGGTTTCAGTCCCAAGGTGATTTGGGGCGTGGTCAAGGAGAAAGCAAAGATCTGTGAGATTCCCGATCTCGCGCCCCATGACCTGCGTCGGACCTGTGCCCGTCTCTGTCATCAAGCGGGTGGTGAGCTGGAACAAATCCAGTTCCTATTGGGACACGTATCCGTGCAAACGACTGAGCGATACCTCGGATGCAAACAGCGGTTCCGCAACGCGGTGAACGATCGGATCGGGCTCGAACCGGATCCGCCGGGATAGTCGTAGATTCCACCTCACTGGCCGACTTTGTATGAGCAGGTCACTGATGTCAAGGTTTTGGTCCTGTTCTTTTCTTCATAGCGTTTTTTGCTTTTGTTCTTGGTTGTCGTTGCGGCGCATGCTGCTCTCCACCGAGTTTGTATTCGCACTCTGGATGAGCTGTCTTGATGCAAAGCTCGGTGCCGGTTGGGGTT
>DASXLY010000075.1:0-3126 GCA_036495975.1 Occallatibacter sp. | reverse complement strand
AACCGGAGGCAGAGCGGATTTGCCTGTGTCTCCGCTCAATGGTGATCTCGAGAAGACGCCAGATTTGAATGCCGAACAGATGGTGGATTCGATTGTTGCCGATAGCCCAACGGTCAAACGTGCCGAGCAGGGGGTCGCCCTCGCCGAGGCGCGCTTGAAGGACGCAAAACGGGAGATAGTTCCCGATCTTCAGCTACGCGCCGGCGAACAGTACAACGGAGAACAGGTCAGCACGAATCCGGTCAAGTCCGTAGGAGCGCAGAGCTTCGCCACCGCCGGCATCAACATCCCGCTCTGGAATCGCAACCAGGGCAACATCGGGGCGGCGAAGGTGGAGATCGAGCGTGCGCAGCAGGAAGTGTTGCGAGAACAACTCTCGCTGCGACAGCAGGCGGCAACCCTCGCCCAGTCTTACGAGAGCGCACACTTCGAGGCCGATCGGTATAGGACGGAGCTTCTTCCTCGGGCCAGCAAGGCCTATCAACTCTACCTGGCAAAGTATCAGGAGATGGCACAGGCTTATCACCAGGTACTGGTGTCGCAACGCACGTATTTCCAACTGCGAATCGGGTACCTGATGGCCCTGCGCGACGTTTGGAAGAGCGCTGCCGCTCTCAAGAACTACACGCTTATGGGTGGACTACAGATTCCGCAGTCGAGTGGTTCAGTAACGACGACGATCAATACGTCACGATCTGCTGGGGGACAGGAGTGACCCGGATGAAACACAGGATCCTCGCCGCCCTTTTCTCTCTGATCGTGCAAGCCCCATGAGCTTTTCGGCGAGACCTTGCGCGACAGCAAGAATGACTACCCTACGAATGGGCATTAAGCCATTTTAGGGGATTTCTCGCAGACTCTCATTCGTCATTGAGTTTGGACGATCTTCTCACGGGCTTGAAACTGCCGACGAGTCACCGCAGCACCGGCATGGGCCGGAAACGCAAGACCGCAGCCTCGGGATCAGCAAATACCTTGACGTCGCAGATGCCATTATTTGGGACTACCGCGATGGTGGGCGCGTTGCAAGGAGGCGCATTGGTCAATTTGGTTTCTTGAGGGGTGCGGGAGTTTTTGTCTCGTCGGTCTCTTCGAATCCCGGCAGAATACGGGATTCCGTCCCGAACTTGTGGTATCCGCCGAAAGTCGCGTCGTTGATCATGGTTTCGAAATAACTGTACAGCCTGAAGACCATGCCCCACTCGTGAAGCTCGCGCTCAGAGCGGCCGCGGGAGATCTCAACGCTCCGCTGGGGACAGATATAGTTCTTGCTCCCGAGCTCCTCTGGGCCGTACTCGACCATGACTTGCGACCGGATAAGAGGAGAGTCTGCGCAGGGCTTCGGGCCTATGAACATGATCCAGCGTGTGAAGCTGGAGGCGTCGGCGCAAGCGCAATGCCTCCAGCGCTCGGTCTCATTGCAACCGTGTTTGACCTTGCAGATGGGGATAGTCCAAACGAATCGACTCGATTTCATAAGGACGTATAGGCACGATAATCGTCTTCCCGGCGGTAACGTTGAGAGGAGATCCCTCCGGTTTTTCCATCAGGCTGGTTACCGTCCCGCCAGTTGCACCAGCAGGTGTAGTGATCTGCACCTCGCTGCCCTTGCCCGCCCATTCGTACATACGCAAAAGCAAGCCATTACCGTCTTCGGTTTTCTTAAGCGCTGTTAAGACGATGTTCTCCGGCTTCACCGTCACAAAGGAATGCTCCAATGGAAGAGTTCCTGTGTGCGCCTCGACCTGCATCGCTTGCAGCTTGTAGTTGTAATCATAGCCATGTCTTACGGTCAGAGCGTGCTTCCAGTCTCCGTCGTGGGGATACAGAGCGTAGCCGAAATGGTGATGCCCACGATCCGCATCGGGGTCAGGCCATGTTGGAGAACGCAATAGCGAGAGCCGCAGCACGTTGTCTTTGGCATCATAGCCATACTTGGATTCATTGATCAGACTGAATCCATGCTGGGTATCGCTCAGGTCTGCCCAACGCATCGCGGGCACTTCAAACTTTGCCTGCTCCCAGCTATTCGCATGTGTCGTAGGGCGGTCGATGGTTCCGTATGGAATCTCGTAAGTTGCTGCCCTACTCGATGCCGTAAGCGTGAATGCAGCTTTGAGCAAAATGTGCGTCTCATGCCAATCAATATCGTTCTCTACGTCCACTTGATCAGAACCTTCATAGAGAATGAGATCTTGTCCAAACTTCGAGTTCTGCCAGGTACGAGTCACACGAACGACCGCGCGCATCGGGCCTTTTTCGATCAGCTGAACAGAGTCGGCCTTGTCCAACTTCGTGAACACCTTGTCGAAATCGGCATCGATATTCCAGGCATCGTACTGCTTTGGCGTGTCTTTGAAGGCTATCAGCTCATTGCCGCAACTACCCTTCTCCAGAGTTTCAAACTGCGATGCCTTGTCATACAGGCTCGTAATACAGCCGGTTTTGGGATCGATTGTGACGCGTAGCGCCGTATTCTCCAGTGTCCATCCGTTCACTTTGAGATCGCTTTCGAATGCCTTGCGTCCAGGAACGACGTGGACGACCTCATAGCCCAATGACGGAACATTTTTTACGTCTACCAGCAGGTGATAGGTGTGTGTTCTCTGGTCCGAGGAAAGCACTTGACTGGGTAGAACGCGATTGTGAGGGTCCAGGACCGCTATCGCATCGCTAGCTTCCGTTGGCATCTGCACGTCAACAGTGACCGTTTCGGAGCGTTCCCATGCCAGCGGATTAAAGACGAGTACCGGAACTCCTCTGTTGGTGCGGGTATCGACCTCAGAGGCAATCGCGTTCAGGGCTTTCATTGAGACTTCATTCGTCGCCCAGCGAACCTGATCGTAATCCCGTTGCGCATCTTTGTAAACAACAGCTTCTCCAGAGCCAGCTGCTGTGTCATAGAATTGGTTGAAGAGTACTTTTTTCCATGCTTCAGTCAATTCCGCAGCGGGATAGGATTGTCCATCCAGCCACGCGAGTGAGGCATATTTCTCGGCATTCAGGACCCACTCTTCACTGTCGCGCATGTTCTTTTTGTGCTCTGCCTGCGTAGTGAAAACTCCGCGATGAAACTCCAGATAAAGTTCATCCCTCCAGGTAGGAACGCTGATCTTTCCTTCTGGT
>DASXLY010000074.1:0-1551 GCA_036495975.1 Occallatibacter sp. | reverse complement strand
AAAGACCGCAAAGATGCGACGCGCTGCGTACCTGTTTTGATTGAGATGAAATATGGGAGCAGCGCGTTCGACGGAAGCGCCGGAATCCTTAAACACATAAAGGATCTAAATGAATTTCTGTCGGACCTGGCGAAAAAATCGGGCTCATCGCTATTTTGTGTGGGTAGGATTCACAACCGGTGGTTTGGTGGTTTGCGGTGTCGACGAATCGCATAGTTCGGATGGATGCGAGACACTGAGCTATTCGGAGCGGCGCTGGGCCTGTGTTCCCCGTGGGTCGTGTTGCGATCTGAATTTGACCCCGATCGGAAACAGCTCGACCTGCACATCGGCTTGGTGCGGGGCAGCCGGTTCGCCTGTCCGGCTTGCGGCGCCGAGGGCTGCGGCGTCCACGACCTCAGGGAGAGGGAGTGGCGTCATCTGAATTTCTTCCAGCACAAGACGGTGCTGAAGGCTTCGATCCCGCGGGTTTCCTGTGACAAGTGCGGGGTGAAGCAGGTTTCGCCGCCGTGGGCGCGAACGGGCTCGGGCTTCACGCTGCTGTTCGAGGCTTTCCTGCTTTCGATGGTCAAGGCGATGCCGGTGGCCAATGTGGCCGAGATCGTCGAGGAGCACGACACGCGGATCTGGCGGGTGCTCGATCATTATGTCTCGCGGGCCGTCGACAGGCTCGATCTATCCGAGGTCGAGCAGATCGCGGCGGACGAGACGTCGGCGCGCCGGGGTCACGACTACATCAGCCTGTTCGTGGACATGGCGCGCCGCAAGGTGGTCTATGTCACGGAAGGCAAGGACGCCGCGACGGTGGACGCCTTCGCGGCGTTTCTGGAGGCGCACGGCGGCAAGCGCACCAACATCACCGACGCCTCGATCGACATGGGGGCGGCGTTCATCGCGGGCGTGAAGGCGAACTTTCCCAACGCCAAGATCACCTTCGACAAGTTCCATGTGATCAAGCTCGTCAACGAAGCGGTGGACGAGGTGCGCCGTGGCGAAGCCAAGCACAACGACTGGATCAAGGGCACGCGCTATCTCTGGTTGAAGAACCTGCAGAACCTCGACGAGGAGGAGAAGGCCTCGATCGTCAGGCTGGAGGCGGCCAATCTGGACACCATGCAGGCTTGGCAGATACGGCAGAATCTGCAGGATGTCTTCACAATGCCGAGCGTGGCGAGTGCGCGGAAGTATCTTTCTCGCTGGAACGCCTGGGTGAGCACATGCGACCTGCTGCCGATGAAAAAGGCCGCGGCCACCATCATGGCCAAGGCCGACGAAATCCTGCGATCGATCAGCAGCAACCTCTCCAACGGCCTCTTGGAAGCCATCAACGGCAACGTCCAGGCCGCCAAGCGTAAGGCCAAGGGCTATCGAACCAAGCACAACCTGAAGCTGATGGTCTACCTCATCGCGGGCGGCATACTGGACGCGCTACCCACATGAAACAGCGACGAGCCAATGAATTCGCCTTCCACAATGCCGTTATCTATTTAACGTAATATACAAGTCATTAAACGAAGCAAAGGCTGGCGACATTCTTTCGCTGAGCCAAAT
>DASXLY010000073.1:0-1538 GCA_036495975.1 Occallatibacter sp. | reverse complement strand
ATCGCCAACAACATGCCACAATACGCATGAATCCTCCCCCAGATTCGCGATCGGGCTCCACGGATTACCTCGGATGCATCGTGTTGCTCTGGTTTCCAACCCGGTTTCTGGCCAGCATCCACAACGGCGAGCAGCGCTCATCAAGCGCGCGGCGGCGGTCCTTCACAATGCGGCTATCGAAGTCAGGGTGATCCAGACTGAATCGACGGAAAGCGTCGGAACACAGGCGCAGGAGGCCATCCGCGAGGGATGCGACACGATTCTTGTATGTGGCGGCGATGGCACCGTTCATCAGGTGCTGCAGAGCGTGGTCGGAACATCGGCGGCGCTGGGTGTAGTTCCAATGGGCACAGCAAATGCCTTAGCTACGGACCTTGGTCTGCCGGCATCCCCGGAGAAGGCGGCGAAAATATTGCTTGCCGCCGTCCCCGTGCGGGTCTCTGTTGGGCGTGTCGTTTATCGCGACGGAGAAGGCAACTCGCGCTCTCGCTATTTCGTCGTCGCGGCTGGAATTGGCACGGACGCTTTCTTTTTTTCGCGGCTAGATCCCCGGTTGAAACAGCGGTTCGGATACGCGCACTATTTGATCGAGGTCCTTCGTCTTTGGGCCACGCACACATTTCCCCTTTTCGCCGCATCCTTCATGGAGATTGGCAGCCCGACATCCCGGATGGAGGAAGTCTCTCAACTCCTGGCGGTGCGCATCGGCAACTTCGGTGGCTTGGTGGGAAATCTGGTGCCCGGGGCTGCCATCCAAAACGACAATCTAAAAGTAATCGCATTCAAAACGCGCAGCCGTCTGCGTTACCTGCGATTCATGGCAGCCGTGTGGTTCAAACGCCATACCTACTCAACCACTATTGAATTGGTGGAATGCGTCGCGGTCGAATGCCGCGATCTCGAACATTCGGCGGAACCCTCGCACGTCGAGGCGGATGGAGAAGTACTGGGCACGTTGCCAGCCAGAATCGACGTTGTCCCCCAAGCTCTCACCCTACTGATCCCGCCAAAGCTCATCAGCCGCGCATCTCACCTCTTAGACTAGCCTCCATTCGTCCACATGAACGATAAGTCGGCTACTCGTACAAGTGAACAAGCAAGTGTCCGCGAAGCGCTTGCTGTCGTTTTTACGAAACCTCTAAATGAACATTGTGGCTGCTATGGCGAATGCGGCATAAGAGCCATACGGCATCTATCATCTTCTCTGCCTTGAGTCCCTCTCCCCAACGGCCAGCCTCTTTCTCAGGAAGATTCACAGACGGGCATTCGGCTATCTTGAGATGTGCTGCAGAAAAACACTCGCCCTCTATACCGAGCGGACGGGAGTCTCAACTCGACCTATTCAGCCTTGCCTACGGTGTTGTCTTTGTAGGCCCTTTGCAAGATGAAGAAGGCTTGTTTCCTCCGTCCGTCTTCTGAAAAGAGACCCTTGCGGTTGTAGCCGTCCTGGAGTTTGGGGATGTTGCGGGTGGTGGAACGGAAGTCAGTCAGGACCCAGGGAGTGATGCCGCGAAGCTGAGGGATTTTGGCGAGCATGA
>DASXLY010000072.1:0-22822 GCA_036495975.1 Occallatibacter sp. | reverse complement strand
CAGTTTTATTGTCGAAGGGCACTTCCTGCCGAATTCGCGAGAAAGCTGTCTCCAGACTTTGGTCATCCGTTTCCGTTGTGCGCAGCCCGCGGAGTGCATTTCTGCCTTCCTCTGTGACCGTGCCCATTAATTGCAGAACTCGCTTCAAGAGAGGCTTGGCGGGAGAATCCTCTGAGAGTTGGTCTTCTGCCACATCAAGCTGAAGAGTGGCGCTCAGAACACCCTGCAATAGCGTGTCATGGAGTTCCTGCGCAATCCGCGTGCGCTCGGCGAGCCGTTCCTGGAAACCAACATTCAAATGCTTCGTCAATTGATGAATTCGCAAGCGGTAAATGGCCAAGATC
The DNA here is from genome assembly GCA_036495975.1 of Occallatibacter sp. Taxonomy (GTDB): domain Bacteria; phylum Acidobacteriota; class Terriglobia; order Terriglobales; family Acidobacteriaceae; genus Telmatobacter. Next base: position 22,478 of record DASXLY010000072.1, on the reverse strand, counting down.
GTCAGGCAACACCCTGCAAAACAAGCCACTCGAAAAAACCACGTTTGCCAGAGCGCGGGTTCGATCACAAACGGGACCGTCGTCTCTGAGCCGTTCCAGAGGCCAACACTATTGGAGGCAGCAATGCGAAAAAGATATGTGCCAGGGCCCAGGTGTTTATAGACCACCTACCTCGACACCACGGTGTCGCTCCAACCTTGATCGGAACCATCGAGCTTATAGCGAAAACGTATGCGTTCCGGGACGGATAAGTTCGTACTCCCGTAGTTCAAGGTAATGCTCTGAATTCCGGAGGGAATCTTGATGGAATTCTGCGCATTCAGCTGAAGTCCACCAGCGGAGACAGATTCGATTCGCACCGTCGCTGGAGCCGAATTCTCGGCGGTGACGATCGGATTGGCCAAGGACAAACCCGACTTCAGTGAGATCCAGATGCGACCTTGAGGATCTGCAACAGCGGTGCGATCGCGACCCACGCCCTCGACCTCCTGAAGACCGTCGCCGATTCCATAGCTTTGAACATCCGAGTCAGAGAGCGAACCGCTTATGAGGCGTTCCTGGTTCACACGAAGTACGTGATCTGAAGTGGTGAACCAGAGCGACCCCATCCCGTCTTCCGCGGCTCCGAGAATCTGTTCCCTCAATGCCTCAGGCACCTTCGCTGGAACTTTGATCGTTCCTAAGGATAAGTACGCCAGACCACCGGAAGTAGCGATCCAGAGCACATGCCTTGAATCTTCGAAGATCGTTCTTACCATCGACGTCGGCAGGCCATCACGAGCCGTGCGAACCGTCCAATGTCCATTCGCGAACGAAACTAAACCACTTGGGGTAGCCAACCACGTTGTTCCGTCGAAGCCTTCGACTATCGAATTGACAGCATTTGATGGGAGTCCATTGGAATCCGAATAATTGGTAAATCTGCCGCCAATCAATCTGCTCACGCCGCCGCTCACAGTCCCAGCCCAGATGGTTCCATCGCGATCGCGGTGCACTGTATAAACGCTGTTCTGCGCAAGACCATCTGCCTGTGTATAGGTGCGGGCAGTAAATGAATCGCGCTTTTCGCTCAGCACGGTGAGGCCGCCGTGCTCTCGGCCGACGCAGACCTGACCGTCACCGCCGCCGATGGAATACACAACTTCGTGTTCCAGTCCATTGGCAGTTATGTGGCCCACTTGGCCTTCCTTAAGCCAGTAGAGGCCACCGGAGAGCGGCGCAAACCAGATCCGCCCCGTGGGGCCGGCGTAGACTGAGCCATTGCCGCTTGACGGAAGACCCTCAGAAGTCGAATAGGTTGTAAACATTCCATTTTGCAGTCGCTCGACTCCTCGCGAACCGCCGAACCAGATATCTCCGTCGAGGTCCTCAAAAATTGCAGTTACTTCGAACCCACGCTTTGGGTTGAGCTGGTCGAGCGAAACAGCGCCGGATGGGGTGATGCGCACGATGCCATGATTTGTGCCAATCCAGAGGTTTGCGCCACGGTCTTTGGCCAACGCAAGGATCTGGAGCCGTTGAAGCTCGGAAGGCAGGTTGAGAGTGGCTAATACGCCGCCCTCCCATAAATGGATTCCCTTGTCGGTTCCAATCCATACGCCGCCACTTTCGGCGGGCAGAAGGGCGTTGACCTTTGAGCCCTCGAGCTCTTTGGCAACTTTTGAAATATGCTTTTCGCTCAGGCGAAAGAGACCGTTATCTTGCGTACCGAGCCAAATACTTTGGTCTCGCGTGGCAGCTAGCGAGATGATATTACCGGGATTTTGTTCTGCGCCGACGATTGTCTCCAGGCGTCCGTTCTCGTATCGGAATGTCCGGTCCCCGAGCCCGGAGAGAATGACGCGTCCCTCGTAATCGGAAACGGCTGCCGTAAAGATGATGTCCTGAAGATCGATCCGAGCGTTTGGATCCTCGAACTTCCCATCGTGATAAAGAAGCATGCGCGGACCTTCGAGCCGAATCCAGAGGTTCCCGCTGGCGTCGGTAACGAGGCCGCGCACGGGACCTATCGGAGGCGAATCCGGAAGAGGACGTTGAATCAGAGTGAAATTGAACCCGTCGAATCGGACCAAACCTCTCTCGGTTCCTATCCACAAATAACCATCGACCGATTGGCAAATAGCGTAGATCCTTCCTCCGATGAATCCTTTGTCCTCTCCCCACCTGTCATGAACGTATTGTGAGATCTTCCGGTTAGGGTCTAATCCAAAAGCGGCATTCGCAAGGCACAAGAGCGCGATTCCATTTATGAGTGCCATACGCAGCCGATGCCTCTTCAAGTTTGTCACGGTAAGAATTCGAATTTCTCAATCACAACCTCAACGGGTTGCTGAGATGAGCTCTTCACATATCGATAACTGTAGAGACCCATATGTACCGTTTCTTTGTCGGGAGTTGGAATCCCTGAAGTAAAGATGTGTTGACTTACAGGTGCCGCCCCGGGGCCAATCACCGATCCGCGAAAAGTCTTGAAGGAAGCGCGTCCGGACTCCCAGTGAAACAGGTGGGTCAGCACCCCGGTGGGGGCCAGAAATCGAGAGACGTTTTCAGGGACATAGAAAGGTTGGACAACATATTGCGCATTCTTGCTGTCTGCGATCCCCCAACGGCTCAATTCGATGTCAAGTTGACTAGGAATGTTATCGGTTCGAAAGTCATCAGTCGTATACAGGTCGAGCGCAGCAGATGGACCAAAATGACCGATGCCTTGAACGACAAAGAGGTACGAACCATAGCCCAGACTGCGAGTCAAACTCACCTCTGCACAAGTCCATATTCCGTCGTGCTCCTCCATTCGAAGGTGGAGATAGCCTTTCTCATCGGTCCACACATTCGAGGGATCATAGAAGTTGGGTTGTCCTCCTCGGTCGCTCGCCGCGTTTCGCACTTTCCAGTCATATCCACTAAAGTGGATGATCTTCGAAGCGATAGGCGCAACAGACTTGCCCGTCGTCGTAGCGATCGCCGCAACGCCATTGCCTTTTGCCGGCAAAGTCGTAATCTTCGTTGGAGGGTGAAATCCGGGCTCAACCAGGAGCGCGGCATAATCGGTGCCGAGATGGGTTGAGTTCCTCCACGTAGAATCGGGTTGGATATCCGTAAATGGCTGATTAGCAAAAGGCTGGATCCACCAAATTTCGCTGCGTGCATAAAGTACGATCTGTTCACCAGGTTTGGCACCGCTCGCACGACCTTCAATGAAATCCATTTGTACTGGACCTCCAGGACTCGCGGCGGGGATTCGCGTGAACTGGATGGTTGGTTTGGAAGGTGCGCTCCCAGAATGACAACCGGCAAGCAAGACGCACACGATCACGAGAGGGACAAGCGATCTCTTCTTCTCGAACGAGGACTTGTATGGGGAAGAGCTCATACGCCTCCAGCGTTGGCAATAGTAGACCGTTAGCTCAGACGATTTCCCGTTCCCGAGCGGTAGAAAGGAGGGCCAGCGCTCGACGCGAACCTCTGACTCCGTGAGCAAAGATTACACAATCTGCCCGCAATCGCACCAGATTTTCGGATTGTCGCACAGTTGTTCCCAGATCTCAGTCTGAGTGCGCCCCGCAAAGGAATAGGGGTCTGAAAGCGCACGAATAGCCCGTTATACGACAAAGTGGCGTTTCTTGGAGGGCAGCCAATATCCAGTGGCTCTTAGATTTCCCGGCTTTGTCGCGCAACTGATTCTCGCTCTCGAGAGGCAAAATCTCTCGTCGAAATCGGTCAATCACGCCGAGCCGGCTCGCGAAACTCTTGCTAGTAGCAGCTCAATTCAGGGCTGCGGTCGTACTGTATCTAACTGAGTCCAGTTGCCATCGAGATTGCCGTTGGGATTGAAGTTTGGGTTGTCGCTCATGACGTACTCATTCTGTCCGTTAAGCCACGCGTGATCGTACAAATTGCTGAGTTCGTAATTAGCGCCGGTGGACGGGTCACGGAAGGTTTGCACGCCGCGAATGTTCTGATCTTGGCCAAGGAATGCCTGGTTGGCGCCGGCCATCTGATTTGCCGTGACGCCGTTGATGACATCGGCAACGTGCTGCCGAAAGGCGGCGATCATTGCCGACTGCTTCGCCAGCTCTTCTTGTTTCTTCTGGTACAGCGAGGCAACAATCCCATTGCTCCATCTTTGCCATTCCGGCTCGGGGCGAATAGTGCTCGCAATCATCTTAAACAGCTTGTCATTGGCATCAAGCTGGCCTTTGGGAGTATAGAAAAACAAAACATTGACGGCGTGCCAATCGTAAGCTGTGCCACGGCCACCGGACGGAATCGTGTGCACGACGATGGCTGCTGCTATCCATCCCTCGGCTGGTTGCCCTTTGTCGTTATCGAAAGCGATACGGACACGAGCGGCGTCGATGCGTGTGTTATCCGAGTTGCCTCCGGCAGACGCAGGAGGAAGGCCTAGCTGGTGACGGACGGTTTCCTCAAGTTCCAGATATGGCTCAGCCGATACGACTGTTGCATTTTTGCAAATCTTAGTGCATTTCGCGACGAGGTCCTTGCGCAAAAACTCCTCGGCCCGGATGGGCGCTCGGACCGGGCATGCCTTCATGCCGAACTTCACATCGGCCTGGTTTTGCGTCTGCATCTGACTCTGTCCGGCCGGATCGTCGACGTACTGCCAGGTGAACTGAGGGAGAATCTGCAGTTCGATGGTTTTGTCGGGACTCTGCGCATCTCCAACAACCGAGAACCAATCGCCGAAGCATCCGCCCTCGGCAACGCCAACATTCACCCAGCCCTTGAAGTCCCATGTCGTGGGGATCATGAGGTCGTAGGCAGGTTTTCCCTGACCCAAACCCTGGTCTATGATTTTGACCTGCTTCATCAAAACATAGCCAGAGCCCGATCCTGGTTTGGAAGAATGAGAGGCAGGTTGATTGGCTGGAGGCACGGGCGTTGATGTCGTGGGAATGTCGTTGCGATGCTTGGCTGGAGAAGCTCCGGAGGCAGGAGTTGGAGATATGGGAGCGGAATCGGTCGAGGGTACAGCAGCAGCGGCCGGCTGCCCCATCGCAGTGAGGACTGCGCGCTTGCAGTCGTCGGAAACCTGGTCTTTATGCTGCTTGAGGCAGGCAACGATTTTGCCTCCGCCTGAAGGTACTCCAGCACAAAGCTTCTGCACGTCAGAGGCACAAGCGGCGCGGGCCTGCGCGAGTTGGGGCGACTCAGACTGCCCGGAAGGAGTTTGCGATCGAACCGGAACTTCGAAGAGCATTGCAATCACAGACAGCATCATTAGCTTTCTCGACATCGACATCGGAACCTCCAGTTGCATTGGTTAATTGAGGTGAAGCGATTCTTCTTTTCGTTTTGAAGAAGTTTCCATCAAGCATCTCAAACTGAAACAGTCGACGGTCTATTGGACAATTACTGTCGCATTGATACTCTGCGAGGTTCCTCCTGCCGCAGAGATCGTGACTGGAATCGTGTAGGTGCCGGGCTTGGCGAAACCAAGGGATCCACCGCAACTACTCAGTGCGGCAGCGCCCACTACGAACAACAGTGCAATGATCCAGAAACCGCTAGCGCGTTCCGGAGCACATTTTCCCTTGCGGCGAAGCAGCCCGAAGAGCGCGGCCAATAAGCCCGGCAACCAGAGGAATGTGGCAGCGAACAGGCCGGCGGAGCCCTGATCGACGCCCGGCCGGATGAGCGTGGCTGTTAAGGGTGCGGCGGTACTAACGGTAAGAGTATCGGTAAACGATCCGGTACCGTCGATGGTCAGACTGGGCGGCGCGAACGTACAGGAAACGTGTTTCGGCAAGGTTCCGCAGGAGAAAGTGATGGAGCCGGTGTAGCCGCCGGTCGGGGTAATCGTGATGACAAGCTGGCCGGAACTGCCGGGCTTGATCGTGAGGCTGACAGGGTTCACGGCTGCAGTAATACCCGGCGTAACGACGGTTTCCGTCAACGGAGTCGACACGCTCGCCGCGTCCACGCCGTTGCCACTGTATGCGGCGGTAATGCTGTAGACGCCTGTCGAGGCGAACGAAGTCTGCAGAACGGCTTTTCCAGTCGCGTCCAGAGGTACAGTGCCGAAGTTAGTGGTTCCATTTGTGAAGATCACCTGGCCAGTCGGCGTGGCACCCGACAATGGGGTCACGGTTGCGGTGAGGGTCACGCTCTCGCCCGTTCCTGCTGCAGTGTTTGAAGCAGCGAGTGTCGTCGTAGTCGCCAATGGGGCCGGAAGAGTCGTCAGGTCTAGATTTGTGGATTTCGAATCGGGCGTTGTTTCTGAATCTGTCACCGTCAACGTAATGACGTTCACCATTGCAACGGTCGGGTCGTATTCGAGCACGTTGCCATTGACAATCCGGATTCCGATGTTCGGATTCGGCGTTGCCGTGGCGGTCCAGATATATGGCGGCACTCCTCCAGTTGCTTCGAGCGGCACATCCGTCACAACACCAACCGTGCCATCTGGCAAGCTGCCGGTCAGCAGCTGCAGTGTTTTCTTGACTGCAATTGATACGGTTGCCGGCGCGGTCTGAACGGGATTGGAAGAGTCGCTGACCGTCACATTGAAGCTGTTGAACCCGTTCGCCGCGGTAGAAAACTGGATGGGCGTTCCGGTAAATGTTCCGTCGGGTAAAAGGATCATCCCGGGAGGAACGCTGCCAGCGGAGTTGGCTCCCAAGCTAAAAGTGTACGGCTGCGTTCCACCGCCAGCCTCCAGGCTGAATTTGTAGGGAACGCCGACCGATGCCTCAGGCAGAGGAAATGGGGTTATGACCTGGAGCGGCCCCGCTACAACAAGATTGAACACCGCTTGAAAGGTATCGGGGTTCGTTTCGAAATCGGTCACTGTAATCGTGAAGGAGAATGGACCGACTGCGGTAGGCGTTCCTTTGATCATGCCAGTAGTCGAATCGAGCTGCAGTCCAGTGGGGAGGCTTCCTGCAGTGACCTGCCACGTATAGGGTGTGATACCTCCTTGAGTGTCAGGCGCCAACGATTGCAAATAGGCCACTCCTTTAGTGGGGTTCAACAGATTCTGATGAAGCACAAGACCGCTGGAGATGCTGAGAGTGATTGAGAGCGACTGCTCCAGGGGATTGGGGGAGGAGTCCTTCACTTCAACGGTTAGCGGGAAAGAGCCGTGCTGCAGGGGCGTTCCGCCAAATGTGCCCGTATTTTGGTCGAATGTGATTCCTTCCGGCAGAGGTTCAGGAACATTCCAAAAATACTGAGACTTGCCGCCAATGGCGCTCATCGTGAGGTTGAAAGGATTCTTCACCGTTCCTGTCAGCTGATCGGGGGCCGGCACAACAATCTGCATCAGCGAGTCGTCTTTCGCCGAAAGTGTGGCAAAGCCGCTTTCGTTGCCACCGCAGGTTAGAGCAAATTTAAACAGTCCGTTCGCGGTCGGGGTGATGGTGGCGGTTCCGGTGTAGACACTGTTGACCATTGTGCCCGTTTGTTTGCCGGTCCATTCTCCGGCGCCCGCAGCACCAGCGGGACTGCCCACAATCGACGCACCGCATTGCTGTGCTGTCAGCGAGTATGCATTGAGAACTTGCCACGTCAGCGTTGTGGGATTTCCGGGGATCACCTTCGCCGGATTGAATGTGAGCTGGATCGGTGGTTGAACCGCCGGCGTGAGGGAGAACTGATAGACGATCGGGATGCTGGTTGGGTTGCCGGCCTGCGTTCCATAAAAAGATCCATCGTCACTCTGTACCAGCGGGGATGTCGGGCTTGCTCCGTCAACCGGCGGAGGCAGCGGCAGGTTGGTGAGATCGGGAACGCCACCTTCAAATTGATGCAGTGTCGTAAACGCGCCAGCGGGCGTCATCTGGTAAATCGTGCCGCAACCAGTCACATTGGGCGCTGTCATGCAATTGGTGCCTGAGTTGTCGCCCCCTAGCAGTGTCGCTCCATAGAAATTGCCGTCGCTGCCGAGAGTCAGGACACCGTCGTAGTTGCCCACGCGTTCAGTAAACGGATGCAGCAGAGAGAACCCGCCGCCGGTTACTTCGAACCCCACGCCGGGACTGGTCGCTGCATTCGCCGAAAAGAGAGTGACTCCGTAAAATCCTCCATCGGGACCTTCCGTGAGCGGCCCCATCGGCTGGTCTCCCTGGCTACCATCGGCGGCAAAACTAAAGATGGGGGTAAACACCCCGGTTCGAGGATCAAACCTGGCGATTGCGCCTGCTGCTCCGCCTCCCATCACGGTTTGCGGGGCCGTCCTCATAGTCAGATAAAGATCTCCGTCACTGCCCTGTATCAGCGACGTCGAATTGGTACCCTCCGTTGCAAGTTGGTTTGTGAACGCGAATGTGTGAAGCATGGAGACGGTGCCGGTGCCGGTCGTTGGGTCAACTGTGAGTTGATAAATACCGAGTCCATTGGTGAAGTAGAAACTGCCATCCGGCGCCTGGATCAGGGAACTCGGTTGATAGCCAAGATCAATGACGGATCCAGTGCTGCCAAAGCTCTTGAGAACGGTTGGCTGTTTCGTCTTTATATCAATCTTGAAGATCGTTCCTAAAGTTCCCGGACCGCCCGCCAGGCACGTGCCATAGAGATTTCCGTCCATGCCGACGATGAGGGCCGACGGCTCTATCCCGTATGTGTTTTTCAAAGCGTCACTCGTCGAAATCTGGTCGAAAGGAAAGAAGATCGAAGTCGCACCCGCCTTGGTCATCTGGAAGATGTACGAGCAGAGATGGGCCGAGTCGTTAATACACGTCACCAATATGGGAAGCGAGGGTGCGTAGAAGTTGCCGTCGCCGGCCTGCAACATGCCGTTGCTTTGCTGGGCGTAGTTAATCGGTGTAACCGTCGCCGTCGTCTGGGCTTCCAGGGGGGCGGCACCAGCCATCAGAATCCCGGCAAGAAGAGTCAGGGCCAATGCGGGTAAACTAAAGCGCCGCGCGACGGAACTGGTTGAATTCCTTTGAATCGACAGTGATTTCCGACAGCAGTACTCCCGAAAGATGGTCTTGCGAATCATCTGCCTTCCCCCTCTTGTCCTTGGCTGTTCACTAGAGGAGGCGCAAACCCCAAACGGAATGACTCAACTATTTTCTGCGCAATTTATTTCTTGGCTGCAACCCCGCGGATGCCCGTGTGGAATCCTCGCCCTGGGAGTAAGCTGATAGTCAAGAATCCCAAGATTTTCCAATCACGGAGTCCGTTTGCAACCGGAAACTGGAGAGATCACCCTGCTTCTGGCGAAGTGGCAAGGCGGCGAAGACTCTGTCTTCGAGCAACTCATGCCGCTGGTGTACCCGCACCTGCGGCAAGTCGCGGCCGCGTATATCCGCCGGGAAAGAAACCCCGACCTGTTGCAGGCGACGGCTCTGGTCCACGAACTCTACCTGAAGCTGTTGAACCAGAAAAAGGTCGCGTATGAAGACCGGCGACACTTCTACACTTTTGCCGCCAAGGTCATGCGAAGGATCCTGATCGACCATGCACGCGGCAACCAGGCGCAGATACGGGGCGGCGGAAGCATTCATGTCCCGCTCAGTGACGAGTTGCCATGGGTTGCGGTTGGCAGCGACGACCTGCTCGAACTTAACCGCGCGCTGGATGAACTGAACGCGGTAGACGCCCACAAGGTGCAGCTTGTCGAATTGCGCTTTTTCTTGGGCTGCACCGCCGAAGAAACCGCAACACTGATGCATACCTCAAAAGCTACGGTCGATCGCGACATGAAATTCATCAAGAGCTGGCTTTATCGCCGCCTGCACCCGCAACCAGATATCCGCCCCACCTGATCGCTGATTCATTTTGGCCACGATTTGCGCGTACTTAGTGCATTCCATCCAGATCAGGTTGATCACCATGATCCTTTCGACCCAGATGCTCCGACGTATCGAATCAATCTTCAATGAGGCCCTCTTGTTGCCGGAAGGCGACCGGCCGAAGCTGATTGCACAACGTTGCGAAGGAGACGCCATCCTCATGGTCGAGGTATCCTCGCTGCTCGATGCATGCGCGTCAGAAGAATTGCTTGCCGCGGCTCGCCTTCAGCAGTCAAAGATCGAGGCAGATAACGAGCATCACAAGAAACACGTCGGAGCCTATGAGATTGACAAACTGATCGGTCGCGGCGGCATGGGTGCCGTCTATTTGGCACACCGCGCTGATGGAAATTTTGAACAACAGGTCGCGATCAAATTGATTGACTTACCGCTGGCCACAGATCTTTTCCGGGAGCGCTTCCGACAGGAGCGTCAAATCCTCGCCGGACTGAACCACCCCCTGATTGCCAAGCTTCTCGACGGCGGCGTGACCAGCGACGGAGAGCCGTTCCTCGTCATGGAATACGTCGATGGAGTGCCTATTCATCGCTTTTGCGAGAACAGTCTTCTTTCCGTTCCCGCACGCCTTTCCCTTTTCAAGAGTGTCTGCGAGGCAGTGCAGTACGCCCATCAAAATCTGGTGGTACATCGCGACTTGAAACCGGACAACATCCTGGTAATGAAAGATGGGATGCCTCGCCTGCTGGATTTTGGCACCGCAAAACTGCTGTCTCCGTCGGCCAACGGACTGGGCAGTGAATTCACTCGTCAGGGATTTCAATCGTTCACGCCCCAATACGCCAGTCCGGAACAGGTTCTGGGCAATCCGATCACTACCGCATCCGACACCTATGCATTGGGCGTGCTGCTCTACCTCCTTCTTGCCGGCGTCCTTCCTTACGAACTGAAGGAATTTACAACCGGCGAAATGATCGCCGTCATTTGCGAGCAAAGCCCTCGAAAGCCATTTCTCTCCTCGGGCAAACGTCTTGATGTTGACCTCGAAGCCATTATCCTCAAGGCTCTCCGCAAAGCTCCCGAGGAGCGCTACCTCACCGCCGCACAGCTTGAGGGTGATGTGCAGGCCTATCTTGACGGACGGGTCGTAACTGCGCGCCAGGGAACGTTTCGCTATCGCGCAAGTAAATTAGTGCGAAGGCACAAGGTTGCTTTGCTGGCTGGAGCGCTGGTGATGGCCAGCCTGACACTCGGGATCGTAGGCGTGCTGTGGCAGTCAAGAAAGGCAAATATGGAGCGCCGCAAGGCCGAGGCGCGAGCCGACGATCTTCGTCAACTGAGCGACAGCCTCCTGTCAGAGTTCGACGAAGCTATCAAAGATCTTCCCGGTTCCACCGGTGCACAACACCTGCTCGTTACGCGTGTTCTTGAGCATCTGGATCGAGCGTCAAAGGATGCTGCCGGAGATCGACAGACGCAGTTAGACCTGGTGAATGCGTATACTCGGCTCGGAAACATACAGGGAAATCCTTACGACCAAAACCTGGGCGATTCGTCGGGCGCACTTATCAGTCTGGATAAGGCACTAGCGATTGCAACACCTCTCGCAACATCGAAACTTCCTGACCACGATGCACTACGCGCGATGGCTTCAGTGCAGCAGTCCCGCAGTGAAGTTCTGAAGGGAATTGAACGGACTCCAGAGGCAGTTGTCTCTATGCAAGCGGCAGTAAAGTCGTTTGAGAGGCTGGTTGCGGAGCCTGCGGCAACACCCGAGCTAATCTGTGATGCGGCATCTGCGTACGGCAACCTTGGTGACGAACTAGGCCAGCCCGGTACACCGAGTTTGGGAGATCTTGACGGAGCCCTCGCCGCGTACGGTCGAGCCGTTTTGTTCTATGAACGCGTCCTGAAGTTGGACTCTGCCAATGTACGAGCGCGGCGGGGACTCGCGATTGTCCAACTGAAAATCGGCAACATCGAGATCGAGACCGATCCAGCCAAGGCCCTGAAAGATTACGAACTTTCTGAAGAGCGGCTCGATGCACTGCCCGAGTCGAAGCAGAACGGTCTCTCGTCCCAGCGCCTGCACGCCAACCTCCTGCGCAAGAGAGGTATGGCTATGAGAGAACTGGGAGAGTACTCGCGAGCCGTTCCGCTCTTTGAGCAGGCGCTGACCATACAGAGACAAATCGCAGCCGCGGACCCGAAGGACACTCGGTCGCTGTTTGATGTGTACGTGGACCTCACTCAAGCCTCCTATGACTACGAGGACGCCGCCGATCCGGCATTCACATCCGATCCTCGCGTGCGCACTCACTATTTGACTTTGGCGATCCCTCTCCTGAATGAGGCTAAGTCGATTGCGATTCAGCTGTTAAAAGAGAATCCGGCCAATGATGACTGGAGCGAGCAATTAGCGGATGTTCAGGTACGGTTGGGTACTGCGCAGCAGAACGCTAAGGTTGGAGGCGATTCTGCCGTGCTTTCTGCCGCCGGTATCGCCACCCTTAAGGCGCTCGCAGCGAAACATCCGGATTCAGTCCTGATCCTTGATTCGGAGGTGGCCGCCCTTCTGAGTGTGAAGCCTGTGGCGCTGCGCGACTCTTCGATGGCGGTTGCTTCCGCCGAACGCGAAGCACTCCTGACCAAGCGCAGGAGGCCAGATGTGCTGCTCTCGCTGGCCCAGGCATATCGATCCGCCGGTCTGCCGGATCTGGCTCGGGCCACAGCGGTCGAGGGATTAGCTCTACTCCCGTCCGTAAGCGCGGGAACTCCAACGTCACGCACGCGCAGGCTCTTGGAGTCGGAAAGAGGAACAAGAGTCCCCTAAAGATGACCAGAAATGCACCAGGATCCTGGCGCCGGCCACACAGCCATCATCATCCAGTCAAGAAGATCGCTTCTGCTGTCTCCATGCGGTTGAACTTCGATACCCGTCGCAGATTTTCCCGGAGCAGCAATGACTCAATCCACTTCGCCGCGCAGTCGCCGACGCGTCCTTGTGCCTGCCGGGGGCTCCCAAGCTATTTCACCGGCGCGAGTAGCCCGTTATACGACCGAGGGGCATTCCTGGACCCAAGCCGACTTTTCGGGACTAATCTGGCGAACATCTCCGCGGTACACTCGATCGCTCGTGTGAAAGGAAAAAGATTTAATCACAACGCTTCCTGGTTCACTTATAATCTGGTCGGGCAACCGAACGGCGCTGGTCACTCGCCCACCCTCCCCTTGAAATCCAGCCACAGGCTCGAACGCCTTTCGGCAGCTGCCGTGGATGAGGCGCTTGTACTCGAAGGTCAGAACTAAGAGCAGGTACGGCGATTTACGCCGACATTGAAGAACCGAAAATCGTTCGACCTACCATCACTGGGTACGCAAAGTTGAAATGGGGATTCATCCAGGTGAATAGGAGAATAAGGCGATGGCAATTGGATCTCGCACACATCTCGGCCTAGCAGCCAGATTTGTTTTTCGGGGCGTAGTCCGTAGCTCGCGTTTCAGACTGCCTTACAGTCTTCAATTCGCGCGTTGGTGGTCGCCTGTTCTCGCGCTCCCGTTAGTCTTCGGCGTAGCCTGCGCAGCGCCCGTGAAAACGCATACGCCCACGGTGAGCAGCGTGTCGCCGGGTAGCGGGCCAACGTCGGGTGGTACGGCGGTCACGATCAAGGGGGCGAACTTTGCCTCGGGAGCAACCGTGATGTTTGGCACGCGGGCGGCAGCCAGCGTGACATTCCAAAATGCGAAACAGATTTTGGCCACGACTCCGGCGGGCAGCGTGGGAGCGGTGACCGTTAAGGTGACGGTCGGCGGCCAGAGCGGAAGCCTGGCCGGCGGGTTCACATACATCACTACGCCCACGGTGAGCGGCGTGTCGCCGGGTAGCGGGCCAACGTCGGGTGGCACGGCGGTCACGATCACAGGAACGAACTTTGTCACCGGCGCGACGGTTCAGTTTGGCACCGCGACGGCAACCAATGTCACGGTAACGAACAGTACCACCATCACGGCCACGACTCCGGCGGGCAGCGTGGGAGCGGTGACCGTCACAGTGACGAACCCGGGTGCTCTGACTGGGAGTCTGGCTAATGCCTTCACCTATACGGTGGTTATTAGCTCGGCGATCAGTTATGTGCAGAGCAATTACGTGACGCCGCAAACATCACAGACCAAGGTGACTATCCCCTTCACATCCGCGCAGACCGCCGGAGATCTGAACGTCGTCGTGGTGGGGTGGTACAACAACACCTCAAATGTCAGCACTGTCGCCGATAACAGCGGCAATCCTTACACCCTGGCCGTTGGTCCGACAGTCGCATCCGGGACCGCCACTCAATCTATCTATTATGCTAAAAACATCGCGGCGGCCGCGGCTGGGGCAAACTCGGTCACTGTGACCTTCTCTGCGGCTGCGCCGTACCCCGACATCCGCATCCTGGAGTACAAGGGCGCAGACCCCAACACGCCGGTGGACGTGACGGCCGCCAGCAACGGCACCATCGCCACCAGTAACAGCGGCTCCGCGACAACCACAAATGCAAGCGATCTGATCTTTGGAGCTAACTACATAGCGAGCCTAACCACCAGTCCAGGGAGCGGTTTCACAGAACGGATACTGACGTCGCCGGACGGGGATATCGCTGAAGATCAAATGGTCACCTCCACGGGAAGTTACAGTGCGACGGCGACGCTTTCTGCTTCGGGTTGGTGGGTCATGCAAATGGTCGCCTTCCGGGCGGCTGGAAGCGGCGGGGCAACTTCACCAACCATTTCGACCCTGTCGCCAAATTCTGGTGCAGTGGGGACGCTGGTAACAATCACCGGGACGAATTTCGGATCTTCACCCGGAACGAGCACTGTCACGTTTGACGGAACTCCGGCGACGCCAACAAGCTGGAGCCCCACGACCATCGTTGCCGCTGTGCCGGAAAGTGCGACCACAGGCAATGTGATTGTGACTGTGGGAGGCAGCGCCAGTAATGGTGTGAGTTTCTCGGTGACTTCAATCAATGTCACCCTGAGTCCAAAGCGCGCTGCTCTGACGATGTCGCAAACTCAGCAGTTCACGGCCACCGTCAACAACGACCCGCAGAATGGCGGCGTCACCTGGTCGATCGATGGAAATAATGGCGGCACTGCGGCAAGCGGCATAGTCACATCGGCTGGCTTGTTCACCCCTGGCACGCAAGCGGGAGTGCATGTGGTCACGGCGACAAGCAACTCCAGCACGTCCATGAGTGCTTCGGCGACCATCGCCGTAACAGACCTGACGGGCGTGTTCACTTATCACAACGATTCAGCGCGGACAGGCCAAAATCTGCAAGAGTACGGGTTGACCACTGCAACAGTAAATTCATCGACGTTCGGGCCTTTGTTTAGCTGTCCAGTAGACGGTTACGTCTATTCGACACCTCTTTATGTGGCCAATTTTAATATTGGTGGGAAGACGCGGAATGTTGTGTTCATAGCCACCGAGAATGACAGCGTCTACGCTTTTGACGCGGATTCTCCTTCCTGCGTGCAACTATGGAAGAAGAGTTTTCTTGCGTCTGGAGTGACTACCGTTTCGTCTGCAGATGTCGATGACGCCAACCAAGGTGACATTGACCCCCAAATCGGCATCACTTCGACGCCCGTCATTGACCCGTCGGCAAGCATCATCTACCTCACGGCTTATACCAGGGAAACAGTGGGTTCGGGCTGTTCCAGCGGCAGTCCCTGCTACATCTATCGGCTGCACGCGTTAGATCTGGCAACAGGAACGGAAAAGTCCGGAGGGCCTGTCGCAATCACCGCGCCCAACTTCAATGTTCAATACCACCTTCAGAGGCCCGCGCTGCTTTTCAATAACGGGAATGTATACGTCGCATTTGGGTCACACGGAGATAACAACACCTGGCAGGGCTGGTTGATGGCTTACAACTCAACTGGTCTCACGCAGGAATGGGTTTGGCATTCGACGAATCCAGCCTCCGGAAATAACGAGGGTTCGATCTGGGGTTCGGGGAATGGTCCTGCGCTGGACGCCAATGGAAATATCTACGTGGAAACCGCTAACGGCGTCTTTGACGGAATTGCTAACTTTTCCGATTCTGTCGTAAAGATAAGCCCGTCGGGAGCCATGGTCGATTACTTCACTCCGTTCGATCAAGGGATCATGCAGCAGAACGATATTGACCTGGGTTCATCGGGTCCGATGATTCTCCCCGACGCTCTTGGGTCGTCAGCCCATCCACATCTTGTGATCGCCACTGGAAAGGTCGGTGTCATTTACTTGCTGGATCAGGCTAACCTCGGTAAATACAATCCAGCAGCCAATCAGGACGTTGGGGAATCCACTGTCGGATTTAATACCACCGACGTTACTGCTGGCTTTTTCAGCCAGCCAGCCTATTGGAATGGGAACATCTATGGCGCAATCGTTGGCGACGCCCTCAGACAATATCCGATCTCCAATGGAGTGGTTGCCACTCTCTCCAGTTCACAGTCCATCAATACGTTTTCGTTCCGAGGCACAGCTCCGGCCGTATCTGCGAGCGGCACAACAAACGGAATCGTTTGGGCTGTGGATTTCAGCGGCCAGCAAAATGGCACACCACTCGTCTTGTACGCCTATGACGCAACCGACGTCTCAACCTTGTTGTACAGCAGTCCCAGTAGCGGGTCGGGAGCCGCAACCGCAGCTTCCAAATTTACAGTGCCGGTTGTGGCTAATGGAAAGGTATATGTCGTCGGCCAATCTGGGTTTACGGTATTCGGTCTGCTTCCAAACTGAGCGGGCGGAACGAAGTTGGCAATCCCAGATTTAGTGCGGCGATAAGCAGGGCTGCGCGCCCCGGGGAAAACAAATAACTGGTTGCACAGCTTTGTGGAGACTTACGATCATATCCTTTGCACTTTGATAGTCGCGCAGGAATGAGCGGGCTAGAATTGATCCCCTCAAATCACACTCACGGGAAAACCACCGGAAGGAGGCACCGCACATGACATCTGATACGCAAGCCGATACGCAAGAACTACGGACCATCGTGCTACGACTGGAACAGCTTGAAAAGCAGAACCGGAGACTCAAGTGGACAGGCGTCGCAATTGCTGCGGCTTTCTTAGCTCTCTGGGGCGTCGGATCGATCAGCCAGGCGTCGCCTGCTACCGGTGTCATCGAAGCTCAGAAAGTAATATTCAAAGACGCTAATGGGAATGTGCGTGGCTGGATAGGAGTATTCGGAAAAGGGTCGGAATTGATGTTAGGAAACGACCAGGCTCAGCCAATGATGAGACTCCTTGTGAGTTCCGACGCCAGCGACTTGCACTTTTTCGGAAGCCAGAATAGTGGAATGAATCTAGGCGTCGATTCTGGCGATCCGGCTGTGTCCATGGTCAGCGCTGCAGCGAATGGCGGAGCCGGAATTACGTTTGCAAAGGGTGGACCCAATCTGACTCTGAAGGATAGAGCGGGATTTTCAACCGTCGTAGGTGCGACTGAACTGGAACCCTTGGCCGGAGCCGGGGCGAATCACCGTTCCGCTGCTTCGATCGTGCTCTTGGACAAGAACAAGAAAATGATCTGGCAAGCGCCGCCAAGCTTCGGGGCGGCTCACAAATAAAGCGGAATTGGCGGCAACTGACGCCAATCAACCTGCTCACATACACTGTTATTTCTTGCGGCCTCTATATCCTTCAACTATTCACGACATTGGAAACAGACAAACGGCCCCGCAGTCAGACGTCGAGGAAAATAAATTTAAGTGCCGAGACTGTAGATGATTTGATGATTTCGTAGCGGTCAGAGCATCTCGGAGCCGCAATCCAAACAGCTGCAGCTCAACTGTGACAAAAGGCCAATGCGCTCATTCAGGGCGGTTTGCGCCTGTGAGACTAGATAGATAATGGGAGACGCGCCAGTGTCCGGCGATCCATTTGGTTGTATGGTCGCCATTGCGTTCTTGTGGATGTCGAAGGCTCCAACGATATTTCACCGGCACGAGTAGCTGTTTCTCGTCAACTTGACATCCGCAAAGGAAGACTACCGAGTCCTTACGGACGAACACGGATGATCGTCTTTCCCTTGATCCGCGTAGTCGAGTTGAAGACAGCAACGGCATTGTCGAGGGGCAGCCACGTTGCCTATGTTTGTCCGCAGCCGACCATTCCGGACCCGCTGGATGACCTGACTCAATTGGGCACGATCAGGTTCGACGACGAAATCAATGGTCCGGCCGTCAGAAGGTCGCGCCTCGTCGGTCGGGCCCGCGATGGTCACCAGCGTGCCGCCGGTGCGAATCACACCCGCAGACCGCTTCGCGATGTCGCCGCCGATCACATCGAAAACCAGATCGAGCCGAAAAGAACTCGCTCCTTACCAACATTCCGACATTAATAGGCAATTCGATGGTTGAATCGAAGGCGTTGCTGGGACGAATCGCCTCGATCGCTATTCCTCAGGCAGTACACGCTCGTCTTCGCGCTGATCGGCCCTGCCGTCGCTCATACGAACACGGACTTTTCCTTCAGTTCATGGTCTCGATGGGCTACGCCCCGGGCTTATCTGCCGCCATCTCGGCATTACTCCGTTCTTCAAAACCACGTTTGAGGTATTCACCAGGGTTAGCCCCGACCACTCGCTTGAACGCCTTGCTGAACGAAGCGTCGGACTCGTAACCGACCGACCGAGCGACGTTTATGAGCTTCTTGTCACGCTGTTCGAGTAACTGCATCGCCTTCTGCATCCGCCACTCGGTTACGTATTCCAGCGGTGTTTGTCCGAGTAGCACTTTAAAACGCACTGCGAACGCGGAGCGAGACATGCCCGCCACTTCGGCCAGGGATTCGACCGTCCAAGGTGTATTCACTCTGTCGTGAATGGCACCCAAGGCAGTGCCGATTTGAGGATCGAAAATCGCACGAAGCCATCCTTTGTTGCTCCATTCCACTTCCGAGACGATATGCGCCCTGAGTGCCTGAATGAACAGAACCTCGGCGAGCCGAGTCGCCACCACTTCCGATCCCGGCGCCTGTTCTGCCATTTCTGACGCCAGCGCCTGCATCGTGCTGTGAAGAGCAAGCGTGTGGGCCTGATCGGCCTTGATCAAAATGAAGCGCGGTAATAGCTGCGTGATGGGCTTCAGGCTGGCTCGTTCGAAACTGAGAGACCCACAGACGATTGTTGTCGGTGCGCCACCGCCTCCGTAATGAGCGACATTATTGTTGGCTCTAGCGGCGATTTCTCCGAAGCTTGACCTTGGACGTGTTCGCTGGTTATCGCGCATGACGATTGAAGTGTTGCGGGCCAGCAAGATGCAGTCGCCACCAGTGAGGGGAATCGGGTCCGGAATGCCTTCGACACTGAGCCAGCAGTTGCCGCGCGACAGCATGGCGAAGTGCGCCAAATCTGTAGATGGGATCTTTTTGCCGGAAGGCTCGACTTCCTCTTCGGCCCGCTTTCCCCCGATCAAGCCCCACGGGGCTGTAGCTTCGAGCCTGTGCTGACCGAACGCGGATACGTGCATCGTTCTGAAAATGTCGGTTATTGGGTCCACCGTAGCCTCCCCATCTGGACGAATAGACAAAAACTTAGGACTCCCGAGCAATTCTCGTCCACCACCAAAGAAATCTATTCTTCTGTACTGGATGCTACACATCGACCGAAGGGAGCAGCTATGGGAAGACTAGAGGGCAAGGTTGCAGTCATCACGGGAGGATCGAGCGGCATGGCGCTGGCGAGCGCCAAACTCTTTGTTGAAGAGGGTGCCTACGTTTTCATTACGGGGCGGAAGCAGGAGCAGATCGACGAGGCCGTCAAGGCAATCGGCCGGAATGTAACCGGCGTCCAGGGTGACGCAGCTAATCTCGACGACCTCGACCGGCTGTTCGACATCGTGAAACGGGAAAAAGGCAAGATCGATGTCCTGTTCGCGAGTGCCGGTATAGGCGAGCCCGTGCCGCTGGGAGAGATCACCGAGCAGCACTTCGACAAGACATTTGACCTGAACGTGCGCGGTACCCTCTTCACGGTGCAGAAGGCATTGCCGCTGTTCAACGATGGCGGATCGATCTTCATGACCGGTTCCAATGCTGCGGCGAAAGGTTTTCCTGGCTTCAGCGTGTACGCGGCGAGCAAGTTGGCGCTGCGCTCCTTCGCACGCACTTGGCTCAATGAAGTGAAGGACAGAAAGATCCGGGTGAACCTGCTGGTTCCCGGTGCTATCGCCACACCGATGCAGGAAGCAGTTCTCACCAAGGAGGCTAGGCAGTATTTCGAATCCCTGATCCCCCGAGGGACAATGGGCCAATCTGAAGAAGTAGCGACGGTCGCGCTGTTTCTCGCTTCAGGCGATTCGAGCTTCGTGAACGGGCAGGAGTTGTTCGTCGACGGCGGCATGACGGCGATCTAAGCACGCAAATCTCGGTGAGTGGCTGACCTTCGGATCGCACGAAAGTTGTTCACGACTTTAATGTCGACGCTAAGGCATCTACTCCTCTGTACCAATGCTTTACAGCAATCGAAGGGAGCATTCATGGGAAAGCTTGACGGTAAAGTTGCAGTTATCACGGGTGGTTCGAGCGGACTAGCACTGGCGAGCGCCCAGCGTTTTGTCGAAGAAGGCGCCTACGTTTTCATCACGGGCCGGAGACAGGAAGCGCTCGATGAGGCCGTAAATCTGATCGGCCGGAATGTGACCGCTGTCCAAGGTGACGCAGCCAATCTCAATGATCTAGACCGCCTGTTCGACACCGTCAAGCGAGAAAAGGGCAAGATCGATGTCCTGTTCGCAAGCGCCGGCAAGGGCGAAGCCGCCGTTCTCGGTGATATTACTGAGCAGCACTTCGATACGACTTTTGACCTGATCGTGCGCGGCACACTCTTCACGGTTCAAAAGGCGCTGCCGCTATTGAACGGCGGCGGATCGATCATTATGACTGGCTCTGTCGCTTCTGTAAAAGGCTTCCCCGGCTTCGGAGTGTATGCGGCGGCCAAGGCGGCGTTACGTTCCTTCGCACGCACGTGGCTCAACGAGCTGAAGGTCAGGAAGATTCGGGTGAACGTGCTGAGTCCGGGGCAGGTCGACACCGCCGACTCGCAACGCCTCGACGAGCAAACGAGGCAGATGTTCGAATCATTGATCCCACGCGGAAAGATGGGTCGTCCTGAGGAGATCGCGGCCGCCGCACTGTTTCTTGCTTCAGACGAAGCAAGCTACGTAAATGGGGTGGACTTCGCTGTCGATGGCGGCTTCTCTGCAATCTAGCGTCTGCGACCTCGGTGCGTGGCTGACCTTCCGAACGTCTGGAAAGCTGTTCACGGCGCAACGTCTACGCGAAGACCGCGACACATCGGGATGCATCATACACGCCGTTGCAGGCCAGCGAATCAATGTCAACAACGATTGGAGAAGCAGCATGAGCTATGCGATTGTAGGATTCGGCAAGATAGGCCAGGCTCTCGCCCACGCCTTCGCACGTAATAATCTCAACGTCACCGTCGAGAGCCGCCGGTCGCCCGAGGAGTTGGCGCCGCAGGCTCGGGCGATTGGACCCACAGTGGTCGCCAAGTCGCTGCGGGAGGCGCTCGAGGCCGACACAATCTTCCTGGCGGTACTCTTCGGAGGGCATCGCGAAGTTGCGAAAGCGCTCCCGAGTTGGAAAGGCAAGACGGTCATCGATGCGATGAACTCGTTAGATCCACCTGAGGAGTTGGACGGGCTCCTCTCTTCCGCATTCGTTGCGAAGTCGTTCTCCGGCGCGAAGCTCGTTAAAGGTTTTAACCACCTGGGTGCGGCCAAGCTGGCTGCCGATCCAATCGTCGAGGGCGGCCATAGAGTCGTCTTTCTGTCGAGCGACGACGAGGACGCAGTCGCCCCCGTGGCGGAGTTGGCCAAACAACTCGGGTTCGCACCCGTCAAACTGGGAAAGCTCAACGAAGGTGGCGCCCTAGTGCATGCACGCGGACGCGTTTGGGGTCCACTCATCTTCCAGGATTTGTTCAAAAAGGAGCAGTTCGGAAACGGGATCTAATGTCACGCCGCTGGTGCCGCAGATTGAAACCACTTCATCTCTTTCGAATTGAGGACAAAATCATGATGAGACTGAATCACCTCGCACTTTGTGTTCTTGCCCTTTTGCCCATGGCGGCCATTGCTCAGGCGTCTTCCACAGCTCAGACCGAGGCAGTCAACGATCATCGCGCAGACCAAGCTGCGATCGAGCAGGTGATGAGGCAGTATCACGCAGCGATCCTCGCTCATGATGGAACCACACTTTCCGGTTTGTTCTTGCCCGATCCGAATCTCTGGCTGAACGTTCTGACAGACTCCGCATACGCGCGAGCCCAGGCAAAATCGGCGACGGCCCAGAAAGTCCGCGCCAGCAACTATCGCGATTTCGCGAAGTTAGTCTCCATGACACCCAAGAATTTTGACCCGCAACACAGCAACGTCGTGATCCACACGGATGGCACTATCGCGGCTGTTTATTTCGATTTCGTTTTCAATGTCGACGGCAAGGCCAACAACCGCGGGAGCGAGACATGGCAACTGGTCAAAGGGGCCAATGGCTGGCGCATTGCGTCCATTATCTACTCGTCAGAGCCGCCAGCCCAGCAGTAGCGGCTTTTCTTCACCCTTACGCAACAGGAGAACAGATGGCAGACACCAGAATGATCATTGAGCAGGCGTACTCCGCATTCAACAGGCGGGACATCGACGGCGCATTAGCGCTGATGACGGAAGACGTGAACTGGCCTAAGGCCTCGGAAGGTGGCAG
>DASXLY010000071.1:0-4182 GCA_036495975.1 Occallatibacter sp. | reverse complement strand
GTGCGCCCGGCCGTTCGTCCGGCGAATAACCGACAGATTGACGATTTGCTAAGTCGAGGACCTCAATGCTGCCGTCATCGCGGGCCGTAGCGAGTTTGCCGCCATCTGGCGAAAACGCTAAATCGCGGACACGTTCATCAGACGTCGCTTGTTCAGGCCGGTAGAACTGAGTGGCTGCCGGTAAGAAAGCGAGCGCTGTCCGCAGCGCTTGATTCCCTTCAAACGAAGAATTGAGCCGGTTGGATTCCATGGCAAGAAATGCGGCATCTCGGGCGCGGTCCGGATGATCTTGCAGCACTTTGGCGGATTCTGTGGCGAGGTTAGCCGCTTGGATCCGAATCTTTTCTTTACGGCTCGCGTTGGTTTCCCGCAGCGCGAAGATGCCGGTTACCAATATCGCAACGAGAGCAAATACGGCGAGCAGACGAGCTTGTCGCCGCGCGCGAATGTCGGCTCCGTCGAGTTCATCTTTGGGCCGGTTGTGCAGCGTAGAAGCGAGTTGCAGCACGGCCTCGTGGAAGGGTGGCTCGCGCAGGCGCAGAGGAGTCGTGCCACCGCGGGCCCAGCGGAGGTCAAGAAAAAGAGGCTCCTCGGAAAAAGCATGGAAAAGGCTCGCCGGCAAAGCGTTAGTGGATTGTGGCAGGAAACAGCCGGCGGGACGGTCCCAGGATAAAGTGCCGGCAGTAACGACAATCAACAGATGTGACGGTCCATTTTTGCCAATCCAGTATTCCACCTCTTTCGCAACCCAAGGTGATGCCGCCGCCTCGGGCGAAGCGAGCAAAATAAGAAAAAGCGACTGATCGAGGGCAGCGCGAATACTCGACCAGAGGGCTGGATTTACCGACAGATTCGTTTGATCTCTAAAAATGTGCAATGCTCGCAACTTGTACCAGGGCTTGGCAAATCGGTATAGCGCCCCTTGCAGCGCCGCGGCGAGCGCTGCGTCGGCAGTATGGCTGTAGGATATGAAAGCGTTGAAAGCCATAAGTATCTTTGAAGATAGCCGATCTGGTCAGCCCGCATCCGATTCCATATTAGGTGTTCTCAAGCGACTCTCAGGCCTGGATTATGAATGATTGGCCGCATATGCGCACTCAACTGGCAGCACGTTGGATGAGGCAGCAAGGACTCGCTTACCGACTAGAAGGTAAAGGCTTTCGCTGGGACACCGCTATTCCTGAACTTGGGACGCCGAGCACTCACCGCGGCGGCTATAGAGCTTGAACCACACTGAGCGCATAGTCGAGCTGTCGGTCCCGTCCCGCAACGGCATCTTCGAACGACCAGTTGACCTCCACATCCGGTTCGACGCCTTTTCCTTCAATCCGAACCCTTCCAACTCTGATAGGCGGCAATCGGGAGCACAAGCCGGTAGTCGTGTCCGATCTTGAACGCAGAACGAGAGGTGAGACGGCCCGGAGTTGCCGTACCGATGATGGTGGCGAGGTTGTTTTCCTTCGCGAACTGGGTCAGCATCTCGGAGGCACTTGTCGAGTTTCATTGACCAGTACGCTAACTCTGTGGTGAAAGGGTTGATTTGCTGAGCCGGCAAGTCTCCGTCCACCATCATTGTCCTTCTGGCGGATCTAGGGCTGGCGCTAGTCGCGACGCTTCTGGCGATCTGGTTCAGAATCTGCGCGGCGGCCTGATGGGAGCCTTGCTCTCTGCAGATGCCGCGGTTGCTTAAGTTCGATGGAATCATCTTTAAGCGAAGTGCCGGTGATTTGCCTCGTGCGAGCAGCCTGGAGATACCAGAGCAGACGTGCCGAGGCGGATTCGGGAGAAAGGCCGCCATCGCCAATGTTGGATAGGCAGTTGCGATCGGCGTCGGTGCGGTCGGGGTGAGGATGCCAGGTGAGATAAGCACCGAGACTGTGGGGCGATGAGAGGCCGGGACGCTCGCCGATGAGGACAAGGCTGAGGCTGGCTCCGAGATGGAAACCGATGGGGTCGCCAATTGCGACCCTGCCTTGTTGCACCAGAGTGAGCGGAGCGATAGTCCAGCCTGCAACGAGGAGTTGCGGGAGAAGGTTTGCAAGTAGGGGAATGGCATTGCGCTCGACGGCCAGAGCGGAGAGGCCATCGGCGATGATGATGGCGAGATCGCTGGAGGCGCGTTGAAGCTGGGCAGCGGAGTCGGGGTGGAGGGTGCGGCCAAGGATAGGTTGGCGGAGATAGCTAGTACGGTTGGGGGCATTGGTCCGGAGCTGGAGGACAAGGATAAAGGCTTCTGTGAGGATAGGGAGTTCGGTGTTGAGGCGTTGCGCGAAGGCTGGAACGTGGAACGGAGCGTGTACAGCGTCCCGCGCCAAAGCATGGGCGAGCTGGAAGTTGAGCACTTCAGTTGTAACGATGCTATGGCCGGCAGTGGGCAGAGAGACGCGGGCAGGAGTGAAGTCGCGGAGATTGAGACGGGAAGTTGGGACGAGATGCGACATGGATTGGTCAGTTCTCAGAGGATAGTTGCATTTGAGTTGGCAAGGAGAGCTGGCCGGGAATGTCGCTTCTGAGCCAGGCTTCGAACTCGGGGGCTGGTCGGAGGCCGAGGGTGGAGCGGAGATAAAGGGCATCGTGGAAGGAGGTGCTCTGGTACTGGAGCATGACGTCGTCGGCACCGGGGACGCCCATGATGTAGTTGACGCCGGCTGCGCCAAGCAGCGTGAGGAGCGTGTCCATGTCGTCCTGGTCGGCCTCAGCGTGATTGGTGTAGCAGATGTCGCAGCCCATGGGCAGGCCAAGGATTTTGCCGCAGAAGTGGTCTTCGAGGCCGGCGCGAAGGATCTGTTTGCCATCGAAAAGGTACTCCGGGCCGATGAAGCCGACCACAGTGTTGACCAGCATAGGGGAAAAGCGGCGTGCGACGGCGTAGGCGCGGGCCTCACATGTCTGCTGGTCGACACCATGATGGGCGTTCGCCGAGAGCGCGCTGCCCTGGCCGGTTTCAAAGTACATGATGTTATCTCCCAGCGTGCCTCGGTGAAGTTCGCGTGCAGCGTGGTGAGCCTCATCCAGAAGAGCAAGGTCGATGCCGAAGGAGGTGTTCGCTAACTCTGTGCCGGCGATGGATTGGAAGACGAGATCAATGGGGGCACCTTGCTCGAGCGCGGCAAGCTGGGTGGTGATATGAGCGAGGACACAGCTCTGTGTCGGAATGGAGTAGCGTTCACGAACGGAGTCGATGAGTTGGAGGAGGTTTCTGGTGTTTCCAACGTTGTCGCCAGCGGGATTGATACCGATAACGGCGTCTCCGGAACCGAGGAGCAGGCCATCGATGACAGCAGCGGCGATGCCAACGGGATCGTCGGTAGGATGGTTGGGCTGGAGGCGGGTCGAGAGACGTCCGGGCAGGCCGACGGTCGTGCGGAAGCGGGTGACGACGTGAATCTTACGGGCGACGGCGATGAGATCCTGCACGCGCATAAGCTTGGAGACGGCGGCGGCCATTTCGGGAGTTAGGCCGGGGGCCAGCGCGGTGAGAGACTCCGTGTCGGTGTCGTAGGAGAGCAGCTTGTCGCGGAGGCCGCCAACGGTGAGACTGGCGATGGGAGCGAAGGCCGATCGGTTGTGCGTATCGAAGATAAGGCGGGTGACCTCATCCTTCTCGTAGGGGACGACCGCTTCGTTGAGAAAGCCCGTGAGGGGCAGATCGGCGAGGGTCATCTGGGCGGCAACACGCTCTACCGAGCTGCGCGCGGCAATGCCGGCGAGTTCGTCGCCAGCGCGCGGGGGAGTCGCCTTAGCGAGCAGGTCCTTGAGGTCGCGGAAAGTGTAGGTAACCCCGTCGATGGTGTGGTGCAGAGTCACGAAGTTCCCTCTCCGCCGGTTGACAGATTGGATGCAGTCTATCAATGTCACCATTGCCCTGCGATGCATGCTGCGGTTCACTCTAAGTGAACGAGGTTAGGTCTCTATCGGGACTGCTACGCGAGAGTGGTGGATGTTGAAGAAGACGGCCGCATTCTCGTCCATCGTCATTTCCTGATGGATGACAAAGGCAATGAGCGAATGATGATCGAACTGCGGATGACGCGGAAGTAGCTTTCGAAGCGTGGCTGGAAAATGATTCGCGTCAACTACTACGGACGTGAATCTCAGCTGTTGACGTTCTTAAAGGAGTAGGGATCGGAATGAACGAGAATTGCCCCGCTGCAAAGCTCATATTGTCAATCCTTTTAAGTG
>DASXLY010000070.1:0-1536 GCA_036495975.1 Occallatibacter sp. | reverse complement strand
CATCCAGACAATCTCCCCCTGCCATTCCAATATCGGCCAGCTTTTTCGCTGGTCCGGCGGGACCTTCAGCCTTTCCAGCACCTCTTTCATGCGTTTGGGGCCAAAGCTGTATCGTAACCGGGCACGGTCGCCCGGTTTGTGGGCCCTCAATTTTGCCGGCATGGAAGCTACATCGACATTTCCCGTAATGTTCGCGACCAGACGCAATCCAAAGGCCTCTGCTGTGATTTCTCCAGGGATGGGCAATTCGTATTCAGGAAGTCTCTCTTCTAGCGACGTAGCTTCCTGCCGAATCAACCGCAGCTCGCGCGGCGTGCGCTCCGCCCGAACCTCTGCCGTCAGCGTCTCTCGTCTTCCAGCCTTGCCTTCGCACATGGCCAGCAGCAGTTCCGTCTGGTCAAAATTCAGGGAACATTGCACCTGCTCGGCCGCCGCACGCACTACGCGTCGCCTTACTGCCGGATGCAGCGCCCGCAGACGTTCGACCTCAATCGCTACCGAAGCCTCATCCGGATGGGTCGAGCTGGCTCGTCCGCCCCCGCGCACCGCTCTTCCGGGCAACAACAATGAGGGCAAAATCCGTGCCAACTCGATCTGCCAATAGGCATCCTCTTCCCGCGCAATCGCGGCGACGTGGCCAAATTGAACCGCAATTTGCGGGTTGTATTCGGTCAGAATCGGGAGCAGATGGTGCCGAATCCGGTTTCGCGTGTAAATCTCGTCGCGGTTTGTCGAGTCCTCGCGCCAGGTTTGCCCAATCTCTCGCAGCCACGTTTCAATCCCGGAGCGCCGCGTATGAAGAAACGGCCTGAGAATTTGCCCCCCCGCATGCTCAACCACGGGAAAAATGCCCGCCAGACCCTCAGTCCAGGCACCCCGCAGCAGTTTATGCAGAACCGTCTCCGCCTGATCATCTAAAGTGTGTGCCGTGGCGATGGCATCCAGTTCCTTTCGCGCCAGCAAGTCCTCAAACCACGCATAACGCAGCTTGCGGGCAGCCTCCTCGACGGTTTCCCGCTCGTTCTGCGCACGCGCCGGCGTGTCCACATCACTCCGCAAAAAACGAAGCTCCAACTGCGCCGCCAGTGCTTCTACGAACGCCGCGTCCGCATCGGCCTCTGCACCGCGAATTCCATGATGCACATGCAGAACTGTCAGGACGAGTCCCAACTCCTGCCATCGCTCCGCCAGCGACCGCAGTAAGGCCACCGAATCCGCGCCGCCGGAAACGGCAACACCAAGGCGCATTCCGGCGTGAAGGCCCTCCGTTACCAGCGGTAGCGAGTTTTGTTTCGGATACAGCATAACTACGGATTTCATCCTATCGTCTTATACTGGCTCACGTATGCTTAAGATCCGCACAGCCACCACCGCCGACGCACCCACGATCACCCGCCATCGTCACCGCATGTTTGTCGATGCCGGACGCCGCGACAATCCAGTGCTCCACGTCATGTCGCAGCACTTTGAACCTTGGGTAGTACGCATGATCGATGAGGGTAAATATCTGGGTTGGCTCACGGTGGATGGTGACAA
>DASXLY010000069.1:0-3930 GCA_036495975.1 Occallatibacter sp. | reverse complement strand
GGCCCTCGAGTGCACGGTTTCGGCGGACTTCTCGGAACCACTGCCCTGGTGTCGGTACTCGCAGCATTGGGACTTGCCCGGTGGTGGCCAACAAATGCGATCCGCTCCGCAAAGAATGTCTAACGTGGCCTCGCCTGTCTCTTTGCAGCCGCCCACCGTAAGGCCATTGAAGGCGCGGACACAAGCAACAGCGATTCCATCAGGATGACAACCATCTATCGCCTAACAAGAACCCATAAGATCATTACGGGTGAGTGACCGCCAAACCGGACATAACCCGAAAACGAGTGACGGAAGGGTGGCCGACCACTCGGTGGAACCTATGCTTGGTTTCGCGAGCGTGGCTCGGCGTGCTCGTCAAGAGGGGTTTGGGGTGCAATTCAATTGGAATCGAATAGAAGACTTTTCGCTCCTCCCCCAAGCAGATTGCGGAAACTTCCATTTGGAAAGTGATTCGCTCACGGCTGGTTGAAGCATTCGAAGTCTGGGTTCATTCACGAATGAAATGTTCTTGACCACTCCATCTTCGGCCACATCGAATGTCGCCTCAACTAATCCTTCGAGACGGGCGAGCTTCGCGATGGGCGGATACTTCGGAAGCTCCGCTTCAATCGGCGCAATGGGCGAAACACTCTCGATTTGAATGGTCGGTGGTGGGGGTGGCCCTTTAGTGGCTTCCTGCGCAATCGCCGAAACCTTCACCTGTGGTCCGAACAACGAATCAAAGGTTCCGTCTAGAAGCTGATCGGTCAGATTGCTGCGGGCAGGTTGTTCGGGCTGGTCAGTCTCGACGGGAAAGATGGGCTTCTTCATGACTCCGGGACCGAGCGCCCCATCAAGTTTTTGCAGAACCGCCATACTCCATGACGTGTTTTCCGGTGTTCTCGGTGACGAACTGAACAGATCGCGATCAAGAATATCCATACGAATCTGTCGGTCCTTCCCCCCGCAGCTCACCTCCATGGTCACCTTCACACCGCTGAACACAAGACATTTCTTACAACGTGCTTGCTGGTGCAGTTCCTTCTCGGGGATTGCGCAAGGGTTCTTCGATAGGAGTAATTCCTCCATGCTCTCGTGGAGAATGCCTGAAGACAGTTCGACCTTGGCCGGTTGAACGCACGCAATTCCTGCCGGGGTCACAAACGCTCTTTCCACGGAAAGCTCGGTACCTTTCGGTACAATTTCAATGACTTCGTAGAAATCGTTCGGCGGACCAAAATCGAAAAATGTGTGGCGGGCGACGGTCAACCGCGTTGGAAAGGCGGAGCCGGAAGTCTGTGCAGTGCCAATACTGGGGAGGATCGCCAACACGCCAAGGCACAGCAAAATCCCTCGATTCATGGACGCAATTATAAGTAGTTCTGGCGTACGTCACCGCAGACATCACGGATGCAGAAGGATCATTCCCCGTGTCGCCGGCTATACGGAAATAACAAAATCGGGCCCGAGGACGTTATTCTTGCGGGCCGGTTCCTCTATTCAAGTTGCACGTTCGGATGCTCCCAGTTGCCGAGTGTTGCTCCAAACGATCTCACACACTCCAAAAATCAGCATGATGGCGCCATAGAATGCCCAATGCTGATCGCCTTGCATGAAGCTGCGACTGAGAGATCCCCATGCAAGATTCAGCCCCTGCAGAATCCAGATGCCTCCCATCAGAATCATCAAGACACTGATAAGGCTGCTTATCACTCGCATTACCCTGTTGAACACGCGACGCATCACTCACCCTCACTCAGAACTGGTTTCGAGTGTATTACCGCCAACTCGGACATAACCCGATTTTGGGGTTAGGGAAGAGTAGCCGACAAACCAACCGGAACTCGGTCAATGAGCGATTTGTCCTGTATACATCAGTCGATGTTTCAGGTATCGCTGCTCCTTGCGATCCCGGTCAACTTGAAGTCAATCCAACGGTAGCTATGCCGCGTCGATGGCGACAACGTTGCCGTCGCGGATCGCCTTAACATCGCGCATCGGCGGCTGGCCAAAGAACCGGCTGTACTCGCGATTGAACTGGCTTACACTCTCGTAGCCCACCTCATATGCCACACTTGTCGCATCAAGACCGTCTCTGAGCATTCGCTCGCGTGCAACACGCAACCGAAGCTGCTTCTGGAATTGCAGCGGGCTCATCGCTGTCAGCGCCCTGAACTGATGGTGCAGCGTTGATACCCCCATCCGCGCAATTTCCGCGAGTTCTTCCATGCGCAATGGTTTGGCATAGTTTTCGCTAAGCCATGCGATGGCTTTCGCTGCTCTGTGGCTCAGGTTCCCTGTCGACGCAATGGCGCGGAGGCGTTCTCCTTGCGGTGTTTGAAGGATTCGATAGATGATTTCGCGTTCGATCAAGTGGCCAAGGAAAGGTACGTCGCCTGGAGTCTCAAGCAGATCAATCAACCGAATCGAAGCAACAAGCAATCCCGCCGTCATCTGACCAAGAGCAAGTCCTCGCCGCTCAGCAGGGACTTTCGGTTGTGGAATATCCTCCCTGCTCAGCACTTCGCGCACTGTCGCCATATCGAGCCGCAAACGCATCGAGATTTGAGGCCGTTCCTCTGAAGCCTCGACGATCTGGCTTTGAATGGGGACATCGATGCACGCCAGCAGGAACGAGGATTCGTTGCAGAGGAACTCCGATCCTCCGAGCTTGATGCGTTTTCCCCCTTGCACGAAGACCATGAGGCTGGGCTCTACAAAAGCCAGATAGCAGGCGCTTGGAGCATGTTGCCGGAAGAGCGTCAGTCCAGAAATGGCTGTTGCATACTCTCCTGGCGACTCTGCATGTGCCAGGATTCTGCGAGCCAGTTCACTCAACGTCTCACTTACCCCTGGCCTCGCTGCCGGGCTCTTTGGTACTTGTTTCCGCACTGGGACTCTCCTGTGATCCAGCGTACCTCCGCAGCAACCCCAACATCTCGGAATTTTTAATCTCAAACAGGATTAGGCAAAAGATCGGCAGGATCGGGAAAGCGCCCAGGAAGCGACTTCCGCTATCTCTGGAGATGCATGGCAAATACTCCAACACAATCCGAATTCTCCCCGAGGGAGACCGAACAGAGGTCCCCGAAAGTGAGTCTGAACCCGATGGACTTCACTGGCAAAGTTGCACTCGTAACCGGAGCAGCCTCCGGCATGGGGCTGGCGACTGCGCAAGCTTTCGCTGAGGCAGGCGCAGCCGTTGTGCTGGCAGACTTTAGGGAAGACGCGGTGAAGGCGGAAGCGCAGAAATTAGCCGCCGCTGGCCGCAAGGTGATTGCCGTCGGCTGCGATGTGAGCGATGAGGCACAGGTCGAGCAGATGGTAGACCATACTGTTGCCGAGTTCGGCCGGCTCGATGCTGCGTTCAACAATGCAGGCGTTATGGCCCATATCGCGCCGACCGCCGACAGTACACGCCAGGACTGGGACCGCGTGATCGGAATTAACTTGCGCGGGGTGTGGAGTTGCATGAAGTACGAGCTGCGACAGATGGAGCGCCAACGCAGTGGAGCAATCGTCAACAATGCTTCCGTGGGTGCCTTGACCGGCAATCCTGGCATCGGCTCCTACATCGCATCGAAACACGGCGTGGTGGGCCTGACACGGACGGCTGCTCTCGAATACATCCAGCACGGCATCCGCGTGAACGCAGTCAATCCCGGCCTGATCGATACCCAGATCGCCCGCGATGTCGTCGCCGGGAATGAGGAGGCGTATGCCGAGATAGCGAAGAACGTCCCGATCCGCCGCGCGGGCCGGCCCGAAGAGATCGCCTCTGCCGTGCTGTGGTTGTGCAGTCCTGGAGCAAGCTACGTCGTCGGTCATGCGCTCACCGTGGATGGCGGGATGACCGTGGTCTAGCGCCCCATGTGAACTTCGACCAAGAATGTGATCGTCCAATATTTCGTCGGGCTGGGTTTCAGAAAACCTCAAGAGCGCTGAGGA
>DASXLY010000068.1:0-6390 GCA_036495975.1 Occallatibacter sp. | reverse complement strand
CAAGAGAGGCAAAAGCAGCAGCAGGAGGATTGACGAGACCATGATATCGAAGACCCTCTTGGCATCCGTGCGCCAACCTTCCGCCATACTCGTATAGTGGCTTATAAGCAAGCCTCCCAGAATATCGTCCGCCCTGGCACTGGCAAGCCTTAGGTCAAAGAGATCGGAAAAGACGCGAATCATAATTCCCTGCAGTCCGCATGTCGCGGCGACCTGGGCGGCCTGCATATGCAGTGTGCGAATCGGCAATGCAATCACCACTTCATCCACGACGTTCGTCCTGAGTAATTCTTCCAGCCCTTCGAAATCACATAGGAGCGAATAGCCGCTTTGACGGAACTCTTCCAATCCGGTCCAAGGCTCGTCTACGAAACCTAAAATTCGGTATCCAAGTTCGGGCCGCGACTCGATGATCCGTACAAACTGGCTGGCGCGCGGTCCGGTGCCGACGATCACGATATTGCGCAAATTGCGTCCAAGTCTCCGGGCCTTCTGCAACGTGATGCGTATAAGCAGCCGGCTGGCAATCGATGTCGTACATGCGGCGATCCAAAAGACGACTAGAAATTTCGCCGAAAACATCTGCACGTGAAAGACAAGCCCTGCCATCCCGATCAACACTGTCCCTGCAGTGCACGCCTTGATGAGGTCACGGATATCGGCAAAGAGACTGAGCATTCGGCGGGATTGGTACAATCCACAGCTTGCGTAAACCAAGTGCCACATGCAGAGCAACACGGCGAAGAGGGCGAAATTTCCAACTCTGACGCGCATTGACAGGAAGGACTCCAATGACATCGCTGATCTAGTTGGCAAGGCTATGTACGTTGCCAATAGAAACATTGTCATTGTGAGTAAGAGATCAAACGTTTTGAGGACGTTCAGCAAAACTCTGCGCCTGTATGAGGTCATTTACGACTCCGTCTATTCTGCAGTGAAGGGATTTGCTAGAGAAGTCTTATGAATTGCGAATACAGTGATTTGGCGATGACCGCGATAGCACTTTACGGGGACATAACCGAGCAAAGTGATCAGGAGATTCAGGCACGAGATCGAGAGATACGATCTCTACGACAAGTGGGTTCGCAGGCCCGGAGGCCTGCAACCGAGTCGAATCGCATTTGAGTAAAACAACTCAATGGATGGATGGCCAGCAGTACGTTTCATGTCGTCGTTATGCGACAGATAAGAATCCCAGTTTACGATCGAGGAATCTCAAGAAAAACAACCAGAAGAGACTTCCCTTTCGCCGAAAGGTTGGCCCATTGTCAAACGGAAAGGGGAATACCCACATATCGGACTGTGCTTGTCTGCCTACTCGTTTATCGAATGCCCGATATCTGCAGGACGTCGGCAAACCGGACAACTGGCTTGCTGCTCAGTGTGCGAATCCTCATTAAAGATATCCAGGTGCATTCCTCTTAGGGCGACAAGTTCAGCACCACAGAGTGTGGTAAATCTCTCGCGCAACGTTCCCAGAGTCAGACGTGAATATGCCCACTTTCCCCAGCCCGAGTATCTGCGTTGCCCTCCGTTCAGCATGCGAGCAAACGAGATAAAACGCACCCACCTCATAATTGCTCTGTCGCCCGCGTTGAAGGCTGCCGGAGACTGCTCGAAATATCCGCGAAGAAACAATTCTTTTTGCATCTCTAACCTGATGCGAATTGAGCCCGCAACGATTCGCCACGGTAGAAGGCAATCGTAGAAGCTTGCAAATAGGCCAACATCTTCATAGGCATAACCAAGCCTGCTGTTCCCGAAGTCCACAACATAAATCGCCTTGCCAGCGACCATTACGTGGATTGGTGTGAATTCCCCATGCACATTGCATAGATTGCGTCGAAACTTCGGCTTCAGATCCAGGCATCTCATCAAAATGGAGAGCATCTCGTCATATGTATCTTTTTGCGAATAGAGTAAGAAGGCTTCCCTCGTTCGTTTGTTATCAAACTCCTGCAAGACCCATTCTAAAGGGTTGCCATAGGCACTCTGAAGCGTCAGTCTGTGGAAGCTCCCCAGCCAACGGCCAGCGCATTGCAGCATCTGGGCGAGATCGGGCCTGTCTGCCGGATTGATACCGAACTTGATGTCGAATAGGTGGTGCTTAAGCGAGTCTCCTGGAATAAATTCCATAAGCAGCAGGCGCTGCTCCGGGTAATAGGCGATCGGGAGTGGAGACCGGAGCGCCGGATTCTCAGCTGTAATCAGCGGCGCGACGTTAGAAAGAAAATGCAACTCGCGCTCAAGGTTCTGGGCACCGTTGTAGTCCGCTTTCTGGACCTTGGCGAACAAGGACGTCCTCACCAAGCCATCAGTCATGTGCACGACGCCGACCGGGTGAATACCCGGCTGCCTAAGAGCCCGCACGTGTACTTTTGAAAGCGTTCGCTGAGAAGATCTCAGACCGGCGGCATGCAATAAGGCTTCGGGGCCAAGACGCGAAAGTTCGCAAATCAGATATAGATCGTTTGCTCTCTGCACAACAGTGATCCGGGAGCGCCTTTCTGTTCGCGATTCCAGGACAGGGATTCAAGTTACAACGCAATCACATTTAGAGGCCATCCCCCGATTCGCAAGACTCGATGCTTACAATGATTCATGCCTACCTACGACTGAAGCCTGCACGCGATGATGGACTTTGTCATCCCGCACCACTTTTCGCAGATAATCTTGGCGTCGGGGAACAGCTCCTCCACTTCGGGTTTGTTCAGCAAGCTGATTTCCTCCACCATTTCATCCACCTGCTTGCGAGTCGGTCGGACGGTAAGACCCCATACCGTGAAGTAGCGGGCCAAGCGCTTTCTGTACTGTTTCGGAAGGAAGTGGATGAGTGGCGTGAGGAAGTGCGGCTCGATAAAGAACCTTCGATTGGGTGTCTGCACCCAATAGCTGCGCCCTACTCTTCTGATCTCCTCCGCAAAGACTCTCTGTTGCTGCCATTCTCCTAAATGTTCAATCACGGAATTACTAACTACGATGTCGAAGCTTTCGCTTTCGAATGGGAGAGCGCGACCATCCCCAAGCATGGTTGAGAATCCAGGATCATCACATTCCAACCAGGAAGCCTTCGGGTTGAGGATCGTCACCTGGGGTTTTACCGGGCAGTACACCCAGAATGTGTAGTAACTTCCCCCCACATCCAAGATCTTGCTGTTTTCCGAAACGCCGCATACCTCGCACATGCGCCGAAGGCGCTCAGATCGAAACTTTCGAAAGAATGGCTTATAAATCGCTGCGTATATCTGATTTAAATTCACTGGACATAACTCCTTTCAGACGGAAAGGGATTAACATAGGTCAGCGTTGCGGGGCACGTTGGAATGCCGATGCCAGTGCTTGCCAGGCTTGCGTTGGATGAAGATCGGAATCATACGGCAGCGGACGCACCTGTTGGCCGTCCGGTCTCGACGCATAATTTGCCAACCAGCTATAGCGCGCAGTCAAACCCCACGTGACTACCGAAACCACTGCTTTTTCCTGCAACACGACTCCCAGATAACGATCGATCTCATGCGCGACGGCTTGGTCGCGATCAGCTGACTCAGTTTCTGGTCCCTTTTCCGTCACATCCAGCTCAGACACTGTGATCTTCAAACCCAGAGCAGCGACACGGCTAAGGAAGTCCTTCAGCTTGCTGCTGCTGAAAGGGGTGCTGCCGGTACGCAGGTGCGATTGAATGCCCAAAGCGCCGACCGGAACCCTTTTCGAGACGAGGTCTTTCAGCAATTTCAGCACCATGGTGCGCCCGTACTCATCTTCCGGAACATCGTACTCGAGGTGATTATCGTTGTAGATGAGGAGCGCGCCGGGATCGGCTTCGGCTGCGGCTCGAAAGGATGCTTCAATATAATCCGGTCCAACCAGGCGCAGGAATGGAGTATCTTTCAATTCTGTCCCTGCCCCACGAAACGCTATTGCTTCGTTGACCACGGCCCAGGAGAATGCCCGCCCTCGATAGTGACCAGCTGTCTGCTTGACGCGGTCCAGCATCACTTGTCTTGCATTTCCTTGAGTCAGATTGTTAAACCACGGTGGCAGAGCTTGATGCCATACCAGAGTGCCACCGCCAAACTTCATGTCGTGACTTTTTGCGAAGTTCATCATCCAGTCCCCCAGATGAAAGTCGAATACACCTGGACGGGGTTCGACATACTTCCAATTCAAAGCGTTTTCGGGTACCAGGATGGCACTTTGTTCCGCCACGAGCCGTGCAAATTCAGGGTCGCCCGCCAAATGGTCTTGAGTGGCCGCACAACCATAGATCAATCCCTTCGCGGCGGCGAAATCACGCAAACGACTCTCGGCGGCAAGGACGACTTTTGGGAGAGGGTCCAGAGCGTTCGATACGGCACGAGCCGCGGTCACAGCAGCGAGGGTTGAGATAAATTGCCGCCTGCTTCGCGATTTGTACGCGCACGCTAACCCGAGAAACACATTTGCCTCGCCTATTCATTCTTGCACTGGACGGAGCCGCCGTTGGCGAGCGGCGGCCTCCGCGCATGTGCATTACGTTAAGGTCATTGGTTCGGTGAGCCTTCCAGGCTTAGATTGCACGCATCCGAGGTAGGCTGCGCCGGCATCGCTGGAGGAACCAAATAGGACGGCGAAGTGAAATTGAAAAACTCAGACATGTTGTCACTTGCAGCATCACGTGAAGTCAGCGGTGGGAGGCTGAAACGCGTCTCGATGAGTTTGAGAACCGCCGTGTGATCACGAACGACATGGGAGACGAAGTGCGGAATTGTCCATGGCGATACGACCACGACAGGCAGCCGCAACCCGGCCATATTAAAGAGACCTGATGCATCCTGGCCCACGGTAACGAGCGGCGGAATTCCGTCGGGCTGTACCATTGCTGGAGGCACGACATGATCATCGAGGCCGCCTCCCTCGTCCCAGCTTAGAATGAACGCCGATGTAGTCCATGTTGCGCTTTGCATGAGAGCGTCAATGAACGACTTGATGACGGTAGCCCCTTGCTGCACGTTTTCTGTACGGCCATTTGTTCCTGGGTCGGGTTCCGGATGTTCATCGTATTCGCCCTCCTCAATAAACGCCACTGACGGCAACGTGCTCTCACTCTTCACATCGTTGAAGTAGTTCGAGATGGGAACGAACTTGCCCGGATCCTTCTGATAGATCGACCAGTAGGGGATATGCAGAGGCGCGGCAAATTGATAATAGTACTTCCACGAGACACCCGCCTGGTCCAGCAGGTCGAAGATGGTCAAATTCGGGAATCCACCCGTTGGAGGATGAGGTGTTGCGGCCCATCCGAGCGAGGTGGCCCCGTACCCATACATCCGGTTCGGATCGGTCGGACCAAGGAGGGGAGAAAACCATCTGTCGCTGGTGGCAAACTTAAATGCCAGGCTGTAGTAATACGGCAAATCCGTCCAGTCGAAATAGCTGATAGCACGAGTTCCGTTGGGATCGAATGTGGAAAATCCGATGCTGTTTCCCGACTTCATAAAAAAGTCCATCTTCCCGCCGTCGTAGTCATAGTGCTCTGAATTCCAGCTCGGCGACAAATTCTCCTGGCAACCGGTCTCGGAGTGAAACGGAGTGATGAGCTTGCCGGCGATATCTGGTAGCCCGATGGCATTGTTTCGTTCATCGACAGCATTGTCATTGACGCCATTCATCTGCCGATATTCATTCATCCTTCCAAAATAGTTGTCGAAAGAACGGTTCTCTTGCATCTCGAAGATGATGTGCTTCAGACTCTGCATCGCGGCGGGGGGCGCAGGAGGCACAGCATAAGTGTAGGCATTCTGGAGCGAATTGGATTGTGACCCTTGCTCCACCGTAACCTTCACGGCTCCTGCTCCTTGTGCCGGCGCGAAAGCCTCGATCGCATTCGCGCTAATAACTTGAACGTGCGAGGCGGCAAGATTGCCAAATGAAACCGTGGCCCCTGATCGGAAGCCAGTCCCGAAGATGGTGCGGGTGGTCCCACCAGCCGGAGCACCCCAGTTTGGCGATACGGAGGTAATTACCGGAGGAGGAAAGAACGTGAACCCACTGGAATTACCTGAGCCTATCTGAAGAAGCGCGTCGTCAAAGCGTCCCACCGTAGCCGTGCTCCCAACTTCGACTTCCGCATAGAGCCTGACAAAGCTCTTACCCGCCGGAACTGTGTAGGTGCCTTGCTCTAACACCCAAAGAGGTTCGTATGCGC
The DNA here is from genome assembly GCA_036495975.1 of Occallatibacter sp. Classification (GTDB taxonomy): domain Bacteria; phylum Acidobacteriota; class Terriglobia; order Terriglobales; family Acidobacteriaceae; genus Telmatobacter. Next base: position 206 of record DASXLY010000068.1, on the reverse strand, counting down.
TGTAAGGCGGAGCTGACGCGTAACTCGGGTTCGCCTTATTAGCGTCGGTTATCTCCAAGCCCCAACGGACATTCGACGCGCCTGACGCGAGATACGCATAGCCGCCGAAATTGATAGTCTGTGATGCGCTTACGGGAAAATAAAGCGGAGCCCCATTGACCCCCGCGGCAAACACCAGGGGGTGACTCGACCCACCGGAGGAGGCC
>DASXLY010000067.1:0-1561 GCA_036495975.1 Occallatibacter sp. | reverse complement strand
CAAATCATTGCCGCGCTGCATCTCCGGGTCGCCGCCGCCGAAATAGGCTCGCGTGATGTCGAGAAGATGTTGACCGTGCTCGTCCGGGATGCCGAGGATCAGCATGATCACCTTGAGCGGAAACCGGACCACGACGTCATTATAGAAATCGCAGGCGCCGCCATGCGCGAGCATGCGGTCGATGCTTTCGCGGGCCAGCCGACCGATGCTCTCCTCGAGCAGGCGTACCTGCTTTACCTGAAACCATGCATGGGTGAGCTTCTTGTATTTGGCATGGTCGGGATTATCCATCTGGTTGATGGCGCGAACCAGCATGGGCTTCCCGCCCATGGCTTCCTTTACCTTCGATTCGAACTCGATCGAAAGCAGCTTGGTACGAGGGGCATTGATGAACTTGTCGTTCTGCTTCTCGATCTCCATGACGTCCCGGTGCTTGGAAACGGTCCAGAACGGGCGGTAGCCGTTCGGTTCGGTCCAATGCACCGGGTCGTCGCGCCGCAGCATCGAAAACAGCGCGTGCTGCTGTTCAAGGCTGCCATAGGTCTTGTGGCTGGCGATCGCCTCATCAACGCGGGAATCCTGCATCACGTTTCTCCCCTGACATTTTGCGGCCGGCTATATCTTCGCCCCTCTCGAGGTAGTGTGCTCCCGTATCCAGGCCTATTCGGCGGACACCGGATCGCCAGAGAGCGTCCAGCTCTTTCCGTCGAAAATCGCGATGCGCAGAGCCTTGAAGGGCGTGTAATCGTTCGGCGTCGTGCTGATGTGGACACCGGGAAGCATCATCGGCAGCCGTTCGCCCTGGAGCGACGTCGCCTGGTGAAGCAGGTTTTCCCTGGTAAGCTGATCTCCGCATTTCTGCAGAGCGAGCGTAATCGCATGGACATTCATGTAGGCCACCAGCACGGAATAGTCGTCCGGATTGGTGGAAGGCGCGTACTTCTTGAGGAAGTCCTTGTACGCCTTGACCTCATCGTCATTGGCCCACGCGGGATCACCGGGTTGCTTGAGAAACTGCGTCGTGACAAGTCCCTTTGATGCGTCAAGACCCGCGGGCTTCAGCACGGTTTCGACCGATGCCGTCGAGCCTCCGATGACGTGGAGCGGAGTCCAGTTCAACTCGTGGACTTTGCGGATCGATTGCGCCGCAGCCTTCGCTGAAGACTGCTCGATCAGCGTGTCGACGCCTGCGGCCTTCAGTTGAACGATCTGCGAGTCGATAGTCGGATCGGAAAGTTCATAGGAAACCTCACTGACGATTTGCGAGGCCTTCGACCCTAGCCCGGCGCGCAGGCCCTTGGCGTAATCCTTTCCGTAGTCGTCGTTCTGGTACAGGATGCCGATCTTGGCGTCCGGTTTGGTCTTCAGGATGTACTTCGCGATGACCCGGCCCTCTGTTTCGAAGTCGGGATAGAGCGGCACTGTCCACGGGAATGTCTTCGGGTCGTTGAACCTTCGTCCACCCGCGGTGATGAACATTTGCGGTACTTGCTTCGAGTTCAGGTATTTCTGAATGGCGACATTGGGAACCGTGCCGATGGTGCCGACCTCGGCAAGCACT
>DASXLY010000066.1:0-26167 GCA_036495975.1 Occallatibacter sp. | reverse complement strand
CGTAAGCGAAAAGCCGAGAGCAGTCGTGAAAAACGCAAGGAAGACAAGTGCGGTGAGGCCTTCCCGCCCGCGGATGAATCGCAGTCCCTCTCTCATGCTATTCAGAATGGGTTCCTTCGATTTCTGCGGAACGAACTTTACATGAATCATTGCGAGCGATGCGATGACCGCAAGGTAGGAGATTCCGTTAAGGGTGAAACACCACGTCGCTCCGACTGTAGCGTAAGCCAACCCGCCGACTGCCGGCCCAAGCACTCGTGCCAGATTGAACTGTATCGAGTTCATTGCGATCGCGTTGGTCAAGTCCTCAGCGGGCACAAGCGTCGGCAGGAGTGCCGAGTAGGCTGGTCCACCGAACGACTGGCCTACTCCAACGATGAAAGATAGGGAGAGAATCTGCCAGATTCTGACCGCGTGCGTAAAGAACAAGGCGGCTAACACAAACGCGCAGATCATCTGGATATATTGAGACCCAAGCAACATCTTCCTGCGGTCCAGGCGGTCCGCGAAGACACCTCCTACCAGGGAGAAGAGAATAATCGGCAACTGACCGAGAAAGAGGTCCAAACCCAGATAGAAGGGGTTCTTGGTGAGGTCATAAACCAGCCAGCTTTGCGCAAACTGCTGAACGAACGTCCCAATCGTAGAGATGCACGCACCCAGCCACATCAGGCGGAAGTCGCGGTGACGAAGGGCTCGGAAAGTGCGGCGGGCGAATGATGATTCGAGCACTAGGACGGTCGTCCTTCTTGGCACGAAGCTGCGTGATCGAAGCTACGTCGAGCATGCAGGCGGCAGATTTCTGGCTTACCAGATGATCGCCCGCGCATGAAGATTAAATACCTGAGGATTTGATGAAAACCCCGAGCGATCGGTCGCAATTAGGGCGGACTCCGACTTCTGATTGCCACAATCCAACTTTTCGGGCTGTGGATGACCCTATCTTTCAATGGCAATTGTGACTGCAGGTACTCGTGTATCCAACTTGTCCTAGAAGAACAGGCGCAATCGGCCGAAGAGCGCGAGGCGCTCGAGCACAACTGTGCCTCTCTTTCCTGAACCGCAGTGTCGTCGCCACTCATCCTCTACGACAACGATTTGGTTCCGGCGAATGTTTCGTACAAAACGGGGTTCGCGTAAAGGAGGGAAATGCTAATTATCGCAACGATTCTATGCGTCGCAGTATTAGCGGCCACTGTACTTATGAAACGCGCCAGAGATCGCGACCTGCTTGAGCGGCACAGCATCACCCCCGAAGATCTCCATCGCCTGTTAGCTTCTCATGACGATCTAGCGCTCTTCGATGTTCGGCATCCCCTCGACCTCCTGGCTAATTCCGTCGTCATTCCTGGCGCAAGGCGTGTTGCCCCCGAAGAAGTAATGGCGAATCCGGCACTCATTCCCAGGGAACAGGACACAGTCGTCTACTGTACTTGTCCGAGCGACAAGACCAGCCGCGTCGTCCTACGTCGGGCGCTTGCGAGGGGATTTCTACGGACTAAGTTTCTGAAGGGAGGACTCGAAGCTTGGCAAGCAAAGGGTTACCCAGTCGAACGCTATGACCAGACCTTCCACCTCAGTTCGACTGACGCGGCGCCTTCGCGCTAAGACAAATCCGACATCAGGCGGCCTGGTACACAGGAGACTTGAGCTAAGCTAATCGGCGGTCACAATCTACTAATGGGTTCGCGAACCCGTTTTCCACGCCCGATGGAAGGAATGTCCGCGCCTCTTAGCCGTCACGAGCGACCGACATAACTTGGGATGGATTTTAAGGAGGCACAGGTTCACAATTTATATGAATCAGGCGACCAAGCAAGGGAATCAAAGGACCTCATGAGTCTCAAGCTGATATTCGCGTTCCTCGTTGTGCTGATCTTGGCGGCGTCGATGGCGTCGGCCGATACCTTGGAGTTGAAGAACGGCAGCCAGATTAAGGGCAAATTCCTCGGGGGCACGGAGACTGAGATCAGCTTCCAGGTTGGCTCGACGGTACAGAAATATAACGTTGCCGATATCTTTTCGCTCAAGTTTGATTCCGAAGGCGTAGCCGATGCCCCGGCGTCGCAGCCGCAGAGTTCGCTGCCCGACAGTCCGAGCCCCGTACCGGCTGCCGAAACGAAGCCGGCGCATGTGACTATCCCTGCCGGGACACAACTTTTTGTGCGCACCATCGATGCCATCGATTCCACCCAGAGCCGCGTGGGAGACCGCTTCCAAGCTTCGCTCGAAGAACCCCTCACCTTGGAAGGCAACGTGTTAGTCCCGCAAAATGCCCTCGTCTATGGTCGGCTGACAGAATCGAAAGAGTCGGGTACGTTCACCGGCAAATCGCAGCTCCGTCTGGAGTTGACCGGGATTGTAGTGAATGGAAAGATGGTGCCCCTGGTGACGGGAGAATATGAAGCGACCGGCAAGTCGCGCGGCGCGAGCACCGCGAAGAGAACGTTCGGAGGAGCGGCTCTTGGAGCGATCATCGGCGCCGCTGCTGACGGCGGCCAGGGCGCAGCGATCGGCGCGGGCGTCGGAGCAGGTGCCGGCGCAGGCTCGGAGATGATCATTCGGGGCGGCCAGGTTAAGGTACCGAGCGAGACACTGCTCGATTTCACGCTGCAACAAGATCTGTCGATACCTATGCCTCAGGACTAATTCCGGGCAAAGTCACGAGAGTAGCGCAATCAAACGCTGGTGGACAGTGTGAGGCGGCTCGCATAGGTGCTGTCTGTCGACTATCTGTTGACGGTCTAATCGTCTGAGCCAGGACTCGCAACGAAACGGGCCGGCCATTGATTCCGAGCGATGAATCTCAACGCTGGCTTCAGGGCAACGCGTTCATTGAGCCAAAATTTGAGTTCGGGCGGACCGGTAGGGAAGCTCTTATGTGAGCCTAGTTCAGCTGGTTAGAATGACTGCCCGTCACACAGGAGACCGTGCGGGTTTCTCGCGTTCATTCCAATACTTTCGGCGGCTCGCGTTGCGGTATCTGGCTCAAGTAGGCTCGGTCCGATATCGAAGGGAGAGAGGAGTCTCTTGTTGTCAATGCGAGGCCTGACTTCGACTGTCAGCTAGTCGCTTTCTGTGCTTACGAAGATCGTCGCTGATCACTTCCATAGCAGAGCGCAAACGCTGACCCTCCTTGGCCGCCTTGAAACCGCGTTCGGGTATGTTGCGCAGAAGTTCTGCCTCCCGTTCCCGAAGCTGCTCCAACTCCTTTTCCTTTGTCGCGATCAGGGCCTCTAATTCCCTCTCGTTGTCCACGTCCACCTCGCTTTACTGGATAAGCTGTTCATCTAACTCTGAGGATTCTTATGGGAGCACCTCGATCTCCGCACCTAACAACTCCCTTTTCTGAAAGGCGGTGCGCCTCGTGAATGCTCTAAGACATCATTGTGCGAGCAATCGGAATCGAGAGCTCGTGACGGGCCATATCGTTCGCGAGGGTAGCATCCCCAATCGGGGTTGAGGTTTGCGTGCGACCGGCAGTTGCCAGCGCGTGCTTCAGTTCTTCGACCGTCGCCTGCTCACGGCCTCTACGCCCGTCGAGGGCGCCACTCCGATAACGGGGAGACGAACGTTTCAAGTCCCGTCCGATCAAAAGCCGACGACGCGCACGATACAGGCGAGACTTCACTGCTGCTTCGGAGATGTTTAGAGCGCGACTGATTTCCTTCACGGATGAGCCCAACGTCGCCTGCATCCGAATTGGCGCCTGCAGCTGTCCGTCAAGACGGCGAATTGCGTGAAGCGCTTTGACTTCCCGCTGACGCAGGTCACAAATCCGCTCCGGATCCGGGGCAGAGTCCCTGATTTCGAAGGCGAACGCGTATGTAGGAGCAACCGGATTAGGATCAAACAACGCCTCAGGGCGGGTGCGGCGGCGTCGAAGGATCATGAGGGCCCGGTTGATGGCGATCCGTGTCAGCCAGGAATAGATGCTGGACCTGCCCTCAAACGTATCGAGTCTCAGATGTGCTCGCAGAAACGTGTCTTGCAGGGCGTCCTCGGCATCCTCACGATTTCTTGTGATTGCAAAAATCGTTTTGTAAAGGCGCCGAGAATATGTCGCATAGAGCTTTGCAAAGGCCCCGGACTCTCCTGCCTGGACCGCGCATACGAGTTGATCATCTCGCTGCTCGGCCAGTTTTTCGGAGTTGTTGATCACTGCGTCTCGCCCGACACAATTCATGGCTGAGCTCCCGGTTAGTGGCGTTGTGTTGCTACGCACTCGATCTGTTCAGGAGCAAACGTGCTGCCAATTACGTGATTGGGAGGAGACGCTTGAATTCACGCGAGTTGCGAGATTGCGAATTTCCAAGTGCTTGGTCAAGCGTCGGTCCTCTGACATCAAAGCGGAAGACGGATTGACATTGCGCCGAGACTATCAGGTGAGAACACGAAGGAGAAACTCGGGATCGGCTGAACGAGTGATGGATCCAGCGTTATAGAGCGAAACCTAGTCGCCCGGCTGCGACGCAGTCAACACGGAAATCTACAACTGAAGATTGTGCCGCTCCCGCATTTGCTTGCGGCGAGCGCTTCACGGCGCATTGTCGAACCCAGCCGTACTCACCTGGCCGATCCGCGTCAGATCGTATCCGGCTTGACGTCAAAGATTCGACGCCAAGAGAAGCGATTGTCCATTCGTTTCCTCACAAGTGACGTAAATTCGGGCGACACTCCGAGAATGCGCCGTGGAACGCCGATTGCACTGGTAAATAGCGAAGGCGCAATAAGGACGCCTTGTTCAATCAGCTCCGTGAATTCGGCATGACCACAATCTTCGGGAGCCCGGATCCACGAAACTGCCATCACTTACACCCGGCCTAAGGGCCTGCGTTATTAGGAGCCCGAGAAAACGCCAAACTCTAGCAGCTTCCGAACGAGGAGAATGCAGTGCACGAACACAATCGATTGGATCAGATATCGGACAGTTCTCAAATTCATTTTCCGAAAGGAAGGATATTCATGTCTGCAAACAACGGTCATGCAAAGCGCAGCGAAAAAGGTCTTTTGACGCCCGACAATTGCGCCGTGGCGCTGATTGATTTTCAACCACAGATGCTATTCGGCGTCAGCAACTTCGATCGCCAGGGACTCGTCAACAATGTTTTGGCACTGGCGAAGGGTGCCAGAGTATTCGACGTGCCAGTCGTTCTGTCCACAGTGGAAACCGAATCCTACAGCGGCAAGATGTGGCCCCAGCTTCTGGCCATCTTCCCGGACCATGAACCAATCGAGCGCTCTTCGATGGACTCCTGGGACGACAACAAATTCGTCGCTGCGATCGAGAGGACCGGGCGCAAGAAGATTGTGTTGGCCGGTCTCTGGACGGAGACATGCATCGCCCTCCCTACGATTCAGGCGCTCCATGACGGCTACGAAATCTACGTGGTTGAAGATTGCTGCGGAGACATAAGCCAGTTGGCTCATGACAACGCAATGAAGCGGGTGATTCAAGCTGGTGCAAAGCCTGTGAGCTCGCTGTCGACGATCTTGGAGTGGCAGCGCGACTGGGCAAACCGCGATACCTATGACGCGGTCATGGAGATCGTGAAGAACCACTACGGAGCGTACGGCGCGGGTGTGGAATACGCCTACACGATGGTCCACGGAGCTCCTCCGACGAAGTATCCCGAATACTTGGTCCCGGTTACAGCCGGCGCCCACCAGTAGGCCGACCGAGGGCGAGAGCAATCTCGCTCTCTGTCCATACAACCCGATCGAGGAGGAGAATCCCATGCCCGCGGACACAATACTGCACAATGCCAAGATCGCGACGAACGGAAGCCCGTCGTTCGTTGAAGCTCTTGCAATTACAGATGGAAAGATCACGGCAACAGGTTCCGAGAAGAGCGTATTTCAGCAACGTGGGCCTCAAACCCGAGTCATAGATGGTAAGGGACGTACCGTGATTCCGGGCCTCAACGATTCCCATATGCACCCGATCCGTGGGGGCCTGAACTACAACATGGAATTGCGCTGGGATGGTGTACCGTCTCTTGCCGATGCGCTGCGGATGTTGAAGGAACAGGCCGCACGAACCCCGGCGCCCCAGTGGGTACGCGTGGTGGGCGGATGGTCGGAGTTTCAGTTCGTCGAGCGCCGCATGCCCACACTGGATGAGATCAACGAGGTCTCTCCGGATACCCCGGTTTTCATCCTGCATCTGTATGATCGCGCGCTGTTGAATGGCGCGGCGTTGCGTGCGGTTGGTTACGACAAGGCCGCACCCGATTTTCCCAGCGGCGAAATTGAGCGGGACAGGCGCGGCAATCCCACTGGTCTTCTTATTGCGAAACCCAACGCCAACATTCTTTACTCAACGCTGTTCAAAGGCCCTAAGCTTTCGCGAGAAGATCAACTCAACTCATCGCGGCTCTTCTTTCGGGAGCTCAATCGTTTGGGCCTTACCAGCGCAATCGACGCGGGAGGGGGTTTTCAAAACTACCCGGACGATTATGGGGTCGTGGACGAACTTCACCGGAAGGGAGAACTCTCCATTCGGCTGTCTGCCAATCTCTATCCGCAGAAGGCCAAGCAAGAGCTGGCCGACTTTCAGAGATGGATCAAGATGACAAAGCCCGGTGAGGGAGACGACTTTTATCGCGTCAACGGCGCCGGCGAGAATCTTGTCTTCTCCGCCGCGGACTTTGAAGACTTTCTGCAGCCACGCCCTGACATGGCGCCCGTGATGGAAAGCGAGCTGAAAGCGGTGATCCGGCAGCTAGTGCAGAACCGGTGGCCTTTCCGGCTCCACTCCACATATAACGAAACGATCGAGCGTGCACTGAATGTGTATGAGGAAGTCAATCGCGAGATCCCGTTCGATGGTCTTCATTGGTTCTTCGATCACTGCGAAACGATTACCGATCGCAACATCGAGCGAATTAAGGCCCTCGGCGGCGGCATCGCCATTCAGGATCGGATGGCTTTTCAGGGCGAATACTTCGTTGAGCGTTACGGTGAGATACAGGCAAAAAGAACGCCGCCGATCCGTCGCATGCTTGAACTGGGAGTTCCAGTGGGAGCCGGCACCGACGCGACGCGAGTCTCCAGCTACAATCCGTTTCTTTGTCTTTATTGGCTCATCACCGGCAAGACTGTTGGGGGCTTGACCATCCATCCTGAAGAGAATCGCTTCGACCGTTCAGAGGCTTTGAAGCTCTATACGATGGGGAGCAGCTGGTTCTCGAGCGAAGACGGCAAGAAAGGCGCGCTTGCTCCGGGACAATTGGCGGATCTCGCTGTCTTGTCCGCAGATTATTTTTCGATCCCGGAGGAAGAGATCAAGCATCTTGAATCCCTGCTCACGATCGTCGGCGGCAAGGTAGTTTACGCCACAAACGAGTTCTCGAAACTGGCGCCGCCGGCATTGCCGGTAAGTCCTGATTGGTCGCCGGTGAAGCGCTTCGGCGGTTACGCCCGGGTCGAAGAACATGCGGTCGCCGGCCACTCGAACATGTGCACACGCGATCCCCATCAACACCAGCAAGTGTTGGGAGAATCGGGGCTCTGGACCCTGGGTTGCGATTGCTTTGCGTTTTGAGGCACAGGGCGGAGGAAACAAGCTGGCCCAATAACATACGCCCCCGCCTTATTTTGAATCTTCACTGCGTGAGAGGTGGTAAATGAGGGCAATACTCATTTCGTTTTTGGTTGGTTTGGTCGTAGGCGTCTTGTACGGGCTAATTCGCGTCAAAAGCCCGGCGCCGCCAATTATCGCCTTGCTCGGTTTGTTGGGCATGGTCATCGGCGAACCGTTGGGCGGATGGATCATCACCAGAACCGTCAATGTTGCGCGCGCCGCCTCCGTGTGCCTCGTCGGCGAGCGTTACGATAAACAACCCGGATTGGCGGCGCAGTCCGCCGAGTCGGACGTGCATCGTTCGAATTAAACATCTAGTCCGAAGAGCAGTTGGACTACCGGAGACGGCTATGGGGAGGGTCATTGAGTTCTACCTTCCAGCGCGATTCCAGAAGAAGGCGAAGTGGATGTCGGCGGAACACCCCAGCAAGGTAATCGAGTTTGCGGCGCAAACCGAAAAGTCTGCATAGGCAAACAGCAACCAGCAGCGTAGTCAGCAGTGAAGGACTTTATCTAACTACCGCCCGATATTGAAATTGTAGTCAGGAAAGGAGATTACGGATGCGTACGAAAAGATCATGTGCCGCAATAGTTGGCGCAGTCCTTCTCAGTATAGGAACTGTAAGCCTTCCCCTTTGGTCAAGGACGATCTTCGCAGCCACAGAGGCGGCCTCGGCAACGCCGAACATGGCCGTGGACCCGCAGTACGATACGACCCACGTCTATGTCGCACCCGAAGATTTCGATCGCTTCGTCACCAGTGTTGTTGCCATGTTCGGCGGTACCACCACGAAGCAAGGCGTCTTCACTGTGACTCCAACACCGAGCACCACTATGTCGCAGCTGGTATTGACGCCCGTGGGAACTATATCGGTTTTCGGATTCAAGACACCGGTTCCATTCCCGTTTGGCGCGGAGCGGACAGGTTATCTCGTGACCGACATGGATACAGCTATCCGCGCCGCTCGGGCGACAGGCGCGGACGTCACCGTAGCTCCCTTTGAGGATCCGGTCGGGAAGGATGCCATCATCCAGTGGCCCGGCGGCGTGAATGCGCAAATCTACTGGCACACCACTGCGCCGTCCTACCCGCCGCTCCAGACTGTCCCGGAAAATCGCGTCTATGTATCTGCTGACAGAGTGGACGCATTCACTCAAAGCTTTCTTGCTTTCTCGCACGGGAGTGTCACCTCAGACGACAAGCATGCGCCCGGCGTCGAAATTGGCCGCCCGACTGAGACCTATCGGCGAATCAGGATTCAATCCACCTTCGGCAAGTTGACCGTCCTCGTGACCGATGGCCATCTTCCATATCCGTACGGTCGCGAGACTACCGGATACGAGGTTGCGAATCTCACGGAGACTCTTGGCAAAGCCACGGCGGCGGGCGTCAAAATCCTGGTCGCACCCTATGTGGCTGATGGACGTAGTGCGGCCGTAGTGCAATTCCCGGGTGGCTACATTGCAGAAGTCCATTCCGCTACGAATAAACAGACTTTGTTAGGAGATTGAGCAAACAGATGCGGTATGAATTCTCAATCTTGGCAGTGGTGTTCTTCATCAGCGTGCTGCAAGCACGAGCCCAGTCGACACCTGCTGCCGATCAGCCGCCCGAACCCGATCGCAATTACCGGCTACTGAGGGAGGACGAGGACTGGAGTTTCCTACGGAACCCGGCACTCCGGCAGGACTTCTTGGATCCACTTAAATACATCAGACTGCGCAAGGGCAGTGATGATCGGTACGTGACGATCGGCGGCGAAGCGCGCTATGTCTGGGAGCAAATCGGCAACGACAATTGGGGGCAAGCGCCCTACTGGAACGGATACCTCAATGAAAGGTATATGCCGTATTTTGACCTTCACTATGGCAAGCATGTTCGCACCTTCGTGGAGCTTAAGAGCGGTTTGAATTCGTGGCGCGCCGGCGGTCCGCGGCCCATTGATGAAAAGAAGCTCGACTTCCAGGCAGCATTTCTCGAAGTCGGCACCTCGGGAGACAAGAACTCAATCCAATTGCGCGTCGGCAGGCAGGAATTGGAGTACGGCTCGGGCCGCTTGATTGATGTGCGTGAAGGCCCGAACGTCCGCCTTAGCTTCGATGGTTTTATGGTGAGGAGCAACTTTAACTCTTGGCGAATCGATGGGTTCGCTATGCGTCCGGACGAAGACAATCCTGGCTTCTTCGACAATGCGCCGAACCATGACATTAGCTTCTGGGGCGTGTACGCGACGCGACCTCTGCCACGCCAGTTTTCTCTGGATACGTATTACCTGGGCCTCGCTCGCAGTCAGGCGACGTTCGAACGAGGAACCGCGGACGAGTTGCGACACACACTGGGAGCGCGAATTTCACACCCCGTCGCGACGGACAAGCCGGGATGGGACTTCGACTACGAAGCTCTGTGGCAGTTCGGAAGCTTTGGCTCGGCAAACATTGGGGCATGGACGCTCGCATCCGAAACCGGTTACCGAATCCCCACTGTGCCGCTGAGACCACGCTTCAGCGCTAAGGCCGATATTTCAAGCGGAGACCACCCAGGCTCGAATTCGTTGGGAACGTTCAATCCGCTGTTTCCCAAAGGGAACTACTTTGGAGTGTTGGCCACTACTGGTCCCGGGCCGATCAACTTTATTGATATTCATCCGCACGTCGAAACTGCCCTTCCCAAAAACGTGTCCGTCTCCTTCGACTGGATTGTCCAGTGGCGAGAGAGTCTTGAAGACGGAGTCTATGCTGTTCCAGGATTCCTAATCAGGCCGGCGGACAATAGCCGCGCGCGATTCGTCGGGCACCGCCCCGGCGCCGAATTGCGTTGGCAAGCGAATCGTCATCTCTGGTTCCAGGCGGACTACGGAATCTTCTATGCAGGACGCTTCCTCAAAGAGACACAGCCTGGACGCAATCTCAACTACTGGGCTCTCTGGACTGGTTACAAGTTCTAGGAGGGGTCGAATGGCCGCAGCCGAAATTTTATTGAAACCGGGGGGGGACGACGTGAATCGCGATCAATCCGAGGTAGGCCCAGGAAGTCGGCAATCAATATTGCAGTCCAGGCGGCAGATAGAGACATAGCCGGTTGAACGTCCGAAGGAGGGGTAATGACAAACAGCACTGTACTACGAAACATCGGAGAGATGTTCTCTGTTGTTTTCATAGGAGGGCTCTTCTTCTTCATCATCATCGGTGTATTTGGACTGAAATGGGCGATCGGCGGATTGCTGGTATTTGTGCTCGCTGCCGTCGTCATCTTCCGCAAACTTCCCGCGGGGGGCGTGAAATTATGACTCTCAATCCTTCAATAATCGCCAGGGTCCAGTTCGCCTTTACGGTGAGCTTTCATATCATCTTTCCGACGATGTCAATTGGGCTTGCTTCCTTCCTTGCCGTGATAGAAGCCCTCTGGCTGAAAGCGAAAGACGACCTCTATCTTCAGATTTACCGATTTTGGCTCAACATTTTTGCCATGGGCTTTGGCGTTGGAGTAGTCACCGGAATCGTCCTTTCGTTCGAGTTTGGTCTGGGGTTCGCCCGATTCGCACAGATCGCCGGGCCAGTGATCGGACCACTGATCGCGAACGAAGTGCTGACTGCATTCTTTCTGGAGGCAGGATTTCTTGGAATCATGCTGTTCGGTCTCCATCGGGTCGGTCCGAAACTGCACTTTTTTGCGACATGCATGGTGGCGACCGGCACGCTCATATCGGCGTCGTGGATCCTTTCTGCGAACAGCTGGATGCAGACGCCGTCAGGAGTGGCAAACGAGAACGGTCACCTGGTGGTTGTGAGCTGGTTTCATGTAATCGTCAACCCATCATGGCTCTATCGGCTTCCTCACATGGTGACTGCAGCCTACCTCACAGCCTCTTTTCTTGTGGCAGGAATAGGAGCATGGTATCTCCTTCACGGCAAGCATGAGGCATTCGGCCGCAAGACTGTGGCTTTGGGCACAGCATTTGCGACCGTGTTGATCGCCGCGCAGGTCTTTATTGGGGACATTCTTTACGGGACGATGCTGAAGGACCAGCCGCCCAAGATGCAGGCCGCGGAAGGCTTCTGGGAAAAGAGTTCACCGTCGCCTGCCCCGTATTACTGGGTCATCGTACCAGACCAGAACAATCAGCGAAACCGGTTTGCGTGGGGAATCCCCTATCTAGGAAGTATCTGGCTTACGCACAGCCTTCACGGTCGGGTTGCAGGACTAAGGAACACGCCGCGCGATAAGCAACCCATGATGGGTATGGTGTTCTACGGATTTCGCATTATGTATGGCCTGGCTATCATCATGTTCTGCGTAGGGATTGCTTCGCTTTGGTTGCGACTGCGCGGAAGACTCTTTAGTTCTCGTCCGTTTCTTTGGACGCTCGTCCTCATGACTCCGTCGGGCATCTTCGCCACCCTGGGCGGCTGGTATCTCGCCGAGACCGGGCGACAGCCGTGGGTCATCTACGGAATCCTGAGGACAGTCGACTCCATATCCCCTGTTCCTGCGCAAGCCTTGCTCACGTCGCTGATTGCATTCATCTGCATCTACGCAGTCTTCATGACCGCGTTTCTCGTATTTACCTTTCGCATTATCCGACGTGGCCCCACTGAAGCTCCGGAACATGCGGCAGCCTCCGGCTCCTTGAAAAACGCACTGCGCCCACAGGTATTGGATAGTCCGTCGGTAGAAAGGAGCTAAAAGTGTACCTTCCTTTGTTTTCGGCCGGTTTCGCGGCGCTCGCCATGATGTTTTATGTGGTTCTCGATGGCTTCGATCTGGGAGTAGGAACATTGCTCCTTTTCGAATCCGCACAGGCCTCTCGCTCTCACATGGTGGACTCAATCGCGCCGACCTGGGACGGCAACGAAACATGGCTCATTATGGCTGGCATCACGTTATTCGCAGCATTCCCGATCGCCTACGCCATCCTGATGCCGGCGTTTTATCTTCCCATCGTCATTATGCTGCTCGCGTTGGGCCTTCGCGGCGTATCGTTTGAGTTTCGCGTGCAATCAAAACTCCATCGCCGCCAATGGGATCATGTCTTCGGCGTCGGTTCTGTAGTCGCCGCTTTCATGCAGGGCCTCATCCTGGGAGCTCTTTTTCAAGGAGTGAAAGTTGAAGACCTGCGCTTTGCGGGAAGCGTTCTGGATGTCTTCCGACCTTTTCCCATCGTCACCGGGCTGACTCTTGTCGTGGGATATTCCGTTCTCGGGAGTGGATGGCTCTACATGAAGGCCAACACCTTCCTGCAGCGATTTGCGGTCTATGCACTCCGAACGACGGCGCCAGCCTTCCTGGCACTGTTCTGCGTTGTCTGCATCTACGCTGCTGAGATTCAACCCGGTGTTCGCAGGGCATGGGGATCTCACACAATCGCTCTCGGATGTGTTGTCGGACTCTTTGTGCTGGTAGCAGTCGCTCTCACGATGTTGGCAGGAAAGTGCAGCGCCATTCTGCCGTTTCTGTTGGGCTTGATGCTCTTTCTTCTCTGCATCAGCGGAATGGCCTTGATTTTCTTCCCCAATATTGTCCCGTTCAATCTGTCATTGTGGTCTGCAGCAGCGTCCACTATGAGCCAGGTTTTTGTACTTGTCGGCGCCGCTGTTGTTAGCCCGGTTGTGCTCGCCTATTCGGCCTTTGCTTATTGGATCTTCCGCGGTCGTACCCCCGAGAAAGGATGGGCGGATTGATGTTTCTCCGGCGCCACTTTCTCCAGCACCGATTTCTATGGTTCGCTGCAATCTATGTAGTATCTCTAGCTGCTTTCGCGCTTGTGACATCGCTGGTGCGTGCGTTGCTACGCTGGGCTATTTAGCTGTGGCGGCATCTTAGAGATTCGTAGTTCACCAAGTCTTTGCCAGCTGCAATAGGAGGCTCCATGAGCGGATTTGAATCACTTCTGAAACCGCAGGAATGTGCGGCATTGCTGGTTGATTACCAGGCGGGCCTGGCGTTTGGCGTCGAATCCGAAGCGCGCCAGATTCTGCTCAATAACGCAGTCGCCTTTGCCCGGACAACGCAGGCGTTTCAAGTTCCGGTAGTAGTGTCGACCTCTGCATCGCGGGTCTATAGCGGCCCGCTGCTGGATTCCCTACAGGCGGCTCTTCCTGGGATTCAAGCCATTGAACGCAGAAATATGAATGGCTGGGAGGATGAAAAGGTTCGCGGCGCCGTGCTCGCGACCGGGAAGAAATGCTTGCTCGTCGCCGGTCTGCTGACGGAGGCCTGCGTTTCTTTCCCG
Source organism: Occallatibacter sp. (assembly GCA_036495975.1). Taxonomy (GTDB): domain Bacteria; phylum Acidobacteriota; class Terriglobia; order Terriglobales; family Acidobacteriaceae; genus Telmatobacter. Next base: position 12,352 of record DASXLY010000066.1, on the reverse strand, counting down.
GCCCTGTCAGCCCTTCAGGATGGATTCGAGGTATTCGTGGTTGCGGATGCCTGCGGCGGGCTCACTGTTGCAGGACACGAACTCGCACTAAGGAGACTGGAGCAGGCAGGAGTTCATCTGACCAGTTGGCTGCAGGTACTGCTTGAGTTCCAGAGGGACTGGACACGGCACGATACCTACGAGGCGGCTCGTTCCATTGTGGTTGAACATGGCGGCGGATATGGGATCGGCCTGGCCTATGCGCGCGAGATGATTCACCCGCCGCAAAGCTGATCACCAGGAAAGCGGCGCGCAGGGGCGGGAACGGAAGGAATAATATGCCACGTCCAATTGTCGGCCTGCGCTACGTGACAGCGATTGCGTCCGATCCGCAGCGGATCCTGGATTCTTACACGCAGGTGCTGGGACTTCGATTTGTGAAGCGTATCGCGAACTTCGACGCTAGGATCAACATCAATAGGAGGTCCCATCTATGAAGGCGCTCCGATTCTACACATTCGGCGATTTCAGTAACCTCAAAGTTGAAGAGGTTCCAGAAGCCCCGCTGGGCCCGGATGAGGTACGAGTCCGTATCCGAGCAGCATCGATCAATCCTAGCGACGCAAACAACATCGAGGGCAGAATGGAGGGCACCACACTGCCCCGAACCCCGGGGCGCGATTTCTCAGGAATCGTAGTTGATGGTCCGGCACACCTGCGGGACGTTGAAGTCTGGGGAACGGGCGGAGATATCGGATTCACCCGCGACGGTAGCCACGCAGAGTCCATTGTCATTCCCGCCGACGCCGCCGCCCCAAAACCCGCCAATCTCAGCTTTGAAGAGGCGGCAGCGGCCGGGCTGAACTATGTGACCGCGTATGAAGGCCTGGCCAATCGCGCAGGAGTCAAAGCGGGAGAAACCGTGCTCGTCACAGGGGCCATGGGTGGCGTGGGCCAGGCCGTTCTCCGCCTAGGACAGGCTCTGGGCGCGAAATTGATCAGCGCGGATCGCAAGCCGTTTGATGGCGGTATCTACGAGGGTCTGGAACTGCTCGGGCACATTGACACTTCCCGTCAGAATCTTCGCGATGGCGTGCTTGGATTCACCGCAGGAAAAGGCGTTGATCTGGCTTTCGACTGTGTCGGCGGGGAACTCTTCGAACCCGTGCTATCGTCTCTGGCGCACCTTGGCCGCAACATTGTGATTACCTCGATCGGCACAAACCGCGTGAGTTTCGATTTGCGGGATTTCTACCATCATCGGCTGAGCTTGATAGGCGTGGATTCCCGTGCTCTTACCGTCACAGATTCCGCCCGCATTCTCAATTCGATCGCAGCATTATTTGTGGACGGGCGTCTCCGGCCACTGGAGATTGCGAAACGGGGATCGCTCCAGGAAGCTCGCGAGCTCTATTTCTACGTGAAGAACAGTCGAGGGGGAAAAGCGGTTTTCGTTTTCAACTAGCTGCGAATCGCATGCACGCGCGCTGACAAGAATCCGGCGAATGAGTAAGAATGGCCGGTCGGGTTCGATCCCCGGACGGCCGCAGTTAGGTTCGGCAAACCAGCCGGCAAATAACTGCCGACGAAACACTCGAAGAGGAGGTCGATTGGGCACCTCCCGGAGGAAACCATGAAAGCGATTCGATTTGAAGGGGCCGGCGACACGGACGTGATAAAGCTCGTGGAGGTGCCGAGGCCTCAGCTTCGGGACAAAGACCTGATTATCCGTGTACGCGCGGCGGGAGTCAACCGCTCCGACATTCTCCATCGGAAAGGCTACTATGGTAAAACTCCGGACTTCGGCGACTCGATACTGCCAGGTCTGGAGATTGCCGGCGAAGTGACTGAAGCCGGACCAGGGGCAACCAACTTTCGGGCTGGGGACCGCGTGATGGCCATTGTCGGCGGGGGTGCTTACGCTGAATATGCAAGGTTTGACTACCGTATGGCGATGCGCATTCCAGAGCGCTTGACGTACGTCGAAGCAGCAGCTATACCGGAAGTCTTCGTGACAGCGCACGAAGCGCTCCTACATGTCGGGAAGTTGAAACCTGGCAGGTGGGCGCTGATTCATGCCGCGGCGGGAGGTGTGGGCTCAGCTGCCGTGCAGTTGGCAAATGCACTCGGGGCACATGTAGTTTTTACGGCGTCCGGAGCACATCGAATTCGACGCGTCTGCGAACTGGGCGGCACAATCGGAGTCGACTACCATCGCCAGGATTTCCTGGCTGTGGCACTGGAAGCCACCAGTGGGCGCGGAGTCGACGTAGTTGTGGACTTTGTTGGCGGTGCCTATCTCGATCGCAACCTGCGTGCACTTGTTCCCGGAGGCCGGCTTGTACAGGTCGGTTTTCTAGACGGAGACGAGGGCAAACTGTCACTTGGTCTTGTCATTTCGAACTACCTTCGCATTATCGGAACAGTGATGAAGTCGCGCAGTTTGGAAGATAAGCTGGCAATGACAGCTCGATTCCGTGACCGATGGCTAAATTCGTTCGCAACGGGTCAACTGGCGCCGGTCGTCGCCCGTACTTTTCCTCTGGCGGACGTTGTCGAAGCACATCGTGCAATGGAAGCCTCAGGCTATGTCGGCAAAATCGTTCTCACCATGGATCAAGGAGTCTAGGGACGTAATTACAATGCCTCCCGCAGGGCCACAGTTAACGCCCATCGGACTACTTGCGCGAGCCGGTGCTCATCAAGTTGAAGCTCTAAGCTACGCCGATTGCTTCCTGTTCATGGCAATGGTCGGAGTTATCGCGTTCTTTTTCATTCCCCTGATGGTGCCATTCGTCGCCCATACCTGATCAGCTCCTTCGGCAAGAAGGCGATTCTTTCCGAAAAGAAATCCTAATATCCAAAATGTCGCCTTCCTGAGGAAAGATGTGGTCCCTGCTGGGCTGATGAAGGATCAAGAATTGTGGTTCGGACAAGCCGCGAGCCGCGCTTCCTCTTCAAGACTTTGGACAGCTAAGCGGGTTTCCTGCACCATCATCGTACTTCCGACGACGAGACCTACCACTCCTATTGTCCCGGACAAGAGGCCTAGGAGTGCAACGACAGTGAAGCCGGCGTGCAAGGCAAAAACTGGGAAGATGGAACCCAAGAGCGAGATTAGGGCGGCTGCCGCGAATGATCCGAGGGACATGTAGAAAAATCTAAGCGCGCGGAGAACGAGCTTCCAGCGCACTTCGAGACCTTTCAACTGATCGAGGTACATCAGACGATATTCTCCGTTTGGCCCGAGACGAGCGAGTTGGTCTGACACGACTCGTGTTCTGTCCATCACTCGTGCAAGTCGATTGCCCGTGCCAAGGCACAGCACGGTCGAGGCGTTGGTCAGAAGCGCAGGTGCGACGACGATCGTCAGTGCCGCGAACGGATTGTCGGTGAACGATGTCATCTAAATGCGGCCTTATCCGATGGAGCCCTTGCGGAAGCGAATGCGCGGGCGCAAGGGGATGAACGCAGCGTTCCTTACTCCTAACGGGAAAAGGCTGACCGCCTCTGGCCTAGCCCAGCGCCGAAATGAATTCTCTTTCGCAAAAACAGTTCACTGCTATTCCTCGCGGTGTCGATTCCAATCGCGCCCAAAAGGGTCTCACAACAGCTTCTCTACCGTAATCGGCAGGTCCCGCACCCGCTTGCCAGTCGCGTGATACACAGCATTGGCAATCGCGGGCGTAACCGAAACCGCAGTGAGCTCGCCCAGACCCTTTGCGCCGATCGGGCTCGCTTCGTCATCGAACTCACCCACGAAAGATACGTCGAGCTTTGGAATGTCCGCTGAGGTCGGGACGAGGTAGCCGGAATAGTTGCGGTTAAGGAAGCGACCCATCGCCGGATCGGTCTCTGACTGCTCGAGCAGAGCTTGTCCGACACCCCAAATAATGCCGCCAATCGCTTGGCTACGTGCGGTCTTAGGGTTGATGACTCGTCCGCAATCATAAACGCCGACAAAGCGGTTCAGACGCACCAGCCCAAAATCGGGATCGACGTGCACTTCGGCGAAGACAGCGGAGAAGCTGAAGATCGCCTTGGCTCCTTCCGCGTTCGGGTCGTAATTCCCATCACCCGTGAGGGAGGAAAGGCCGTTGCGTGACAGGAGTTCGACATAGGTGGTCTCCAGTTTCTTTCTCGCCAGCGCCAGCTTGCCATTGCTGACAGTCACCGCATCTCCCTTTGCTTCTGCAAACGGTGCATCATTGCCGGTCCGAGCCACCTCGATGGCTTTGTCTCGTGCCGCCTTCGCTGCCACCATGACTGCTGCGCCGGTGTTAGCCATCGTTGCGGAACCGATGGATGGGTGCGACTTTGGCAATCTCGTATCGCCAATCCGTACGATCACTTTCTCCGGCGGAAGACCGAGCGTGTCGGCGGCCACCTGCTGCAGCACGGTATATGTGCCGGTGCCGAGATCGTGAGTTCCAGTCTCGACGAGCGCTGTCCCGTCGCGGTTCAATGTGACCCTCGCCTGCGCCGGCCAACGCCAATGCGTGTATATGGCACCCGCCATGCCTTGCCCAATCAGGAAGCGGCCGTCCCGCATCGAGCGTGGTTTGGGTGTCCTCTTCTCCCACCCGAAACGAGCGGCTCCCTCCGTTAGGCACTTGTGCATGGCTCGGGTCGAGAAGGGGCGCCCTGAGTCTGGGTCGATCTCAGTGTCGTTCAGCAAGCGTAGAGCGACCGGATCGATTCCAGTCGCGTATGCAAGTTCGTCCATAGCGCTCTCCAGCGCGAAATGCCCAAGCGCCTCGTGCGGGGCGCGAAGTGCGGTCGGGGTATTGCGATTCACATGAACGATCTTGTGATTTGTCGAGATGCCTCCGCTTGCACGCCATGCCGAACGGGAGCTGAGCGCGGCATACTCGATATAGTTGTCGAATACGGAGGTTGGCGTAATGCTATCGTGGCGGATGCCATTCAGTCTGCCATCCCGGCCTGCGCCCAGTGAAATCGTTTGGATGCTTGCCGGCTGATGACCCACCATCGAATACATCTGCGCGCGGGTGAGCTGTACGCGCACCGGTCGCTTCAGCACATTGGCGGCGAGAGCAGCCATCAAGGTATGCGGCCAGACATACCCCTTGCCGCCGAAGCCGCCACCAAGAAAGTGACAAACGACATTGATCTTCTCAGGCGGTACACCAAGCACCATCGAAACCAGTTCCTTGGTGCCAAAGATATGCTGAGTAGTCTCGTACAGCGTCAACACGCCGTCTGCGTCCCAGATCGCCGTCGTTGCGTGCGGCTCCATCTGGTTGTGGTGGCGATCGGAGGTTGTAAAGGTCTGTTCGATTTTGACGGCGCTGGACGCGATCGCGTCGTCAGCATTGCCGACCGACGATGCAACGGGCCACAAGAATTGAGGAGGGTCGAAAGCGTCCGTGGCGGACTGCGGGCCGAAAACGACTGGTTGGTGCTCCTCATATTCAACCCTGATCAATTTCCCAGCATAGGCAGCTCGGTCGAGTGTGTCTGCAACAATCAGCGCGACCGGCTGGCCGGAGTAGTGAATCTGATCATCCTGAAGCGGCAGATATGACTGTCCGTGCGGATGGAGGTGACTCCAAGGCTTTGGTGTCGGATTCATGCGCGGTAGGTTGCGATGGGTAAACACCGCCAACACGCCCGGGGCCTTCTCGGCCGCGACGGTGTCGATCGACACCGTCCGGCCCTTCGCTATAGTGCTGCTGACGATAGAGGCATGCACCGCGTCCGCGATGGCAAGGTCTCCTGTGTACTGCGCTGCGCCGGTCACCTTAAGGCGCCCCTCAAAACGTGAGATCGGTTGTCCGATAACATTCATGTGCGTGCTCCTGCGATCTGCAGCGCGCGCATGGCGACGCGCTGTGCAAGTTCGACTTTGAAGGCGTTGTGGGCAAGCGGGCGAGCATCCGCAAACGACGCGGCAATCGCCGCCTTGAGTGCGTTGTCGTCGCCGAGCGACAGCCCGATCAATGCACCTTCGGCCGCCGTCAAGCGCCACGGCTTGTGGGCGACACCGCCCATGGCGATCCGTGCCGAGCCGATGCGCGACCCATCGGTCGCTACCGCGGCGGCCGCAGATACGAGCGCGAACTCGTACGACTGGCGGTCGCGAACCTTAAGGTAATGCGAAGCGCCGCCCTCAATTCTTGCGGGTACTTCGATTGCTACGATCAGATCGCCCCGGTCGAGCACATTGTCAACCTCTGGAGTGTTACCCGGGAGGCGATGGAACTCGGTAAACGGGATTGATCGTTCTCCGTCGCGCCCGCGTACGATGACATATGCATCCAAAGCCGCCAAGGCCACAGCTACGTCGGAGGGATTGGTGGCCACGCAATCATCGGACCATCCGAAGATGGCATGATTGCGATTGAGACCATCGCGGGCCGAGCAACCAGAGCCCGGCCGCCGTTTGTTGCACGGGAGGCCGTCCTCGTCGCGGAAGTAGGCGCAGCGCGTGCGCTGCATGATATTACCGCCCATCGATGCCATATTTCGGAGTTGGCCGGATGCAGCGAAAAGGAGACTCTCTGCGATCACGGGGAACCGACGGCGTACCTCTGGGTCCGCCGCTACGTCACTCATTCGGGCCAAGGCGCCGATGCGCAGGCCGCCATCCGGCAACGCTTCGATCCGCGCCATCTCGGGCAAATTGTTGATGTCCAACAGACGCTCGGGAAGCGCTGCCCGGTCCTTCATCAGTCCGATCAGGTCTGTTCCGCCCGCGATGAAAACGAGGTGGGGATCCTGGGCCTGGGCCGCGATTGCTGTCGCGGGATCGGTGGCCCTGGAAATCGAGAAGGGATGCATGGTTCAACTCCTTCGAATTGCTGCCGCCACGGCATCGACGATGTTGGGATAACAAGCGCACCGACAGAGATTGCCGCTCAGCCGCTCGCGAATCTCCGCATCCGACAAATCAGCCATGGTGAATGGCTTCGTAACGTCCGTCGTGGCGGCACTCGGCCATCCCGCCTTCGCCTCTTCGATCATGGCGACCGCCGACATGATCTGTCCGGATGTACAGAATCCGCACTGGAATCCGTCATGCTCGATGAATGCCTCTTGGACAGGGTGGAGGTGACTGTCCTGCTCAAGGCCTTCGATAGTCGTGATCCGCTGACCTTCATGCATTGCTGCCAAGGTCATACAGGAAAGAACGCGGCGTCCTTCGATATGGACAGTGCATGCTCCACATTCGCCGCGATCGCATGATTTTTTCGGGCCAGTCAAGGCCAATTCGTTGCGCAAAGCATCGAGCAACGTCATACGCGGCTCGATTGTTAGCGCCCTCACCGCGCCGTTGACGGTCATGTTGACATGTACGAGCACGCTCCCTCCCGCCTTTTCCGTGAGAGAATGAGCCATGTTATCGGTGTGAGTAGCAGCCATATTATTGATTTCCTTCCCCTTGGAACGCTGAGAACTATTTCCTTTCCTCGCAATACGTCTCGCAGTTCCAAATGTGAGGTGATTTCGTTTGTAAGCTTTAAAAGCAATTGCAGGCGAGTGTTCTGTACTCCAAGAGCCTGCTCTGCTGTTTTGCGCGCCTGGATATCGGTATTTGTTCCGTACCATTTGACGAGATTTCCGTTGTCATCGAACGAAGGGGTCGCGCGAAGCAAAAACCAATGATACTCTCCATCAAAGCGGCGCATTCGTGCTTCGAACTCACCTGGCTTTCCAGAAGCTAATAGGCCCTGCCAGTAATCCACGAGCCCGTTCAGGTCGTCCGGATGAAGGGCTCTGGTCCAGCCTGAGCCCCGCGCTTGATCCGCTGAGAGGCCAGCGTAATCGTCGTTGCCTTCGACGCCATCGTCGTCTCCTTTGATAAATGGAATACGGGCTGTTCCTCGTCGCGGCCGGACTGAAGCGCACGCTCTCGCAGGCCAGTTACAAACGGCCTTGCGATGCTTTTCAAAAGCGACGGCATTCATAGCGATTCTCTCAGTGCGCTGAGCGTAAGTGGACCGTGACCCGCATGCCAACGAACCGTCACGCCGCTTACGAAGCAAGCCGAGTACCAACGTGCGGCAGCGACGTATGGCTTGTATCGAAAAGGGTTGCGAAGCAGCGTTTCTAGCCAGCGTTTCTAGTGTGTCAACCCTCTGACGTCAAGCCGAAAAGTAAATTGACTTGGCACGAGGGACAATTTGGTAAAGCGTTGAGTTGATAAGTGCAGCGCGCGGGAACGAACGTTCGGGATTTAGAGCTACCCGCTCTTGCGAGCTCAAGTTCCGCCGCGAGCAGTCAATTCCGGACCAGCGGATTCTTTCCCTGGTCATTACTGTTACCCATCAGTAAGGACTACTCAACGGTTTTAGGTCCAATATTTCGATTCCTGCCCTATCGTGCGTCGGCCGTCATGCCCTGGGAATCTGCATGGGAACTACGAAATTGCTCGAAAGAATATATTCGTAGAGGTGACCGAGCGGTGCTGCCGGGTGAAGTTGATCGGCAGAGATCCATCCGTTCGTATTTGACCATTGCCACCCGATCGATGATAGGTTTTGAATCGATTGCTCAAAGTCCTTTGACCGCATTGGATAAGCATAGATCCGAACATTTTGCGCCAAGAGACGAGACAAAGCGTCGAGAAAGCTGCCGGCGAGCTTGGTATAGCGATATTCCCACACACGAACCAGGAGCGATAAGCCGACCACGAAGCGGACATGCTCTTCGGTGTAGCGATTGACGAGAGTGGTCATGCTGTAGAGTTCTCGATCACGGAACAGCAATACCGCACTACCTCGCGCCAGGAGAACTTCGATGCGTTGCAGCAAAACCTGGATACCGGGAAATGGGTCGTCTTCAATCAGCGACACTGCGGAAAGGCAGAAGAAACCCGTCGGCGCCCGGTGTGTTTCACCCAATTCTTCGCGGAGTAGCGCAACTCCTGAAGCCAATAGTTGTTCGTGGATTACAGCGTGAGCGGGATCTACGTGTTCGAACGATCCTGGCGCCAGCACAACAGCTTTTTTGTGGAGAACCTCGTTAGGAGGCGCAGGCGAGCACCCTTTGCATGGAAAATAGACGGCTTCAGCAATACCTGCGCGCACCAATTGAGCCAGAAGCGCGCGCTGCTCCCACTCTGCGAAAGCTGGACCACGCACGTCTACATAGTCAATTTCGATTCGCTTCTCAACGTCCTGCGCTAGATTGTCGAGGAAAGATTCTCTCGTCTGCAATTGATAGAAAACCGCGTAGATCAGGTTCACGCCCAGGATTCCGATGGCCTCTTGCTCGAGAGCGCTGGACGGATCCCGCAGGTTAATATGGAGAACTATGTCGTTCGGTGCGCCGCCGGGGTGCAATTGGAAGCGTAAACCGATCCAGCCGTGGGGTTCATTTGTACCGGCGTAGTTGCGGGCGGAGATGGTATCGACAAAGGAAAAGAAGCTGGTATCCGATCCACGACGTGTGTTCAACTGGTCGATGAGTTGGCCCCATTCGCTATCTAACATGGCTTCGAGGCGTTCTTTAGAAACGTAGCGGGCACCTGAACCGTACAGATTGTCGCTGACTTCCTTGTCGTATGCGGAAATCGATTTGGCAACTGTTCCGGAGGCTCCCCCTACAACCAAAAACCATCTAGCAACTTCCTGGCCAGCGCCAATTTCAGCGAAGGAGCCATAGTTCGTCGGATCGAGATTGACGCGAAGTGCCTTCTGATGTGCGTTGATCTTCTCCGTGGATGCCATGGAACATTCTCCTTATGGTTGAATGATCATCTATTTCACTGGGGGCAGCACGACAACATCCCTTCAGCGCCCAATGGTTTGGCGCTTTGATAGGGTCGGCTCACACCGTTGCGAATTCTCTCGCTTTCATCCCAGACGCTCGCCGATCGCGGATTTCGCAGAGCGAAAGTTGTCACTGAGTGAGATCTTCGCTTAAAACGCATCTTCCTCTTTGCTGTAGTGGAAGCGACACCCGCTTTTGCAGATCCGAGAACCTTGATCTTGTCACTATGCCATCAGTTGAGCTGACGACGCCTGAAATGGCACTACAGAGGCCTCCATTTCGCGCTTTTGCGAGGGGCGGTTGATTTCAAGCTTCTTCATTTTGTAAAGCAGAGTGGTGCGCTTGAGACCCAGTTTTGTTGCCGCGCCTGCCGGTCCCCCAATCATCCAACCGGAGGCTTCAAGTGCTTGCAGGATAAGGGCCCGGCTCACCTCTTTCAATGCCGTAGATTTCGACATCACTGTCACCGTTTCCAGATGATTCGGCGGCAATGGGCAGGGAAGCACGCCCTCAGAGGAAAGTATCACGGCGCGCTGAACCAGGTTCTGAAGTTCCCGAATGTTGCCTGGCCATTTGTAAGAGCGCAGCGCCAACATTGTGTCTTCGGGAATACATTCAATTCGCTTACCCATCTGGCGGCTATAGAGATCAACGAAATAATTGACCAGAGTGGGTATGTCCTCTTGGCGCGCGCGCAAAGGTGGCAACAGGACTGGGAATACATTGAGGCGATAGTAAAGATCGCTGCGAAATTCATCGCGTTCCACCATATACTCCAGATTCCGGTGCGTGGCTGCCAATATCCGCACATCGACGTGATGTGTTCGAGCACTTCCAAGGCGTTCGAATTCTTGCTCTTGCAGGACCCGCAGCAGCTTCGGCTGCAACTGTAATGGAATATCGCCGACCTCGTCCAAGAAGATCGTTCCTTTGTCGGCGAGATCGAAGCGTCCGATCTTCTGGCTGATTGCTCCGGTGAATGCTCCCCGTTCATGACCGAAGAGTTCGCTTTCCAGCAAATCCAAAGGAATAGCGGCACAATTGACCTTCACGAACGAATGATCATAGCGCGGACTAATATTGTGAATCGCTTTGGCAATCAATTCCTTTCCGGTACCGGTCTCACCCAGAATCAACACAGTAGAGGCAGTCGGAGCGACCCGCTTTATCTTTTCAAGAACAGCTTCAAGTGCCAAACTCTTTCCGATGATTTGGTCAAACTGGCGGACCCCATCGTCCTGGTCCCCTGAACGAACAATATTGAAGTTGGCCAAAACATCCCTCCGGTAACACTCGGTCCTAATCCAAGCCTTCCAATGCCGTTCGAACGCACTCAAGCAAGGCTGCGCTATCAAATGGCTTGGCGAGAAATTTCACCGCGCCTCCTCTCATCGCTTGCAACCGCATTTGTTCGTCTCCATGCGCAGTAATAAAAATGGTTGGAATCGGGCAACGATCGGCGTTCAATTTCGCCTGGAGATCCAAGCCTGACATCCCTGGCATACGAATATCGGTGATAAGGCAAACTGTCTTGTGCTGCAGGCCCGAATTGAGGAACTCCTCAGCAGACGCGAATGACTGAACAGAAAAATCGGCCGACTTAAACAATCGCTCCAACGCGAGTCGACAGGATTTGTCGTCTTCGACAACCGCAACCATGTCGGGCTTCGTTCGACGAGCCATTAAGCAGAATTGTAGTTCGCCGATTCGGCAGCGCAACTGTCGCTTCCAATAGAGGTACCCATAGAAATGTATAGGGACTTCATTCGGGCATGTGATGACGGCGCGTCCGTTTATAGGATTAGTTGATCATCGGCTTATACGGTTAGATGATTATCGGCAAGTTCAGTTTTTCTGCGACTCTGCCGAGTTCGATGGGGCTGTTGACGCCCATTTTATGCATCACTTGGCCGCGATGGAGCTGAGCGGTCACTTCGCTGGTTCCAAGTTTCGTAGCAATCTGCTTCGTAAGCAGGCCCGAAACCAGCAATCCCATCACTTGCCGTTCGCGAGCAGTCAACGATTCATAACGCTGCTTGAGCGTCCGAACCTCGCGGCTTTGTTGCCTCGCATTCTCCGCCCGTTCAAGCGCCTTTTGAATTGCATCCAGCAAGTCCTGATCCCGAAATGGCTTCGTCAGAAACTCAATAGCCCCGGACTTCATGGCCGCGACCGACATCGGGATGTCCCCATGGCTTGTGATGAAGATGATTGGGATCTGCGCTCCCACTTCATTCAATTTGTGCTGTACCTCCAAACCACTCATTCCAGGAAGGCGGACGTCCAAGACGAGGCAACTGGCGACATCTGGAAGGTTGTGCTGAAGAAAACCCTGCGGAGTCGCAAACGCTTCGGAATGCAATCCAACAGTCTTTAGCAGAAGCTGCAATGCAGCACGCACCCGGTCGTCATCATCAACAATAAAAACAACGGCTTGATCGGATGTACTCATGCGGAAACAGACGTCCTGACGAGCAGAGTAAAATAAAAGGTCGTACCTCGTCGAGCGTTCGCGGTTGCCCATACACGACCACCATGCGCCTCCAGAATGGAACGGGTGATTGCTAAACCTAACCCTGTGCCTTGAGGCTTGGTGGTAAAAAATGCATTGAAGATTTCATCTGCTCTTTCCGGG
>DASXLY010000065.1:0-32314 GCA_036495975.1 Occallatibacter sp. | reverse complement strand
AGCGGCGATAGAGTTCATGAACGAACCCACGCTGCTCAGTTTCGGCGGTGTGCCGAAAGGCTATGACGCTGCTGGCTTCGGAAGGGACGCAAAGATCTTCGGAGCTTTTCTGCGCCGCGAGTCACCGGCCACAATCTACCTAGGGCCCGGTAGCGCGGCCGAAGGGCTTCCACTCCCGTCAATGCCGGGCGGACGGCGCTTAGAGATCGTTTCGACAGATGACTTGATGAAGGCTACGGGCCCGATCTTCGACGCCTTCTCTTATCACTTCTATTCCATGCCGTCGCACCGCTGCCTTGGAGAGAGCGGCGCTGATCCCAAACAGCTTCTCACTTCTGAGTGGCTGGACCGCGACCTGACCGTCTACAACTTCTACGCCAAGGAGCGTGACGCATACCTTCCGGGCAAGTATCTCTGGCTCACCGAGACCGGAGAAGGATCGTGCGGCGGGGATACCTGGGCTGCCCAATTCGCTGACAGCTTCCGTTTGCTTGACCAGATCGGCGGCCTCGCACAAAAGAGCGTGAAGAGCATCATGTACAACACGCTGGCAAGCAGCGACTATGGCATGCTCAACGAAGAGACTCTGGAACCGCGCCCCAACTACTGGGCCGCTCTTCTATGGAAGCGCACCATGGGAACTCGATCGCTGGACCCCGGGATTGTGCCCGCAAAGAATGTTCGCGTCTACGCGCAGTGCATGAGGGATTCAAGCGGCGGCGTGACGCTTATGGTTCTCAACATGGACAAGTCTTCCGAAGCACTGCTCAATCTGCCAGTCGCCGGAGAACGCTACAGGGTTTCGTCACCGAATCTCTTCAGCCAGACCGTGCTACTCAATGGCAGGGAATTGAGGGTAGGACCCGATGGAACCGTCCCGTCCATGAAGGGAAAACCATCGAAGCCGGGAATAACAAAGTTTCCCCCACTGACCATTACGTTCTTGGAGATGCCCTCGGCTGGCAATCGACAGTGCGTCCGGTGAAACGAAAGATGGACCAAGGACAAGATCCGACAGACAGAGTGACTCTTCGGACAGAGCAATTCATCACTTGATTTGGAGGGGACACGAATACTACGCGGCTTGGTCTTGTTCGTGTGTGGTTGAGAGCTGACGAGCGCCGATTTTTGCTGTGGGGAGATTTGTGGGTAAGCTGCTTCAAGATCCTGAGCAATTGTGGGTAATCCCCACAGCGGCCCGAAAAGGAAGTATCGTTGCAATCTGTTTAAAATAAGAAACATAGATCAATAGTGAGCAAGGATGAATTCTGCACATGTCTAGCTGTTACCGAAGGGTTGTAGGTTCGAGTCATACCTGAGGAGCCAGTTTATTTTCAATAACTTACCTATCCTATGGAATTGCTACTTGTCGCGGTTTTTCGGTTGTGGCTGGCGCGTAAGTGCTTGATTCTGGTCATTATGTGGCGGAGCACCGTATGGTTGCAATAGTTGCTTGTCGTGAATCCCCGCAAATTCAATGACTTCCGTGAGGCCCACTCGGTTCACTGCACGTCGTTGTGGGTAATTCTGTGGGTAATCGCATCTAGTCGAGCGATGGATACTGACCTGGCCAGGACGGCAGGCGCGCGTATGAATCACAAAATGTGGAGGCGATTCTGAATTGTCTATTCAGAAGACTGGAGATTGAGCGAGATCTGATGGCTGTTGACAATACTTTGCATTCGCCAGGTGATGAGAAGGGAAGCGGTAGATTCAAACGGTGCAACGTGCCGAAGGGAACCGATTTCAAGAAGCGAAGCACGCAAAATCGAGCATCGAGTCGACTGGATAAATGCGCTGATGCTGCGATCTCGTGTCAGCAGGAATCGTTCCATGCGAAAACGCCTGATGCATCTGGATGGCCTCCCTGCCTTTCCACCCAGTTCCCCTGTACGTTGACAAACCCGGCGTCCGGCGCAAATAGCCTCCCAAAGGCTTCCACGTCGTGATGGTCCAGGTTTCCGCAAAACCGCTCACTGTCTGGCGAACATCTCCTTCGTCGTTGGGCTCCGCAAGAAGGCAGGCCACAACGGGAAAAGCCATCAACGCAAGACACATACTCAACCGCACAAGCCTATTCATGGCAGTCGTCGCCTCGGCAAAATTGAAGAGACTCGATACTCCTCTCATTTCAGTTTGTCTCACTTCAGCAGCGGGCACTGCACACGCTGAAATCACAAGACAATTGTCCTCAAGTCAAGAGCTCGCGCTAAATCGATGAGAAAAATTTGCTCAGAATAGAGATATTTTCCTTGCCTTTTTCTCTGCGATCGGTTAACAAGGTGTCATTCAGGTATTCCTGTTCCGCTGCTTTCAAAGAAGTTCCGGATCATCCGCTGGCGATTGGTGCTGCGGCGGATTTGAGCATTTAGAGCAGTATCACGTCATTCGGGGCGTAGCAGCTGGGCAATGAGTATCAGAGAACAGATCGGGTGCGAGGTTGTCCTCACAGATTAAGAGCCTTGTGTGAATGGAGTGCAGAAAGTGTGGACGCTTTCGGTTCATCAGAGCTCGGTCGCTGAGAAATGGATGGCGCAGTGCGGAGGCGGGGGAATGTAACTCAAATGGCGAATCGGAAGTGGTTCGCCGGTTGGTTCAACTTTGGAGATAGCGGACGCAGTTCTCAAGAAGGGATTTTATGAGCCGGAAATGGACAGCGATGTGGCTTTGCTTTCTCGTTCTGTTCTTAAACGGAACGGCAGCGATGGCCCAGACGGTAACCGGGTCGGTGCGTGGCACCGTGTCGGACGCTACCGGTGCGGTTGTGCCTGGCGCAACAGTGAGAATCACCAACACCAGCACGGGTGTCACAGGGCAGACAGTTTCCGGCAAGAGCGGTCTGTATGACTTTGAATTCCTCGTGCTGGGCAGTTACACCGTCCGCGCAACAGCTCCTGGCTTCGAAACAGGGATGGTCGGGCCGTTCCAGATTCAGATTGACCAGATCGTAACTGCCGACGTGAACCTGCGAATTGGTAGTCCGAGCACCACGATAAGCGTGACAGGCGACCAGGCCTTGCTGCTGAATACCGAGAACGCAACCATAAGTGCATCCATCAGCTCATTCACTCTCGAAAATATGCCGCTCGACGGGCTGAATGTTCAGGCGGCAACCCTGTACATGCCTGGATCTGTGAATCCGAATTCTGCACTGATGGGTGGAACTCAAGGTACGGAGCGTGATGCCTACACGGTGCACCAAGGCGCACCATCCGATGTTCAGCCTTCGTTCAATGGGAATCGCCAGCAGTCAAACAGCTATCTGCTGGATGGGGTCGATATCAATGAAACCCTGCAGAACGGGCTTGGCTACAATCCATCGCCTTACTCCGTTAAAGAAGTTCACGTAATTACGGGAAACGCCGATGCTGAGTTTGGTAACGTGAACGGCGGCGAAGTTGTCATGGTTACCAAGAACGGAACTAACACGCTTCACGGCACCATCTTTGAATTTCACCAAAGTGGCGGACTCACGGCGAATACCTGGGCCAACAAGAATGTGGGCAGCCCCAGGGCCAATTACACACAAAATCAGTTTGGCGCAGCGGTTGGCGGCCCCATCATCAAAAACAAGTTATTCTTCTTCGGCAATTACGAAGGGTTCCGCAATACCTCAACGGGAGTAGGTTCAGCAAGCGTGCCAACTTCGGCTATGCGTGGCCTCTCCTCATCCGGCTCGGCCTATGACACGGCTTCAATGTGCCCAACTGGTTATGGCGACTTTACTGCGGCAGTTTCGTATTACGGCTTGACTGGTTTGTGGGATACCACTAATGGATACAACAACGAAACACTGTATCCTGCCCAAGGTTCAGCCCCAGCAGGCGTATGCATACCGATCAATCCGAGTAATAAGCTCTTCACCCTTTTGATGAGCAATCCTAAAGCCTACCCGCTGCCCAATCACGCCCCTGCACCCGGTGCGCTGCTGGGTGGAAACTATCAAGGTCCCAGTTCCTCAACCACGCACAACGACCAAGGCGATGTGCGTCTGGACTATACGGTCAATTCGAAGGACACGCTGATGGCCAAGTTCAGCTACGGCGACGCGTGGGACCAGCCCACGCAGGTTCCCGTTACCGCCGTGATGCCTTTCACCGACGACTATCCCTTCACAAATGGGGTAATCGGGTGGACTCACCTTGTTTCCCCGACGATGGTGAACAATTTTCGCGCCGGATTTACTCGCATCTCCCTCGATGCCAGTGTTCCCAAAGACCTGTCGGGACTTTTCGGAACGACCGGCAATAGTCAGGTCGGCATCTCGATGCCTTCAGGCTTCTCCCAAACCGTTCCCGGCTTCTCATACATCGACGTTAGCAGCGGCGAGGGCTGGGACATCAGCAACTTCGGCTCGGAGCCTCCTATTCAAGGCTTCGCGGTCGACAACAACTTCGATTACATCGACGCCCTTAATTGGCAGCACGGAAAGCATGTGACAAAGTTCGGAGTCGAATTCCTGCGCTATCAGCAGAATTACTACAGCTCAAGCGATACCGGCGGCCAGCTAGGGTATTTTGGTTACAACGGCAACGACACCGCGAACTGGAGTTGCGTCACAATCTGTGATGAGGGCTACGGATTCGCAGAGTTTCTCCTCGACACCGCTTCGAAAGCCCAGATTTCCGGTGTCCCTGGGCCCTTCGGCCAGCGGCAATGGCGCGATGCGTTTTATGTCCAGGATGACTGGAAGATCCTTCCCAGACTGACAGTGAATATTGGTCTCCGTTACTCAAACGAACAGCCCAATTATGAAGTGAACAATAAGATGGTCAATGTCAACCTGGATTACGTCAAAGGAAAGCCGGCTGGAACCCCGATCAATTCCATGCTCGAGTTTGCGGGACAGAAGAATCCAATCACGGGGAGCACCAATAGCCGGGCACTTATCAACCCTTATCACCTCGGCTTCATGCCACGAATAGGCTTTGCATATTCGATCGAGCCTAACTTGGTCGTTCGCGGCGGGTACGGAAGCACTGACGAATTGGAATCAACGGGTTCCTCGCTCCGAATGACTCAAAACGTGCAATTCCAGCCGGCAGTTACAAATAACTCTAGCGGCCCCTCGGGAACATCTCAGGGAAGCGTGTTCAGCCTCAACAGTGGTTTGGTCGGAACGCCGACCGCAGCTTCTGGTGCAGGCGCCCAATATTACGCCTGGGATCCTAATATGCGGCCGGCAGTTATCCAGCAGTATAACCTGAATCTCCAGTATCAGCTCAATGAGCAGACGGCGGTACAAGCCGGCTATGTAGGGCAGACAGGGCAGCATCTTGCTGTTCCGTTGTGGGCCAATCAATATACCGCCGATGACACCTGCGGCGGGCTTGGATCGGCAGCGGCGATTGACAGTTGCTACCAGACCATTGAGCCCTACTTCGCGCTGGTCGGCAATCCCAATAGTCCCGATAATTCGGGCAGCAATGTCCTCAAGGAGACTGTATCGCGCGGAATTTCAAACTATAACTCTCTTCAGGCAACACTGCAGCACCACCAATCCAAGGGCTTGGAATTTTTGGTCAACTATACATTCAGCAAATCTCTGACCAATAACCCAGGATACTTCGGCACCGATAACTTTAACGACGACGATTCTTACTGGCAGGACGCCAATAACCCCAGGTTGGACTATGGTCCCTCCACTTTCGATGCCAGGCACGTCGTGTCAGGAATCCTGGTTTACCAACTGCCGTTCGGCCGTGGGAAACAGTTTGGTTCCAACTGGAATAGGCTCACAGACGAAGTGCTAGGCGGTTGGCAGTTCTCGACAAACGTTCAACTCAATTCAGGCTATCCACTCACGATGCATCAGGCCCCGGTTTGCAACAACAATTGCTCACAGAATTTGAGCGGTGACTTTTTTGAGTTCGCGAATCACTATGGACCGTTGAAGATCGTGCATCGCGGCAAAGGTTCGGATGGCATCTTCAGGTGGTTTGGCGATGATCCATCGGCGGTGCCGTGCACCAGCCACAGCGCCACACAACCGGCTGGCACATCGTGCGCCTATGGCCGTACTAACCAGAACGTAGGCTCCACGCGTGTTGGCACTGAGCGCGGCCCGGGATTTCAGAACTATGATATGTCCCTTTCCAAAGGGTTCACAACCTTCAGAGAACAAGCTCTGAGGGTTCGAGTCGACGCCTTCAACGCACTCAACATTTCAAGTTATGGAACGCCAAACAGCTACATCGGCGGCAATGCATCGACGGCATGGGGCGTGATTAGCGGTACGGCCTCCGGGCCTCGGAAAATCCAGTTATCCCTCGTCTATGATTTCTAGTCGTTTAACCTCTTGATCCACCGATCTGGGGCGACAGTATCAATGTCGCCTCTCTTCGTTTACAGGCAAGAGATGATTCCAGTCTGAATTCAAGCGCGCTGATCTGGCGACATTCGAAATCAACGAGGAACAGACTAACGATGCGATCGGCAATAATTTGGGAAAACTTTGCCGGCAGACGGCGATTGATCATCTCGCTGTGGCTCGTATTGGCATGCGTGGGTAGTGTGACCCGCGCAGCTGCCGCAACTGTTCGGTCATGGCGGGGAAACATAACGATTCCGACTTACTTACTGGAACCGGCCGATCCAAATCCATCATTTGCTCTCGTCAATTCGAATAATGTCTATCCTTATGCGATGTTGGATGACTTAAGCGACGATCGAGTCGCGAAGACCTACGATGCTCTATTTCTTGAAAATCGGTATCTGAAAGTCACTATACTTCCGGAGTTGGGCGGGCATGTATATTCGCTTTACGACAAGCTCGATCATCGCGAGATTCTTTATCGCAACAATGTCGTAAAGCACGGGCTGGTTGGACCACGCGGCGCGTGGATTGCGGGCGGTATGGAATTCAGCTTTCCGTATGCACACACAATGAACACCGTTTCGCCTGTCGAGTCTACGATTCGGCAGAATCCCGACGGAAGCGCAACCGTGGTTGTGGGAGCCATTGACTGGGTCTCCAACATGTACTCAGAGATTGCGCTCACCTTGCGCCCCGATGTTGCGAGGCTTCAGGAAGACGTTACCCTTTTTAACGACACACCGCTGGCAAACCTCTATCTCTTCTGGACGAATGCAGCGGTCAGAGCAACCAGCGATCTGCAATACGTCTACCCAATGCGAGAGATCATCGACGATGATCCTTTCGCCATCGTGGGATCGTGGCCCGTTTCTGGTGGGGTTGATAAGAGTTGGTACAAGAATGATCCGGAAGCGATGGCGATATTTGGCCGTGCGGTCCACCGCAACTTTTTCGGGGCGTACTATCACGACGCAGACAGCGGGGTAGTACATGTGGCCGACTTTCGGCTGGATCCAGGGAAAAAAATCTGGACCTGGGGCACCGCGCGAAGCGGGCGCCTATGGGACAAACTCCTCAGTGACGATGATGGACCGTACAACGAAATCCAGAGCGGACGTTACGCGACGCAGGGATTCCGCGAGTTTATGGTGCCGCACAGAATCGAGAAGTGGACAGAGTATTGGTACCCAGTTGGCGGGCTCAAGGACGGATTCGTCGAGGCAACTCCGGAAATGGCCATTAACGTCGTTTACTCTGCGGGCGATGATGCAAGACCGACCGCGACGTTAAGAGTGAGCCCGGTCACGGAAGCGGACGATGCAACGATTGTTATCAAGCAAGGCGATACGGTTCTGAAATCGATTCACCCAGTCCATCTTTCTCCGCTGCACACCGAGATCTACACGATGCCGCTCAAGGATGTAGCGGCTGCGAAGCGGGACCTGGAAGTTGATGCGACGTCAGCGACCGGACTGCCGATGCTCCATTGGTCGGCGAGCGAACCCATTGATGGGAATCCTGAGTTCGTAGCAAATGCGGGATCGCGCATGGAAACAGAGATTCCCGACTCTGCACAGACGCCGACACAAGCTCTATATCTACGAGGAATGTTTCTCGAAAAGAGCGGCAATTTGCAGAGCGCGCTGAAGGTTTATGACGAGGTGCTGCAGCGCGATCCAGATTTTATTCCGGCATTGTTACGCGAGGGTTGGTATCAGTATCAAGCCAGTGATTTCGAGAAAGCTGAACATTTCATCGGCCGTGCTGTTACTCGAGATGGCACGAATGCGGATGCCGAGTATGCGTTGGGTGTGATTTATCGGGCGGAGGGTCGACTGAATCTCGCGATGGATGCGCTCTGGGCATCAACTCATTACGCCGGCCAGGTGACACCCGCGCTTAAAGAGCTTGGTGAGATTGAAATTCGAGTGAGAGATTATCCGAAAGCCGTGGAGCTATTGAAGCAGGTGATTAAGTCTGACCCTGACGATGCGCTGGCTTTAGCGGACCTGTCCGTAGCGGAAAGGCTGACGGGAAACTTAAAAGATGCACGTGCGGATGCGGAGAAGGCCAGAGTTTTAATGCCGTTGCTGCCTTATGCGCTCGCAGAGCAGTTCGAAGACCAGACGTCTCTTGCACGGGGCCCTGCAAACAATGCGGGAAGCGACTGGAAGAAGATTTTAGGGTCTGATGCGCAGAACTATCTCGCTATTGCGGCCTGGTATCACAGCCTTGGTGCATGGAAATCTGCTGACATCGTTCTTAAAGCGGCGGAGGCAGATCGACCCGTAGCCTCCATTTTGCCATTGGCGAATTACTACCTCGCGTCGGATGCGCGGCACGAGGCAAATTCCGAAGCAGCGGCGCAGTATGCGGAGTTCTCAGCAACCTCCAAGGCCACGGCGGTTTTTCCAAATCGATTGGAAGATTATGCGGTTCTGCAAGAAGCTCTACAAACTAACTCTGCAGATCCACAGGCGAAGTATGAGCTAGGCAATTTTCTTTTCGCCCACGAGCGATACCAGGAAGCCGCAGACTTGTGGGATAAAGCAATAGCAGAAGATTTCAAAGACTCCGTCATTTTTCGGAATATGGGAGAGTACGAATGGCACGTCGCGCATGATTTGTCGAAGGCCGCCAGTGACTACAGTCGCGCGATCGCGCTCAAGCCATCAGGGTACAGACTGTACGCGGACCTAGATCAGATCCTCGAAGAAGAGGACGACATGAATGCGCGAAGTGAGCTCTTTGAGAGAGCTCCCGAGCGAGTCCTCGATCATGACACCGTTCGGGCGCGGCATGTCATCCTTCTCATGGAAAAGAAGCAGTATAAGGACGCTTTAGAGGAGCTTCGAAACCATAACTTCAAGCCATGGGAAGGTGGAGTGTCATTTCACAATCTCTTCGTGACAGCCAACATGCAGAGTGGCCTGCAAGAAATGGCTGATCGACAACCAGCCCAAGCTGAGAAGCACTTTCGTGACGCCATGCTATATCCGGAAAATCTGGGCACGGGCCAACCAGCGAGTGCAGGCATGCCACAGCAGCTTTATTGGCTGGGAAACGCGCTCGAAGCGCAGAACAAGCACGAGCAGGCTAATGAGGCATGGGTGAATGCGGCAAACCAGGGGAAGGCGGCGGGCGGGTCCTGCCAAGTCTTCTCGGCACTCGCACTACAAAAACTTGGCGAGCAAAAAGAAGCTGATGAAATGTTGAGGCAGTGTGTGCGGAACGGTGAGAAACCAAATGCTTCAGCAGGCACATTGCTCAATGCAGGAGTGGCGGAACAATCCATGGGAAATGTTGTGATGGCTCGTGAAGATTTCAGCCGTGCTCTCACCGTTGATCCTCTTTTTTGGCGAGCGCGCATTGCACTCATCTCGATGGAGTAGCGGCAATCTCGAGCGAAGCGGGTTCGGAACATGCCTGCGCTTCCAAGGCTCCAATAGAGAATGGCTGAGCACGGCGAGGGAATGGAATATGAGAAGTTCAACCCGTCGACACTTTCTCAACGCTGCCATCGGTGCCGTAGTGGTTAGTACGACGAGAGGGCTTTGCATGGGAGAAGCAAGTGCTGCTCCATTCGTCATCGATTCAAAGTTCGTGGGGCGTGACATCTCCCCCGATGGAGACCTCGAGAAACCAATGTGGGCCGGCGCCAAGCAGATTGTGTTCGACCAGGCGGCCTTTTCTGAAGCTCACTATCCAGACATAAAAACCAGTGTCGCGAGCGGCTGGAGCGCGCGTTTCCTCTATCTTGCGTTTTGGTGTCCGTATGAGACGCTCACGGTATACCAGGAAGAAGATGCGACGACGGAGCGAGACCGGCTGTGGGAGCGAGATGTGGTGGAAGCATTTATCGCCCCTGATTCACGATCGCCGTCGCATTATTATGAATTTGAAATCGCGCCTAACAACCAATGGTTAGATACCGATATCGACCTCAGTCGCAACCCAATCAATGACAGGCATTGGAACTCTGGGTTTGAGCATGCGACAAGGATCGATGCTGTGAAGCGGTTGTGGACGGCGGAGATGAAGATTCCAATACAAACGATGGCGCGGGAAGCGATCCGTCCTGGGGTGGATTGGCGGGTTAACTTTTATAGATGCGATGGACCAGGTGGTGATACCGAGAGGCTAATGATGAGTTGGGGACGCCTGCCGGTGCGTGTTTCAGGTGGAACTTTTCACCAGCCGGCATCGTTTAGGATTTTGCGATTTGGCGACAATTCGTAGATGAAAGATCGAATCAGATGAAAACGTTGAATTCAAAGGAATGTCGGCGATTCGAGTGGTTCTAGTACAGAACAGGAGAAAGATGATGCATATCAGCTGTAGAGCGCGTTTTTTTCTGGTCTTTTTGGTCTTTGCGTCGTTCACTTTTTCAAAGAGCAGTGCCCTTGATAACGGCGAGGCCAGAACGCCTCCGATGGGATGGAATAGCTGGAATAAGTTTGGGTGCGCAGGAGTGAATGAAAAAGTGGTGCGTGGAATCGTCGACGAGATGGCGGCTAATGGGATGGCGGCCGCGGGGTATCAATACGTTGTGATCGACGACTGCTGGCAGGGTAATAGAGACAAAGAAGGGAACATCACCGCAGACGCAGGGAAATTTCCATCCGGTATCAAGGCGCTGGCCGACTATGTCCATGGCAAAGGCCTCAAGTTCGGCATTTACACCGATGCGGGCACGCAGACCTGCGCTGGTCGAGCGGGTAGCGTCGGCCATGAGTACCAGGATGCTCAGCAATACGCGGAGTGGGGAGTAGATTACCTGAAGGAAGACTGGTGCAACACACTGCCGGGCCAGGACAGCAAGGCGTCTTATGCGCTGATGCGCAATGCGCTTGCCGCTACCGGCCGGCCGATTGTATTCAGCATCTGCGAATGGGGCTCGACGCAACCCTGGTTGTGGGCCACGTCGATTGGCAATTTGTGGCGCGCCACCGGAGATATTCAGGATTGCTGGGATTGCAAGCGGAGCTGGGGTGGAATGGGATTCACGAGAATTCTGGATCAGGTGAGCGAGCTCGGAGGCTATACAGGCCCCGGACATTGGAATGATTTGGACATGCTTGAGGTCGGCAATGGGGGAATGACGGCGAATGAATACCGCGTCCATTTCAGCATGTGGGCCATGCTCTCCGCACCGTTGATCGCGGGGAACGACCTCATGAATATGTCGGCGGATACACGAGAGATTCTCCTGAATAAGGAAGTGATTGCAATCGATCAGGATCGGCTGGGAATTGCGGCACGGCGCGTCAAAAAAGAGGGGGACACTGAGGTTTGGTCGAAACAGTTGGCGGACGGAAGCCGAGCAGTTGCGCTCTTGAATCTGAGCACAACGGCCAAAGCTGTTTCGGTTTCATGGGAAGACCTGGGCTATTCTTCAACTTTGGCGGCATCGGTTCGCGACCTGTGGACCGAGAAAGATGAGGGTAAGAACACGGGGAGTTACTCGGCCCAGGTACCCGGCCACGGCATTGCGTTGGTAGTTGTGCGGCCTTGATGCGGTTCCACCCTATGGCCCAATCCGCGCGCTCCTTATTCCGCGGGATAGAAGAGATATAACTTGGAGATGCGTTCGTTCTCGCCGATGTAGATTGTTCCATCAGGGTCAGACGCCATTGCACCGATCACGTAGGCTTGCCACGTGTAGTAGGGGCGGCGATTGACATCGACGAAGCCGAGGATTTCGTAGGAGCTGGTGGATGGATCGTAGCTGAAAAGCCGCGCCATCTCATTCTTGTCGCCGCCTATTCCGTAGAGCCGCCCATTTGGGGCGCGAACCAGGCCATTGATTCCATATTGATTGAGCGGTTTTCCGAGATTCATGATGATCAGCTTCGCGGGGTCGAGGCGGAAGAGATAACCGTCGGATGTGCCCCCATAGATAACGCCGGTCGGATCGAGCAGAAAGGCGTCAACACGGGTCCATGGCTCGCGGCCTGGAATGGCTGGGGCTTGAATAAGAAGCTTGTCAAGCCTTTGGTTTTCTGGATCGAATCTGAAAAACGCTCCGTTTTCTCCCGACGCAAATACGTTCCCGTGCTGATCGATGACCAGCATTCGCGACATCGACTTTTCATGCTGAAAGTGCTCCCCGATGGGGATAGACTGCGCCACTACTCCGTAATCTGTGAACTTACCGGTGCCAATGGAGTACGAAAACAAATGGGCGTTGGGAGCGGTCAACCCGTAGAGGACGTTCGCGTTGGGATCGCAGATCAAGGTCGAAATTGTTTCGCCGGGAATCGGCTGGCCCAGGTCTTTGACAGGCAATGGCGACGCGATTTCAATTTGCTTGCCCTCATCATCGTGCGGCGTGTACTCGTAGATGTGGCCTGATGGCGAGGTGCCGATGTAGACGTTCCCTGAGGCGGAGATAGCCAGGGCGTTGACTACGGACGTGGCGTCGGGGATGACGCCGAGGGGACGAACGTATCCTTGTCGCGGGATCATCACAAACAGGTGAGCATTAGTTCCGCTTGTGGCTCCGTAGAGAGATCCATTGGGCGTGACGGCGAGCGAAGTGATGCCGGACTCGCCATCGGGAATGATGTCGATTGGTGGGTAGCCGAGATTACGCGCATCGATTCGGGTCTGCCTGATGACCACCCGGTCGTAGCCTGGATCCCGTTGTCCATAAGCTGCGATGGTGCAACAGTGACACAGGGAGATGAGCAGGATTTCTTTGAGCCGCATCAATTCTCAATCTTTCTTCGGATGATAGATGAACAAGGCTAGGCGAAACGGGACGCCCTTGATCTTTCCACCGTAGTCCACATCGCTATCCCCTTTGTTTGGGCTCGTTGCGCCGACAAAATAGATTGCGCCGTCTGGGCCGGTATCGGCGGAGTTTGTGCCAACGACTGGGCGGCCGTCGGGAAGACGCATTTCGCCAAGGTCCCGAATTTTGCTGGTACGTAGATCGTAGGTAATCAAATGCGAAGCAGCCACATCCGCGCTGCCGCCGTAATCGAATTCCGTACCTGCGGCCGCATAGTAGAGTTTGCGGTCCTGCCCAAGTGTCAGGCTCAACGTCGCGTATGGCACGTCGCGGCTTGAGGCGAATTTGGGAATCGACATCGCGCCCAGCGTCATCACCCGGCTACCCTCAGGCGCAGCTGGGTCGAAGGAAAAAAGAGTATTGGCTCTCTCTTCCACTCCGTAGAATTTCTTTGTCTCCTCATCCCATACAACAACGCGCCAGCCGGTTTCGGACTTGTTGTAATCGCGCCCGAGGGAGATGCCTTTTTGCCGAATGGGAAGCTGTTCGTCGAGTTCGAGAATGCTGTCAGTGCGGGGATCGTATCGGAAGATTCTTCCGGCGCCGAAGCTGCCGTAGACATTGCCCTGGTCGTCAATGCCTAAGGTGCGACAAATAGAATCCCAATTGTTGATCCTGCCCTTGTCCACCTTGGCGCCGGTGGCCACGTCGTAATAAACGAAATGTCCTCGAGGATGTGTGAGCCCATAAATGCGATTGAACCTCGGATCGTAGGCGCCGGTATTCATTCCTTCGAACCGTGGACCGATGCCAAAGTCTTCGGTTTTCCCGGTCCTTGGATCATAAGCCATGTAGTGAGAGCCGGGATATCCCTCCGGGGTTGCGAAGCGGGCATAGTCAAACCACCATCCTCCATGGGTCGCGAAGTAAATGCGCCCATCCGATCCCTCTCCAAACTTAGCATGAATCTTTGATTGCGGTCCCGTTCCCAAGCCTGCTTCACCATTGAGCTCGTTCAAGCCGCCGACGTCGACCATCTTGTCTTGATGAGAGTCGTAAAACACAAGATGACCGTCGCAGCCGTGACACGCCAAGCCCACATATACCTTTCCGTCGGTCGCGGCTTTCAAGGCTGCCCAGTTGCCATCCATCCACCCCAACCCGGGAAAGAAACGGTAATCGACGGTTGCGATGCGATCGTGTGGGGTGGTTTGCGCCACACTGGGGACGGCTGCCAGCACGCATAAACAGACGGCGACGCTGACTGCACTTATGTTGCGAATAGACAACTCCATTACTGTGTCTGGAGGATGCGCCACATCGTTCTCGAGAATATCTTTTCCTGCGCCTCTGGTGGAACGTCGCACGAATTCAGCATCGCGTGATAGCGCGCGAGTTCGGCATCGAACTCGTCGAGATCTCCGCCAAAAACGTCGGAGCCGAATACCAGCTTCTCAAACGCGCTGCTGTTTCCAGCCGGTGTATGTGGACTCACAACTCCTGTCCACCAGAAGATGGAAAGAAAGAAGCGGTAATCGTCCTTCTTCTTTATGAGTGTTGTGCCGGAAGCATCGAAATAGAGATTCGGATTCCATCTTCCAATTTCACCGGCCTCAGCATAATCCGGATTTCCCAGATGCGCGCCGATGATTATGACCCCCGGCCAGTGCCGCGCAATCAGGTCAAGGCGCGAAACTCGGCTGCGGTCAAAGCTAATGTTCGCCACCTGTTCCGGATGAAGGCGATTGACAATGCCTGTGTGAAACAGAATGATCATGTGATACTTGTCGGCGCGGTCGTAAATTGGCCAATACGAAGGATCGTCATAATTTTTCTGGGTTGAAGTAATCTCGCCCAATCCTCGATATCCGGCGTTGTGAAATCGGTCGATCTCGGCGAGTACGTTCGGGGCATCCAGTTGAATATCCGCGAAACCAATGAGGCGATCCGGATGTTGATGTATGAATGGGGTTGCCTCGGAAAAGCCCTTCGGTGTTGTCAGCAGAAAGGCCAATCCATCCTTGGCATCCAGCTTTGCGAGCAACTGCTTTAGAAATCCAGGTTCGCCATTGAAATGCACGTGAACGTCAATCAGCTTGGGAGGATGCGACTGCGCCCAGCCAGGCAATGGAACGGAAAGTAAACCCAGCACTATAGCCCATCCGAAACAGGGCCGCCTGGATTTATCATGTTTACCTGATTCCGTTCCGGGCAAAAGCCTAGTTTCCGGGAGATTTGCCGTAATGCGACCGCTAACTGAACGAAAGCCTTTCCCCCAGAGTTTGCGACAGACAACACCCAGCCTTGTTCTTTTCCGTGTGAGGATTGACTCCATATTCTCGAGCACTCTATTTCAAGAAAATTATCCCTGTCAAGAGAAAATCGAACTACTTATATATCCTAATCTTTATCTTATACATCCAATCGACATTGATATGTTTTCAGTTCAAAGTTGCATTCTGGCAGCAGACAAGCATGCTAAATTTTCTTGAGGTTTGTGAATATTTCTCCTAGACTGATTATCTGGCGAGCCGAACTCGCTCTCCAGGGAGTCGTGGTCCCACAGCGCCATGGAATTGCGGTGAAATCTGATTCCGGAGTCGGTGAAAAAGTAGAGTATGAAGGTAATGGAAAATCAGAAGAACAAAATCAGGCTTCGAGAAATCGCAGCGGCGGCAAAAGTCAGCATTTCCACCGTCTCTCGGGTTTTGAACGGAAACAACCGCGTCGATCCAGATATTCAGAAGATTGTTTTACAGGAAGCCAAGAAGCTTGGGGTTGAGTCTTCTCAACGGAACAAAGCAAAAACCTTGATATTTCTTCTCAGCAACAGGGCCATGCCCCACGCTTTCCATTCGCGGATCCTGAGTGGAGCCGAGGCGCACTGCGCTGCACATGGCTGGAACATGGTTTTTCTGTCCTTCAATTACTCTCCCAATATTCCCTGGACAGAGTTACACCTTCCGGTAGTGATTCAGCGCCAGGATATGGTGCGGGCTGTGATTTTGGCTGGCACAAACTCCACCAACCTCACCAAGTTGTTGGCGCATAAGGGCATTCCTTTCGTTGTTTTCGGAAATAATCTGATCGGGGAGCCGCAGGAGCTGAACGATTACGACGTGGTGTATGCCGACGATATTCAAGGCAGCAAAGACGCGGTACGATACCTGATCTCATTGGGGCATTCCCATATCTGGTTCGTAGGCAACACACGCCTGCCATGGTTCAAGCGTTGTTACGAAGGTTATTGCCACGCGATGGAAGAAGCTGGCCTGACACCGCGCGAAAGCCCCACCGATTCAGAAGACGATACGGAAAGCGGATATCTGGGCACCAAGTCGCTGCTGTCTCGAGATAAATCAGTCACAGCGATTCTCGCCGGTAATGACCCGACCGCTCACGGTGTCTATAAGGCGCTCCGGGACAGAGGATTGAAAATCCCCGACGACGTTAGCGTAATTGGTTGCGACGACACTGTGGGCACTTGGCTGTACCCGGCCCTGACTTCCACCCGCGAATTCCCCGAACAGTTGGGAAAGCAGCTTGTTGATTTTGTTTTCAACCGCCTTGCCAATCCCGACCAGAACCCACAAAGGGTTACCGTTCCAACTGAATTCATCAAGAGAGATTCGTGCGGGCCGCTGAGTCCCTCTCGCGATAAGTCATCGAGCGAGAAGCGCCCACAGGTTGCAGCTGTATAAACCAACGCAGATTGGGGTCGCCTGAGGATAATCATTCTCCGAGCGGATTGTGTGATCGACGCTTTGAATTGTCAGCGCTAATGAAAATGGGATCTCTGAAAGCACCGAAATTAGAGATAAGTCGTGTGCCTCAAAATCATCAAGGCGCTGGTGGTGTTCGCTGGTGGATTGTGTGGACGCTATTTTTTTCTACAGTCACCAATTACATGAGCCGCCAGACCTTTTCGGTGCTCTCACCGATGCTCGCCGCTCAGTACCACTTCAGCCATGCAGACATCGCGAAAATCCTTGGCGCCTTCCAGATGTCTTATGCGATCACCTGGTTGCTGGGAGGCATCGCCCTCGATACGTTCGGCACTCGGCTCGGCCTCGCTCTTGCCGTCAGCTTCTGGTCGCTCGTAAATATCGTCACAGGATTCGCCAACTCTGCATTCGGCTTTGCCGCTTCCCGATTCCTTCTCGGAGTTGGTGAAGGCTTCAATTGGCCAGGTGCCAGCAAGACTGTAGCTGAGTGGTTCCCAAACGATGAGCGCGGTGTCGCTGTTGCTATTTTCGACAGCGGCTCAAGCGTCGGGGGTGCGTTGGCGGCCATGGTCATTCCATGGATCGCAATTGTCTTCGGCTGGCGGTGGTCTTTCGTTTTCTCGGGGGCCCTCGGATTCGTTTGGCTGATGATGTGGCTGTACGTCTATCATCCGCTCGATAAACATCCCCGGGCAACGACAGAGGAAGTGGTTCTCATTCGAGCAGGCCAGGCTGCATTTCATCGCTCCAGTGAGCCCCGCGTTAAAAAGTGGCTTGTATTGGCGAAGAGCCGGGACGTGTGGGGCATTGTCCTCGGTCGCGCGCTGACCGATCCAATCTGGTGGTTTTATGTCTTTTGGCTGCCACAATATCTTAGCGATGCGCGTGGTTTCAGTTTGCAGCGCATTGCCACGTTTGCGTGGCTACCGTTTGTCGCGGCTGACCTAGGCAATTTCACCGGCGGATTGGTCTCGCGGTACTGCATCCGCCGTGGAATTGCGGTGGTTCGCGCGCGCATGGGTGTCTGTGCTGTGAGTTGCATTCCCATTCTTGCCGGCATTCCGGCAGCCCAGGTGCATAATTCCTACGCGGCCTTGGCGTTGATTTGCATCGCGCTGTGGGGTTATGCAAGCTGGTCTACGATGGGGTTGACCCTGCCTGGCGACCTGTTTCCGCAGGATGTTGTAGCAACTGTCACCGGCCTCAGCGGATTCGCCGCAGGAATGGTGAGCACGGTATTCACTTTATTAGTGGGCTTTCTCGTAGATCGCTTTTCATATACCCCTGCATTCCTCGTCGCGGGCTTGATGCCCATCGTTGCGACCGTTTGCTTATTCTTCTTCGTAACTCCTCCCATGCAGAAATCATTAGTTACTCAATAAGTGCCGGTTTGAAGTTACACGAGGTGCAAGATGATTATTCAACCCAAAGCCTCGGTGGTTTGGCAGCCCAGGCGCATACTTGTCAGTGGATTGTTTTTCCTTACTTTGCTCATTTCGACTGACGCGAGCTGTGTTTTCGGTCAGGCTACATCCAGAAATCTCACCTCACCGCAATTCTGGAACAAGCAACATCTTCCTTTCTCCTTCAAATATGATGGCAAGGACTCGGCACAGTTACTGAGTAACTGGGAGACTTCAGACATAACTGAGAGCACTGCAAATGGAGTAATTCACCGCTGCTCTTATATCGACCCAGCCACTCACCTTAAAGTTACCGCCGAGATCCATCTCTATCCTGAGTTTCCGGACGTCGTTGACTGGGTTCTAAGGTTCCGCAACGAGGGAAACTCAGATTCGCCAATTATCGAAGACATTCTCCCGTTGAATCTCACGATCCCGGCATCTTCGGGAGAGATCATTGTCCATCACGATAAGGGAAGCCAGGCGCAGGCCTCCGATTTCGCGCCGCTCGAGGAGCAACTAGCCCCCGGCGGTTCGTTGCACCTTGAGTCATATCAAGGCGACCCATCAAATCACGACACGTTGCCGTTTTTCAATCTGCAGAATGGTGATCGCGGAGTGATCGGTGCAATCGGATGGACAGGAGATTGGAAAGCGGATTTCACGTATGCCACTGGCGGGGAAAAGACCGCAATCACTGCCGGAATGAAGAAAACGCGCCTCCTGCTGCATCCTGGTGAGGAGATTCGCACGCCCCGCATAGTGTTGATGAGTTGGAAAGGCCGCGAGTGGATGGACGCACAAAACACATGGCGGCATCTCCTCCTTGCGCACTATACGCCGCAGGAGAACGGCATTCACAAGCCGGGGCCAATCTTGTTTGGCAGCTGGGGTTCCGAACCGATTGCAGACAAGCTCGCTTATATCAAATGGGTTCACGATCATCGGATTCCGGTTGATGTTTATGCGGTAGATGCGGGGTGGTATGGCGCTTCAATTGGGGCCGAAATGGATCCGACCAATCCGTGGTGGAAGAATCGCGGCGACTGGTTTCCCAGCGCGTTGTATTATCCCCACGGTATCAAGCCGCTGGGCGACGCGCTAAAGGCAGAAGGTTTCGGGTTTTCACTGTGGATCGAAGCAGAGACGACCATGCAGGACAAAAAAATCATCAGAGATCATCC
Organism: Occallatibacter sp.; assembly: GCA_036495975.1. Taxonomy (GTDB): domain Bacteria; phylum Acidobacteriota; class Terriglobia; order Terriglobales; family Acidobacteriaceae; genus Telmatobacter. The sequence continues at coordinate 12,950 of DASXLY010000065.1, read as the reverse complement.
CGATTGGTTCCTTCATATCGACCCATCTCTGGCAAAGGGCGAATCTCTCGTGAACCTTGGCGATCCTGTGGCGCGTCAGGGCCTGACCGACATGCTTTCCGGTTTCATCAGCGATTTCGGGATGACCTGGTACCGGCAGGATTTTAATGTGCGCCCGTATCGATTCTGGGCGGCGGCAGACACACCTGACCGCATCGGAATGACTGAAATCGGCTACGTCGAAGGGCTCTACACGATGTGGGACGAACTGCTCAAGCGGCATCCAGGCCTCCGCATCGATAACTGCGCCAGCGGGGGGCGCCGCATTGATATCGAAATGATGTCGCGGAGCTTTGTCGTCTGGCGGACCGATCTGGGATTTACTGACACTCTTGCCGAACAAGCGCAGACTCAGGCGCTTCAGCCGTGGGTTCCTGACACAATGGGGTTTGAGAGCCTGACACAATCGAAACCATGGACCACTTCCGGGCCCTATTCGACGCCAAAGAATTTGTATCTCATGCGTCTCGGCTATAACGCCGGATACGGCTTGGGTCCTGGCGCCACCGGCATCGACAATGAAGAATGGGTTAGTTGGATCAAGCAGGCGATCGCTGAATATCGTGAGGTTCAGCCTTATATATATAGTGATTTTTATCCGCTGCTGCCTTACAGCCTGAGCGATGAGGCCTGGACCGCATGGCAGTGGAACCGGCCAGAGGCTAAGGACGGTCTGCTCATTGTCCTTCGAAGACCCAAAAGCACAACTGCGACAACTAATTTGCACCTTGAACACATCGATCCAAGAGCCACTTACAATGTCGAATTCCGTACGACTTATGACAAGGGGCTGGTCAAACAATTGAAGGGTAGGGAACTGGCAAATCTCGAAATTAAACTTGCCGACGCGCCGAGCTCCGAACTAGTGTTCTATCGACAGACGACCAAACGCTGAAAGGTGACCATGCCGACGCGGATTGCAAAGGGATATTTTAAGCGCGGGATAAGTTATTGTTTGCTTTTGCTGGCAATTAGTCTGCCGCCCTCAGGAACCTGCGCCCAACGCGTCGGCACTACGCTGGCTCCAACCCCGCCGATGGGCTGGGCTAACTGGAACAGCATGGGTTGCGATTATGACGAAAGCACGATTCACGCCATCGCCGATTCTCTCGTCTCCTCCGGGATGAAAGACGCCGGTTACCGTTATCTCATCATTCAGGAATGCATCGTCCCTGCCGGCCATCGTGCGCCCGATGGAACCCTCCTTCCAGACCCCCGGAAGTTTCCTCACGGAATTCCGGATCTCGTTACCTACATTCATCAGAAGGGTTTGAAGGCAGGCATCTACACCGACGTTGGTCCGCTGACATGCGCCGGATACGAAGGCAGTTTCAATCATGAAGACCCTGGATGTGCGCACCTTTGCGTCATGGGGCATCGATCTTATTGAGGAAGATTTCTGTAATAAACCGAAGGGATTTACTGCGCCACAGCTCTACTCAAGAGTGCGGGACGCAATAGCCCAGTCTGGCCGTCCCATGCTTTTCTATATTTGTAACTGGGGAGCAGACTCCGCCTGGAGCTGGGCACCACAAATCGGCGATGCGTGGAGGAGTACAGGCGATGTAGGCGACCCAGGCCGCGCCGAGTGGCGCCGCATCCTTTCCAATTTCGACCTCAATGCGCAACACTCATTCGGCGGCGTAGCCGGCGGCTGGAGCGATCCCGATATACTCGAGGTTGGAGTCCCGGGTATCAATCTTATAGAAGAACAATCGCTGTTTAGCCTGTGGGCCATCTCTGCGGCGCTGTTATGGGCGGGAAACGACTTGCGGACTATGTCGCCTCAAACGCTGAAGATTCTTATCAACCCTGAAGTGCTTGCGGTCGATCAGGATCTGCTCGGCCAGCCCGGTACGTTGATTTCCACTTCACAGCCCGGACTTCAGGTGTGGGCACGACCACTTGCGGACAACGACGCCGCTCAGGCGGTCCTGCTCTTTAATCGAAGAGATGCGAAGCGCAAATGCGGGTACGGTGGAAGGACCTCGGTATTCGTGGCTCGGTAAGGGCGCGCGATCTTTGGACGCACAAGGATCTTGGCGTTGTCGCATCGGAATACAGGTCCGTTGTTTCGGCTCATGGCGTAGTAATGTTGCGGATCGTGCCGCAAAAGAGTTGAAGGCTGCGGCCTTGTAGAACTTACTCAGGAAGAAAACAGCGGCAATCACCTCGGCCATCTCAGAACGAGGGTACCGATTTGAAGCAGGCAAAACCTTGGAAAATTGGAATGAGTCTGCGCGCAGAATTCACGTCACAATTGGACCCGAACCCTCCATCGCGTAAGAAGACCGGCGACCGCCGTGATGCCTGCGGTGAAAACAACGGCCTGGGCTACCGCAGGCCAACCGTGGTTCCACCGAACGAATAGTACCTCCCTGCCAAAAGCCGCCCCGCACAATGGAGGCAACAGATACGTCAACAGTGTGTTCGATCCCGCTGGTCGAACACACTCCGCCCACCGGACTCGTTTCCGAATGTCGCAGATCCAACAAAGGAATAGGAAGACGCAAACCGCCGCTCCGCTGCACACCAGGCACCACGTGGGCGTGGCCCGAACCTTTGAAATTCCAAGCGACAACGTTAACCCGCCCAGCGCAAACAGCACCGCAGCAAAACATCCCGTCGCAATCGTCTTTCTGGTGCGAGCGATCATAAAATCGTCGGTCAGGAAAAGCAGCGATGTAATCAGGCCTGCAAATACGATCGATCCGAATGCGCCACTCTTGAAAGGCCAGATGTAAAACGGCGTTCGATACGGCCACGAAATCCAATGAATGTTGCAGAGAATATTCAAACCCGTCAACGCACCGAACCACCCAACTTGCATCCACGGCCATCGTCGGGTCGGGATGTAGAGAAGGCAGACGGTGAAATACGTCCAGCCGATCATGCCCAGGATCTCCCAATAGCGTGTATCGAGCCACGCGCCTTGGCCGTCTGCAGTAACGCGCCGGAAGATAACCAGCATGGTTACAAAAAGACCTAGGCCCGTGATTTTCAAAACTCTGAATAGAGTTTTGTAGCCAGACGACTTCGGATAACTGTTCCAGAAAAGGATGGCTGCTGTCAGAGCAAGAAACGTCCACACATTCGGAGCCATACCCGTCAGGCGAGCGTCGACATTGTCGCTGTTTGCCAGGATTAAACCGAGAACAATGAGGGCGACCGTTCGGCTGGCGACGTGAAAGCACGCAACCCAGGTGGGTTCACCTTGTGAGAGCCTCCTGCGAATTGCCAGTGGGGTGGACATTCCCACGATGAATAGAAAGAAGGGGAACACCACGTCAACGTATGTCATCCCGTTGGCAGATGCCAGCATATGATAGGTCCACCAGGGCAGCCCCTTCATCTCGCCAAGCTGATTGACGAAGATCATTACCAGCATCGTCAATCCTCTGAAGATGTCGATGGAGACCACTCTCGCCGGCCTGGACTGATAGGCCTCTGGGATCTCCGCAGCAATCTGGCTTGTCTGATCGGACTTGAGGATACGGAGCTCGGTCATGGAGACTCCTCAACATAACTCATCAGTTGAAAAGACCTGCCCTGACAAGCGATCAAAGAACGCCCCCGGCTTACACCAGACCGCCAAGTTCGGCTGCGGACTCCTCGTCCAGATACAGCGTCACATTGGGATGCGTTCGAAGGATGGTGGCTGGGCAAGCTGTCGAAATGGGCTCCAGCAAAGTGCGCCGAATGCTTCGAGACTTTCGCCGGCCGGGAATGGAAACAATCAGTTTTCGCACTTTCATGATGGTTGGAATCGTGAGCGTCATGGCCCGCTCGGGAACATCTTCAAACTTATCGAACCATCCTTCGGCAAGTTGCTGCTGCCGGCATTCCGAGTCCAGCGTTACTATCTTCATGGCCCCAGGATCGTCGAAGTCCGCTTCCGCGGGGTCGTTGAATGCAAGGTGTCCATTTTCGCCAATTCCAAGCAGGCATAGTTGTGGATCTGCGTCGTTCAGCTCTTTCACATATTCACGCTGAACACGGGCAGGATCGCACGAGTCTCCGTTGATCTCGAAAAACCTCTGCATCGGCACGCGCTCAGTCAGGTTCTCGCGCAGATAACGCCGGAAAGAGGCGAAATGGTCCTGATCGATCCCGACATACTCATCAAGATGAAAGCCAGAGACTCTTTCCCACGGCAACCCTGGTATCGCTGTTAACGCGCGGAGCGTTTCCAACTGTGAGTCACCGGTAGCGAAGATTACTCCGATTCGATCTTCGTTGCGGCCTAGCTCCTTGAGAGTGTCTGCTGCATCCCGGGCTGCCGCTTCTCCTGCAGTTCTTCGATCGGCATAAACTTGCAACTTGAGTGACCTTGCGTCAATACGCGCTAGTTCCATCGTTTATGTCCTTGCGAGAGCGTCATGACTATTGAGGTCACCTGTAACAAACCTCTTAGCATGCAGTTACATGCGATTTGGTCAGTTTTGCGACTGCTCGCTGTGAGCCACATCTGGGTACAACTCTCTTGACCTGCGAGACCACACAGCGCTGCCGGCCATAATGGATTCAATGCAGAAGGGGCCGGTTTCGGCCTGCTGCATAAGAATAGAGAAAACCATTGCGTATCGCAAGAAATATTTCTAGCCGGTAAGCAAAAAATATCCAGCTGATGCCTCAGAGCGAGGGCAATTGCGCCCGTCAAGGGTTGTAGATATTTAGGCTATATATATCGGAATAAAAGATATAGTCAGCACGATTATTTAGACCCTTGACATAAGAAATTTCCCTCACTACCATTCGTTTTTGTTGCCTCGCCGAGTCAAATTGTCTCTTCGAGCAGCAGGATCGATTCGCAGCCTCGATGTTCCCCGTCATGCGGCCGACACGATCAGGTTTTCCCGAAACAAGGAATTGCTTAAGCTGTGGGCGAATTCTCGAGCGCGAGTCATCAGATTCACCCCGACGCCGGCGGCATCGGATTTCTGAAAAACCAGAGGGTAAGATGATCAATCGCAGGGAGTTCATAGAAGGCGTGGCCGGTGGAATCGCTATGACAAGGTGGGGAGCTGCCGCCTCATACGCGCTTGATGCGGGCGCGGCGGCCGGAGAACCTCAGCCACAAAAATCCTGGATCGACAATGGACTGATCGACGCCGGCGGCTCGCACGAACCCCTGATCTTCGTCACTCGTCGCGGCGGACAAAGCGTCGATGCTCGCCGAATGATTGAGTATCAGCAGAGCGAAGAGGTAATTCGGCAACTCCATGACCAGGGGGTCGAGGTCTTCCACACACATTTGTACAAGGGCTTCGGCATGGCCACCGAAAAGTCTGAAATGGAAGATACCGTGCGCACTGCGCAGATCGTTCATCGCCTGGGAATGAAGATTGACACCTATATCCAGTGGAGCTCAATGATGTACGAGACCTTCTTCGCCGAAGAGCCCCGTGCATCCGGATGGGTGCAGCGCGATGCCTCCGGACAACCAATCATGCTTTGGTACGCGTACCAGCAATCATTCCGGTATATTCCTTGTTTTTCGAATCAGGAATATCTCGATTACCTGAAGAAAGTTGTTCAGTTTGCCGTAGAAGAAGTCAAGACCGACTTCATTCACTTCGACAATTTCGGACAGGATGCCGAACCATATTCATGCCACTGCGACAATTGCAGGAATGGTTTTCGCGCCTATCTGCGCACCAGGTATTCGCCCGAACAGCGCAAGGATCGATTCGGATTCGAGAACGTGGACTATGTAAATCCACCTCTGTGGAACACACAGAATCCTCCCGATCAGTTGGACATCATCGAAGATCCCGGCATCCAGGAATGGATTGATTTCAGGTGCCAGACACTGGCAAACGCCCTAAATCAGATGGTCGATCTGATCCGTGCCTCCAGGCGCGACGTGGTTGTGGAAGTGAACTGCGGCGGTATAACGGGTGACAATACGCCCTGGACGCGCGGCACTGATCGCGCGAGAATTCTCAAACTTACGCGATCATTCTGGGACGAGTCGGACCAGCATCCGGAGTATTTGCCTGATGGGCGTTTGATCACAGCAATTCGTACCTATAAAGCCGCGCGTGTCTATCGGAACGTTGCACTACTCAATACTTCCGACAACGAATCGGCGATTGCAGAATGCTTGGCATTCAACCAGACCATCGGGTTCGCTGGCGTTATTCCTCTGACGTCTGAAATGGTGAAATACATTTCTTTCTATCGCCGCAACAGGGACTTGTATGTGGGTTCCAGCGACGTTGCTTCGGCGGCAGTATTTCGCTCCTACCCTTCCATCACCTATCACTTCTCTAAGGCGGCCCTCAGTGCGATTCTTGCCGAGCAGGCTCTCATTCAAGCCAGAATCCCATTTACATTGATTCTCGATGAGGATCTTAGCCGGCTCTCACCGGTTAGCTGCAAAGTACTCATTCTTCCAGATTCGGAGTGCATGTCAGACGAGCAACTCGTCGCGGTGGGTAAATATGTTGAAGCGGGTGGAGGGCTCATCGTTACTGGCCGCGCTGGACTCTACGACTCATGGCGCCGATCGAGAGTGATACCGGGGCTGGCAGAACTTGTGGGTTGGCACGCCGCTCGCACGACCCAATCGACGCAGCAACTCGCTCCCGATTCGCTCATTCGAAACGAGGTTGGTCGCGGCCGCGTGGCGTATATTCCAGAGCTGGTGTTTGAGGGGCCATTGCCCGCCTTCGACGTCTATTTCACCATCGGCACGAATTTCCTGAAGCGTCCAAAGAACTGGGAGGAACTCGTGGACGCTGTGGACTGGGCCGCGCGAAGTGATCTTGCCATGCGGGTTACTGGCCCCGACTTCTTAGGTGCAAACCTGGTCGAGCAGCCGGAGCGGCGGCGCAGGCTCATTCACCTTGTGAATTACAACGCCAGTAAGACTCCGCTAATCGAAAATATCGAGATAAGGTGCAGAGTGCCGCAAGGGTACTCAGCGCGCAACGTGAGCCTCTACTGGCCGGCTTCAGAAAACCCTGTTCGACTTCAGTTTCAAATGCAGGGCACTGAGGCTGCCTTTTCGATTCCAAAGATGAGCTCATATTGCATAGCGGTGGTCAACTGGTAAGAAGGTCGTTGGCATCGACGTGGAGCCTCAATGAACCAGGCCACGCCGAAACTCGCTAGGCGTGAATCCCGTCTGGCAGCGAACGAATCGCGTAAATGTTGCGGAGTCCGGAAATCCAAGATCGTTCGCGATTTGAGTAAAGTTCCTTCGCGTATCGCGCATGCGATCAATGGCCACGTGCAACCGGTAGTTGCGAAGATACTGGCCCAGGCTGGAGCCAAACGCGGCGCGAAAGCGCGTACGAAGCCGGCTCTCAGAAACATGTAGGCGCTGCGCGATATCTTGAATTCTAACCATCGCAGGCTGCGATTGTCGCAAGTAGTCTTCAATCTCATTGAGCAATTCATGAGAGCGCCGGTCCGCAAGGATGAGTGGGGTTGAGAGCTTGCGAACAATGGGCCCGAGCTCTGCCAGAAGGCAGGCAATTTCGAGGGCAAGCATCTGGTTCCCGGATTCCTGCTGACGTGCTGCATAGAGCTCTAATGCCGAAACCAGGCGTCGGCGAATGTCAACGCCAAAGTGAAAGGGCGTCCCCCGAAAATGCTCCAATGGAGCGCGGCGATCGCATTCAAAGGTGACGATAAGCCAAAGGATCTCTTCTCGCTGCGGTTTGGCAAATGCATGGAACTGATAAGGCAGGATCAGGACGCCTTCTCCCGGTCTTAATTTCACTCGCTCCTGATCGATGCGTATTGCGCCCTCCGTCGCCAGGTTGAAGATCAACACGTATCGATGATGCGGGCGCAGCTCAAATGTTGCGCGTCGAAGATCGGTACCGGTCGTCCTTCGAAATATCAGGACGTTATTCGGAATACATGCCTCCGTATGGATCCGGCCCTGGAAGTAGTTTCGTGGGGTTCCCACTGCACGGATCAACGATTGAAGACGAGATGGCATGAGACCTTCAGTTCTTGACTCATTCTCAAAATAAACCAAAGACTGCCAGCCGAATAGAACAAATATTCAGTCGACTTTGCAAATCGAACAAAATGCCCGTTTGTTAGCCTGCATGCAGGCGAGGGAAGACGATCATGACCTCAGTTAATGTCGCGCTTGCGGGCTTCGGTTTTATGGGAACCATGCATGCGCAAATCTACGCGCAACTTCCAGACGCGCGGCTTATCGGTGTTGCCGATCCGCGCACCGACGTAACGCGAGCCAAGCTGCAGACACTCGGCCTCGACGTTCCGGTCTTCAACTCGGTGCCGGAACTCTTGTCCGCCTTGCCTGAGGCCGAGATGGTGGATGTCTGCACTCCGCTGGATGCCCATGAAGCTGATGCTCTGACCACTTTGGAAGGCGGCCGTCATCTATTTTGCGAGAAGCCCCTTGCCCGCAGTCTTGCTGCTGCCGACCGCATTATTGCTGCCGCAAATCGAGCTCACGTCATGGCACAAGTCGGGCATTGCATCCGTTTCTGGCCTGAGTACAAGGCGCTCAGAGAGTTTGTGCGCAGCGGTCGCGGGGGCCGGCTGCTGAGCCTTTTTCTGACTCGTCAGTCCTCACGTCCCGAGTACACAGTTGACAATTGGGCTAACTGCGAGCTGCGCTCCGGTGGAGCGGCGCTCGACCTTCACATTCACGACACCGACTTCATCATTGCTCTTCTGGGCATGCCACGGGCAGTTTATTCACGCTCCGTCTTCGACTCGAGCGGTCCGTCACACATCTTCACGCTCTATGACTATCCTGACGTTGTTGTTTCGGCCGACGGCGGATGGAATTATCCGTCCGGGTGGGGGTTCCGGATGGCATTTCAAGCCATCTTCGAGCAGGCATGCATCGATTTCGATTCCGGCAAGTCTCCCACTCTCACCGTGACCTGGAATAACGAAGCTCCAGCGCCGCTCGCATTCGAGACACCAGCCGCTGAACAGTCCCAAAGCGCGGGGGGCAACATATCGAGTCCAGCAGGCTACTTCAATGAACTGCGGTCGTTTATTGGATGCATTCTGAACGGTACTCCACCCGTTGACGCTACTTTGCAGGATGCGCGCTGCTCTCTGGCCGTAACATTTGCCGAGATCGAGTCAGCTCGTGTAAAAATCGCCGTTTCTGTGGAAGCAACGTTATGAAGAAGTCGATCAGCATTTGGTCTTTGCCTGCATCTTTTACCCTTGCTGAAATGTTCTGCGTGGCCCACGAGGCTGGCTTTCACGGCTTTGAGATCGATTTGAGCGACAGCGGCCCCCTGACTCTGAACAGCTCGGCAAGCGAGATCGGTCACGTGCGCACGCTATCTGAGCGAAGTGGCGTGCAGCTGAGCGGCGTTGCCACGGGCCTCTACTGGGGAGCGAATCCGGCGAGCGATGATCCCGCGGTGCGCGAGCAAGCCAAAACGATTGTGAGAAAACAGATTGAAATAGCAAACGCTCTTGGTCTCGATGCCGTTCTTGTTGTGCCGGCGACGGTCGGAGCAGACTTCATTCCCAATTGCGAGATCGTGCCTTACGATACGGCCTGGCAACGAGCGACCGACTTCGTTCGAGAAGCCCTGCCGATCGCCGCGAAATGTCGGGTTAGGATTTGCATTGAAAACGTTTGGAACAAGTTCCTGCTCAGTCCGATCGAAATGCGGCAGTTCATCGAGCAATTTGATAGCGAGTGGGTCGGCGCTTACTTCGATGTCGGCAATGCCGTGGCTGTAGGCTACCCCGAGCACTGGATCAAAATCCTAGGCCCGCAAATTCGACGTGTACATCTAAAGGACTTTCGTCGATCCGTTGGTTCGGTTGACGGCTTTGTGGAGATTCTGTCAGGCGATGTCAACTGGCCCGCCGTCATGGGAGGGCTCCGTGCCATCGGCTACGATGGCTGGCTGACTGCAGAAATGATTCCTCCTGTTCCGTTTTACAAATTCGCACCCGAAACGCTCCTGTTCAACACGTCGCGAGCGATGGACGCGCTTCTCTGCCTCTAATTGCGCAAAGGCAGCTGTGAGGCGATTGCGAGGCCGACAAACGAAAGAGATTGGTATGCCCGACATATATGATTGGTTCGTATATATTTTTGGCTTGAAGTAGAAGTACAATTTGAAGTTTGCTAGGGGGTGTTCTGCCGGCAAAGCCGGGGCACGTGATGGGTAGATTGAAATGAAGGAACGGATCCAATCAGCGACCATCCTTCCTGCACCTTCCAGGTGGGACGGGAGAATTCCTCATAGACTGACGCTCGCTGCCGAATCGAACCGATTACCCTGTGCGCGCTGTTCTTTGGGCAGTCTCGTCTCACGCTCAAAGTCCAGGTGCTGCTGCAGTTCCTTGAGGAATACATCGGTACGGAGAAGGAATCGCGGCTTCGCGAAAAGTGAGGAAAGAAATACTTCACTGCTGTAACGATCGTGCCTTCGCAGGGGTAATATGTCGGCCCTGCACTGAGAGCGGTCAGACGTGCTGACTTACTCGGCTTCGACCCGATCCCCCGAAACGCTACCGCGAACCCCAGATCCTCTTCTCGAAGAGTGCATCTCCGCCAATGCGCTCATGGAGCATCGTTCAAGCTCAACAGTTTCGCGTTGCTCCCGAGTGACTGCCTAACCGGACATCACTCAACATTCGGGTTATTTCCGGTTTGGTGACGATTCGCTCGGAACGTGAGCGAACGAGTGAGACCGCGTTGGGTCACCTGGGCCCGCTACAAGTTCATCGTCGGAGCCAGGGCCTTCTTTTGCTCACGAGGGTAGCTGCCCAGCGCGAAGCAGACCAACACGGCCACAACCAGCGCCACCATAACGATTCCAAGCGGTGTCTTGTATGATCTCCATGCATCGAATCCGACGGCAATCAGGTAGCGTCCGGTGGCATTGCCGAGCGTAAAGGCACCAAACATGCAGCCGTAGATCTCTGCCATGGATCGCATGCCAAAGTAGCGGCTGACGAGGTAGGGCATCAGGTCGCCCTCGGCACCAGCCGCAAGACCGAGCAGTAGCGCGGCAGGCGCGGCCAGGTGAACTCCGAGACCACTCCACAGGATGGCGACCGCGATGGCTGCTCCGGCGAATACGGCGGCCATCACGTAGGGGCCGAAGAAGCGATCGACGAGGTAGCCATTGGCGATCCGCCCGACGACGATCGCGACTCCGAACAGCGAAGCAGCAAATGCAGCCGAGGATCCGGATACACCGGAGTCCGTGAGCAGGGGCGCGATATGGGAGTTCGTTCCCGTGACACATGCGGCCACAACGAAGAAGATACCCGCGAGCAGCCAAAAGTTTCGTGTACGGAGAGCCTGCCAGACGGTGATGCCGGTTGCTTCCTCGGCGATAGCCGCGCGCGCAGCGCTCGGGGCAATGTCATCGGCCGCGAGCCCCATCTCCCTTGGATTCGCTCGAAGGAACAGCCAAACCGCTGGGACTGCAACAACGAGGCAGAATCCCGCAATGCCCAGGTATGCCACTCGCCAGCCAGAACGCTCGATCAGCGTTTGCGCAATGGGCATGACGACGAAGGTCCCGAGACCCACACCGGCAGTGGCGAAACCGAGTGCTGTGCCGCGACGCCTGTCGAACCAATTAGCGACCACGCGGGAATAGGTGACCGGAGTCGTGGCAACTCCAAGCAAACCGATCAGGGCGAACAGGACATAGAAATGCCAGAGCGGCGGCGGCAGGAAGTAGATCGCCACCAGGCAGCCGATCACCGCAAGATGCGATCCGACGATGACGATTCGCGCACCATGGCGGTCAACCAGACGACCGGCTAACGGGGCGGAGATCAGCACCATCAGATCGATCAGCGATATTGCAAGGGCGATGGAGCCACGGCTGGCGTGGAGTTCGGTTGCGAGAGGTTTGACAAAGATGCCGAATGTATAGACGACAACCGGGCCGATTCCGCAAGCACTGCCCATGGCGGAAACCAGTACGACCCAGTAGCCGTAAAAGACCCGGGGTCGGGCGTGATGTGGCGGTGCGGAGCTCATGCCAGAGCCGAGTTGGGTGCCTGAGGAAAGAGGCATGGAATTGGTCTGGCAAGACTATCTGATTCGGGCCATGATTGAAATGGGTATGAACTACACAGAAGCGATACACGTTTATTGATGCAGGTTGCCCTCTGGCCGGCGGCTACATCTCTAGTGCCGTATCGACAGCGCTCCGCGCGGCGAGATTGCGCGTTTGCACGGATACCTGAGGCGGAGCGGTGTTGGTACGGCGATTTGCGCTGAGCCGCTAGCGCGGTGGATGTATGGGGATTGAATAGACTCTGCCGGAAGCCGATTCTGTTGGTCGCGCTCGGGATGCAGCCCATCCGAACGCGCGGCGAAGAATCTGCGATTGGAGATAACTTCCAGATGTGGAGTGGAGCGAGCCGGTTGATGCCTGTAGAGCGCTTTCGACACACACTTCTAGGAAGGCTGGCTGAGAGGCGACAGCGGCAACGAGTCGAGTTGGCAGGACAGTGAACATCGTTGCCTTCAAGAGGAGTCGACGGTGGCAGAGTGGGGCATGGCGGCCCTATCGATGGACTGTCCAGCGCAATAGTGAGCGACAATGTGCAGGGTTCCGCGTTGGCACTTGGGACAGGACCGGTTCAGTGCAGACCGTTGCTGTTGGCTGAGCAGTGAGGAGAGATCGTTGCTCGTGCAGCGGAGATAGGCGCGGCACAACTTCAGCGCCCGGCTTCGGTTGCGGTTGGCAAGCAGACCGAAGTGTCGGATCTTCACGAACCCTGCGGGCAGTACATGAAGCAGGAAGCGACGGATGAACTCCACCGCATCGAGTCTCATCGTGCTGCTGCGGTTGTTGTGCCTCGAGTCGCGCCAGCGAAAGCGCACCTGTCCGTTTTCGAGGTTGAGCAGTCTGCCGTTGGAGATGGCGACGCGATGAGTATAGCGGGCCAGATATTTCAGCACA
>DASXLY010000064.1:0-2124 GCA_036495975.1 Occallatibacter sp. | reverse complement strand
CTACCCGCGAGCTGCTGAAAGACTGCCAGATGCAACTCTCCGGACCCTGGCCGCCCTACCACTTCGTCCACCGGCTGACGCGCCCACACACCATCGCGCCAGGCATTCCCGCATAATCAGCACCAACTCGAGCACTGCAGGCGGCCCGTCATTCGGCGGGCCTTCTGCTTTGGTTATCCTTTCCTGAAGGTTCAGCTTTCGCCTGAGAAGACATTCCGCATTCGGACACGCCGGCCTCTTTATCATCCAACCAGATAGAGGAATCCCATGCGTGCAGCCGTTCTCAGGTCTCCGGCTCCCGTCGATGCCAACCCACTGCAGTTGGAAGAGCTTCCGATGCCCGTGCCCGCACCCGGTGAGGTTCTGCTCAAGGTGCTCGCATGCGGCGTGTGCCATACCGACCTGCATATCGTCGAAGGTGAGCTGCCGCCACAGCTGCCCTGGGTGATTCCAGGACACCAGATCGTTGCCGAAATCCTGGAACCCCATGACTCCACCCTGAGCAAAGGCGCGCGCGTCGGCGTGTCCTGGATCGGCGGCACGGACGGCACGTGCTCCTTTTGTCTGGGCGGCCGGGAAAACCTGTGCGATCACCCAACCTATACCGGGTACACCCACCAGGGCGGATACGCCGAGTACACCACCGCGCGGGCGGACTTTCTCTCTGTGTTGCCGGAGAAGTTGGGAAACCAGGAGGCCGCACCGCTTCTCTGCGCCGGCATCATAGGGTTTCGCAGTGTCCGCGTTGCCGAAGTGAAGCGCGGCCAGCGCGTCGGGCTCTTCGGCTTCGGTGCGTCGGCGCAACTCATCATCCAGGTGCTGCTGTCATGGGATTGCAAAGTCTACGTGTCGACACGCGAGACACAGCATCAGCAGCTTGCCCGCGACCTCGGCGCGGAGTGGGTCGGAGGCGGCACGGACGTCCCTCCCGTTGCGCTTGATTGCGCTGTAACCTTCGCCCCCGTGGGCGAGGTAGTCATTGCCGCACTGCGCTCGCTCGCCAAGGGCGGCATTCTCGCCATCAACGCGATCCATCTCGATCGCATACCGGAGTTCGACTACGATTCGCTCCTCTGGGGCGAACGGCAGATCCGCAGCGTCGCCAACATGACGCGTCAGGATGGGCGGGACTTCCTGAAGATCGCTGCCGAGATTGGCCTCAAACCCACCGTCACCACGTATCCACTGGAGCACGCAAACCAGGCGCTCCAGACGATCCGCCACGATAAGTTCACCAACCCTGCCGTCATTCTTCCATAGGCGGAAGCGCCGATCTCCGCTTCGATTCACCGGCGCAGCATTCCAGCTTCACGCAAACGGGGATTCGTCGGCGCTGGGACCGTGGTTCAACCGGATGGAGTACTTTCGGCCTCGCTGGCCGCTTCAGTTCACCGGCGCGGCATTCTTCTTGTCGCGGCGCAAAATGATCTTCGCTCTGCGGTCCGACGAGGAATGGTCGATCTGCCGCCAAAAAGCCTGGAAGTAGTCCACTGCCGACACGATCGATACCACCACCATGAAATAGATGGAGGCGTAAGCCGTCCAGCGGACGGGCAGGATATACCAGCCCCACTGCCACTCGTACCAGCGATGCGCCAGAATCGTCGCCACCACTGCGACAATCTGCACGATGGTCTTCAGCTTCCCCAGGTTGCTGGCCTGGATGGTGAAGCCCTCGACGCTCGCAATCGAGCGCAATCCGCTCACCAGAAATTCGCGGCCGATCACCAGCACGGCAATCCACGGCTTCATGATGCTGGGAGTGAACTCCACCAGCGAAATGAATGCCGCCGAGATCATCAGCTTGTCGGCCAGCGGATCGAGCAGCATGCCCATAGTCGTGATCTGGCCGCGCTTGCGCGCCAGGTAGCCATCGACGCCGTCCGTAATCGCCAGCAGGATGAAGATGCCGGAGGCGATCAGCTCCTGCTCGCCTCGGCCGTCGCGAAAGGGAAAGCTGGCAGAGAGCATCCAGATGAGCAACGGCACGCCGGCGATGCGGCTCATCGTGATGGAGTTGGGCAGATTCATGCGGATGCGCCGGGGGCAAGGCTGCCGAGGGCCCTTTCCAGCCATTATGCCTGACTTGTATTTTCAATGCGTTATCTCAGCACCTTGTCAGGA
>DASXLY010000063.1:0-28226 GCA_036495975.1 Occallatibacter sp. | reverse complement strand
TTCTTGCCCGTCTCGCCGTCGACAAAGCGGAACAAGGACAAGGCCTGGGGAAGGCACTTCTCAAAGACGCTCTCAGCCGAGCTTATGCAGGTGCCGAAATCATCGGAGGGCGAGCCATCCTGGTCCATGCCATCGATCAGCAGGCCGCGGACTTTTACGCGCGCTTCGGGTTCGAAGCTTGTCCCGGCATGGAACTCCATCGCATGCTGCTCATGAAGGACGTCCGAAAGTCGCTCGGAATTTGACCCTCACGTTCCAAGCGGTGCCAAATCAGTTCTACGACAACCACGGTATTATCGCGAATTACAATATGTTTCCTAGCTTCGTGCAGTTTTCTTGTACCGTGATTTGCAATCAGAGCTATTCGGATACGGGCGCAGGTCTCAGCGCGTCAGCGAGTGAGCATCGCTGGCAAATGATGGAGCCACTTCCCGTTGGGAAAGTCAAAGCCCGCGCGCGCAGCCCATCTCCAATCCACTCCAGCATCTCTTCGGTGGTCGCCGAGATCAGTACAGGCTCGCAGCCGATCCCGTCGATCTCCTCGATGCGCTTCTTGTCTTCAACAGAACAGTGTCGCGGCTCCGAGTAGCTACGCCGAACCATTTCAACCGCAGCGGACTACGGTTAGTTTCCCTGCGCAGAATCGTTGAGAGCCGATGTACTCTGGTTGCGGCTCGGTGTCTCAATCCGGCTCTCAGGAGAAATGTTCATGGCTCGTATCAGACTCCTATCCATGCTTTTAGGTCTGTCTTTTTTTGCCGCTGCCGCTCAAACAGCTTCGAACACAGGTCGCTGGATTATTTCGACGGACTATTTAGGCACTCCCCTGACTCCTCTACTCAATCTTGAACAGACCGGCGAGAGAGTGACGGCCACAAGCCGGGGCTACAAGTATGTCGGTAATCTCCACGGGACTACCTTGCATCTGACGGCTAGGGATGAACAGGGCAATTCCGATGAGATCACCGCAACGCTCGCCGACGGGAAGATGGAAGGGCTCGATACAGAAACCGACGTTAATGATAAGGCGCACCCGATGACTCTGAAATTCACGGCTGTTTTGGCGCCTGCTCTGGAACATCCCCAGCCCAAAACCCATGAGTTCACTCCGACGGTCTTCTATCGTCAGGTATCTGCCTTCAACAAACCAGTCCTCACAATCAATCCTGGAGACACCATTCACACGACTACGGTGGACGCTGGCGGAACTGATATGAATGGAGTCAAACGATCCCTTGGCGGCAATCCTCAGACCGGCCCCTTTTACATTGTGGGAGCAATGCCGGGAGACGTGCTCGTTGTCCACATTAAGAAACTCACACTGAATCGTGACTGGGCGGAGAGCGACGACGGGCTTGATGAGCGTGCTTTGAATAGCGATCTCGCCGTCAAGGTCAAGGAGAACGGTAAATCCATCCGTTGGCATCTTGACCGGGCCGCGGGAACTGCAACTCCTGAAACCCCCGCCGAACACCTCAAGCACTACACAATCCCGCTAAAGCCCATGCTCGGTTGTATCTCTGCTGCTCCCGGCACTGCGCAGTCCCCACCCGGCACAGGCGACTCAGGATACTACGGCGGAAACATGGATTTTAACGAAATAAGGGAAGGCGCAACCGTCTATCTTCGCGTAGCAAATCCAGGCGCGCTGCTCTATTTCGGAGACGCACATGCAGCGCAGGGGGATGGCGAGCTCAATGGCAATGCTTTGGAAACATCCATGGACGTGGAGCTGACTGTTGATGTCATCCCCAACAAGCGCATCGGAGATCCTCGCGTGGAAACGGCCACCGACATTATCACCATGGGGCTTAATGGTTCACTTGATGACGCTTTCAAAGAAGCCACAAGCGATATGGCCTCATGGCTCGAAGACGACTACAAGCTAACGCCTTCAGAGACTGCGCAAGTGCTTGGAACTGCCGCTGAATACCATGTCAGTGAAGTTGCTGACAGGAATGCCGGAATCGTGTTGAAGATTAGCAAAGCCCGTCTCGCCGCGCTTGTGAAATAGGAGATATTGATTGCAACGAAACGCGCCGGCTGCGTCACATTCTGGATTTATGCGAAATCGCGGAGAATGAAATCGAGCCTCGACGGCCGGCTCGCTATGCGACGAGGGCCAACGCTGGGTCCGGGCTTGGGTTTCCCGGGTCGGGGTTACGCGGGGCAAATCGTACGATCTTCTCGGATCCGCAAAGTCCGCAGCGCCGTCCCGCCGACGTCGAGATTGTCTCGCAGTTCTCGCAATAAACGGCCCTCTCAATAGGGATGGAAACCAAACCTGGCTCCATTCGTATCATCACTACATTGCGCATAAGGCCTCCAGACTCTGGAAGGGGATTCCGAGTGCGATCAAGCGGCGGAGTGTGCTGCCTCCTGCTCAAGCTCCGCCACGAGTGCCTTCAGGGATTCAAGCTTCGGTATGTTTGTCATGGACTCGATTCGCAATCTGTCCAGAATTGCAATGAAGGGTGCCTCGCCAATCTGTTCGGCGAGGGAGCGTGCCTTGCGAATTCCACGGGAGGCTCTTTCCATTGCCTCAGCAACACCGGCCTGCAACTGAGCATTGGGGATAGCGTTCGCTTGGCGCGCGTGCGCAATGCGCCACAAAATCTCCCCGTAGATTAGGTCTCCCAGGATGCCTCGGAAGCCTTCAATTCTCCCGGTCGTCTGCTGATCAATTGGGCCGCGTTGCATTTGAAGTGGCCGTTGTCCCACCGCCGGATGGGTCTTTACTGGCGTACCTAATTTGGGCAACGCCCATTGCGGGAGCGTCGGGATTTGGATCGGCTGCCGGCGCTCATTGAGAGGAACCCACATCTCAGCGAGGTTATGAAGGTATCGCCCCAAGCCGTAACAGCTTGCTGCCCGCTTGAACGCCTGTGCTTCCGCCGCGGTCATCGCGTTCAGTTCATCGGCCCATTCCTCTCCACTGCCCGCGTGGCAACCGAGTCCCGTGATCGTAAGGGTGCAGGTCACCAGTATTTTGCCGGTCAGGATGAGTTTGTCCTTCTTCATCCGAGTCACGGACGAAACCGTGGAGTCACCAAAGGTTCGGGTCCAGCCTGTCGGCGTGAAAAGCTGATTGAGACGGTCGGTGTAGGCCCGCGGGTCAGCGAACCCAATGACGGCGCCGCGGCTGCCATCCCTCGTGGTATGCGTGACGCGCCACTTGATCTCGGATAAATCGAACGGCTCCGCCAACTGTGTGAAGAGTGCATCGAGGTTTGGATTTGTCTTCATTTCTTCGGTGGCCATCGTCGTTGCTCCTCCATAGAAATGGCGCTCCGAAGAGCGCCTCTTTGCCGTTGTGACACATCAATCAGAAAGGGATGTCGTTATCGGTGATGCCCTGATCGGAATAATCCTCTCCGTTCGCCGGTTGGGTCTGTCCAGCCGTCGCTCCATTCCGTACATAACCCCTGCCATAGCCGGCGTCCCGGTTGCGGTCTTCCGAACGGCCGCCCAGGAGCGTGAGGTCATTTACGAGGATCTCGGTCCGATATTTCTTTTGTCCGGATTCCCGGTCATCCCACGTGCGGGTCTGGATTTTGCCCTCGATCAACAGCCGGGAGCCCTTCCTAACATAGTCGCGGATAACTTCGGCGGTGCGGTTGACGGCGACGAGGTTGTGCCACTCAGTCTTGTCATGCCAGTTGCCCTGGCCGT
Organism: Occallatibacter sp.; assembly: GCA_036495975.1. Lineage (GTDB taxonomy): Bacteria > Acidobacteriota > Terriglobia > Terriglobales > Acidobacteriaceae > Telmatobacter. The sequence continues at coordinate 24,554 of DASXLY010000063.1, read as the reverse complement.
CCTTCTGATGATCGGCCGTAGCAATTGAGAACGACGCAACGTCCCGCCATTGGTTGAACGAATCTCGGGGTCCTTGCCTACATGCCCAAGCAAGATTGCCTTATTGACACTTTTTGACATGGTCGATTTCCTTTTGCTGAAGTTTCAGCCGAGTGCATATTCGAGCGCCTGGGCTTGAGTGATCTCGATGTAGTGTCCATCGAAGTAACGGTAGAAACTCTGAGAGTCCCGCGCGATGTTGAGATACCGCCGCGTGAGCTGGTGTTTGTAGAGTTCGATTTCTCCGGCTTTGCCCATGTACATGAAGTTGTGCAACTCACTGGCCGGAACGGCAAGCTCAAGCGGAGTCCAGTTCGACTCACCGACTGTAATCGGAATCTGAATCGGGTTCGTCATGCAATTTGTCCTTTGGCGGCCGGAGGCATTCCTACATGCGTGTGTTTGCAGCCGACACAGCAGACGGCCGCGGTGATTCTTCTGATTGCCTCTTCAAACTGTGGCGGGAGAGGCAGCACTTCACCTGAGCGGGTATAAAAGATGGGCGTCAGCATTCCGCGAAGAGGCCGGTGTTCATCCTTCCAGAGATCCACAGGGAGCACTCCGTCCGTGCCACGAAAGAGTAGCTTCGAAGCAATCTGTGGCCGTACGCGGTCAGGAGCAGCCGAAAGAGTATGCAGCGTGATCGCCAGCTCACAAATTTGTATGCTGCGCAGCATCTCCAGGCGCACCATGCTTTCCGCAAGGAAGATTGTGTGACGCCCGTTCACTGCAAGCGAGTGAATGGACTGTAACCACGTCAGCGGTGATCCGTCTGCCGCGACGAAAGCGCACGCTCTTCCCATGTCGGACACCGCCCCGCCTGATTCGACGCCTCTGAGCACATAGCGATTGGCCAAGTGCTGGTGTTCCAACGAAATTCCGGGCGTGCAGTAGATGCGTCGCTTCTGAAGCGCCCTCAGCGCAATTGAAGGTAATGCCAATCCGTAAAGCGCATAGCGAGAAGAGGCGGTTTCGGATCTCGGTCTCCCGGGAATACTCATCGTTCTCGCTCCCTACACCACCGCGTGCTTCTGGATCGGCTGACCTAGTGTGGCGGTCATACCGTTCTCGGTATAATCGCCACTATTCCGAGTCGGAGGCTATGCCGAGTGATCCGCTACTCCACTCGCGCGAGGAAGATCCATTTTCCAGCAAAAGCGCAGTCCAACTGGAGTTATTCGGGTGAGTCTAGGATCGCTTTACTCGGCATAATCGCCAAACAAAGGACGCTGCAAGAACAAGAGCAACGTCTCGTCAGGCGATTGATGGCCAATTCGATCTGGATGAGCGCTTTGGCCGGTCGGCAGTTGAAGGTCATTTGTTCGAATTGCCGACCCTGCAGAATTTAGCTTGCCCTCTGCTATTCCGCTCTCAGCGCTCGCATGGGATCAACTTCAGCGGCGCGGCGTGCGGGCAGCATACAGGCGGCACCTCCGACAGCTACGAGGACGAAAACCGCAGCGCTGACGATTAAGGGATTGTACGGACTTACCTGGAATAACAGGCTGCCTATGACACGTGCGAATGCAAACGCACCTCCGATTCCAGCAGCGGCGCCAATGAGAACCGGAATGAGGCCATCCCGCAATACGAGGGCATATATGTTTGCCTTTTGTGCGCCGAGAGCCAGCCGCAGACCGAGCTCGCGTTGCCGCTGAACGACGGAGTAAGCCACGACGCCGTAGATGCCTAATCCTGCAAGCAACAACGAACTGATTGCGAACAGGAGCAGAAGATCCATCTCAAAGCGACGGCTCGCCATTGATTCCTCGACGACACCGCCGAGAGCCTGCACGGTTGGCACAGATACCTCAGGGTCCAAGCTCCAAATTGTCTTGCGAATGGCGGCGGCCATGGTTGCCAGGTCTTGCCGCGTGCGCACGACAAGCCCGCTGGTAGTGCCACTGCGGTACCAGTACGGCATATACACCATCATCGGATCTGGTTTCGCCAGTGAGACAGTGCGAGCATCTCCCACGACGCCGACCACTGTAAATGGAGGCTCATCGGTGACACCTGCCCGGCTGAATTGCTGGCCTATGGGGTCTTTGCCCGGCCAAAGGCTATGGGCTGTTGCTTGCGATATGAGAGCATAGGGCTTTCCTTGGTCGCCAGTGTTCAAAAACCGTCCAGCTATCAAGGGCTGATGAATGGCTGAAAAATAATCCGGGCTTACCCAGCGGAAGTGCTCGGATGGAATCTGCATAAAAGGGCGTACATCCCCGCGAACCCGGATCATATCAATCCACGCATCGCCTGCCAGCGGCAGCTCACTGACTACACCAGCGCGTTCTACTCCCGGAAGTTGCCGCAGCCGATCCAGCACTTGCGTATAGAACGGGGTGCGGGATTGCTGGTCGGAATATGACTTGTGCGGTAGATCAATTTCAGCGGTGATGGCGCGGTCTGCTTTAAAACCACGGTCAATATGCATCAACCTGACGAGACTTGCAGTCAGCAAACCCGTCATCAGTACCAATGCGACGCTGACGGCAACCTCCACTGCAACCAGCACTCTGCGTACCCGTTTGCTGCCACGCGATTCGCTCGCCAGTCTCGATTCGCTGTGCAGCACCTCGTGTGGTTGTGTTCGTGAGCTGATCCGTGCCGGAACGGCGCCGGCCAGCAATGTCGCCATGATCGCAAGGAGAATGGCGCATGCGGCGCCCACCCAATCCAGATGCAGCGCTCCGCGGAAGTCCAGTTCGGGTGGCAGGTAATTTTGCATTACAGGCACGAGAGCTGCCGCCAGCGAAACGCCCAACGCTCCCCCCATGGCTGCGATCACTGTGGTCTCACGCATGGCCATGCGGAGTATCTCGCGGCGACTGGCCCCAAGAGCAGCGGCGATGGCTATCTGATTCCTGCGGCCCACGGCCCGTGCCAGAAGAAGATTTGTAATATTGATGCAGCCCACCAGAAGAAGTCCGGCCACAGCAGCAAGCAGAATCAGAAGAGGCGTTCGGTTGTTCCCGATGAGGATCTGCTGGAAGGGTGTCAACACAGCAGAGAGAGTGCCTTTTTGTTCCGCCGAAAGAGTTGTCGAGATCGCGTGCTGCAGAGCGTTGATCTCTCCGTTCGCCTGTTCTACAGAAACGCCGGGCTTCAGTCGGGCTAGTCCAAAATAGTTGAAGTCCCCCATGGCTTCCTGCAGCTGGTCCTTCGAAAAAGCCAGCGGAATGAGCGCTTCGACGGGCTTTGCATGGGATCGGTCAGGTCCTGCCAGGCTCACGACAGGCAGGTGAAACGATGGTGGCATCACGCCGATTACTGTGTATGGGAATCCGTTGAGCGTGATCGTCTTTCCCAGAATTCCAGGGTCGCCCTGAAACTGCTGCCGCCAGAGACTGTTCATAAGCAGCACCACGCGCTCGTGGCCCGTCTGTGCTTCCTGAACTGTGAACGCGCGGCCGAGCTGGGGGGCCATCCTAACCACTGAAAATATACCTGCCGTCGCGCTCAGCACGTCCACCTGTAGCGGATGCCCACCCGTTCCGAGCGGCATGGATTCTTCTTTCAAAACAGCCATCGATTCGATGCTGCGGCTGTTTCGCTGCCAGGTGAGGAAATGGTTCGCATTCATTGGCAGCTTCGGATACATGTCACGGAACTCCGCGACCTGCTCCTCCATCACCACCAGTTGTTCTGAGTGGTTATAGGGCAGCGGTCTGAGCATCACGTCATACACAAATGTGAAGATAGCCGTGGTGGCTCCAATCCCCAGCGCCAGCGTCAATACGGCAGTGAGAGTGAAGCCAGGCGCCTTGCCTAGCTGACGCACAGCGTAACGGAAGTCTTGAATCAGCGCCTGCATAGAGTCACCTTGTGCTGCCTAGATGTTTTCAGAATGGCGGACCCCGTCGCGGCGAAGCGGTACGTCCATGACGGGCTTAAGCTTCATACGAAACTTGAATCTGCCAGGTTCCGTAAGGAGCCGACCGTGTTCTCGGAAAACCGGATTTACGCAGAGATTCTCAATTGTCGGTAAATCGCCGAGTATTAATCGAGGGTGGCTCCGACCTACCTTTGGCGATTCGGGGGTTCCCGAAAACATCACCAGTCGGGAAATATCGAGCGCGCCAATGTGCAACTCGAAGTCGGACGGCAATTTCATCAGCAAGTGGATCATTCAATGGAAATTGTCCAGCTAAGAGCAGAGATTGCACTTTCGATGAAGCATAGAACACAAACCCAGCATGCCAATGCACGACCACCCTATTTGGCGTGCCGAGATCACCCTCGGACCTCCGTGAAAGACTGCAGTGCGGAGGACTCCATGGAAAGACTCTTCAAAGACAGCGGAACAATCCAGCGTTTTCGGTCAGGACCATTGGGGCCGTATGTTCAACAATTGGCTGACGAGCTTTTGAGACTGGGCCATGCTCGCAATGCCACTCGACTTCTGTGATCGTTCGACGCCAATTGGCGGCGCGATTACGCAGTTCTCCTGCTGCTGGCCCGCCTTGGGTTGCGTTCCGGGGAGGTTGCCTTCCTCACTCTTGATGACATTGATTGGACCGCAGGCACAATCTCGGTGCGCAGCAAGAGCCCCGTATCGTGCCAGCTTCCGTTACCGCGAGATGTCGGCGACGCCATCGCTTCCTATTTGCAAAAGGGCCGGCCTGCCGTTTCGAGCCGACGTGTCTTCCTACGCATTCCTGCCCCTCATGTTGGCTTCGAGGGAGCCAGCGCTATTTCGCTTATCGTCAAATACGCCCTGAGACGCGCCGGCATTCAATCGCGCAGCCAAGGTGCTCACCAGTTTCGGCACGCACTGGCAACGGAGATGCTCAAACACGGTGCCGCACTTTCCGAGATTGGTGAAGTTTTGCGACATTCAAAACCGAAGACGACCTTCATTTACGCAAAGGTCGACGTCGCGGCACTTTTGCCTCTGGCTCGGCCTTGGCCTGGAGGTGTCGCATGATCAGCTTGCGGCAATGTCTCGACGAATACCTGGCCCTGCGTCGTAGCCTCGGATACAAGTTGCGTAAGGAAGGTATACGACTCCCGAAATTTCTCACGTTTTTGGAAAGCCGTAACGCAGACCACATCTTGACTGCATTCGCAATTGACTGGGCAACGCAATCGCTTCGGACAGCGCGATCAGAACGAATGACCATGGTACGCGGGTTTGCCAGGTACATGGCAGCCTTTGACACCCGGACCGAAGTCCCCTCTGACAGGCTGCTTCCCAAGACTCACATCCGGCCACGTCCTTATATATACAGCGACGATGAGATTCGGCGGCTAATGAAGGCCGCTTTTGAGTACGGTCACGATCGACCTCATGGGACCTACTATTGTTTGCTCGGCCTGCTCGCCGTTTCAGGGTTGCGTTCTGGCGAGGCGCTGGAACTTCGCATTGAGGATATAGACCTGGCAAATCGGATTCTCACTGTGCATGGGGCCAAATTCGGCAAATCCCGGCTGGTCCCAATTCATTCGTCCACGGTCAAGCAGTTGAGAGCTTATATGAAGCGACGCGATTCACTGCATGCCGCCGAACTGTCTCCCTACTTGTTTGTCAGCAGGAAAGGAACACGACTATGTCGAAGAAGAGCGTATTACGTCTTCGCTGATCTGCTGGCTACGGCTGGAATTCGTAAGCAACCCTCAGGACGAGCCCCTCGGCTGCATGATTTTCGCCATCGATTCGCAGTGCAAACCCTCATTGACTGGTACCGTGCCGGTCAGAACGTGGAGCAGCGCCTGCCAACCCTATCGACTTTTCTTGGGCATGTTTCCGTGGAGGACACCTACTGGTATCTCACCGAGTACCCGGAGTTGATGAATCTGGCCGTTCAAAAGCTCAACAGGCGCTGGGGGAAGACGCTATGAAAACCGTTCCCACTTTCGCCCCCTTGCTCCAAAGCTTCTTCACCGATCGCTTGATTCGACAGAAAGAGGCGAGTTCGCACACGATCTCCTCTTATCGAGACACATTCAGGTTGCTGCTGAGGTTCCTCAACAAGCGTTTGCGAAAACCTCCGTCCAGCCTGCTTCTGGAAGAGGTTCAGGCTCCCCTGATCATTGCATTTCTTGATGAACTCGAAAAGCAACGCGGAATCAGTCCGCGCAGTCGCAATTTGCGCCTCAGCGCGATACGGTCCTTCTTTCACTATCTGTCTTTTGAATCACCCGCGCACGGAGCGCAGATTCAACGAGTGTTGGCGATTCCTCCAAAACGCTATGCCAGGCGTTTGGTGAACTTTCTTTCCCGGGTGGAAGCCGAGGCGCTGCTTCAAGCGCCTGACCTGGCTACCTGGGCTGGCCGGCGGGATCGCGCACTGGTGTTAATGGCCCTACAGACCGGCCTATGTCTTTCAGGAATGATCACTCTCAGGAGAGACGATCTGACCTTAAAGACTGGTGCGCACCTGCGTGTGCTCGGAAAGGGGAGGAAAGAACGCTGCACGCCGCTAGCCAAACGAACCAAGGCGGTGCTGTGAGAGTGGTTGAAGGAGCCGATTCGCGGAAATGAAGGGATGCTCTTCACCAATGCTCGCGGAGGACGCCTGAGCCCAGACGGCGTTCAATATATCGTAAGCAAACATGTCGCAGCTGCTTCTGTTGTGTGTCCGTCGCTTGCAAGCAAACGCGTCAGCCCGCACGTTTTTCGACACACGGCAGCCATGGAATTGCTCCTGGCCGGCGTCGACCGAACTGTAATCGCTATGTGGCTGGGCCATGAGTCAATCGAAACGACCCAGATATACCTTGACGCAGATCTGGCGATGAAGGAGCAGGCTCTCTCCAAAGTTCAGCCCCTGAACACGAAGCTGCAACCTTACAAACCCGATGACACGTTGCTGTCATTCCTCAAGAACCTTTAGGCAGCAGACTATGCCGAGTGGACGCTCAGCTCAATTGAGCGAACAGTTCCAGTTGGACTGCATTTTTGCTGGAAAATGAGGCCTCGTGGCGCGACTGCAGTAACGGCTCACTCGGCATAGTCTCCGACTCGGAATAGTGTCGCGAATCTGCTCTTTTGTGCAGCCTGCCCAGCATTTGTAGAACCGGGGATCCTTGATCTGAATGGCTAGGTTGTCACCCGAGCGGTCGTGTCCGGCCGCTGCGCATGACGGACACCGGGCCCACCAGTTCCGTCCGTCCTTGCGTGTCGTTCGCACGTAGTCCAGGATCCGGAACTCCGGGTAGCGAGGAGTTGAAGAGGGCGGAGTATACGACGCAGGCGCGACCGGCCTATAGGCTTCGGGCAGACTCATGCCGTCAATGAACGTCCGCAGTTCCGCCTCGGTCAGCTTCGTCAACTTGTCGAGATACGCAAGCTGCGCTTCCGGGGTAGGCTCGGCTTCGTAAAACCAGTAGCGCCGATTCGTCTTCCGGTGGACGCCGAGCGGAGCGCGGATGGCATTGCCGTATTCTCCGTGTTCGAGTTTGTCCTGGCGCGGGAACACTTCTATGCCTTCCTTGAGACCGCCGCCTTTGACCGGAACACCGAGTCGGAGGGCAAGGTTATAGACATAGATCCGGCATTCGGATGCCACAAGCGGTTCGGCCCCAAAGATCCAAAGATGACCGCCGCGGCGCGATTGTTCGAGTGCTGCATCCACTCCGTCCTGCTTGAGTTCCCACTGCAGTTGAAACAGGGATTCAAGGGCTCCATCGAAGTCGGCGTCAACCGCGACCCACTTCGAGCGCTGTGTGTCCGGATTGATCGCGTAGAGACTGACAGTGATGTCGCCATTGAGGTGCATCCGCACCACGTCGTCATCGAGTAGCTTCGGTTCTCTGGTCTTCCAATCCCGTGCTGGGTAATAGGGGATGGAGCCATTCGGGAGCGGTCGCTCGCTCTGGATGGCGTAGGCGCGCCGGTTCACGAGCAGCCTCATGAAGTTGCCTGCCGCTTCCCGGTTTACGCAGAACTTGGCATACATGGCGTTCGGCCTCCTTCATTCGCATTGGTTTTAGCCCGGGTCCAAAACTCGGTCAAATTTGTGTGGTAGTGGCGAGTTAGCCCCGTCATGAAGGCATACAACTCGCCGGTTCGGATGGCCGGTGGCCCGTTCAGGACGAAACTGATCAACCCGGCCAGGCTGGAAATCGAACTGACGACGAAACGGACAACAAACTAGCGCATCGAAACGGTCTTGATCGCAGCGTTTGTTGCGGCAGCTTGCGTTTGCAATTGAGTCATGGACACACTCCTTTGGAGGATTGATGGTCGCTGCATGGGGAGGCTCAGCGCCCGAAAGCCTCAAGACAGGACTGCTCGTGGCAGCAGGGTGGAGGAATCATCGGAGGGAGAGGGCCGAGCGCAGAAATTTTTGGCAACGGGCTCACTGCCGCCGAGTGGGCAAAGAAAGAGGCGAACGATAGCATGAGAAGTACAGGGGCCGTCGGGGAGAGCATTTAACCCGAGGCATCAACGCACGAGCTACTCTCGCTTGATTAAATTTAGAAAGAAGAGACGTACAATGGTGCAGTTTTCGAGTTCAAAGAAGAGTTCCAGAACCGATGCATACCGATGGTCCGCCGCGCAAGTCGAACCTCGCTGAGTTCCAGGAGAGCGATCGAATCACGGCCCTCGAACTGCCGCAAGATGAGTGCTTGCCTCGAATCGCAAGAGCGATCGAGTCCGCGATGAAGTCTGAACAGACCGCGAACGTCCGCCGCGTCTGCAGTGAATTTCTGAACGTTGCGTCGCAGTTCTACCGGGTTCCAGATTGCAGCATCCGGGTGCTTGCCGCCAGGCCGCTGCAAGTCCGCGAACGATGGGCCACCGAGCTATTCGGTGATTATGACCCAGACTCCACGTTGATCCGAGTCTGGTTGCGGACAGCGGTGCGCAAGGAAATCACTTGTTTCGGTACTTTCCTCAGCACGGTCTGTCACGAATTCAGCCACCATCTCGACTATCAGAAGTTTCGGTTTGGCGAATCGTGGCACACACCCGCGGGTTTTACGAGAGAGCCGCTGTGCTCTACCATCATGCGCGGGGAACTCCGCCGAAGCGCTTGTTTTGGGCGCCGGTGTCCGGTGAGCGCTGGCGGATTGATTGGCCGAGAACGAATCGAAGCACAACATAAGCCCGGTCACGAACCCGCACCTAACGCCGCTCAGGGGCTCAAGGTGAGAAGGCTTCTTCTTAACGAAAGTCCAAACATCAAACTGTTTGTCCCGTCGCGGAACCTCAAGAAGCCTCCCGTTCCAAACACCAAAACCTGACGCAGAAGAAAACAAGGGGATAGTCAGGACATGTCTCGTACATTTTGCACACGGATGCAGCCCTGCAAATTTGGGCAGTGGGAAGTGATCAGGAAGGCGAGAGGATGGCGCCAAGAAGGAAAACGGAAGTCAAATCGGCGCCAATTGGACACGTATGAAGGGCGATAGGCAGTCCATCGGAAGGGGAACCGCGACCGGGATGTGATGTTGAGCCAGACACTGCTCGATGCACTTCGTGCCTACTGGCGTGGACTCCGTCGCAAGCCGGCCGAGTGGCTCTTCCCCGGCAACCGTTGGCACACGGGGACTCGGCCCATCACGAGCAAGGTTGTCTGGGACGCCTGCCAACACGCGGCCCAACGTGCGGGGCTCGCGCATAATCACATCCACCCTCAGACGCTGCGGCATTGTTTCGCCACCCATCTGCTGGAGGCAGGGGCTGATCTGCGCACCATCCAAGCCCAAAGACTTCCCGCAACCAAGTTGGCCAAAGTAAGGGAGGGGGCGGTCCAGCGCCCCTCCCAATGATTTGAATCCCGTTAACTAGATCTCAAAACACCACCCGCAGGCTACTTCAATCCGTAGCTAAATGGGATGCTCGTTCCATCATTCAACGTGATCAGGAAGAAATACGTTTGATTTGCTGGGCCGAGATTCTTGTTGCTGATGTTGAAGATCCACTGCTGGGCGGTAGGATCCCACCGGAACGTGGTATCAGGTGTGGTCGAATCCACCGACTCGTTGACTGTAGTCGTTGTGCCGTTGAGGATCTGGTAAAGAACGAACGACTTAACAACCCCCGGAGTTCCCACGGAAACTCCATTTGCATCGCACACGCGGAACTTGGCAGGAGATGTGCTCTTTGAATTGAACACACTTGTGCCGCTCGCATTAATTGGTTGGAGGATCGTATGGCCGAGATCACCCCCGCACACTCCTGCACTTGCGTATTTCACGCTTAACGTGGTGCTTCCCATCGGAGCGCCGAAGAAGTTGGCGTCTCCTGCGTAGTTGTAGGTGACGGTGTAAAGATTCACGGATACCGGAATGGCATGAGAATCAATGGTGATGCTGAACATACCGTTCGATCCGATTGGCGCCTGTACCGTTGACCCATTGATAACGATCGACACCGTTTCGCCTGAGGGTGGATAGACCGATCCAGGCGCTGCAATGACACCTGAAAGGGTGATCGACGATGTACCATAGGTGATCGACTGGTTCGTCAGCCCACTAAAGGCCGGCTGCGCCTTCGTAATACTCCATGATGCATTCGTTAGCGTGAGTATGTAATCAGCGGAGGTTCCCTTCACGTACATTGTCGTCGGACTCACCGTACTGGAGCCCGCGCCTGGTCCAACAGGTCCAGTCGGACTGTTCGTGCATGTCACCAAGGTGGGTGAGGAACTTGTGCATGCAGAAAGCGCGTGCGAAACTCCATCAAATGTGCCGGTATATCTGCCTGCCGTGAGTGTGACGGGTAGAGCCATAATCGACCATGAAGCGCTGTTGGTTGCGAGCGCGTAGTCGCCCGGATTGCCTTTCAGGTACGACACTACGGGAATGACCTGCGTCGAACCCACGTCAGGTCCAACAGGTCCGGCCGGGTTGTTCGCACAACTCACAAAGGCTTCCTGAGTACTCGAACACGCAGACAGCGCGTGCGAATTGCCGTCATAGACACCCGAGTAGTTGCCGGCGGTGACCGTGACAGCCAACTGCGAGATCGACCACGATCCGTCCTTCGGTGTGATGTTGTAGTCGGCCGGAATACCGCTAAGGATATTTGACGTCGGGGAGATCACTCCCGAGCCGACGTCAGGGCCTATCGAAGCTGGACTACTCGTGCAGCTCACACCCGCGAAAGTGCTGGCGCACTGAGAGGGCGAGTGCGCGTTTCCGTCGTAGGTGGCATTGTAGTTGCCGCCAGTCACTGACACCGTGAGTGGCGAGATCGACCATGATCCACTTACCGGAGTGATCGTGTAATCAGCAGCAATGCCGCTGACGATCGCCGAAGTGGCCGCAACAGACCCGGAGCCTACGTCTGGACCAACGGAGCTTGGACTATTCGCGCAATTCACTCCTGCATAACTGCTTGTACAAACGGACGGCGAACGCGGATTGCCGTCGTATGTCCCGCTGTAGGAGCCCGCGGTTACCGTAACTGTTAGAGGCGAGATCGACCATGACCCATCTTTGGTTGTGGTAACGTAGTCGGCCGCAATGCCGCTAACGATCGCCGGAGTGGCCGTGATCGATCCGGAACCTACGTCTGGACCAATGGAGCCTGGACTATTCGCGCAGCTCACCCCTGCGTAGCTGCTTGTGCAAGCGGTAGGCGGATGTGGCGCGCCGTCGTAGATGCTGGTGTAGCTTCCACCAGTTACCGTAACGCCCAAGGGCGTGATCGACCACGAGCCGTTATTGCTGGTTATCATGTAATCGATACTGGAGCCCTTTTCAAACGCGGTAACCGGGGCTACTGCCGCAGAGCCTACATCTGGACCCACTGGACCTGCAGGACTATTGGTGCAACTTACGAAGCCTGGCACCGTGCTGGCGCAAGCGGAGAGTGCATGAGAGCTGCCATCGTAGACACCGGTGTAACCGCCGGCATTAAGCGTCAACGCAAGTGGCGAGATCGACCATGATCCATTCTTGGGCGTGATGATGTAGTCAGCCGCAATACCGCTCACGATGCTCGACACGGGAGCAACTGCTCCGGAGCTTACGTCTGGACCCACCGAGGCTGGATCGTTGCTGCAGCTGACGCCCGCATATGAGCTCGAACAGGCGAACGGAGAATGAGCAACACCATCGTACGTGCCGCTATAGGTACCGGCGGTCACCGTGACCGGCAGAGCCGTGATCGACCAGGAATTGTTGTTGCTGGTGATATTGAAGTCTATCGAGGAACCTTTTCCGAAGACGGGAACCGGCTTGACCGTTTCTGAACCTACATCGGGACCAACGGGACCTGCCGGATCATTGGTGCACGTCACGAAACCGGATTGCGAACTTGAGCAGGCCGAGATTGAATGCGGACTTCCGTCGTAGACACCGGAATAGCCGCCAGCCGAAAGAGTCACCGCCAACGGGGTTATGGACCAGTTTCCATTCTCCTTGGTAATAACGTAGTCAGCAGGAATGCCGGTAACGATAGTCGGCACTGGTGAAACTACTCCGGAACTCACATCTGGTCCCACCGAGGCTGGATCGTTCGCGCAACTCACCCCTGCGTACGTAGTCTTGCAAGCTAACGGAGCATGCGGATCGCCGTCGTAGATACCGCTGTAACTGCCTCCAGTCACAGTCACAGCCAATGCCGTGATCGAATATGCGCCGTTGTTGCTCGTGATGTTGTAGTCAATCGCAGAACCCTTGACGTAAGAAGCCGTCGGACTCACTGTACCCGACGTTACATCTGGCCCTACCGGTCCTGCGGGGTTGTTATTACAGGTTACAAAGCTCGGTTGCGTGCTGGTGCAGGCGGAAAGAGCGTGCGAATTGCCATCGTAAGTTCCGCTGTAGCTACCCGCTGTCAGAGCTAATGCCAGCGGCGTGATGGAATAGGCTCCGTTGATTTTTGTGATCGTGTAATCGGCCGCAATGCCCGTAACGATGGTTGGCACCGGAGCAACGGCGCCGGAGCTCACATCCGGTCCCACAGAGGCTGGATCGTTCGCGCAGCTCACACCCGCGTAAGTACTCTTGCAAGCCGATGGAGCATGCTGATCGCCGTCATAGGTTCCGTTATAGCTGCCTGCCGTCACAGTCACGGCCAAAGGCGTAATTGAATATGCACCGTTGTTGCTCGTGATGTTGTAGTCGATTGCAGAGCCCTTTACGTAAGCGGCCGTCGGACTGACCGCACCCGACGTCACATCCGGACCTACCGATCCTCCCGGACTGTTGTTGCACGTTACAAAGGCTGACTGTGTTGTGGAACAGGCGGAAAGCGGGTGCGAACTGCCGTCATAAATTCCGCTGTAGCTACCGGCAGTCAGCGTTAGGGCCAGAGGAGTGATGGAATAGGCTCCGCTGGTCTTCGTGATCGTGTAATCGCCGGCAATGCCGGTAATGATACTTGCCGTCGGAGCGACCGCGCCGGAACTTACATCCGGCCCCACCGAGGCAGGATCGTTCGCGCAGCTCACACCCGCATAGGTACTCTTGCAGGCTGACGGAGCGTGCGGATCGCCATCATAGGTACCGCTATAGTTCCCTGCGGTCACAGACACTGCCAGAGGCGTGATCGACCATGACCCATTGTTGCTGGTGATCGTGTAATCGCTCGCATTGCCATGAACAAAGGATGGCGTGGGGCTGACCACCGCAGTGTTTACATCCGGGCCGACAGGGCCTGCGGGATTGTTCGCGCAGGTCACAAACCCAGACTGGTTGCTGGAACAGGCCGAAAGCGCATGTGTGTCGCCGTCGTATACACCGCTGTAACTGCCCGCAGTGAGCGTCACGGCCAGCGTGGTAATGGACCAGGATCCATTGCTGATCGTCAACGAGTAGTCAATTGCAGCTCCCTTCCCATAAACAGGAGTGGGAACCACCGACGCTGAGCCAACCTCAGGACCGACCGGACCTGCAGGGCTGTTGGTGCAGGTCACAAATGTAGCCTGCGAACTCGAGCAGGCCGAAAGCGCGTGTGTTGCGCCATCATACGTGCCGCTGAAACTGCCGCCTGTCAGTGTGACGGCAAGTGTTGTGATAGACCACGAGCCATTGTTGCTCGTGATTGTATAGTCGCTCGCAGTGCCCTGAGCAAATGCAGGCGTCGGCGTGACCGTGCCGGAACCCACATCCGGTCCAACGAGACCCGATGGAGAATTCGTACACGTCACCATGCTTGGCACCGAGCTTGAGCAGCCTGAAAAAGCGTGTGAACTGCCGTCGTATGTCCCGCTATAGGTGCCCGCCGTCAACGTAACCTGGACAGGAGCAACCGTGAGGGTGGCCGAACCTGCGCTGCCGGCAAATCCCGATCCAGCGGTGAAGCTGGCACTAACTCCGGATGCGTACGTTCCTGCGCTGATGCCGGACAAGCTGACATTGCTGAGGGTCGCAGTCCCGCTGCCATCGGTTGTCGCAGTTCCTACGTTCGCCCCGTTCAGTTTGAAAGATACGGTTTGGCTTCCTACGGGTGCGCCTCCTGCAGTTACAGTCAAGGTTGCCGAGAGATTGACCGTGCCGCCAAACGTTCCGCTCGCGCTGCTGACGGCAAGAGTCGTGGGCGTCGGAGCGGCCACAACCAGCGTCCCATTTTTCGTTGCGGTAAGTGGGGTTTGACATCCGGTTCTACCTGTTGCAGTCACTGTAAAGGCGTAGCTGTTCGCTACTGTGTTGGATGTGGTGTCAATTGACAGCGTAGATGCGACGTCGGCGCCTGTCGACGAAAAGGTTGCCGGATTAAATGTGCCTGATGCACCGCTCGGCAATCCAGTTATGCTCAAATCGACGGTGCAGGAATTACCATTTCCATTGAAGCCGGTTGTGATGACATACTGCGTCGAAGCTCCAGCATGCACTGGATTCGGGTTCTGTGCTCCGATCGTTACCGTGTTTGGTTTTGAATCTGTGAATATGGTCTGGGCCTGCAATCCGGAATTCGTGCCTACTGCGGTGAGGTGGTAACGAGCACCTACATCTGTGATCGTGGGAGCATAATCCGAGAGGCTGAAGTGTCCGCTTGCGTCGCTCGTCACCTGATAGTCAGGCGGATCAACCAGCATCTTGTTCACCCACTCGCGCATATAGAGCTTCACCGACTCCCCAGCCTGGAAACCTGCACCTGTCATCACGACCGTTGTTCCGGGAGCGTAGTCCGGCTGATCCGTGGCGATGGTCGGGAACCGGTAAAGTTCGGCCGAATTAGCGGAAGAGCCTGTGCCACCTGCCCCCAGCAGTGTGCCTAAGCTTCCCGGAGAGGCAATTCCGCTCGTACGGTCGGACGTCGATGCCGAGCCTGCGATGAATGCACCCGCCAGATTGTTGGCCCAGGGTTGAAGAAGGTCAACAGCAGTGCCGCCTGTCCCTCCCATCGTCAGAATGCTTCCATTCTTCGGCAGGAGCGCGGCAATGTGACCGCTCTTCGGAGTGGCGCCGCTCACAACACGTAATGTGTTCGTCCATTGACTGAAGATTTCCGCTGTTCCCAGATTGCTTGAGCCATTGCTGCCTCCAATCAGTGCGACACCGTCGTACGTCGTAGTCGCACTGGCCTTGGTACGTGGCGATGACATGTTTGGTCCGGCCGACATCGTCCCGTTCAACGTGTCGGGACTGTATGCAAAAACTTCAGTCGAGCTCAGAACTGTGCCATTGATGTCAGTTCCACCGGCAATCAGGACTCGGCCATCGGGAGTTGCTGCGGCTGCGGCATCCGTTCTCGCTGTCATCAGTGAACCGGCAGCGCTCATCGATTGATCTGACATCTTGAAGAGAAGCAAGCTCAGAACCGGCCCACCGGTGCTTTCTCCTCCAACAATCAGTACATTGCCGTCCGACAACGCTGCCATTGCATGCTTCGCAAGCCCGGTTCCAAGTGAAGCCTCCAGTAGCGTCCAGCTGCCGGTCTGCGCGTTCAGGATCTCGGCGGTGTCGCTGTATCCGCCACCCGTGGTCAGGCCGCCTGTGACAAGCACATCCCCAGTAGTCAATGCGATCGCAGCGTGATCCGCACGCGGTACGTTCATCGGGGCGGCTTGCGAAAACTGCCCAGTCGATGGATCAAATATCTCCGTTGATGCCTGGGGAACCCCGTTGCTGTCTGCACCTCCGGTGATCAATATCTTTCCGTCGGAAAGCGACACCGCTGCTGCTCCAGTCCTTGCCTGAACCATCTGGCCCGAAGGCGACCACTGGTTGGAAGACTGCGCGTTCATGTCTTGAGACACACCAAGGCAGAAGGCTAACAAGAGAGGGCACAGAGCTAACAGCCTTTCGATCTTATGCATAGAACTCCGTCTTTCCCAGCGACCTAGAATCAGAGTCCGGAAGCGAATCAATGCCTCCGAACCTGAACTCTACTTCTGGAGATATTGGGCGAAGTCTATTTCGTCGTGTGCGGATTTAGATTTAGTAACAAGGCGAGAGTGTTATTACGTAGATACCAGAAATCGGGTTACCGAATCTCCTTGAATCTCGCCGACGTAATCCGTCAATAATTTGACCGCAACCATCAAGTTGCACGTTCTTGATTACTTATGCATAGCACGTCGGTTACGGCCGTCAAATGTCCTGCGATCTGGACTACGTGAGCAGAGTCAGATTTCGTGATGAGATCGCAACGATCTGCAACGGGGTGACACGGTTTTCTCCTCGTCCGCGATCCACGTTGAGGAGAGAACCGCTCCGATCTTCTCTCCCAGCTAGTCTCGCGAGAACCGCTCTCCTTATTGAACGCGGACAACGGCTGATTCTGATGCTGCCCGAGGGAGCCACTTTCAGCATGATCCAGAAGCAACTTCGAACTACGGCGCCAACCATCATCCGCTGGAAGGCCCGTTTCCTCCGGTTGGGGATGGATGGGCTGGATACGCATCATCCGGGCCACTCGGCCAGCGTGCTGACGCCGGCCTTGCGGGCCATGTGCCCCGACGGATCGTGAATCGGGCTGAAGCGTGCATTGCCCTTGGAGCTTGGATTGAATTGATCGACGGCGTAGATCGTCTCATGGACGCGATACATCGTCGCGCCCGCACCCCAGGGGGTTAGATTGATTTTTGAAGGAACAACCGGCGGAACATAGCGAGTATTGCGCTTAGCCATGTTGGTACTCGGCCACCTCATCCTCGGCCGCGGCAATCACGCGCTCGGGATCGGTGGCCAGCACATCCTGCGGCCGCTCGTCGTCAAGAAAGCTGTTCAGTGCTGCGAACCAGAAAGCCAGGCCCCAACCGTCCTTCGCATTTTGAAAGACCTTGAGAATCTCGGCCATCTCCTTGCGCGGACGATGATCCGGACCCAGCGCATAGACCGGCAGGTAATCCTCTCTGCCGTGCTGGATGGCGAAGATCTCCCGGTTCCGCTTCCATTTGTTCGGCTGCACACTCAAGTTGCTGGCGCTGAAGCCGGCGAGCTGTGCCACTTCTGTCGCAGGAAGAAAATCGCCGCTGTTCAGGATGGCGGTCTTGGCTTCGATGAGCATACGCGCCTGTTCGCGCGCCGCCTTCGATGGAGTCACATCCGTCAGAAGCACATTGACGACCTTTTTCAGGGTCTCTTCCTGCCGCTCCTGGATCAGTTGCGGCAAGAACTCGACCACCTGGTGGATGACCCGCTCGGCCGCCGCCCCCTGTTCGTCATCCGCGAAGGTAACTGCAACGGTCCTCCGCTCCGGGAAACGGTTGAGCTTCCGGATGACATCACGTCCAGTGCCGCTCAGAACAGCGGATCTAACCTTTTGGATTTGCTTGACTTGCAGTAGTCGAATCGTAACCCTGCCATCAGCGGGAACCCTCGACCAAGCGAAAGATCTGCGCCCCATATTTCTTCACGATGCCGGCCCCAATACCCTGCACAGCCAGCAGCTCCGCTTCATTCGTCGGCGCGGTGGTAGCGATACTGAGCAGCGCCCGATCGCCAAAAATCCGAAATGCCGGAACCCTCCTGCGCTTGGCCTCGCTCAAGCGCCACGCGCGCAACACTCGCTCGATACGGTGCTGATCGGAATCCGAGACGGACGCTGCTCTTTCTCTCGTCGCCGGTTTTGTAGGAGCGGCTGCGGCTCGAGACCCCTTGGGTTTCCTGGCCTTTTTGGCGGGCTTGCGTTGGGAGGCCGGGCGTGGCGCCTCCTTCATGACGAAAAGCACTGGCGTGCTCTCGTTGGTCACGCGCCCAGCCGGAGTGAGGCTGACGGTGCGGTAGGGAATCTGCTTGCCTTCCTTTTCGAAAACCGCATCCGCAAAGCACAAAAGGCCTGCCCGCGCCATTGCTCCCAGAATCTCTTCGAAGTTGTCCCGGCTGATTTCGTTTCCGGGATATAACTCCGCATACAGCTTGCCCGTCGATCGGGTGCGGATCGATCGCATCGCGCTCAACACTCGATAGAGAGCCGCGCACTCAACTCCGATTGCGGTTCGAAATCTCTGCGCAACGCACTTGGCCGGAGCACAGAAATCGCATACACCACAGACAGTAGCGCCGTCCGACTGATCACCGAAGTACCGGACCAGCGCCATCATGCGGCATTGATTGCTTTCCGCGAAGCGAATCATCTGGTCGATCTGCGCCCGCTTTTGCTCGCCCTGGGTGGTATAGGAAGGCCGCCATGATCCGTCTCCCAGGCTCACGTTCTCCGCGAAGTCCAGCACCGCGCCTTTATGGATCCAGAGCTTCTCGATGATCTTGTCGAAGAGTTCTCCCTCGATCGCCAGGGTCTCGCGCAGCCTTTCCTTCGGTTGAGGCTCTGCCCGAAGGCTGCTAAACACCCGATCCATCAGCGAAACATCGGGATAATCCCGGCTGAAGAAGAAGTCGTGGGTATGCCGGTCGCCGTAGGAATGCATAAGAATGGCGCGACTCGGGTTTCCGTCGCGCCCGGCTCGCCCGATCTCCTGGTAGTACCCTTCCACGCTGCCCGGCAAGGCAGTATGGATTACGGTTCGGACATCCGGCTTATCGATTCCCATCCCGAAGGCGATGGTGGCCACCATGACATCGAGCTTGCCGGCCATGAATCCTTCCTGAACTCGCTGCCGCCGCGCGGCAACGAGCCCGGCATGGTAGCTGGCCACTTTGAATTCCCCGGCCCATTCTTTTGCCAGCGTTTCTGCCTGCTTACGGGTCGGCGCGTACACGATCGCCGGACGATGTTTGGCATCGAGCAGGATCTCCCGCGTCAGCGAAGCGCGCTGCGATGGCAGAGCCTCCACAATCTCAATGCCAATGTTTTCGCGGCGAAACCCATGGATGAAGTGCGTGGGCTCTTTCAGGCCGAGCTGCGTGGCAATGTCTTTCTGCACCAGCGGCGTGGCTGTGGCAGTCAGTGCCAGCACCGGCGCAGGCCGAAGGCTGGGTAGATGCTGGCCGAGCATGCGATAGTCGGGGCGAAAATCGTGTCCCCATTGCGATATACAGTGCGCCTCGTCGATGGCGATCAGCGATGGTTTACGCTTGGCTAACATTTCAGGAAAGCCCGCCACGCGAAGCCGTTCCGGCGCAATGAAGAGGAACTGCAGCCTGCCGCTCAGGTACTCGGCGCAGACACGGCGGGATGTCTTACGATCGCGTCCCGAGTGGATGCACTCGACCGCGAAGCCTCGCGCTTTTAGTTTATGAACCTGATCGTCCATCAAGGCGATAAGCGGACTGATCACCAGGGTGGTTCCGCCTCGCGCCACTCCCGGTAACTGGTAGCACAGCGACTTCCCCGACCCTGTCGGCATCACGAGCAGTGCGTCTTTGCCCGCCGTGACCTCGTTGCAGACCAACTCCTGATTGGGACGGAACTGAGAGAAGCCGAACGCCTTCTTGAGGAGTTCGGAAAGCGTGGCGAAGTTCGAGAACGTTTTTGCATCGGCGAGATCGGTAGAATCGAAACTTCTGGGTGAGTCAGGCGCCGTTTCCCGTGGAGCGGGCCGAGTTTGCCCAACCTTGCCAACCACGGAGCGGACATATTGACTGATGCCGTCCAGAAATGGTTCCAGCCGGGATTGGCCCTGCTGAATCTTTTTGAGAAATGCTTCCCATTGCCCGGTCATCGCCGGACTCTTCACCTCGGGATGAACCACCTCAATGAGATGGATGCCCTTTTCGGTTGCCTCCAAGTTCTTCCCCGTGCGAACGATGAAGCCGCGCTTCAACAGAACTTCGATGATGGCGGCCCGCGTCGCGGGCGTACCCAGGCCCGTGTCTTTCATCGCTTCGGACAGTTCTCGTTCATCCAGGCTTTGGCCTGCCGTCTGCATTGCCGTCAGCAGTGTGCCTTCGGTGAATCGTTTCGGGGACCGGGTTTTCTTCTTCTTGGCTTCAATAGCAATGACATCCTGGAACTGTCCCTCGGCGAGCGATACCGGGAGAACCTGCTCGGGAGTTTCCTCCCCATCGCTACCTCTCGTATCGGGCGATCGACGTTCCGCCGCGATATCGAGGACCTTCCAGCCCATCTGTTGCACCCGGGTTCCCGTGCTTCGGTAGCGGTCCACGATCTCTCCGTTCGCGATCCCGGTGATCACGGTCGTCACCGCCTGGAGAAAATCGTCGTGCCACATCATCAGGAAGCGCCGGCAGATCAGGTCGTAAATCTTGCGCTCGTCCGCGCTAAGGCGGGCCCGCCCACCAGATACCGCAGTGGGGATGATGGCGTGATGGTCGCTCACCTTGCTGTCGTCTACATACCGCTTGCTCAAGGGGCGTTCCCCTGTACCGGCGGCCAGTTGTTGCTGATAGTTCGCCAGAATCGCAGCCACGATCCTTGGAACGATCGTGGCAACGTCGGCGGAAAGATGGCGGCTATCGGTCCGCGGATAGCTGATGAGTTTATGCCGCTCATAGAGAGCTTGCGCGAGGTCAAGCGTCTCTTGTGCGCTAAACCCAAACAAACGATTGGCATGCCGCTGAAGTTCCGTGAGGTCGTAAAGCAGAGGCGGCTGCATCCGCTTCGTATCGGAAGTGAGCGATTCGATCGCCGCATCTCCTGTACAGCCGCGCAGCACGATGCGGTTGGCTTCCTCCCCATCGGCAGGCAATCGCGATGCGTTTGTCGGACCATCCTCGTCGTTGCGCTTCTGCGCATCGGGACGGAACCAGGCTCCCGAATAGCTTTCCTTGCCCGGGTTTTCCCGTCCCTGAAAGGTGGCAACGACCTCGATGTAATCCTCGGGGACGAAGTTGCGGAGGGCGATTTCCCGGTCAACGATTATGGCCAGGGTGGGCGTCTGCACCCGACCGACCGAGAGCTCCTCATTGTAGGTAATGGAATAAGCCCGCGAAAGATTCATACCGACCAGCCAGTCGGCTCTGCTCCGGCCGCTGGCCGCGTCCGCCAAGCGATCGTAGTCGCTCCCCGGGCGAAGCTTGTTGAACCCCGCGCGTATGGCGTCGGGAGTCAAGGAGGAGATCCAGAGCCGGCTGACTGGCTTTATGCACCCGGCCGCCTCATAGATGTACCGGAAGATCAGTTCTCCTTCGCGCCCGGCGTCGGTCGCACAGACGATCCTCGAAACCCGACCGGACGTGAGGATCTTTCGCACTACCTCGAACTGGTCTTTGGTTTTCTCGTAGACCACCAGCGGCCACTCGGTGGGCAGGATCGGGAGCTGATCGAAGCGCCATTGCCGCCATTCAGGCTTGATCTCGTGGGGCTGAGCCAGGGAAACCAGGTGCCCGATCGCCCAGGTGACAACGTAGCCGCTCCCCTGGAGATAGCCCTTGCCTCGGGTGTTGGCTCCGAGGACACGAGCAATGTCTTGCGCGACTGAAGGCTTTTCGGCAAGGATTGCAATTGTCCTGGGCTCGCTTGCTTCCATCGATAACCTCAGTCTAAAGCGACCCATGTTTCGATTGCCTCATGGATACCGCGACTGTTTCGGAACCTTTCTGGTCAACCCGAAGCTGCCCCTTTGGATGACCAAAACGTGAATGGTCCACCCTGCACAGCGTTTATGTGGCATAGGCTTGGAAACTCGGAATCAATTTGGAGTTCGAGGCTTGCCGGTGGTGGGGAATGGGCGCCGGCCGGTAAACTTTCCCTGTTTCCATGCCGGTATTGCAATCCCGCCGTTGACGAGATGACCACATCCATGACCACCGAACAGGAACTCCGCCAGAAGCTGCGCAAGATTTCCGCGCTGTTCGAGGGAGCCACGACCGCAGGAGAGCGTGACGCGGCGGCGGCGGCCATCGACCGAGTGAGGAAAGCACTGGCGGCCGCGGAGCAGACCGAGAAGCCAGTAGAGACCTACTTCAAGCTCGTCGATCAATGGAACCGTCGTCTTTTCACCGCGCTCTGCCGCCGCTACGGACTGAACCCGTATCGATACCCGCGCCAGCACCGCACAACGGTCGTACTCCGGGCGCCCAAGTCGTTCATCGATAACACGCTCTGGCCCGAATACCTTCAGATCGAGAAGGCATTGCATGAATATCTGAATGAGGCTACGGAACGGATTATTCGAGAAGAAGTTTTTGGCAATTCCGATGAGGCAGAGGAGCGAACTGGATGACATCCGGCGCCTGCCTCGTTTATGGATCTGTTTCCCAGATCGATACGATTATGCTGCTTCGTTCTCGCCCTCTTCGACCTCGCCGAATTCTTCATGATCATCGGTAAGAATCTCCTCTTCACGGCCCAAACCGGTTGAAGACGCGGGCTCAGGTGAGTCAAAGAGGCCGGCCACTCTTCGAGATTCAGAAGATGTCTGGGGAACAGGTTTGGCGCGACTTTTGTAGCTGGCGTTTTGTTTCTAGAGCGCGCTTCGGCCTGCGCCGTCTTCGCGGCAGCGTCCATTTCCGCCCTTGCCCGGTCCAGCGTGTTCTTCAGCTCAAGGTGCGCGGAGCCAAAGTTGACCAACGTCGCCGGAAGGTCTCGATCAAGTTCCTCCGCAGTTCCGGAAATGGTAAGCGGCGTCGTCAGCGCCGCGTTCTCGCCTTCCTTGAGCTTCTGGGGGATGACGTTCACTCGAATCTGATCTTCTCCAAGATGGGCGACGGTCAGCAAAACAGCCCGCTGCCGCAGGTAGGGTGCAAGCTCCTTGAACATCGAATTTCCTTCTTAGTCACTTCGGATGGATTGCTTCTGGCACTGAACTTCCCAACTCAGGGTCGTCCCAGTTCGCGGTGTAGCGCAGGCCGAATGCAATGTTCCTTTGATATTTTTCCGGCTCAAACTCCCGCTGCCAGAGCAGGCGATAGGCCGTGTCGACCGCCGACTTCATAACTATCTTGATCTCTTCAGCGGAAATGTGCGAGAACTCCGGCTGGGCCGAGCACGTCGGGCAGAGTTTTCCCGCATGCAGGTCTTCGATGGGCCCGTTGCGAAACGCCAAGGCCACGATTGCCTTTGCCTGGGCAGCGAGTTCGGGCACGAGCGTCATGTTCATGGGCGCTACCTCCGGTGCCTTCCACCATACGCCCGATCCGTTGAGGCAGTTCTTCCCGTTGAGCGTTCAACGGCTGACTTTCGATATCGCCTGCGGGTCTTCGACCATAGTTCCGGATCAACCGGAAGCGCGGTCATCTGTCCCGTCTTCGCGTTGAAGAAGTAGGTTCGTGCCCTTCGTATTACCCTGCAGCGGAGACCCTCATACATGGGAGGGCCTTTTGCGTTGTAGCAAAAATTGAAGTGAGGAGTGAGGTATATTTGACGGAACACCGCCTGGCAGGAGTGCTCGATGCGAACATTTTTGGTGCATTTTTGTTTACGTGCGCGATTGATTGTTCCGCAGCAGATAAGGTTTATCAGACTGGCAAACTTCTCGATGTGGACTCGCAGCCATATACAAAAGAAGTTCCTGTGAATGGCGGATCGATGAGTGTGCTGCGCCACGAGAATAGCTTGGCAATTCAGGTCGGCGACATCGTGTACATCGGTCAATGCGAAGAGAAGAGGCATTTCTCCTCGTGTCGACCTGGAAATTGGATCGTGGGGGATGCAATTAATGTTCGATTCGAGAAAGACAATATGTATTTGCAGAAGGCAGGTGGCGGCGAAGTGAAGAGAAGCCTAAATGGTCACAATCAGCAGATGGCCTCCACGTAGAGCTGCCGGGAAATTCTCATCCCGCGATTTACGCGGAACAAAGCCGATACCGTGATCTACGCGATGATTCTCGGCTGGCCAAATGGTGAATTTGTCATTGAGTCTCGGCCCAAGAGCGCATCGTTAGTTGCTGAAGGTAAAACTGGTTCGACTTCCAAGCGTGCCCGCATCTTGCACGATGAACAGGCCACCAGGCTTGAGCCCTCTGACGACCGGTGCGAACAGCCGCCTGTCGCGATGGTAGAACAGCACGATCAAATCGAATTGTTTCACGTCGAAGGTCGTAATCGGCCACATCGCCACAGTGGAGATCGAGGTTGAGCTGAAGCGTAACCGAAGTGACGGTCCCGACCTGGTTGCACTGAACACCGACGAGTATCCCAGGTCTCCCAAAGCAGTTGCCTTCCTCCATCATTCAGATTTATGATAGGAGTTGTACGCACATTGTATGTACGAGACCTTGGAGGGACATCGTGGCAGCTACACTCAAGAGGAGGTCGCCTGTTCGGCGGCAGCGCATCAATTTTCGCGCTTCCGACAGCGAGGAGAGGCTTATCCGGATGGGGGCCGAGAGAAGGGGCGAAAAGGTGACGCAATTCATCGTGGA
>DASXLY010000062.1:0-1680 GCA_036495975.1 Occallatibacter sp. | reverse complement strand
CGCCGCAGGAAATTGCGTGCGCCAGTTCATTTATTTGCCGCCGCCTCCCCCGGTCCAGGGGTGGCTTGGGCCCATTCTCCTCTGCACCACCTGGAAGATTTCAGTCTTCTTCGAGAAATCGATCAGCGATATGGTGGAGTTCCACAAGAGGTGTTGGCAGACAAGGAATTGTGCGCGTTGCTGATACCTGCTTTACGCGCGGACCTAAGCATCGTGGAGACGTACCAATGTGCTGAAGAACCACCGTTTGCGAACCCAATCACCTGCTTCATTGGGACTGAGGATCATATGACTCTCGAATCCGAAGTCATGGATTGGCGAAAACAAACCTCCGGCGGATTTCGGCTTCACAGATTTCCGGGAGGCCACTTCTTCCCGGTGCAGGAAAGATCCTCCATCCTCGACCTGATAGCGGCAGAACTCCACATCCCGTCCGGAAAGTCTCAGTTGGTTTCACCGGGCTTTTGAGGATGTAACGCATGGGTCACAAAATTGACACAAAGTTGACACGAGAGCCGATCGCGATCATTGGCATCGGATGCCGTTTCCCGGGTGCCGACGACCTGCAATCGTTCTGGCGCATCCTTCGCGATGGTATCGAAACAGTTTGCGGGTATCCGGGAGGCAGATTCGACCTGGTGGATCGCTTCTATGCCGCTCAGTCTGAGGGGCAGCCTGGAACTGCTGTCCGCCGTGGCGGATTTTTGAAGAATCTGGATCTCTTCGATGCCGACTTCTTTGGAATTTCTCCCCGCGAGGCGATTCTGCTCGATCCCCAGCATCGTTTGTTGCTCGAACTCGGGTGGGAGGCACTCGAAGATGCCGGGCTGCCCCTCGGTTCGGTGGCAGGTAGCCGCACGGGAGCTTTTGTAGGCCAGTGGACGTCTGACTTTGAGACTTGCATCAACGAAGCAGCGACCGACCCACATCTCTATTTGACGACAGGGTCAGGTCGGTACGCGGCCGCGGGACGGCTCGCCTATCACTTCGACCTGCGCGGACCGACTCTCACGTTGGACACCGCCTGTTCTTCTTCTCTTGTCGCCGTACACCTGGCCTGTCAAAGCCTCCGCACTGGCGAAAGCGATCTAGTGTTGGCAGGGGCGGTGAACCTTATCCTGCGACCGGAGATTACCCAGGCTTATGATTCTGCCGGCATGCTCTCGCCCGACGGCCGCTGCAAGTTTGGAGACGTCTCGGCCAATGGGTACGTGAGAAGCGAGGGCGCCGGTGTCCTCGCGCTGAAGCTTCTCGGACGCGCCATTGCCGATGGCGATCCTATCCACGCCGTTATCCGCGGCAGTGCCATCACGAATGATGGGAGTTCCAGCGCGCTGCTCGTTTCACCGAGCCGGGAAGGGCAGGCCGCGACGATCAGAGCCGCTCTCCGGGACGCCGGAATCTCAGCTGCGGAACTCGACTACATCGAAGCCCACGGCACTGGCACTGCTGCTGGCGATCCGGTTGAACTGGAAGCTATCGGATCGGTACTCGCGGAAGCTCACCGTGACCGGCCGTGTTTTGTCGGGTCCGCAAAAACCAATGTAGGCCATGCGGAATCAGCCGCAGGCATGATAGGTCTGTGTAAATCGATCCTGTCGCTCAAACACGCTTCGATTCCGGCCTCCCTACACTTTCGCGAGCCAAATCCCAATATCCCGTGGAACAAGCTGCCTCTCG
>DASXLY010000061.1:0-4712 GCA_036495975.1 Occallatibacter sp. | reverse complement strand
CGATAAGCGCCGCAACAGATTGTTGTATCGCCTCAAGGCTGGAGAATCGGGGGCTGTATCCAAGACGCTGGCGACTCTTCTCAATGGAAACGCAGGAGCTGCGCATGATATGTCCCCAGGAAATTTCCGCGTCGCCTTTTTCTAGACCGAGCTTCCATTGATCGAAGGGCGCGAACGAGAGCCGGGGTTCCCTCTCAAACCATCGGTACATTGCTTCGGCATAGCCCCGCAGAGTCAGAGCCTGCGAGGAGACGGTATTGAAAACTTCACCAATAGACGCTGCTCGATGTTCTATTGCACACAGGATCACGAAGGCGCGGACGCGGGGTACGGTGATGAGCACCTCACGCGCCCACTTCAGGACCAAGTGCGGCGGGCACATGGCGATCGTCGAGTATGGCGTGCCATCAGCATGCGCGTGCGCCACACCCATCGACATCAGCGTCTTGCCGATGCCGCACTCCCCGACGATGCGCACCGAACACGCCGTCTTCAGGTGCTTCGCCAAACCAGAGATGGTCAAGGCCTGTGCGGGGAGAGGCTTGCGCAGCAGGGTCGCGATGGGCGCTGCGATGAGATCGTTCGGTCCCTGCACCGGGGGGTACATCTCGACAATGCGTGCCCCGAGCTCCTGCGAATAGTTGCGAAGGTATTCGTAATAGGTATCCACAGTGGTCTCCGAGGGAAGGTGGGGAAATGAAAAAGCCGGCTCTTTGGCCGGCCTGAGTGTGCACTCTTCAATCGCTAGGGAAGACGTCCTGAGTTGCCACTAAGCGGCTGCGGCACTATCTCCATGCGAAATAAAGCATGAGTTGGCCATTTGCTCGAATTACGCTTCGTATAAATCGAGAAGCCGACAAAGCTGCGGGGCAGAGATCCGGCAGGGGCGAATCGAAGAAAAGTCTCAGTTTGCGAGATGGACCGGGCGCTGTCCGAAGGCATGAGCAAGGCTCAGGGCAAGGATGATTGCGATACGGGTCACCTTCATTTCACGATCCTTACCCAGGTTTGTATCCAGCGGCCGGATGATGTTGCCTGACAGCGGCTGAACCCGCACGTCATTCTTCGCGCAGCAGGATCATCGGATCGACTGCGAGGGCGTGCCGGGCCGGAATCCAGGCCGCGACCAGGCCCACGAACAGCATGGTTACGACTACGCCGATGAGCACGATCGGGTCTTTCGGCGTGGCCTGATAAACAATGTAGGACAGCACTCGGGTGGCCAGCACTCCGAGGATCATGCCCGCCACAGAGCCAATCGTCAGCAGCCGGAAAGCTCGCCCCAGCGCGGCGCCGAGAACTTTGCGCTGACTTGCACCGAGCGCCACCCGGATACCCAATTCGCGCAGGCGCTTGGTGACCACATACGATGCCATTCCAAAAATTCCGGTGATGGCGAGCATCGCACCCAACAGGCCGAGCACACCCAGCGCCACCGTGGCTACACGGGCGGCAAAGAGAGCAGAATCAAGTTCACTGTTCCAGGTCTTGACCTCCAGGGGCAACGCAGGGTCGAGGCTATGAAGAGAGCGCCGCAAGGCGGCAGCGATCTCCTGTGGGGCGCGCTCGGACCGAGCGATGATCCAGGCATTGGTGGACGGCTGCTGCAGGAAGGAGTAGAACATGGCTGGTTGGGGATCTTCCGTCAGCGTTTCATATTTACCATCTTCCACCACGCCGACGACTTGAACCCGTTTGCCATCCCCCAGCTTGAAATGACCACCTATGGCCTTGTCGACCGATCCAAGGACTTTGCGGGCAAATTCACGATTGACGACTGCGACCGTGGGAGCCTTGCTATCGTCGTGCAGGGTGAAAGTCCGCCCGGACAGAAGCGTCGTCCCGGCTGCACGGAAATAGTCTGGTGAGATATTGAACTGCTGCGCGTCCGCAAGAGAATTCGTCGGCCGGTAATCCGTGGTTGCGTCACTATAAACCGATGAGTCGCTGCCGCCGATGCTGAGCGCCAGCCGGTCGGCATAGCCCACGGTTGTGACGCCAGGGATGGCCGCGGCGGCATCGAGCATGCGCCGCTGCATCAGCGGTCGCTGATCGCCGTCGTACCCGGCCATGTGGAGATCGGTGTGGACGAGCATCGCGCCCTGGGGCTGGAAACCATAATTACTGTGAAGCGAGCGCGCCAGGCCGCGCACCGCAACCAGCGAGGCAGTTACCAGAACCGCGCAGATAGCGATTTGCAGGGCAAGCAGTACGTCGCGCAGCGTAAACGATCGCAGACTGCCAATACCTGTTGATCCCGAGCGGATGATCTGCCAGGGATCGGCGCGCAACACTTGACGAACCGGAACCAAAGCGAAGAGAACGCCGCTGAACAAGGCAAGCAGTAGCGCCAAGGCGTAGGTCTTGACATCCGGATTGACCGGCACATTGATGGGAATGTCCGGAATAGGGCGCCAAGTGCTTAACACCCGCAAAATAGCCACGGCGCCCACCATGCCGCAGATTCCCCCAGCTAAAGAGACCAGAACGGCTTCAGTGAAAAGCTGTCGCAGAATCAGCTGACGAGGCGATCCCAAAGCCATGCGGACGGCGATTTCGCGGGAGCGATCAGCAGTTCGCGCTGCAAACAGGCTGCCGAGGTTGGCGCACGCGGCAAGCAGGATGAGTCCCGCCAGGAGCATCAGTCCAGCCATGAAGGTACGCGCAGGCCGGCCCAGCGTATCTCCCACCAGCCCCGGCCTGGCCAATGAGAATTTCAGACCGTCATCCTCTTTCGGATACGTTTTCGCCAATGAAGCGGCAGTGATGTTCACGTCCGCTGCCGCCGCGGCTGCTGTCACCCCGGGCTTCAAATGGCCGATGACCCAGGTGAAATGGTCGCCACGCTTCTCCATGGGATCCCATCCCCCCATTTGCGGCAGGTCCACCAGCGGTGCCCACAGGTCTGGCGCGAAGAAAAGCTCAGTGCCGCGAAAGTCGGGCCGCGCAACGCCGGCAATTGTGTAGGGATGCTTGTTGATCTGAATGGTGCGGCCTACCGCAGCGGGATCTCTGTTGAAGTGGCTGTGCCAGTAAGCGTAGCTCAGTACCACGTAAGGCACGCTGTTCTTCCCATGTTCATCAGAGCTATGGATGAACCGGCCAAGATAAGGTTGGAGGCCCAGAGAATCGAAATAATTGCCGCTGACCATATATGGCCACACGACGGAAGGTTTTCCGTCGCCGGTATCGAGCCCGACGCCACCCACAATGTCATAGGAAATAAGGGATTCGAAGCTGCGGTTTCGATCGCGCAGGTCCAGGTAATCGGGATACGACTGCGAGGGAGAGCTTCCTCGTTCGAAAGGCCGCTCCAACATGTAGAGGTTTTCGGGGTGGGGCACCTTGAGCGGGCGCAGCACCAGAGCGTTCAGCACACTGAAGACGATGGCATTGGCACCAATGGCTAGCGCCAAGGTGAGCACCGCGGCCACGGCGAATCCCGGGGACTTGCGCAATTGGCGCAGGGCAAGTCGAAAGTCGGCGTTCACACTTCCTCCCTTTTGACACAGAAACCAGAGCACGCGGACCCATACCGCCACTCTTGAGAGCGGGCTATACCGGGCATACGCATACCCGAAGACCTTGGTTCCATGCAGTACTTATCCCGCAGAGGCCGGTATCCGAGTTTGATACGAGGTGAATTGCAGGCCATCAGCCCTCCTTCTGTAGCGGAGTTTGCAAAAGCAGCAATGGGTCCGCCGCACGCTACGACCGTTTCTGGCTATAAGCCCCTTACAGAGAGCCTTCCTTGATTGGTTGATAGGTTGATTAGTTGATCCGTAGGCAAAGGGCCTGAGATCAGAACCCGCAGCCATTGAACGATGTAATCCGACGACCGCCGATGCACGGCAAGGTCTCTGACACATCGGTGCGCAACGTTGTCCTTCAGATCTGCCGCTGCTAGTTCACGGCGGCTCGGACAAGGCGGCTCCGACAATCTGTCATCGGCATCTTGTCATCGGATGAGACGAAACTCAGCCGGCACAGTCCAATTTCCGTGAGGCCAATCAGAAAATCCGTCTGGGCTGCGCTGACGTTGCTCATTCTTGCTACCGTAAGCACCGCCTTTTTGCAGAGCAGATCGACCCATATCTCAGTGCGGCCGGGAACAATTCGAAATCGTCTTTTGTCTGGTGATCTGGAGCTCCAGAGTAAGAACTTTGCCGGCCCCGGCGCTCTCGATTGTGGAAGGGTTTTGATTGATGGCGACCCCAAGATTGCGACCGAGTGCGCCCTGGCGGCGCAAAGGGCTGGGAAGCCGTTTCGCGTTCGCTACGACCTCCAAGGAATTGATTCCTTGGTTGCTGTTGCCATTGTTCGCACTCAAGCCGGGGCGGTAGAGAGTCTGATGTGGGACAGCGATCCCTCGGGAGGAGGACGCCGTGGCCCCGGAGTGGTCTTCCCCAAGGAATGTCCAGAACCGGTGCATCTTTGGGTGAACCCAAGCGGACGCATCAATTGTTTTCAGAATAAAAGCTCGCCGCCGAAAGACGTGATGTCACCGAATGCGGAGCCCTACTAGAGTCGCGCGTGGAATTGGCGAAGCATTAGCGACGCACCTGTGAAGGGTCATCGGGGCGGCTGGTCGCGTAAATGTACGCCGTGTCTCTTCACGTCCTGCATCCAGATTAGGAGCGCTGCGCAATCTGCTCGCACCGGCGGATGGTGTCGCGCAAAACTCCCTCTATCCTTGAGCCTCTCCGGCTGAA
>DASXLY010000060.1:0-3220 GCA_036495975.1 Occallatibacter sp. | reverse complement strand
CTCAAAGGTGTGTCGATGGAGGTGAATTGGGTGGATGTCATCGCTGGCGTTTCGCATTTTGATGCGGTACCGCTTCCCTTGCTTCAGATGACGTGACGGTGATGCCATCATCTGCGAGTTGGGGTAAGCAATGCCATTGATCGTCCAGCGATTAAAGCCAGCATCCGCGGCGTTCTCCTTCGCAAACACCATTTCGAACGTCTCGTCGGGAGCCTGCACGGAGTGTCCAGCCTTTCCGAAGCTGGAATAATCCCAGCGGAAAGGAGGCGGTGACATCCACTGCGGCTTGCCCTTTTGACCTGCGTATTCCACAACCATGCCCATGCCGTGCTTGCGGTCGTCGTCGGCAAGGTCACCGAGTATCCAAACTCCAGGATGATTCATTTCCACGACTGCGGAAATGCGTTCAGCAGTGCCGATCCACAAAACAGGAACAACGTTGGGGTTAGGAACAGTGTTTCCGTCCATAGCGATGACACGAAAAGTATGACCGTGTAGCGCGAGACTGCGAATCTCCGTCGCACTGCCGTTGAGAACGTGAAGGAGAATCCGCTCTCCTTGCTTGACGCGAATTGGTTCACCATGGCCGAGCATACGACCGTTGATAGTGAATGACCCGTATCCCACCTCGAAGCCGTGGGGCATGCCCTTCGAGAGCGATGCTTTCATCGACGATTCGCCGCGGTCCTTTAGTTCAGGATTAGTGCTCGATGGTGCAAGAAAGTCCTGCGCCATATCGCCGCCTCGGCTGAGAGTGGGTTCGAATTCCTTCAGCACCAGAAAGATTTCACGATCGAAGTTGCCGGCCTCATTGGCCGCTTCGATATAGACCGGTCCCACCTGGCCGCTATACTGACCGGCACTCAGGTTAGCTCCAGCGCGAACATGGGTATGGTAGAAGCGAAAGCCAGATGGGCGCGGAGTGAATATGATGCGGCGCATTCCATGCGCGGGGATGAACGGCGTACCTTCCTCGGCAGAACCGTCAACGTCGGTCGGCACCATCTGTCCGTGCCAGTGCAGTTGTTCCGGGGTGTCCGTTTCGTTATAAACCGCCACTGTGACCTGTTTGCCTTCCTTGAACCGGAGGAGTGGTCCCGGAAATTGGCCATTGTAGGTGGTAACAGAGATGATTCGATCTGGCGCAATCTCTACGGGTGTCGCTGCGATGTGCAGAGTGTAGTCGGCGGCTCCCGTGGCCTGCTCCTCTGAAGCCGGCGGCGAGAATGGGCTTGGCCTCTTACAACCAACAGAGAGGAAGGACGACGCTGTTGCAGCCGTTGCGGCTTTCAAAAAGAATCTGCGCGATAGCGATTCGCCACTCATGTTGCTCCTTCTGGCAGGGAAACCCCACATTTCCGAATTGGATTGAATCCACCCTTAGGGTGCGCTTAAGGTTTCGACATCATCAGCATATTTCGAGAACGATTCATCTTGTGTTCTAAGCCTACTAGTTGAGTTCTGTTACTGTCGGGAAGCAATACGCCCGGAGTTTCGCCCGGTTGAGTATGTCCAATCACTTGTTCAGTCTTGTGGTGTTTCTCGTGGCAGTGATCGCGGGAGGAGTTGCGGCACTCAGCGGCTTCGGAATCGGCAGCCTCCTGACCCCGCTGCTTGCGACTGCGATGGGCATGAAGACGGCAATTGCCGCCGTGTCAGTACCACATTTTGTTGCCACCGCCGTTCGTTTCTGGAGTTTGAGGAAATACATTGATCGCCGCGTGCTGCTGCATTTCGGAATCGCAAGCGCGGCAGGCGGACTACTTGGCGCACTGTCTCAGTCAAGAGCCAACAGTCCGATACTCAGCCTAGTGTTTGGATGCCTATTGCTATTCGCTGGTCTATCAGCATTGGCAGGGTGGACGGATCGCGTGCGCTTTCGGCGTGATACTGCGTGGATAGCGGGTGTTTTATCAGGGCTCTTTGGAGGCTTGGTTGGAAACCAGGGCGGTATTCGCTCAGCGGCGTTGTTGAGCTTTCAGATGCAAAAGGAAAGCTTGGTCGCCACAGCAACCGCGACCGGAATAATCATCGATTTTGCCCGAATGCCCGTCTATATCGCTACACAGCGGTCGGCACTCCTATCGGCAAAGACAAACATCCTTCTGGCACTAATCGGATGTCTCGTCGGAACATTCTGGGGTGTCCGGGTTCTCGAACGAATTCCTGCGCATAGATATAAGCAGGCGCTCTCTCTATTTATCTGTGCGTTAGGCGTTTACATGATCCTTCGGGTCTGGATTTAATGTGCTGACTGTAATGTGCGCGGAAAGCGGCGGAGGATCGTTGCGGACGAAAATTTCAAGGGGCCAGCCCGACGTAAGACAGGTGCCGGGAATCTTCGTGAGCCCAAATCGACGACGAGCGGAACCTAAGTTGGCGGACCAACGAGCTTGGAATCTCCCGTCCGGTGGTCGTCGATTTGGAACCTCAGGAATGCATGAATCGCTCTCTGAGCTTCGGGGTCACTCGTCGAGATGGCAATCTTGCCGCCTCTCGGCATGGGCTCGAAAACGTACGATATGGCAGCCTTCTTGGCTTTCGTGACCGGAACCCCAGGAGGCACTTTGTCGTGAATGAACATTGGAATCTCAAAATCGCCCGCAGCGAATAACTGGGCTATGTGTGAAGTGATGAGTCGCCCGCTGATGGGAGATGCCCATCGCGTGATCCCTGCGAGCGTCTACCGCATTGGCATGACTGTCGGGAATCTGCGGATGCTGTCCGTTTTGCACCCAATCGAAGATCGGCGATGTCAGTGCGACCGATAGCAGGAGTGTTTTCATCGCAATCCGGCTTTCTTTCCTGTAGGACGGTCCTGCCTTGCGCGGGATAGAGATTCGAGGAGGCCAGCCATTGTCGCAAGGGAGTGAATCGTCTGCTCTTCGGATCAGAGGCGGAAACATTTTGAAGGCATCCCAACTTCCCGTCCTAATCGTTGGTCCAAAGGCTGCCTTCGCGCCAACGGAAAAGTTCGTATTTCGCTTCATTACCTGCGCAATCACCTTGGATGAACACGGAGCGGACGTGGCACTTTATGCCAAGCACCTGGCCGATGAACAGGAGCGAAGCTCCAAGTGTTTTCCCTTCCGTTCTATGAGGCAGGCCAAGAAGTAGACGGCTATTGGGCATTTAAGAACCGCGTGCAGAACCTTGTCAGCGAAGAAGCAGCTAAAACACTTTCGCCAGTAGTTCTCTCGGAGCCACCGACTGAAAGCCT
>DASXLY010000059.1:0-3072 GCA_036495975.1 Occallatibacter sp. | reverse complement strand
CACGATGAGGTTAAGTGACCCATTGGAGCTGGTCGCCACCACCTCGATTGTCACCGCCTCCTCGCTCTGACCAAGACCATGGCGAACCGCGTTCTCAACGATCGGCTGCAGCACCATATGCGGCACCAGAACTTCGGACAGCACGGCGGGCGGCGCAATGCGCACCCGTAGCCGGTCCTCGAACCGCACCTGCTCGATCGAGAGGTACAACCGCAGGAATTCGAGCTCGCGCCAGAGCGGGACTTCCTGGGCCTCCACGTCATCGAGCGTGAGGCGAAGGAGATTCCCGAGCTTCTCAACCATGGCTTCGGCCTGCGCTGTCTTCTGCTGCTGAATCAAGACCATGATGGCGCCAAGCGTATTGAACAGAAAATGCGGCTGCAACTGCATCTTGAGAGAGCTCAGCTGCGCGGTTGCAAGCTGTCGGGCCAGTTCGGAGGCTTGCACCTTCAGCTCGAATGCCTCCCGCTCGCGCGTCTTGGCGTTTTTCTGCGACCTATATACCGCATGAAGCGCGATGACGGCCCAATAGCGGATGACACCGCCCTGGATGCCGAATCCCAGCATGATCCTCACTCCGGCGGCGAACGATGGAGGAGGGGGCGGCGCTGGGAAGACGCCGAACAGCAGCAATATAGGGACTTCGAGCGTGGTGGCCATGATCGAGAAAACCACGCTGAAGCAGAGGTGCCATGCGGTGTAGGCGACTCGGCGCTCGATCGGCCATCGGTTGCTGAGCCAGAGGAGCGCCGGCGTGAGCGCGGCACAAACATACATGCCTGTCATCCAACCGGCGAACACGTATTTCCAAGGCACTGCGCCGCCGCGATAGAGCCGCGGCACCATGTCCTGGATGATGTAGAAAAGTCCGGCGATCGTCCAGCCGAGCCAGACTCCTACGATCAGCCGTATCCGTTGACGCATCTGAGGCGACATTACCGTTTCATTCTGCCACGGCTGAACCCAACCTTGAGCGGGCATTTGACGAAGTGGCCCACCACGATAATGAACCGCGCTCCCCAGGACTTCAGTCCAGTCCGACATCTCCGCGGTGCCGTCTGTCAAAAACATGTACCGGACTCTTCAGCAGCTGCCTATGCTGGGCTCAACGTGAGACAAAATCCGATTCCAGAGGAAATGGCCTATGAAAACAACGAAGCTCGGAATTGTTCTGCTTGGAGCGCTCGCGATGCCCACAGGCGCAGCCGCCAGCGCGGATTCAAAATCAGATCAAGACACAGTGGCGGCGCTCGACACTGAGTACCAGCTTGCGGTCAAGAACAACGATGCCGATACGATGGGCCGGATCCTGGCCGACGATTTCGGCGTGATTTGGGGCACTGGAGAAACCCACAACAAGGCAGACCTGATCAACGACGCGCGAACGAAGCGAGTGCAATACGAACACAACGAAGACACCGATAAGATCGTTCAAGTGTGGGGCGACACCGCGGTCATAACGTCGAAACTTTGGCTGAAAGGCGTCGATAAGGGAAAACCGTTCGAATGGCACGTCTGGTTTAGCGATACCTATGTACGGACCCCGTCGGGGTGGCGATACGTGCACGGCATGGCGTCGCTCCCTCTGGAGCTTCTTCCCTCCCATCCCGCTGCGCAATAGGCGCCCGTGACATCTGCTGCCAAAATTCGCCAGCACAGAAAGCAGCATAGACATGATGATCAATCGCGCTCCCGGTGCTTCAGTCCAGTTCAGCATTTCTGCTGGGCCGTCTGTCAAAAACATATACCCGATCCCTCGGCAGCCGCCTAGGATCGGCCCAGCGTGAAACAAACACACCGATTCCAAAGGGGCGATGATAATGAGACCGAAAATAACCCGGCTGAATGTGTGGATCGTAAGAGTGCTGCTGACAATGTGTGTATTCGTCGGCGGAGCCGTGGCACAAACAAATACCACAGACAAGAGCCAGGCGCCGGGCATTCTTCCCAGCGGCTTTGGCGAGGCAGTCGATCGCGACATCATGACAATTCGTGACGCGACCGCCAAGTTCAAGACGACTGAGGCTGCCGAAGCGGCCGGCTACAAGCGCGTCACCGGCTGCGTCCAACATCAACCCGCTGGTGCGATGGGTTATCACTTTCAGAACAACGATCTTCTGGACACGATGCTCGACCTGGAGCATCCAGAGGTTCTGGTCTACGAGAAGATGCCCGATGGCACCTTTCAATTGAATGGCGTCGAATTCCTTGTGCCGATCTCCGCCTGGAAATCAACCGATCCGCCGCGCATCATGGGGCAAGCCCTCATCAAAGCGGATTCGATCGGCTTCTGGTTCCTTCACGTCTGGACTTGGAAGCCTAGTCCGAGCGGTCTTTTTGCTCCCTGGAACCCCGACGTCAAGTGCCTGGAGCCTTCGTCGATGAGTCATTAGATTCAGCGTTGGCCTATCAAGGCTAACGGCCACACGTAGGGGATGCCGACCTCCGGATATTAGTTCTGTGAAACGCGCCTATCGTCAAAGCCGACCCAAGGGCCTCCAGATTTCTGACGTACGTGTTTCGTAACAGCCTCGTACAGCCCCCACACTGCGAAGGCGCGCGTCGTCAGGCTTCGGTGAAGCCATCAAACGCTTCCCGCACAATCGCCTCGATCGCGGTCACCTCGTCATCCGTCAGCTTCACGAATTCGCCCTCACGGCGCTTGCGGCCGAGGTTGTTTTCGTTGAGGCGGATATGCCTGATTAGATTTTCCGCGATCCTGTCCGGCATCTCGACCGTGTTCATGACGCGGCGCATCGCTTCGTCGTTGCGGCGCAGGAAATCGATCTCCCGCGGCAGGTCGTTGTCGATCGCCTGCGCGACACAGCCATAGAGAAATTCCGCCGCTTCCGTGCAATCGAAATAACGGTACAGGTCGGCGGTGTCGTTCTGGACATCGACGTTGTGTGCCGGTGTCGGCCGCCAATCAATGTAGTCCATCAGCGGCCCCGATTGCGCGCGCAGCGTGTCGCGGTATGTCTCGATCCGATCGAGCATGACCGGCGAGACAGGGAACACCATCCCCGGCGGCGTGAATTTCCGCTCCGCCAGGACGTGATGGATTAGGCAGCG
>DASXLY010000058.1:0-4275 GCA_036495975.1 Occallatibacter sp. | reverse complement strand
GTCACTCTTCTACGTCTCGCCCGGCGTGGTCGATGGCGGCCAAACGGGCAGGTCCAACCCGTCGGTGGGTGGCGCGACCGGTCTCGAGAACCTCTACCTCGTCGATGGTGTTGTGTTGAACGATTCCGGCTACGGCGGCCTCGGCGTTTTCAGCCCGTCGTATGGCTCCTTGGGTACCGGCATCAACCTGTCCTTCATCCAGGAGGTCCAGGTGAAAACCGCAGCCTACGAGCCGAAGTACGGCGGCGTGAACGGTGGCATCCTGCAGATCGTTACCAAGTCCGGGGGCACCCAATTCCACGGAGCCGTGGCCGCCTATCTGGCTCCCGAAGGTACAAGTGCGGCGTTTAACTATCAGGACAATTACCGCCTCTTTGCAGGCGACGGCTTCCAGCGCGGGAAGATATACTCGCAGCCTGCGTATGACGCCAGCGTCGAGCTGGGCGGCTTCATTCCGATCGCCGGCCACCATGACCGTCTCTTCTTCTTTGGCTCGTTCAATCCATCGCTGAATCAGGTCAATTACCTGGCGCCCAATACACCGTTTGCGGCTGCAGTCTTCAACCACGGGCCATTCACATCGTCGGCCACTACGCGTAGCTGGGCCGGCAAGCTGAGCCTGAATATCACCGATGGCACAACACTGGATGCATCTGCCTTCGGCGATCCCGCACACAACAACTACAGCTTCAACACAACCCTCGCCAACACGTTCGGGTACCCCAACATCCAGTTAAAAAACACCACAAGCTTCAGCACCTGGGAGTATGGCAGCCGCGCTACAGTGCTGCATCTCGCGTCGTCGGTGAATCCGACAACACAGCTCAACCTGGCCGGGACCTACAAATCCAGCGGATTCACGGAAGCGGGATTCGCCAATCTTCCCTTGATTAGTGATCGCACAAATGGCATTGCTGGCTTCCAGGGACTCGGCCAATACCAAAACCCCGACAACACATCGTATGGCGTAAACCTCGATGTGCAGAAGGTTGCCAACCTCTTTGGCCCACACACCTTCTCCATCGGGGTGGGCTTCAATCGCGCTCTTTATTCAGTCAATAAAGACTACTCGGGTGGCCGCTCTCCCTTCCCCGCAACCAACATAGCCGGCACACCGATCCAGTCTGTAGGCGGTAATGACAGCCTTGTCGGTGCGCAGACTAGCGCAGGCTACTATCTCTCGAACGCACCTGTCGACTCCAATGGCAACTCACTTTGCCCCACAACGCTTTGCCCGCTGTACCTGAGCTCGGATGGAACAGAACATCAGGTCTATCTGCGGCAGGTGCGCGGCTTCTTCAGCCAGACGCATGACACCTCGAACGAGAGCTATCTTTCTTCCTATGTCAATGATTCGTGGGCGATCAATCGTCGCGTAACCATCAACGCTGGTCTCCGCTGGGAAGAGGAGCAGCTCAACGGGCCCAACCAGTCCTATGTGTTCAATGACAACTGGTCTCCACGGTTGGGCATCAACGTCGATCCCTTCGCCGACCGCAAAACCAAGGTCTTCTTCAACTGGGGCCGTTACACCCAGGCCCTGCCTACCGACGCCGCCATTCGTGAGCTGAACCAGGAGCTGGACATCCTTTCCGCTCGCTGGGCAGCCCCGTCTGATGGTACGCATCTTGTTACCAATGCGGATGGCACTATCACTCCGATTTATGACTCTGCTCATCTGCTGAGCGGAACTCCCGGATTCAGCAACCTCGCTGTATCCTCCGCATCACCCGAACTCATCCACGGCGGCACCAGGCTGAATTTCGAAGAGGAGTATCTGCTTGGCTTCGAGCGTGAGGTTGCCAGCGGCATGGTACTCTCTGTCCGCTACTCTGACCGCCGGCTCGAACGTATCGTTGAGGATATGCAGGGCATCTCGCCGGAAGGTGCAAACTCGGGACTGCCGAATCAGATCTATCTGATCGGCAATCCCAGCCCGAGTGCTGACTACTTCGTCAACGAACAGGAGACCTTCTACAGCGCAGCCAGCGGTCCACCAGCCGGTTGCGTTGCGCCGACGCCGGCAAACCCTGATCCCCAGTTCCGGGACTACGGACTACAGCAGGACAGCCTTGGGAACACCTTGGGTGGCGCCTGCGGCTCGAATCCAGATACCGCCGGCCTAACAACCCCGGATGGCAAACCTGATGGTTTTGCGCTGCCCGTGCGCCGCTATCAATCGCTCGAAGTTGAGCTGAATAAGAACTTCAGCCGCGGCTTCCTTATTCGCGGGAACTATCGCTTCGCCAAACTCTGGGGCAACTATGAAGGCTTGTTCCGCAATGACAACGGCCAGTCCGATCCTGGCATCAGCTCGCTCTTCGACTTCACCCAGGGCGTCGTTGGCCTGCTCGGCGCTCAGTTCCAACCGGGCTATCTGAATACCGATCGCCGCAATGTGGGCAACCTCTATGGCTCGTATTCGATCCAGAACGGAATGTTCCGCAAACTGACCGGCGGCATCGGATTGCGCGGGCAGACCGGCACGCCGATCTCCCGCCTGGCATCCCATCCGGTGTACGCGAATACCGGTGAGATTCCCATCGGCGGCCGCGGCACCGCGGGCACCACTCCCACGACGCTGCAGCTCGATACGCACCTTGACTACCCGATCAGCTTCGGCGACAAGGGTTCACTCAAGCTGGCATTCGACGGCTTCAACGTAACCAATTCGAAATTCACTAGTGCCGTCAATCAAGACATCGATACCGGCTTCCAGACCGGAGCAGATCCAACTTTCCGCAGTCCTCTCTCTTTCCAGAGGGCGTTCTACGGACGGTTCTCGATTCGCTACGAGTTCTGATCGATAGTCGTTCGCAGTCAAGGCCGGGGCATTATGCTCCGGCCTTTTCATCTCTGAATCCTGAGGCATACTATGCGAGACGGCGTGCCTGGGACATGAAGAGAGACTTCGCGATCATCCTGGCCATGATGCTTTGCCTCTTCCCGCGTCCGCAGGCGCAAGGCCAGGGCTCCGATCTGTCTACCGCCCGCTCAGCCCCATCCGTAGACACGCAGCACAATGGGCGTGGCAACTACGTAGGCGACCGCGCCTGCCGCGCTTGCCACGCTGGCACATTCGATTCCTATCATCAGACAGCGCACTATCGAACATCCATGGTGCCGAGCCATGATTCCATCCTTGGTGACTTCACACCCGGCCACAATATCTTGAAAACCGCAAATCCGAATCTGTTCTTCCGGATGGAGCAACAGCATGTCGACGGGAAAGAAGATGGCTTTTTTCAGACCGCGGTAGCAGGCGCACCGCCGCACACCAACCCGCGCTCGGAGCGCATTGCGATCGTGGTCGGCTCGGGCGAAAAAGGGCAAACGTACCTGTACTGGAATGAAGACCAGCTCTTCCAGCTACCCGTCTCGTATTGGACAAAGCTGGGATGGGTCAACAGTCCCGGTTATCGCGATGGCTTCGCCAACTTCGATCGTCCGATCATTCCGCGTTGTCTGGAATGTCACGCGAACTATTTCGAAGCAGCACCACCTCCGATGAACCGATATAGCACCGCGGGGTTCGCGCTGGGCATCGAGTGCGAGAAGTGTCATGGTCCCGGACGCGAACACGTAGAGCGGGAAAAATCGAAACCGTCTGCCCTTTCGTCGGCTTCGGTAATCCTGAATCCGGCGCGCCTCTCGCACGACCGTCAGATGGATCTTTGCGCATGGTGCCACGCCGGACATGGCCGGCCGATGCGTCCGTCGTTTTCTTATCTTCCAGGCGAGCCACTGGCCGAGTTCATCGATCTTCCGCCGCCCGATCCCGGCGCGCCGCTGGATGTTCACGGCAACCAGGTGGAGTTGTTGAAGCAGAGCCGGTGCTATCGCTCCTCGGCCATGACCTGTACCACATGCCACGACGTCCATACCCCGCAGCACAATCTCATCGACTTTTCGCAAAAATGCCTGAGCTGTCACAAACCGGATTCTGTGATTTTCGCGCGCGCGGATCATCCACTCACAAAAAACTGTATTGATTGCCACATGCCCAGACAGGAGACCAACCTGATCGTCTTCGACTGGAAGGGCACCACAGTCAAACCAGAAATGAGGAACCATTGGATCAAGGTCTATCCAGCGCTCAAAGCTGCTCCTGTCGCAATGCCTTGACCCGGGCACCCATGGCTAAGTCGTCTTGATCCCTTCGCCCTCGACAATCGTGATATATCGATCGATCGGCAGGTTGGTAAACTTTTCCGTTGTGCCGCCGGGCTCCGGCCATTTCACTTCCAGCCAGTCGATCTTCGTTCGCTTGCCGAT
>DASXLY010000057.1:0-274610 GCA_036495975.1 Occallatibacter sp. | reverse complement strand
GCCGGTCTGGGACGTATATCTCTCCAACAGACCCAGAAGCGCCGGGAGAAGGCCCAGTTGGTCAAGATCAGCAGGCCGAAGGTCAAAGGAGAGTCTCCTAATGGTCGCGAGAAGATCGTCAACGATGCTCTGCGCCTGTTCTAAACGGCTCCGGATAGCTTCCACCGATGATTCCCGTTTCCCATTGAGAAGCAAGCGAAGTCCTGTTAACAATTGTCCCACTTCATCATGGAGTTCACTGGCCAGGTGACGTCGTTCCGCTTCCTGCACCTCCAGCAAACGGCTGGAAACCGCTTGCAGGGCATTCTCCGCCCTCTTGCGTTCAGTAATGTCTCTATAGAGTATCCAGAGTTCGGTCTTTCTGCTGGCCAGTGATACGGCCACACTGACCACTACAACATCGACACGGCTACCATCTTTGCGTTGACGCACAGTTACTGTCTCGGTTCGCTGACCTTCCAGCGCCAGTTCCGAGTTGCTTCGTAGATCGTTGGCCAACTCACCCGGTGCGATCAGATCACATATTCGACGCCCCGTCATTTCTTCTGTCGAATAGCCAAAAAACCTTGTGAACTCCGGATTCGCGCGCAACACGCGGCGATCCTCATCCGTGACAACGACCGGCAATGGAGACTCTTTCCACAGTTCGCGCAGCTGTGCGCTCTTTTCCTGAAGCCGATCGATGAGGCATGTAATCACCGTCCCAAACAAGACAATTGTGGAGACTGTGAGAATGCCCGAAGCTCCCAGATAATTGATGGGCCAAGCGTGCGAGAAGTCCGGGGTCTCTCTGGTGGCTTTGAAGCTGGCGGCGGCCATACCGGTGAAATGCATCGTGGAAATGGCCGCCCCCATCGAGATTGCGCTGGCAATCCTGCGCAGCATGTGTCCCTTTGGTCGATTTCTAAAAAAGAACGTCAGCCTCAATGACATCCAGGCCCCGGCGACGGCTATCAGGATCGAGAGCAGAACCATTAGCTCCGAGTACTGACACTTTGCGGGTAGCCGCATCGATGCCATAGCAACGTAATGCAAAGAAGCGATGCCCCCACCCTGCAACACGCTCCCAAACAAAACCGCCTGCACTCCCATTCTCGTCCGGCTCACGATGAAAAAAGCGATGATCGATGCTCCAACACCTATCAGGACAGACAGAAGTGCAGTGGGCCAGTCGTACCGTACCGGAACGGGCAAACGAAATGCCCACATGGCCGTGTAGTGCATCGACCAGATCCCGATTCCGAGAACTAGTCCACCGCTTATCAGCCATACGCGTTTGGCCATGCCAACTGCTGCGGTAATCCG
This sequence comes from Occallatibacter sp., assembly GCA_036495975.1. GTDB lineage: Bacteria > Acidobacteriota > Terriglobia > Terriglobales > Acidobacteriaceae > Telmatobacter. The sequence goes on along the minus strand of DASXLY010000057.1, from coordinate 273,305 downwards.
CTCTGCGAGATCGAGTCCCGTATACGAGGCCAATACCGATATGCACACTGCGAGAGCTGCGATTGGGTAGTCGTAAGAGCCCGCAATATTGCCGTCCAAGAGAGTCATCGTTTCGATTGACCGGGAATTGAGGTCCGCTCACCGAGTGGTTCGGAACTGATTGAGTATACGACCTAGCTTGTTTCTTGCGCGAAGTGCCCCACGGTCTGCGTGGCTCGGGCGTAAGGTTCGGAACTGGCTGCAACGCCTAGATTCATCCTGAAGCTGAAACCTCGAGTGCGGTCGAATCGGGCACCCCGGAAAGCAACGAATGCAGTGTTGTCGTCCCAACCCCACTCAGTACGGGCTCCGGTGCCACTATTAGTGCGGAGCTACCGCTCGGAGATTCCAAAGGAAACGAGTATGTAGAAAACGATCTCATCCAGCCGGCGATGGAAGAGATCCGAGATGCGCGGCCTGTCGCGGCCGTTTTGCCTAAGGCAGCATTAACACGCGCCCTACTGGTTGCAACTATCATTTGCGGTTCCACCTCAAGAAGTACCACACAGTAAAGAAGTGATTCGCTGTTCACTTCGCCTGACATAGTTCAAAAGCAGAGTTTGTGCTCCGAGATTGCAGAGAGTAACTCCCTCTCGAGCGACTGATTGTCCCGTTTAATTCCTGCAAGTATCTGTACGTGCCTTACTGATGCTTATCGAGCATCACAATTGATGAAAAAGGTCTTGGACGTCGAAGCAATTTTGATCCAATCTCTGAAACAGCGGGTTGGCTACGTTGCAAAGGCTCTGAAACCGACTACGCACTGGAACAAAGGGGCACCAAAGGTGGCACCAGCGCCTTTTTTAGCGATTCTATCGCTGTAGAAATAATGCTTTATGTTATTGATTTTATGGTGCCCGGAGGGGGACTTGAACCCCCACGACCGGTAAAGGTCTGCGGATTTTAAGTCCGCTGCGTCTGCCAATTTCGCCATCCGGGCTGAAGGAGGGACGAATCTCTCCTCAATGGTAAATCGAAATGGGCAGGCTTGCGGCTCGTTGGGACGCGAGGCATAGAACGTTGCCCACTTCAACCCCTGAAGCGGGCAGTCGCGCCTGGATCAATCTGATGCTTATTGCGGCTTGCGATAGCAGATGTTCTCGCCTTCAATTCGATACTCTGCCGAGCATCGATCGCCACCGCAGATCATCGTTTCGCTCGCACAGAGCTGCCGCCGCGTAATCAGTCCCATGGTGCCGCACCGCGGGCACGACATGACTGCCACAAAGGGATTCTGCGCATGGCCAAGCTTCGCCTGGTTCTCGAGGACGAAAATCGTTCCCGGGTCCATCTTGTCGGGGATCCACTCTTCAAGGAATTGCAAGTCAGTCAACATCCTGCCCTCCGAGAGTATGACGTAACAAAGCAACTTGGGGGTGCTTCACGATCCGTCTTCCAACAGCAGGCCGCAGATTGATGCTGCCGGAGAGTGCGGATTCTCCGGTTGATGTGTAGTTTTCTCTGTGGGCAGGCGGGGCGTCAATCGGAATCGGCTCGCCCTAGTTGCAAGTCGGATTCCCTGCCCCAATCTTTCTTATCGGCCGCTCGAGGCCTTGATGCCAGATGCGGTCGTGGTGTCGTCGTTCGCATCAATTTCCCGATAAATTTCAACGTTGCGCAGAATGCCCTGAACATAGTCGCGTGTCTGGGTGAATGGAATCGACTCAATGAACTCGTCGATGCCGCTGTAAGGACCGGCTGCCTGCCAATCTTCCACACGGCTGTCGCCCGCGTTGTATGCCGCCAGCGCGTACTCGGGAACTCCGCCGAAGTGATCTAACGTCTCCTTCAGGTAACGCGTGCCCAGCCGGATGTTCGTCTCGGGGTCGAGCAACTGGAATGTCTGGAAGTGCGTCATTCCTTCTTGCCGTGCCAGGCTTTTGCCCACCGAAGGCAGTAGCTGCATCAGGCCCCACGCGTTGGCATAGGAAATGACCGAAGGATTGAACTCCGACTCTTGCCGGATCAGCGACGCGACGAGATACGGATCGAGGTCGTTCTTTGCCGACTCAGTCTTGATGATGGACCAGTACGGTTCAGGAAAAAGTATGTGCCAATAGGCCAGCGGAATGGACTGGATGGACGAGCTGGTAGCTCCGGGCAAGGCGCGTTTGAGGGCTCGCATGGCGCGATAAGCCTCCCCGAAGGACGCGTAGATCTGCGCCTCCGCGAGGGCGCTCCACGAACCGGAATCGGGATCCGCAGCAATCTCCCGCGGAATGTAATCATTCAGGCCGGCATTGGCGAGCAGCTTGGCTTTGGCCAAATGGGGACTGTCTTCAGGAAAACTGTCGGCAAGAGTTGGGGGCTCCGGCGTCTTGATCTGGTCAAGCTCCGGAGCTTCGGCCGCCTCAGTGGTGCCCAGTGCGGCGAGCCTCTTGCGCGCCATCTGGGCGTAAAAGAAATGCGGATACACCCTGACAATGGTCCGGTAATTGGCGACGGCCTGCGCGGCATTGTGATCTTGCGACTCGTAGAGCCGACCTCGCCAGTAAAGAGCCGATGCGGTTTCCGGGGTTCCGGCAAAGGTGTGAATCTGCTCGTCAAACATGCGTTCCGCCACCGGATAATTGGTGAGCCGGTAGTTGAGCCAGCCCGCCCGCCAGTGCGCTGCAGAAGCATTCTTGTTGGTCGCGAAGTGATCGGCGAGGTAGCTGTAGTATTCGGCGGCACGCGCGTAATCCTTGCGCAGCAGGTACATGTTTCCACTGGAGAAGAGCGCCTCGGCAAGCCACTGGCTCTGCGGGAAATCCTTCTCCATTCGCACAACGATGCTGGTCTGCTCGTCGAGATCGTTGCGGTTGCGGGCCAGCTCCATGAGCAGGTAGAGCCTGCGCGCGCCGTTCTCATCCGGAGTGTCGGGCAACGCGGAGGCTTCGCTTTCCGTCAGTCGCTTCAGCTTCAGATCGCACGCAGCACCTGCCACAGCGAATCCGTTCCGCGCTTGCGTGTCGAGAGCGCCCTTCAGCGCCAGCGCGCGATATTGCTCGGCTGCTTCTTCATAGTGTCCAGCCTTGTAAAAGGCATCGCCGAGGCTGCGCAACTCATCGTTGGTGAGCGTGTCTTCAGCGCCCAGCGATGTCAGCCTGGCGCGCGCGATGGCCGCCTCGTTCGATAGCGGATAGGCCAGCAGAAGTGACTTGAAAGTATGAATCGCGTCGTCGTTCCGGTTCTGCGCCTGGGCGACCAGGCCGGTAGCAAGCTGATATCCGGCGCGGCCGGCGGCGGGGTCCATAGCCGCTGCATCGAGCACGCGCTTGGCTCCGGCATTATCGTGCAGATCGAGCAGCACGTTGGCCTCGAGTTCCGGAACTTCATCCACAAAAATGCTGTCGGGATACTTGTCCTTGAAGCCTTTCAGCAGAGCTTCCGCCTGGGCTTCCTGGTCCGACTCGTGGTAAGCCTTTGCGGAGAGAAAGTCCGCGTAGTCGGCCAGAGCCTCCCCTGCTTTGCTGGCCTGGTGCAGGCTGGCCACTGCGTCTGCATAACGTTTATCGAGCAGGTAGGCATGGCCGAGAGCAAGATATGCGGCAGCGGATGCCTCACCGGAGTGCGCATGGGCAAAGCTGGTCACGCCCGTGTAGGCTGCCGGAGTTCGCAACGTCGCAAGCTGCTGCGCCATGGGCCGTAGCTCAGTGGAAGCCACAAAGGCCAGCTTGATCTTGTGGGCTCGAGCGGCACGGCGACGCCGTTCTGCCGGACTCACATACTTCTTTTTCCCTCGGGGAGTCGTCGCGGAGCGGCGTGTTGAGGTGGACCGATGTGTCGTGGAAGCGGTGTGCTTCGTCGAGGGGGCGTGTTTGGCCGATGACGTTACCGGCTTCTTGCTCGAGGACGGGTGCCTCTTCGCCGCCGGCTTGTGTTTTGTCGACGTAGTGGTATCGGAAGACTGCGCCGCGTCATACCGTTTCCCCTCCATTGACGGCACTACCAACAGAGCGCAAAGCACAGCCAGCAAAAGCCGGGATGCGGCCGACGTGCTGAATGCCGCCAGTGGGCGGAACGCCGCTGACCGGCTGGGAGCCGCAAACGGGTGGTCGGGCGCATGCTTTGAACGAGGAGGAAAAACAGGGTGCATAGATCCAATGTAAGCCGGATTTCCCTGTGGAGAAACAGAGAAGAACCACTCCCGTAACGTATCCAACGTTTTCCCGGGGTCCTGGTGGCTCATTCGGAGAAATCCTCGTTCGTGGCAACCGCTGTCCTTTACACTTAGATGTGTAGGGGCCGGTTTTGTCCCCATCGCAGAAATCCCGCGACCAATCCCCATGGCGACCATCCAATCCATAGCGAACGAAAACGAGCAGCACCCTGATGTGGCCCTGGTTGCACGGGTTCGCAGCGGGGACATCTCGGCGTACGATGAGCTCGTCCGCAAGTACGATCGGCAGGTTTTCCGGATTGCGCAGCATATTACGCAGAACCGGGAAGACGCCGAAGACGTGATGCAGGACGCGTTCCTGAAGGCATACGAAAAGCTCGATCAATTTCAAGGGAATTCAAAGTTCTACACATGGCTGGTCCGAATCGCGGTAAACGAGAGCCTGATGCGGTTGCGCAAGCGGCGCACAGGCAAGATGGTCTCGATCGACGAAGATATCGAGACGGACGAGGGGAGCGTTCCCCGCGACCTGGCCGACTGGGCTCCCGATCCAGAACAGAACTATACGCAGTCCGAGCTGGCCGGGATTCTTCGCAAAACTATCCAGGGCCTGCCTCCGGGATTCCGGATCGTTTTTGTGTTGCGCGACGTGGAGGGTCTCTCCACCGAGGAAACGGCCGAAACGCTGGGCCTGAGCGTGCCTGCCGTCAAATCGCGCCTGCTCCGCGCCCGTCTCCAACTGCGCGAACGCCTCAGCCGTTACTTCAAACGGAAAAAGGTTCCCAAAAGGAAAGGGAGTTGAAAAGTGACGTGCACTGAGTTTCTCGCCATGCTCGATGACCTGATCGACGACAGCGTGTCCCGTGAGATGCGCGCCGATCTGCAGGAACACCTGCGCGGCTGCGAGCACTGCGAGGTCACGTTGAGCACCACTCGCAAGACTATTCAGATCTATCGCTCCCACGAAATCTACGAAATGCCCACCGGCCTTCGCGAGCGCCTGCACAAAGCCATCATGGAGCGGTGCAAGAAGGGCTGCTAAACCGGACTTCCCGATAACGATTAACCTCCCGTCATTTCGACCAGGTCGCTTGGCAACTTACCCTCACACAGGCTCGAACTATGCTTCGATTATTTATTTAGAATCATAGCGATATCCGAGCATTCCAAGAATCTAGCTTCACTTATGAACTCGGAACGATTTCTAGACGCGAACCTCGCTAAGAACGTTCACTTGGATCCTTCGTTCTCATTACCCAAGGGCATTTCCTGGTTGCCCGCCACAACTTCTCCGGCAAAATAGAGTCATTCTACTCAGTAGCCCCGACGCGGCTAGAGGTCGTCTGCTTTTTCCCAAAAAGGCGAGGAACCGCAACATGCAGCTCGTTCATGGACCGATCACAGCAGTTCTGTGCCTCAGTCTGGCTATTCCGCCCATGCCGGCAAGCGCCGCATCGGACAAAGAGGCGAAGCGCTCCGCCACTCACTCGGCGGAACTCGGGGGCGACGCTCGCATTCTCCACGCGCTGAACAGGTTTGCCTTCGGTCCTCGCCCCGGTGATCTCGATGCCGTGCGCGCAATGGGCCTTGAGAAATGGTTCGATCAGCAGTTACATCCGAAATCGATCAACGAAGCGGACCTGGATGCCAGGCTGGCCGAGTTCCCTGCAATGCAATGGAGCCCTGAGGAGCTTCTCTTCCGCGTTCCCAGCAACGCCATCATCCGCCAGACTCTGGATGGCAAACTGCCCGTCCCCGAACGCGGCGCATTGCGAGCTGTTTACCAAGACCAGATGTATCGCGCCGGGATCAAGAAGCAGGAGAAGGAACAAAAGAAGGCAGCCGAACAGACGAAACAAATGGCCGCGGCAACCCCAATGGTGGCGGACGACAAAACAACGCCGGACGGTTCAATTGCGCAGCCGCTGGTGCCACCCGCTGCCGATGCGAATCAGATGACCATGTCCACGGGTTCGACGCCCACAGCGCCACCGGCGGACAACGGCGAGTTTCGCCGGATGATTGAGCTCACTCCGCAACAGCGCGTGCAGAGGCTTGTCGCCATGCAGCCCGAAGCTTTCGAGGCCTTTTTCAAGTCGCTCAGACCGCAACAGCGTAATGCCCTGCTGGATGACTTGTCGCCAGATTTGCGGGAGGTGGTCCTCGATCTCGAGAATCCGCAGCGCCTGGTGAACGAGGAGATCATCGCGCAGCGCCTCACGCGCGACATTTATTCGAACGCGCAGTTGCAGGAGGTGATGACCGACTTCTGGCTCAATCACTTCAATGTGTTTCTGCACAAGAACGACGCCACACCTTATTACATGGTCAGCTTTGAGCGCGATGTGATCCGCCCGCGCGCCCTGGGCAAATTTGAAGACTTGCTCGACGCGACCGCACAAAGCCCCGCCATGCTGCTCTATCTCGACAACGCCAGCAGCATTGGACCGGACTCTGTTGCCGCCGAGCGGGCCGATCGCCGTTCCAACAACGACAAGAAGAAGCGCGAGGGTCTGAACGAAAACTACGCGCGCGAACTGATGGAGTTGCACACGGTCGGCGTCAATGGCGGTTATACGCAGGCCGATGTGACGCAGGTTGCGCGGATCCTCACGGGATGGACGGTGGAGCGCCCGCAGCGCGGCGGCGGTTTTCAATTTGAACCGAACCGCCATGAGCCCGGCACCAAGGTGGTGATGGGCACCAACTTCAAGGATCGGGGCGAGCAAGAAGGCCGCGAACTGCTGCACCTGCTGGCCACACGGCCCGCTACAGCACAATTCATTTGCCGCAAGCTGGCCGTGCGTTTTGTCAGCGACGATCCGTCACAGGCACTCGTAGATCGCATGGCGAAGACTTTTCTCTCCAGCGATGGAGACATCTCCGCGGTGCTGACGGTGCTCATCCATTCTCCGGAGTTCTGGGATACGAATGTTTACCGGGCCAAGGTGAAGACGCCGGTGGAATTTGTGGTGTCGGCTGCGCGTGCCGCCAATGCTGATATCAAGAACATGCAGCCACTGGCCAATGCGGCGCGCGAGATGGGCATGCCGCTCTACGGCTGTGTGACTCCGAATGGCTACAGCTGGAATGCGGATGCCTGGGTGAGCACCAATTCGCTGATCAACCGTATGAACTTCGCGCTATCATTGGCTGCCAATCGCCTGCCTGGCATTTCGATCGGGTGGGACCCGACTGAGACAGTGGGCAACGATACGACCGCGCTTGAGGCCAGTCCGGGAACGCCCGATCCACGAACCGAGGAGAGCCGGCTGGAATCGATCCTAGTCGCGGGAGGCGTAAGTGAGTCAACTCGCGCTGCGGTGCTGCAGCAATTTGAGCAACAGCGAACACAGAACGACCACGTTGCGGCGATTCCGGTGGCGGCGCCTGACCGGCAGAAGTTTCGCGCGCGTGCAGTTACAGAGAGTGAGAAGCAGGATCAGTTGCTGGCTGGACTGCTGATTGGTTCACCGGAATTTCAGAGACGCTGAAGGAGACTCAGGATGACGATGAATCGGCGGTTTTTTCTTCATCGAGGCGCGCTGGCTGTCGCAGGAACAACTGCCCTTCCCGGGTTCCTCGTGCGCTCAGTGCTGGCCGAAACCGGCTCAGTACCGAATCGTCGTCTCGTGGTCATCTTCCAGCGCGGCGCAGCCGATGGCCTCAATGTCGTAGTCCCGTATCGCGAGAAGAACTACTACGCGATGCGTCCCAGCATTGCAATCCCGCAGAACCAGGTGATCGATCTCGACGGATTCTTCGGCCTCCACCCCTCGCTGGCCACTTTCAAACCGCTCTACGACGCCGGAAATCTTGCCATTGTGCACGCTGCTGGATCGCCTGACATGTCGCGCTCCCATTTCGACGCGCAGGACTTCATGGAATCAGGCACTCCCGGTCTGAAGAGCACCGAGGACGGATGGCTCAATCGTGCGCTGCAGGCCGAGGACCTCGTTCACCGTCGCGAGCAGACCGCCTTTCGGGCACTCGCGCTCGGGCCCGACGTCCCGCGAACGTTGTCGGGCAAAGTTCCGGCGATCGCCCTGGGCAACGTGAACAATTTCTCCGTTGCTGGGCGTGGACCAACTCCCTCACCTGCGGCCAGTGCATTCGAAGCGATGTATGGCGAAAGTGGCGACCACATCTTCCACGCCGCAGGCGAAGAGACCTTCGAGGCCGTAAAGATGCTGCGTGCGGCGAATCCAGCCCAGTACCAGCCCGCCGCGGGAGCTGATTATCCTGGCTCGGAATTCGGCAATCGCATGAAGCAGGTTGCACAACTCCTGAAGTCAAACCTCGGCGTCGAGGCGGCCTTTACCGACATCGGCGGCTGGGACACGCATCAGAACCAGGGCAACGCAGAGGGCCAGCTTGCAAACCGCCTGCGCGACTTCTCGCAGAGCATCTCGTCTTTCTGGCGCGACATGGGCGATGATGCTGAAAATATCACCCTGGTGACGATGTCGGAATTCGGCCGCACCGCGCGCGAGAATGGCACCGGCGGCACCGATCATGGTCACGCCAACGTGATGTTCGTCCTGGGCGGAAACGTGAAGGGCGGCAAGGTGTACGGCCGCTGGCCCGGGCTCAATAATGAACAACTCAACGAAGGCCGAGACCTCGCGCTGACCACCGACTACCGTCAAGTCCTCGGCGAGCTCGTGAACAAAACAATCTCTGCCACCAACCTCGATCTCGTGTTTCCAGGCGCGCGGCTGGTGCCCGACCGCTTCCTGCGCCTGGTCTAGTTCTGTTTCATTTGGTCTCTTACCGTGTCTCCTGAAGTTAAGTTCGCGGCACCCCGTGTCACCGCGCGAGGTTCAATATCGCGATATAATCCCGGTCTGATCTAAGGGACCATTATGAAACCATCCATCCGCTGCTTCATTTCTCTAATGAGTGTCTGCCTATTCATTCCTCAGCTTTTCGCGCAGACCGCCTCAGGGCGACCCTCATTTGAAGTCGCTACCATCAAACCTGCAGCGCCCCTCGATATGACCAAACTCGCAGCCGACGTGCAGGCCGGCAAAATGCCGAAACTGGGGCCGCAAGTCAACGGCGACCGGGCTGATTATACCTACATGTCGCTGCGCGACCTTATCGTCATCGCCTACAGGGTGAAGAGATTCCAGATCACCGGTCCGTCATGGCTGGCGAGCGAACGATTCGACATCGTGGCCACGCTTCCTGAGGGCGCTTCCAAAGACAACGTGCCGGATATGCTGCAGAACCTGCTCGCCGAGCGGTTTAAGGTAGTGACCCATACCGAACAACAAGAACATAAGGTGCTGGCCCTTGTGGTTGGCAGGGGAGGACCGAAGATGAAGGAGTCTCCCGCTGCTCCTCAGCCGATTGATGAAAACGCGCCGTTGAAACCTGGTGAGATGAAGATCGACAGCCCGGATGGTCCTATTCGAATTTCCCGCAACGGTGATGGCTCGACGACCATGAACATGGGAGCCAAGGGCACGATTAAGCAGAGCCTTGACGTACAGAACAAGACGCTTCACCTGGAATCGAGCACGGTTACCATGTCAGGGTTCGCGGATATGCTCACCGCTTTCATGCAAATGAGCGGAAACCCCATGCAGGTGGTCGATCGAACTGAGCTTCAGGGCAATTACCAGATCTCCGTTGAAATCGCACTGAGTGATCTGATGGCCGGTGTACGCGAAATGGGGCTTGATGTTCCCGCGCCTCCGCCCTCCGCGGCGTCCAACAGTCTTGCCTCTGATCCCGAAGGCGGCTCTACCCTCATCGGATCGGTTCAGCGAATGGGGCTCAAGTTCGAGGAGCGCAAAGTTCCGGTCCAGCAATTGGTCATCGATCACATCGAGAAAACGCCAACGGAAAACTAGCCGGATCGCCTACTCTGCCCGCAACGCCTCCGTTGGATTCACCGACGCCGCTCGCCGCGCAGGCAGGAAACTTGCGATCATCGCGGCACCACCAAGCACCAGTGCGACCCCGGCCAGCGTCGGCGCGTCCCACGCCGCAACGCCGAACAGCAGCTTGCCCATCCCATAGGAAGCCCCCACGGCGCACACCAATCCAATCCCAACACCAAAACCCGTCAGCCACCCCGCCTGTCGCATCACCATTTTGTAGACTGCGCTGCGCTGTGCTCCGAGGGCCATTCGCACGCCGATCTCGCGCGTCCGCTGACTCACGGAGTACGCGATCACGCCATACAAGCCCACCACGCCAAGCACGAGTGCGATCACTGCGAAGCCGCCTACCAGCCACATGGCGGTTCGATGAATCAAGGCGGACTGCGAATTATCAATCTGTTGCCTCATGGTGAGTTCGTTATACGAGCCAAGGCCAGGATCAATCCCGTGTAGCGTCTTCACGACCGAGGGCAGGATCGAGCCCTCATCTCCTGCAGTCCGAATGACAATGGAAACAAAATTATCGGGCCCGTAGTACATCGCCTGGTATTCTGCCGGCCACAGGTCTTCTTCAAGACCACCCTCGCGTACATTGCCTACGATCCCGATGATCTCGCGAACTGATTTGGGATCGAGATTTCCATTCGCGATCTTTTGTCCGATCGGATCCTCGCCAGGAAAGTACTTCTGAGCCAGCGCCTCGTTAATGACGATCTTTTGCGACTTCGACTTGTCATCATCTTCCGTGAAAAGTCTCCCCCGAATGAGCTTCGCCTTCAACGTGGGAAGATAACCCGGACTTACATCGCGCTCGTCCACTTCATTGTGTTCGCCATGGAAAGGCTTGCCGATGATGCGAATCCAGTCGGTATCGCAGTTGCATTGAACCGGAAGGTCGCTCGTAATGCCAACCGCTTCGACCCCAGGTAATGCGGAAAGACGGCGCGTGACTTCACGCAGAAGCGCAACCTTCTGTTCCGGCTTCGGATAGGACTTTTCAAGCGCCACCATTTGCACCGTGGCCAGGTGCGTGGGTTCAAACCCGAGATTCACATGCAGCAGGCTGTATAAGCTTCGTGTCAGGAGCCCCGCTCCAACCAGCAACACGACAGCGATGGAGAGCTCAACCACAACCAGGTTCGCACCCATCCGGCGCCAGAAGCGGCCGGCGACAGAACGATTGCCTTCATTCAGGGCATCGCGGACGTCCTGGAACGAGAGCCGGAGAATCGGCGTTATCGCCATGATGCCCGCCGCGAACAAGGCAATCAACCCGGCATAGAGGAGGGAATGAAGGTTCAGGCCGACCCGCGAAAGGAAAGGCAAATAGACCGCCATCGTTTTGGGGACCAGCTTCTGGAGCAATATCATCGTCCAGTTCGCAGTGAAAAGCCCGAATCCCGCTCCGACCACTGCGAGCAAAAGTCCTTCCGTAACAAACTGTCGTGAAAGCCGCGTGCGCGTTGCCCCAAGCGTTCCCCGCACTGCAATCTCGCGCCGGCGTGATTCCGAGCGAACCAGCAGTAAACTTGCGACATTGACCGAAGCAATCAGCAGGAGGAGCGCGGAAGCCGCGAGCAAGGTCAGCATGACGGGCTCGATCGGACCGAGAATCACCTTCGTCAGAGGCTGAACCGACGCACCCTGTCCTTTGTTTGAATCGGGATACTGGATCGCAAGCTGCGTCGCGATTGCTTTCATCTCATCGAGAGCCGCTTTGGGACTAACTCCGTCGCGGAGCCTGCCGATTGCGAACAGATTGTGGCAGCTCCGGCGCTGTTCACACGGCGATTTGTCGAGTAACGGCACGTAGAGTTCGGCTGCGGCCCGGGGCGCAAATTCGAATTCGCGCGGCAGCACTCCGACAATCGTGTAGGCCGTATCGTCAAGCGATATCGATTGCCCAACCAGATCCTTGCGCATGCCGAAACGTTTTCTCCACGTTCCGTAAGTGACCATTGCAATCTTCGCTCGTCCAGGCTGGTCTTCTCCTGTCAGAAAGGTGCGTCCCAGCAGCGGCTTGATGCCCAGCGTGGTGAAGAATCCATCGGAGACGCGCGCGGCCTCCACAGGTTCCGGACCCGACGGCGTGCTCAGAAGGAACCCGCCGCCTGAGTAGGCATCGAGCGAACCGAACGAGTGATTCAGTCGCTTCCAGTCCTCGTAGTCGGCACGGGACAGATTCGAACGCGTGAACATAGCGCCGTTCTCGGCCACATCCATCAGGCGGCTCGGCGCGTAGTACGGTAACGGCTGGATCACGGATGCATCGACAAAACTGAAGATGGCAACACTGACTCCCATTCCGAGCGCAAAAATAAAAATGGCGGTGATTGCGAACCCCGGACTCTGCTTAAGCTGTCGGAGCGCAAAGCGCAGATCCTGCGCGACGGTCTCCCATCGGAATGCGATCACGTCGTGACTTGTCTCCCGCACGGTGGTCGAGTTGCCGAACCGCCGGGCCGCTGCAGTGTGTGCAGCCGCCGGATTCATTCCGTCGGCAACCATCTCCTTCTCCGCCTGCTCGCGATGGAAGGCCATCTCCTCATCGAGTTCGCTACGGAAGTGGTTGCGGCGAAAGAACAGGCTGACTTTCTTCAAAAGTGTATGGACGCGGTTCATGAGATTCCTCCGGTAGCCAATCCGATCATTCCATTTCCTTGCTACTCAGTTCGCAATGCTTCTGCCGGACTGACGGACGCCGCACGCCAAGCCGGAACAAAGCTGGCGAGCAGCGCAGATAGCGCAAGTACAACAGCAACAGCGACGAGGGTAGGCGCATCCCATGCCCGTACTCCAAAGAGCAATTTGCGGATGAGCATCGCCCCGCCAACGGAAAGCCCGAGGCCCACCATGACTCCGACGAGAATCAAATGGCCAGCTTCACCCAGAACCATGCGGTATACCGCGCCCCGCTCCGCGCCAAGTGCCATGCGAACTCCGATTTCGCGAGTGCGCTGGCTAACGGAGTAGGCGATGACGCCATAGAGACCGACCACCCCAAGCAGCAGCGCCAAGACTGCGAATCCGCCAACAAGCCACGCGGACGAGCGATGCAGATAGGTCGATGGCGCGTCATGGATCTTCTGGTCCATCGTCATCGGGTCGTAGATCGCCATGCCTGGATCAACCTCGTGAAGCGCCGATTGCAGAGTGCCTAGCATCGATCGCTCATCCTGCGCTGTACGCAGGAGAACTACGAATCCATCGTTTGGGTTTTGATAAAGCGGAAGGTACATTGCCCCCCGCGGCGCCGCATCCAACTGCCCTTCCTGGATATCGTTGATGAGTCCGACGATCAGCATGGGGGGATCTTTCGGACCGCCGTAGGATATTTGTTTTCCCACGGGGTTTTCGCCCGGGAAGTATTGTTTTGCGAGCGCCTGGTTGACGACAACGACCTTTGGCCTGGATGCATCGTCGTTATCAGTAAAGTAACGGCCGTTGATGAGCGTGGTTTTGAGGGTTGTGAAATAACCGGCGCTGATCATGCGTATTGCGACTTCATTGTGCTCGCCGTGATAGGGACGGCCGAGGATGCGAAAGCCGGTGGTCCAGTCGGCATCCTCGATCGGCAGCTTGGTGGTAATGCCAACAGATTTCACGCCGGGGAGGCTCGACAACTGGCTTACAATCTGGCGTGCGAGAGCTGCCTGCTTCGCGCCATCACTGTATTTCTCGTGCTGGGCGTTCACGTGCACCATCGCAATGTGATCCGGCTGGATGCCGATGTCGGTGTGAAGCAGCCGATAAAAACTTTTGCCGAGCAGACCGGCAGCCACCAGCAGAACCATGGCCGTGGCAAGTTCAATAACGATCAGCTTTGATCCGAAATTGCGCCAGACCAGGCCGGCCGCATTGCGTCCGCCCTCCGACAGGCCTTCGCGAAGATCAGAGAAGCGCAGACGTGCAATCGGAGTGAACGCAAACAGCACGCCGGCGAGGACCGCAAGAACACAAGCAAACGCGAGCACCCGCGCATTCAGGCCGAGGTCGTGAAGGAACGGCATTGCATCCATCATGTCTTTGGGAACAAGGGTGGCGAGAAGGTGCATCGATCGACTCGCGCACACAACGCCAAACACGCAACTGACCGAGGCCAGCAACATGCCTTCCGTGACGAACTGCCTCACAAGCCGGCGAGGCGAGGCGCCCAGGGCTCCACGCACGGCGATTTCGCGTTTGCGATTCTCCGCGCGTACCAGCAGAAGGCTGGCAACATTCACGCCCGCGATCAGCAACAGTAATGCCGCGCCTACTAGAGAAACCAGCAGGACAGGGCGGATGTCGCCGACGATTACGTCAGTAAGCGGCAACATGAATCCCCACTGATCGCGATTTGAATCAGGATATTGTTTCGCCAACTGGACGGCAATATCTTTGACGTCGGCCAGCGCCGATGCAAATGACACGCCGTTTTTCAGACGCGCGACGCCGAAGAGACCGTGGCATCCCCGGCAACTTTCGGGTTTTTGGATCGCCCAGAAGTCAGCAGGTTCAGCGGGCGCGAAGTGAAAATCGCGCGGCAGGACTCCAATAATGATGTATGGATCGCCATCGAGAATCAGGGTCTGCCCGAGTACTCCCTTGCTGCTGCCATAGGATTTCTGCCAGGCAGAATAGCTCAACATTACGGTGCGAGCGGGCGCAGCAGCATCCTCGCCGTCATAGAAGTCCCGGCCAAGGATCGGCGTCACTCCGAGAGTCCGGAAGAACCCCGCGCTGACCCGCGCGCCATCGGTCTGACGCAGCCCATCGGGCGTCTTCATCATGAACCCATACGGTGCGAAGACGTCGAGCGAACTGAACGACTTGTTCATCCGCTTCCAGTCCAGATAGTCGGGATAAGAGAGATGGAAGCGCGGACCCAGAGGGATGCTCTCGAAGAGCTGGACGAGACGCTGCGGATCCTTATATGGGAGCGGCTTGATCAGTGCGGCATCGACGAACGCGAAGATGGATATGCTCGCGGCAATGCCAAGAGCCAGTATAAGGATGGCAGTCGCAGCGAACCCGGGATTCTTGCGCAGCTGGCGAAGGGAAAAACGAATGTCCTGCGCGATCGTTTCCCAATCAAAACCCACAGCTTGTTCGCTCTGTTCGCGAAGGCGAGTGGCGTTGCCCACCTGGCGTATTGCGGCGTAGTGGGCCGCTTCCGGCGACATGCCGGCTTTACAAAGGTCCTGTTCCGCCTGCTCCCGGTGGTAGGCCATCTCTTCTTCCAGTTCGCTGCGGAAGCGGTTGCGGCGAAAGAGGAGTGCGACTTTTCTTGCCATCCGTCGAAAAAGACCCATCCTGACCTCCCCAGCGTTCAGACGCTCTGGTTACGCTTCGCTGAGCACGCGGCCGATTGCGGCGATCATCTGCTCGAACTCCGACATTTCGACGCCGAGCTGTTTGCGGCCGGCAGCGGTGAGCGTATAGAAGCGAGCGCGGCGGTTGGTCTCCGTTATCTTCCACTCAGCTTTCACCCACCCCTGCAGAAGCAGTCTTTGCAACGCCGGGTAGAGCGAGCCTTCCTCCACCGTCAGCACATCGTCAGATATTCGCTTGATGGACTGGGCAATGCCATAACCATGCAGAGGAGCACGGGTAAGCGTCTTGAGAATCAGCATGTCAAGAGTGCCGGGAAGCAGATCCGGTTTCTTCATGAGGCTATATATAGATTATCTATGGGTAGAAAATCAATGGGTTTGTGACCGGTTGCCCGCGTAGCGCGTCAAGATCGACTGCAGGAACGCGCTTATTGCCTGGCTGGTGGAAGGTGTGCCTTCAACGCTTCGAGTAACTTGCCGCCATCGGGACTGCCCCAGCCGGTGCAAGGATCCCACCCAGTGCGCGCCGAGTACCCCTCAACGCCCGGGACCCCGTTGTCGCCCTCGGTGATGTCGCGCAACACCCCCAGAGGACCCAACTCCTCGTAGAGGAGAGGATTGATATACCCAACGTTCCTTCCCAACGCCTGATTTAGCAATGCAATCAGGCCCGCCCACAATGGCGTGGAGGCGGAAGTACCACCGAGAAACGTCTTGTTCCCGTGAAAAACAACCTCGTAGCCTGGATGAACGCTGGCGTGTGCAGCCACGTCAGGGATGGCTCTTCCAGTTTTGTGGTCAGGACTTGAGGGAACGTGAATGCGGGACTGCCAACTGGGTGCCGGGAATACGCGGCTCACTCCACCGCCGGTTGCTGTTCCGCTTCCTTCGTTCCATACAGTTTCCCGAAGAATCCCTTCGCCAGACCGGGTGAGGCGCGTACCTCCGCAAGCAAGAACCCAGGGACTCGATGCAGGAAAATCAACATGCAGTTCACCATCGTTCATTCCGTCGGTCGCGCCATTATCGCCACATGCACACATAATTGTGATGTCCTGCATCGCAGCAAAATGGAGAGCGTCATCGAGCGCCTTCAGTGCTTCTGCTGTCCAATTGGATTCCGTGATTCCCCACGAAATTGACAAAACCGACGGCCGATTCTTCTCGTCGCTTGATGCCGTTTTAATCGCTTCTACGAATCCCGCAGTTGTGTTCGGTGCCATGTAGACCACCAGCTTCGCTTTCGGCGCAACAGCGCCCGCTACTTCAAGATCAAGGGTGGTCTGACCCGCGGCACTGTCGTTGGGCTGATTCCTGGCTCCATCCACGGAAACAAAAACCACATCGGGTGTTTTGATCTTCAGACTCCCGAAGTACATCTCCAGATCGGATTGGAGATATCCACCTCCGAGTTCGATCAGGCCAATGCATTGGCCTTCGCCCTTAAACTGCTCAGGGAAACTATAGAAACCCATCAGCTGCCGCACGTTGTAGGAGAGCTCTTCCTTTTCCTTCTTTCGGCGGATGACGTTGGAGATCACCTCCGTGGTGCCTCCTCTTTGTAACTGATTGCGAATCTCATCAATGGCTGTCGCGCTTTTCTTGGCAGTTTCCAGTAATACCTGGGCCTGCTCCGCAGATGTCCGCGCCTCCGCCGCCGAAGCCTCTGCTTGCCCGCGGCTCTGTTCGATATTCTCCTGCGCTTTCTGAACTTCAATCAGGATGCTATGGGACCGTTCTTGATCCGCGGCAACTTGCGCGGCAATCTTGTTTATCTCGTCTTTTGACGACGCGATCTGGGTTTTCGCCTGCTCCAGGAGACCTTTCGCCTCATTCTGATCGGCCTGCATGTCGCTTTTGATTTGCGCTGCGTCAAAACGCGCCTTCCGCGAGCTCTCGGCTGAATCGCGCGCTTCCTTCGCAGCCTTCTTGATCTCAAATCCGTAGAGAAACACACCCACCGTAACAAAGATTCCCAATATCGCACCGGCAACCTTTACGAATCGGTACAGTTCGCCATCAATGACGAACGTGTACGTCACTTGTTCGGGTTTTAATGGAAATTTGCCGAAGTGAAAACCAACCACATACAGAATTGCCGTGAGCGTAATCAGGGCCAAAAGGCACCACACCGCGTATTTGACGAAGCGGACAAATTCGCGGTCCACGCTATAGAGGATCCGGCCCGGGTCAGACGCTTTCGCCGAGTCGCCCGTTGATCGCCCACTCAAGAGCGACCCGCAATAGCGGCACTTAACGGCCCCGTCGCGAATTTCTTCCAGACAGTAGGGACAAGCTTTCATCGACTCGGCTCGAAACTTAGAAATCTAGACACCTGCGGATGAGTCAGGCCGGAATTTTACCACGCTTTATTTTTCCGGCCCAGACAAATACGCTCATCCCGAGCCTGTGGGCGAATCGTGGCAGCGACACCTCCACCTCGAGAGCGCCGTCTCCGGCGCCCCTTTCGGTGTCGGTTAGTGCTTGCTGTACATCTCTATCACGTCTTTGCGGAGCGCCAGGCGGCTGTCGATGCGGGTATAGAACATGTGACCGCCGGGGAATTCATGCACCGAGACGCGCGTGGGGTCGCCCATTACCGGCATCTGGTCTACGGTAAGAACGGAACCCATAAATGGGCAGGAAAGATCGTTCCAACCATGAACGATCATCACCCGCAGCTTGGGATCAGCAGCAACCGCCTCGCGCAGGTCGGGCACAGACCCGCGCCGCAGTTCCGCATCGCGATTCCATTGGCGTCCCACGTCATACGAGAGGGCGTTATACCGCGCATCGACCTTCCAGCCGACCGTACGGGTGACGAAGTCGACCATGGCGGTAGTGAGCGGCGCGATGATGCTGGCAAGAATGGGATCGTTGGCGCGTTGCTCAGGAGCGAAGGGGAACGGATCGAACGAGGTTACGTTCGAGTCGTATACCGAGCCGAGCTTCCCTTCCTCGCGATGCACCTCACGCAGATACGCGCCGGTCTCGATACGGCCGCCGGAATACTTTACGAATGACGGATCGAGGCCCGTCATTTCCGTCACCCTCGCAATCATCTTCTGAGTGTCGGCCTCGTCGGCTCGGCCCTTGAGAAGCGTGGTCGCATATTCGCCCTGGGTGTAGGCGATCACGTCTGCCATCGCTTCGGGAGTGAGCTTGTGCTGGCGCTCGAGGTGCGCAGCGGTGATTGAAGGCAGCGTCATCATCCAGGGCAAAGGCGAAAGGTCGCCGTCATTCTCGATGGTCGGATTGAGATAAGGCGAGACTAGTACCACCCCGTTCAACGCCACGCCAAGCTGCGATTGCAGGTAATGGGTGATGCGCGGTCCGCGAAATCCACCGTAGCTTTCACCCACCAGGTACTTGCGCGAGTTCAGCCGGTCATTCTTGACGAGCCAGTCGTAAACCACGCGGGACAGATATTCGATGTCGGGCTCGGTGCTGTAGAAGAGCTTTTTGGCGTCGGCCTCCGGCACCGTGGATCGGCTGAACCCTGTGCCGATCGGATCGATAAAGACGAGGTCGGTGAAGTCGAGCCAGGTGCCCTCGTTATCGATGAGATTGGTGGGATCCGATGGGCTGTCACCGTCGTTGCCCGCATTCATGTGCTTGGGACCGATGGCGCCGAAGTTCAGGTAGACCGACGAAGCGCCGGGTCCACCGTTGAATGCGAAAGTGACGGGACGATTCGCGCCCTCCATCGTGTAGGCGGTGACCACGACATCGCCAGCAAGTTTGCCATCGCCGTCGCGAACCGGAAGAGCTCCGACGGTCACGGTGTAATGCAGGGTCTTGCCATCGAGCACCATTGTTTGTTGGGCATGCGCCTCGGGAGGCAGCGGCGGAAGTGCATTCTTGTCGGGGCCAGCTTTATCGGCGGGCTTTTCTTTGTCGGTGGCCGGCGGCGCCTTATCGGCCTGGGCGGCGATACGCGCGGGCACGGTCCCAAGGCACAACAGCGCACAGGCCAATACGGCGAGGCGCCCAGGGAAGATCCTCAGAAGTGAGTAGCTCATTGGATAAACATACATGGTCGATGGCCTGCGCTGGCAACGGGCCCGCAGCATGATTTACCCTCAAATTCGGTCATGAAATTCAAAGCAATGCTCTCTACCTTCCTTCTTGGCGCAACATTCGCGGCCCCCGCGCTCGCGCAGGATGCGCAAAAGCCTGCCGAGCCGCTGCCTGACGCGCCTCAAGCTACCGCCGCCGCGATGATTCACCCCAACGGTCCGACCGTGGTGATGGACACCTCGATGGGGCGCATCACCTGCCAGTTTTTCGAGAAACAGGCGCCCAAGACCGTAGCAAATTTTGTCGCTCTGGCGCAGGGGACGAAGGACTGGATCGATCCGCAGACCCAGAAGAAGATGCACAACAAGAAGCTCTACGACGGCACTGTCTTCCACCGTGTGATCCCCGAGTTCATGATCCAGGGCGGTGATCCGGCGGGCACCGGCGCGGGCGACCCCGGATACCAGTTCGAAGATGAATTCGATCCGAATCTGAACTTCGATGTTCCCGGACGGCTCGCCATGGCGAACTCCGGGCCGAACACCAACGGAAGCCAGTTCTTCATCACGGAGGTTCCCACCGAGCACCTCAACCAGCTCCACACCATCTTCGGGCAGTGCGACGACGCCAGCGTCACCCTGGTGAAGGCGATCGCCCGCGTGGAGCGCGACGGCAACGACAAGCCGGTGACACCGGTGGTGCTGAAGGCGGTAACGATAGTTCCGGAGGGGCAGACCGTGCCGCCTCCGCCGGCTGCGACCGCGCAGCAAAATTAAACTCAAATGGGAGCCTCGAGGCCGCTCATCCGGCTCGTGGCTCAATCTTTTCAGTTCCCCAACAGACAGGAGTATTTATGGCACTCGCACCTGGAACTTACGCGACCTTTCATACCAGCGAAGGCAAGATTGTGACTCGACTTTTTGAGTCGGAAGCGCCGATCACGGTGAAGAATTTCCTCGACCTTGCCGAGGGCAAAAAGGAATGGGTTCATCCCGGCACGCGGGAAAAGTCGACCAACAAGCTCTTTGATGGGACGATCTTTCACCGCATCATTCCGGATTTCATGATCCAGGGCGGCGACCCTACGGGCACCGGCATGGGCGGCCCCGGTTATCGCTTCCAGGATGAAACGAAGGGCTCACCGCATCGCTTCGATAAGACGGGCAAGCTGGCCATGGCCAATTCTGGACCGAACACCAACGGCTGCCAGTTCTTCATCACCGTTGCCGCAACGCCGTGGCTCACCGGCAACCACACCATTTTTGGGGAGGTCGTGGAAGGCCAGGATATCGCGGACAAAATCTCGAAGCTGCCGCGTGGCGCGCAGGACAAGCCCAACAAGCCGGTGGTGCTCGAATCCGTGACCATCGAGCGCGTGGCCTGAAGACAGCCGTCCGCCTTCAGCCCTCAGTTTTGGCTCCGCAGAGTTCGAGGATTGCGGAGCCAAATCTTTCTGCCTTTGTGGGACCGATGCCATCGATCTGCAGCAACTCGCGCGATGTGGTGGGACGCGCAACTGCAACCGCGGTGAGGGTGCGATCGTGGAGAACACAGTAGGCGGGAACGCGAAGACGCTTGGCCTCCGCCGTACGCCACACTTTGAGGCGCGCCGCGAGGGCTTCGCCATCCGCAGATAAGCTGATGACCTCATCGGGCTGCTGATGTTTTGGCTCTTTCGCGGCCTTACGAGATACCTTGCGTGCCGATGAAGACGCAAACTCCTCTGCAATCCCGTCAGATATCAGCAACTCAATTCTGGAACCAGTACGTGTCGCGAGCCCGTCCTTGGTGAGGCGCACCTTGCGATAACGCCGTACCTCGCCGTCCTTCTCGTATTCGGCGTCTTCGATGGCGATGAGCTGGCAACGGCACATCGCATCCAGCACAGCATCAAATTCGTCGCGCGTGATTTTGCCGCCCGGGTCGATACTCCGCTGCAGCGTTCCGGCAGCCTTGTAGTCAACCGGCCGCAACTCCTCGATCATCGCCTGCGCCAACGCGCGCTCTGCCGGCATGGGACGACGAAAGAGCCGCAGGACCGCTCCCGCAGGATCACACACATCGCACTTGCTGCAGGACTGTGCAGCGTCCTTCTCATCGCCAAAGTGCCGCACCAGTGCCGACATCCGGCAGTCGCTTGATTCAGTGAAACGCAGGACCTTTTCGAACTGCTCAGCCCGATGTTGAGCCTGCACCGCATAGGTCTTCTTCCAACCGGATCCGCCGATGGTGACATTACCGGCGAAGTCAACGCGAGCGCCGCCATGAATCTCCAGCTTCTCAAGTGCCTTGTCGAATTCCTCCTCGCCGAGCTTTGAAGCGACGCGCAGTTGGTCGATCGATCGCGCATCTTCGCTCAACATCCGAAAGACCTGGTGCAGATGATCGGTGGACGGATAATCGCGATTCAGAAAGAAACTGTGCGTGCGCTGGTCGGCATAGGAGTGCAAGAGGAACGTGCGGCTAAGCGCGCCATCGCGACCCGCTCGGCCAATTTCCTGGTAGTACCCTTCCAGCGTTCCCGGCAGGCCCGCGTGAATGATGGTGCGAATGTCCGGCTTGTCGATGCCCATGCCGAACGCGATGGTCGCCACCACCACCTCAAGCTGCCCCGCCTGAAACGCGCACTGCACGCGCTCGCGCGTCTCGCCGTCGAGCCCGGCATGATACGCAGCGGCCGGCATTAATTGCGAGAGCTCCTCGGCGAGTTCTTCCGATTGCCGTCGCGAGGTGGCGTACACGATCGCAGGCCGGTGTGCGCGCTTTGCGAGCAGTCCGCAGATAGCCCGCGGCCGCTCCGGCACCGGCAACTCGACGACTTCGATGGCCAGATTGTCGCGGCGAAATCCATGGATAAACAATGCCGGGTTGACCATGCCGAGCTGGGCGGTGATGTCCGCCTGCACCGTCGGTGTTGCGGTTGCCGTAAGCGCCAGCACCGGCACGTGCCCCGCCTCATTTCTCAGTGCAGGCAGATACTGGCCGATCATCCGATAGTCAGGCCGAAAATCGTGCCCCCATTGCGAAATGCAGTGGGCTTCGTCAATCGCAATCAACGCCGGCGCTCGCTTCGCCAGCATCTCCGGAAACCCCGGAACCCGCAACCTCTCCGGCGCGATGAACAGAAAATTCAGATCGCCGCGAAGATAGTCGGCGCACGCCTGCCGGGAAATGGCGCGGTCCAGCCCGGAGTGGATCCTTGCAACCCGGAGGCCCAGCGCAGCCAGTTTGGCGACCTGGTCCTCCATCAGCGCGATCAGCGGCGAAATTACCAGTGCCGTTCCGCCCAACGCAATTGCGGGTAGCTGATAGCACAGCGACTTCCCTGCCCCGGTTGGCATCACCAGCAGCAGATCGCGGCCTGCAATCGCGGAGCGGCACACGCTCTCCTGGTTGACGCGAAAATGCGCAAAGCCGAAGACCGAATGCAGAAGGTGGCCGAGATTCTCCGGATTGGACAACGTGGCCAATGTCAGCGGACCTGAGAAGACTTCCCTCTTCAACTCTACAGAGTTTCCGGTCGCCGCGTCTCATCGCGGGATATTGAACGAAGTAACGACTCTGGTACAACAGGCTCAGGCGTCTTACAATCACATTTCTCAGCAGTATCCCATCCCCGGAGATCCCAAAAAGATGAACAGTCCTGCAGCCACCCCGAAGGCGAGTTTGAGCGACTATCTTGCCGCTGAGCGCACGTTGCTTGCATGGATCAGGACCGGCCTCGCGATGATGGGCTTCGGATTTGTTGTTGCGCGTTTCGGCCTGTTTCTGCAGGAGCTTCACGTTGCGCAGAATTCATCGGCCACGCAGCACTACGGATTGTCATTGTGGTTCGGCACTGCGCTCATCGTGGTCGGCGTGCTGGTCAACATCCTCGCCGGATGGCGTCACCTTCATCTTGTCCGTGCCCTCGATCGGGGCGAAACCTCGCACTCTCACGCCACCGCGCAGGCGGTTACAGTTGCATTTGTCGTTGCGCTTGTCGGTCTGGCGATGGCCTCGTATCTTATCTCCGTTCGCGAAACTTCATCCAACTCCATCAACAAGGAGAATTTTCATGCCGGGCAAATCCAATAACGGGATGGTTCGAATTGAATCCAATCGATCTGTCGATCAAATCGTCGAAAAGCTGAAGAGTATTTTGCCGGCCAAGAGCGTGACCCTCTTTGCAGTCATCGATCACAGCGGCGAAGCCGCAAAGGCAGGCATGACCATGCCGGATACGAAGCTGGTGATCTTCGGCAATCCGAAAGCGGGAACTCCTGTAATGCTTGCCGCGCCGAGCATCGCCATCGATTTGCCGTTGAAGATGCTCGTGGCCGAGGATGATGCGGGAAAAGTATCGCTCTGCTACTACGACGCGCAATTTCTTGCCGAACGCCATGGCGTTCCACCGGAGTTGATGAAGAATCTCTCGGTCGTGGATGCGTTGGCAGCGGCAGCCGCGGAATAAAACGGGGAGGGAAGACAGCCCAGCATACGACACTTCAAAACCGACCCTGTTTTCGCTTGACATGCGTGGCTCGTCCCGGTACTGTCATCCCACTTCGGAATCTTTGGAAAATCACTCAGGATCACTGATGCGGCTGACTGTCACTGAGCTTCCGCAAAAGACCCGAGGAATCCTCCCCGTTCGCATTGCACCTGCACCTTTGGTGAGTCGATCACCGCGCATCTTTCCAGCGCAAAAAAATCTGATCCTGCCAGGCATTGGGCATTTTCTCCTTCAGGGATAGCCTCAGTTCGTTCATATATGTACGGCGATTATTTTGAAGTCGCCATTGGGCGGTGCAGGCTTCGCTGTTGATCCGCAGGAGATAAGCCTTGGTGTCGGCGATTGCGAACCAGCGAACGGCGTGAAGTCCCAATTCTGCCCAATGGGGGACGCCTTCCCAGGATTCCGGAAGAAGTTGCGATCGGCCGGAAAGAAGGAGAGAGAAAACGATGAACAAGTTTGCATCATGTGCCGCGATGGTTTGCGTTGCGGTTCTGGTTTCCATTCCCCTTGCAGCTCAGAACGTTTCGACGAACGGCGTGAAAGGGAAAGCGGGCGCCAGCGACCCGCATATCAAGAGCAACAGCTTTAACAACTCGGAAAACTCGAAGATTCCCGCGCCCGCAAGCAAAGGCGGTCCAAAATCGAGGGGACTGAATGGGACCTGCAACATCCATGTCGACAATCGGACCCCGTATTACATCACGTTTTATTTTGATGGGCAGGCTGCGGGAGCTTTGGGCCCATGGGGCGACCTTCTGCCGAACATCACTCAAGGGGTAGCTGAGGTCTACGCCAAGGCCACCTTTACCAATGGCTCGGTTCTGACGTTCGGGCCGCGCGATCTGCGCTGCACCGGGGGTGACTTTACCTGGACACTTACCCCGTAATAGTAGAGCGATGCACATTCCGGAATTGTTTCGAGGGGCTGGATCGCAACGATCCGGCCTTCTCGATTTCTGTGTGTCCGGCGGCAAGATGCCTCCTGTTTCAAATAATATTGGGATGCTGTGAAGCGCACCCTGCGCCGGAGGCCCAATCCTCGTGAATGTGCGTTTGTTCTCTTGTTGTCTCTCCCTTCCGGTTCTTGTGCTGCTCCTGGCTGCTACGGAGACTCGAAGGAATGACTTTCTCAGCAGCTACAAGGGCACGCCATTCCACGACAGCAAATACAACGCTGGGCCGCAAAATATTCCCGGCTCCGTGATGTGCGCCTACTATGACCTGGGTGGCGAGGGCGTGGCTTATCACGACTCCGACGCAAAGAATAATGGCAGTGGCGCGCTGAATCCGGCGAACGGATCGTATCTCAACGAATTTCGGATGAACGAGGGCGTCGATACCTCCTATACCAAGTTCGGGCTCGATCCGAAGATCGATGACAATCCTTTCGATAAAGTCGTGCCACCCGTGGGCATGCTCTACGTGGGCTGGACGGTTCCTGGCGAGTGGTTCAATCTCAGTGTCGATGTCGGAGCTACCGACGACTATTCCACCGACCTTCTCTACACTTCGAATCGTGGCGGAACAATTTCGTTGGACGTCAACGGCGAGGCGGCCACCGGACCTTTAACCGTCGCATCAACCTACGATGCTGCTGATCCGGTGGCATGGCGGCAATGGCATCACTGGAACGTGGCCCGTGATTTGGCCCGCATTCATCTTGAAAAGGGACGAAACGTACTCACGGTGCACACCGTTTCAGAAGGGCAAATGAATTTTGCGACTCTGACGTTCAGGCCAGCTGGTGGACGGTGAAAACCACGATTACGCCAACGGCAGCGGGCTCCAGCTAGCTTGCGAATCGGTTTTAAACGATGCGGGGAAGGATCGACTGTAGAACGCTTCCCGATTCCGTCTGCGGCTTGAGCACCTCGCCGGTGGTGCTCACATAGCCGTTCGAAACGACATGGTGAATGAGCACTGGGACGATGAGGGCAAGCGCCCCGCGAACCGTGCCGTGCGAGAGTCCGGTTCGCTCTGCAATGCGCTCGATGAGACTGGTGTCTGCGAGCCCGTTTTCAATGGCGGTGGAATTCGGCTGGATGTTTCCCTGCATCCATTGCTCCACGTGTGCGCCCATTCCATTGCGCTGAAACGACTGAATAAGTCCCGGAGTGCCGGATGTAGTCTGACCCAGTTCTTCCATCAGCGCGCTGGCAACCTTCTGGTGTGTGCCTGCTGCAGGACCTGCCGCCATCGATTGCACTGTATTCAGAATGCCCATGCTTCACACCTCCCTCGCTCTATCGAGTGGGATGCGGAGAGAGCAGAGAAGAGTGGTCCCGGAGCATTTCACTCGCCCCTATGCAGATCACTCATTTCGTGGCGGGACAAGCTCCATAGTCCTTGCTAAGTTCCTTCACTGTGAAGGTTGACGGCGCACTCCCCTTGCCGGCCTTCTTCTTACCTTTCACCTTGACGATCTCCCCGGGCTTGATGTCAGAGGTGGCCCCGGTAAGTTCGTAGGTCAGCTTGTCACTGCCGTTGGTGAGTTCAAGTCCGTTGGGCCCAGAGGCCACGCAGCCTTTCACAGTAGCGGGTTTGTAATGAACCACGAGGATGATCGCGACCACTACGATGGCTGCACCCACGGCGGCAATTCCGGCAACAATCTCCTCCCCGTCTTCTGAAAGCTGTCCGCCTTGGCCGGAGTGTTGATGGGCAAAAGAACCGCGCAAAGAACCAATGCAAGGGCCCGGCGAAAGGTAGACTTGCTCATCGTTAGGCTCCTGGAATTCTCAAATCGGAGGATGACGAAGCATACACGAGTTCTTCAGGGTCGCACAGCAGAAAATCTTGCGGAGAAAGCGATTCGGGCTGGAACGCGGGAGCGTCCCAGCCCGAGATTGTGGAAGGAGAATCGCCGACTTCGGGTTAGTCGCCAACTATAGGCTGCGCGATTGTATCGACGTTTGCCGCGATAGCTTCGACCTTTCCTTTTTGCAAAAGATCGTACCGATCGAGATTCATCACCTTGTTCCAGACAGCGACGAAGTCGTTCACGAAGTCTTTCTGCGCATCGTTGCTGGCGTAGACCTCAGAGATAGCACGGAGTTGGGAATTTGAGCCGAAGATCAGATCACAGACCGTCGCTGTCCACTTGATCTCACCCGTCTTGCGATCACGCCCTTCCAGTACGCCCGCGGACTTGTCTGACTTTTCCCACTTCGTGTGCATGTCGAGCAGGTTAACAAAGAAGTCGTTGGTCAGAGTCTCAGGCTGTTTGGTGAAGACGCCATGCTGCGTGTGTCCGTAGTTCGCGCCCAGAACACGCAGACCGCCGATGAGGACTGCCATTTGAGGACCCGTGAGGCTGAGCAACTGGGCATGGTCGATCAGCATTTCCGCCGCATGCCCCTCGAGGCCCTTGCGAACATAGTTGCGGAATCCATCTGCCGCCGGTTCGAGCACGGCGAAGGATGCCGCGTCCGTCTGTTCCAGCGAGGCGTCACTGCGGCCCGGAGCAAACGGGACCTTAACGTTGTGGCCCGCTTTCTTCGCGGCAGCTTCGACGGCGGCGCATCCGGCGAGAACAATAAGATCGGCAAGCGAGATCTTCTTGCCGGACTGAGAGCCATTGAAGTCCTTCTGGATGGATTCGAGCTTCGCAAGCACCTTGCCGAGTTCTGCCGGCTGGTTGACTTCCCAGTCCTTCTGCGGAGCGAGACGGATGCGGGCGCCGTTTGCGCCACCACGCTTGTCGCTGGCGCGGAAGCTTCCAGCCGACGCCCATGCAGTGGTGACCAGTTGTGAAATCGAGAGGCCGGATGCGACGACCTTCGCCTTCAACGCTGCGATGTCCTTTTCATTGATCAACGCATGATCGACAGCAGGAACCGGGTCCTGCCAGATCAACTGCTCTTTTGGAACCAGCGGGCCAAGGTAGCGGGTGATCGGACCCATGTCGCGGTGTGTCAGCTTGAACCACGCACGGGCGAACGCGTCCGCGAACTCCTGGGGGTGTTCGAGGAAACGGCGTGAGATCTTCTCGTAAATTGGATCCTCGCGCAGGGATAGATCCGTGGTCAGCATGGTTGGCGCGTGACGCTTCGACGTGTCGAAGGGATCCGGAACCGTGCCCGCGCCAGCATCGCCCTTGGGCTTCCATTGATGAGCTCCCGCCGGGCTCTTGGTCAGCTCCCATTCATAGCCGAAGAGGTTGATGAAGAAGTTGTTGCTCCACTTGGTCGGCGTAGTTGTCCAGGTGACTTCGAGACCGCTGCCAATAGCGTCGCGGCCAACACCGCTGTGAAAGTCGCTCTTCCATCCCAGGCCCATCTGCTCAATCGGTGCGGATTCAGGTTCGGGACCGACATGGCTCGCGGGGCCGGCGCCGTGAGTCTTACCGAAGGTATGGCCGCCGGCGATCAGCGCCACCGTCTCTTCATCGTTCATTGCCATGCGAGCAAAGGTCTCGCGGATGTCATGCGCAGCAGCTTTCGGATCGGGATTGCCGTTGGGGCCTTCGGGATTCACATAGATCAGACCCATCTGGACAGCAGCCAGCGGATTGGCCAGATCGCGGTCTCCGCTATAGCGCTCGTCGCCTAGCCACTTGGTTTCCGGACCCCAATCTGTATCGACTTCGGGCTCCCAGATGTCTGCACGACCGCCGCCGAAGCCGAAGGTCTTGAAACCCATCGACTCAAGGGCTACGTTACCGGCCAGGATCATGAGGTCCGCCCACGAAATCTTGCGGCCATACCTCTGCTTGATTGGCCAGAGCAGCCGACGCGCCTTGTCGAGATTCACGTTGTCGGGCCAGCTATTCAGCGGGGCGAACCGTTGCGAACCGCGTCCGGCGCCGCCGCGTCCGTCGTGAATGCGGTAGGTTCCCGCGGAGTGCCAGGCCATACGGATGAAGAGCGGCCCGTAGTGGCCGAAATCGGCCGGCCACCATTCCTGCGAATCCGTCATTACGGCCTGCAGGTCCTTGACGACCGCATTGAGGTCAAGGCTCTTAAATTCCTGGGCGTAATCGAACTCCGCTTTCATCGGGTTGGAGAGCGAGGAGTTCTGATGAAGAATGGCAATATTCAGTTGGTCAGGCCACCAGTCGCGGTTGGTTTTGCCGGCCAACTGTCGCATCTGGCCATTGCCGTTGCCGTGCGCAACAGGGCATTTTGCTTCGCTGGACATGATTGCTCCTATTTTTGGTGCGCTTCTCGATCTTGGTTGGGTGGAGGAGTTTTTCGGGAGAGTCCCGACAGACAGGCTTCGCGTTTGAATTCAACGATAGTGCGCGACCCGATCATCATGCAAATGAATTGTTTCTACAATGATGATTGATGCAGTCTATGATGAGTTAACAGTTGAAAGTTCTCAGAACTTCGAACTTCTCGCGGAGTCGGGCAATGAATCTTCAGGAATTGCGGTACCTGGTTGCAATTGCGGAGCAGCGGCATTTTGGACGCGCGGCGCAGGCGTGCAACGTGAGCCAGCCGACGCTGAGCAGCCAGATTAAAAAGCTCGAGGATGAGCTGGGCGTCACGCTGCTGGAGCGGACCAACAAACGCGTAGCTCTAACGCCCGTAGGTAGCCAGATCCTGGCACATGCGCAACGTGCGTTGGCTGAGACCGCACAGATACACTCGGTGGCGCGGGCGGCCCGGGATCCCATGGTTGGACCGCTCAGACTCGGAGTCATTCCGACCCTGGCTCCATACTTGATGCCGCTGATCCTGAAGCCGCTGAAGCAGGCGTATCCAGGGCTGACCATCGAGTTGTGGGAGGACCAGACCCGGGCGCTAGTGGAGAATCTGCGCAATCACAAACTGGATGCGGCATTGCTCGCGACCGAGACCGATGCGCCGGAGATCACGGAGATCGAATTGTTCGAAGAGCCGCTGTTGGCTGCGCTGCCACGGAATCACCGGCTGGCGGGGAGGAAGAGGGTCGATGAAGATGCGCTCTCGGACGAGTTGCTGGTGCTGGCTGACGGGCATTGTCTTGCGAACCAGGCGCTAACGGCCTGTGGAATGCGGCATGGACACACCCACATCCGAGGTGGAATGCAAGGCGCGATGCAGGCTGCGACCCTTGAGACCCTGGTGAACCTGGTGGCGGCGGGATACGGGGCCACGCTGATTCCGGCCCTGGCCGCGGAATCGCTCGGACAGAGGGGGGTCGTGTTGATCGCGCTGGCCGGTAAGTCGAGCCGGACGATTCGGCTGGTGAGCCGGCCGGGGTTTCCGAGGCCCCAGGCGCTGCGGGCGATTGAAAAGGTGATCCGGAAGGCCGTCAATTTCGGCACCAGGCCGCGTGGAAATTGAGAGATTCTCGCACCTTTTTCGGGGCATTCGGGTGGAACATCGGTGCCGGCTCTGTTGCACAATTCCTCTAAAATCTGTTGAAACTCAGTCTGTGGAAAAGTCGGGTTAAACTCAGTAAAACTCCCATGACTTCCGAAAAAAGCCTAAAATAATCGAAAAAGCGGGATTGGGGACCCCTTATCCACAAAAGAACCCCTTCGGCACATTGACCCTTACTTTTTAGGTCCATAGAGTCTGTAATCGGAGAGGGACTACCGACCACCCCAGCGACCACGATTCGTCGCCGGGGACCCCGGAAGTTCCCCTTTCAGGCGTGAAGTCCGCGCCGGTCCGCCATTCTGATAAGCCTCGATGGCTTATCGGGCAAATTGGTTCCCCCGGTGCTGACTTCGGTGATCCCGTTCGTATTTTGTTGACCCGGAGAGAGCATGCTGAAACTGAAAAAAATCCACATCCTCGGCTTCAAGAGCTTTTGCGACCGGACGGAGTTGACCGTTCCGGGAACAGGCATTGCTGTTGTGGTCGGTCCAAACGGGTGCGGCAAGTCGAACATTCTCGATGGTGTCAGCTGGGTGCTGGGGGAGCAGAGCGCCAAGAGTCTCCGCGGCGGCAGCATGCAGGACGTAATCTTCGCCGGCACGCGCGACCGTAAGCCTCTGGGCATGGCCGAAGTCACCATCACGATGGTGGACCCCGAGGCATACGACGGACCCATTCCGGTTGAGCCGGAGGTCACCATCGACCATGAGGGTCCGGTCGACTGGGACGAAGAAGCACTCCGACGCCAGAAGGCAGCCGAAGCCGAAGAGATTATCGCGGAAGAGCAGCCGGGGCAGGCGCTGGAAGACGAAGAAGGCTATCCAGCAGCCGCACAGGCTCCGCCAGAAATCTCCGCAGGAGCCGAGGCGAGCGCTGGCGGGCCCCAGCCGGTGGTGCTGAAGATTCGTCGCCGCAAGTTCACTCGGACTCCGCAGAAGGGCGAGATTGTCATCACCCGACGCCTGTTCCGGACCGGCGAGAGCGAATACCTGCTGAATGGAAAACTTTGCCGGCTTCGCGACATCCAGGACATCTTCATGGGAACGGGCCTGGGCCCGGAGAGCTACGCCATCATTGGCCAGGAACGAATCGGGCAGCTGCTGAGCTCGAAGCCACACGACCGCCGCGCCATCATAGAAGAAGCTGCGGGGATCACGCGCTTCAAAACGAAGAAGCGCCTGGCGGAACTGCGCCTCGAAAGTTCGAAGCAGAACCTCGCGCGCGTGGACGACATTTTCGAGGAAGTCACGCGGCAGATGAACAGCCTGAAGCGGCAGGCATCGAAGGCCGAACGGTTTGCGCAGGTTCGCGATGAACTTCGTGGGCGGTTGCGCGTGGTCTTGGCCAGCCGCATGGCGCTGATGGACGCCGAGCAGGCGCGGTTGGTACAGGAAATCGCCGCGCTGGGAGAGCAGATCGCCACCGGCGCAACAGAAATTGAGACCACCGAAGCAAACCAGCATGTACTGACCGAGCGCGGATACGAGCTCGACCGCGGAGCACAGGACGCACAGAACCGCGCCAACGCATCTGCTGTTGAGTTGGAACGGGCAGCCGCGCGGGAGCGTAGCAATGCCGAGCGCGTCAGCGAACTGGAAGCGCGAATGGCAGCTGCGGCGGGGGAACTGGAGCAGACCCAGACGCAGCTAGGCACGATCGCCGAAGAGCGCCAGCAGCAGAAGGCATTTCTGGAGACGGCCGCGGGCGAAGCCCAGGCCTTCCACCAGAAAGTCTCGGAGAAGCAGCATGAGGCGCGGACTGCGTCCGACGAAGTATTCAACGTGGAACGCAAGCTTGAAGGGGATCGCCGCCACGCGATGCACTTGCTGACGCTTGCGGGCAACGCGCGCAACAGCACGGCGCAGGCTGAAGAGAGCCTGGCGGCGCTGGAACGCGAGGCTGAACGTCTGAACGCGGAGATGAACCAGGCCCGCAACGAGCAGGAAAGCCTGGGTGTGCAAAGCGGGCAGGCGCGCCTCAACTTCGAGTCGGCTGCGGAAACCCTGAAGCGACTCGAGGTCGAGATTGTCGAACTGCGTGAGACCCTGCAGGCACGACGTTCTGAAGAAGGCTTGGTTCGTGCGCGGGCCAACAAGTTCCGCAGCGAACAGGCAACGATTGTGGGCCGCCGCGATTCCCTGCAATCGCTGATCCGCGACCACAGCTACTCCACCGAAACGGTTCGCAAGCTTCTGCGTCCGGGCGCACTGCAAAACGGATCGACGCCGGTCGGGACGCTGGCGGATTTCATCGAAGTCAGCGGAGAGCATGAGGGTGTGGTCGACGAGTTCCTGCACGACGAACTGAACTACGTGGTGGTCAAAAGCTGGCATGCAGCCGAAGAAGGCGTTCGCGTGCTGAAGACCAGCGTGGATGGCCGCGCGACCTTTCTCATCCATCCCGAACACAGCGCCGATCGTGGATCGAATGGATCTACCGAGAAGATCAATGCGCCGGGCGTAACTCCGCTGCGCGAGCAGGTACGGCTGTTGAACGGCTTCGGTCATTCGCTGGAAACGATTCTGCCCAAACTGCGCGACGGCTACCTGGTAGAGACCACGCAGCTGGCGCAATCCATGGCCAACGACTATGCGCACGCTTACTTCCTCACTCCCGAAGGAGAATGTTTCCACAACGCGACCGTCACCGGGGGAAAGCCAGTAACCGCTGGTCCTCTGGCACTCAAGCGCGATCTCCGCGAGGCCGAGATGCGGCTTGGGGCGATTGAGCGCGACCTGGCCCAGGCCGACCTGGAAGCTGCAGCGCTGACGCGACAGATTGAGGAATTGACGGCGCGACTCGAAACGCGTGATGAAGAGCGACGCCAGGCGGAGAGTGATGCCGCCAACCAGGGCGCGGCTCTGAAGCAGATGGAGAATGAAGCGCAACGCATCGAGCGACGGCTTCAGGACTGGATGACGCAGGCGCAGCGCAATAAAGAAGCACGCGATGCCAAGCACGTGGTTATCGAGCAAAAGCGCGAAGAGACGGTGCGGCTTGAAGCAGAGCGTGCAACCGCCGAAGCGGCGCTTGACCAGCAGCAGAATCAACTCGCTGTCATGCGACAGACGCGTGAGACGCTGCAGCACGAAGCCGCGAAGCTGACCGCCGAATTGGCCGGGCTGGAAGAACGGCGGCGCGGAGCGGAAGCGGCCTTCCAGCGAATCGACCGCCTTCATTCCGATCTTGAACGGCGTGTGCTGGCGATCGAACAGCAGCGCGCCGCCTCTGAAGCAGAGCGCGAGCAGCGCATCAGGGAGAGCGCCGAACTGGCACAGCGCGAGCAGGAGTTGACTGCCTTGAAGGCCGAAGCAATGGCGCAGGCTGAGGCCATTGCAGCGCAGGCGCAGGAGATTCGCCATCAGCTTGCGGAGATGGAGACGCAGCTCAAGGCGGGGCGTGCAGCGCTCGACCAGTTACGCGAAAATCGCAGCGGACGCTCGAGTCAGCAGGCGAAGCTAAAGTCCGACCTGGAGCACCTCGAGGGCAGCAGCCTGACGGAAGTGAATGCCGAGGCTTCGGTATTGCGCACCGATGAGGAGATTGTCCGAATCGCCGATGAGCCGCTGGCGGTGGAAGAGGAGACCTGCCGCACCCTGAAACAAAAGCTTGAGCAGATGGGTCCTGTGAACATGATGGCGCTTGAGGAGTACAAGGAAACCGCCGAACGGCATAGCTTCCTTGAGACCCAGCGCACGGACCTGATGGAGTCGATCGAGAACACGCAACAGACGATCAAAGAAATCGACCAGATCTCGCGGGAGAAGTTCGACGAGGCCTTTGCCCGGATCAACGAGAACTTCGGCCAGGTGTTCACCAAGCTGTTTCACGGCGGGCAGGCATTCCTGCGGCTCACCGATGCGGAGAACCAGGCGGAGAGCGGTCTGGAGATTGTCGCATCACCTCCCGGCAAGAAGCTGCAGAACGTGCTACTGCTCTCGGGCGGCGAGAAGGCGCTAACAGCCGTTTCCCTGCTGGTTGGTATTTTCCAGTTCCAGCCGAGCCCCTTCTGCGTGCTCGACGAAGTGGATGCCGCCCTCGACGAGACTAACGTCGGCCGGCTCGCCGATCTACTCCGCACATTGAGCAACGACACGCAGTTCCTGCTCGTTACGCACTCCAAGCGCATGATGCATGCAGCCGACATGATCTACGGCGTAACCATGCAGGAGCCGGGCGTCTCGAAGGTAGTCAGCGTGAAGCTGGGCGGTCACGAACAGCAGCAACAACGCGCAACTGCGTAAAGATAGCGGCCAGAGAGGCCAAAAAGAGGGTTGGCCTTCGAGCCAACCCTCTTTTGCTGTCGGCGGGTTCGGAACTGCGGGATCGTTATCGAGTTGCGGCGCAGCCCAACAGAAAAGGCAGACACTGCGGCGAAGTTATCGCCTTCATTGCCGCACCAGCGAGAATGTTGTGGCCGCGGGTTGTGGGGTGAAGATCATCCCAGAAGAGATACGTGTCGGGATCGACGCTGAAATTGCCCTGCGAAGCGTCCGTGACGTTTGTCAGCGCGACAGTACCAGGCGACTTCGCGATCTGGTTCAACAGCTTAAAAACGTTTACCTGGAAGAACGCAACACGGCGGACAAAATAGAAGTCGCGCAATACTGAAAGCCCTGTGGCGAGCCAGGAATTAAACAGCGCGGCTCCTGCATTCGCCGGGATTGAAGTCGTGAGCGAACCATTGAGTCGTGGAGTCAGACCCAGCGGTGGCAGATTGAGAACCAGAAATTGCGTTCCGCCCGCCTCAATTAAGCGCTGAATGTCGAGTGTCTCCTGGATCGCGGCATTCACGATGTCACCCGCCGACTTGGCGTTGAGGAGATCGTTAGCGCCTCCCCAAATAACGAAGAGTGTGTTGCTGTCTATCTTCGGCTTGGTGGCGAGATAGTCCGAGACCTGCTTTCCCATGTTCTCGATGTTGACAGAGAGCGAGTTATTGGGACCGAAGGTCAAGACCGTGGTGCCCGAGCCGGTGAATGCGAATGCATAGGCGTAGTTGGTTCCTCCATCGAGCGAGTTCTTCACTTCAGGGTGGGTTGGCATCGAAGCTGCGAGTTGCTCGATCCAGACACCAAAATACTTTTGCGCTGCAGGAAGGGTATCGTAGCCGTCGGTGAGACGGCCGTCGGTGTAGTCGGCAATCGGGCCTGGGATGCGGACCCCATACTTGGCTTCAGATAAGTGAGCCATGTTGCCGGTATCGGAGAGCGAGTCGCCGAACACGACAATGTGTGCGTAGTCATTGGCATAGGCCGAGGCGGTAGCAAGGCCGATGGCAAACAATGTGATGAGTGGGAGAACTCTGAACCGGAGCGATTCCTGGAACGTGAGATGGCTTTGCACTGGTTGACCTCCAAAGGGACAGCTTCGACGCTCTGCGAGCGGAGACAAGGAAGCAACGAAATAGTAGCCGGACCAGGCAGGAGAGGAAAGAGGATTGTGAATTGTGCGACAGGGACAGGCTACCGGCTACACGTTATCGGCCCGGACTGAAGTGCAAGCCAAGATAGTACGCCCAGATTACGATTGCCAGGGCTCCCTTCCAGAAACTCAGATGCAGGTATCCAATCGTGAAAAGCCACGCGGCGAGCCAAAGGCCGCCTGCAAAACTGTGCTGCACAATTTGAATCTTTTGATGTTTTCCCTGCGCCTCTGCTTCGACCATCTCTTCTGTGCTCCTTTCCTCGTTTTCCGTTCCCCTGGTCTCCTTTTGCTTCCGTTGTCCGGCGCTTTGAGCGACCCGAGTCCTGCGACCCGACCGGGAGGATACGCCGGCTTTCACGGCCCAATGCGCTGAGATCAGAACGCTGGCGCCTCCTGAATAAATGAGGGCTGAACGATCCGCTCAGCCCTCATTTACGACTCTCAACCGCGGCGAAGTCAGTGACTGATGCCTGCAGCACAAGCCCGCAGTCCGTATGAAGTGCACTGCGGCAAGGTCATCGCCTTCAAAGCCGCATTCGCAAGAATCTTGTGCCCCCCCGTGGTGGGGTGAAGATCATCCCAGAAGAGTAAGCGTCCGGGTTGACATTCGCATCGACTTGGCCATCGGTGCGCGATGATGAGGTGACGTTCGAAAGACCGAACTTGCCGGGATCCGCGACAACCTGGTTGAACAATGAATAGACATCTAGCCGATGGATCACAAGGTGGCGGTTGCCGTAGAAATCGTGCAGCACTGAGATTCCGGTATCGAGCCATGAATTGAACAGCCCGGACAATGCATTCGCCTGGGCGGAATTTGCAGGTGAACCATTGACCCGGGGGATCAAGCCCATCGGAGGGAGATTGAGAACAAGAAACTGTGTCGCCCCGGCATCGACCAGCTGTTGAATGTCCAGCGTCTCATCGGTTGCGGCTTTCACCACGTCAGCCGGCGACTTCGCATAGTTCAGATTGTTAGCTCCTCCCCAGAGGATGAACAGCGTGCTGCTGTCGATTTTTGGATTTGTGTCCAGATACGTCGTGATCTGCTGGCCCATGTTGTCCACGTTCACCCAAGGGGAGTTAGCGTCGGCACCGAACCCCAGCGTCGTGGTTCCGGTGCCAGTGAAAGCGAACCCATAAGCGTAGTCCGTTCCTCCGTCGAGGGAACTCTGTACTCTCGGCTTCAATGGCATAGAAGCTGCCAATTGCTCGATCCAGACACCAACATCGTCGCGTGCGGCAGGCGTCGTGTCAAAACCATCCGTGAAGCGGCCGTCCGTGTAGCCAAACTGCGGACCCGGAATCCGAAGGCCGTAGTATTTCTGTGCAGTCAGATGCGCCACATTCCCGGTGTCCGAGAGAGAGTCGCCGAACACAACAATGTGCGCGTAGTTCTTTACCTGCGCCAATGCCATCGAACAGGCAAAGGTCAACGCAAGGATCAGGGTTGAACGTGTAAGCAGAGAGAATTTGCGGAATCGAGTTGTATTGCGCATCGTTTGCCCCTCGTGTTCAGAATTTGGAGACATTCAGGACTGACAGCATTTCCAACGTCGGGAAATAATACGTGGGATGCAATGCCCCGGAAGTGACAAGGATGCACATGAACAATGACGTGTGATGAAAATCGAGCTGACGCAAAAAATCGCCCCCGAAGGAAATCTTCGCCTCGGAGGCGCTTGCATGCAAATCACAAGATGAAGACGGGGACCAGTAGCCGGCACTGGAGGTCGGTAGTACGCGGCTACTGGCGATCCCAATAAAACGAAGCTAGCCGCGGCTTCCCCTTTCCACTGCTGCCTCGTACCACCCGGCTCAAAGGAACCTTCTAACGAGCTCCCGAACCTTGGCGACAATTGGAGTTTCGCCCAGTTTCGAATCTGACTCCGTGACGGCCGTCACAGGGGTTTGTGGGAAAGCCGGCAGAATCCGATTTTCGTTTTCGCACCAGTCAATTTGTTAGACATGAGCAATTTGACAAAGGGGGCGGCGGGCCAGAAAATCGGAGTTTCACGGCGAGATAATTCGACTTGCTCTGCGATGCCACTTTCGTTGTATCGCACAGTTTCTCTGAGGTATCCCTTGAGATGACAACTCTCCTGAAGACGGATTTGGGCGCCACTCCGCTGATCGGCCGAGGCAAGGTGCGCGACCTTTATGCAGTCGGCGATTCCCTGCTATTGGTAGCAACAGACCGGATCTCGGCTTTCGATCATGTGCTCGCCACCGGCATTCCCGGCAAGGGTAAGATTCTGACCCAGATTTCGCTCTTCTGGTTTGACCTCGTACGCGACATCGTTCCGAACCATCTGATCGCGACTGAGGTCAAAGATTTTCCTTCCGAACTGCGTGCATATTCCGATCAGTTGGAAGGCCGGTCAATGCTGGTAAAACGCGCCCAGATGTTTCCCGTGGAATGCGTTGCGCGCGGGTATATCGCCGGCTCGGGATGGAAGGAATACAAGGCAGGTGGAACCGTCTGCGGCATAGGATTGCCTGCCGGCCTGCAGGACGGATCGCAGCTGCCCGAGCCTTTGTTCACGCCATCTACCAAAAGTCAGGACGGCACACACGATGAAAACATTTCCTTTGCGGCCGTCGAGAGCGCAGTCGGGGTAGATGTAGCCAAGGAGTTGCGGCGGCTCACCCTGGCAATCTACGAGAAAGCAAGCAGGCACGCCGAATCGCGCGAACTCATTCTTGCCGACACGAAGTTTGAATTCGGCAGAACCAATGACGGAATCGTTCTGGCCGACGAAGTGCTCACGCCAGACTCATCACGATTCTGGGAGGGATCGGCGTGGAAGCCCGGCGGACCGCAGCCCAGCTTCGATAAACAGTTTGTCCGCGATTATCTTGAGAGTATCCACTGGAACAAACAGGCCCCCGCTCCTGGACTTCCCGATGAGGTGGTCGAGCGTACACTTCAAAAATACCTTGAAGCATTTCGACGGCTCACCGGCCGCAATCTCGATCTTTCGTAAATGGTGGAAAGATGACCCTGGTTGATTGGATCATCGTGGTGGTGGTCGCTGCAGCCGTGCTGGGCGGGATTGCGCGCGGCTTCTTCCGGTCTGCATTCTCCCTCGCAGGACTGGTGCTGGGGCTCGCATTGGCGGCGTGGAACTACTGGCGGCTGGCTGCGATTCTCAAGCCCATGGTGAAGTCAGTCGAGGTCGCAAATGCAATTGCATTTCTGGTGATCGCGTTCCTGGTCATGGCGGTGGCAGCCATTCTGGGATCGCTGCTGGCCAAGATGTTCGAGAAGGTCGGACTGGGTTGCCTTGACCGGTTGGCGGGCGCCGTCTTCGGATTTATTGAGGGAATGGTATTCGTCACATTGTGCATCCTCGTTACGGTTGCTTTCTTTCCGCAAACTCAATGGTTGACGGAAGCAAGGCTGCCACGATATTTCTTCGGTGCACTTCATGTGAGCGTTCGTGTGACCCCGGCGCGTCTTGCAGACCGCGTGCGCAAGGAATTGCACACCCTGGAAGAGGAGTCTCCAGCATGGCTGCACGAGGGCCAGGGCAAATGATTTTTTCCGAGGCTCAAAAAAGCTGTTGGTTGTGGCAATCTAATAGAGCAAGAGGTTGACGTGAGACGAGACTTGGACAACCTGGTGACACAGATGCATTCCACCGGCATCCGCTACGAGGATGCGGTGAAGGAGTTCAAACGACAGTATCTGCGGGAAGTCCTGGCAGCCAACAAGGGCAACCAGTGCAAGGCCGCAGAAGAGCTGGGCATCCACCGGAACACGCTGAGCCGCACCATGGCCGAACTGGGCATTAGCCTTGCGGAAATTCGCGCCGGCCTCAAGCGTCCGCCTCGCAGTGAACGTCCTATATTCGGAGCTACTCGCCAGGGTATTCGCCAGGGTTAGCACGTACCCGGTGCTGCCATGTCCATCCGGGTTCGAAAGAGATTCTCAGGTGCGCTGATTTGAGCGCATGAAGCCCTGATTGCGGATACTCTGGAAACACGGTAGTCAGGCTCCGCATTAGCATGAAAACCATTCAACCGGACAAACAGGCGCGAACTCAAGTCAAGAGCGGATTTGCATGGGACGAACAGGATGCCTATCTGTTCGACATCGATGGCACCCTTTTGCGGAGCCGCGATCGTGTGCATTTCGAGAGCCTCGCGATCTCCGTCCGCGAGGTGACCGGATTCGAGGTTTCGATGGAGGGGGTCTCGCTGGCCGGGAACACCGATACTGCAATTCTGCGCGAGGCCTGTGAACGGGCCGGAATTCCCTCAGAAGTGGTGGAACAGCAGGTCGGAGCCATTCTTCTCGGCATGTGCGATAGCGTGGCCGGCCGGCGGCACGAATTGCAGCCAGTCCTGATGCCCGGCGTGGAAGAGACATTACGGTATCTGGCAGATCGCGGCGCCACCCTGGGCGTGGCCAGCGGAAACCTCGAGATGATCGGCTGGATCAAGATCGAGCGGTCAGGTATTCGCGAGTGGTTCCGCTTCGGCGGATTCAGCGACCACTTCTTGCTTCGCTCCGAGCTGATCGGGAACGCTGCACAAAAGGCACGCGAACTCGCCGGAGCGGCAGCCAGCGTCTGCGTAGTGGGCGATACACCGCGAGATATTGAAGCGGCACATACCAATGGACTCCCCGTAATTGCCGTCGCCACCGGAATTTTCTCATTTGACGAACTGATGGAGCACAAACCGGAAGTCTGCGCCACGACGCTTGCAGAGCTGCTTTCAGTTGCGCGAGGCGAAGCATGAGCCGCCTGCAATGCGCGGTAGCCTGCATCGCTTGCGTGATGACGAGCTTGGCTTGGGCTCAGCAGTCCCCGGCGCCTGCGCAGTCGCCGCCGAACTCGCCAGCCGCGGCAGCAAACGCTGCCAACGATCAGTCCAACGACAAGCAGCCGTTGAGGGTTGTGACCAGCAAGGATCGGCGGCGCGCGACCAAGCTTTACCTCGAAGCCACGAAGCTTTTCGAGAAAGGCAAGTATGAAGCGGCCATGCGCGATTACCAGCAGGCAGCGACACTCGATCCGGAAAATCAGAACTTTGCTGCTGCAAACGAAGTAGCCCGCAGTCATCAGGTTACGGAACTGATCCAGGAGGCCGCCAAGGCCCGCCTCCGCGGGGACAAAACAGCTGAGACGTCCGCGCTCAACAAAGCAGCCGACCTTGATCCGAGAAACATCGAAGTTGCTGAACACCTGCACGAGATGGCCGCCGATGCCCGGGGTACACAGTCAAAGTCGCTCTATGGCGAGGGACTGGATTCCCTAGCGGCGGCTCCACGGCTCGAACCGACCCCCGGAACTCATAGTTTCCATCTCAAGACCGACCGCCGCCAGCTAATCCTGACAGTCTTCCGGACCTATGGAATCGAAGCCTCCGTCGATCAGAGTGTGACCGGACCGCCGATCCGATTTGAGTTGGACAATGTCACGTTCGACCAGGCCATCCAGGCATTGAACCTGGCCACCGATTCCTTCACGGTCCCCCTCGATACCCACCGCGCTTTGCTGGCGAAGGACTCGCGCGAGAATCGCCAGCAGTATATGCGGGAGGAATTCGAAACGGTCTACCTGGGCGGCATGTCGAAAGAGGACATGACCGAGGTCGCCAACATGGCGAAAAACGTGTTCCAGATGCAGCAGGTGGCTATTCAACAAGGCCCGGGCACGCTCACGGTCCGCTCCACTACCGCGAGGCTCAATGCCTTTAACGAGACCCTGCGCGAACTGCTCGACGGCAAGAGCCAGGTGCTGCTCGATGTCCGGCTCATCCAGCTGGCACACACCAATCAGCGCAACACTGGCGTGACGCCCCCGCAGCAGATTACGGCGTTCAACGTCTTTGCCGAGGAGCAATCGATTCTGAACCAGAACCAGGCGCTGGTGCAGCAGATCATCTCATCGGGGCTGGCGGCTCCCGGCGATACGCTGGCAATTCTAGGGATTCTGCTGGCGTCGGGCCAGGTTTCCAACTCGATTTTTCAGAACGGGATCATTCTGTTTGGTGGGGGTCTGACCTTGACCGGCCTTACGCCTGGGCCTGCGACCCTCAATCTCAATCTGAACTCGTCGGATTCGCGCGAACTGGACCAGGTCCAGCTTCATCTTGCCGATGGCGAAGAAGGAACCATCAAAACCGGGTCCAAGTATCCGATCACGACGTCACAGTACTCCAACCTCGGCACAACCGGAGTCAATATTCCGGGCCTGACCAGCGCAGGGACCTCGAGCAGCCTGACTTCCCTGCTTTCGCAACTCAATACCGGTGCGCAGAACATTCCGCAGGTTCAGTACCAGGACCTTGGGCTGACATTCAAAGCAACGCCGAGCGTGACGCGCAGCGGCGATGTTGCACTGTCGATTGACCTCACCATTTCGTCGCTCGGAGCAACGTCGCTCAACGGCATCCCGATCCTCAACAATCGCAGCTATTCGAGCAAGGTGCGGCTCAAGGAGGGCTCGGCGGTGGTGATTGTGAGCCAGGTAGATAGGGAAGAAAGCCGCGAATTGAGCGGACTGCCGGGATTGACGGAGATTCCAGGGATGAACACCGTGACTGACAGGAATACGCAGAAGAATTATGCAAGCCTGATGGTCATCGTCACGCCGCACGTGGTCCGGGGGACTCAGGCCGCAGGGCATTCCCCGATGATGCGGATCGAGCGCGGACAGATGCTGCCCTGACCGGCAACGCCCCCCCGCCAATGCAGGCGTGACAAGAGTTGCGGCGAAGAATTCAAAGTTTTTTTGGAACGGGCACGGTTTCAGCGATGCCCGTTCTCACTTTTGAAGGCTCTCGAATCTACTGCGCCACGCCATCCTGCTTGGCCTGGAATTCGATGATCATCTTCAGGGTCTCGTAGGGAGCATTGGCGGGAACTGAGCGGCCGTTGATCACCAATGTCGGAACCTGGTTAATGTCCAGATCCTTGCTCAACTCCAATGAGGCATCCACCGTTGCCTTGGTCTCCGGTGTTGCCGCACATGCTGCAAGCTTCTCGGGATCAAGTCCTGCCTTGGTGGTCGAACTGTTCAGCGTAAGGGTTGCGCCATCGGCAGTCGCCAGACCGTCCTGGCCGTCGAACACGGCGGCTGCAAATTCAAAAAACTTCGCATTGCCGGCCATCTTCGCGACGCACACGGCATATTCGGCCGCCTTCACCGATTGTGGGTGAATGCTGGGGAGCGGGTCGTTTTCGAAGACGATACGCGCCTTGGGAAAATCGGTTAGAAGCTTGTCCATGTTGGGCTGTGCAGCCTTGCAATGCGGGCACTGAAAATCAGCGAACTCGACGATTTCGAGGTCCTTCGCAGCCGAACCACGATACGGACCGTTGGCTTTCTGCTGCAGCAGGGTGCGGTACTCCGCGAAAGGATGTTCACCGAAGGGAATGATGCGGTCGCCCACGATGATGTGCTGCCCATCCGGAGTGGTGAAGAACGCAAATCGATAAGGCTGCTGCTTGCCGCTTTTGTCGCCGACGAAGACTACCACCTTGCTCATGCCGGTGATCTGCGTCTTCTGAATTGCCTGCACCTGCCACATGCTGTTGGCGTCAAAGCCAAGGTTCGCCTGCATGAAGGCATTCACAATGTCCTTGGTCGGCGCGGTCGCCGTAAAGTCGGCCGGATCTGGCGCCGGAAAAACAGGAGCGGCAGGCTTGGGCGCC
Source organism: Occallatibacter sp. (assembly GCA_036495975.1). Taxonomy (GTDB): domain Bacteria; phylum Acidobacteriota; class Terriglobia; order Terriglobales; family Acidobacteriaceae; genus Telmatobacter. The sequence continues at coordinate 230,030 of DASXLY010000057.1, read as the reverse complement.
GCCGGCTCAGCAGCAGATGGTGCAGCCGGTGTCTGGGGTGTCTGGTCTTGCGCGATCATGCGAGGGACGGGCGAGAAAAACACGGCCAGCGCTGCCACTACGGCCAGTCGAACAGAATTACGAATCAAATGAATTTCTCCTTAAACGGTGGGTGAACCCTGATGTTTAGCTTATACCTGAACTTTGACGGCGATGGGGAACCGGCGACCCATGCCGAACGACTTTGAAGTGACCTTCAACACCGGCGCAGCCTGCTGTCGTTTGTACTCCGACCGTTCCACCAGGCGGACCACTTGTTGGACGAGTTCAAGCGAAAAACCGTTCTTCTGCGCAATGCACTCCGGACTTTCATAGCGCTCGACGTACGCCTCGAGAATGGGATCGAGAACCTCGTAGGGGGGCAATGAATCGGTGTCCTTCTGTCCGGGGCGAAGTTCGGCGGAAGGTGGCTTATCGAGAATTGCCCGCGGAACAATCTCCCGATCCCGATTGAGCCAGCGGCAAATCGCATAGACGCGCGTTTTGATCAGATCGCCAATCACGGCGAGTGCGCCGACCATGTCGCCGTAGAGCGTGCAATATCCTACGGCCATCTCCGATTTGTTGCCGGTGGTCAGCACCAGCGACCCGAACTTGTTGGAGACCGCCATGAGCAGGTTGCCGCGGATGCGCGCCTGCAGGTTCTCTTCGGCAAGTCCGGGCTTGGTCCCGGCGAACAGCGGATCGAGGGCCTCCGTGTACTGGTGGAAGAGATCGCTGATGCTGATCAGTTGGAAAGGAATGCCGAGGTTGGCAGCAAGAGCCCGGCTGTCGTCGATAGAGCCCTGTGACGAGTAGGGACTGGGCATGCCGATGCCCAGCACGTTCTCTTTGCCGAGCGCGTCGGTAGCGATGGCTGCAACCAGGGCGGAATCGATGCCGCCGCTCAGGGCAATCACCACCTTGCTGAAGCCGCATTTCCGTACGTAGTCACGCGTTCCAAGCACGAGCGCGCGATAAGCCGCCTCGGTCTCGTCTTCAGGAGGCTCCGGAAGCGCCGCCGTGCTGAACGGATCGAAGATGACCAGGTCTTCTTCAAACGATTTCGCCTGCGCCACAAGGTCACCATAGGCGTTGATCGCGAATGAGGAACCGTCGAAGATCAGGCTGTCGTTGCCGCCCACCTGGTTGCACATGACCACCGGAATTCCATCGCGATTGGAGATGGCGCGCAGCATCTGCCGGCGCATCTCGCGCTTGGAATGCCAGAACGGCGAAGAGGACAGGTTGATGTGAATCGCCGGATTCTGCCGCATCAACTCTTCGAGCGGGTCGAAGGAGTAAAGACGCCGCGGCCAGAAGTTCTTGTCGTTCCAGGCATCTTCGCAAATGGAAATGGCGAGGCGCAGTCCATCGAGTTCCACAACCTGCTGCGGACCCGACGGTTTGAAGTAGCGCTGCTCATCGAAAACATCGTAGAACGGCAGCAGGCGCTTGTGTTGTTCCAACAGCACATGTCCGCCGTCAAGAAGGACAGCGGCGTTGACGGCTGGCTTGCCTGCATCGGGCGCGGCGGGCAACGCGACACCAACCACAATCGCCGTGCTCAGGTCGCGCGTGGCATCGGCGAGTTCCTCGACGGCGTTGCGGCAACGGGCGAGAAAACTTGGCTTTTCGAGAAAGTCGGCGGGGGGATAACCGCAAATGGCGAGTTCAGAGAAGACCGTGAGGCGCGCTCCCTGGCCTGCCGCGTCCCGGGCTGTTGTCTTGATTTTTTCCAGGTTCCCAGTGAAATCCCCAACCGTAGGGTTGATCTGGGCCAGTGCGATCTTCACACATCCAGTTTAATGCAGAGATCCCTCGCTTCCCTGGTGAAAGCCGCTCTGCCCGGGATGACACCCTCAGACGATTTAGGTGCCGGTTCCCGAGATAACCACCCCGATTGTCCGCACGATGATCTTGGTATCGAGCCACAGGCTCCAGTTTTCGATGTAGGTCACGTCGAGGGAAACATAACTGTCAAACGATGGATCCTGGCGGGCCTGGACCTGCCAGAGGCCAGTAATCCCCGGCGTCACATCGAGACGACGCAAATGATTGAGCTTGTATTCCAGCACCTCGCTGGCGATGGGCGGGCGAGGTCCCACAATGCTCATGTCGCCGCGAAGAACGTTGAGGAACTGCGGAAGTTCATCGAGTGAGTATTTGCGCAGAAAGCGGCCCACGCGGGTGATGCGCGGATCGTTGGTGACCTTGAAGAGGACGCCGTCCCGCTCGTTCATGTGCATGATCTCAGCACGACGTTCTTCCGCGTCATTCACCATGGTCCGGAACTTGAAGCAAGGGAAGACGCGCCCCTTCTTGCCGATGCGCTCGGAGGTGTAAAGCACCGGCCCCTTCGACTCGAACTTGATGGCCAGCGCAATGAAAAGAAGGAAGGGAGAGAGCCCCAGGAGCACGAGTCCCGAAAAGAGTACATCGAGGACGCGCTTGAGCATAAAACCAAGTTCCGGAACCTGGCCGCGGTGCAGCGGAATGGTTGGGAACTGGCCGATATATTCAATCGGGCTGTTCCATGCGAGTCCGTCGTATAGGTCCGGAACTACACGCAGATCCACGCCGTGCATACGCGCCTTTTCCAGCACATCCTGCACGATGCCCCGTTCACAGGGGGTGGTGAAGAAGATCTCGTCCACAAACTGCTTGCGTGCGTGCTGGAACAGGGTGTCGAGCGTACCGACCACATCTCCTGTTGTGACGGTGGTGCGGGAAGGGTTACCCGCGAATTCAATAAACCCCTTGAACGTATAGCCCAGGTGACGAATGCTCTCGAGATGATGGCGCAGTGCGTGCGCCTCGGGCCCCGTGCCGACAATCAGAACATTGCGTGTGTCCATGCCGCGTTCGAATCTGCGGTACATAAGGCTGCGATAGATCAGCCGTCGCAGCGAAAGCGAAATCGTGACCAGGGCCATCGTGATGATCACGACCCCGCGTGGGATGTCTTCCGCACGAACCAGGTAAAGCGTTCCGGTCAGCAGCAGTCCGGACGTGAAGCACACCTGGAAACTCAATCGCTGCTCATGGAGGAACGAACTCATCCGGGTCGGTGAATACAGGTTCACGCGCCTGCTGGAGACGACCAGGGCCACAGCGAACCAGCACAGCAGGCCCAGCAGGATCCACATCGATCGGCCATTGAACAATGTGCCGTTGTAGAAAGCCCTCGCGCCCACCACCGGGGAGGTGTGGCGCTCATAAATGGTGGCAATGATGGCGGAAACGAGGACGGTGAGGAAATCCAGGAGCATCCAGAGCTTGACTTTGCCCTGAGAACTACGCGGCGAGACCACGGTGGCATCGTTCACCCAGTCAGCGGGTGAAACCACCGAAGCAGAGATACGCTGCCAGAAATCTGATGTCGCCATAGGCCTTCCGCAAAGCTCAGGAGTTCAAAAGATACAACCGGAATCTGGGGATGGTTCCTCAGTTGAACTGAGAATCAAGGACAGAATGCTTTCTATCAAGATCGCTTGGCGCTATTATTTGGAGTCTCTTGCGTCCATTAGCGTTGCCTGGGATTCGAGCATTTTTTCGAACAACGGAACTTGTGACGATCTGATGACATTTCGGAGCCGGGGCTCCAAATGGAACATCCGGCACACCAGACCTTCCTGCAACTCGGTGACCCTCACGCATTCGTTCTCCAAATACGGTATGCACCCCATCTCTTCGACGGCAGAAGAGCTTGAATGGCTTCCATTTGTTGATGCGCGTCCCGGCGAACTGGCCGTTCGAAAAACCAGGGGGAAGGAGACGCTTTAACCGAGGCAAAAAGGATTACAGTTAGCTGCACCTGTCGAGCTGGGGCTCAGGCGCATACAGCATTTATCTTCCTAATACCCTCTCAGATTGACCAGAAAGGGGAAGTGCTTTCAAGTGAATTATCTCATTGCGAATCCACTGGAATAAAGCTGAATACCTATGCCGAAGGTAACACGTAAGCATCGAGCGTAAGAAATTGCTGGATATGGGGATCCGGGGAGGCAAGAAAGTCCTTGAGCGATCCGAAAAAGGCAGCTCGTCCCTCATGGAGAAACAGTACCGTATCGGCCAGGCGTTCTGCGAATCGCATGTCGTGGGTCACGACGATCGCAGTGAACCCAACTTGCTCTCTAAGGCGCTTGATCAGTCCTCCGAGACGGCGAGCAATAATAGGGTCGACCATTGTGGTTGGCTCGTCGTAAAGAACCACTTCCGGCTGCGACGCCAGCGCGCGTGCAATGGCCACTGCCCGTTTGCGCCCTGTGGATAAACTGGCCGGCAGCGCATCCGCAGCATCTTCGGCACCCACCAGGCCGAGCAGCCGGTCGACGATCTGCTGGAACTGGTCTTCCTCCTGCCCGCCCCGTTCGCGGAGCGGAAACGCAACGTTTTCCCGTACCGTAAGCGAATCGAAGAGTGCGCCATTCTGAAAGACCATGGTGATGCGCTTCCTCACCTCGTTCATTTCTTCTTCAGTGAATTGATTGATTTCCTGGCCTTCGACCCGGATAGAGCCAACCTGGGGCTTCAGGAAGCCCATAAGAATTCGAAGCGATACGGACTTGCCCACGCCGCTGCGGCCCAGGATGCAGAGCGTCTGCCCGCGATGAACAACAAAGCTCACGTTGTCGAGGATCTTCCGCTCTCCGAACCACAGCGAAACGTGACTGAACGAGATCAGGGGCCACGTCGTGGGCTGCTCATCGGTGGGAGCGGGCTTATCCCCCACGATATCGGCCAGCACATCGCTCGCGATCTCCGGGACCTCGGGGTCAACCGCGGAATCGGACGAGGGGTTCGGTTTGGGGTCGTCTGAGGAGGCCACGAGATCAGCTTATCTGATGAAGATGGCGGCCGAGGAGGCCCTCAGCCTGGACCAGGTCCTCCGGGGTGTTGATGCTCAAGAACCAGGCTTGCGCCGGTAAACCACGAGGATCAGCCACTTGACCGGTCTGAAGGAGCAACTCCACCGGTATGACCGACATCGGCTTCGCGAGCGCATCTGCCGCAGCCTGGAAGGCGGTCAGGCACTTCCGATTCTCGGACTGAAGGCTCGCTTTCAAAGCGGGTCCTGCAGCTCGATCGATGACTACCGGGAAGGTTTCGACAAAGCCGCAGATTGAAGGCATCGTAATCGCCGATCCCGTGACTTCAGCATGGTGGACCAGGTAGCTGATAAGCGTCGCGGGCAAAAGCGGCAGATCGACGGGGAGGAACACCGCGAAATGGGTAGTACCGCCCTCAAGGGCGGAGGAAATGCCCGAAAGAGGGCCGAGCCCCGGATGGGCAGGATCGTCCGCAAGCGTGGGTGCAAAAGACGACAGATCGCCTCGTGCTCCGGCGATACGTGGATCGAGTCCGGCAGCACGAAAAATCCCCACGGCGTGCTGGACGAGCGGCACCCCATTGAATCCGACCAGTGCTTTGTCCTGCCCCATCCGGCTGGACCGCCCGCCGGCCAGAACGAACCCATCCGCAACCACCGAGTCAGCCGGGTCGCGAGGAGGCAGGCTCAATGGCCTGCCTCCTCCAGAAAGCGGATCAGCGACCGGATGCCCAGTTCGAAGTTCTTGAGATTGAACTTCTCGTTCGGAGCGTGGATGTTGTCGTCGGGTAGCCCGAAACCCAACATGACGCTGGGCAAGCCAAGGTGGCGATCGAAGTCGCCGACGATAGGAATGGATCCTCCCGAACGAATGAAGACTGTGTCCTTTTGCCAGACCTCGTACAGCGCGCGCGTTGCCGCCTGAATGTATTGGTTATTCACCGGAATAAGGCACGGGTCGCCGGTATGGATCACCCGAACCTCGACGTCGACACCCAGCGGCTTGATCTTTTCTACGTAGCCTTTGTACTGGGCAAAGGACTTTGCCGGCGTCATGCCCGGGACGAGCCGCATGGACACCTTGGCCAGCGCTTTTGCGGGGATCACCGTTTTTGCGCCCGCGCCGGTAAAACCGCCGGGCATACCGTGGACGTCGAGCGTCGGTCGTGCCCATGTGCGTTCGAGAACGCTGAAGCCGGATTCACCGACGAGTTGCTTCGATCCCACCTCCGTTTTGCGGTAGTGCTCTTCATCGAACGGAAGGCTCTTCCAGGCGGCCAGTTCCTCCGGGCTCGGCGGGATGATGTCGTCATAGAATCCGGGGATGAGAATGTGTCCATTCTCATCCTTGAGTTTCGCAATGATCTGCGCAAGCGCAACGAAAGGATTAGGTGCTGCTCCGCCGTACGATCCGGAGTGGAGATCCGTTTTGGAGCCGCGGACTTCGATCTCGGTGTAGATCATGCCCCGCAAACCAACACACAACGTGGGCAGACCGGGAGCGAAGAAATCTGTATCCGACACCAGCGCGAAGTCTGCCTTGAGATCTGCGGGCTTTGAGGCAACGTATTCGGCGATTCCCTCCCCTCCAACCTCCTCCTCGCCTTCGAACAGAACCCGAACATCCAGCGGCAGTCCCTTGTTCGTGGTCATCAGTGATTCCAGCGCTTTGACTTGCATCCACACCTGGCCTTTATCGTCGACGGCCCCTCGGGCGTAGATGTTGCCGTTGCGCTCGTCCGGCTCGAATGGCGGAGTGGTCCACTCGTCAATAGGATCGGTGGGCTGCACGTCGTAGTGACCGTAAATCAGCACGGTGGGTTTTCCCGCGGCATGCAACCAGTCCGCATAAACCAGCGGATGGCCCTGGGTATCGATCAGCCGGACGTGTTCCATCCCGATGCGCTTGAGTTCGGCGGCAAGGAATTCGGCGGCCCGGCGGCAATCACTCTTGTGTTCGGGCAGCGTCGAGATGGAAGGAATGCGAAGAAGGTCCTTCAGTTCGTTCAGAAATCGCGAGTGGTTTTCAGTTGCAAACGAAACGGCAGACGACGGCATGGGGCTTGCTCCCTTTCAGCAAGATCAACAAAGGAGAGTATAGGCGTTGGGGGCAAAACGCTGCTGTGTCGGTCCTTCCCCACAACCTAGTACCTGGGAACCTTGGGATCAACCTCAGCCGACCATGCGTCGATTCCGCCGCGCAGCGATTGCACGTTCTCGAATCCCTGGTTGCGCAGCCACGCCGTCACATTCAGCGATCGCTGGCCATGATGACACAGCACCACGATGTGCTCATCGGGATCAAGTTCCAGATGCGCGCGCGCTGGAATATCGCCCATCGGTATCAAGGTGCTGGGTTCGATGTGCGCGGTCGAGTATTCCCACGGTTCTCGGACATCGATGAGACGGGTCTTGTTTTCGCGAACAAGCGCGGACGCATCCGCCGGTGAGATTTCGTAGTCGAGCATGGGTCTAGTGTATGCGGAAAATGTGCACTCTATTTCGCCGCCTGCACGAGTTCCCGGATCGTAGCCCATCCGGTAGGGCTGTCCTTGGTTCGGATGTAGACAATCATTGACCGCCCGGTAAATGTTGCTGGAGCGCCTCCGGCCTTGGGTGTTGCACGAATCGAAAAATGGAAGATTCTTACCGCGGAATCGCCCATGACGAGAGAGCTTTCGACTTTGGATTCCACAAACTCGAGTCGCGACTCCCTGAGGTTTGCTGCAATCGCATTTACAGCCGCATCACGACCGACGACAAGTTCTCCGGGAGAGAGTGCTTTGACTACATCGGGATGGTGATATCGCCGAATGGCGTCAAGATCCGCGCTGGCAAATCCGGCGCGCACTGCCGCGTCGGTCTTGTCGAGAGCAGCTTCGTCCGCGGCTGCATTCTGCGCAAAGGCGAAGCTCGGCAAGGTGATGAACCAGAGCACGGCAAAAAGGTAAGGAATCCGGCAAGTCATGGCTGGGAATTATAGCTGCGTACTCCCAGGATTCGATGAAGGATGGTTGCTCCTGCCGGGAAATCGAATCAAGCGGGATAGTCTGGTAAAGATGCCGCCGATTCTGAATGCGCAATCCATTACGAAGCAGTTCGGGGCGACTCCGCTCTTTCGCAATATCTCGTTCACCGTGGATGACGGGGCGCGGATCGGGCTGATCGGGCCGAACGGCGCGGGCAAATCGACATTGCTGGCGATTCTTGCGGGCGCTATTGACCCCGACGAGGGCGAGTTGGCTGTGCGAAAGCGGGCGAGGGCCGCTTATGTTCCGCAGGATTCGCAATTTGCGGAAGGATTGACGGTGCGCCAGGTGCTCGAAATCGCGCTGGGTGCGGCACACGTGCCTGAGAACGAGCGCGAAGGACGGCTTCGGGAATCAGCTGGCCGCGCAGGGTTCACAGACCTTGCCGTGGAAGCCGCGGCCCTTTCCGGAGGGTGGCGCAAGCGGCTGGCAATTGTGGAGGCGCTGGTGGGCCATCCGGATGTCCTCCTTCTCGATGAGCCTACGAATCACCTGGACCTGGCCGGGATCGCGTGGCTGGAGGAGTTGCTGAAGACCTTCGCATTTGCGGTGGTCACCGTGAGTCACGACCGGTACTTCCTCGAAGCCACGTCGAGCGAGATCATCGAGCTGAATCGGGTGTATGCCGATGGGCTACTCCGGGTAAAGGGCAACTTCAGCCGATTTCTGGAAGAACGGCAGGCCTATCTCGAATCGCAGAGCCGGCAACAGGAGAGTCTGCGCAACCGCGTCCGAACCGAGATCGAATGGCTGCGGCGCGGACCGAAAGCACGGACCACGAAGTCGAAAGCGCGAATCGGCACCGCCAACGAGATGATCTCTCAACTGGCAGCTATGGATGCGCGAACCGTGGTCAACACGGCCGGCATCGATTTTGCCGCGACAGATCGAAAGACAAAGAGGCTTGTGGAGTTCGAGGGCGTTGCTTGCCAGGTTGAAGACCGGAGACTGTTCGAGAACCTTAACTTCACCCTGACCGCCGGTACGAAACTCGGGCTCGTGGGCCCGAACGGGAGCGGCAAGACTTCCCTGCTGCGGTTGATGCGCGGCGATTTGGAACCCGCCGAAGGAACAATTCGACGGGCCGAATCTCTGCGCATGGTCTATCTGAGCCAGATGCGGGAATTGGATGAGAACGTGACGCTGCGGCGGGCGCTGGCCCCGGAGGGAGACGGGCTGGTTTACCAGGGAAGGAACCTGCATGTGGCCAGCTGGGCGGCGCGGTTTCTGTTTACCGGCGAGCAGTTAAACCAGCCGGTGCGAAACCTGAGCGGCGGAGAGCGAGCGCGGGTTCTGATCGCGAAGCTGATGCTGCAGCCGGCCGATGTGCTGTTGCTCGATGAACCAACGAATGACCTGGATATCCCCACGCTGGAAATCCTCGAGGAAAACCTGCTGGAGTTCGAAGGGGCCCTGGTGCTGGTCACCCATGACCGGTATCTGTTGAACCAGGTCGCCTCGACCGTGCTCGGTCTGGACGGCAACGGGCACATCGGACACTTTGCCGACTATGCGCAGTGGGAACAGTGGATCGAGAACCAGGAATCAGAAGAAAGGGATCGGAATTCTGGAATCAAGGAATATAGGCCGACGATAGAGCCGGGAGAAACGAGCGAATCCGGAGAACCAGATACCCGGAAGAAGAAGCTCTCTTATCTTGAGTCGAGGGAGTTTGCAACCATCGAACAACGGGTAGAGGAGTCGGATGCGCGCTTAGTCGCGGCGCGGGCCCGGGTCGAAGACCCGTCGATTGCTACGGATGCGGCGGCCTTGCAAGCTGCATTGGCAGAGCTGGAAGCTGCCAAAAGGGAGAATGACGGGCTTTACAGCCGATGGGCTGAGTTGACCGACAGGACGGTCTAAACTGGATAGGAACCCACTGGGTAAGCCCAAGTGAAAGCTGGACTTCGACTACCTGCAGCAAAATAGCTGCATCGAAAGACGATATGCAGAATCCGATAAAGGTTTTGATTGTCGAAGACGAACCGCACGCCCTGATGGGACTCGCTGAGCTGATTTCCGGCTGGGGATATCAAACGGAGACCGCGCGTGACGGGATCGAGGGTTGGGAGAAGGCGCTCGCCTGGGATCCTGCCATCGTGGTGACCGACCTGAAGATGCCCCGCATGGACGGAATCGGGCTGCTGACAAAATTGGCCGAGAGCACAAACTCGAATGTAGCCGTCGTATTGCTGACGGCACAGGGATCGATCCAGACCGCCGTCGACGCCATGAAGCTGGGCGCCTACGATTTTCTCGAAAAGCCGGTGGACGCGACGCGCCTCCGCACCATCCTGGCCAATGCGACCCGGCAGAGAGCCACGGAAATTGAACTCGAGGTTACAAGGAGGCAGTTGCGCAACACAGGCATTTTGGGCTCCATGGTAGGCAGTTCGAAGGCGATGCGAGAGATCTTCGCGCTGATTGAACAGATTGCGCCGTCGAATGTATCCGTCCTTATTACCGGCGAGAGCGGCACGGGTAAGGAAATGGTGGCGCGCACTCTGCATGATCTGAGCCCCCGTAAGGGAAGGCCGTTTCTGGCCGTAAACTGCGCGGCCATTCCCGAAACTTTGATTGAAAGCGAAATCTTTGGATACGAAAAAGGCGCATTCACGGGTGCCCTGGAGCGCCGCGCCGGGTGTTTTGAACTGGCAACTGGCGGGACCTTGCTTCTGGACGAACTGGGCGAGATGCCGATTGGAACCCAGGCCAAGCTGCTTCGCGTTCTTGAGGAGCGGAAACTGCGCAGACTCGGCGCGCGTACCGAGCAGGACGTGGATGTACGCGTGCTGGCGGCGACCAACCGCGATCCGGAGGATGCTGTAACGCAGGGGCACTTGCGGTCGGACCTGTTCTATCGCATCAATGTGTTTCACATCCACATGCCGCCTTTGCGAGAACACATGGAAGATCTCCAGGCGATGGCCGATGCCATGGTCCACGAGATGAATCAGAAACATGCGCGGCACGTTTCCGGATTGTCGGATGCGATCCTGGATCGGATGCTGGCGTACGATTGGCCGGGCAACGCGCGCGAGTTAAGAAACACCATCGAACGCGCAGTGATTCTCTGTCCCGATGGCGCACCACTCGATCCATCGCATCTGCCGCGGACATTCGGCACCACGCAATTGCCGGTTCCGCCGCGCGTGAACGATGCCAACGTTGTTCCGGTGCGCGTAGGAACCACGGTGGGCGAAGCAGAGCGGATGCTGATTCTGCGCACTCTCGAGTCCACCGGCCACAACAAGACGCGGGCCGCGGAAATCCTGGGTGTCAGCTTGAAAACGCTGCACAATAAGCTGAAGGAATACAATCATTCCCGCGACGATCATGCTGGCAACGCGTTTCCCTCGGGGGCTTGAGAGCTGCGGCAAAGCCCTGTAAGACGTCATGCGACTGAAGACAAAACTCGTGATCGCCATTACGGGGCTGGTGTTCCTGATTGCCGGACTCCTCTCGATGGTGTACGTCAGCCACCTGGTGGATGCGGCGATTCAACAGTCGTATGACTCAAACCGCATGGTTGCGAACCAGGTTCGCTTCGCCCTGCAGAATGCTCTTGAGATAGGACTGAAAGACCAGATCGTTGAGCCCAACGACAAGACCAGGCTGCACGAACTGGTGGTTGCGGCAATACGAGACAGCAGGCCACTTCGCGCGGCCATGAACTCGGCAACAATGTACTCCGCGACCCTGCTCGACGTGAGCATTGCCGATTCGCAGTCGCGGGTTCTGCTCAGCACAAATCCAAATGTCGAAGACAAGCAGATGCCGATAAGGCAGAGCTACGGCGAATTGCTGGCTGCTGATCCGGTGACAAAGATGCGCGAAGTCTATGGCCTGCCCAAGGTTTTTGACATCTCGGTCAATCAGGATCGGAACTACGCGCCGTTTCTCAGTGTTCACGTCGGCGTGGAAACGCGGCTCCTCCAGCACGTTTATGAGCCATCCCTCAAGGAATCCTTCACGTTAATGGCCTTTGCCTTGGGCACTGCATTGATTGCGGCGTTCTTATTCAGCAATCTTGCCTTGCGGCCGCTGGAAGAGATCAGCATGCAACTCGATTATTGGAATCCAGTCCCAGGAGGCGAGTCGGAGCCTGCGGAGGAACCCAAGCTCGACACTGCCGAAAGGGTTTCAACCAAGATCGAGAAGATCGGCCAGCGCATGCGAAACGTGGAAGAGGTCTTTTCGGCGTTGAAGGAGAACCTGGACCAGATCCTAGGAAACCTGCAGGATGGCATCTTGTTGTTCACTGGGGATGGCCGGGCGGTGCTGATATCCGAGGCAGCGCACCGATTCCTGAACAAAGACCAGGAAAGCATTCTAGGCATGCATGCAAACGAGATCTTTGATCGGTCAACTCTGCTGGGCCGGACGCTTCGCGACGCCTTTGATGCTGGTGCCACGCTGGTCCAGGAAGAGATCCAGACCGAGACGGGACGAAGAATTCAGGCCTCGGTGGACTTTATCTACGACGACCGCACCAAGACCGGCCTTGGCGCCCTGGTGACCCTGCACGACCTTGAGTCGGTGGAGCAGATCGAATCAGAGTTGGAGCTTTCGCGGCGCATGTCGGCCATCGGACGATTGACGGCGGGGGTTGGACATGAGGTTAAAAATCCGATCAATGCGATTGTCGTGCACCTCGAGTTGCTGAAGAACAAGCTCGGCGCAGATCATTCGCCCGCCGCACGCCACCTCGAGGTCATCGATCTAGAGATTCATCGGCTCAACCGAGTGGTGCAGACCTTGGTGGACTTCTCCCGGCCGGTAGAGTTGCGGCTGCAGGAACAGGACCTGCGCACGGTGATCGGCGACGTTCTTGCGCTTGCAGCCGAGGAGTTCGCAATGCGGCAGGTCCGGCTGGATAGCCGGATACCTTCGACTCCGCTGATTGTGAACGTGGATGCCGACCTGCTCAAACAGGCAGCCCTGAATGTGATCCAGAACGGAGCGCAGGCCATGCCCGAAGGCGGCCTCTTGCACGTATGGCTGGAAGAGGATCGCAAGGCGGCGGTCCTGCGGGTCGCGGACGAAGGGGTCGGCATACCTCTCGAGATTCGCGAGAAGATATTCGACCTCTACTTCACAACAAAAATTGGCGGCAGCGGCATCGGGTTGGCGATGACGTACCGCATTTTGCAGTTGCACCACGGCAGCGTAGACGTAAAATCAGAAGTGGGTCGTGGCACGGAGTTTTCTTTGCGAATTCCACTCGCCGCCACGGAATGGGGTCGCCGGCATCTGCAACCGGCAACTGTGGAAGAAACAAAGGGGTTGGAGACATGAAATTCAGCGCAAGGTGCGCTGTATTGCTGCTGCCATTTCTGCTGACGGGGTGCTTTCACAAGACCCAGATCGCGCAGAATCAGCCGCTCGCGCCGCCAATTGAAGATACGCCTCCGGCCAAGCCGGAGGCCGCGCCGACCAATCTGCCGCCGCCCGAGGTGACCGTCCCCGATCAGCCGGTGCCGGCCCAGGTTACGCCGCCTCCAGAGTCTGTGAAGAAACCGCCAAAACACAAGAAGCCGGCGAACACCAATACCCAGGTTGCATCCAATGCAATGCCCGCCGTCCCGGCACTCGGAAACTTGTCCACCGGCGATCCGCCGGACCTGCGCCAGCAGACCGATGCATCGATCGAATCGACTGAAAAGGCCTTGAATGGCATCACGCGTAAGCTGAATGACCAGGAACAGAAGACCGCGGCGCAGATCCGCGAGTACCTGAAGCAGGCGCGCGCAGCGCTCACCGCCGGAAATGTGGACGGAGCAAAAGGGCTGGCCGACAAGGCCCAGGTCTTGCTCGATGAACTGCATCCATAGTGGCCGTTTTTCCCAATCGGTCGTTCCCTAATTCCTGCTCTTACCGCTCGCCCCAACTCAGTTTGCTGCGCAGCACTTCAAAGAAGCCACTCTCGCTGATACGCACAAGATTCACCGTATAGTCGGAGCGCCGGCAGCGGACCTCATCCCCAACATGAAGTTCAAATCCCGTCTGCCCATCCACGGTCAGCAGGCACTGCGTTGGAACACCTTCAACGCGAACGGCAAGCAGCGCATCGCCGCGAACCACAATGGGGCGTAGCGTCAGCAGGTGCGGACAGATGGGAGTGACCACCAATGCATCCACATTGGGCGTGAGAATCGGACCGTTGGCGGCAAGCGTGTAGGCCGTCGATCCCGTCGGCGTGGAGACAATGACTCCATCAGCACGGAAGCGCGCGACACTCTTACCATCCAGTTCGACAGCGAACTCGCCCATGCGGGCGATATCGCCCTTCGAAACGACGACCTCATTCAGGGCTTCGAAGGTTCGCACCACCGCGCCATCGCGCAGAACCTCGGCATGCAGCATCTTGCGCGCGTCCAGAGCGTGGCAGTCGTCGCACCAGCTTGCGAGCGTGGTGTAAAGATCGGCGAGCCGGACCTCGGTGAGAAATCCGAGCGAGCCGAGGTTGACGCTGAGAATGGGCGTGCCGGTTGCGGCAAAGATACGCGCCACGGAAAGAAGCGTCCCATCGCCGCCCAGCACGATGACCAGCTTCGGTTTGTGAGCCGGCAATTCAGCGCGATCCACGGCTGGAGCGGACTGGGTATAGCAAGCGCCTTCGTGATCGAGCAGTGGCTCGAACTTGTTCTTTCGCAGCCACTCGACCAATTCGGGCAGCAGGTGCGCGAGCTCGGGCTTTCGTGGCTTACTGACAACCGCGACGCAAGTCATGCGGTTTCAGTGTAAATGGCAACAGCCAAGGATCCGGGGTCTGGGATCAACTTCGTTTCGCATAGAGCAGGAATTCGACATTCCCTTCCGCCCCGGTGATCGGCGACGAGATGGTTTCGACAACCTGCCACCCGAGTTCCGTCACGACATCCCCGACTTTTGCGACGACGAGTTTGTGGATTTCCGGATCGCGGACAATGCCGCCCTTGCCCACGTTTCCCCGCCCTGCTTCGAACTGCGGTTTGACCAGGATGACGGCTTCGCTCAGTGCAGGAGCGGCAGCAAATACCGGACCAAGCAGAAGCGTGGCCGAAATGAAAGAAACGTCCATGACGAGCAGGGTGAGTATCGGGGCGCTGGCTTCCGCAAGTGCATTTGGAGCAAGAAAGCGCGCGTTGGTGCGCTCGACAAGCCGAACCCGTGGATCGTTGCGAAGTTTCATGGCGATCTGGCCGAACCCGGTATCAACCGCGGTCACATGCGCCGCGCCGCATTGCAGCAGGCAATCCGTGAAACCGCCGGTCGACGCGCCCACATCGAGACAATTTCGGCCGTTCACATCGATCTGCCAGTGGTCGAGTGCGCCCTGTAGCTTGAGACCACCGCGACTGACATAAGGCATGTCTTCGCCGAGCAGGCGAATAGCAGCGTCGGGCGCGATCGCTGAGCCGGGCTTGTCGATCTTCTGCTCGTTGACCAGAACCCGCCCGGCAAGGATCAGCCCACGGGCGCGTTCGCGGCTGGCAACCAGGTTGCGATCTACGAGCAGAACGTCGAGCCGAGTTTTGGAGGCGTTCGACAATGTTTGGGGTTAGCTCCCTGGTACTACCATAGCTCCCAAGCCTGAGCCTCTTCGGATCACGGCATAATAGGAAATCCTGAGTAGAAATGTGCTGATCCCATTCAAAGGTGCGAGCATGCAGGCCACAAGAGCTTTCCTCCTTCTCTCCTCGACGCTGTTTGTTGCGCTACCTGTTCATGCGCTGGATGATCCGAAAATCCCTCATACAAAGTCAGGTAAAAATGTTCCTGAGTCACCGCTTCACGCGCTGGACGATCCAAAGGTGGCCCGCGCAAAGTATGACGACCTAGCCGCGAAGGTTAACAACGGAGATCTCAATGTCGATTGGAAGGCACTGCGGCTGGCCGCCAGGGCTGGGGAGGTCTACGGGGACTACGACCCGTACGATGCGGCGAAACGGGCTCAAACCTCCTTCGAAAAGGGAGACTTTGAAGGAGCACTGAAGATCGCAGAGGAAACAGCACGACATAACATCGCGGACGGCGATGCACATGTTGCAGCGTGGAGCTGTCTCAAACAGCTCGGGAGGCTACAAGAAGCAGACAAGGAGTGGAACCTTCTCCAGGCGTTGGTGCAATCGATTCTCAAGTCGGGTGATGGCAAAAGCATCAAGACGGCATGGTTCGCAGTCAGCATTCGCGAAGAATACCTGGTAATGGAAGCGGCTCTTCAAGTTCAACTGAAAGACCATCGCACCTGGAAGCAGGACGGTCATTACTTCGATGTAGTTGAGGTGACCGACCAATCCGGCAAGGATGAAGTGCTATGGTTCAACACCGACACAGACATTGAGTTGAGTGATCGAGCGGGTTACACAGGCCGGCACATCTATTAGAGATTCGCGTAATGGCTCGGGTCGATTGGACCGACACCCGAAGCACTCCTAGACCTTCGGCCTCGGCACCCCATGCTGATGACAGTCGGTGCAGCGAACCCAATGAACATTGTGCGCGCTCTTCGCATTCGCAAAGGTGGTGTCCATCTTTTCCACGTCGATTCCGCAATGCGACATCTGCGGATGGCAAGTCTTGCAGGAGGCCGTCGCGCTTTCATTGTGGCCGTTGTGGCAAGAGAAGCAGCTGATGCCTTCGTGGACGCCCATCGGTGTTCGATCATCACCCGAGCCCACTTGCGGCCCCCAGTGATTCGAAGCGGCTACCGTGCCCGTCTCTGAAATGCGAGGAGCGTGGCATTGGTAGCAGAGGGCCTGGCGCTGATCGGGACTGATCTTTACCGCTCGCGATTCGTCCCAGAGTTGCGGAATCGCCAGCAGTCTCGCCGGGAAATGCAACTGCTCACGGCGATCGAAAAATGCCAGTGAGTCTCGAACCGGTGGCGTTGCTATAGAGATGCGGGAAGCGGGGCGTGCCTGTGGCGAACCCTCGCGGTGCAGTTCATGACAGGCCATGCATGGGATGGTGGGTTCATCCTCACGCCCTTTCTGCGTCAGATGCCAGGGTCCCGAGGTATTCATCGGCTGCACCAGGTCGCGAACCGCGCCGTTGAAGTGCATTCCATGGCAACGAAGGCAATCGTCAGTGAGGCGGCGCTCGGCGTTGTGGACGGGATTGGTGAAGATTTGCGCATAGTTGGCGCTGTGCGGGCCGGCTTGCCATGTTGCGAATTCGTGCTGATGGCATGCCTGGCACTTCGCGGTCATCTCCATCACGTCGACATCGCGCAAATGAGTTACCTCGAGCGCCGATCCCGTCATGTGAACACGGACATGCCGCAGCTTTGCCGAAAGGCTCGCGGTATGGCATTGCATGCAATTCGTATTGCGATGCGCGGATCCGTGAATCGCATTCACATGCGCGGTCATCTCATGGCAGCTTTCGCATCCCTGTCCGCGCTGGAATCGAAGATAGAACGGTGCGGATGCAGCCAAGGCAATCACGAACAGACCTGCACAAGCCGCGCACACCACGATGAATCGCCAGAAGCGGATCATGAGCGGAATCCCGTGCCCTTCCAGTTGCGCACCAGCGAGGCCGATGCGTAATAAGCAATGGCCATGATGGTGAGCACGGGGTTGAACCCGCCATTGGTGACGTGCACGCTGCCGTCGATGACGAAGAGGTTATCGATGTCGTGGACCTGGCAATTGCGATTGACGACCGACCTGCGAGGATCGTCGCCCATACGGCAGGTTCCCGCCTGGTGCTGGCCCGCCGAGACGCTTTCGGGATGCCATGCCATCGGCGAGGTACTGATAGCGCCGGCTTCCTTCAGCCACGCTTCGGCGCGTTTGGCCTGCACGTCGCCGATCGCAAATGTGTGCGGATGCACATTGCCTTCGAAGCGGGCGACGGGAAGGCCCCACTTGTCGCGCACGCTCGAATCGACGGTGACGCGGCCAGTCGCCGTCGGAATCTGCTGCGTAGGACCCATGATGACCACGGAGCGCTTGTGCCAATGCCGCATGGCCTGCTTGTGCGCCAGTCCCCACCGCGGACTATCGCCGGGCAGGCGATCGACCATGTGAATCGGCAGGCGGATGAATTCATTGGCGAGCATCCCGCCACCGGACAGGCCGGGCGTGCCGTGGTTGTAGTCCATCACCGCGATGCTGGCACCGGGACCAACGTCGTCGTATGTCTCAAAGTCGAAGTAACCCACGGCCCCCGTGTAGTGATGCCCCTGCAAGTGCCGCCCCACCTGGTCGTAACGATTTCCAATGCCGTTGGGGAAAAGACGACTGCGTGAATTCAGCAGCAGACGTGCTGACTCGATTGCGGCAGAGGAGACGATGACAATGTCGGCGGGCTGCTCCTGGAGATGCCCGCGCTCATCGAAGTAGGCAACGCCGCGTGCCCGGCCGCGATCGTCCATCAGGACTTCTTTCGCCATGCACCCGGTGCGCAGTTCGCAGTTGCCGGTATTCAGGGCGATCGGAATGACGGTGTTCTGCGTGCCGTTCTTGGCGTCGGTTTCGCAGGCAAATCCGCAGCACCAGCGGCAGCGCATGCATGGCCCGCGGCCGTTGTAAGGCACGCTGTTTCGCAGCATCGGCAGATGGAACGGATGAAGCCCCAGGCGCTTTGCCGCCGGTTCCAGGATGCCGAATTCGCGGTTGGGCGGGAGCGGCGGCATGGGCAGGTCGCGACGGCGCGGGCCATGGAAGGGCGTTCCGGAGTAGTCCCCTGAAACGCCGATCTCGTATTCGGCCTTCTCGTAAAACGACTCCAGGTCGTCGTAGGAAATCGGCCAGTCTTCAAGCGAACTCCCCGCAGGAGCGCCGTAGATCGAGCGCATCCGAAAATCCTGCGGCATATAGCGCCATGCCTGCGCTCCGTAACTTAGCGTGCCGCCGCCAACGCATGCCGCGTTGTTTTGATATGCACCTTCACTGGCGAGAACGGTGTGGGCAGTTCCCTTCTGGTCGACCCAGACCCGGGGATTGCCTTCATCCTCAGGGCCAAAAGCATTGCCGAGGATGGTTGTGCGCTGATTGCGGAGGTCGTCTTTGCGGCAATCGGCGGCGGTATACCACTTGCCGCGCTCCAGCAGAACCGCGCTGAGCCCGGCGGTGGCCAGTTCCTTCGCCACGATTCCGCCAGCCGCGCCCGCACCAACAATGACGGCGTTGACACGCTTCATGAGCGGTCGCCTTTGCGCAGGTCATACTGCGCGCGGCCGCGAAGCGGAGGTTCGGCCAGCCCCAACATCCGCCAGCTCACCCCATCGCGATTGCCGCCATGGCGCGGCGAGCCATAGTAGCCCTCCATCGTGTGCTGGCGAAGCAGTTCAAAGAAGGTGCGGTTCTCTTTCTCGATTGCGAAGGCCACTTGCTGCTGCTGCAAAGTGCCGGCCTCAACGAGGGCACAACCAAACCGTTCCCGGCTCATGGCTTCGGCTTGTTCCAGCCCATCTCGATAGGCCTTCTGGTGTCGGCGATAGTGCCGTGCCAGCTGACGATCGATGTAGGTGACAACTCCCGCCTGGGAGGCGCTTGGAAAATCGTCGGCAGGAACGATCTGGTCACAAAGGACGGCGAGAATCCGCGCATCCCGATCGCTAAGAAAATCCCAGGCACCGGCCGTTACGCGGCAACCGATGATGGCCACTGCACCGGCGAATACGCTGGACACTGCGAAGTCGCGGCGCGTCAACTTTGGCCCTGCCCTGCGCATGGCTTTCCCCCGAACGCAAAAATGCGGTCACGCGCGGCGTCGAGGAATCCGTCTCGCGATTCGCTTCAACCGATCATGTTCGATTGCGGGCACAACGGCGGTCTGTGTTCCGAATCACCATTGGCGCGCCAAGATTTAGGGAGACCGAAAAAGAAAGGCCATCCGGAAAGTGGATGGCCTCGTCTTTGGAAGGTGCGACTTCTCAGTGGATTGCCTGGCAGGTTGCGAGCGAGCCCTCGGTTCCCGGTAAATAGCAAGGCTGTCCGCCGCCCGGGATGCGACTGCTGTTGTTTGCATTGCCCTTGGTCGCATTTTGGCTCGTGACGCGTACATCCACGATGTTTCCCTCGATCAGGATCGTGGTATCCACGATGTCCTGGTCGGTACGAATGATGGTCAGAAAAGTGCTGTCGGGCGATCCCACATACACTTTGCCGAAAAGTGAGTTGGACGTTGAAACCACTGTCCGCGGATGACCCGAAACAGTCAACGTCTTCTCAACCGTGTAGCTGGGCATATTCACAATGGTGACGGACCCGTCGCCCTGGTTGGCTGTATATGCACGGCTGGCATCCGCCAGAACCGTAACACTCGCCGGCTTGGAGCCCACCGCAACAGTGTGAACCGTGCCAAACCCGCCAGTTATGGCACCGCAATTGGCGTAGTTGTCCACTCCACTCACCGTGCAGCTGGGGTTCGCATATGTATTGGAGTCATTGCCATATTCATCCAGCGGAACGTCGATAACGCTGATCGTGTTGCTATCGTAGTTCGCGACCACAAGTTGCTGTGTCGCAGCCACGTACTCCGCGTAGACAGGCCCGGCTGGAAGGGTGATTGACGGGTGGCAGGTAATCCACTGGTTATTCTGGTTTTGAAACGGCGTGCATTGATCCAGGACGTTGTTCTGGCTGTTGATTACGGAAACGGTACCGCTGCCGCGATTGAGCACAAAAACGCGTCTGCCGTCGGGGCTGGAAAGACCGTAGACCGGGCACTTACCCAGCGGAATGCGCTGAGAGACGGTGAAGCTGGAGACTTCGAGTGCGTCCGCTTCGCCGTTCTGTGAAACCGAGGACGCCGAGTTGTTGCATGTCACATCGAACGGGATGTTCTGGCTGATGGAATAGAGATGCTGGCCCAAAGTCCCGAGGCCAACCACCGCGACGGGAGTATTTGCAACCGGGATGGCGAGCTTGAAAGCTTCTGCCGCGCCGCTGATCGCCAGCACATCCACCACGTTCTGGTTCAGGTCGGACGCCCAAAGTCCCGTCGTAGGAGAAAAAAGGCCGACCGTTTGCGCCGTAACGGGCAACGTCGAAAAATGGATATCCTTTTCCTGGGGCTCCGCTGCGGAGACAAGGAAGTTCGTGAGCGTGTGGTCGCTGTTCACGGTGTATCCCTCGGCTCCATTGGCATCAAGCGTGAAAGCCGTCGGATTCGGTCCAATAGGGGCCTGGGCCAGGATGCTGTCGCCGGAGTAATCAAGCACGGTGGCGACTCCGGGAGCCGTGTTCGAGGGCGATGAAACGACGACCGCGTAGGAAGTTGGCTGGGCTGCCGGGCCGGTGGGGTTGATGGGCGTAATCACGGGCCGATAGGAGTTTCCACAACCGGCAATCACAACGGCTGCCGCAAGGGCGACCCCTGCCTGGACAAAAAGCACACGCGTCTGGCTTAAAACGTTGGGAAAAAGACTCATTCAGTACTTTCCTGCTTACCTGTTGATTGTAAATCAGAGAACGGCGGATTCCCGGTCCCGGCTGCGATGCAAGTATGGCCCGCGAATGGGATTAGCTAATCCATCGAGGTGCGTCTCGGCTGCATGCAATCCGGCGGTGCTGGGCGTTAGACGCGCGACGACCGCGGTTCGGTATCGCAAGGCCGCCTTCCGAATATGGTTTTGGAACCCTGAAGGGAATCACTTCGCCATGATTTCGACGATTTCCTGGTCGGGCACGGTCCACGCCCGTGCACCCTCGTGTGTCAGTTGGTGCGTAGCGTCGTTCCAGTGCAGTTGGGTAATGGAACCCGCTCCCTTTTCATAAGCGTATGTGGTTCCGTCGTCGGAGAACAGCTGGAAGTTCGCGTCCGCGCCCGGATAGATCCGGACCTTCTGGATGGACTGTTTTTCATGCGTGCTCTCCACCAGAGAACCGAGCGGAATGATCGATCCGGCGCGTACAAAGAGCGGAATGGTTTCGATGGGCGCGGATACCTCAATTGTCTGGCCGCCTTTCACCCGCTCCTTGGTCCAGTAGTTGAACCAGTCCGTGCCCGCCGGCAGGTACACCTTGCGGCCGGTCGCGCCCTGCTCCGTAACGGGAGCAACCAGAAAAGCGGGTCCGAACATGTACTCATCGCGCAGATCGGCCACATTGGGATCATCAGGAAAATCGAGCGGCAGCGCGCGCATGATCGGCGCACCGGTTTCCCAGGTGTGATAGCCGAGCGAGTAGATGTACGGCATCAGTTCATAGCGCAGGCGGAGATACTTTTCCAGGATCGGCTCAGCCTGTTTGCCGTATGACCAGACCTCGTTGTACTTGCGGCTCCCATGGGCGCGCATGATGGGCAGAAACGTGGCGTACTGGAACCAGCGCGTATAGAGCTCCGGATAGTCATCGTAACCGCCAACATTGTCGCGGGCATCGCTGGGATCGAGCAGGGTTGCATGCGCCGGGTGATGTTCAGGCGGCAGATATTGCCAGCCGCCGGTGTCATTGGACCAGTACGCGATCCCCGAAGCCGTAAAGTCGAGGCCGGTGGGAATCTGCCTGCGCAGCGTGTCCCACGTGGGGTAGATGTCCGATGACCAAACGATGGCGCCGTTACGCTGCACCCCCAGATACGCATCCCGCGAAAGAATGAGCCCGCGCTTCTGCGGCAGGTCGCGGCGAAATCCGTCGTAGATCGCCCCGGTGTGGAACAGCGCGTAGAGATTGTAGTACTGCGTCCCAGGACCGATCTTGTAATACGAGCCATTCGGCGGCAGGTCGGGCTCGGTTTCATCCGCCCAGATCGAGTCGAACCCCTTGCTGAGAATGTTGTCGCGGATGGTGTTCCAGTACCACTTTGCTGCCTCGGGATTGGTGGTATCTATATCTGACCCCGCGCGGTCATACGGCAATCCGTTGATAGGCTTGCCGTCGGCAGTGTGAATCAACCAACCGTTCTTCTCGAGCATCGAGTAAAAGCGATCGTCGGGGACGAAACGCGGCCACACGCTGATCATGGTCTCGAAGCCCATCTCGTGGAGCTGTTTGTTCATCGCGACGGGATCGGGCCAGAACTTCGGGTCCATATCCATCTGTCCCATCTTCGTGTAGTAGAACCAGTCCACCACCATCACGTCCGCCGGCAGATGCCGCTCGCGATAACCCTTCGCCACCGACAGAACCTCATCCTGGCTCGCGTAGCGCTGCTTGCACTGGATATATCCGTATGCGGCCTTGGGCAACAGCGGCGTTGCGCCGGTGAGGAGACGATACCCGGCATAGATTTCGTCAGCGTTGTTGCCGGCGATCACAAAGAACGAGACGCGATCGCCAACCTGGGAGGTCCATTTCGTCTGCTCGTTGAAGCCGGGTTCGATGGTGGTCTTCGACGGATTGTCCCAGATCAGCCCGTAGCCTTTGTTGGTGATGAGGAATGGAACGCAGGTGCTGGGCGCGGCGGGAGAAAGATAGTCATTCCAGCAGCGGACCGGGTGGCCGCGGTGATCGAGAAAGCCCTCCTGGTTGTCGCCCAGCCCGTAGTAGTGCTCGTTGTCGGGCGAGACGAAAGTTGCGCCGATGGTGAAAAACGGCGGATCAGTCGGGCGGCGATCGTTGTTCAGGTCCGCGGTGCCGTCCTTGTGGTTCGGTACGGCCTGGTTCCACCCGGTCATCTCCAGCAGCTTCTTGCCATCGGAAGTGGTGAACGTGATGTGCGCGCCAGGCGTGGAACCGTTGAAGTACTTGGCAATGTCGAGTTTGGTCGAAAGCGGGGGTTGCGCGGGAGGATGCGGCCGCTCCACAGTGACCACGAGGCGCGAAGACTGGTACACGTCGTTGAGGTCGGTCTGGCTGCTGCTCCAATCGGCAGAGCCGGCCTCGCCCACAAATCCGTAACCGGGCTTCGCAAGCGCGTTCTCGCGCTGAAGGCTAAGTGTGACCCGGACGATGTTGGGAGCATACGGCTCGATAGCAATCGTCTCGCCTTTCCGGTCGAGAACGAGGCGCTGATCGGAAGATTGGCCAAAGACAACTGGAACAAGAATCGCCATGAGTGGGAGTGCGAACAGCGAATACCTTTTCATCCTGAACTCCGGCAGCAATGCAGATTGATACGCGGGATGAGTTTAAATGACGGGACCGATCATGGAATGTGCTGAACCGTTTGATTGCGCCGGATCGCCAACCTGGTCGTAATTGAACGGGTACGATGGAAATCGTGGCCCGAACAAAACTGCGCTGGCAATCGAAGACCGTTCTCCTGCTCGTATTCCCTTTCGTGGGCGCCGATGTGGTGCTGGAAACCCATTGGTGGGCGACGCACATGCCGGTCGTCGCCATCTGGACACTGGGACTGAGTGCAGTACTCGGGCTGGTTGCGTACAAGGCACGTTCGGCGACTCCGGGCGCGGCCCTGGCGGGCGCAGCCATCACCGCAAGCCTCATGTTTGCGACCGTCGCCTTTCCCTACCTGCCGTGGAAGACGGCGCTGGTTCCCGTACTGGCGCTCCTGCTGCTGACTGCGCTCGCGACTCGCGCGGGACGGCAGCGAAAAGAAACTCTCGGCACTGCCGAAGGCCGGCGCGGACGCCAAGCCTCGCAGGTGGCGGCGAACCTGGGTATCGCAGCGATCGTATCGAACCTCCCGGTGCAGTCGTGGTTACTTGAGTATGGTTGGGTCCACAACCGGATTGCGCCGACTCCTATACTTTTCATCCTCGGTCTCGCCGCTCTCGCCGAGGCGTCGGCAGACACCGTTTCGTCAGAGTTGGGACAGGTCCTAAGCGGACATCCCCGGATGATCACAAACTTCCGCAAAGCTGAGCCGGGAACGGATGGCGCGATCAGCCTTGGCGGCACCGGCGCAGGCATCATTGCCGCCGGTGCGGTCGCCGCGGCGGGAAGCTGGGCGCTGAACGGCGGCACCGCGATGTTTGAGGTAAGTTGGATCGCCGGAGTCTTCGGGCTGTTCTTCGACAGCTTCCTGGGAGCGACTGCAGAACTTCGCGGCTGGATCAACAACGATGCGGTGAACTTCCTTTCCACCGCAAGTGCCGCTGCCGCGGCCTTGGCACTGCTCGCGACAGTGAAGCTTTAACCACCTGTCGTAAGTACATGAAAGAGCGAACTTTGTTGCCACCGTTGCCAGATGAGGCGTTGTTCCCGCGAGGCATCGTGTACACTACGACGGCCTGAAAGCGGGCTAGGAGAAACATGGGTTCCCAGCAGATTGATCCGAAAATTGACGCGTACATCGATAAGGCCCAGCCCTTTGCGCAACCGATCCTTGAGCACTTGCGCAAACTGATGCACAAAGGGTGTCCGGGAATCGAAGAAACCACCAAATGGAGTCATCCCTTTTTTCTGTATCGCGGCACCATCATGGCTCACATGGCGGCGTTCAAGGAGCATTGCGCATTTGGCTTCTGGGGCGAGGAAATTGCAGCCAGGCTGCGCGAGGCCGGAGCAGTGCAAAACGGCGCGATGGGGACGCTGGGGCGGATCACAAGCGTAAAGGATCTTCCCACTGAGAAGGTGATGCTGGGCTGGGTCCGTGAGGCCGCGGCGTTCATCGACAGCGGGCAGCACACCAGTCCGATCGCGGCTCGGCGCAAGGTGGTGAAGGTGCCGAAACCGGAGCCCAAAGCTCCGCCGGAATTTGCCGCCGCGCTCAAGAAGAACAAGAAAGCTGCGGCCGTCTTCGCAGCATTCAGCCCAAGCTGCAAACGCGAGTACGTCGAGTGGATTGTGGAAGCCAAGCGCGAAGAAACTCGCCAGAAGAGGATTGTGCAGGCAGTCGATTGGATCGCCGAAGGCAAGCAGCGCAACTGGAAATATCAGAACTGCTGAATCGATCGTGCCGGATAGGCTCCCAGTCGAGCATCGTTTCGCGTTTCAGAGGAGTCCGCGAAATAAAATTCCTGCGGGTTTCGAAATCCATTGCAAAGCGCGAACAGTTGTAGCCCGAGACTGGTTGGGGTGATCGAGATGTGCTCTGCCGTGAGCAGGGCCGGGGCATTCGCAGCTCTCCTCTCGATAAGTTGAAAAGCAGCCAGAGATTCGAGGTCGCGTTCGATTTGAGGCCCACGCGATCCTACTGTCGCCACCAGTTCCTCCACGTTGCAAGCCAGTGGCTTCGCAGATACAACTCCGGGTTCTGATAGGAACTTTGGCGCTCTTGTGCATAGAACGGTGAAGATGCGAATCGGGATCGACGTCAGCTGGCTGAACAATTCAACGAACTTCAGATTCGTCTTGTCTCTTCCATCCGTCGAGATTGAGGTCATCAGGAGGCCCGCCCAGAAACGATGCAGCCAGTCTTCATCGCTGCCTGATCCGACTTCAAGAATGCGCACCGCGACAATTGGATTGACACGTAATCTGTCACTTGCGTGCCCAGGACCAAGCAGGTTCTCCGCCTTCAGCGCGATGGACACAGCATTGAGAACCTTGTGGCTGCTCGCCCTCGTCCGAACCCATTCTCCGATCTCTTCAGCTCCACCGGAACAAATTCGACCTAGAAACGCGAATGCTTCCACGATCCTGACGAGACTTACCATGTCTGCTGGCTTCGTCTGCTCGATCAGCGACTCCAGCAGACTCTCCCATCGGCGGGACTCCGGATCCTCCTTCGACCACAGGAACGACAGTCCCACACCATCCGTCCCGCACCTGACGACCTTCGCCTGTGTGGTGATCCGTCGCGCTGGGTCCAAGTCCAACGACCCTTCCCTTTGTAAGGTGAGCGCGAGAATGGTGTCCGTCTGCCAGCGTTCTTGTGTAAGGAGATAGAGGCCCGACAAACTGATATCCCTGACCGTGTCCTGGCTGAGGGCCGAACCGTTCCAGCGGTACGCCGCAAACTGTTCCACCGGGCGCCGCTCCGCTCGGTCCGACTCCGGCGTCACGAACTTCTCGAGCCAGCCGATGGATGCGGCGATCTTATCGGGGTCGGGCTTTAAGACTTTCTCCAGCCAGCCAAGGCGTACGGACATTCAACCCTCCGCGCTTCAGGTTCGGTGCAGGTTTTGATCTGATTTTACCGGTCTTGAACGCGGCCCGAAACACTCTGCGCATTGAACTTAAACTCCGAAGTACCTAAACCAAACCCATTTGAAAGGGTTCGGCCTTAGCCGGTACCGCAGAAACGCACAACCGACGGGCTTTGCACCGCCGGGAAGCTACTTATCGTTCAGGGAGAGCCAGTAATCGAAGCCGTCGATAATGGCGTTGAGGGCGGCCTGGTTGAGATCGCTGCTGACCCCGGCCGTGACCCAGGGCTCGTGACCGTCGGCATGGAAGCTGACGGTGACCCGGACATGAGCAGCTGAGTCCTGCGCGGCAACGTCCAGCGCCGTCACGGTGAAGGTGCCCAGGCGCATCTCCGCCAGTGCTGGATACCACTTGTCCAGTTCCTTGCGCATCGCCTTCGTGAGGGCATCGACGGGTCCTGCCCCCTCGGCGCGCGAAGTGGTAATCGTCGTGTCCCCGACCGAAAGCGTCATGAACGCCTGCACGAAGCGATTGCCGATTTCATCGGACTCATCGAAGACGCGCCAGCTACGCACCGCGAATCGATTGCGATGCTGGCCGAGTGCCTTGGTGCAGGCCAGGCGGAAGGATACTTCGCTGGCGGTGAAGCCTCCGCCCTCGATCATCGCGTCGTTGGCGTCAATCAGCGACTGCGCCTGTTCGGAATTGAGCGAAAGGCCGAGCGACTGCGCCAGCAGCAGGACATTGGCGCGGCCAGACTGGCGGTTAACGCCGATGATGGGGCTGGCGCCGACGCGGGCAGGATCGCACCAGAGATATGCGCCGGGGTTCTTGCGCTCGCTGCTGCCGTGCATGCCGGCCCATGTGCCGAAAGCTCCGGTGCCGACGATCGGCGCGCTGTGCGGCGCTTCCAGTCCAAATGCGGCGTAGGCGGAGTGGGCAAGGCTGGTGAGTCCGGCAAGTGATTCCGCAGGGACGAAACATGCTTCGCCGCGAAGCTGCATCCCGCCGATGACCGTCGTGAGGTTGACATTCCCGCATCGTTCGCCCGTGCCAAGCAGCGTTCCCTGTACCTGGGCTGCTCCAGCGAGGATAGCCGCGCGGGTGTTGGCGACGCCCAGTCCGCGATCGGTATGCCCGTGGAATCCGAATTTCGCCTGCGGATAGTCGCGCGCCAGGCGGGCAAAGACGGTGGTGACTTCTTCAGGACTGGAACCGCCATTGGTATCGCAAATGACAACGCGGCTAACCTGCTGCTGCACGCATTGACCGGCGAGCTGGTGGAAGTATTCGAGACTGCGCTGGTGGAAGTCCGGAGCGCAGGCCAGCCCGTTTTCCCGGCGTCCACAGTTGGCGTCCATCGCGTGCTCGAAATCGATGATCACCTCGAGGCCCTGCGATTGGAGGTAATCGACCGTCTCCCGCGCCATCAGCAAGGCTTCGCCGGCAGTCGATTCAAGCGATTTTTCGACGTCGAGCAACCGGGATTTGACGACGATCACCGCGGTGGAAATGCGGCTTTTGTGGCGCACAATGAATTGCAAATCAGGCCATTCACCAACCTTGGTGTTCTTGCCCCTGGTGCGGCCAAAGAGGGCAAGCTTCATGGCGCCGGTGTTGATAGGCTCGAGCGCGAGGCACAGGTCATCCGTGAACTGGTTGGCGCCGGCAAAGCCGATTTCGGCAAAGTGCACACCGAAGGCGCCCATGCGCTGAAGAAAGTGGACCGCGCTGGGAACAGAGATTTCGAGATTGGGCTGCTGGAGCCCGTCGCGAAGGCTGGTGTCGAAAAGCTCAACCTTCGGGCCGATCGCTGAATTCATTGTGTGTCACTGCGCTGAAGCTGCGAACCGGTAGGCGCAGCGCTTCACGCTTTGGGATAGCTCAATGATAGCGGATAGTGTGCGGATGGCGGCGCGGGTGGTTGGTCGGCATGGTTCTGGAAGTTCACCATGCCGGCCAAAAGCGAGCTTGTGAAAGGGCAACCTACGAAGCGTACGAGGCGATGGCTTTCTTTTCTTCGTCGTAGACATCGAAGACGGTATACAGCTTTGTAATCTGCATCAGGTCGTTCACGCGTTTGGTCAGGCTGAGAAGTTTCAACTGACCGCCGCGGTTCTTGATCGATGTATAGGCAGCGGTCAACTCCCCGAGGCCGGCACTGTCGATGTAGGTCACGTCGCCCAGATTTAACAGAATCTTGTTGAATCCATGGCCTGCCTGGTCACGCACTTCATCGCGAAGCGCCGCGGTGGCCTCGCCTAATGTGATTTGGCCGCTAAGATCGATGATGATAACTCCACTTACTTCTCGCGTACGCATCTTCAAACTCATAAACGTTCTCCTTCTGGGTGCAGATCAAGCCAACCTTGGGGTGCAGTGAGTCGTGCCGTTCCAAAAAACAAGATAGCTGAAAGAGTAGGCGCAGTGAGGCCAGGATGCAAGATGGCTCCGTCGGATCTCGAATGCATGCGATGCTTCGCGGATCCACATTACATCAAGATCAACCGGAGATATGTCGACTTCGTCCGCTGTTCGGGCTTCCCTCAACATGGTACCGGGGATTGGTTCTCAATCGAGATAGAGTCGCCACAGGGTGTAGCTGAGGATTTCATGCTCGATGCGTTCGCCCTCATTGGCCTTGCCTTCGATCGGCACCCGCGGACGAGGCGACGTGAGGACGCTGAGTCCGTTGGCAGCACAGATCTGGTGAATGCGGAACAGGTGGGTGGCGTCGCTGACAACAACAATGCGGCTCAGATTGTTGGCCCGGGCGATGACCGCCAGGCGGCGAACCGACTGATCGGTGCTGGTGCTCTCGGTTTCGGCGATAATGTCGGACTCGGGGACGCCGGCGCCGACCAGGTAGTCCTGGCCGACCTGGCCTTCAGAGTACTGGTCGCCTCCATCGCCCCCAAGCGTGATGATCAGTGGCGCGATGCTGCGATTGTAGAGCGATTCGGCGTGATCGAGCCGAGCGCGGAAAACAGGTGAGGGATGGCCATCGTATTCGGCCGCGCCGAAGACGGCAATGGCATCAGCGCGGGCGGCCATATCCTGGTTGGCGTACCACTTAATCTGCCCGTAGACCCAGCGGAACCAGGAGAGGACTGCGAGAAGCAGGATGGCAAGCGCGATGAGAGTCCATCGAAGGACCGGCCTCTTTCTCTCTGCTTTGGCCGGTGATGAGACGGACTGCGGATTCATCGGGACTCTCTTGGAATCAGCGCTGCAGCACCATGACGATTTCGTGGGTCGGAATGGCGCCTTCCCGAAGGATCTCCCAGCGGCCGTCGCCGAGGGAGAGATCGACGATGGTAGTGGGCAGGGCACGGCCGGTGGGACCGCCGTCGACGATCAGCGGGATGCGGTCGCCGATCTGGTCGCGGACACAGGCGGCGTGGGTGCATTCCGATGCCCCCTGGAGGTTGGCCGCGGTGGCGGTAATGGGCAGGCAGAAGCGTTCCACAACCGCGCGCGGAATGGCGGCATCCGGAACGCGCAGGGCAACATTGCCGGTATTCGCCGTCGAGCGCAGAGGCAACTTGGTGCCGGCACGGACGATGATGGTAAGCGGGCCGGGCCAGAAGCGGTCAGCGAGCTTGTCCAGCATGGGATCGCTGTCCCGCGCCAACTCGTAAGCCTGGGAAAGCGAGGCGATCAGCAGCGAGAGTGGTTTCTGCTTCTGGCGGCCTTTGAGACGGTAGATGCTTTCGACCGCATGAAGATTGACGGGGTCGACCGCAAGGCCGTAGAAGGTATCGGTGGGCATCGCGACTACGTCGCCTTGACGCAGGCAAGAGACGATGTAGTCGATCCGGTCTGGTTGTGGTTCGTCGGGATGGACGCGCAAGATTTCCGCGGACAAGAAGGTCTACCTCAGTTCGGTCGGACGATTCGACCGTGCCCGCATAAAGCCGGGCGACGGCGGTGCGCCCCTGGTGGTCTGGCCAGCCGATTCACGCGCTGGAGCAAAACTGCTGCCTCGGGCCACAACGACGGAAACTATCACAGCATCCGCTCAGGCGCAACCCACGTACTGCCGTCGATTCAGCGACATCCCCCAAAACGGCTTAGAATCGCCTAATGACAGATTACGAAATCCTGAATAATCTGCAATCTCGATGACGGTTCGCCAAGATGCCTGTTCGCATTATAGAGAGTAAGCAGAACGCGCGGTTGAAGGAATTGCGGAAAGCTCTGGCTCATCCCGGCCGGAACGAACGCGGTCTGGTCGGAATTGAGGGGCCGAACCTGGTCGAAGAGGCGATGCGAGCCGGCTTACGGATAGAGAGCATCTTTATTGGCAGTGGCCATGGCATCAGTCAACCAGAGGCGGGAACAGCAGCAGCCGACATTGACATATTGTTCGTGCCGGCAGATTACCTCAAATCGATCCTTTCCACTGAAACCCCACAGCCCTTCGCGGCCCTCGTGGAACCGCCGGACTGGGCCTGGGCGCATCTGTTCGGAGGCGGCAAGCGCAGCGCACCCCTGGTCGTAGTGCTGGCGGGCATTCAGGATCCCGGGAACCTGGGGACCATCATTCGTTCCGCAGAGGCGTTCGGGGCGAACGGCGTGCTTTGCCTTCCCGGCACGGTCAGCAGTTGGAATCCAAAGGCGGTGCGAGCGTCGGCTGGGAGTGTGTTCCGCGTACCGGTACTGAACGTCGGGGAAGAAGAAGCTCTGACAGAACTGAGGGACGGCGGCGTGCGGTTGGTCAGTACGACCGCGCAGGGTGCTCAGCCGGCCGACAACGTGGATTTGTCCGGCCCGGTGGCGCTGGTGATCGGCAATGAGGGCAACGGGGTTCCGGCGGGTCTGGCAGCCAGGACGGATGGGGCGGTAACGATTCCCTGCCCCGGCCCCGTGGAGAGCCTGAATGCCGCAGTCGCCGCCAGTGTGCTGTTGTATGAAGCCGCCAGACAGCGCGCTTCGAAGAGTGGCGGCCCGCAGGAGTTGCGCGGAGGTAAGCGATGAGTCTGTTCGACGGCGTGCCGGATGGCCCGACAGTGGCGTCGCATTCGTCCAAAGGCTCGCTCCATGCCATGCCTGGTGCGCCCCTGGCCGAGCGGATGCGGCCGCGCACGCTTGAGGACTACGTCGGGCAGGAGCACCTGCTGGGACCGGGAAAACCTCTCCGAGTACAGATCGATCGGGACGATCCGGGATCGATGATCTTCTGGGGTCCGCCGGGCGTGGGCAAGACAACCTTGGCGAAGATCATTGCCGAGACAACCAAAGCGAGCTTTGTGGAATTCTCCGCGGTCATGAGCGGGATCAAGGAGATCAAGCAGGTGATGGCGGCAGCTGCACAAGCGGCCGAGATGCACTCTCGGACGATTCTCTTCGTGGACGAGATTCACCGGTTCAACAAGGCGCAGCAGGACGCGTTTCTGCCCTACGTCGAGCGCGGAACGATCCGGCTCATCGGAGCAACCACGGAGAATCCCTCTTTTGAAATAATCTCGGCGCTGCTGTCGCGATGCCGCGTGTACGTCCTGAAGCCGCTGGAGGAAGAGCGGATCGCCGGGCTCCTGCGCAAGGCATTGGAAGACAAGGAACGCGGGCTGGGTGCGAGCGAACTTACGGCGGATGACGACGCTCTGGAATTGATTGCCGGGTACTCCAGCGGCGATTGCCGCAGCGCTTACAACACGCTGGAGGTCGCTGCGCAACTGGCTTCCGAAGGCGCCAAACACATCGACAAGACAGTGGCGACCGAGGCTGTGCAGCAGCGCGTACTGATGTACGACAAATCGGGTGAGGAGCACTACAACCTGATTTCCGCGCTACACAAAAGCGTACGCAACAGCGATCCTGACGCTGCGCTCTACTGGCTGGCCCGCATGTTTGCGGCGGGCGAAGATCCTTTGTACCTGGCGCGGCGCGTAGTGCGGATGGCCGTGGAGGATATCGGCCTCGCGGCCCCCGAGGCCTTGAACCTGTGCTTGTCGGCCAAGGAAGCGATTGATTTCCTGGGATCGCCGGAGGGCGACCTGGCGCTGGCCGAAGCGGTTGTGTATCTCTGCCTCGCCCCGAAGTCAAATGCGGTGTACACCGGGTATGCCGCGGCGCAGCAGGAGATCGAACACACGCGGCAGGAGCCGGTGCCTCTGCATCTGCGCAACGCACCAACGCGGCTGATGAAAGATTTGGAGTACGGCAAGGGATACCGCTACGCGCACGACGAGGAGGGCAAAGTGGCCGATATGGATTGCCTGCCCGATTCCTTGCGCGGGCGCACCTATTACCACCCCACGCAGGAAGGGCGCGAGAAGCAACTGGCGCAGCGGATGGAAGAAATCCGAAAGATTCGCTCCGCTAAGCGTGGCGGATGAGCGAGAAATTCTGATCCGCAGAGATTGTGTCGGCGATTCGTCACGAATCATCTGCATGTAACAACTCCGGTGGTAGACTCCCGAAGTGCGCACTCGCAGGCAAACTCCCCAGACAATCCGGAGGTTCATCATGAACGAGCGTCCAACTTTTGCCCCTTACCTCGTCGTGAGCAATGCGGCCGCGGCGATCGATTTTTACAAGAAAGCTTTCGGCGCCGTAGAACTGGCTCGGCATCCCGCGCCGGGAACCAATAAGGTGATGCATGCTCACCTCGTGATCCATGGCGGACACCTGATGCTGAGCGACGATTTTTCGCACACCATGGGCGGCAAGAGCGAAACACCCGAAGCGCTGGGCGGGAGCCCGGTCACATTCCACATTCAAACTGACAATGCGGATGCCGTTTGGGAGAAGGCGACCGCAGCAGGCGCCCAGGTTGCGATGCCAATTCAGGATCAATTCTGGGGCGATCGCTACGGCCAGCTGCGCGATCCCTTCGGCCACCGATGGTCGATTGGACAGACCCTGCGCAACCCCAGCCAGGAAGAAATTGAAGAGGGCGCGAAGGCTGCGTTCTCGGCCTAGACATTCCCATTGAGCCCGGTTCTCGCCGCGTCTGCCAGGGCGTGACGAGAATCGCGATGACGACATAGCGTCATGGCGACGGAATCTCGTCACCGAGGTTTCGTCACTCGCCGCCTTGCGGATTGTCCCCAAAAAGGCGGAACTTCCTCTAAGTCATTTCCGTTCCATAGTTATGGGCGTGCTGATATAAAGCTCGCAACTTTGGCATGCGACTTGCTGTTTATAAGAGCAAGCGAGGTTGGTCCTGAACAGAATCGCCGAGGCAGAGCGAAAACCAACGCAGAAGCCTCAAGTGGAAGGGCGATTCAAAGGATTTGAAAAGGCCGTTCCTGGAAGGAGGAACGGTCACCCGCAGCAGCAAAATGGAGGGTCGTCATGAAGCCGGAATGGAATGAAAACATGTATGAACAGCAGTTCGATGGCAGTTTGAAGCGTAGCCCGAAGTCCCGCCCGGTAGCCGTGACGACCAATCTGCGTCTGATGACAAAGGAAACAGCCCACGAGATTCGGCACTACGCCCGCCAGGCTCCGAGCACGCCGCGTTATATTTTCGATTGCGGCGAAGAGCTTCCGTTGCACCCGAGCCTGCGGGCACTGGGCCGTCATTACTTCACCTGGTAGTTAGAGCTAGAGCCGATTTTTAAAATTACATTAGGGATTGATACTGATGGTTTGGGGCACGCCAAAAATCGTGCCCCTCAAAACCACTCCTCACCATTCTTTAATTACTCGCGATATTTTACCGAGCAGCCGTAAGCACGCGTGTAGGGCATGGCAACAGCCTTTCCAGACGTCGCCGCTGTCAGAGCATCGTTCACGAAGTTGTCAGCTCCCTGGATGTCTGACTCGTCGGGTGTAGGCCGGTTGTCGATAGCGCCCGAGTAAATCAGCTTTCCCTGCGGATCAATCACGTACATATCCGGTGTAGTCCTGGCCGCATAGAGACGGCCAAGTTTGCCGTCGGGATCGAGCAACACTGCGCTTGGCGCGGCGTGCATCTTCGCGAGATAGTCATTCTCCTGGGAAGGCGTGACATATCCCTGGGTTCCCGGCGCCGACGAGATGACGGTGAACCAGACCACTCCCTTCTCCGTCCATTCCTTTTGCAGATTCTGCATATTGCCAGACTCATAGTGCTTTCGGGTGAAGGGACATCCCTGGTTGTGCCATTCAAGAACTACATACTTCCCGCGGTATTGGTCGAGCGTGTGGGTCTGGCCGTGGGAATCGGTGGCGGTGAACTCCGGAGCAGGCGAGTTGACGCGGGCTTGCGCGACTGCCGCGATGGGAAGAAGTAAAAGCGCGGAGACAGTAAGGATCTCCAGTTCAGGACGGAAACGCATGAAAGACCTCCTGAGGGGAATATCGAAACGTGAGCCCTCAGGGGCCCCTGGGCTCACTGGTGATTGGACGCGGCGGCGGCGGTTTGCGTTGAGCTGTGCGGCAGCTGGGAAATAGCACTCGTCACAATTCCGGGGGTGAGGACTTCAGGAAGGACGCGGGGTTGGGTTTCGCCGGGGACATACAAAACGTAGGTGGGTACACCGCTGCGGCCGAAACTGTTGAGGGTCTGCGTAATGTTGTCGTCGTAACGGGTCCAGTCGGCGCGCATGAGGACAACGTTGGCATCCGCGAAGGCTTTCTGGACTTCCGGTGTACCGAGGGCAACGCGCTCATTCACCTGGCACGAGAGGCACCAGCTTGCAGTAAAGTCCACAAACACGGGACGGCCCTGCGATTGATACATTGTCACCGCGTCAGCGGACCAGGGCTGCCAGCCCTTCGCGTCGACAGCTGCGACGGAAGTTGACGAAGTGGCGGCCAATTGCCGGGGAGCGATGACGACGACGGCAATAACCGTTGCGACGATCACGCTCGCTATGATTGTTGACCACGGCTTAGCGGGCCAGCGACCCAGGAACCATCCGGCAATGGCAAGAAGCAGGAAGCCGACAAGCAGAGCTGCGAGTACGGCAGCACCGTAGGCGTTGGCGAGCACCCAAGCCATCCAGATCACCGTTCCGAAGATCGGAACAGAAACGGCCTGCTTGAGAACTTCCATCCACGCACCCGGGCGCGGCAGGATACGAGTCCATGCAGGCTGCAGCGTAAGTGCAACATAGGGCGCAGCAAGACCCAGGGCCAATGCCGTGAACACGGCGAACGTGACAACAGCGGACTGGGAGAGCGCGTAGCCGATGGCGGCTCCCATAAACGGCGCTGTGCACGGGGTAGCGACGATAACCGCGAGAACTCCCGTGAAGAAGCTTCCTGTATATCCCTGCTTCGCGGCAAGCGATCCACCGGCGCTGGTAAGAGTCAGCCCAATCTCGAATTGACCAGCCAGCGAGAGTCCGAGGAAGAAGAGCAGCGCGGCCATCAGCGACAGGAATATCGGCGACTGGAACTGGAATCCCCACCCGAGATGCGCACCCGCTGAGCGTAGCCCAAGTAGCGCAGCGACAAGCAACCAGAATGAGACCAGAATTCCGGCGGCGTAGACGAATCCATGAACGCGCAGCTTGTGGCGTTCCTCGTTCCCCGATTGGACCAGCGACAAACCCTTGATGAAGAGCACCGGAAAAACACACGGCATGAGGTTCAGGATCAGTCCACCGAGGAAGGCGAAAGCAGCGGCTTCCAATAGACCAGGTTTCGCGGGGCTCGCCGAGCTACCCGGATTAGCTGTGCTCGGAGCACTCGTGGACGCAGGGCTTGCGGTCGTGCTCGAAGCCTCCCCATTCGGCGCAGGGTTGCTCGCTGGCTTGGCTGCTCTTGGCGCTCCAGCCAGCGCGATCAGTTCGTAAGCGCGGCCATTGGAGAGTTGCAGCAGACCCGCCAGCTGTTTCGGATTCGCGGCAAGGTTGTCGTCCTTCTTCAGGTCAAGCGTCAGGCCCGTGGCCGTAGGTATAGCAGTCTCTGGCGCAGGGTTGGAGAGGATGTCGGGATCAGCCGGGAAGAAACTGGCTTCGGTCTCCTTGTGGCCGGTGTTCACCGTCATGCGCAAACCGGTGGGCGTCGGCACGAAACCGATCTTCAACGAGGTTGGTGGCTGCTGGGGAAGCTTGTTGGCGAGTCGAGACCAGATGGCCTGGTCAGGCTGAACGGGCGTACCACTCGCATCGGAAGACGCAAGCGGTCGCGTGATCTCGAGTTCCGTCTTCTCAGGAATGCAGCTGCCCCGGCAGACGAGCCAGTCAACTTTGGCGTGAAGAACTGCCGAGCCAGATGCGTTGTTGGCCACGTTCACTTGAAACGGAAACAGGACTTCATCTTCGTAGCCGAAGTCCATCAGCGGGCCGAGAGGTAGCCGCTTCGGGATCGGGAATTCCAGTGGACCGGCGGTGATCCCCTGCGGCAGCGTCCACTTGATGTGAGGTGGCTCGCCCGCATCCCCGGGATTCCGCCAATAGACGTGCCAGCCAGGTTCGAGTTTGAAGTACAGGCCGGCGTTGTTATTGCCTGGGTGAAGTTGGGCTACCGGGCTGATCAGCTGAACGTGCACGTGCGGCAGGTCGGCAGAGCTGGAGGCAGCGAGCACCGGGATGGATGCGGCGAAAGTGAAAGCAAGCGCGATAATCGATCGAAATAGTCGCATCAGTACCAGGTGAAACCCCTCCTATTCGACGCGACGGAGCGGGCGTTTGTTACGAAGATTTGAAAGTGGGGCACTGCTAGCCCACCCTCTGCGCGTGTTCCCGGAAGATGCAGACGTTCTGCACACATTTCACGCCGGCGGAGCGTGCCCGGGCAATCGCTTTGTCGTTGATCACGTCTTCCTGGAGCCAGAGATACGGGATGCCGAGGCGGATCACGTCTTCAATGATGGGCGGGACTTTGTCTGGAGCGCGGAAAACATCTACCAGGTCAATGCCGTCCGGATAGTCTTCCAGCGCCGCGTCGTGCGCTGATTCGAGGTCCGGATAACACGTCAAACCCAGTACCTGCCGGAGGTTCGGATTTACCGGAAAGACGTGGTAGCCCTGGGTCACGAGGTAGCGGCCGATGTTGTGGCTGGCACGCCAGGGCTTGTCGCTCAAGCCAACCACTGCAATAATCTGCGACTTGCGAAGCATCTCGTTGATGAGGGCGGGATCGTTCATCTTATGTTCACACGTCCAAGTCGTCGTCACCGCTAGCGGCTACGGCAGTTCCCCGCCGCTTGGCCAGCAGGTAGCCACGCAGGAAAGGCTCAAGGTAGCCGTTGAGAACCTTGTCCACGTCGCCCACTTCCACCTTGGTGCGATGATCCTTGGCGATGCGATAGGGCTGCAATACGTAGGAGCGGATCTGCGAGCCGAAGTTGATGTCGAGCTTGGAGTCTTCCAGCTTCTTGCTCACCGCGCGCTTCTTTTCAAGCTCGTACTCGTAGATGCGCGAACGCAGCATCTTCATGGCCTTCTCGCGATTCTTGTGCTGCGACCGCTCATTCTGGCATTGCACCACGATGCCGGTTGGCAGGTGTGTCATGCGCACTGCGGAGTCGGTGGTGTTCACATGCTGGCCACCCTTGCCGCCGGAGCGATAGTTGTCGATGCGCAGGTCTTCAACCTTGATGTCGACCTGGATGGTTTCGTCGATTTCGGGTGAGACATAGACCGAAGCGAACGAAGTATGGCGGCGCTTGGCGGAATCGAAGGGCGAGATGCGCACCAGGCGATGCACGCCGCTTTCGCCCGCGAGCAGACCAAACGCGTATTCGCCGGTGATGGTGAAGGTAGCGGACTTGATGCCGGCTTCTTCGCCGTCCTGGTAATCGTTCATTTCAGTCTTGTAACCCTGCTGTTCAGCCCAGCGCAGATACATGCGCAGCAGCATCTCGGCCCAGTCCTGGCTCTCGGTTCCCCCCGCGCCAGGGTGGACCGTCACGATGGCGTTGAGCGCGTCGGTTTCGCCGGAAAGCATGGTACGAGCTTCGAGCTCTTCCGTGAAAGTCGCGAGGGCCTTCATGTCGCGCTCCAGGTCGGAAAGAACGTCTTCACCTTCACGCGCAAGTTCGAAGTAGGCATCGATATCGCCGGTGCGGCGGACCAGCTCGTCGTCGGATGCGATCAGACTTTCGAGGCGCTTGCGATCCCGCATCAGCGGTTGCGACGCAGCCGGATTGGACCACATGGCTGGGTCGGCAAGCTTGGTTTCGATGTCGGTCAATTCCCTGCGGAGGCGGGCAGGGTCAAAGATACTCCCGCAGGTCGCGGACTTGATCGCGCACCGGAGCGTAAGCGTATTCGAGATCGCTCAATGCCATGCTTTGCTCTTAGGACCTGACTTTGCTTTGGATTGTGCGCCGCAGGTTGGCTTTAAACGACCAACCCAAAACGCCCAGACTCAGTATGGCACACAGCCACGCAAACACGTCGCCATGAGCGGTGTAGAAGGTGATGTCGTCCCGGAACCCGTACTGAGCAGGAAGCGCATCGGCTTGGTGGCGCGGAATGCTCTGACGGACCCGTCCGTAAGGATCGATAGCGGCCGTAACGCCGTTGTTGGTATCGCGTAGAAGCCACCTGCGGTTTTCGATGGCCCTCATGCGAGCCATGTTGAGGTGCTGCCACGGAGCGCTGGTATCGCCGTACCAGCCATCGTCGCTGATGTTCACCAGGACTTCCGCGCCGAGCTGGGCAAAGTGCCGGACCTCGTCCGCGAAGACAGCCTCGTAGCAGATAAACACGCCATAGCGATGCCCATTGAGACGAAAGACTTTGCGGTCGGTGCCTCGCGAGAACGAGGAGACGCGGCCGGTGAGCTTACGGGCAAAGGTGAGGTATTGCGCGAACGGAACGTACTCGCCAAAGGGAACCAAGTGGATCTTGTCGTAGCGGCCGACGCGGTTCCCGTCGGGTGCGATCACCATCGCAGAGTTGTAGTCGAGCCATTGCTGCTGCTCCGGCGAGTAGTCGGCCCCGATACCCCCAATGATGAGCGGCGCCTGTTCGGCTTCGGCCATGGATCCCATGGATTGCTGAAAACGCGGCTCAGATCCAAGGAATGGCGCAGGAGACTCAGGCCACACGACCAGATCCGGATGAGTGACGTACGGCGGGCAGATGACCTCGCCGCTAGGGGAGCCCGTCTGCGGTATTCCCGCGATGTAAGTCTTGCACTGCTCGTTCGCGAGCTTCTTTATCCCCGCAATGTGCTCTTCCCAGTCGGCGGGTTTGGTCCAGTCGTTGTCACCACCGACATCGAGATTGGGCTGGATGAGAACAGCGGCGGCGGTGGTTGGCGCCTTGGACGGCAAAGCATTAACACCGAGTGAGAGCAACATGATCAGGAATCCAACTCCGGAGAGAAGGTCTTGCTTGAACCAATCGTTTCGGGTCGTCTCCCGAAGCTTGACTCGGCGTTCAACCACCCATCCAGTCACAAGAAAGCAGTTCGCCGCAACCAGGAGAAACGTAATCCCGTAGACTCCGGTCCAAGGAGCGAGCTGGTTCACGATTCCGTTATCCACCTGCGAATACCCCAGCTGATCCCATGGCACGCTCGTGACTCGAGATGCCGCCAGATCCAACGCCACCCAGAGAAACGGCGCCGCAATCAACGCCAGTCCCGCCTTCCCGGTCGCCCGCCGGACCAGGATCACACCCAGCCCAAAAAGGCCAAAGTAAAGCCCCAAAACGAGGCTGAATCCAATCAGCAGCAGCGTCGGCGCCCCAAACGGCATGTCGCCGTATTGCATCATGGTGTTGCGAACCCAGTAGCAGTTCCCCATGTACCAGAGAACTCCGCAGAGGTAGCTAAGCAGGAAAGGGCGGCGCAATGGGTGTCGGCACGCGTATGACGCAGGGCTCAGGATCGCCCACAGCAGCGGCGCCAGCCCGAACCACGCAAAGATGCTCCGCCATGGCGGCATGGGGCCCGCAATGGGAAACGGCAACTCCAGCAGCCCCGCCGATAGAATGGCTGCTGCCCACAACTTCATCGATTGCCAGCGCATACAGGGTGGAGTGTAAAGCATTGATGCTGGAAAAGACGCAGCTGTCAGATCCAGCGTTCGGCACTGCACTGCACAACTCCCTGCACCACTCTGGGACAGTTGCGATGGAATCAAACTCTGCCAACGTATGACTTCGCCAAGGAGCCCGGCGGTCGCATGTCACAGATTAATTACAATCATTGCCATGATCCTTGCAGTTTTCGTAACCCGGCCGCTGGAAGTGCTGTTTTTCATTGGTCTGGCGGGAGCGACCCTGGTAGTCCCGTCGAGCTCTATTCAAGACTTTAAGGAATTGTTCGCCGAGGGATGAATCACCACATTCCTCCCCTCCCTTTCCATCCTGTTTACAATCACTTCCGTTTAGTTGTTGACGGCAGCATCGCTCAGCACTAAACTCAGCCCAGGGCGTCCGAGAGAAGTAGCCCTTTTTGACCCGCGGCAGAAACATATTGCCGACGCATTAGTGATGGCATCCACTCGAACGACCGTAGCCCCACCGTCAGACCGCGTCCGGCTCATTGTCGCATCCTCCGTGATGCTGACATTCATCTCCTTCTGGAGAGCCGCCGCTATCGTTCTCAACGATCTGGGCTCTTCGGCGTTTTACGCCGGCGGCATTGCCGAACAGGCAGTTGGCGCGGCCGCCCCATGGTTCATTCTCGGCATCATGCTTTTCAGCTTCGCGGTGCGAGCCGTATACGTCGAGAGCTGCTCGATGTTCACGCGCGGCGGCGTGTACCGCGTGGTGAAAGAGGCGCTGGGCAGCGGATTCGCCAAGTTAAGCGTCTCGGCCCTGATGTTCGACTACATCCTCACCGGCCCGATCTCCGGCGTGTCAGCCGGCCAATACATTACCGGCCTGATGAACGAGTTGATGATGGTGGCAAACAACGCCCACTGGTTGCCTCCGGCGCTCATCGACGCTCATGGACATCCCTTTCAGTTCGACATGAACTACACTTCCGCGGTTTTCGCGGGGGCGGTCACCATTTACTACTGGTGGCAGAACGTCAAGGGCATCGAAGAGTCCAGCGACAAGGCCTTGCGCGTAATGCAGATCACCACCGTAATGGTGATCATCTTGTTCATCTGGGGCGCTTACTCCCTGATTTTCCGGGGCTCGCACCTGCCACCAGCGCCGGTGCCCTCTAACCTGAAGTTCAGCCCGGATGCACTCGGATTTCTGAAGAATTCGGGGCTGCCCATCCTCGGGCTCTTTGGCATCATCATGGCATTCGGGCATTCGATCCTTGCGATGAGCGGCGAAGAAAGCCTTGCCCAGGTTAATCGCGAGATTGAGCACCCCAAGCTGAAGAACCTGAAGCGCGCAGCCATCGTAATTGCCATCTATAGCCTTGTATTTACTGGCGGCGCGACCCTGCTGGCCTCCATGCTCATTCCCGATGGGCCCCGGACGCAGATCTACCAGAACAACCTGATTGCCGGATTGGCGATGTACATGGTCGGTCCGATGTTCTGGCGCGTGGCGTTTCGCATCTTCGTGGTGTTTGTCGGATTCCTGATCCTTTCGGGCGCGATCAACACCTCGATGATCGGATCGACGGGCGTGCTGATGCGCGTTGCGGAAGATGGCGTTCTGACCGACTGGTTCCGCAAGCCGCATCCCAAATTCGGCACCAGCTATCGCATCGTGAATCTTGTCTTCGCGCTGCAGATGTTCACGGTCATTGCCAGCCGCGGAAACGTAATCACCCTCGGCGAGGCGTATGCGTTTGGCGTGATCTGGTCGTTCACGTTCAACAGTCTGGCCATGCTGGTGCTGCGTTGGAAGTATCACGGCGAGCGCGGCTGGAAGGTTCCTCCGAATATCAAGATCGGCAAGACCGAGCTTCCCGTAGGGCTGTTCTGCGTATTTCTGGTCCTGCTCACCACGGCCACGGTAAACCTGTTTACCAAGTCCGTTGCGACGGTCAGCGGCATTGTATTTGCCGCGGTATTTTTTGTGATCTTCACCGTGTCGGAACGCGCCAACATGCGCAAGCATGCGCTGACCGCGCGCCAGATGAAGGACCACTTCCAGCTGGAACACCAGGACACCATCAGCCGCGAATCCGTGGCGGTTCGG
Source organism: Occallatibacter sp. (assembly GCA_036495975.1). Lineage (GTDB taxonomy): Bacteria > Acidobacteriota > Terriglobia > Terriglobales > Acidobacteriaceae > Telmatobacter. The sequence continues at coordinate 187,324 of DASXLY010000057.1, read as the reverse complement.
TCCGGCGGCGTGATGGTGACGATGCGGGATGCGAGCAATCCCGTGGCGTTGAAATGGGTTCTAGCTCGCACCAAAACCGAAGATCGCGACGTTGTGGTGATAAGTGTGCGCATGATGGGCGCGGGCGGTCCGGAGTATTTGAGCGCAGAGGACCAGAGCTTCAGCGAGCACGAGCAAATGCTTTTCACCAAGGCTGTTTCGGTTGCAGAGAGCTTTGGCAAAAAGGTCTCGCTCCTGGTGGTTCCGGCCGGCGACGTGTTTGCTGCACTCGTGCAGGGCGCGAATTCGCTCGAGGTGGACTCAGTGGTCTCCGGGCAATCGACGTCTATGACAGCCGAAGACCAGGCCTTCCATCTCGGACAGGCGTGGGAAGCCTTGCCCGAACCGAAACGGCAGTTCAACTTCTATGTCGTTGGCCAGAACGGGGAGACGAAGGTCTTCTACATCGGACCGCATGCGCCGACGCTCGGGCCAGATGATGTGCAGCTTGTGCACCGCCTGTGGCTGAACATGCGCCGCGATCCGTCAGTCCTGGACCTGCATCACAGTGACATCATCACCTATGCGTTGACCCGCCTGGCAGGACAGTACGCGCGCGAAAAACAGGAGATCCTGCGCGATCTGCGCAATTACCGCGCATCCGAGTCGCCCACGCTTCGCATCGGCGGCCATGATCTCTCCGGGGTGGCCTCGCCCTCCGCCGCCCAAGATCAAGCCCCACAACCGACCAAGGCGCCGCGAGGCGTTTAACGCGATCTGCGCCCCCAGACCAGGTTCGGCGAGTAATCTCTGATAAATAGTTAGGTACTGCGGTCGACGCCCAGTTAGATGGGATTCGTGTTTTCTGCAGCTGATCTTTCGTCATCGACAAGTTACTTAAGGCCAATACGAAACATGTTAGTTCACGCGCCGCTAACGTGGATCTGCGGCCTCTGGTCATGCAAATTCAGCACTTACAATCCAAATTCAGAGTTTTACGGAAATGTTAGCCACCTTTCTCTGAAGACTTACCTGACCAAAGTAGCAAGATGTTACTCTTTTTCGTTTGTCAAAATACTTAGGGTTCGGTATCGTCTTTCCTCAGTAACTCATTCTCATTAATAAGTGGCCGACGCGCATCGAAATGCGGTGGGAGTAGCGCGTCCGGATCGAGGAGGCCGGGTGGGAGTCAGGGAGATTCTGTTCGAGATCGATCGCGAGATCGCACAGTTGAAGAGGGCGCGCGCTTTGCTCAAAGGAGCCGCCTCAGGAAACGGCTTTCATTTGAACGGAGCCGGCAAGAACGGGAGAAAGAAGAATCACCACCTCACGGCGGAGGGGCGGAAACGGATTGCCGAAGCCCAGAAACGGCGCTGGGAAAAAGAACGCAAGGCGGCTTCGGGGAGATAAGCCAGGCTGGAGAGATTTCCCCAGCCTTTCGTGTCTTTGCTCTTGATCGGGACTCGGATGAGAATCGGCTGATTACCTAAATGGTATCTCCGGGAGACATTCGAATCACCTCGATCGAACCCTTGAGCAACGCGTCCAGTTCATCCGGGGTCCCGGTCAGCGGCGGAAATGTTCCGAAGTGAATCGGCAGCACGGCCCTTGGCTCAAGGAATTGTGCAGCCAACGCGGCCTCTCTCGGTCCCATGGTGTAGAAGCCGCCGATGGGAAGCATGGCGAGCTCGGGCCGATAGAGCTCCTTGATCAGTTTCATATCGCCGAATACGGTGGTATCGCCCGCGTGATAGAGCACGGGACCACCGGAAATCGTGAGCACAAAGCCCGTAGCCACCCCCACATATTGAGTTCCGTTCTTGCCTTCCGCTCCGGCTGAGTGCCTGGCATCCACCATGGTGACCGCGACGTCGTCCAACTGAACCGTACCGCCAATGTTCAGGCCTGTGATGTTCGGTGCGCCCTGTTGGTTGATGAATGCGGCCAATTCATAAATCGCAACCACATTGGAGTTGTGCTTTGTCGCTACGGGGACGGCGTCGGCGATGTGGTCGCCGTGGCCGTGGCTGAGTAGAATGTACTGGATCTTTTCAGGAAGCTTGAATGATTTGGGGTATTTGGGGTTGTTCTCGATGAAGGGATCGATCAGGATGTTGGTGCCTTTGGGAGTTTGAACAAGTACGGTTGCATGCCCAAGCCAGGTAATGTGTGTGCCTTTCAACGAAATCATATTCGCTCCAATGGATGGTTTCTCAGAAGAGAGCAAGAAGGTTTGATGCGATCGGGAGCGGCTGGATTGCTGACAACGTGAATCTGCTGCCGAGACCCGGCACCGTGTCTTCTTGATTTCGAAATTGTCCCATGAACTTGGGGTGCCCCAGGTCCCGCTTTTGCGACCTGGGAAAACGGCCAATCTTGAGGGTCGCGGTACTACCAGGCTAGCGGGTGATGATCACTTCGGAGATGCTGTCCTTGGCCAGGAACTGACGGAAGCCGGACCATTGATTGAATAAATCCTGAATGCTTCGATTCGTAAATACACGCTGAATGGGGAATGGCTGCGCCAGCTGCATCTCCACGGTATCGCCCGAGGTGATATGGAATCGGCAATGCGCTGACTCCTCTGGCTGCTTGCGTGTGTGAAAGAAAGCGAGAACCTGTCCGCCCGGATTCAATGAGGTGTACAGGCGTGAAACAACAGCCGGTACAAATGGATCGGGCAGATAGTCGAGAGCGGTCCAGAGCAGCACAACGTCGTACATTTTTCCGGCAAAATCGAGCGTCTGCTTGATATAGCCCTCGGTGTTGTAGATGGGCTTGTCGTCCTCGTCGAGACCGGTCTGCCAGTCGCCGGTGCAGGCCTCGGTGGCGAGATCGGTGAGAAACACGCTGTGGCCAAGACTGGTGAGGAAATTTATATTCGTTGGCGATGTCGCGCCCGAATCGATGATGCGCAATCCAGCTTCAGCCTCCAGGCGTTTACGCAGGGATGCCCAGCCGCCCGAATGACGCGGAATGCGAGGACCGCTCGCACCCGCGCCGGAGCTTTGACCCTCTTTTTTATCGAACCAATTGCGAATCACCCTGGAGTCCCCTTGTGATGAGCGCGTAACGAGTGCTGCGCCCATTCCCTGTCTGATGTCAGGCAGTCGCGGGCGCTGGTTCTGGCGCCTTTGCTCCCTGCGTCAGATCGACTTTGCCACGGAACACGGCATTGTCTTCCACGGCGAGGCGAAGCGCGCGCACGTCGCCCTCGACAACGCTGCCGGCACGCAACTCCACCCGGCCTGTCGCAACGATGTTGCCCTGCACCTGGCCCTGGATGAGCACATCGCGGGCCGTAAGGTCCGCCGCGACATTGGCGCTGGGCCCTATGGTGAGACGGCTCTCGGTCAGAGTTACGGTTCCTTCGACACGCCCGTCGATAATTAAGTCTTCTCCGCCCTTCACCTCACCGCGAATCACGACGGATTTGCCAATTCGAGCAGAACCAGAACCATTTTCGGTTGCCATGGATCAATTCCCTTCCGAGATTTTGAATTCTAGCGACGCCGGAAGGCGTCAAATCTGTGTTCCCGGCCTCCGGCTGTTCCCGAAATAGCGCAAATACGCAGGTACGAGAACCCGAAAGTGCCTTATCGAACTATAGCATCGGGGCGGTTCCCTGATTTTAAGAAACCATGGAAGAGCGTCTGCGTCCAAGACTAGAAGTAACCCGGTCAGCCCTGGAAATGAACGACGGTAAACTGGTGATAGTGCGCCTCCTGACGTCTCTCATACTGATGTTGCCGTTGGCAGCGGCCACTCGAGGGGAAGCCCCACAGGGGGATAACGGGCTTGTGCGGCGAGCCCTCGCAAACGAATTGAATGCGGCGTCAGAAACCCAGCACCCCATGCGCTATCGCCTGCGCAAGCAGAGCCCGCGCCTGTCCTCGATCAAGGTAATCTGCGAAACCAAAGATGGGGCGGTCGCACGGCTTGTCGCGATCAACGGTTCTCCATTGAACGATGTCGACGAGCAGAAGGAGCAGGACCGACTCAATACGCTGCTGGCCGATCCCCGCAAGCAGCGCCATCGCAAAGACTCTGAAGATCAGGATACGGAGAGAGCGCTGAAGGTGCTTCGATCTCTGCCAAGCGCCTTTCTATACCAGTACAAAGGCGCCGGACAGGGGCCGACAGGGCCGGTCGAGAAGTACACGTTCAGACCGAATCCGAAGTTCGATCCGCCGGACCTCGAAACCACGGTCCTGACCCAGATGACCGGTGAAATTTGGATCGACGTCGCGCAGGAGCGCATAACCAGACTCGAAGGGCACCTGCAGCAGGACGTCGACTTCGGATGGGGAATCCTGGGACGGCTCAACAAGGGTGGTTGGATCGTGCTCGAGCAGGCAGACGTGGCCGATCATCAGTGGCGCACAGTCCACTTCCAGATGTCGCTGAGCGGGCGCGTGGTTTTCAAGACAAGGGTTTACGACACAACCGAAGACCAAAGCCAGTTTGTGCCGGTTCCAGTCGGCCTGAAATATCAGCAGGCGATCGAGATGCTGCGCAACGGCGCAGGCTCGTCAGCCGAATCCGCGCACTCGAAATAACACAAGTTGGCCCCGGATATATCCCGGGGCCACTTGAGCGCATTGAACCTCGCCTCACTTGATCCTGATGAAGATCATGGCTTGATCCTGATGAAGATCATGGCGAAGGTGAACAGGGTGAGCGACTCGATGAAGGCCAGGCCAAGAATCATCAGCAGCTGAATGGTTCCAGAAGCGCCCGGGTTGCGGGCAACCGACTCGACGGCAGAACCAACGGCTCTGCCCTGCCCGATACCGCAAAGTCCAGCAGCAAGGGCAATGCCGATACCGATGCCGATTGGATTCAGGTTGACGGGGGCTCCGCCATCCGCGAATGCCGGCACTGCGAAACACAGCAGCGAAAGCACCATCAGAACAGTTTGCAATTTACGCATGTTTCTCCTGCTTCTCCAGGTATTGGCCGCCAGTGGGTGGTTGAGGCTCACCGTGCTGGCCCCCTCACGCTTGCGACCCTTCCGTTTATCCGGAGAGGAAGCGTCCTCCGGCGGAAACTTTTTCACTCGGTGTCAGCTCTTGGTTGTCATTCCCCATTCTGAAAACTGACAACTGAACACCGACCACTGAACACTGCATTTAGTGCTCTTGATGCGTAGCTTCACCCAGATAAATCATGGGCAGGTACGTAAACACCAGCGCCTGCACCAGCGAAACCAGGACGTGCAGCGCGAGAAACAGAATTGGAATCGCGATCGGAATCAGCGAGAAAAAGACCAGCGTAACCAGGTCGCCGGCGAACATATTGGCCCAGAGACGAATGGTGAGCGACATCATCCGCGCCAGGTTCGAAATCAACTCGATCGGGAATAGCAGCCATGCTATCCACCACACCGGCCCGGCAAAGTGCTTGAGATACCCCAAGACTCCCTGGTCCTTGAAGCCATAGAAGTTGTAGTAGATGAAGACCGTCACAGCCAGCCCAAAGGGCACCACCGCTGAACTTGTGGGCGGCGCAACTCCCGGAATAAGCCCCAGCATGTTGCAGGTGAGAATGAACAGAAAGAGACAGCTGACAAACGCCTGAAACCGCTGGTAATTGTGGCCGATGATGTTATGAGCTTCCCCGCCAATGAACTCGTGTAGAAGTTCCGCCACGTGCTGTTGAGGCGAGGGCTTTTCAACCGACAAGGTAGCGCGAACCCAAATGAACAGGACAATGAATGCCAATACAACTAGCAATTCGATCGAGAATGTGTCGTCGATTGGCCTGGCCGGGTCTGCGGGATGAACCCCGACCATGCGCAACAGAGAATCAACCGGACCGGCAAGGGTATGGTTCAGCAGATTGGTGACACCGAGTGACGCTTCCATGCAGGCGAATAACTTTCTGTTCCGGAACGCTCGGCGGCTGGACAGGGATCAACTGTCAACCACGCAATAATTTAAGCGCTTCCCACGTGAGCGTCAGCACTGCCAGGCTCAAACCGCAGACAAGGGCTATTGGCGAACCCCGGAAACATTTAAGGCTACCATAAATGACCGCCCCGAAAATCACGAGACGGAACAGAATGAACACAATCGAGAGCGCAATCCCGCGCGGGGCAGTCTGATTCCTCATTCGGGAATTGATGATTCTCACCAGTCTTCGCCACTCAAAGATGCTGGCTGCAGATACAAGAGCACCAGCGGCAAACAGCGCACCTGTGCCCCAGCCCCGCGAAACAGCCAGGACAATCGAAATCAACCCACCCAGAATCAGCGTTTTATAGATTGCAACTTTCAGCAATACCTGAAGGCCTTCCTCGGACAGGTTCACGATTGTTGTGGTTTGTTCGGTCACGCGCCATCACCTGGTTTGCCCGATCTGGTGGCCGAATTTCGGCCTGCCTTGCGACTGGATATAACCACCATCCGCACCACGTATACGATCCCCGAGATTCCGCCAAAAAGAATGCCGACAAGGCTTATCCACGACTGGTGAAAAAGCTTGTCGAGCCCCGCCCCAATAATCCATCCGACGAACGCGGAGGATGGCAGCAGCACTGATATCTGAATCATCTTTTCGGCCTCAACAAGCGAGGCAAAGCCGCTGCTCAATTTTGTCCCCTGTCGCGACTTCGGAATGGGGCGGTTGAAGGGCATCCTTCGTGGTTATACACGATGTACGGGATCTTCGGGGATGTCAGGCCATGTGTCCTATCCAGGCGCAGTCGCTGTTTGAGCGATGGGTGGCTAAGCACCTTCCAAATCAGTAGGCTGTTGAACGCTATACTGACCGTTAGACTTCATCGATTGATACAGAAGGAAATACCGTGTTTGATTCTGAGTTTGAGCGCAATCTTTTTGAGTTGCGTAAGGGAAAACTGGCCGAGATCGAGAAGCTGGGTCAGGCTGCCTATCCCAACCAGTTCCCTACCTCGCACACTATTCCCGAGATTCGCGCGAAGTGGGGTGAAGCGATCGCAGAGACGCTGGATGCCGACCGCACCACGGTGACGGTTGCCGGGCGGATCATGGCCATCCGCGTCATGGGCAAGGCCGGATTCGCCACGCTGCAGCAAGGCGGCGAACGGCTGCAGATCTACGTCCGGCTGGATGCAGTCGGCGAGCAGGGGTGGGCGCTGTACAAGCTGCTCGACCTTGGCGATCACGTTGGGGTGTCCGGATACCTCTTCCGCACCAAGACCGGCGAACTCAGCATCCACGTGGAGAAGCTGACATTTCTGGCCAAGGCCATGCTGGCGCTCCCGGAGAAATACCACGGGCTGGCCGACGTGGAACTGCGCTATCGCCAGCGCTACGTCGACCTCTTCGCAAATCTCGATTCGCGCGAAGTCTTCGTGAAGCGGGCCAAGGTGCTGCGCGCCCTGCGCCGGTTCTTCGATGAGCGCGGATACCTCGAAGTGGAAACGCCGATGATGCAGCAGATCGCCGGCGGTGCGGCGGCGCGGCCATTCCGGACACATCACAACGCACTGGACATCGACTTGTTTCTGCGCATCGCGCCAGAGCTGTATCTAAAGCGGCTGGTGGTGGGCGGCTTCGATCGCGTGTACGAGATCAATCGCAACTTCCGCAACGAGGGCGTAAGCACGCAGCACAATCCCGAGTTCACCATGCTCGAGTTCTACCAGGCATACGCGAATTACCAGGACATGATCCAGCTCACCGAGGATCTGCTGAAATTTGTCGCGCTCGAAGTCAACGGAACGACGAAAACGACATTCAATGACGTGGAGATGGACTTCGCCAAGGTCGAAAAGCTCACCATGCGCGAAGCCATCATCAAATTCTGGCCTGCCGGAGATCCGCCGCAGATGAGCGCGTTCGCGAGCGAAGAATCCCTGGTGAACCTGGTGGAGCGACTCCGCGCATCAGGCCGGCATGTCGATTTCAAACCGGGCGAGGCCGGAGGCAAAACGATTGCAAGCCTCTTCGAGGCCGTCGCCGAAGAACTCCTGATGCAGCCCACCATCATCTACGAATTCCCCACCGCGATTTCGCCTCTTTCAAAGCAGAAGCCGGATGATCCGGAGTGGGTGGAGCGATTTGAGGTCTACGCCGGCGGATTCGAACTCGGCAATGCCTTCAGCGAGTTGAATGACCCGGTGGAGCAGCACAAGCGTTTCGAAGACCAGCTCAAAGAGCGTGCCCGCGGCGACGACGAAGCACATCAGATGGATGAAGACTATGTTCGTGCGCTGGCCTATGGTCTGCCCCCCACCGGCGGCGAAGGCATTGGCATCGATCGCCTCGTAATGTTGCTGACCGGCTCCAAATCCATTCGCGATGTGATTCTGTTTCCGCTGATGAGACGAGAAGGGACTGGGGACTAAGGGACTGGAGGTCGGAGAAAGGTACTGAATTTATGGGGCAATCATTTAAAGATCTTGTTGTGTGGCAGCGCTCAATTCAACTCACCCTTGCCGTTTACAAGCTGACTTCAAAGTTTCCTGACTCTGAACGTTTTGGCCTCACAAATCAAATGCGTCGAGCTTCCGTTTCGATTGCAAGCAACGTCGCAGAGGGTTACGGTCGTTCAACCAGGGGCGAGTATGTGCAATTCCTCGGCCACGCTCGCGGCTCTTGTTCTGAAGTGGAAACGCAAATCGTGATCGCGAAGGCGCAAGGCTTCGGAACACCGGCTGAGATAAATTCAACTGAAAGCCTTTGCAACGATCTCGGACGCCTACTTGGAGGCTTGATGAAGTCGCAGCGAGCGCTGCGTTCCTCAGTCCCTAGTCCCTTAGTCCCTAGTCCCTAGTCCTTTCTTTTGGAGCCGTGGTAACTTGAACATCCTCTTCATCGGTGACATCTTCGGTAGCGCGGGACGCAAGATCGTGCGCGAGCACATCGGACATGTGCGCGAGTCGAACAAAGTCGAACTCACCATCATTAACGCAGAAAATGCGGCCGGCGGCTTCGGCCTTACTCCCGCGATCGCTGAGGAGTTTTTCGACATTGGCGCCGATGTTCTCACAACGGGCAATCATGTCTGGGACAAGCGCGAACTGATGGAGTATCTGACATCGGTGCCGGAGGACAGCAAGGATCGTCCGCGGCGCGTGCTTCGGCCCGCAAACTTCGAACCCGGCGTCCCGGGACACGGAGTCTTCGAGGGGGTCACGCAAAGCGGAGTCGAATACGCGGTAATCGACCTGATGGGCAAGGTATTCATGAGCGGCACCAACAATCCGTTTCTCGCTGCCGACGACATTCTCGCGCATCTCAAGGCGAAAGTGATCCTCGTCGACTTCCACGGCGAGGCCACCAGCGAGAAGGTGGCGATGGGTTGGCACCTCGATGGCCGCGTAACGGCCGTGCTGGGAACGCACACCCACGTACCAACTGCTGATGAGCGCGTTCTGCCCGGCGGCACGGCTTACCAGACCGACGTAGGAATGAGCGGCCCTTACGACAGCGTGATCGGCGTTGAAAAAGAGCTGGTGCTGCACCGGTTTCTGACCGGAATGCCTGGAAAGTTCGAGGCTGCCAGGGGAAATCCGAAGATGTGCGCCGCGCTGATCCATTGCGATCCGAAGACCGGGCGCGCTTCGTCGATTCAGCGCATCATGCTGGGCGAGTAACGGACTGGTTCCGAATATTCCCTCAGAATCTCGGCGAAGTTTACTGCACAGGTTGGCTGTGAATGACGGCCGATTTCTGCGACACGGTCTGCGCTGTAAACAGCGATGCCGGGCGGTGGGTAGCCTTGATCAGCTTCCCGTTCCGCGCAAAGGTCATGGTCCACTCCATCGCGCGGGGTCGAGCGGCAGCATCGTCGAAGCGAAGAGTCTCGATTCCATGCCCCTGCATCTCGATGTCCATAGCTGCAGATAAAGCTGCAATGGGCTCGCGCGGTGCCGGGGATGCCTCCGGAGGCAGAATCCGAGGCACAGAACCAGCCAGAGCGGAGTAGCAGAGGGCGTTCCCAAGCCAGTCGGAATTGGCCGATTCCCCTTCTTCGGCGCGAATGTGGTTAAAAGCCGAAATGGTAAGGGCGTTAATGGGAGCCGGAGAGAACAGCGAGTATCCGCGTTTCAGGATCGGAACGATGCGCACGCGACCTTCCCCGTTCCGCGGAATCGAGACGGAGAATACCGTTTTGTCCCCGGTACCGTTGTTTCGCGTGTATTCAAGAAACAGATGATTGGGAAGGGTGGGGCAGACGATCTGGCGGTAAGTCCAGTCGCTTTGTCCGTACTCCAGGCCGGCAAAGCCCGCGTGCTCGGCGATCGTTGACTCTGCATTGGCGATCAGAAGCTTGTCCTGCCCGGTCAACTCATCGGCAGAGCGCAGCTCAATGGAATAGACAGGCTTTACCCGGGTAGCAGTGGCCGGAAACGGCGCAGGGTCGACCGCTGGCGGAACCACGCGTTCGTGACGAAACGCTGGATCCTGCGCTGCAATCGAGGCCGGGGCGCAAACCGCAACCAGCAGGAACACGCCCAGGCCGATGGGGGGAATTCGCAAACGAGCCATGCTGTTTCAAGCTTAGCATCGCGCCGCTACACAGGAAGGGCAGCCCGCAGGCTGCCCTTCGCTCATCCCATTTGCACTGAGTTTACTGCGGTTTGTGGGTTGTTGCTGGGCGACGACCGGCGGCGGGCTTGTGCACGGGCGCCTTCTTGGTTTGGAGGATGCCGTCCTTCAGCACGATTTGCGCGCTGGCTGCCGCGGTCGCCGAAGGCGGAACCTGGGTATACGTGTCGTAGGTTCCGTCCAGCTCAGGACCACCGTCTTTGAGCAGCTTGAGTTCCGAACCGACTGGAGGAATGTCCTTATCCGCGATTGGCTCCTTCATGTTGACGATGAAGTCAGCCGTTTTGGCATCCTTCGCGTCCTGGGTCACGGCCACCTTAACCTGGTTGGCGTTCGACTCGATCACAGTGCCTGGGACAGGCGTGTCTTTGCCCTGCAGCAACGCCCACAGGCTGTCGGCGTCTTCCTTGCTGCCCACCGCAAGCACCGTTTCTTTGTCGGCAAGAGCAAGGGTGTTCTTATCCGGCGTGCTTGCCAGAAGCTGGTGAATCTGCTCCTGCGGTGTCGGAGCCGGCGTGATGTTAAACGATGCCGGTGGGAAGAGAGATGATGCGGCCTGGGTCTTGACATCGTTTAGACCGTCGAGACTGCCGTGGTACTTCTTGTAGTAATACTCAAGCTGCGGTTCGATCTGGCCCTTGAAATTGGCTGGAGCGAAGCCCCAAACGCGGGCGAAAAGCCAGCAGGCCATGATGTTGTCCTGATTGGCCTTGTCGTTTGCAGCCTTGGCTGCGGCAGCGAGACTGGTATCCGTCGGAGCGGCTTTTGCTTTGGCGTCCGCATCGCGAGCGGCCTGGGCATCGACAAGCTGAAGCTTGACGTAGGCCTGCGCGAGCTGGAGGGTATCCACGAGTCCCTGTCCCCTGGTCGTGTCCTGGGCCTGATACAACGCCAGCTCTTTCTTGTATTCGTCAACCGCGGCGGCCGGATCCTTCTTCGACACCATGTCATCGAGAGCTATCGCAGAGTCGAAAGTGGGAAACGCAGCGTCAGTCTGCTTCTTCCAATCCCCATCCGCCACGTTGGCAGGCTTGGCCACCTGGAGCCCTTTTTGAGCGAGTGCAGCCATATCATCGCAGGTTGCCTGATCGGATGACTTCGCGCATTGACCCTTCTCGATCGCTACTGAAAAATAAATCGCGCCAAGATTATTGGGATCGATCTGGAGCAACGCCTTTGCAGTCCTCACGATCCCATCGGAATCCTGCAACTGTTGATAGGCCTGCAGCAGATCGTCGAGAACCGCCTTCTTGGCAACGGTCTGCGGATACTTCTTCAGGAAGTCCTCTTCAGCCGCGGCTTTTGCCTTGGGATCAGCCTGGGAAGTGGCCATTTGGTAAGCGTTGAACTCGGCGGGATCCTTAATCTGAATCGTCTGATCCTGCGCGCGCAGTGTGTGTGCGGAAACGAGGCTCAAGCTCGCAAGCGCCATCACAGATGCAAAGACAAACTTCTTCATTCAGTGCTCCTGGGAGATGCGGAAGTGGAATCGTTACTTAAGCACTCGTTCGCGGGTTTTCCTATCCGTTCTGTTAGGCGTCTGAGCACCGTGTCGCGGATAGACAATACCACGATGTCCAATGCGGTGTTGCGAGGATTATAGAAAGCCCCGTCGATTGTGACAAGACACCTTATTCGACAAAAAGTTACAGGTCCCAGATGCGGGTACATTCGACCCATCCGCGGCTCAGCCGAAGATTGACGAGTTGAGGAGAAATCGAGTGAGTCTCTCACTGGAAGCCTGGCGGGAATCTTGCTGCCTCCCCTGGTGGGACCGACGGCCGCCCCCCGGCACCATCGCATAAAGTGCTTAGACACCAAAGACGCCAAAAGTGTTTCCTGAATGTTTCAGGCCGGTGTATCCGCAGCCGAATCGGCCAGCCGATCCCCTATTCGTCGGCCTTCCACACATACGCCCCGGGTTGTGGCAGGCCGATATGGGCAAGCACTCGAAACCCAAACTGGCGCGCTATCTCCGTCGAATCCACCGGCTTGTTGTAGAACGCCGGAACTACCGGAAAGATCACCGCTCCGGCTTCCGCTGCCAGGGCCATGTTGCGCAGGTGAATGCGATTGAAGGGCGTCTCCCGCACGCACAGCAGTAGCGGCCTTCGTTCCTTCAACGTAACGTCGGCAGCCCGTGTGATTAACGAATTCGCGAACCCGTTGGCAATCGTAGCCAGCGTACCCATGGAACACGGCAGGACGATCATGCCATGCGATGGATAGCTCCCGCTGGCGATCGACGCGCCCACATCGGAGTCGGAATGCTGCGTGATTTTGACAGGCGCTGCGCCCAGCAGCTTTTCGAGCAGATTGTTCCGGCCTGAAACCCCGAGTTCTTCGGCGATCACGCGCAGCGAGTTTTCCGAGGCAACAAAATCTATCCGAGCCACACGCGAATCGTGCTCGAGCGCCCGAAGCAATTCGCGGCAAAGGATTGCCCCGGAAGCTCCGGTAATTGCCACGGTGAGGTTGACGGCTTCCAAGTAGACATCCCTTTCAGAGAACTAATTGGCCGAGGCGGCTTTTTTCGAGTACGTAGACAAAAAAAGCTTGGTCCACGTGTCGCCGGTCTTCATCTCGAGCAGGAAAGTCAGGCTGTCGGCGCTCACGCTTTCATACGTCGCACGCAGCACCGGCCCCGGGCTTGAGGGGTCGCTCAGCAGCACAAGTTTGCCGCCACTCAGGTCGCCGGCAAGCGCAGTCGGATGGGTTGAGGTGTCATTGAACCACCACGCCGTGTACTTCCCTGTTTGCTTGTCATAAGAGATGAAGTGCCGGGTGTCGGTGGACTTGCGGCCAGGTAGCGTAGTCGAAAGCATTTCGCAAAGGTATTTGCCGGCGACACAGAGATCGATCCGATCCGTGGCATCGCCGACCATCGCAGGCCCGCCCTGATTGTTGAAATTCTGCTTGCCGGTCCAATCGCCCTGCATAAATGCGAGCTTGTCTAACGGATTAGCCGCCGGCGGGGCAGCCTGCTGACTGAATGACAGGGTACTTGCAAATGCAATGAATAACCAGCCGATGCGTTTCATCCGCGTCTCCCGTGCAACAGACGATACCAGAGCATGGGCCTTGTCAGGTTGGTTCAGAATCACCATCGGCACGCTTGCCTTCATTCCAATCCTGCATCATGCGCGAGTATTCCTCTGAGGGCCCGTATTGTTCCAGCCGCTTCATCTCGTCGAAGGCCTGCATCTGCTCGCCAGCGCTCCACAGTACGCGGAAAAGCATGATCGACGAAATCTCCGACTCCGGCGACAGCTTGACCCCAACACGGCCGTGCTCGATCGCCTCCCGATGCTTGCCCTCGCGCGACAGCACCCACGCCATATAGCTGTGCACGATGGAGGCCTCGGGAAATTCCGCAACCAGGGCTTTCATCCACTGCTCGGCCTGCTCAAGTTCCTCATCGGCCGAGTCAATTGTTTCCTGGATCGTGCCCAGCACCCGCTCCGCTGCGTGATCCGGAATCTGGTTCATGGCAATTACTCCCCCAGCACTCGTTTGAAGATGGCGTCCACGTTCCCAAGCTGCCGGGTGTAATCGAACGTCTTCGCCAACTTCTCCGCCGAGAGCAGTCCCGAAATTTGCGGGTCGCGCGCAACCTCGTCGCGAAACACCAGGTCGTCTTTCCATGCCCGCATCGCGTGCCCCTGCACCAGCCGGTACGCGTCCTCGCGCAACATTCCGGCCTCGGCCAGATCGAGCAGCAGCTGTCCCGAAAAGATCAGCCCGCCCGTCGATTCAAGATTCTTCTTCATGCGTTCGGGATAGACCAGCAGGCGATCAATCAGGTCGCAGGTTTTGAAGAGCAGGTAGTCCGTCAGGATCGTCGAATCAGGAAAAATCACCCGCTCCACCGACGAATGCGAAATATCGCGCTCGTGCCACAACGGAACGTTTTCGAGCGCGGCCTGCGAATTCGCTCGCAGCACCCGGGCCAGGCCGCTTACCTGCTCGCTGGTAATCGGATTCTTCTTGTGCGGCATGGCCGACGAGCCCTTCTGCTTTTCGCTGAAGTACTCCTGCGCCTCCCGAACCTCGGTACGCTGCAGATGCCGGATCTCCACCGCCATCTTGTCCAGCGTGCTGCCAATGATGGCGAGTACGCCGATGTAGGCCGCATGGCGATCCCGCTGAATCACCTGCGTCGCAACTGCCGCGGGCTTCAGCCCGAGCCGCTCACAGATTCTTTCCTCATGTTCTGGCTTCAGGTGCCCGAAGGTACCCACCGCACCCGAGAGCTTGCCCACGCGCATGTCTTCCGCGGCCGCTTCAAAGCGACGCAGGTTCCGCTGCATCTCTGAGAACCAGTTCAGCAGCTTGAGGCCAAAAGTGGTGGGTTCGGCGTGAATGCCATGGGTCCGGCCGATCGTCGGTGTGTGCTTGAATTCGATCGCGCGGCGCCTGAGAACTTCGAGCAGTTCCTCAATGCCCCGGCGGATCAGCGTCGACGCTTTCTTTACCTGCAACGCCTGGGCAGTATCAACCACATCGTTGGAGGTGAGGCCGTAATGTAGCCAGCGGGACTGCTCTCCGACGCCCTGGGCCTTCAGGCTTTCAGCCACTGCGGTGGTAAATGCGATGACGTCGTGCTTCACTTCGGCTTCGATTTCGTGGATGCGTTCGGCCGAAGCGGATGCCTTGTTGGCGATAGCATCGGCAGCATCCTGCGGAATCACGCCGTCTTCCGCTAGAACAGCGCTCGCCGCTGCCTCAACCTGCAGCCAGCAGCGATATTTGCTCTCTTCGGTCCAGATGCGGCCCATTGCCGGGCGCGTGTAACGCTTGATCAAGGGCAAACTCCTCCAGACAGCAGTTTTTGCTGTTGTTTTGAAAGGGCATGGCTTGAGCCGTGCCATTAAGCAGCGTCCTTGAAGGGGCACGGCTTTAGCCGTGCCGTTAAAATGACCCCCTTAACTGCGGGGGCTTTAGCCCCTGAGGGACGTAACCTTCGCCAACTCCTGATTTTACAGTGTGTAACAGCTTAGGAGCGGGGAATGCCGAAGCGTTGGTGGAGTTCGTCATAGAGCAGCCCCCGGCCTGGCCGATAGGGCTGGAACCACTCGCCGTCAATCACCAGCTGGGGAACGGCGCGCTTTCCAACGTGGCGGAGGACTTCGGCCGAGGCTGCAGGATCGGTATCAACGTTGACTTCGGTATATGAAATCCCGTGGGAATCGAGAAATTGCTTTGCCGCCCGGCAATCTCTGCACCAGGACGACGTGTAGACCTGCACCTTCATAACTTGAATTCTACTTGGTCAGTTAGGATTCCTCCGTGACGGCTGACCAGATCAAAAAGCTCCTCAATCTCGATCCCCACCCAGTGGAAGGTGGATATTTCCGGCGCACATTCACGTCGGCAGCGAACGTGGACCTCCCGCGCGGTGCACGGTCACAAGGAACGGCAATCTATTACCTGCTTGAGACCGGCACCTTCTCAGAGCTGCACATGCTTGATTCGGATGAGATGTTCCACTTCTACCTGGGCGACCCGGTTGAGATGCTGCAACTCTATCCCGATGGCAGCTCCTCCGTTTTCACCCTCGGACAGGATCTGCCGGCGGGACAGCACGTTCAGTTGCTGGCTCCGGCTGGGGTCTGGCAAGGCACGCGGCTCATCGGTGCTGGCAAGTTGGCACTGCTGGGATGCACCGTCGTACCGGGATTCAGCTTCTCCGATTACCACAACGCCGGATACGATGAACTAGCGGCAAAATGGCCGGACCAGGCAGAACGGATCAGAGCCCTGACGCGAAGCTGAGCATTCGACCACAAAGGTCCGTTAGGTAACGCCGGAAAATAGCCCAGGGTGGAGCGAAGCGTGATCCCCTGCGACCGGTATCAGCTAAGTCCCTTGTGGAGAGAACTCTACCGCTAAGTACATTTCTTTCGAACGTTTTGCTAGAAACGGGCCAGAAAATCGAATCCCTAATGTCTTTAAAGGACACGGATAGCCGGTGCGCGACTACCGCCGCTCGCGGAAGAAGGTGCGGAGCAAATCTCCGCATGGATCCGCGAGAACGCCCTGCTGGACCAGCATCTGATGGTTGAGTTCCGGATGATTGATAACCGATAGCACCGATCCGCAGGCGCCGGCCTTGGGGTCTGGCGCGCCATAGACCAGGCGCTCCACACGCGCATGAATCAGCGCTCCGGCACACATGGCACAGGGCTCCAGCGTGACGTAAAGAGTGCAGCCAAGCAGCCGGTAGTTGCCAAAAGTGCGTGCAGCCTGGCGCAGAACCACGATCTCCGCATGGGCAGTTGGGTCGCTGGCGCGGATCACGGAATTCTGCCCCCGCGCGATAATTTCGCCTCGACAGACCATCACCGCCCCAATGGGCACCTCGCCTGCCGCTGCCGCCTTGCGAGCTTCAGCAACTGCCTCGCGCATCGATTCGAGATCGCTGGTCATGCCAATGATGGTAAGGCAAGACGCGGGTTCCATCTCAATATGAGTGCAGACGAATCAATACGAATGGTGACGAAGGTTTGGGATTTTCCCGGCCGCCAGGGGGTGCGAGACAATATCTTGCTCTCGCATCAACTGCGCCGCTGAACTAACGACGTCGGTTGCTGCTGGGTCATGCAGTGCAGCGTGCCCAGCCCCCATACCAGGTCGACCGCGTGAATGCCGATCACCTCACGATCCGGAAACAGTTCGGCGAGGATGCCGAGAGCAATGCGGTCGTTCGGATCGTGGAACGTCGGCATCAGTACTAGCCCATTGGCGATGTAGAAATTGGCATAGCTGGCCGGCAGCCGTTGATTGCGGAAAACGACCGGGCGTGGCAGCGGCAGTTCAGCGATCGTGAACTGCTTTCCGTCAGCAGTGCGCGCGACTTTCAGGCGTTCAAGATTCTCAGCCAGCGGCTCGTGATTGGAATCCCTCGTGTTTGGTTCGACCGCAGTGAGGATGGTCGTGGGTCCGACGAAGCGAGTGATGTCGTCGACATGTCCGTGGGTGTCATCTCCGGCAATTCCCCGCCCCAACCAGATGACGTATTCGATGCCGAGGTAATCGCTGAACGCGCGTTCGAGCTGTTCCCGGCTGACACCGGGATTACGCTGCTGCACTTCACTCAGGAGGCACTCTTCAGTCGTCAACAGAGTGCCGCGCCCGTTGGTATCGATGGAACCGCCCTCAAGCACCAGCCTGCGCTTCTCGCCGGCGAGATCAACAGCCGGCTCCCATTGCTCAACACTGAGCCGCTCCGCCACACGGCCCGGTATCCGGTCATCA
This sequence comes from Occallatibacter sp., assembly GCA_036495975.1. Classification (GTDB taxonomy): domain Bacteria; phylum Acidobacteriota; class Terriglobia; order Terriglobales; family Acidobacteriaceae; genus Telmatobacter. The sequence goes on along the minus strand of DASXLY010000057.1, from coordinate 169,550 downwards.
AGATGCCAGTCGGGATACTTCGCCCAGGCATTGAATCGCCAATTCGTGATCGCAACCTGCCCTTGCTGATTACGCACAAAGATCGGACCCGAGTCGCGCGTCCACACGCGGTCGGTGGGCCACTGATGAAGAATGACGTTGTCGAGATTGGCATGCGCACGCTCCAGAATGCCGGTGGCGCGACTCTGCTCTTTCTCGTCCTGCACCAGCAGATGAACGCGCTCGTGCGCGGCGAGCAGGCGAACGATTTCCGCGTAGAGCCACGGGATGGCCTGGAACTTGCCCGGCCAGTCCTCGGGATTGTGCGGCCACGCCAGCCACGTAGCCTCATGAGGCTCCCATTCGGCGGGCATGCGATAGCCAAGTTCGCAAGGAGTGCTCGTCGACATGCTTACTTGCCGTCTCCGGGATCGGGATCGAGAAAGCGGCTCGTGATCGGCGCATAGGCATCGATGCGGCGGTCGCGGAGAAACGGCCAGTTGCGGCGCGTGTCTTCGAGCAGCGCGAGATCGATTTCGCAGATGAGGATCTCCTCGTCGGTATGCGAAGCCTTGGCCACGATCCGGCCGAAGGGATCGGCAAGAAAGCTACCACCCCAGAATTCGAGTCCCGGCCCGCTAGCCCGATTGCCACGCACGTCGCCGTTTTCATGACCGACGCGGTTCACTCCTGCTACGTAAACTCCGTTAGCAATCGCGTGGCTGCGCTGAATAGTCTGCCAGGCATCATACTGCGCTGCGCCGAACTCCTCTTTCTCAGCCGGATGCCAGCCGATTGCCGTCGGATAGAACAGCACTTCGGCGCCCTGCAACGCCGTCAGTCGTGCGCCTTCGGGATACCACTGATCCCAGCAGACCAGCGTGCCCACCCGGCCATGCGGAGTATCAACCGCCTTGAATCCGAGGTCGCCCGGCGTGAAGTAGAACTTTTCGTAATAGAGCGGATCGTCGGGAATGTGCATCTTGCGGTAGACGCTGATGATGTTCCCCTCCCGCCCAAGCGTCACCGCCGTGTTGTGACAAAGCCCGGGGGCCCGGCGTTCAAAGAGCGATGCAACAATGACGATGCCGGCATCGCTGGCCACCGCGGCGAGGCGAGCCGTCGAGGGTCCGGGTATCGGCTCGGCAAGGTCGAATAGCCTGATGTCTTCGCGCTGGCAGAAATACTGCGCGCGAAAAAGCTCGGGCAGACAAACGATATTTGCGCCCCGCTTTGCCGCGTCTCGAATGTTCGCAACGGCGGCGTCGAGGTTGGCGTCGGGGTCAGACCCCATCCGCATCTGCACCAAACCAACCTTGTACTTACGGTTGTTTTCCATTTCGACGTGAATCCTCTTCATGCCGTACGCGACAAGGCCAACCCCGCCGGGCGGGATTGGCCAAATGCCTGACGGAAGCCCGTCCTTACTTAGTTACGGGAGCATCCGTTCCCCAAAGTTTGGCCTCAGGCACTGCTTACTCTTCGAGAATCAGAACGGCCGCGGCGATGGTGGTGGTCCACAGGCCGCGCTTGTCGCCAACCGCTGACTGCGTCACGTTGCTGGTGCGGACGATCTTGTTGGAGATGCGGTAGATTTCCTTTTTCTCGTCCCAGCTCTTATCCGGATCGAAGTCGACGTCCAGGGTGGTTGCCAGCATCTCAGCGGCAAGCTCTTCGGCGTATTCTCCGGCCTGGTCCTCGGTTTCGCCGAAGCTGTGATGCTCGCTCAGATAACCGTAGGTATCTTTGTCTCCCGGAATGGCCACTCCAATGCTCGAAACACACAGGCGGTGCGGCTCGCGGGTCGAGTTTTCGGCGATGACCGCAAAGACAACCTCGCCATGGTTGAGATACTTCTGGCCTTCCTTGCGCGAGATGATCTTGCAGCGAGGAGGAAAGATCGAGCTGACGCGCACCAGGTTCTGCGAGGCGATGCCGGCATCCCGAAGGGCTAGCTCAAAGGAGGTCAAACGCTCCTTGTGTTTGCCTACACCCTTGGTGAAGAAAAGCTTCTTCGGGACCATGCTTTTTCCCAATTTCTATGTACCCTCCGTGAGGTTGGCGGTCGTTGATTCTGAAAACGTTCCCGCATGAGTTTATCGCATCTTGGGGGCTCAAACGAGATTCACAAGCGATTTAATCCGGAGTTCACATACTGGGAGTCAAAGAGGTTACTGCTGAAGCGAGTTTGACATCTTGATCATCGCCAGAATCTGACACATTTTCAGACTGCACCCGGAACTTTTCACTGGCGGCCGAGTTTGAACGTACATGAAGCTGACTCTCGTTCTCGGCATCTGTGTATTTAGCGCCGGTTTTGGCTGCGCGCTTGCTGTGGCCCAGGGATACGTATCACCCCCCGGACCTCCTCCGGCAAATGCGTCAGTTCCCGATCCCAGCCCGGTTCCGCTGGAGTGGGTTCCACCGGCATTGGCGCAGCTGAGCTCTGAGGCTCCGGTGAAATCGAATTTCACACTGGACCGAACCATGCTTGGAGTCGCCGCAGGACTGATCGCCGATTCGGATGCGCCCGCGCGCCAGGCGATCAACAAGCTTGATGGCGTCAGCGTTCATACCATGCGCTTTGGCGAAGGCGGCATTCCAGACGAAGGCGAAGTCGAGTCGATCCGGTCGGCGTATCACCTGCGCGGCTGGAAGCACGTGGTGACGACCTCGGACCATGGCAGCGCTATCAAGAACGGAACCACGGACGTTTGGTTTGTGCTCGACGGCATGAATGTGCGCGGTGCGGTGGTACTGGCGGAGACGCCCAGGAGCCTTACGCTGGTGACCGTTGCCGGCAATCTCAGCCCGGTTGACCTGATGCATCTGCGCGGACACTTCGGAATTCCGCGCCTGGATCAAGGTGATTTCAGGAACGCGCCTGTGCAGTAAGAAACACTGAGTTGATCCCGACAGCACCCTGGTTTGCGAGTCAATTGAGAATGCCTCGTCATCGTGCGTTCATTTTGGCCGGTTCCCCGTCCGTTGCCACCTGTAAATTGCAGGTGTTAGCCTTCCCTTGCACCCTATCGCGGGAAGGAACTCCAGAAAACACATGCAAAAGACCTACAACGGGCTTGAATTGCCGCAGAACGGCAAGCCCATCGAGTACAGTCACGGCCAATATCAGGTTCCTGACAATCCCATCATTCCTTTTATTGAAGGCGACGGCACCGGACGCGACATCTGGAAAGCCTCGCAGCGCGTCTTTGATGCCGCGGTTGAAAAAGCATACGGCGGCAAGCGCAAGATCGCCTGGTTTGAGATCTTCGCCGGCGAGAAGGCTTTTCGCCAGTTCAATAACTGGCTTCCTGATGACTCGGTAAATGCAGCGCGCGACCTGCGCGTCTCCATCAAGGGACCGCTGACAACCCCAGTGGGCGGCGGAATTCGCTCGCTGAACGTTGCGCTACGCCAGCTCCTCGACCTTTACGCCTGCGTTCGCCCAGTGAAGTACTACCAGGGCGTGCCTAGCCCGGTGAAGCACCCCGAAAAAGTCGACATCGTCATCTTCCGCGAGAACACTGAGGACGTTTATTCCGGCATTGAGTTCAAGGAAGGCAGCGAAGACGCGGCGCGACTGATCAGCTTCGTGAATGACGATCTGCTGAAGGGCGGCAAGAAGAAGATACGGCAGGACTCGGGCGTCGGCATCAAGCCGATCTCGATCTTTGGAACCAAGCGCCTGGTCCGGTATGCGCTCCGCTCCGCGCTCGAGACGGGCCGCAAGACCGTCACCCTCGTGCACAAGGGCAACATCCAGAAGTTCACCGAGGGCGCCTTCCGCGAGTGGGGCTACGAGGTTGCGGTCGAAGAATTTCGCGAACATACAGTAACCGAGCGCGAGAGCTGGATTCTGGGCAATGTCGACGCCAGCCCCAATATCACCGTCGAAGAGAATGCCGCGCTGATCGAGCCGGGCCTTGAGTTCGGCAACCAGGCATTTCGCGATTCTTTGTATGCCGAAATCAAAGGCGTGCTGGACTCCATCGGAAAGACGCACGGCAATGGCGCGTGGAAGTCGAAGATCCTGGTCAACGACCGCATCGCCGATTCCATCTTCCAGCAGATCATCATTCGCCCATCCGACTACAGCATCCTGGCAACATCGAACCTGAACGGCGACTACATCTCGGACGCTGCTGCCGCGCAGGTGGGAGGCCTCGGCATTGCGCCGGGCGCGAACATCGGGGATGGATTTGCGGTCTTCGAAGCGACCCACGGCACAGCACCGAAGTATGCGGACAAGGACGTCATCAATCCCGGATCCGTAATCCTCTCCGGTGTGATGATGCTCGACTTCATCGGCTGGAAGGAAGCGGCCAAGATGATCGAAAACGCGATGGAGAAAACCATCCAGCAAAAGTTTGTGACGTACGACTTCGAGCGACAAACCGCCGGTGCAACCAAGGTCGGCACCAGCGAGTTCGCAACGCGGATTATCGGGAACATGTAGCGGTGCTAGCCGCGCCTCGCGCGTGTTAGCGGAGTTAGAAGGACATTCTTTGCTAACGCCGCCAGCTCCGCTTTTTGAACACTGACCACTGGAGAATAAGAATGCGTAAAAAGGTAAGCATTGTAGGCGCCGGCAACGTGGGCGCCACCGCAGCACACTGGATTGCGGCGAAAGAACTGGCCGACGTGGTGCTGATTGATGTTGTGGAAGGCGTACCCCAGGGCAAGGCGCTGGATCTGCTGGAAGCAATGCCCATCGAAAAACGAGATGTACACGTAACCGGATCGAATGACTACGCCGCCACTGCGAACTCCGACATCGTCGTCATCACCGCCGGTATTCCCCGAAAGCCCGGCATGAGCCGCGACGACCTGCTGCACACCAATTTCAAAATCATGTCGGATGTGGTTCAGAAGGTCGTGGCGCAATCGCCGGAAAGCATCCTGATCATCGTCTCGAACCCGCTGGACGCCATGGCGCAGACGGCGTTTCGTCAGGCCGGGTTCAACCGCGAGCGCGTGATCGGCATGGCCGGCGTGCTTGACTCGGCTCGCTTCAGGACATTCATTGCCGAGGAACTGAACGTCAGCGTTGAGAACGTGACGGCATTCGTGCTCGGTGGACACGGCGATACCATGGTGCCGCTCTCGCGATACTCCACCGTAGCCGGGATTCCCATAACCGAACTCATCGCCCCCGATCGTCTCGAGGCCCTCGTGCAGCGTACGCGCGATGGTGGTGCGGAAATCGTAAAGCACCTGAAGAGCGGCAGTGCGTATTACGCTCCTTCGGCGGCCGCGGTCGAAATGGTTGAAGCCATCCTGAAAGACAAGAAGAAGATTCTACCCTGCGCCGCTTTTCTGCAGGGCGAATACGACATCGAGGGCTACTTCATCGGCGTCCCGTGCAAACTGGGAGCGGCGGGCCTCGAAAAAATCATCCAGATCAAGCTCACTCCCGAAGAAGACGCAGCATTGAAGAAAAGTGCCGCGGCAGTAAAAGAGCTTTGCGCCGTCATCGGCGTTTAGCTTATTCGTTTCTTCCTCCGTCAAAAGGCCACTCGCTCCGGGGGTGGCCTTTTTTTACGAGTCAACCAAAAGGTGGAGGCCACAACCCATCCAATCTCCGATGCTGACCTCACCCCTCAAGCCTCATGCTCGATACGACCTAAGCGCCATCAAGCCTGCTAGATGCCAATTGTCAGGCAAGAAAAAAGGCGCGTTTGCGAAGTACTCTTGTGATCCCGTCGCCTCGGGAATCCATTTTTGACAGCTTGATCTTTAGGAGAATCCAGTTGCGCAGATTCCTGATCGTCCCACTCTGCCTCGTGGCAGGACTTGCCACAGCCTATGCACAGAGCAACTACGCTGTGGTGCGCGGATCCATCTTCGATCCTCAGCATCATGCCGTTCCCGGCGCTCATATTCACGCCATGGAGACCAGCACCGGCGCCGAGCGAGAAGTGATTTCGAATGCCACAGGCCTTTACGAAATCGCGGGACTGCAGCCCGGCACCTATTCTCTATCGGTGGACAGTCAGGGATTCGCAGAAGAGACGCAGAACATAACCCTTGAGGTCGGCCAACAGGCGACGGTAGATCTCGAGTTGCGAGTTACGAGCGATAAGCAGACTGTGAATGTGTTGGCGTCAGGCGAATTGCTGAAGACGCAGGATGCCAGCGTCGGCGAAGTCGTGGATCAGAAGTCGGTCGATTCCCTCCCCCTGAACGGCCGCATGCTGATCGACCTGGTGCTCACGGTTCCGGGAGCGCACATCAGTCATGGAGCCGCCACCGGCGACATGAATCCGCTCTACTGGCGGCCCGGCCAGCGCTCCGCCGTAAGCATCGGCGGCAGCCGACCCAATGGAAATTACTTCCTGCTGGATGGCGCAACCAACACCGATCCCACCTTCAGCACGCAGAACCTTAGCGCTTCGCCAGATGCAGTGCAGGAGTTCCAGGTCCAGACCGGAAGCTACTCTGCCGACATGGGCGGAGCGGGCGGCGGGCAGATCAACATCATTACGCGATCGGGAACAGCGCACCTGCACGGCACCGCGTATGAGTTTCTGCGCAACGGCGCGATGGATGCTCACTCGTTCAGCGATATGGGCATGTCGAATTTTCTGGTGCAGAACAACTTCGGAACTTCGATCGGCGGCCCGGTATGGCATGCCGGCAAGACGTTCTTCTTCGTGAACTATGAAGGCCTGCGCAACGTGGAGACCATGGCGATGGTCGACACTGTTCCCACAGCCGCCGAAGATGCCGGTGATTTCAGCCAGAGCGGTGTAGACATCTATGACCCGACCACATCGCAGCCGAACCCGAATTACAATCCCAGCCTGCCCATCAGCAAGGCCAACCCGCAATCCATCCGCCAGCAGTTTGAATACAACGGCGTGAAGAATGTGATCCCACCCGACCGGCTGACCAACGCCGCGACCATCATGCTGAACCAGTACACGCCATTACCCAACACCATGGACATGGGCAGCATGACGATGATGGGGCAGCCCACGGTTGTGGGAGCGGGAAATGATGCCAACAATTATCTTGATTTGCGCAAGCAGCGCATGAATCAAGATCAGGGCACGGTGCGGGTTGACCACAACTTCGGCGGCGGCGACCTGGCGTACTTCCGATATTCCGCATCCGGCGAATATGGATTCATGCCGGAGGGCCTGCCGGGTTTTGGGTTCTATCACGACGATCTCGCGCAGAACGGCATCCTGGCCTGGAATCACGTGTTCAGTTCCAGCCTGGTCAACACGGCATCCGGCGCGATCTCGCGGCTCGTCATGATGCACTCAACCGAAAGCGCAAACAAGAACGACATCGTCACTCAACTGGGAATCGCGGGAACGGGATTCGGTGGACCCGCGGCGTGGGGCGCTCCTTACTTCAACGTGCAGGGCTTCTCGCCATTCGGCGACAACTACCTGGCCACGCCGATGCATGCCTGGGACACCGTGGTTGAAGGTCGGGACACCTTGAACTGGCAGATCGGCCGGCACAGCGCCAAGTTCGGCGGCGCTTACCAGAACTTCATCTGGCCGATGTGGGGCTTCTTCCAGAATCGCGGCTATTACCAGTTCACCAATGGATTCACGACCGAATACGCGCTCAACGACGGCAGCACCGGTTCCGCATTGGCCAGCTTCGAACTCGGCTTGCCCGCGGCTCGCCAGGGTCAGGCCGGCGTGCCCCAGATGGACCTGCGACAGTGGTATTCCGACGCTTACGCTCAAGACTCCTGGCGTCTCACCACGACCACGACCCTCACCTATGGCGTGCGCTACGAGTTCATGAGCCCGCTGGTCGATATCCGTTACACCAACAGCAATCTCGATCTCAGCACCGGCACACCGCAGGTCTTCATTGGAGGCCAGAACGGATATCCCAAGGGCCTGATGTATGCCAACCATACCAACTTTGCTCCGCGGCTCGGACTCGCGCAAAGCATCCCCCGCCTGGGCATCGTTGCGCACCTCGCCTACGGCATCTTCTATACACCCGTAGACATGAACACCTGGTGCAACCAGCGCCACAACGTTCCATATGTCTTCCCGCTCACTTCGCAGAGCGACCCCTTCACCCCAAGCATTACCACCCTGAACTTCCCTGCTCCGGTGCTCGGCACCTCGGTGGTCAGCTTTACGGGGCTACAACTGCATGCTCCTGCACAGTACATCCAGCAATGGAGCACATCGATTGAAAAGCAGCTTGGCGCAACCACCACCGTGGAAGTTGGATACCTCGGGGCCGGCGGTTTCCACTTGCAGCGTTCGCACCTCATCAACAATGCGCAGCCCGGTCCGGGATTGATTCAGCCACGGCGTCCGCACCCGAAGATCAGCTTTGTTGCCAACTCGGCCTTTCCATCAAACGTAACGGTCTCAAGCTCGACCTTCCCGGTGAGCACCATCAACCTGCTCGAGAACACCTCACAGAGCTGGTACGACGCGGGCTACGTCAATGTGCGGCGACGCTATGCGAACGGCCTCAGTTTCCTCGCCAACTACACCTTTGCGAAGTCGCTTGAGAACGCGCCGGACTTCCGCTCGCCCATGTTTGAAGCAGCCACTGCGCAAAACAACGACGACCTCGACGCCGAAAAAGGCCCCGGCTGTGATGTGCGTCATCGGTTCGCTCTGAGTACTGTGTACAGCTCCCATGCCATGGGATCGAATCGCCTGTTGCAGGCGCTGAGCCGCGACTGGCGCGGATCCATGGAGTTTCAGGTGCAAACAGGATTCCCGCTAACCATCTCGGTCTTCGGCGATACTGCGAATGCCGGAACCGTCGTGGGCGAGAATCCGATCCGTGCCAACCTTACAGGACAAAAGGTGTTTGGATCGGGGACGCGCAATTCGACGACATGGTTCAGTCCTGGCGCATTCACGGCTCCTCCCGCTTACACCTATGGCAATGTCGGCCGAAACTCTGTTTACGGACCCGGAATGCAGACCCTGGATCTGGGCGTCGTACGGGAGTTCAGTGTGGCAGAGAAGGCACGATTCGAGGCTCGTGCCGAGTTCTTCAACGCCCTGAATCACACCAATCTCGGCACACCAAACCGGTTTGTGAACACTGCGAGTTTCGGCAGCATCACCGAGGATTCGACGCCGGGACGAGAGATTCAACTCAGCGGTCGAATCAGTTTTTGATTGCGTCGTGCAGTCTCTCCAGGGCGAGTCCGGACAGGTCTCGCCCTTCCTTTTTATCGCCCCAGAAAATTGACGACGATGGGTGCCACTTCCGCCGCGCACGCATTGGGGGCGAGATGGCCGCATCCGCTAATCACATCCAGTTCCGATTGCGGGATGAGCTGATGCATCTTGTCGCCCTGGCTAAGGGGCGTGATGTGGTCGACCTCGCCCCAGACGATGAGCACCGGCATCCGCAGTTCCGGCAGCAGTTTGTCGGTCGTCTCGCGCCCCTGCAACATGGTGGCAAGTGCGCGGCGCATCACCCACGCATGCTCATGCGAACGGCGCAGAATGTCTCGGGCAACGAAGCCGGGAACCTTGGGCGGATTGGGCATCAGGAGGGCATCAAGTTCATCCAGCTGCGCCGCCGAAATCGGGGTGAAAAGCCCTATATCCCATTCGGGTCTCGCAGACAGCCCTGCGCTGTCGAAGAGCATCAGGCGCCTTACGCGGTCGGGGTGCTTTACGGCCACGAGCTGGGCGATCCATCCGCCCATGGACCAGCCGCCCAGGTCGACCTGCTTCAGCCCCAGAACATCGAGCAAGCCAACCACCACCCCAGACTCATCTGTGACGGAGTAGGAAAAGTCGGCGGGCTTCTGGCTCCGGCCGTATCCCGGTAAATCGGGCATGTAGACGCGATAGCCGGCCTTCGCGAGATGGGGCGCGAGTTTCTCCCAATCCTCCGATCGACCCCCGAGGCCATGCACCAGCACGACCGCCTTGCCGTCTGCTGGACCCAGATCGTAGTAGTGGATTCGGTATCCGTTCACCACCGTGTAGTGGCTCTTCGCGCCGTGCAGGAACATCTGCGCCTCCGTGAAGAGGCTGAACACGGCAAGAGGGCGTTCCCAGAAAGCGACACCGGCAATCAAGATGAGGGCGAGGATAACGAGTGCCACCCACCGACCGATGCCTCTCGTCTTCATTTCTTCTCCTGGGCGGATTTGGCGCGTTGCCATCCTGACTCGATTACGCGAACCGTGATGGGGTCCAGCGCTAGCGCGCTATGGCTGTTCCACTCTGCTCGCTCTACCCATCGCACGGCATCGGCATCGGAACCCGCATGCATTTCGCCGCCGACAACACGGCAGAGGTAATCCACGATCACGTAGTGATATCGGATGCCGCCGCCCTCGGAAGCCGGTTGCTTCACGATGCGATCGATGAGTTCGATCAACTCGACCGCCACCACTTCGAGGCCTGTCTCTTCCTTCACCTCGCGCACCACGCCTTCGGTGAGCGACTCGCCAAGTTCCAATACTCCGCCCGGCAGAGACCACTTCCCTTTTGACGGCTCGCGGCCACGCTGCACGAGAAGCACACGGCTTCGGTCGACAATCACCGCACCAACCCCAACGATCGGTGCGTCGGGAAACTCACGCTGAAGGACTTTTGCCATCCTGTCAGCTTTCTACCACAGAGCGCCATAACGAGCGGTTCTCGCACAAATACGAGGCGCAAGAGGTGTCCAAAGTGTCGTCTTCCTCAAGAAAACCCCTCACCGGCGAAGCCCCTCACATCCGGTCCACGGGAGAACCGCCATAACACTTGGGTAACGGGTATCACTAGCCGGGACAATAACTTCCTGAACTGCATCGGATGCATCCGAGTATCATCAAATCAAGCAGGAGAACAGGATGGCGGAGTTTGTGCTGCACATCGATGGGATGCACTGCGGCTCCTGTGTCCGCCGGGTTGCGCAGGCATTGAATTCGATGAAAGGCGTCGAGGTAGAAGAGGTCCGGATCGGAGCGGCCCGTTTGAAGTCGTCCGAGGAAAATCCTCCCGTTGACGCCGCCATTGCCGCTCTTGCGAAAGCCGGTTACAGCGCGCGATTGGAGCGATAGAAAGCAAGATGGCTTCGCCCGAGACCGAGTCCCTGAACCTGCCGGTGATTGGCATGACGTGTGCTGCCTGCCAGCACCACGTTGAAAGCGCTCTCCAAGAGACGGCTGGAGTGAAGTCTGCGCACGTTGACTTGATGGCCAATCGCGCCAGCGTCGTATTTGATCCCAACGAAGCATCGGCAGAGCGCCTTGTGGAAGCAATCCGGGGAGCCGGATACGATGCGGTGCTTCCGCATCCCGGCGCAACTGCGAAAAGCGGCGAACCTACCTACGGCATGGCCGAAGCGAAGGCTGCGGCAACATTGATTGGCGGAGCTATCGCAATGGTGTTGTCGATGCCGCTGAGCGGCACCATGGGACCGCTCGATCAGGACATGATGCGTGCGATGCCGTGGCTCTACCAGGCGCCCCCAAATGCCCTGCGCTGGTCTCTACTGGCCGTGACCTGGAGCCTGCTGATTTGGGCCGGCGGCGACATTTACCTCGCCGCCGCACGGGCGTTGCGTCACGGTTCGACGAATATGAATACGCTGGTAAGTCTCGGCACGGGCGTGGCATTCCTTTACTCTGCCTACTCGACAATCGAGCCGGGACCGGACCACCAGGTTTATTTTGACGCGGTTCTGCTGATCCTGGGATTTTTGCTTCTGGGCAAAGCTCTTGAAGCTCGCGCCAAGCGCCAGGCACGCGCAGCGTTAGATGCGCTCAGCCGCCTGCAGCCAGCCACTGCTCGCCGCTACATCGATGGAGTTCAGACGCTGGTTCCACTTGAAGAGATTCGCATCGGTGACCAGGTAATCGTACTTCCGGGCGAGAAGTTCCCTGTAGACGCAAAGATCCTCGACGGCCGAACAACCGTAGATGAATCGATGCTGACTGGCGAAGCCACGCCTCAACCTCGCGAGGTGGGTGATCGGGTTCTCGCCGGGTCGATGAACCACGACGGTGCTGTGATCTGCAATGCCGAATCTCTGGGCGAGGACACGGTCCTGGCCCAGATCACGCGCATGGTAGAACAGGCCCAGTCGTCGCGCGCACCCACCGAGCGTCTTGCCGACCGGGCCAGCGCAATCTTCGTACCCGTGGTGTTGGCCCTGGCCGTGATCACGTTCACCGCCTGGATCGTAACCACTGGCTCCATGGGGCTCGCGGTCTCGACCGCGGTGTCGGTTCTGGTGATCGCCTGTCCCTGCGCAATGGGTCTGGCTGTTCCCGCGGCGCTGACCGTGGCGGTCGGCAGAGGTGCTCAACTGGGAGTTCTTTACAAAGGTGGCGAGGCGCTGGAACGCCTGGCCAATCTCCAGGCCATTGTTCTCGACAAGACCGGTACCCTCACCGTGGGACGTCCCGTGCTGCAGGCCGTTCGTCCGGTGAAGGGCTACAGCGAAGATGACCTTCTGCGGATGGCAGCCGCGGCCGAGGAACGCTCCAATCACCCCCTCGCTCATGCGGTGGTAGATGCCGCCCGTGCTCGTGCCATCAAATGGGAGCCCGCGCAGGAAGTTGTGGTGATTCCGGGGCGCGGAGTCGCCGCGCGCGTGGAAGATTACAACTGCCTCCTTGGCAACGAGGCGCTATTCCTGGAATCGCAGATTCGCTTCCCTGACACTATCCCGCCCGCCAAACCAGGCGTTACAAGGCTTTGGATGGCGCTCGACAATCAGTCGATTGGATGCTTTGACGCGCGCGATTCCCTGCGTCCAGACGCGGCCGATGCGGTGGCTGCCCTCCAGCAGCGCAAAATGAGGGTCCTGATGCTTACCGGAGATTCGGCGGCGGCTTCTGCTCCCATCGCCAATCAGGCCGGCATCGGCGAGGTCGAAGCTGGTCTCGATCCGGCGGGAAAGTTAGCCCGCATCCGGGCATTGCAACAAGAGGGGCTGCGCGTGGCCATGGTCGGCGACGGAATCAACGACGCCGGCGCATTGGCCCAGGCTGATGCCGGCATCTCCATGGGCAGCGGCACCGATCTTGCCCAGGAAGCCGGAGATGTTCTGCTGCTGCGCGCCCAGCCAAGTGCAATGATCGCGGCTCTTGATCTGGCCAAGGCAACGGTCGCAGTGATGCGGCAGAACCTGCTCTGGGCCGTCGGATACAACCTGCTCGGCATCCCGCTGGCGGCTGGGCTGCTGTATCCGGCGTTTCACATCCTGCTCAGTCCGTGGATTGCTGCCGCCGCAATGGCTATGAGCTCGCTCAGCGTGCTCACGAACAGCCTCCGGTTGCTGTCGTGGCATCCGCAATCGCTTCCTCATTCCCTCGCGGGCACACCGGCAAGTTAAACTGGCTACAGAGCCTCTATCGTGCGCATCCTCACCCGGTACATACTCGGCGAGATTCTCTCCTATGCGCTCATTGGTTGCGCTGTCTTCACCTTCATTCTTTTCATGCGCGACCTGAACCAGATTCTTGAGGCGGTCGTTCGCAACAGCTCAACTTTCTCGATCGTTGCCGAGATCTTCGTCTTCACGCTGCCAAACACCTTCAAAGTCACCATCCCGATGGCTGTACTTGTCGGGATCCTGCTCGGCCTCAGCCGGCTGGCAGCAGACAGCGAGACTATTGCGATGCGTGCCTCGGGACTTGGCATCGGCTACTTCGTGCGCGTTGCCTCCATTGTTGCGATCGGTGGAACGCTGCTGGGGCTGGTGAATTCTATCTTTGTCGAACCGCGGGCCAACCGGGCGATCCTTGACATGCAGCAGGCACTGGAGACGACCCAGGCGTCGTTCCAGATTCAGCCCCGCGTCTTTTATGAAGACTTTCGCAACGCCGTGCTCTACGTTCAGAACGTGAAGGGTGGTACGGGCGCATCAAACTGGGACCAGGTCTTCATGGCCGACGTTTCCGACCCCAGCAACCCGATCATCACCACGGCGGCGTCAGCCACGGTAGTCAACGATTCCACTCAGGAATTGCTGATGCGCCTTCGCAACGGCTCGCGACATGAAACAGTGGCCGGTCAGCCTCAGCAATACAACATTTCCACCTTTTCGAATACCGACCTTCCCCTGATACTCAGTCCTCAGAGCGAGATGCACCTTGGCCGTCTGGACACCGCTATCTATGCACTCCCGATGAAGGCGTTGCTCAAGCGTGCGCAGGGTCCAGATGCCAGGCGGTTTCAGCTGGAACTGCAGTCTCGCTTCTCCTATCCCGCAGCGTGCCTTGTGCTCATGCTGGTCGGCGTTCCATTGGGCGTGGTTTCGCGCCGAGGCGGCAAGAGTTCGGGACTGGTTTTCACCGTTCTCCTGGTTCTTCTCTATTACGTGCTGTCGTATACCGGCATCGCTCTCAGCCGCCAGGGCAAGTTGCCTCCGTTCCTCGGCGTCTGGATGGCGAATATCCTGTTTGCAGCGGCCGGCAGTTTCCTGCTTTGGCAGATGGCGAGTGGTGGCCGGGTGCTCAGCGCAATCGGGATGCTGCTGTCTCGCGCACCAAAACCAAGGCTCCTGGTCAAGGCAAACGGCAACCACCTGACGGAACTCCTCGAGAAATTCCAACCCCGTTCCGTGCGGATTGTTTCCCGCGGATTGTTTCCTCGCCTGCTGGATGCATACGTAGTTCGCGAGTTCTTTGGAATGTTCGTGCTGGTGCTGGCCAGTTTCGTGATGTTGATGCTGGTCTTCACGTTTTTTGAACTCGTTGGCGACATTGTGCGTAATCACATCGCCCTCGCCACGGTCGGCGATTATCTTTTCAACCTGGCGCCGAGCATGGTTTACACCATCACGCCTCTTGCTGTGCTGATCGCGGTGCTGGTGACATTTGGAGTATTCAATCGCAACAGCGAGATCGTGGCGATGAAGGCTACCGGAATCAGCCTTTATCGTCTGGTAGTTCCGATCGTGTGCATCTCGGCAATTCTTGCGGTCTGTCTTTTCTTCTTCGATGACTACTATTTGCCATCGGCCAATCGACGCCAGGAGTCGCTCCGCAGCACCATCAAGGGAAGGCCCCCGCAGACCTTCCTTCATCCGGAAGAGAAATGGATGTTCGGCCAATCCCATCCCGGCGAGCAGGGACACATCCTGTACTACCAGTTCTTCGATCCCGACAATAATGCCTTTGCCAATCTTTCGATCTTCGAGTTCAACCCCTCAACGTTTGCGCTTTCGCGAAGAATCTTTGCATCACGCGTCGTCTGGGACGAACGGGCCGGCACATGGCGATTCATCAACGGCTGGGTGAGAAATTTCGACGTCAACAACCCGGAGTACAAGGAATTCAAGAGCACATCCTTCGCCGAGATCCATGAAGATCCCAGCTATTTTAAGAAAGAGAACTGGCAATCACAGGAAATGAACTTCCGTCAGCTCCGAGGCTATATTCGCGATCTGCGGCAGAGCGGATTCGACACCATGCGCCTGCGTGTCGAGCTGTGGCATAAGCTCTCCTATCCCCTGATCGCGATTGTCATGGCCATCATCGCAATCCCTTTTGCCCTTTCCATGGGCCGTCGCGGATCGCTCACTGGGATCGCCGTTGCCATTGCCGTCGCTCTTGCCTACTGGGTGGTCGACGGGCTTTTCGGTGCGCTTGGGAATGTGAACTACCTGCCCGCCGCACTGGCGGCATGGTCGCCCGATGTGCTGTTTGGATTAACGGGCGGATACCTCCTGCTGCGCACCCCGACCTGATGCCGGGTTGGCCAGGAAGGCTGGGTCAAATCGATCCGGGCGGTCTCCTCGTACAATAGAGGTATGCTTCGCGAACTGGGCCCGCTGCTCAGCTACATGCGCCGCTATCGGTGGGGATACCTCTGGGGTACTCTCGCCTGCATCGCTACCAACGTAGCGGCGGTCCAGGGTCCACAGATCCTGAAGAAAGTCATCGATGAACTCGAACGCGGAGTCTCGCGCGAACGCATCGTCTTTCTGGCGGGCATCTTTGTCGCCATCTACCTGGTCAAGGGCGTCTTCCTTTACAGCCAGCGGTGGATCCTCATCGGCATTTCGCGCGAAATCGAGTTCGACCTGCGCAACGATCTTTTTCTCCAACTGGAACGCCAGGACGCCAACTTCTATCAGAAATACCGCACCGGCGATGTAATGGCACGCATGACGAACGACCTGAACGCCGTTCGCATGCTGCTTGGCCCGGCCCTGATGTACAGCGCAAACACCATCTTCTTCACCGTGGGCGCACTGTACTTTTTGATTCGCATCAGTCCATGGCTCACCCTTGTCGCGTGGGCGCCCATGCCGCTGGCCAGCATCCTTGTCCAGTATTTCGGTCGAAAGATTCATGACCGATTCGAGAAGATCCAGGAGAGCTTTTCCGAAATCTCCTCACATGCTCAGGAGAACTACTCGGGTGCCCGCCTGGTGCGTGCTTTCGGTCGCGAACAGTCCCAAATCAGCCTCTTCGAACGGCTCAACCAACGATACATCTCACGAGCCCAGGGCCTGGTACAGCTGATGGGCATGCTGTGGCCTACGCTCGAGTTCGTCCTCGGCATCGCCATGATCATCACCCTGCTCGTCGGCGGCCGCGAGGTGCTTCACCACCAGATCACTGCCGGGGATTTCGTGGCGTTCAATACCTACATGATCCTCCTCATCTGGCCAATTATCGCCGTGGGCTGGGTCGTGAATCTGTTTCAGCGCGGGACTGCCTCCGTCAAACGAATCGACGAATTGCTGCAGGCGAAGCCCGGCATCGACGACAGCGCAGCCGACAAATCAATTCCGGCCAATACCGTTCTTCGCGGTGACATTGAATTTCGGGATCTCAGTTTCAGTTACGGCGACACGCCGGTTCTTCGCAATGTCTCCCTGAAGATTCCTGAGGGGTCCAGCCTGGCGATCGTGGGACCAACCGGATCGGGAAAAACTACGCTGGTTAACCTGATCTCGCGACTCTACGAAGCGCCAGAAGGTTCGTTGATGATCGACGGTCGGCCCATTCGTGAGTTCCCTCTCGAAGTCCTCCGCCGGAACATGGGAATCGTTCCGCAGGAGACATTTCTCTTCAGTGAAACGATTCGCGAAAATCTCGCCTTCGGCGCGCCCAATGCCTCGGCCGACGACCTGCTGCAAGCCGCCGAAGCAGCACACATTCGCCGCGAATTTGAGGAATTTCCGCAAGGGTTTGAGACCATGGTTGGCGAGCGCGGCTTGACGCTCTCGGGAGGCCAAAAGCAGCGATCCGCCATTGCGCGCGCCCTGCTGCGGCGCCCGTCGATTCTCGTCCTCGACGATGCTCTGGCAAGCGTGGATACCTATACAGAAGAGCGCATTTTGGGCGGTCTGCGCACCTACACCGCCACGGCTACTACGATTCTGATTTCGCATCGAGTCTCCACCGTGCGCGATGCCGACCAGATCGCCGTGCTTGATCGCGGCAGAATCGTGGAGATTGGTCGGCACGACGAGTTGCTCGCGCTCGACGGCTATTACGCAAGCCTTTACCAGAAGCAGCAACTCGAAGAAGAACTGACCGTAGCGAGCTAGTCCTCTATGCCGTCCACGAAGCGGCTGCATGTGTCGCCGGGAAAGAGCTAAACTCGCTGTCAGCTTGGGGATCAACTCCGGATGCGACCGAATGTGCGCCTGAAGCGGGAGACGTGGAGTCAGGATCCTTACCGACCTGCTTCCACGCATCGCGCACGTTGCGAACATTGGCGATTACCTGTTCGAACTTTCTCTTCGAGTTTGCCTGTGAGCCTTGCAGCATCAGCGCGAACATTGCGACATAGAACTCCTCGAGCGCCTTCGCAGGTTCTCCACCCACGTCTTTATCGAGAGTTGCCTGCAGATGAACCACGATGTCCATCGCCCGCTTCACGGCTGCGCGGCGCTGATCAGCGTCGTTCCGTTCCACCGCGTCGATCGCGTTGTACATGAATCGGATGATGCCGTCATAGAGAGCAATCGTGAGTTCGACGCCGGATGCCCCTTCGAGCGCGTGTGCATAGTACGAATCCATTTCAGACCTACCCGTTCTGATTTTGGCTATAGCCCGTGATGGCGCTGTACATTTCATTCACTTCGTTGATCTGCTCGGGGATGGATTGCAGAATCTCGTTAGCCAGATTCAATTCCGTGGTCAGGTTCGTCTTCTGGGTGGCGATCAGCGCCTCCTGCTTCGAGACGTTGTCGTTCAGTGTTGACTCCTGGCTGCTGTTCTCGCTCAGCGCCAGTGCAATCGCCCCGCCGCTCGCGCTGTTGTTGCCAAGGCCATTGAGCGTATCGGTGAATGTCGACCCGAAACTGCCGGAATCCTGAAACAGCGAGACCACCTGGTCGAAGTTGCTGTTGAGCGCACTGGTCAGCTTGTCTGCGTCTAGCGTGATGGTGCCGTCCGCCGCTGCGGTGGCGGTGATTCCCAGCGCGATCAGGGAATTGATCGTATTTGTCCCGAAAGACGCACTGATCGAAGTCAGCAGTCCCTCCTGCACCTGCGCCAGCACACCCGTGCCGTAGAGCGGCTCAGGGCTGCCCGACGAATCCTTGCCCTCCTGCGTGCTCAGCGCCTTGATCACGGTGTTGTAATCATTCACGAAAGTCCTGATCGCAGTCTCTATGCTTGACGTGTCGTTATCGATCACCACCTGCACGCTCGCTGCGGTCGAATCAGAACTGGACGCACCTGTTGATAGCAGCTGAAACGTCACGCCAGGGATGGCGTCCGTTACTGTATTCGAAGCGCTCGTCACGCTGACGCCATCTACCTTCATGGTGGCGTCGATTCCATCCTGGATCACGCTCAGAACGAGTCCGGTATTCTTGTCGGGACTCGTCTGATCGGCAAGCGTTGTAGGGCTTGACGAGTGGTTGGTGGAGTTCGCAATCGTAATCTCTCCGGCTGCCCCATCCGTGTTGCTGACTAACGAAAGGCGGGCAGTCCCATCCGCGTTGGTCAGCACATTAGCTGTTACTCCCAGATCCGCATTGTTAATGGCCGCCGAGAGTCCTGCAATGGTGGCGTCCGTCGAGCCATCTCCCACCTTCACCGTCTGCCAATTGCCGTTGCCAACCTTGATGGTGATGCCCCCGGTCAGAGTATCGGTCGCCTTCACCGCATCGGTTGCCGCGGTCGATACCTGGGCAAGATTCTGTACCACGATGGTGTGCGTTCCGGCCACCGCGCTAGCGCTCGCCGATGACAATTGCAGAACATTCGTATTCGAGCTCGAACCCGTCTTGTAAGCCATCGTGCCGTTGAAGTCGGTGAGCGCCTGCAGATCGGAGGCAAGCGTGGAGAGCTGCGTGCCCAGGCTGGACAGCGCGGTGTCCTTACTCTGCAAAGACGTGAGCTGATTCTTCCAGGGCGTCTCGACTGCCTGCAGATTCGTGACAATCTGGTTCACGGTGCTGGTCACGTCAAACCCCTGCCCGCTGGTAGGCGATCCGAAATTCAGTCCGACAGTACCCATTCATCGCTCCCAGGCCGTGCACAATCAGTTCACGCGCCAAGTGAGGCACGGAAAGATTAGAAAAAGACAAAGTCCGCGGGAAGACTCCCCAAAGCACAACGGAGAAGGCTCGTACCGCCTGCCTTCCCCGTTGCGCTTCTTCGTTCAACGTTAGGGCTCCTGAACTACTGGAGCAGCTTGGTAATCAGTTGCTGCGACTGGTTGGCCTGCGACAGGGCGGCGATGCCGGTCTGGCTAAGGATCTGGAACTTCGACATGTCCGAAGTTGCCTGGCCGTAGTCAGTTGCCGTCACATCGTTTTCGGCTGCCAGAGTGTTGGTTGACTGCATTGTCATTACGTTGCCCACAGCCGACAGAGTGTTGATGTTCGCGCCAATCGTGCCGCGATCGGCAGCGACCTGCGTGATTGCGACATTGATGGCCGTCAAGGCCGCCTGTGCCTGTGCGGCGCCGGTAAGTGTGGTATTCGCAATTCCAAGAGTATTCGCACTCGTAGAAACCTGATCGGTTGCCGAATTGTTGTAGGACTTGCTTATACTCCCGTCCGAAGTGAAGATTGCAACAGCCGTATTGGTTTTTGAATTGGCCTGATCGGTTTCCGTGGCGGTGCCAGAGAGAGTCCCTCCAGCCAGCACCAGAGAACTCCCGGAAACCGTGGCGGAGACTCCGGCGGCTTTGAGCGCAGCGTTCGTATTGATGTCGGCGGCCAAATCGGTGATCGTGCCGCCACCTTTACCCGCACCCCACGTACCGGCTGTCAACGGTGTGGGTGTGGAGCTTCCTTGGATGGTAACCGAGAAAGCAGCGGTCGGTGCGAGCGTATTATTCGCATCACTCACGGATAGTACGTTGGTATTCGTTGAAGCGATCGTTTCAACGAGGTCATTTTCTGGCGTCGTTGATGTTACAGCGGCTCCATCATTGAGGATCAATTGTGTGCCCTGAACGGACGCCACGTTTGCACCCAAACCGGTATTGATGGCCGTCACTATGTCAGCCAATGTCGAAGTATCTGTAAGCGTGCTGTTCTTATTGGTATCGTCGCTGGCGTCGCCCTTCGAACCAAAGATGTCCACAGTATTGCCATTGTATGTAACGCTCATCTCTCCTTTTGAGTCCGCTCCCACATCCACGTAGTTGGAGGCGGATCCCACTGTAAAAGAGGCGTTCTTGGAGAACGATGAGATCCCGTTGTATTCCGTGTTGTCGTTGATGGTGTTGATTTCGGTGAGGATCTTTTGATACTCGGAATTCGCCGCGCTTGTCTGACTGCCATTCAGCGTGCCGTTCGATGCTTCGGTTGCCAGGGTCACTGCGCGATTGAGAAGGCTTGTCACCTGCGACAACGCGCCATCCGCGACCTGCAGAAAATCAACGCCCTCTGATGCATTCTTCGCTGACTGCGAAAGTGCCGTCGAGGATGCCTGCAGCCCGTTGGCCAGCGAAAGGCCGGCTGCATCATCAGCGCCCGAATTGATGCGCGATCCGGAAGACAACTGTTGCAGAGTTTTCGACAACGACGCCTGGGTATTCGCCAGGTTGTTCTGTGCGTAGATTGCAGAAATGTTATTCAGGACACCCAATGCCATGGAAATTCTCCTTATTTCGGTTGAATTGATCCAGTGAGTTCCTGCTGCGGGTGCCTGACCGGGCGCCGCGTCATTCGCCTGCCCCGGGTCACCTTCTGGAAGGAACCACGTTTCCCACTGCCTTCATCGGCGACACCGGATCGGACTTTATGACTTTTTTCCAGATTCTCAGCAATTGGCGTTCCAATCATCTCTCGCGCCCCTTCTGCCGATAAGCATGAGAAGGCCTTCGAAGGATCGCGACACGATGATCGAACTCACTCGCCTCAACGGCAATCCCATGATGCTCAACAGCGACCTGATCAAGACAGCGGAAGCTTCACCGGATACCATGCTCACCCTGATCAACGGCGAAAAGCTCATCGTGCGTGAGAACCTCGGCGAAATCCTCGAACGCGTGCTCCGTTACCGGGCAAGACTGCTGGCGATGATGGCCCACCGCCTCTCGTCAGACAACGAGATTCAGCGTGCCGCATCGATGACCAGCCTCGAACTTGCCGACGAACCCGGCCACGCCAAGCCACTTGATTTGGTTGATACCCCAACAAAGAAGGCGATAACCACAGTGAGAAGCTAGCCGTGCACTTCACCTCGGCGGAGTATTGAATGGATAAGGGCAGCATCGGCGGTGTTTTCCTGGCTATAGCCGGCATCGTCACAGGGCTCCTGATTGAAGGCGGCAGAATCAGCCAGATCCTGCAGCCCACGGCAGCCCTGATTGTCTTTGGCGGCACCCTGGGCGCGGTCCTGCTGCAATTTCCGGTGCACACCGTCGCGGCAGCTTTTCGCAGCCTGGGCAGCGTATTTGTTGCCCGGCGCAAGCACGATGAGGAACTGATCGACTTGCTTATCGAATTCGCAAACAAGGCGCGTCGCAACGGAGTTGTCTCGCTCGACGCGGACCTGCCTCAGATCAAAGATTCTTTTCTGCGCCAATCCCTCATGCTGGCGGTGGACGGCACGGAACCGACGGAACTCCGCAAGATCATGCGGGTCGCTCTCGATTGCGCCACGGAACGAGAAGAGCGGCTCCCCATGGTATTTGAATCCGCGGGCGGATTTTCCCCGACCATCGGAATTCTCGGCGCCGTCCTCGGTCTGATCCAGGTAATGCAGCATCTCGACAATATCCAGGAGGTAGGGCGCGGCATCGCCGTCGCGTTTGTCGCAACCATTTATGGAGTCGGCATCGCGAACCTGTTCTTCCTTCCCTTCGCAGGAAAGATCCGCATCCACATGCGCGAAGAACAACAGCGGCGGGAGATGATGCTCGAAGGCGTAATTTCGATCCTCGAAGGCATGAATCCGCGCATGCTCGGCCTCAAACTTTCAGGCTTCCTGGACGACGCCCATGCGAGGCAACAGGAGCTGGCCGCGTGAATCGAAGGTCCTCTCCGTCGAAGGTCAGCCTCGAGCGCTGGCTGGTCTCCTATGCCGACTTCATCACCCTGCTATTCGCATTTTTTGTTGTTCTCTATGCCTTTGCCAAGGCGGATGAGAAGAAGCAGGCGCAAGTGGCAGCCGCGATAGATTCGGGCTTCCGCGCGCTAAGTATTCTGCCTCCAGGCAATGGCCCTGCGATGACCGATCACGCGCGTTCGGCGAACCAGTCGGCCATTCGAACCCCGCAGATGGCGCTCGGGGAGGCTCGACTTTATCCCGATGTGACAGCGCGCGCGGATCTCCAGCGTATCCAGCGCGATCTCGAGCAGCGGCTAGCGACGCAGATTGCCGGTCACGTTGTCGCCGTCCAACTTGGCCGGGACGGCCTGGTCATCAGTCTGCGCGAGGCGGGCTTCTTCAAGTCTGGAAGTGCAACGCCAAAGCCGGAGACGGCCCCAACTCTGCATCAAGTTGCCGACGCACTGCGAAGTACGCCATATGATGTACGCGTTGAAGGGCACACAGACAACGTTCCAATTCACAACTCCGAGTTCGATTCGAACTGGGAACTCTCCACTGCGCGTGCCGTGCGGATTGCACGAATGTTCCTTGAGTTGCACGCCATTCGTCCCGAACAACTTTCTGCCGACGGCTTTGCCGAATATCGCCCGGTCGGAGAAAACGGTTCTGTCGAAGGTAGAGCGCAAAATCGACGGGTCGATATCGTTGTCATGCCCCGGGCCATTCTCGATCTCGCCGAATCCGAACCGTCCCCAGACCGAAGTGCCTGGCGGAAAATCGTCGACAAGTGAAGGCCTAAGAGACTCCCAGCACCTTCACGATGACGCGCTTCCTGCGTTGACCGTCAAATTCTGCATAGAAAACGCGTTGCCAGGTACCGAGATCGAGGCGGCCTCCCGTGACGGGCAGGGTGGTCTCGTGATGCAACAGGAGCGATTTGAGATGGGCATCGCCGTTGTCCTCACCGGTCTGATGATGCTTGTAATCCGGCCGCGCGGGAGCCAGTTCCTCGAGCCACTTTCCGATATCCTCGATCAGGCCGCTTTCCAGGTCATTGACGTAAATAGCAGCCGTAATGTGCATCGGAGAGACGAAACACAAGCCATCTTTGACGCCGCTGCGCCCGACAATCTGCTCAACCTGGTCCGTGATATGCACCATTTCCCGACGCTTTCTGGTTTCGAAAGTCAGATATTCCGTGTAGCTCTTCATAACAACTCCTCGGATTGCTGCGCCCTGACGGCACAGATGGTCACCCTTTATCCTAATGAATGTCGTGACCGAGATCCGATCCATAGAAGCCGAGAAGCTTTCCCAGCGGGGGCTCGAACAGCTTGCCGCGGGCTACGCTCCGGAAGCAGCCAGTAGCTTTCGCGCCGCGATTGCAACCGATCCCGACTGCTTCGAAGCGCATCACGGACTGATCCGCGCATTGCGCGATGCAGGGCGGCTGGAACAATCCATCGCGGCAGCACTTGTGCTCACGGCCCTCACGCCCAATGATCCGCTGGCCCACACTGCGCTGTCGATTTCCCTGCAGCACGCGGGTCATGTGCCAGAGGCGGAAGCGGCTGCAGCGCGCGCCCGCATCCTGGAATGGAAGGCCGAGTTGCAATCGTCGACTGACGAGGATCGCAAATCGTGACAACCGCACCTCCCCTATCCTCTGCGAAACGACTGCGAAAAATGCACGACATCCTCTTTCGCGCGTACGGACCGCAGTTTTGGTGGCCTGCCACGTCACGGTTTGAAATGATCCTGGGTGCGTATCTTACCCAAAATACATCCTGGAAAGCAGTCGAAGTTTCGCTGAAGAATCTGCGCGAAGCGGGCGCTCTCACTGTAGAGGGGCTGCGTTCTTTGCCGCTGAAAGAACTGACAGAGCTCATCCGGCCGTCCGGTTTTTACACCCGCAAGGCACCGGCACTCAAGGCATTCATCGCGATGCTTGACGCCGAATTCGGCAGTTCCCTTGAGTGTTTGGGCGCAACTCCCACTCTCAACGTTCGGGATCGGCTTCTCGCCTTACCCGGTGTTGGACCGGAGACCGCTGATGCGATTCTGCTTTATGCGCTTGGCCACCCGGTCCCGGTCGCCGATGAGTATCTCCGCCGCATCTCGATCCGGCACAAACTCATCGAACCCCTACCTGAGAAAAATCGCAGAGGCTACGACGCGATGGTCCAACTAACGCGGGAGGCATTCAGCGCCGATCCCGCCCAGAAGTACGCCACGCTGTTCAATGAGTTTCATGCCCTCGCCGTTGCGGTCGGCAAAGCCCATTGCGGCAAGACACCAGACTGCACGCACTGCCCCCTGGCCGACGATCTGAAACATGCGGCGCGATCGCGGAACACGGCTACCTGATAACGCCAGAAGGCCCACTCCGGTTAGGGTGAGCCCTCTGGTATTGACGCGATCTGGGGGAACGCGCTTTCAGGTTGAGGTTAGTTCACGTTCAGGGTCGTCGATCCTGTCACGTTCTTGAATGTTGCGTTGATGTTGGTCTGACCGTGGCTCGCGCTCGACGCCACGCCGCTCGCATTGATGACTGCCACCGTCGGAGTCGACGAGTTCCACGTCGCTACTGTCGTGATGTCCTGTGTTGAACCGTCACTGAACAGGCCGCTCGCAGCAAACTGCTGCAGCCCACCCAATGCGATAGTCTGTGAGGCCGGTGTCACCGTGATGCCCTGGAGGGTTGCGTTCGAGACCGTCAAAGTCGCGGTTGCAGTTGTCAACGGTCCGCCCAGGCTCTTCATCGTCCCGGTGATGACAACAACTCCCTGAGCTACAGCCGTTGCAACACCTTGGCGGTTGATCACTGCGAACTGGTAATTTGAGGTCTGCCAGCGCGCAGATGCGGTCAGGTCCACCTGGGTGACGCCATCGCTGAACGTGCCGATCAGGGAGAACCCCTGGGTCGTGCCGACAGCGATCGTCGGAGTTGATGGCTTTACTGACAGCGCCTGAAGAGTCATCGAGGTGATGTTGATATTCGTCTGTCCGCTGATCCCATTCAGGGTTGCGGATACCGTGACCGCTTTGCTTGTGGACTTCTTGGTACGCAGCACGCCGCTGCCGTTGATCATTGCAAACCGTGCGGAAGAAGTATGCCACGATACACCCGACAGAGGCAGTTGCGAACCGTCGCTGAAGGTTCCAATCGCGGTGAGCTGGATCTTCGAGTGCGGCGGCACAATCGGTTTGTCGGGGCTGATAGCGATCCCAATCAACTGAGCGGTCGTAACATTCAACGTTGCCGAGCCGCTCACACCGCCAAATGAAGCGGTGATCGTGGTTGTTCCGGCGCTCAATCCGCTCGCCACACCGTCCGCACTGATAACCGCAAAGGCAGCGCTGGAGGAAGTCCAGACCGCCTGCGATGTCAGATCCTGCGCACTGTTATCGCTGAACACGCCGGTCGCGGTGAATTGAACGTTGCCATTGATGCCTACAACTGTTGTGATCGGCGTGACCACGATGTTGGTCAGGACCGCCGGTGTCACTGTTAGTAAAGCCGTTCCGGTCATCGATTCATAGGCCGCCGAGATGGTTGCCTGCCCCGGTGCAAGACCGGTCGCGAGACCATTCGAGTCTACGCCCGCTACTGTCGCCGCCGACGATGTCCAGGCAATGCCAGCCGTGACCGGCTGAATGCTGCCGTCGCTGTACACCACATTCGCTGCATATTGCAGCGTGGTTCCGCTGGCAATGGATGCGCTGGTAGGTGTCAGCTGGAGCGATTCAGGAACAGCGGACGTGATATAGACCGTGGTGGTGTTCGTGAGTCCGCCGTAGCTTGCCGTAATTGTGATCGCGTTGTTGTTGCTGTTGGCAACGCCCGTCACAATCCCGGTATTGGGGTCAACCGACGCGAATGTTGAATCAGACGAGGTCCAGGTTCCGCCCGTGATCGACTGCGTGGAGTTGTCGCTGTACGTGCCCGTCAGCGTCAACTGGTACTGACCACCAACCGGAATATACTGCTCGTCCGGAGCAATATCAATCTCGGTAAGGACGGCCGAAGTGACTGTCAAAGTCGCCGCTGTTGCCGACGTCACGGATCCCGAGGTTGCGCTGATCGCCGCGGTGCCGGCATTTACACCTGTCGCAAGCCCGGTTGCGTTGACGGTGGCGATAGAGGTGTCACTCGAGTTCCACGTCACTGCGTTCGTGATGTCGCTCTGGCTGCCGTCAGAGAAAATGCCGTTGGCCATGTACTGCTGGGTCTGTCCGGTTGCAATCGAGGCCGTTAAAGGCGTGATTGCGATGGACTGCAACTGCGCAGTCGA
Organism: Occallatibacter sp.; assembly: GCA_036495975.1. Classification (GTDB taxonomy): domain Bacteria; phylum Acidobacteriota; class Terriglobia; order Terriglobales; family Acidobacteriaceae; genus Telmatobacter. Next base: position 142,880 of record DASXLY010000057.1, on the reverse strand, counting down.
GATTGTGGCCACCGACGTACCCGTTATCGAGCCCAGGGTCGCGGTGATCGTTGCCGTACCGGCAGACACGCCAGAAACCAGTCCCGAAGAGCTGACCGTCGCGCTGGCCGTGTTCTGCGAATTCCACGCAACCTGATTCGTCACATCCTGCGAAGTGCCATTGGCGTAAAAGCCCGTTGCTGAAAGCTGCTTGTTCTGGCCCGACGCGATGGAGAATGCGGCTGGAAAGATCGTGACGGAAGAAAGCGCCGGAGCACTTACTGAAACACTTCCGATGCCTGAAATCGTGCCCAGCGTTGCAGTCACAGTCACAGAGCCGGCCTTCACACCGGTCAGAACGCCTGACGCGGACACGGAGGCGACGGTTGTATCGGAGGAACTCCAGGCAACCTGCGAGGTCAGCAGTTGCGTTGAGTTGTCCGAGTAAACGCCCGTAGCCGTCAATTGCTCGGTACCGCCCGCAGCCATGCTGGGAGACGGCGTGCCCACATTGATTGCATTCAGTACAACAGCCGCGGCAGTGACTGTGACACCTGCTGTGCCCGAAACGGAGTTCATCGCAGCGGTAATCGTTACAGTTCCGGCTTTAACCGCCGTGACCAGACCCGAGGTGCTCACCGAAGCCACGGTGGAATCTGAACTCTGCCACGTCACCTGGTTCGTAATCGATTGGGTGGTCTTGTCGGAGTAGGCGCCCTGCGCCCCCAGTTGCACGGTTGACCCGGCGGCCAACGACCCGGCTCCGAGGACCGATATTGAACTCAGCGTCGCCTGTGTCACTGAGATGTTCATCTTCCCGCTGACTGAACCCTGGATGGCTGTCACCGTGACACTTCCGGCCTTATAGCTCGTAATCAACCCACTCGTGTTCGCAGTGGCCAGGGTGGAGTTCGAGGTTGTCCACGTTGCCTGATTGGTGAGAATGGCGGTTGTTCCGTCGCTGTAGCTACCCTCAGCCGCGAGTTGCAGCGTGGTGCCGGCCGCCAGCGAGGCTGTCGATCCGGTAACGGAGATGGAAACCAGCGTGCGGGTGCTTCCATTGTTCTGGGTGTTGGAGTGCTTGCTTCCCCCGCCGCAACCCGCGAGAACCAGGCAAACTGTCGATATGAAGCCGACGAACGCGCCAATTTTCCTCATCAAACAACCTCTTCCTGAAATTTCGTTTGTGCCGCAGGCCCGATTGCGCACTTTGTTGCGCACGACTTGGCCGATTGAGGACCAAAACTGTGGAGCCTGGGGCCGCTGGGTCGCTTCGATATCACCCGCACTTTTCCGTTGCGGTTACTCAACGAGCGACCCTTATTTGTGCCACGCAGGGCGAGCGGTAGAGAGAGTGGGGAGCGTAGCAATTTCTTGTGTAACGTTATCCAGTCTGAGAGGTATCTAATCGAGGGTAAATACAACCTTGGTGTGTCAGTACTAACCTGGTAATAGCACGAAATGAATGACTTAGCCCCGATGGTTACCACGTTTCCGGCTCTGGTTGGTGACCTCTGCGGAGCACGAAGGTAATGGAATGCGGAAGAGGGGGATCGCCGGATCAGGGCTCCGGAGAACGCGAGCCCGCTCGGAAAGCAGCCTCCTCCACGGGCGCGAGTTCCGGCAGACTCCGTCGATGCTCGCCACGGCGATGCTGGCCTTCTTGTGTTTAGACTTCGGTGATTGACACCGGATCACTCAGATCGCCAAGAGCGATCTCTACCACGCCAGGCAGCAGACTCGGCGTGCGCTGCCTGCGGTTTGAAGGAGCATCCTTCGAGTTGCTTCACATTGACTGGCGCGATCTCCTGTGGTCTCGATACCGAACCTGCGAAGATCCTGATGAGAGAGATGCGTCTCGAAAACGAGGCCGCTATCAAAGCTCGTCTCCTCATGGCCCGAAGGGCTGGAGAGTTTCCTTGGGAAGAGAATGTCGATGTCTATACGAGGTATCTCTCTTCGCTACTCGGCGGACTGGCTATCCAGGCCGCGAACGGATCAACGAGAGCTGAACCGAAGCGTACAGCGGAGGTCGCGCTCAGACACCTGGGCATTGAAAGATGAGCTAGGAGAGTTGCGGCGTGTCGATAACGCGGACTGCCGCAAGAAGTCTGTGCTGATATGCGGGACGGACCGGGTGGATCAGCGTGCATACGGAGATGTGTCGTTTGCAGCATAGCGAATTGCCTCGGTCTGCCTTGCATTTCCGATCGGCTCATACCTCTTCTGAAAGCTCGCAAGCACCTCAGCCGGCGCGCTCTCGGGAGTACCGCTGTAAAAGACGGGGTTCGGGGCCCATTCAATGGCAAGCTGAATCTCCTGCGCAGCCGCATCTCCGCGGAGAAGAGATACCAGCACCAGGGCGGCATCCAGCCCTGCCGTGACTCCAGCAGCGCTGGATAATGTTGCCGTCTACTGCCACCCTTGCTTCCGCCAGAACTGCGCCGTAATACGACATCAAATGCCCGACGCTCCAATGAGTTGTTACTTGTCTTCCCATGAGAACACCAGCCGCACCGCACAACAGGGCTCCAGTGCAGACGGAAAACACGAGCCTTTCCGCAGCGAAATGTTTGCGAATGAGCCCAAGCACTTCCTCGTCGTGCATGAGCGCCTGCTGCCCATAACCACCGGGTACAAGTAGCACGTCAAATAGCCCGCTTCAGCAACGCTCATGCCCGGCGAAAGCAGAAGCCCCTGCACATCGCGAACAGGCGAAGGTCCTTTCCCGATGATCTGGACTGTGGTGTCCGGCATGCGTGAAAGAATTTCAAACGGTCCTGTAAAGTCAATCTGATCCATCTGCTCGAAGATGAGGCAGCCCACAGAAAGAGGTCGCGCAGTCGTATCTGGCTTCGCTCTCTTACTGACAAACAAACGAATGCTCATCGTGACTTATCTCTCGTCGGTGTCCTTACGCGACCTCGGTCATCAGTCTACGTTGGGCGGTACGAATTGGCGCTGCGGGTGCAACCACCTCGACAAGTCCGGTCGCGACGTCATAGACGAGGCCGGAGATGAGCCACTCGTCCGGCAACGCGGGAATCGCCCTGAGTGCAGCAACGTCGACAGCCACTGACTTGCGTGGATCGCGGACTGACTTGCTCTCAACTTCCTTTTCCGGTATCTGAAAATAGCGCGCCAGCATGGCCGGGTCACCCACGAGACGCGTACTGCCGCAATCCGTATGATGAAGTACGATCAGGTGAAACTCCCCGCCGCCTCCCGGAATCGTTCCGGCGACCTCACCGATTCGTCCCAGCAGACCGAACTCCTCCAGCAGTCCCGGCGTGACTCGACCGCCGATGTTTCTCATTACGACTGCCTCACCGGGCTTGATTCCAAGCACTTGAGCAGGATCAACACGCATATCGGCGCAACCGACGATGACTGCTTTCAAAGTCTGCAAAGACTGTGGAAGCGACGGCATAGGGGCAGCGGATTCTTTGTTGCGTTTCAACATGAGGTCGAGGTTATTCATGAGGATTCTCCCGAAGAGATTTTCTTGGCGGTTAGACCGCATCATTGCGTATGCCACTTTGGATGCTGGTGTCTCTTCGATGGGAGCGAGCGATTAAGGACAAAAAGCCAACCATTCCTGCCAATCGGCAGCGAGAGGATCACCGCGCGCGAGCACGACCAAAAGAGGCCCTGTATTGGCGTGGCGTGACGCCCAGGCGGCGCTCGAATGCGCGGCGAAGTATCTCAGCAGAAGTAAAGCCACAGGAAACCGCCACTTCTTCAAAACTCATCGATGTCGATTCGATTTGACGGCGCGCAGCTTCAAGGCGGAGGTCTTCGATGTATCTGGCCGGCGTCCTTCCCACCTCCTGTTGAAACAGACGAGCAAAGTTCCGTGGACTCATCGCAGCACGTTGGGCGAGACTCTTGACGGAGAGATTGCGCCGGATGTTGTCAGGAAGCCACGCGAGCAAATCATTGAGCGGCGATTTCGCGGAAATCTGGGCCATGAGAGTGGCGCTGAACTGCGATTGACCGCCCGGCCGCCGCAGAAACACCACCATCATTTGAGCAGCCTTAAGAGCGACTGACCTGCCCAGATCTTCTTCCACTAAAGCGAGCGCCAGATCGATTCCGGCCGTCACGCCCGCTGACGTATAGCAGTTTCCATCTCGAACATAGATGGGGTTGGGGTCCACGGTCACGCGCGGGTAGTCGCGAGCAAGCTCTTCGCACCAGTTCCAGTGCGTCGTCGCGCGACGCCCGTCGAGCAGGCCAGCCTCAGCCAGAACGAGCGCTCCGGTACAGACCGAGCCAAAACGTCGACTGCTACCGCATCGGTCTTTCAGCCAGCTCAGAAACTTTGGTTCGTATCGGACCTTGGAAACGCCGTCGAACCCGGCGACAAGAAGTGTATCGACCGAACCGCGATACTCGCCGAACGTTCGATCCGTTCGCAGCGTCGTACCTAGATGAGTCAGAACATCCCGATCCGTTCCGCCCGAGATGATACTGATTTCGTAAGTCGGTCCGTCGCTCCGGGATCGATTGGCATCTCCGAACACTTCCAGCGGTCCAAACACATCGAGCGTCCTCACTGGAGGCACCGCGACAATCAGAACGCGCTTTGTGCTTCGCACTGGCGAACGACCTTGATCGCTGCGCTCTGTGGAAAGTCTGGTGTGCCTTGATTTGTTCATGGCCTGCACGCCTCGTCCGACGTCTCATGCGCGGAATATAAATAGAATGGCAGACGTCTGTCCTAAAGGTTATTGCGCTCGCGATAAATAGTGCAAGGTGACCTCGCGATTGGGAAGGAATGGTAAATTGCCAAACCACGTTTCCCGCCGCGGCAGTTCTGGAAACGTGCTTTGCCCTGCACGCAACACCTGAAGACGTTCATGCCGTAAGCCGTAACGCAAGTAAGACGAAAACAGCGAAGTTCGTCGTCTTTTTCATCAAAGATGAAGGAGTACCGATTCTCAGTCCCGTTCACTAGCTTCGGGCGCGAGCAATGTATTTCCCCGATGAAACCTTTTTTGCTTGAAAACAATCTTCCTTACGTGGAGACACGTATGAATTCAAAAACCGCGCAACTCACCGGGAATGGGACCGAGATTGTGCGTCTGTTCGCACGGTTTGCGCTAGGAGCCTCCTTTCTATCCGCTGTGGCTGATCGTTTTGGCTTATGGGGGCCGCATGGAACAAAGAACGTATCCTGGGGAGATTTCGCTCACTTCGCGGAATACACGGGCGAGGTGATGTCTCTCTTCCCCCGTTCATTGACGGTGTCGTTTGCATGGGCAGCTACCGTCGCGGAGATACTCTTCGGAATATTGCTCATCGCAGGCTTCAAAACACGAATGGCCTCCGTCCTCTCCGGTCTTCTTCTTTTGTCATTTGCTATGGGCATGGCCACAGGTCTTGGCATCAAGGCACCGTTCGACTATTCGGTCTTCTCGGCGGCCGCAGCAGCATTCTTGCTGGCGTCCTGGGAGCCGGACAGATTCACGCTGGACAAGCTTCTGAATCGATCACGAAACTGAGCGGGAAATCCGATCACTGAACAACACTAACCGCGATAGCGTGAACGCTACGCGCAATGGACAGAACGAATTCGAGGAGTAGAGCAATGCCAGAGATGAAAGCAATGACGTTTACAGACAAGAACTCGACAAAGGGAGGTGACCGATGAAGGCGATCGTAGTGACGGATCAGGCTGCGGGAACGGCCGGGGTGAAGCTGGTGGAGCGGCCCGAGCCGCAGGCGGCAATAAACGACGTCGTTGTTCAGATTCATGCGTCGGGATTCACCGGGGATGAGCTGACGTGGCCCTCGACCTGGACCGATCGCGTCGGCCGTGACCGGACTCCTTCAATCCCCGGACACGAACTGGCAGGAGTGGTCACCGCTCTCGGCTATGGCACGACGGGGCTGTCGATTGGACAACGGGTGTTCGGCCTCACGGACTGGTATCGCGACGGCACGCTGGCGGAGTACGTGGCCGTCGAGGCACGCAACCTGGCACCGTTGCCGGGCGACGTTGACTTCACGGTGGGCGCGGCCCTCGTGATGTCCGGCTTGACCGCGTGGCAGGGCCTGTTCGAGCATGGCCGCCTTCAGGCGGGGCAGAGGGTCCTTGTGCACGGTGCGGCCGGTGTAGTCGGCTCGATGGCGAGCCAGCTCGCACGTGAGGCCGGCGCGTACGTCATCGGGACCGGACACGCCGGCGCCCGTCAGACGGCTCTCGACTTCGGCGCACAGGAGTTCGTCGACCTCGATAACGACGCTCTGGAAGACATCAGCGAAGTCGATCTGGTTATCGATGTCCTCGGCGGCGACATCGCGAGGCGGTCTGCGGGCGTGGTTCGCGCCGGAGGAACGCTCGTGACCATCACCGGCCCAACCGAGGCACGGCCCGCTGGCGGCCTGACGATTGACTTCGTCGTCGTACCCGATCGCGCCCAATTGAGTGAGATCGTCCAGCGAGTCCGCAATGGTCGACTGCGGACAAACATCGGTAACATCGCTGCCCTCGACGACGCCGTCGCCGCCTTCAACCCGACCGGCCGGGTCAAGGGAAAGACGATCATCCGCGCGGAAACCTCTGCTTAACTCGTCCCGTTGTTGCTCTATTTGTTCGGGTGTTCCGGAATCCACCCGATGAGATGGTCAAGGGCCGACAAAAGGCATATCACTCACGAGCCCTTAGAAGCACCGGCCACGTGTTTCGGGCGGGTAACGGCAGATCCGCTTTGGACACTTGTACCTAGGCCGTTATACGTCCAAGTGGCATTCCTGGACCCTAACCGACTCTCCAATACTGATCGGTTGTTGTGGCAAGAACCCCTCGAAATGTATTCGTGGTTTCCCGCCCTAGAGGAGCTAGAACGGGCACGCCGGTTGGTGAGAAGAGGGCGTCGCGAGCGCTCAGTGCGGGCTGCCCGCTCCGTTCGCATCTCTCATGGCGTCAACGGCATCGATTTTCTGCTGAAGCTTCCGTGATTGCCGATAGCTCAGACAATAGCAAGGATCGCCAAGAATTTACGTTAGTCTTCGCGCTGACGGATTTCTTACAGCGTGCAAGAAAAAATAGTCACGGAGCCGTAACCCGCTCAGAAATTAGCGTTGTACCCTCGACCACAGAACGGGAATTGTAATGCCGGATTCAGATAGATAATGCTAACGGGCCAGGGTTCGGTGATCCACTTGGACGTATATTCAGATCGATAGAAAACTGAGAATCCCTGCGAGATAACAACAAACAGGGTCGCGATGAGGGCCGCATCTTACTTACTCGTAAATCAGCTAGCTTGCGCCCCGCTATTACTTGGCGCTCGCCGGCGGCACAATGCCGTTCATCCGCAGGTACTCCACCATTTGGCCGTAGTGATCATTCCCGTGGGCCGCTGCGAAAGCGGCAATCGTCACCCGCGTGCTATACCCGTCGACCGGCTTGATGGCGACAAACGCATTTTCGGTTGTGATGGTCGCAATGGCCTTATGCGCGTAGACGAACGATGCTTCCAGTGCGGCCACCGCTTCGTCCTTCGTCGTAATAGAGCCGATTGCCTTCATGTCGCGGTCAGGCTTAATGCCGCTCCAGCCGAAAAAGAAGTAGTTCGCCTGAGCCAGGTGCGTCACCTGTGCCACAAAGGTGCGCACGGTATCGAACTGCGTCGTCTGGCCCGGAGCAAAAATGCCTTGCGCCGGCGCGAAATTATACTTATCGGCTGGCATGGCCTTCGCCGCGCCCATTACCTGGAACTCCATCAAGGAGAGCAAACCGTCCACCGCTCTCGCGGGGTCTTCCTTTGTACCAATCGGCGGCGACGGCGCGGGCCCACTCATCTGCGCCCGCATCTGCAGACCACCACTCACCATCAAAGCACCTGCAAGAACCAGAGCACGAATACGCATGGTCCACCCTCGATCCAAGTTCGCTTGAGACGCGATGCTAGCGTATCAAACCTTCCCAGGCCTCCGCTCGCATCGCGTCCTCTAAACGCGCTTCACAGTTAACCGCAAAGGCACTCGGAGCCTACCCACAGTTGAGCCAAATGTCTGAGATTGTCTTTGTACGTACGCGTTGCCAGGTATTCCTTCCCGCCTTTTAAACGCAGCCTGTACTCTCCCGTCGGTAAAGGTTGGATCTCCTCCACGGCCGAAGTATTCACGACAACCGAGCGATGGATACGAATAAAACCGAAGGGCTTGAGCTTCTCCGCCATGGACGAGAGAGACTCGTGCAGCAAGTAGGGATTGGGCCGGCGTTGCAACGAAACATAATTACCTTCGGCCTGCACCGCCACGATCTCAGCCAATTCCAGGAATAGGATTCTACCCTTTACCTTGAACGCGATTCGTGGCGCCTGTCGTTTCGCTATGACCGCCAACTGCTGCCAGGCCCGGATCAGGTTTGCAGCATCAACTCGGGTTGCCGGAAGGAGGGATGTATCTACAGGTTCGTAGAAACCATCTTCCGCAGTCGATTCAAAAATGTCCTCCTGTTTGCTCTTGGCGGGCAATTCGTATCCCCCTCTGTGGGCTGGCCGAGACTTCCGTACTAGCGTGGGCCGCCTGTTCAACAGGGCATTCACGCCAATGGCCTTCTCGTCCTCAATCGTGCGCGCGTTCATGATGAAACCTTGCGTTCAGAGTGAGACCTTGAGAGAAGCTACTGCTACCAATCTTCTTAGGTTTATCGTTTCGTCCCTGCTCGGATTCTTTGCCGTTGCCTGACGACGGGCCTCTTTGACATCCTCCGTCGGCCTTTCCCAGTTTGACGAGGCGTGCGGAGCGACTGCAGCCACTCCACGATATTTCTGATTCCCACATTCCATACCTTCGCATCTTGAGCAACCTTCGCTAACGAGGCGTGGCCCTCGACCATCGCGACCAGAAAGCTGGCGGTCTCGTCAGGATTCAGTTCGCGGCGCACCGTCCCCTGGGATTGCCCCTTTCGCAAAAGCGCAGCAACTCCTTTTTGCCAGGCAAGGAAGAGCCCCTCCAGGCGCTTGCGGAATTGCTCGTCCAGAGGAGACATCTCCTGCGCCAAATTGAGCAGCGGACAACTGTTTCGAATATCTTGGGGCCGCACTGGTACCCGCCGGACAATGCCGATCAAAATATCGATGGGTTGCCCATCGCTGAGCATAGGACGCAGCCAATTGTCGTGGACAAGTTTTGCGATGACCTCTTCGACGATGGCATGTCCAAGGGCTTCCTTGCTCTCGAAGTGGTGATAGAGCGCTCCCTTGGTGACGTTTGTGGCGGCGAGGATTGTATCGATGCCGGCACTCTGGAAGCCTGACCTGTGGACCTCACGAAATGCCGCTTGCAGCAAGCGTTCCCGTGTACGCTCCGGATCACGGGACCTTCGCTTCTTTTCGTGGCCAATTAACATACCGACAAGTATGTATGTTAACTATTTTGAAAGTCAATCAAAATTGACTGGTCCGGCTCCCGGCTGCGCGGTGTTCTCGAATGTCGTAACACCTCGCCCGTGTGCGTATGGAAAGTTGGAGAAACAGTCGCTCCAGGCATTTTGGGGCCGTCACAAGAGGTTGTTAGTCTGCCACCCTGCTTCGCAATCTGAAATGTTGGACCCGTGGTTTCACGTAATCGTTGTGAACGTGGAACGCCGCATGCTCCCTCAGTTGTCCTCAGGGGTTGTGAAGTTGCGAGCTAACTCTGCTCCCGATTGCACACTATCCCGTCCGAGCGCCGAGTCGCCCCTGACGTAAGTCGCCAGTCATCTCGGCGCCACACTTTACATGAGGAAAAGAGGAGATATGCGGAATTTTTGGATACCGTCGGTGACGACGATCGTTCTGGCTTGCTTCGGCAATGCTTTCGCTCAACAGAGCTACAAAATTACCGATTTGGGCGTCAACAAGAGCAGTGACAACTTCAACATGGTCATGGGACTCAATAATCAGGGCTGGGCGGAGAACATGGATGGGGTTCTAACCCCGCCAATCACGTCGACCTCCACGATCATTGTAAGTGGCCGCGCGGTGATAAGCATCTACGGATCCAACATCGACCTCGGCACGCTTGGAGGAGAGAACAGTTGGACCAACTACGGCGGGATCAACGATCGCGGAGAAGCTGTCGGCCTGGCCGAAACATCTGATCTGGATCCAGACGGTGAAGACTTTTGCACCATGGGCACAAAACATACGTGTCGCCCGTTTCTTTGGCGGCGCGGCCACATCATGGCTCTCCCTACTCTGGGAGGAAATAACGGGCAGGCCAGCGCTATCAATAACCGCGGACAAATAGTAGGCATTTCGGAAACGACGGTCCGAGACTCCGGATGCCCGCCCAGCAAGCCTGGACATATTATTTCGCCGGTATTCTGGGAAAAAGGCGAAGTCCGAGCTCTTCCTACGTTGAGCGGCGACCCAGACGGCTTCGTACAAGGCCTCAACGATCAAGGCCAGGCCGTAGGCTCCTCGGGAAACTGCAGCAACATGGCGATTCACGCCGTATTGTGGGAGAACGACACTGCCGTCGAGCTTCCAGGCCTCGGACCCACTGGAAATGACGCCTACGCCATTAATGACCACGGCCAGGCTGTTGGGTATGTCACGAGCCCGGACCGCACAACCATCTTTCCAACTGTTTGGCTGAACGGCTCACACGGCGCACCCACAAACCTCGGCATTCTGCCGGGAGAGGGTGCCGCCTTTGCCACCGGCATCAACAACCGGGCCCAGGTGGTCGGAAGCACCTTCAACTCCACGGGCTGGTCCGGTGGCTTCATCTGGCAGGACAATGTGCTGACCGACCTGAACACGGTGATTCGCGGGGATTCCAACCTCTTCATTGTCGCGGCCAGCAATATCAATGAGCGCGGACAAATCTCAGGTATGGCAACGGTCATGAGCGGGCCGGATAAGGACAAGATTCACGCCATTCTTTTGACCCCCGCAGAGGGACGCATAGACGTTTCGATGGCAGATTTCGCACGTACACACCCGCATTCCAATTTGCCGGCGAATGCTCGCCACCACTCTTCGCAGGGACTCGGCCTCGGCCTCGGCCAACTCCAGCGATAAAGGCATGTGTTCTCCTGCGTATGTGCCTGATCTCTGCTCGGTTTAATTCCCCAGACGCGGCGGTACATACGGTTGGGAACACGAACCCGTGAGGCGTGTTAAACGGCACGCCTAACGGGTTTTCAATGACAGCACCGCCGATGCCAGTTGTGTCGGACGGTGGAAGAAGTTGGAGGCTGCCGGACCGCCGCTACTTGCGTGTAGATATCAGCGGTTTTGGCTTCTCGCGCGAAGTTATCCGCATCGCGCTTACGTCACCGGAAATGGGAAGGTTTCGCTCTCAACTCTTGACTTCAGGGCAAACCACTCATCTATATCAGCTCAGGCTCCGAAGGCCGGATTAATCCGTAAAAGGGACCAAGGTTCGGCGATCCACTTGACTGTAAGTCGCCGTTTCCTACTTGTGGATCGTAGACTATCAAAAACCCTTCACAGGCACGAGTAGCCCGCTTTACGTCTAAGTGGCATTGCGGCCCTGCGGCATTCAGGTACTAAGTCGTGTCACTGAAAGATTGGCGATTTGTCCTTAACAGCTGGAGGCACGTGACGGGACAACAACTTCATCTTCGACTCGCATCAGCAATGCCTTGAGAAGTGCCTTCCCTGTGTCTGAATGGAAACGCATGCAAATCTCTTAAAGCCACAAGGTCATTGGCGTTTGCAGGCTGCAGCCTCCAATTCCTGCTTTGGCTTACGGCGCATATCATCCATTAAAATGATGGCATCTGCAACCTCGCGCATCGTAATCCTTCGCTCGCGGCTTTCCTTCTGCATCGTTCGATATGCTTCATCTTCGCTCATGCCCAAGTCCCTTTGAAGCACGCCCTTCGCACGTTCGATCGCTTTCCGGGCTTCCAGTCTGCCGGACAACTGAACATTCTCAGTCTCAAGGCGCGCTCGCTCGATTTCTGCCCCCACTAGAAATCCAAGGGTGGAGAGAAGCTTCACTTCATTCGCCGTATGGTGATAAGTGAGGCGATGCTGAAGAGTGATGACTCCGACAACTCTATTTGCACAAAGTACGGGTGTGCAGAGGATAGCTTCGAAGTCGTCTTCGGGAACATTCCTGAAGATCATGAACCGTGGATCCTTGGATGCGTTTGAAGGGATCGCTACTGGTTCCCGGTGTTCGGCGACCCATCCTGTGATCCCCTGACCAATCTGAACCCCAAGCTTATCCACAAGGTCGGTGTGAGGATTCTTCGAAGCGCGCAGCACGAGTTTGTCCTGCTCAAGGATATAGATGAAGCACGAATCGCAGGCAATGGCAGTAGTGACGAAATCGACGATGCTCGTCAGCACGACGTGCAATGGATCGGCGGCGGCAATTCGGCTGCTGACCTGGTGCAGAAAATCTATCGATGTCAGCCCGTCTCGAAAACCGGCCATGGCCGCCGTTGAAGGCGCTACACGGCTCACTCCAGAGTTTGCCCTTTTCATGGACTTCCTGCTCGAAACAGGCTCAGCAGATTCAATTTTCAAAGGCATGCCGACACTGCCGGTCTTTTTCTGTTCCAGGATCCTTGCGGAGTACTGAGCCGCCTCATTCACGATGAAACCCATCTTGGGCCGCGACGGTTCAAAATCTGGGGAAATGCCATAGTGCGCCAGTTCCTCAGAGGTGGTGGGACCAATGGAAACCACAACGACACGCCGCAAGTCGGCCTTCATCTCCTCCAGCAAGCCCATCTCTTCGGCAACCTGAAACAAGTGGATGACCTGTACGGCAGTCATGAAAAGCACCACATCGATATTTCCGCTCGAAATGGTTCGTACGCATTCCCGCAGCGGGCCTAGATCCTCCGGCAACCCCCACTGATAGACGGGTACCTTGACGACTTCAGCGCATCGTCCGGTTAGTTCTGATAGCAACTCTGGATTCGATGCTCCATATTCCTGGACGGCGATTCGCATCGTCTTCAGAGAGTCACCAAACTCTGCATCGAGAGCTGACATCATTTCTCGCCAAGTCGCCGGCTCAGCAGCACAGGCCTGAATGAGTACACGGTGCTCCCGTAATGCAGCTACCGGCTTTGGCCCCCGGGCCGCAACCTTCACTTTCCGCAGGGCGGCGAGAAAGGTCTCGCGATCGTACTTGGTCGCGACAATATCCAACATCGCACGGATACCAACGCCGGTTAGAAATACAACAAGGTCGATTTTGCCCTGAATCAATTCTTCGGCGAATCTGAATACCTGCTGGTTGGAGGCCAGAGGAAGCTCACGCATGCATGGCACAACCATCGGCACTCCGCCATAGGTGCGGATCAGCTTTGCCACCTCGGTTGCACGACGGGATTCAAGCGAGAGCACCCGCAAGCCGTCAAAATTTGCGTGCGCCATGCGTCTCCTCAGGACACGAGCCGAAAGGCTTCATCCCTGGGGGATGAGGATGCCTCCGCGCGCCAATTAGTTTGACGGGGATAGTTCTCGCAGATTTGCAATGAGTCGACCTGCCAATTTTGATTCTATGGATTTGCCATAAGGAAGCGATAAAGAAACGCAATGCGGGCCCGTCGAAGGGAAGATGTCCCTTGCACTCGATCGCCAAAGTGGTTACTATCACCTTCAAGCAGGCTCCTACCTTGACGTAGAATCAGCTTGCTGTCCGATGTCCACTCCGATGTGGACCCCCTCAATTTTCTTGCTCCTTGAAGAGCCATCCGTCGCGCATTCGCGATTTCCGATCGGCTTGCCTATCTTCGCTGATTTGATTTCGGCGATGGAATAAGGCACACGACTGCCGCAAACATTCGCGGCAAGTTTCCTCAAGGATATGCAGGATGGAAACACAGCTTGCTCACAATTCGGCTTCCGCATCTTCATTCACCACGGTGCAGAAAGAGTATTTGCAGGGCTTTTTTGATGGGTTGGCACAGCGCGGTCTCATTCCATTTGCCGGTCACACCGCAAAGGGCCAGATCACCAACGACCCTGCATTGGGTACCACTAATCTCGCTGCCGACAAGGCGACCGCGGAGGAGATGTACTTCAACTCTCCAGTCTCCGATCTATGCCGTGAGGAACGATGGAAGCGTGAAGAAAACCCGCTAGACATTTGGGACAAGCTGCTGGCCCATGCCAACGAGAACAAAGCGCCTGCGCAGGACGACATCTTTCGCTTCAAATTTCACGGCCTGTTCTATGTGGCTCCGGCACAGGACTCTTTCATGGTGCGCCTGCGCATTCCCGGCGGAGTTCTAAGCGCGCATCAACTGCGCGGGTTGGCCACACTGGCTGCTGAATGTGGCGCGCGGCGCGCCGACCTTACGACGCGCGCCAATTTGCAGATTCGTGAGTTGCAACCAAAAGACATCCTTCGCGTCCTCACTTCAATCCAGACAATTGGCCTGTCTTCGCGAGGCTCTGGCGCAGACAACATTCGCAACATTACGGCATCTCCTATTACAGGGATCGACCCTTCAGAACTCATTGACGTTGCTCCGCTGGCCCAGGCCATGGGACATTACATCTTCAACTCGCGTGATCTGTATGAACTACCGCGCAAATTCAACATCGCCTTTGACAACGGCGGCGCCATTAGCGTGTTGGCTGATACCAACGACATTGGGTTCGTAGCCGTCCGCGTGCCGAAGAGCAGAAGCATCCCGTCGGGAGTCTACTTTCGCGTGCTGCTATGCGGGATCACTGGACATAGACAGTTTGCTCAGGACTGCGGCGTTCTGCTCAGACCCGACCAAACTGTCGCCGTGGCGGCCGCCGTGATTCGCGTGTTCAAGGAGAACGGAGATCGCACAGATCGCAAGAAGGCGCGCCTCAAGTATCTCGTCGACCGTTGGGGCGTCAACAAGTTCCTGAGCGAAACCGAAAAGCACCTCGCATTTCCCCTGATCCATTTCCCTGCCGAGGATTGTGAACCCCGCGCACCAATTGATCGTGCAGGCCACATCGGCGTTCACCCGCAACAGCAGACCGGCCTCTCCTATATCGGTGTAGCGGTGCCAGTCGGCCGCCTGCCGGTGGAACAAATGCAGGCGGTTGCCGATATTGCCGAACGATTTGGGAATGGAGAAATCCGTCTTACCGTATGGCAGAACCTTGTCATTCCGAATATCGCTGTAAATCAAGTTGAGTCCGCCAAGAAGGCATTGCTCGCAGCCGGGCTTAGTTTTGAAGCCCGCACGTTGCTGAGCGGAACAGTCGCTTGCACTGGCAATCAAGGCTGCCGCTTCGCAGCTACCGACACCAAGAAGCATGCTGTGGCGCTGGCCAGCATGCTCGATGGCTCGTTCAGCATTCTTCAGCCCGTCAACCTGCACGTTACTGGTTACTCACACTCGTGCGCGCAACACTACGTTGGGGATGTTGGCCTGATGGGCGTAAAGGTCGGTGGCGAGGAAGGCTACCAGGTGATGCTTGGCGGGGGCTCCGATCGGGACCAGGGGCTCGCGCGCGAATTGATCGCGGCGATTAAGTTCTCAGAGGTGGAGACAGCGATTCATGGGCTTTTCAGCGCATACACCGAACGTGCACGCGCGAAGGAATCTTTTCTGGATTTCACACGCCGCCACGAAGTCGAAGAGTTGAAACAGTTCTGCGGACTCATGGAGCGCAAGTAATCATGTCGAATGCCATGAAACAAGTTCCCTTCATTCCCGACAATGCCCCATTCACTCCGGAGCAGAGGTCGTGGCTCAACGGCTTTCTTGCCGGGATGTATTCGAGCGCCCCAGCGACGGCGCCGGTGGCCCTGCCTGCCTTGAAAATTGCAGTCCTTTACGCCACTCAGTCAGGTAACGCCGAGGGTCTCGCACGCAAAGTTGCCAAAGAACTCACAGCGAAAGGTCATGTAGCCACACTATCGGCGCTCGAAGGCTATACACCGGCTTCGCTGGTCGCCGAACGCTTTGCCGTGCTGATCGCGAGCACCTATGGAGATGGCGATCCGCCGGAAGTGGTGCAGCCGTTCTACAACCAACTCTGCATCGAGCACTTTCCCCGCTTCGAGAATCTCTCATATGCGGTTCTAGCGCTGGGCGATCGAAACTACGAACACTTTTGCCAGTTCGGTCGTAATTTGGACGAGAAGCTGCAATCTCTCGGAGCGTATCGCCTCTGTCCCCGCGTGGACTGCGACGTTGATCTCGATGCACCGTTTGCCGAATGGAAGACCGCGCTGATGAACGCCATTGCAGAGGCCGGAACTGCTCGTCCAAAAGCTCCCAGGCTCGAGGCTGTCGCATCTCAGGGCGCTGCCGGCTCAGTGCATCCTGGTGTGGCGGATGCGGTCAAGCATTCCAGAGAGAATCCGTTTCTCGCGCCAATCGTGGATAAGCACCCGCTGACTGCTGAATCGTCGAGCAAACAAACGCTGCACATGGCATTCTCCACTGCAGGTTCTCACCTGCCCTATCAGGCTGGTGATGCATGCGGCGTGATTCCGCAAAACGATCCTACTCTGGTGGATGAAATTCTGCGTAAGCTCAAGTTCAGTCCAGAGATTGCCGTAACCGTCCCCAGGGTCGGAGCCGTTTCGCTGCGCGAGGCGCTGCTCGATCATTTGCAGATTACTCGCCTGACACGCAAGATGGTCGAGGCGTACGTGACGATAGGCCGTTGCGAGACCCTTGCAGAGCTGCTGAAGGCAGACAGGCAGCCGCAGTTGGAGAACTATATCCATGAGCGCAGTCTGATCGACCTGGTATATGCGTACCCTGAAGTTCTCCGCGATCCAGTGGACTTGGTTGCGATGCTACCCCGTCTCTCGCCGCGACTCTACTCCATCTCTTCCAGCCCCGCCACACATGGAGCGGAGATTCACACTACAGTGGCCGTAGTGCGCTTCCGCTCTCATAATCGGGAGCGCGGCGGCGTTTGCTCAACCATGTTTGCCGATCGCATTTCACCCGAGAACAAACTGCCGATTTACATTCAGCCGAACAAGAAGTTTCGCCTCCCGGAGCAGGATCGCTCGATCATCATGATTGGTCCCGGCACGGGAATTGCGCCGTTTCGCGGATTCCTTCACGAACGCCGTGCTCTCGGAGCCACTGGAAAGAACTGGCTTTTCTTTGGTGAACGCAGTTCGGCGACAGACTTCTTCTATCGCGACGAGCTGCAATCGATGCACGATGACAAATTCCTCACGCGGCTAGATCTTGCTTTCTCGCGCGATCAGGAAAGAAAGGTCTACGTCCAGGACAAAATGCTGGAGCAGGGACCTCTGTTCTGGTCATGGATTGAACAGGGAGCCGTGGTCTATGTCTGCGGTGACGCATCCCGGATGGCCAAGGATGTCGATCGCGCACTGCACACAATCGTTGAACAACAAGGCCGTATGACGTCGGAGACTGCACTTGAGTATGTCCGTGGACTAAAGGACCAGCATCGCTATCACCGCGACGTGTACTAGCCAACCGGGAAACCACGAAAGCGGGTCGCATCATGTCATTGCCGTTGCAGGATCGAGCGCAGGATGGAAGCAGCGAAACACTTGTGCGACTTACATTGACTGGCCTTCTCGAACTTCCTTCGACGGTTCCCGCTGCGCCGAAGAAGCTGATCCCGGAGCGAGAACTCAACCCGGGCGAGCAATATCGTTTTCACTTCAACATGAACAAGTGCATCGGTTGCCGCTCGTGCGAGATCGCCTGCAATGAGCAGAACGGCAACCCCACCGAGATTCGCTGGCGGCGCATAGGCGAAATCGAAGGTGGCACGTATCCCAACACCAGCCGGCACTATCTCTCCATGGGTTGCAATCACTGCTTGGATGCGGAATGTCTGAAGGGCTGCCCTGTCGACGCGTATACCAAAGACCCGTCAACGGGCATCGTGCTTCACTCCGCCGAGGCTTGCATCGGTTGCCAGTACTGCGTGTGGAACTGCCCTTACTCGGTGCCACAGTTCAATGTGGAGCGCGGCGTGGTGGGCAAGTGCGACATGTGTCACGGTCGCCTTTCTGAAGGCCTGGAGCCTGCATGCGTCAATGCCTGCCCGGAAGGAGCCATTGAAATCGAAATCGTCGATATGCTCGAGTGGCGATCCGACTATGCGCTGGCCGAGTCGCCTGGAATGCCGGCCGCGGGTCACACCATCTCTACAACCCGCATCACTCTACCGCCGAAAGCCTCAAAAAGACTCGAGCGCGTCGATGCCGGCCGCATTCAACTGGAACATGCACATTCGTCTCTTATCTTTATGACTACGCTCATCCAGGGCGCGTGCGGCTTGCTCGTATTCGCTCTCCTCTTCCATAAAGCTAAACCTGTACTGCTGCTCGCGATCTTCGCCATCACCGCTGTCGCACTCAGCATCTCCGTTCTTCACTTGGGCCGGCCCGCATATGCGTGGCGCGCGCTCAAAATGTGGCGCCGTTCGTGGCTCAGTCGCGAGGTTCTGCTATTCGGCCTTTTCTTTCTCGCTCTCACCTGCCACACGGCAGGCGCTTGTGCCGTTGCGTTGTCGCCGAACTGGCTTGTTCGACTTCATGCAACGGGAATCGCGACCGCCCTTCACTCGTCTTCAACAGCGCTGGCTGTTTCGGCACTCGGTGTAGTCGCAGCATCAATTGGCATTTGTGGAATCGTCGCCAGCGCCTTCATCTACCTCGTGCCGGCGCGACCTTCGTGGAACATGATGCACACGCCCATGGACTTCCTTCTCAGTGCGACGCTCATCGGTAGCGTGTTGCCTTCGCTTCTCGGCTCCGCTACCCTCTCGCGCGGTTTCTTTCTCTGGCCTTGCACTCTTGCAGCATCGCTGTGGATCGCGAACCAGGGCATTCGCTGCATCCGTCTTTCTTGCTCCAGGACTTTCGAGCACCGCGCATCGGCATCTCTGCTCAACTTGCCTGGGCAGCGGGCCGTTCTAATCTTCAGTCTTTTGCTGGGAGCAACTGTGCCTCTGTTCGCCTGGGCGGACAGTCCAACGCTTGCCTGCATTGCGGCAGTTGGTGCGGTTCTGCTGGCGCGATATCTCTTCTTTGTCTCTGTAGTTCCGTTGAACATGGCCCTGACGTTTACGCGCGGAGGTACACACTAAGTGTGGATCGATATCAAGAATGCACTGGGTATCGACACGCGCCAGGAGAAATACGCCTTTTCTCACGATCCTGTCGCGGGCCATGTCTCTACTGCACGCGTCGCGGAGAAATGGGTCAAGACCACTTGCGGATATTGCTCGGTGGGTTGCGGAATGCTGGTGGGCATTAAGGACGGCAAAGCCGTTACGGTGCGCGGCAACCCAGATCATCCCGTGAACCTCGGCAAGCTCTGCCCCAAGGGTCTCAGCGAGCACCACATTTTGTCGGCACCAGGCCGCGCAAAACAACCGCTTCTGCGCAAGAATGGCGTGCTCCAACCGGCTTCCTGGGATGAAGGGCTCGAAGCTATGGTCGAGAACTTCGGCCGCATTCAAAGGAAGTATGGACGCGATGCGCTTGGCGTAATCAGCACCGGCCAACTTGTAACCGAAGAGTTCTACACCCTTGGCAAACTTGTGCAGCTTGGTTTTCGTACGCGCAACTTTGACGGCAACACCACGCTTTGCATGGCTTCCGCAGTGTCCGGCTACAAGCTCTCTTTCGGGTCAGATGGTCCTCCGGGCTCTTACGCCGATATGGAGACCGCCGACGTTATCCTCCTTATCGGAGCCAATATCGCAGACAATCATCCGATCCTGTGCCAGCGTCTAGAGCGAAATCGACAGCGCGGATCGGAAAGCAATCCCGCAACAACGATGATTGTCGTGGATCCTCGTGTGACCAAAACGGCGATGATGGCCGACCTGCATCTGCCAGTGAAACCTCGAAGCGATATTGCATTGCTCAACGGAATCGCGCATGTGCTCATTCAGGAAAAACTCATCGATCGCGCTTACGTTGATGCCCACACAACGGGATTCGAGGAATTTTCGGAGTTTGTCACCCAATTTACGCCGCGGCGCGTAGCTGCCATCACCGGGCTCACCGAAGAAATCATCCTCCGCACGGCGATCCTCTACGGAAACGCCAAGGCCGCCTTTATTGGGTGGACCATGGGTGTTAATCACTCTACGCAGGGCGCCGTAACGGTGGCCGCAATCAACAACCTCGCGCTCCTCACCGGCAATATCGGCCGTACTGGGGCAGCACCGTTCTCCATCACGGGCCAATGCAACGCGATGGGTACCCGCGAGGCCGGCTTTACTTCAAGCCTGCCGGGCTACCGCAAATTTGATTCGGATGCGGACCGGTCCGAGTTGGCCGAGATTTGGAAGATAGATGAGGGCAGCATTCCCAAGGCGCGCGGTCTCGCCTATCCAGACATCATCGAAGGGGCAATCTCGGGCAAGATCAAGGCGCTTTGGATTATCGCGACCAATCCGGCGGTGTCCTTTCCAAACTACAGAATCCTTGAGCAGGCACTCAACAGCGTCGACTTTCTCGTTGTGCAGGATGGCTTCCACCCCACACCGACCAGCGACTTTGCTCACCTGGTTCTGCCGGCTGCTATCTGGGGCGAGAAGGAAGGTACATATACGAACTCTGAGCGCCGCGTGAGCAAGGCCAACAAGTTGGTCGCGCCGCCCGGAGAAGCTCGCACCGACTTCGACATCTTTCTCGCACTCGCTGAAAAGCTTGGTGTGTGCCAGGAGCTATTCCAAGGCTGGACCTCGACACACGACGCATTTAAGGAATGGCAGCGAGTCTCCGCTGGCCGCATGTGCGACTACAGTCAGTTCACCTGGCAGGAGATTGAAGACAACGGCGGCATCCAGTGGGGTGGTGAGCGACTCTATGCCGACGGAGTCTTTCCGACCGCAACAGGTAAGGCCATGTTGCACTCCGTGCCATGTCTGCCCTTTGTGGAGCAGCCGGATGCCGAGTACACGCTCATTTTCAACACGGGGCGTACGGTCGAGCACTGGCATACGCGAACTAAAACCTCACAGGTAGAGATGTTGGAAAGCATGGTGCCCAACGCCTGGCTGGAGATGAATCCAGTCGATGCAGCCAAGTTGCAATTGAAACCTCATGACCGCGTGTCGATCGTCTCGCGACGCAGCAAGGTGAACGATGTTGAACTGCGCATCACCGGTATCGTCGCGCCCGGCCAGGTTTTCATGCCTTTTCATTTCGCTGAAACAAACTCCAACCTGGTGACGCTTGGAGCTTTCGATCCAATATCCCGCGAGCCTAACTTCAAACAATGCGCGGTTCGCGTAGAAAAGTTCACAAGGCATTTGATCTAGATCTCTGCTGCCATGATGCAGCAATCCAGCCAGCATTGATTCGGTAGAACCACGACGTTCTCCCTTGGTTATCGGCATTGAAACTCAACTAGAAGTCTTTCCAATAGGAGAACATCCATGGCGAACATAAAGCTTTTCATGAGGTCCGGTCATACGCCGACGCTGTTCGCAGCCTTCCTTTACTTCGATTTCAGTTTTGCAATCTGGGTGCTTAACGGAGCGATGGGACCGTTCATCTCCGAAGCCTTTCACCTGGGTCCAGCACAGATCGGACTGATGGTTTCGGTACCGACCCTTGCAGGTGCCTTCATGCGCTTTCCGCTAGGCGTGATTTCCCAATACATCGGGCGCAAGAACGCAGCAATCATCGAAATGTCGGCCATCGTGCTCGCCCTCGTGTACGGATTCCTGTTCGTGCACACTTTCAACAATGTGTTGGCAATGGGAGTCCTGCTGGGCATTGCCGGCGCCAGCTTTGGCGTCGCGCTTTCTTTGGGCTCAGGATGGTTCCCCAAGGAGCACAAGGGGTTGGCAATGGGAATCGCCGGAGCAGGCAACAGCGGGACGGCTCTCGCTGCACTCTTCGCTCCGCGACTGGCCGCACATTATGGATGGCAACATGTGTACGGGTTTGCCGCTTTATCAATGTTTCTGCCGTTGATCACCATGATTTTGATGGCCAAGGAACCGCCCGACATTGAGGACCAATCCCTTGCCCAACACCTCAGCTGCCTCTTTGAAAGAGACGGCTGGTATTTCAATCTGGTGTACATCATCACCTTTGGCGGCTTCATAGGGCTAGCCACCTTCCTGCCTTCGTTCTTTTACTCGCAATTCCATGTCAGCAAGATTCTGGCGGGAGAGCTGACCGTTCTGGCGACGCTTACCGGTTCGGCTACACGAGTGCTTGGAGGCTGGTTCGCTGATCGCATTGGTGGCGTCACAACTCAGTCGGTCGTTTTTCTAATCGCGATTGCTGGTCTTTTCGGCCTCATGGCAACGCCACCTCTGGCAATCACAACGCTGCTCTTTATGGTCTGTTTCGCAGCGCTCGGAGCTGGCAATGGGGCCACCTTTCAGCTGGTTCCACTTCGCTGGCCGGTCACCACTGCGGTTGCCGGCGGCATGATCGGCGAGATCGGCGCGCTGGGCGGGTTCATTCTCCCCAACCTGCTCGGCCTGTCGAAGCAATACACAGCCGCTTACCGTGCTGGGTTCGCTGTCTATGCCGCGCTCGCCTTTGTTGTCCTAGTCATGCTCCGCCATGTTTCGAAGAAATGGACAAGAACGTGGGTTGGGCGAGGAGGACGCGCGCTGGAACCGAGTACCGAATTGGAAGGGATCGCAGCAGACTGAAGCTTCGTAGGCCTGCGCACGCCGACCGCGTCGTTTCGTCTGGCTCTCTCTCGCTCGCCGTGTGGCCGGAATGCAGGACCCATTGGTGAATGCTTCCCTTCTATTCTTGTGAATGCTTCCCTTCTATTCTTAAGGAGATCGCAATGATACGAGTGAACCGTGTATTTGTTTTCTTGGTTACGCTGCTCATGATCGTCAGCTCGGTTTGCAACGGGCAATCGTCATCGTCGAGCGGCTCTCCCATCAGCGTCTCGGTTTACGACCGCACACGCGTGGATTCATGGCAATGGTTCGCTGCTCCGCCTGAGTCCAACACCTACGGCTATGTCGAGTCGTTGCTGCGGCTCAGCATGTCGCAGAAGATTCATAGCTGGGACTGGCAATTGGAACTCGCGCAGCCCGCCATACTCGATGCTCCGAACGACGCCGTTTCTTCCGTCACCGCGCAGGGCCAGCTGGGACTCGGTGGGACCTACTACGCGTCCAACAGCAATTCGTATCCCGCTGCCGCATTTTTCAAGCAGGGCTTTGTAAGGTTTAACGGCGAGAATGCAAGTCTGCGCTTTGGACGCTTCGAGTACATCGATGGACAGGAGACATCGCCGAAGAATGCAACGATCAGCTGGCTGCAGGCCAATCGTATTGCGCATAGACTGATCGGTAACTTTGGTTTCTCAAACGCTCAGCGCAGCTTGGATGGAATTGACGCTCGATACGACGCAGGAGCGTGGAATATCACCGCAATGGCGGGACGCGCAGATCAGGGCGTCTACAACATGAACGGCAATCCGGAGTTGAACGTTGATCTTCAGTACCTCGCTCTGACCCGATCCCAGTGGAAGCAGCACGTGCTATGGCGGATTTTCGCTGCCGGCTATCACGACGGACGGACTGGTTTGGCGAAGACCGACAATCGCGCAGCAAGCGTGCGTGCGGTGGATCATCAGAACATCCGTATCGGGACCTATGGCGGTGATCTGCTTGCTTCGATTCCAGCCGGACCCGGCAAGTTCGACATTCTCTTCTGGGGTGCAATCCAGAACGGGAAGTGGGGTTCCCTGGGCCACAGCGCAAACGCGGCAGCGTTGGAGGCGGGGTATCAGTTCGGCAAAGGGAGCGCAGCGCCGTGGTTGCGCGGCGGGTGGTTTCGCTCCAGCGGTGATAGCAACTCCGCTGACACCGCGCATAACACGTTCTTCCAGATGCTTCCCACACCGCGCATCTATGCCCGCCTCCCTTTCTACAACCTGATGAACAGCACCGATGAGTTCGTGCAATTTTTAGATAAGCCTGTCGGTAAACTCGCCCTGCGGGCCGACCTGCATTGGCTGCAACTCACGTCGGCGCACGATTTGTGGTATCTGGGCGGAGGTGCCTATGACAACAAGGTCTTTGGATTCACCGGACGCCCGGCAAATGGTTCAACTTCTTTTGCTTCAGTCCCGGATATCAGCGCCGATTGGCAAGCTACAAAAAACGTGGCGCTCAACTTCTACTACGCCTATGCCCAGGGAAAGACGGTTGTGGCTACAATCTACCCATCGGATCGCAACATACAGTACGGCTATGTTGAAGTCGTCTACCATTGGAGTCTCGATCAGAAGAGAACTAGCAAGAATTGACAGATCAAGAGTGCGGCCGCCATGCCGGACTTGTTGAACGAGAGTCGTGGTTCAGAGCAATACCACTGAATAAACTCATCGATCGCGTGTCGATAGCCGTTTTTCGACTGGCGATTTGCATAAACCGAGAACGGATCGTTGCGGTAGTCCTGGCTACTTCCTGGATCCACCCATTCGAGGCGGAACCCCGCTGCGTCAGTCTTCGCGCAGCAGGATCATTGGATTGACCGACAGCGCGCGCCGTGCTGGTATCCACGTGGCAATCAGTCCCAGCAGCGTCATGGCCAGCAAAACACCCGCCAACACTAGTGGATCGCGCGGCGTGGCCTGATACACGATCGACGCGAGCACCTTGCTGGCCAGAACTCCAAAGAGCAAACCCGACGCCGAGCCAATCGCCAGCAACTTGACCGCACGTCCCAGCGCCGCCTGCAGCAATTCTTTCCGCTTCGCGCCGAGAGCCACGCGAATTCCCAACTCCTTGAACCGCTTGCTCACCGAGTACGCCGCCATTCCGAAGATGCCTGTAATCGACAGCATGGCGCCCATCATGCCCAGCACACCCAGCGATATTGTCGCCATGCGCGAGGGGAACAAAGTTCCGCCCAGTTCTGTGCTCCACGGTCGAATCGCCAGAACCATCCCAGGGTCGATGTCCCGAAGCTCACTTCTCGCGGCCCCGGCAAGCTGCTGTGGGTCGCGGTTCGACCGCACCACCAGCCATATCCAACTGGCTGGCGATTGCAGGAGGGGAAAGAACATCGCGGGCTTCTGGTCTTCGGTCAGGTTCACGTATTTTCCGTCTTCGACCAGACCCACTACGCGCACGCGCGTTCCATCTCGCAGTTTGAAGTGCCGTCCAACCGCGTCCGGTATTGACCCCAGTATCTTGCTTGCGAACTCCCGATTCACCACCGCTACGCGCGGGGCGTTTGTGTCGTCATGCCATGTGAAGGCTCTGCCCCCCAATAACGATGTGCCGGATGCGCGGAAGTAGTCTGGAGATATGTTGAACATATTAGGGTCTGCCGCTGCATTCGATGGGCTCAGATCTTCGGTTGTGTCGGTATAGACAGGCGATTGCCAAGTACCGGGAGGCTCTAATGGCGGATAGTTCACCGATCCAACGGAATCTACGCCAGGAATCGCTTGTAAGGCATCGATCATGCGCCGTTGCATTGCGGGTATTCTTTCGCCGGTGTAGCCTGCTGCCGTCAGATCGGTATCTACCAACAGCGTGTTCCGCGGATCAAAACCGAAGTTGCTGTGCATGGAGCGCATGAGTCCACGCATGGCAACCATCGATGAAGTGACCAGCACGACACAGATCGCAATTTGGACGACAACCAATACGTCTCGCACGGTAATTCGGCGCCCGAACACGCCTGCCGATCCCGTTTTGACAATCTCGTATGGATTGGCCCGGAGAATCTGGCGCACCGGAACAATTCCGAATAGAACTCCGCTGACCAACGCCAGGGCCAAAGCTGCCAGATAAACGTTAGCGTCCGGACTTACCGGCAAATGGAGAGGGAATCGCGGAAATGGCTGCCACGCGCTCAACCGGCGCAAAAGCAGAATGCTCGTCATGAGTCCCGCTACGCCTCCCGCGAGCGAAAGCAGCACGGATTCGGTGAACAGCTGGCGCAAAATGCGATTGCGGCTTGAACCCAGAGCCAGGCGCAAGGCCACTTCGCGAGAACGGTCGGCGGCCCGCGCCGCAAACAGGCTGCCAAGGTTGGCGCAGGCCGCCAACAGTATCAAACCCGAAAGAAGCATCAATCCAATGAGAAAAGCCCGCGTCGGCCCGCCGATAAAGTCGCCATGAAGACCAGGCCGCGCCAGTGTATAAGGCGCAGCATCTTCTTCTTTGGGATAGCTTTTTTTCAGATGCGAATCCACGGAGTTCAGATCGGCAGTGGCCTGCGCCGGAGTGACTCCCGCCTTCAGACGTCCCACTAGCTCAAACATCCAACGGTTCCCGCGCGCGTTCAAGAGCTTCTCGCCGGATAACTGCTCATTGTTCACGATAGGCACGAAGATGTCCGAAGCGAAAAACAAGACTGTCCCCTGGAATCCCGGAGGCGCCACGCCAAGGATGGTAAATGGATGCCGGTTGAGCCGAACAACACGGCCCACCACGCCGCGATCGTTCTGAAAATGGCTGTGCCAGTATGCGAATGAGAGCACGACATAGGGCGCGCTGTTTGGGCCATGCTCATCGGAAGCGTGGAAGAATCGCCCAAGGTACGGTTGAATGCGCAATACGTCGAAGTAGTTTCCGCTGGTTTGGTATGCCCATACATTGGATGGATCTTTGCCCGTATCCAGCCCTGCCTGAGAGATGGCCCAGGCAGCTATATCGTCAAAGCTGCGATTGCGCTGGCGAAGATCGAGATAATCGGGATAGGAGTGGGGCGCGACTTCGCTTCCATGTTGGATGACGAAAAGGCTCTCTGCCTGAGGCATATTCAGCGGACGCAGGATGAGCGCGTTCAATACGCCGAAGACGACTGCGTTGGCGCCGATGGCCAGTGTCAGTGTCAAAACGGCAGTGATCGTGAAGCCGGGAGACTTGCACAGTTGCCGCATCGCGAATCGCACATCGGCCCAGATCGATTCCAGAGTTGGCCACTGCCACACTTCGCGGCTGCGTTCCTCCAGCACAGCGAGGTTCCCGAAGGCCACGCGCGCTGTCCGTTGCGCTTCCTCGCGATCCATGCCCTCGCGCATCAACTGCTCTGCATGTTCTTCAACGTGCAGGCGGATTTCTTCGGAGAGATCTTCGTAGAAGTTTCGGCGGCGGAAAATCAGCGGAATCCAGTCCATGGAAGATTCCTTTCAGCTACCCCGATCAACTTGTTGTGGCTTTACCTGGGTCCAAGACCAGTGAGATGCCCTCAAACATGCGCTCAAAGCTGGAAATCTGCTGTTCCAGGCGGTGTAGGCCCGCAGCAGTTATGTGATAAGTTCTCACTCGACGATTGGTCGAGGAGAGTCCCCACTCCGCCTTCACCAGCTTCGCCTTCAGCAATCGCTGCAGCGCTGGATAGAGCGAACCCTCTTCTACTTGCAGCAGGTTGTTGGACCGTTGCTGGATGTGCTGCACCAGCGCATATCCGTGCGCCGATTGTCGGCGGAGCGACTCGAGAATCATCATCTCGAGCGCGCCGGGAAACAAATCGCGTGAATTGTTTTCTCTCATAGACCTGTTCACTACAGGCATAGACTAAACAAGTCTAGGGGAACTGTCAAGGCGGACTTCCCATCGCCCGCGAGCGTTCTTCATAGTGACCACCTGTTTGCGCGCATGCAGCGTCTTAATCCATACGAAGCAAAGACGAACACCATGACGAGAATCGGATCAAATTTATCCCAGGTACTGCCACCGCCATTCAGTTGTGAAAAGAACGCGAGGAAAAGATTGATCGCGAGACCAGCATATGCCCACTCAGTCAATCGAGGCACATTGGGAATCAGAAGGCCCACGCCACCAAGGATGTGGGTCACACCAATCAAAGGAATGATATAGAGCGGGTATCCCAGCTGCTGATTGGCGATCCTCCATTCGCCGGGATCGTGAATGAGATATAACCTTCCGAAGTACATCCAGATGAAGGCGACGAGGCCGGTTATTACCGTTGCGGCTATTTGCGTTGCTCGACCTGTCCGCGCGTGTTTGTCGATTGCGTGTTCAGTTTTCATTTTAAAAGCGGTCCTATTCTTGCGGTTTAAACGAACGTCCTTGCCCTTGTAAGCGTGGCGGAGCAGCATAGGCAGGAACAGCCGGTCGAACACGAAGCCGCAGTGGCCTCGGCTGGCTGTCCCCGCCCCCGAGGGCGCTGATGCTGCTTGCCTCGGACTTACGCCTTGACAGCATTCTGCGCAGCCGCGAACACATCGCGTGCGGACGTCGTACCCGCTACGTGCTCCGTACCCGCGATTCCGAGATCCGTCCATCCCGCGTTAATGCTCTCAAACATTTCTTCGGCCGGTCCGGTGTGGCCCTTCGGGACGCCGAACTGCTCGAATGCTTCCGCCCATCCTGCGCGCGGCACGGCAAAGGCTCTTACGTCGCGTTTTAGGACTTCACCCAATTGTTCGGCCACTTCATCCGCGCTTACCATCGAACCGAGCTCGATGACGCGATGCCCTGACCACGCCGGCCCCGTCAGAAGCGTTGCCACCTCTGCGCCGATGTCGTCTGACGCGACCATTGTCGATTTCCGGTTTGTAGGAGTGTAGAAGACCGGTAGTGTTCCGCCCTGGGCGGTCTGTAAGCCGAAAAGAAAGTTTTCGAAAAAGCCGCCTGCGCGCACAAAGGCGACCGGAGATGGCAGGCTGCGAAAACCTTGCTCCAGGAGTGATAAGGCCGTGATCCCCCCCCCGCTTGCTCTATTCGCGCCCATCGACGAGAGCGCTACCACCCGCGGGGGCACCACCTTGGTCAGCGCCTCCACATAGTTCGCAATCACGCCCTTTGCTTCTCTGTAATCAGGCGAGGGTGCCCATACAGCCGGCAACATAACAAACGCGCCCTCAACACCTTTGAGCGCTCTGGCTATGGCTGCCGCATCGTTCCAGTCTCCATCCACCAACTCCACGCCTTGGTCTGCCCAGTTCGCCGCTTTCTCGCGATCGCGCACAAGGGCTCGCACCTGTTTGCCTTGCTTCAGCAGATGCCGCGCCGTGGCGCCCCCAACGTTTCCAGTAATGCCCATGACTAAATACATGCTCGTGTTCTCCTTTTGCCTCGTATTTGGCCACCCATCCAAATGAGCGACCTGTCCATTAGAGACCGATAAAAACCATTGGTTGCAAATTAATCGGCGGTTAAATAACCGACGGTTATAAATCAACAATCGGTTGCAAACATCCTCAAAAAAGGCTAAGCTATTGAAGTGACACCCACATCACCAAGTCGTCGGGTAGAGCGCAAGCAGAGGTTGCGGGGCGAAATCCTCGCGGCTGCCGGCAAAATGTTCGCTGATCGCGGTTACGAAGCCGTGACGCTTCGTGAGATCGCTAAAGAGATCGGCTATACGCACGCCGTGATCTATCAGCATTTCCCTGACAAATGGCACATTCTTGCCGAACTGAGCCGCGAGACGATCGGGCTGATGATTCAGAACTTCGACGCGATTGCCGCTAAACATCCTGCACCGAAAGAGCGTCTTTTTGCGACTTCACGCGGCTTGATTCAGTTCTGCACTGCCCATCCACAGCAGTTCCGCAACGTCTTCTTCGGGCCTGAAAACCGCAACGGCATCCGCGCTGGACAATATATCGACGACATCGGCAGGCCTCTGTTCCAACGCTTTATACAGCTCTTTTTCGAGGTTGCCAAGGAAGAAAAATTGCCGAGTCGGAATGACACAGTGGTGGCGCACACGTGGTGGTTCACGATCTTTGGCCTCGCCACACTCATGGTCATCCAGGGGGTTGTGCCTGACTTGCCTGACCAGACTCTCGTGATCGAGCAAACGATTGCCACGCTTTGGGCGGGCGTCCAGGCTGTTCCGCGATTGCCCAAGAGCGCAGTCTCTAAACGGTCCGGCCGATCTCGTGCCTCATAGCGATAACAGCTTCTGTCTCCCTAGGAGTCGTTGAAGGTATGCCCGTCGAGTACCAGGACTCAAACACTTTTCCAAGGCCGTAGCCCTTCTGGTGACACGGGAAAACCACGGACCCAACCGGCGGGATTCGAATCGCAATTTTCAGGATCTGGGATTTGTTTTTTTCGCAGGGAGCGTCCCCACACATCTCATCTTTATCCTGGCGGCGAAATAATGATCAAACAGCGCGAAAAGCTTGTAACCGTGCTGTGGATGCCAGAGATGAAAGCGTTGGAGTTTACAGGCAAGAACGCGACACAGGGTAACCGATGAAGGCGATTGTAGTGACGGATCAGGCTGCGGGAACGGCCGGGGTGAAGCTGGTGGAGCGGCCCGAGCCGCAGGCGGCAATTCTCAGTCATCTTTTTCTCTCCTCCATACTTGGCTCCCTGTGCCAGGGTTGTCGCGAACGGGGATGCGAAATTTGTGTTGGTGGCACTCGTCCTTTCGAAGCATGAGGACGGGCCGCCTACGATGCCAGGCGATGGCCTTCGTTCTCCTGATCGATATCGTTCTTCGTGAGCAAGTGTCCGCGCGTACCCGCGATCTGCATGCGTATCAGGCCTGCGTGTTCTTGGCACCAAAACACTTTTTTAGTCGGTTGCACCGGTTCCGAATGTTCAAAGACTCCCACATTAGACATGGTCTCAATACCGCCTACAACTGTTCCGCCGCACCCAGATACTTCACATCTCATCCCGGATCCAACCCTCTCCCCTCAGGGGTCTATCAAAGGAAAAATAAGGCCTTGCAACTAGCACGGATGAGTTGATGTCTAGAAGGAGTTGCTCAGGCGACAAGGAATGGGACTGAACTGAAGTCGTACTGTACTCAGCCAAGTTTCGATCCCACTTGGTCAGAAAGAGCGACCCCTTAAAGAGCATCCGCTCTCGTTCACCCCCACCTGCAGCTTTGGGCGTGATGCCTGCGATCGAACAGAAGCTCCCAAGTGCAAGCCAGTGTTTCAAGTTCAGTATCATTGAAACCCTTAGCTCGGCAACGCAGTTCCACACTCACTCATCTCACCAAAGGTAAGAATTTAGAACTTCCACTTGGAGAAAAGGATGAAGCGCAGCACAAAGAATAAACTGCAACTCAGCTTGGACTTGGCAAAGAGAGCTATCCAAGACCATCCTGCGCAAATTGCAATCACCTCACGGAGAGCAGTGCAAAGACAACTTCAATCGCTCGCCACCAGTTTCCGGCCGCACGTGGCGCACGTCGAACGCATTTCAGAGCGCTAGTTTATTGGGGTATCTGCAAACGATTGAGCTTAGGCAAGCCTTGAGAGCGTGGCCCTGCCATCCAAAATGTATCTTCCAAATGAAAGGTAACGTTAACCTGCTTTGTTGTTGACCAATGAGAAACTGGTCGCCAACGCAGTCGCGTACGGTGAGTTGCGTTGCAATCGCAACCGGTCCCGCCAATAAAACCGCCCCAACGAAGAACGGACTCTGGTCTCCAACGATTTCTGGAAGAGCTGGGCCCCGGATTGGTGACCGGAGCAGCGGACGATGATCCCTCTGGGATTTCCACATATTCGGTCGCTGGAGCCTCTTACGGATACGCGACCTTGTGGACCGCTCTGCTTTCCTTCCCACTGATGGCGGCGATTCAGTTGATGTGCGCGCGACTTGGAATGGTCACCGGCTGCGGATTGGCTAGCGTGATTCGTTCTCGCTATCCGCGATGGGTTTTGTGGTTTGCCTGCTCGCTGGTGATTGCGGCCAACGTCTTCAACATCGGCGCTGACCTGGGAGGCATGGCGGATGCCATGCAGATGATGACGGGTGTCCACAGCTACGTTTGGACACCCTTTTTTGCAGCCTTAATCATGGGCTTGTTGTTGTGGACGTCATACCGCACCATGGCCAAGGTATTCAAGTGGCTGACGATGGTGCTCTTCGCCTATGTCATCACAGCCTTCCTGGCGCATCCCAACTGGCTTGTAATTTTCCGCGCTACATTTATTCCACATATCGAATGGACGAAAGAATACTTCGCGGTTCTAGTCGGGATTCTTGGCACCACCATCTCACCTTACTTATTCTTCTGGCAGGCTGCTCAGGAAGTAGAGGAGGATCGGGATCACGGCAAAATCACGCAGGCGCAGCGAAGAGGCTCAACGAACAAAGAACTCCGAACCGCAAGGACCGATGTGATTACGGGTATGCTGCTATCAAATGTCGTCATGTACTTCCTCATCCTGACGGCGGCCGCTACGCTCAACGTCCACGGATTGAAAAACGTTGAGACCGCAAAGCAAGCCGCAGAAGCCCTGCGGCCGCTGGCAGGCAAAGGAGCCTATTGCCTATTCACCTTAGGGCTGATCGGTACAGGTATGCTCGCGGTGCCCGTACTTGCAGGATCGTGCGCATACGCGATAGCAGAGGCGTCGAAATGGAAGTCCGCGTCGCTGAATTTAAAGCCACGGCTCGCTCTCAAGTTTTATACCGTGATTTGCATTTCGATCCTTATAGGTCTCGCGTTCGATTTTGCCAGGTTGAACGCTGTCAAGATGCTCTTCTGGTCAGCCATCCTGAACGGGCTGCTCGCCCCTCCCTTGGTCGTGATGGTCGTCCTCCTAACCAGCGATCGTAAGGTGATGGGAAGCCGCGTCAATTCCCGTGCTATGCAGATTTTGGGATGGAGTTGTGCGTTGGTCATGACAGCAGCAGCTGTGGCATTGCTGACTTCTCTTCTGACCTAAGTTCGTCGGAGGGCAGAACTGGCCCTCGCGCCACGGGCGGCTTTCCTTGACGCCATGAGGAACGATACGAAATCGTCTTCGCCCCACCATACCGAACCCGCGTGCCGAGTGCCTGTGCGGGTCGGTAAAATGTACAGCGTAGAACTGACCCAATAAATGATTGACCCAAAGGCGCAAGCAGATGATTTGGCAAGAGTAACCGATCGCACGAAGTCTGCATCTGATCACTAAGGGATAGTATGGATTGTCGCCTATTGGAGCCGGAGCGCTTTGACCAAACCAATAACACCCACCGGCCACTTCGGCACATCGAATCTTCTCTCGGAAACAGCCAAGAATTTCCTTATGGCGGTCATCGCGTCCTCGGATGACGCAATCATTAGCAAAGACCTGAACGGCATCATCCGAAGTTGGAACGAAGGCGCGCGTCGCATTTTTGGTTACGAGGCAGACGAGATCATAGGTCAAACGATCTTGCGTCTTATTCCCCCCGAGTTGCACCCCGACGAAGATATCATTCTCGCGAAAATTCGCGCCGGGGAGCGAATCGATCACTTCGAAACCATCAGGGTCAGGAAGAACGGAGAGCGATTCCCGATCTCCGTCACCATCTCACCCATTAAGGACGACGCCGGAGTGATCGTCGGAGCTTCGAAAATCGCGCGCGACATTTCTGAAAGGCGCCGTGCCGTTGAAAGCCGCTTCCGACTGGCCGCGATCGTTGAGTCGGCTGATGACGCCATTATCAGTAAAGACTTGAATGGCATTATCACGAGTTGGAACGCCGGAGCGCGGCGACTCTTTGGCTATGAAGAAGGAGAGATCATCGGCCAGTCAATCTTGCGCCTGATTCCCGATAATCTTCGCCACGAAGAAGATGAAATACTGCGCAAAGTCAGAGCCGGAGAGAAAATCGAACACTACGAAACTACGCGGGTTAGCAAGGGCGGTGAAATTCGTGAAGTGGCCGTCACTATTTCCCCCATTCGCGATATGAATGGATTGGTCATTGGAGCGTCGAAAATTGCGCGAGACATCTCCGATCGAAAAAAGGTTGAGCGTTTGGCGATCGAAGCAGACAAGATTGCCACAACCGGCCGAATGGCCGCCGCCATAGCTCACGAGATCAATAACCCGCTGGCTTCCGTCCTGAACCTAATCTTCCTTGTCCGTCAGGGTGGGCTTTCAGCAGAGGACACTCAAAATTGCCTGGCTACGGCAGAGACTGAGCTTGAAAGAGTCTCACACATCGCCCGACAAACGCTGGGGTATTACCGGGATTCAGGGTCGCCTTCCGAGGTACACCTGCGAGATCTGATGGGAAATGTTCTTTCTGTATACAAGAGCAAAATGCTTACCCACAGTATCGTAGTCGACGCAAAATACAACGACCTCAGGAAGATCAGCGTTCATTCCGGCGAAATCGTTCAGGTCTTCTCGAATGTAATCTCGAATGCCGTAGATGCAATGCCGCTCGGAGGGAAGTTATCGATCGCAACGACCCAAACGAAGACGACGGAACGAGATGGCCTTCAAATCATCGTGAATGACGCCGGGCACGGCATCAGGCGTGAGGACCTCGGCAAGGTATTCGAGCCGTTCTTCACCACTAAAGGAAACCTTGGGACCGGAATTGGTCTTTGGGTTGCCAGGCAGCTGGTGGAACGACATGGTGGCCAAATTTCCATATCTAGCAGTACCGGACCTGAAGATCACGGCACCAACGTCACCATTTATCTTCCGTTCACCGCTTCTGAAAGCAAAATCACGAAAGACCAATGAATCTGAATCCAAGAAAGAGACCATATAGTGGGACTTCTTGGTACGGCGATTTATCTTGCGGATCGATATCCACGGCCTCTTTCTGATCTCTTCATATCAGAATCGGATGCCGAAGGCGTTGCTGCAACGCGACCCAGAATTCTCGTCGTCGATGATGAGCGACTTCTTGCGGATACTACGGCTGCTATTCTTCGTCGCTCTGGCTTTAACACCAAAACCGCTTATGAGGGATTCGGAGCCTTGGAAATAATGATTTCATTCCATCCGGAGTACGTTCTCACTGACATCATGATGCCGGGCATGAACGGATTGGAATTGGCGATCGCGATCACGAAAATCGATCCAGCGACAAAAATATTGCTATTCTCCGGACAAGCGGGCATTTCCGAGATTCTGGAGGGCGGCAAGGCAAAAGGGTTCGAATTTCCATTGCTGGCGAAGCCGGTTCATCCATCCAAACTCATCGAAGGACTCAAGGGCCTGGGGAACGTCTGAGTGCTCATAAGACTAATAGGTATCGGATTATTCATCTCATACAAAGGGCCTGTGAGCTTCGAAATTCTGGTCGGAGCGACGGAGTTGAACCCGCAGCCTCGAGGGTGACAGGCAGGCGTTCTAACCAGCTGAACCACGCCCCCGCATTTCAAACAAAACTTCTGCCCTTCCGACCCACTCCTCCAGTGCCCCACAGTTTCCAAAACTGCCCGTCGAATGCCGTGACAGCACAAAGGAAAGTCGTAACTAACAGAAAATAGGCGCAACAGATGGCTCCTTTTGGCGCTTATGGAACAAACGGGAACCGTTATTGTGTCCTTAATGTGCCCGCGATCTCTGCCTTGCAGACCTCTGCTCAAAATCCAGAGTTGAATAGCCAGAACATTTTGAATGATTGCTCCGGATGCCTCGGCTGAGCCGAGGGAGGCTGCCTTTCCGAAATCCCAGAACCATCAAACAACCGATCCTAGTCAGTGCATCCACATACAATGCTTCGGCGGACTACGGCGGGGCAAATCGAGGGGCGCCCTCGTTGAAATTGAAAGGTTCGCGATT
This sequence comes from Occallatibacter sp., assembly GCA_036495975.1. GTDB lineage: Bacteria > Acidobacteriota > Terriglobia > Terriglobales > Acidobacteriaceae > Telmatobacter. The sequence continues at coordinate 107,545 of DASXLY010000057.1, read as the reverse complement.
GAATTCGACGCGCAATCGACGCTGCCGCAGTTTCAGTGGGGTTGCCAAAGCCAACATGATCAGGGCGCGAGAACCACAAATGTAAAATGGAAGACAACAAGCAAGTTCGCAGGTAGAAGACGCAGCCGTTGAGTGCAGCGCCGACGGATCACCGAGGGCGCGGGATTGCGGCAAGCGGACAGACTGGCAGTTGGATACAGGATGGGGACAGCGTCACAATCTGGCAAGAAGTCGAACGCAACCGAATCGATATCGAACGCCGTGGTGGTTCGCGGGCAGTTGAATCGCATTCTGGCGCATCCATTGTTTACGAACAGCAAACGTTATCCAGTACTGCTCGCCTACACGGTGGAACAAACGCTACTTGGAAATGCGAGTGAACTAAAAGAACGCACGATAGGTGTCGAGGCCTTCGGCCGTGAACCCGACTATGACGTCAATCTTGATCCGATAGTGCGTACGACAGCTGCTGAGGTACGGAAGAGACTCATCCAGTACTACTACAGTCCTGATCACGCCGGCGAGTTCGTCATCGAACTGCCGGTTGGTTCTTACGTGCCGGTTCTACGGAAGCCGACTACTCCCCAGCCCGACCCCGCGGCTGATCCCTCACTCCCAGAAGAGACGGATTCCCATCCTGGTGGGTCGCCCGCTCTCCCAGACTCGCGATCAGTTCGCGAGCCATCCCTCAGTTGGCTCCGGAAAGGCTGGATCCCAGTCGCCATTGGACTATTGATGACCGGGCTGATCGGATTTTTCCTTGGTCGTGAAAAGAGTCCGGGCACGCTACCAAACCCCGGTGAACCGTCAAATATGGCACGTTTCTGGCAGCCGATCACCGCCACTTCGAGCCCCGTCACGTACTGTCTCGGAGTTCCGACAGACGCTGTCGATCTTCAAAACAGAACAGTTCCCGTTTTTCCCCCCGGAGAGCGCGGCAGTCTGAATGTTTACGACGTTGTCACGCTCGCGCGTTCGATTGCCCCTCTTGTGCCCAAGAATGGGCAATTTCGGGTCTTGGCTGCTTCGGATACAGGCTTTGCTCAACTACGTGAGGGCCCATCCGTCATGATCGGTGCTTTCGACAATCCTTGGACAATGCGCATAACCCAGGATCTGCCCATTGGATTCGAGTACGACGATCATGTCCGCAAGGTAGTCGACCGAAAGGCCACTCCCAAGAAGATCTGGATGCTTCAATGGCAGGTTCCAGGGAAGAGCCTTGCGCGCGACTATGCGGTCGTGGCTCGGCTACACGATCGGGTCACAGGCCAACCGGTGATCATCCTGGGCGGCATCCTGGGGGAAGGAACCGAAGCAGCGAGCGAGGTTATCTCAAATTCTGCATACCTGGACGCGTTGCTTCGAAGTGCTCCGAAGAATTGGGATCAACTCAACCTTGAAGCTGTCGTAGAAGCGAACGTCATTGAAGGTCATCCCGGCCCCCCAACCGTCGTCGCCCTCGAGGTGTGGTGACCAATTTTCACCCGAAAACCTGTATCATACATCGCCTTCATTTGGGCAAATAAGCCGCTCTAACTAATTCTTAAAAAGCGCTTTAGACATGTTCATCTTGTGCGTGATGCACGATGAACCTTTCGAAAACTTCCCCTTCAAACGTAGCCTGACTGCGTATCAAATTCTTCTTGAGTCTTGCGATTCTCGCGGGAGCGGAAGGAGGCTTTTATGCGACGCTTCGTTTGGCTCGCTCTTCTATTGCTGGTTTCCTCAGGTGTCCTTGTGGCAGCCGAGAACTCGCAGACGTTCTACCTGTCCTCTGACGTCAGGGCGGGAAACGTCAAGCTGCCTCGCGGTATCTGCGAAGTGACATGGAGCACGCCCTCAGGACCTCAAGTGCAATTGACTGTCAAGACGGATGACCAAAAAACGGTCGTGCTTCCAGCCCGGATGGTTGAGGGCAAGCAGGACCGAAGCGGCGTGGTCACCACCGTCGTAAACGGCGTCGTGTATTTAGTCGAACTTCACACCAGAAACGCCAAATTCACCTTCGAAAACAGTAAGGAAGCTCCCAAATGAGTTTTGCCGCATTCCAGCACGCGGCTGCAACTCGATTCTCTGTCCTTGGATTTCTTGACTGGAAAGCGAGTTCAGCCTTTCGACTGAACAAATTCAGGGGCTCCTTTGCAGTCAACTTGGAGACACATGCAAAACAGCAAGCTTGGTTCTTACGTCCGTTTTGTGATTGCGGCCGTCGCATTCATCTCAGCAGCGCCTTTTGCCATCGCCCAGAACAATGACCGACCTTGGATGAATCCCAGCCTTTCCCCAGAAGCACGTGCCGACCTCGTCTTGAAGCAGATGACGCTCGATGAGAAATTGGCCCTTTTGCACGGGAACGGAATGGCCAACAATCCGGGTTGGACCATGCCTCTCACGAACCGCACCAATGGTGGGGCGGGCTACGTCGAAGGGGTCGAGCGCCTCGGGATTCCTGGGCTCGTGATTTCAGATGCCGGTTACGGAGTGAGAGACAGCGGCATCAACGGTCGATACTCGACGGCTATGCCTTCGAGCATGGGAGCTGCATCGAGTTGGGACACCGCTTCGGCCTGCTCTTTTGGCGCAGTGATCGGCAGTGATCTTCGAGCGGCGGGCTTCAATATGACCCTGGGAGGAGGCGTTGATTTAGTTCGGGAACCTCGCAACGGCCGTTCATTTGAGTATGCCGGCGAAGATCCTCTCCTGGCCGGAACGGTAGTCGGCAATCTCATGAAATGCGAGCAGGCTCAGCATGTCGTCGGCGACATAAAACACTACGTAATGAATGACCAGGAAACCGGCCGCTTCTTCGTGAACGCCAAGATCTCCAAGCGGGCAATGCAGGAATCCGACATGCTCGCCTTTCACATCGCAATCTCCATCGCAAATCCGGGCGCCGTGATGTGTTCCTACAACCGTATCAACGGAGATTTTGGGTGTGAGAATCCCTATACGTTGAACGATGTACTGAAGAAGGACTGGGGCTTCAAAGGCTTTGTGATTTCTGACTGGGCGGGAACGCACAGCACCGAGAAGGCTTCCGCCGCGGGACTTGATCAGGAAGAGCCGGTGGCTGATTTCTATGGGCCTAAATTAAAGGAAGCTGTCGCAGCCGGAAGAGTTCCGCTATCCGAAATCGACGATCATGCGCGCAGAGTTCTCTACGCTGAATTCCTCTCGGGAATCGTAGATTACCCGGTGCAGAAAAGCGTTCCTGAAGTTGAGAAGGGGCTGGAAGCGGCCCAAAGTGTCGAGGAGAAAAGCATCGTTCTCCTGAAGAACAGCCCTACAGTGCTTCCGATCAATCCCTCCAAAGTCCGCAGCATTGCGGTCATCGGCGGGCATGCTGACGTGGGAATGATTTCTGGCGGCGGGTCTGCCCAAGTCGATCCGCCGGGCGGCAATGCGATTATGCCGGTGGGCAAAGGCGCAACTCATTGGCAGGACCACATCTGGTTTCCGACATCTCCGTTGAAAGCTCTACGAGACAAGCTGCCAAACACGAAGATTGACTTCGACTCCGGCGCAGATCCGAAATCAGCCGCAAACCTAGCCAAAAGCGCTGATCTCGCCATCGTTTTCGCCTACCAGTGGCTGGCCGAAGAATCAGATGCACCGAGCTTATCTCTGCCCGATAACCAGGATGCATTGATCGAACAAGTCGCAACGGCGAATCCGCACACCATAGTTGTTCTTGAAACCGGCAGCGCGGTGACGATGCCCTGGGTGGACAAAGTCGCCGGAATCGTAGAAGCGTGGTACGCGGGTAGTTCAGGTCACAAGGCACTCGCCAAAATCCTTGTCGGCGAGGTGAATCCGAGCGGCAAGCTTCCGCTGACCTTTGCGAAGAACGAAAGTGATCTACCGCGCCTGAGAATCGAGCCGGCGCCGCCCCTACCGCAAACGCACGAAGATGCCGAACACTTGAATACCGCGCTCGTGAACTTCGCTGTGAACTACGAAGAAGGCGCGGCGGTGGGCTACAAGTGGTTTGAGCAACAGCACAAGCAACCGCTGTTCGCCTTTGGTTACGGCCTTTCCTACACAACGTATCGGTATTCGGATTTGAGTGTCGATTCAGCCGCGAAGACCGTGCGCTTCACCATTAAGAACACGGGGAAGCTTAAAGGCACAGAAATCGCGGAAGTCTACGCGCGCCTTCCAAAGGGATCAGACGAGCCATACAAGCGGTTGGCGGGCTGGGCGCGCATTGCCCTCGCACCCGGCGAGTCTCAGCCGGTCACCGTTTCAATCGATTCACGAGTCCTGCAGACTTTCGATGAAGGAACCGAAAGTTGGAAGCTCTCGCCAGGCGACTACGAAGTTTTGATTGGACCTTCCTCCGCAGACACGCCTCTCGCTGGAAGCCTTCACCTGCAATGAGTGGTTGGCAATTTGCGATACTACGCAACAAGAAGAATCAGAGCTGAGACTCGCACTCAGATAAAACAACAGGAAATGGACTTCGGAGGAATTAGACGATGAGTTTAGCTCTGAATAAGGCGGCGATTAGCCTTGACCGCACCAGCAGCGGAAAAGAACACTTTGAAGTGCTCGATGGCTTAAGAGGGAGCGCTGCCTTTCTCATTGTGATCTTCCATCTCTTCAACTATTCATTCGGCTTCCATGGGCCGTACGCGATCGTTAAACACGCTCACCTTGCCGTCGATTTCTTCTTTGCACTTTCCGGTTTCGTGGTCGCATACGCTTACGACGATCGTTGGAACCGGATGACGATCTTGCAGTTTTTCCGCATCCGACTCATTCGACTCCACCCTCTCGTGCTCGTGGGTGCAACCCTCGGCCTCCTCTTCTATCTGTTCGATCCATTCAGCAAGATGATGAACAACGGACCGCTCTCCATGGTTCTGTTAGCGTATCTCACGTCGCTCCTTCTCTTGCCGTCTCCGCCGGTCGGTGGGCGTCATAATGAATCACAAGCTCTCAACGGCCCCGCGTGGTCCCTCATGCAGGAATACCTTGGCAACATTGCCTACGCGTTGATTCTTCGTCGGCTGCGTGCGGCTACCTTGGGAATCATCTTCGCCATTTCCGGTTTGGGACTTATTTGGGTCGCAAATTCGAAAGGGTCGCTTGACGGTGGATGGGACTATCCCAACATCTGGATGGCGCCGCTGCGCCTGACTGTGTCTTTTGTTCTTGGCCTTTGGCTCTATCGCATCAATGAGCGGGTCCGACTTCCGAAAATCGGCCTTCTTCTGCTCTCAATTGTGCTTGTCGTCTGTTTCCAGATGCCGAAATTCTCTAAATCTGGAGCGCTTGATTGGAACGGCCTGTATGAAGCGGCCTGCGTCCTCTTTTTATTTCCATTGATCATCCTCTGCGGGGCGCACTCGGAGGCCGGTAGGGGAATGATTCGGCTCTGCAAGTTTTCAGGCAGGCTTTCTTATCCGCTTTATATCACTCACATCGGATTCGTGTACGTCCTGGCTGGTTACGCGTGGACCAGGCATCCGAGCCCTGCTGTCATCATTTCTTGGATCTTCGTCGTGCTCCCGATTGTGATTGTCGTCGCCTGGTTCTTCCTGAAGTTCTTCGATGAACCTGTTCGGGCCTGGCTTACCCGTCGATACGGGATTAAGCGGGCAACCGCATAACCGAGAGTGAAGGAGCGGCCCGCTGTGACCGCGCCAACAAATCACTTTCCGAAATTAAGGCTTGGACAACGAGAGTGCTTTCCACTCGCGTCTGACAGACCTTTTTTGCAAATTTCAGAGGGAATGCTGTGCCAAAGATCGTTCAAAAGCGACTACATGTTGTGCGATGGATGCTGACGCTTGTCCTGGCGGTGACGGCATTTCCGCTCTTCGGACAAGGGCCGTCCATGGTTGTGTGGCACGGTTCGATCCGAAACCGTGCCGGTGCCCCAGTTGGAGGCGCCGCTCTCAAGCTCTTGGGCGCGAAGACAAGCGAGTCTACTTCTAACCCCGACGGGACATTCGGTTTCGGGCCGCTTCCCGCAGGACGTTACAGGTTTTCTGTTCAAGTCCAAGGTAAGACCTCAACCTACGATCAGCCGCTAGACCTGGCTCCAGAAGCGCCGTCCGCCATGATCACCGTTTCGCAACGCGGCGAAATATCCGTGGCCGTTCAAGCCGGGACCGGTGCGAGCGGCGGCGAGGCTTTGAGTAGTGAGGCCGTTAGTCAACTGCCGCTCAACAAGAGAGACTTTTCTTCGCTGTTGCTCTTAGCCGCAGGAACCATGACCGATTCAAATGGTTCCACCAACTTCACCGCGCAGTTTGCCATCAACGGCCAGCGAGGCGTGGAAGCGACATTTGCGATGGATGGTGCCGACATCAGTGACCCATTGATGGGAGGTGCAACCTTATCGAACTTTGATGTGGATGCTGTCGAGAGCATCGATTCGAGTTCGGGGTGGATGCCAGCCGATATCGGACGGGGTGCCGCAGGATTTACGAACATTCACACCCGTTCGGGCGCGAGCGGATTTCACGGCTCCTTTTTTGAATTCGTGCGTAATTCCGCTTTCGATGCCCGAAATTATTTCGATCACCCGACGGCTGCCTATCCCGGGCGCATTCCCCCATTCCGCAGGAATGAGTTCGGCTTTACCAATGGAGGTCCGATCTACATTCCTCACGTTTTCGATGGTCGCAAAAAGACGTTTTACTTCACTCAATATCAAGGCTTCCGGCAGGTGTTGGGTACGACCCAGGTGATGCCCGTTCCGTCTGCCGTGCAGCGACCCAATAGCGCAGGTGTTGTGAACGATACACTTCACTTTACGGATGGCACTACTGACACCCTCACCATCCCTGTTCCTGCCGCCATTGCTTCCATTCTGAACCGCTATCCTCTACCAAATCTTCCGACCGGCCCATACGGTGACAATACGTTTGCGACTGCATCGAAGGTTGTCACGAATGCGGACCAATTCTCGCTGCGAATTGATCACAAACTTTCGGCGAAGAATCAGTTTTTTGCCCGATTTGTGATGGACAATCTAAACGGCCCGACAACGAATCCCGATCAGACAGCAATCGACCCATCTTTCGGCGTTGAATACCTCGATCGGCAACGTAACGTCGTTGGGACTCTTACGACGACATTCAGTCCGAAACTGGCACTGGAGTCCTCTCTCTCTATCACGCGCTCGACGCCGGGGTTCCCGACTGCTAATCACATTGACCCAGCCGTCAGATTCGTCAACAACCTCTTCGAAGCCTTCAATTCTGCCGGTGGATCAGTCATGCAAGGCTTCGGCAATCTCTTTCAGGAGCGCGAGAATCTCACCTACACCATTGGTAGTCACGCAATCCGTGCTGGCTTCGAAATTCGACAAAACTTGGACTCGAGCTATTTTGGAATGAGCCCCAATGGCGAATATGATTTTGGGGGAGGATCTGCCTACGCCACAGAGGCAATCCCCTCGTCGACTGGGCGCCATGATGTGAAAGTGGGCGACCAGCTCCCAGACGTGCTCTCCAGCTTTCTTTCGGGCTCGCCGGTTGCATACGTTGTCGCCGTTGCGCCGCCCGGGATCTCTAGCGGAGTCCACATTGGACCGGAAGCTGACAGCCGCACCGACTGCAACGCCTATGTCGAAGATACCTGGAAGCTGAAACCAAATTTGTCGCTGGACTACGGAGTCCGGTGGGAGCACTACACGCCGCTCGCAGAACGTGGCCGCCGCGCAGGCGGATTTCGGGTGCTAAATGGGAAGACGGATTATGTCGTCAATCCGCAGCCGACTTACAAAAGCACATGGGATGGTTGGGGACCGAGAGCGCAAGTTTCATGGTCTCCCATTAATAGCGTTTCGGTCCACGCCGGCGGAGCGGTCGCGGTCATCCCGTTCAACATTTGGCAAGACAACCTGCTCACGGGATCCACCCCTTTCGCGGACTATCCGCGGCGGCAATCTTCGGCCACTACTCCTTTGGCGTATGGCTTCACCATCACCCCCGCGATGCTCCCTACAGCCTATGACCTCGATGGCAACGACATTCTAGCGCGCGGTTCGAAAAACATCGTGCCAAATACGCCGATGGATGTTGACCGTTTTGAAAAGGATCTAGCTCGAGTGACCAGTTCGGGAGCCGTGAGCCCACTGAACCTTGCCAGCGTCGATCAGAACTTCAACAATGCCTCGCTCTATACCTGGACCCTGGGCATCGAGAAGAAAATAGCAAACCTTTCTGCGGATGCCGCCTATGTGGGAACCGCAGCAACGCACCTGCCCCGGATATCTTCCCCGAATGCCTATCCAAACGCAACGGAAGAATTCGCCCCCTACACAGACTTCGACTCAAACGGTGACGTGACTGGCGGTTTGGGCGTCATGAGCCTTGTAACAAACGATGTGCATTCAAGTTATAACGCCCTGCAGGCCTCACTGTTCGGAACGGTTGCACACGGGGGGCCGGGTATTCAGGCGTCTTACACCTTTGGGAAGTCCATCGATTCCACCTCATTCGTTCAGAGTGGAACCGGATCGACCGGTGCAGTTGCCGTCGGTTCTTCACAAGACCCCTTCAACCTGCGCGCGGAAAAAGGTCCTTCTGCGTTCGATGTGACGCATTCGCTCGGACTGAGCATCGCGCAGGATTTGCATCTCGAGAGCGCCAACTTTCTGAGCGCAGTCCCGCGCACCTTCACTAACGGTTGGGAGCTTCTGTCCATCTCCTCAATTTCGTCGGGAGCGCCCTTCACGGTCTACTCGGGAATTCGGCAGACCGGAGCTGGAACGAATGGTGCGGACCGCCCAGACCAGATCGCTGTTCCCCGCCTCTCAACCGCTCGGCAACAGCGACAGGATTATTTCGGAATGGGCAACGCTAATGCCAGGACGTATTTCAATATCCCGCTCCAGGTCGCCGGAGGTACAGGACCTAATCAGGGACGTTTCGGCACGCTAGGCCGCAACACGTTCCGAGGACCCGCATACTACGACTTCGATTTCTCGCTCATCAAAGACACGCCGGTCGGACGAAGATCATCTGGCATCGAACTGATGGATCTGCAATTCCGTGGCGAGTTCTTCAATTTATTCAACATCGTCAACATGGGTCTACCGGCAAACACTTTGACCGGTTCTGGTTTCGGAGAGATATCCAAAACCGCAGGCACTTCGCGGCAAATTCAGCTGTCGCTCAAGCTCATCTACTGACCTAAGGATGCGGAAGTAGCCCGCGGCGAATCTTTCAGAGAAGCTCTGCCTTCTTCCGGATTTGTGCTGCGTTGGCATTCACCAGATCCAGAAAAGCGCGAAGCGCGGGCGACGGGGTTTCCTTCTTCCATGCCGCTACAAGCGAGATCCTCGCATCGTCCGGCTGCAAGCGGTAGAATCGCACCCCGTTCGACGACATATTCCTGACACATGCAGGCACAATGGAGACGCCTTCTTCTGCCTCTACCAGTGAGAGTACCGTTTGGGGCCGGTCCGACTCATTCTCAATCCGCGGAGTAAAGCCGGCTTGGTTGCAGATTCGTAAGATCGTATCAAAAAGGACACCCGATTCTTTGCGATCGATCATCACAAATCGTTCACCGGCGAGATCTGCAATGTGCACGCTCTTCCCCTTGATTCTTCTTGATGCAGGCAATACGGCGAGAAGCGGTTCCGGATAGAGGCACCGCGATGAGAGTGTCTCGTCTTTCTCCGCCGCGAGAGTTCTTGTGAAGGCGATGTCGATCGATCCCTCTTCGAGGGCCGTCTCTTGCTCGAGTGGGCTGAGTTCGTGCAGCGTCAGCTTTACGCCGGGGTATAGCGCTTTATAGCTTCGCACGAGCGCCGGTAGAAATGCATAAGTGGCTGAACCAATGAAGCCAATCGACAACTTTCCGACTTCACCCTTAGCGGCTCGCTTCGCAGTCTTGATGGCTGATTCTGCCTGCTCCAGGGTGCGCACAGCCTCGATGTAAAACGCCTCTCCCTCCGGACTCAGAACAACCTTCCGCCCGGTTCGCGAGAAGAGTCTCACGCCAAGCTCCTGCTCCAGATCGGCCACGGTCTGGCTAATAGACGCCTGAGCAATATGAAGGTGCCGGGAGGCTTCACGATAGCCATTCCGCTGCACTACCGCGGTGAAGTATCGAAGATGTCTAAGTTCCATACTGATCGTTTCTGCCTATCAATTGGATAGGAACATACTAAGGATCGATTCAGCCTTCAGAAAATCTATTTGGTGAGGAGAAAAGAAAAATGATCACCACAGAAAAGATTGTTCGGAGTTTCGCAGAGAACACCGTGCCGGCCGCCGACCTCAAGTGGGAGGACATGCATCCCGGGTCACCCGTTAAGTTTTCGGTCTTGTGGGGCGACCACAAAAAGGGTCCGTTCGGCATGCTGCTGAAGCAGCCAGGCGGCGGGTTCGAGGCGGGCATGCATGCTCACGCATCGGACTACCACGGGGTACTGGTACAGGGGATCTGGATACATACCGTCGAAGGCGACAGCAGCGCCCCGACGGAACTGACACCGGGATCGTACGTTTTTCAGCCGGCGGGGCAGTTCCACAACGAAAAGTTCTTGGGTCCCGAAGACTGCATTGTCTACATCCACCAACTCGGCAAGGCCGACTTCATTCCGTTCGAGGGTGCCCACCCGGCAGAGAAGCAATGAGCTTCGCGCGCCAAAGAATGTTTCACCGGAGTTCAGGTAAATGCCTGCTTCGATTCAGCCCTAAGAAAATCTATTTGCCGAGGAGATGAGATAGATGAACAACACAAAAACGATCGTTCTGGGCTTCGCAGTTCTGTCCGCGTTCGCCCTTGTGAGCACCCATCGGCTTTGGGGCCGCGTCAGCGTAGCAAAAGACAGGCAAGAGATCACCGTGCCGGCCGCCGACCTCAAGTGGGAGGCTCTGGTTCCGGGCTCGCCCGTTAAGATGTCGGTCTTGTGGGGCGACTACAAGAAAGGCCCCGTCGGCATGCTGCTGAAGCAACCGGGCGGGTACGAGTCGGGCATGCACACTCATGCGTCGGACTACTACGCGGTATTAGTGCAGGGGACATGGATCCATACCATCGAAGGCGACAGCAGCGCCCCGAAGGAACTGACGGCGGGGTCATACGTCATGCAGCCGGCCCAGCAGTTTCACAACGACAAGTGCAAGGGCCCCGAAAATTGCATTGTCTACATCCACCAGCTCGGCAAGGCCGACTTCATTCCGTCCAAGGTTGCCCGCCCGGCAAAGAAGCAATGAGCTTCCCTGCAAGCTGCAATGCTTCGTTGCCGCGTAGTCGACATCTCTGACTTGTGAGAACGGATTGTTTATCCTCCAGGGCGGGCTTCTCTTTGCGAAACGAAATATACGAAGAGCCGGAGGTAACTTTCTGGAGTAGCGCTAGACTGCTGCCGTCGCAAAGCAGCACCCTTATCGAAAGCGATGGTCACTTCCCTTCTCTCCTCCCGCAACCGCGGGCGGAGGTCATCATGCAAAATGGGAGCATCATCCGAAGAACTCGAAAGAGGCATTCAGATATTTGGCAGTCTCGCTGGTGGGAAACGACATCCGACGGGAAGAGATCCATCCGCTCGTTGCCGAAGCACTAATCAAGTGGAGGAACGGTCTAAGTATCGCCGACCGAAAGACTGGGTCTTTGCCAGCCGGCATAGCCATTGGGAAAAGCCGTATTGGGGGCAAGCAATCTTGCCGAAATATCTTCGACCGGCGGCTCAGAAATTGGGAATCGAAAAGCGATTTGGCTGGCACACCTTACGCCATACCTACTCGACACTCTTGAGAAGTGTTGGCACCGAGTTCAAGGTATGCAGGAGCTTGTCCGGGACTCGACCCTTAGATCAACGCTCGATGTCTACACCCAAGCCGTTACGCCCGCGAAGCATAGTGCACAAGCCGCAGTCATGTCGTTTGTCTTTTCGTCTCAATGAACAGTGAACCCATATATAAGAATGCTGCGGATTTTAGGGTGCAAACTGGGTGCAAAATGCACCCAGTTTCGCCAGTTTTTCGTTGCCAATATCACCCCATAACTCTTTTGGAATGTATGGCGGGGACGACGGGGCTCGAACCCGCGACCTCTGCCGTGACAGGGCAGCGCTCTGACCAACTGAGCTACGTCCCCAGATTGTTTTTCAACAACTTGGCTTGTATGTCACATAGAATCAAGCGCTTCGCAGATTTCGCTCGTTTCGCTTGTTTCTACCATTTCGCCGCTGTGGACCTGATTTTGGACACCAAATGGACACCAAATGGACACCAAACTGGACACCAAAATCTGCCCCTGCAACGACAAAATCAAGTCTATCAGACAAGGGACGGTTTTGATCCACGGTCACAGGCCGATCTACCCTCAGGTGAACCCGCACATTTGATACCTCAAGGGACGAACCCGAACTCGAGACAACCTCGCCTAGATTTAGATTTACCCTCGACTGGAATAGTGCGGAAGGTGAAGCCGAATTCCCGAAGCGCGGACCGCAAGAAGCAGCCAATCAGGCGCCCACAGACCTCAGGCGCCAGCGTTGTCGACCTCAACCCTCATGTCTTCCAGAAGCTGCCTGCCTCAGGTATGCCGATGCATCAGAAACTGGCCTCGCTCCCGGACACTATCGAGGCCGTTACGAAACTCTTCGTCAAGATTTTGGACGTCGTGCCAAAGGAAACCCGCTGCAAATCACTCGAAGACCGAATTGGATTCCGACTTGTGACTCCCGATGAGGCCGCGCCATCGGAGATGGGCATATGGCAAAGCCAGTGCTGCTTGCCGCTACCGAAGTAATTTGAATCCGTGGATTATGTATATCTAACACGAAGCACCTGATCCAATCTCCGTGTAGCGATTCCGTAAAGAAGCTCAAATCGCCCGGCTCATGATGGTCCACGGGATGACGCCTGCCACACCGGATGTCAGCTCTTGATTTCCATGTGGGCGGAAGTCCGAGATGAAAGCTAACTTGCAGACCATACAACGGTTAGCGTTCTTTTCTCATCTTATGTGGGCAAAGTATGTCTCCGCGTCAACGAGGCCACATGGGATGCACATGCAGAGCTAGATTGAGGAAGGCTGAGGGATTATGAGATCTTTGGCAGACCCAACGCGACTGAAACCCATCAACAAGAAAGATGGCCTTCTTCAGGTCATAATTGAAACACCTGCCGGAAGCCGGAATAAATTCTCGTTTGACCCGAATCAGCGAATCTTTTCCCTCAAGAAAGTGCTTCCTGCCGGAATGGTATTTCCATACGATTTCGGCTTCCTGCCACAAACACTGGCGCCGGATGGCGATCCCATCGATGTTTTGTTGTTGATGGACGAGCCAGCAGTTCCAGGCTGCGCGGTTCGTGCTCGTCTGATCGGAGTGATTGAAGGCGAACAACTCGACGGCAAGGACAAAATAAGGAATGACAGGCTGGTAGCGGTGGCCGAAGCGAATCACATGTACGCCAATGTCCGTAAACTGAAGGATCTTCCAGGCAAATGGCTGCAGGAATTGCAGGATTTCTTCGTGAACTATCACAATCTCGAAGGCAAGAAGTATCGGTTGCTGGGATGTAAGGGAGCCGATGCCGCCCTCCGCCTTATCAAAGAAGCGCAAAAGGCAGTTTGATGAAACCTCGTGGATGAGCGATGGGCGAGTTGCTGGTTCGGTTCATTATCGGTGGAGTTGTCGTCAGCCTCTTCGCAACGCTTGGGGACATCCTTCGTCCTAAGAGCTTTGCAGGACTCTTCGGTGCAGCGCCTTCGATTGCGCTCGCCACCATCGGCTTGACGATTCATCATGACGGGAAGGCTTTCGCGGCGTTAGAAGGTCGCTCAATGATGTTCGGAGCCTTGGCCTTCTGCGTTTATGCGGCGATTACGAGTTGGGTGCTGAGACGTTACAGGTCTCCAACTCTCGTCGCGACAATGGCATTGATGCCGGTCTGGTTCCTAGTGTCCTTTGGATTGTTGATACTCATCCAGGGAAGGTCGTGGCGATGATTGGAGTCAACCTATCATCGCTCAAGGAGACCAAGACTAGTGAATATGCTGTTCGCTTCCTCTTTGGCGGAGTTTGTACGGTCCTTGCCGGTTTGATAGCGAAGAGATTCGGGCCTATCGTCGGAGGGCTATTTCTTGCCTTTCCAGCGATCTTTCCAGCCAGTGCTAGCTTGATCGAAAGCCATGAAAAGCGACGCAAAGCGAGGATCGGCGCAGACGGCGTGAATCGTGGACGCCTGGCCGCAAGCATTGATTCCGCCGGGGCCTCGCTCGGCTGCATCGGTTTGCTGGGTTTTGCGTTCCTTCTGTGGAAGGGACTGCCGAATCACGAGCCATTCGTCATCATCAACCTGGCCGTCATCACATGGGGTCTGCTGGCTTGGATATTGTGGATATTGCGCCGGGCATTCCGCCACCGCAGCGACTCTCTGTTCGTGAAATCGGGTTAGTATGTCGTTTCAGAAACATTCGAAAATGGCGAACTTCAGCAGCAGTGCTCGCTATATGCTGTTCAAGCGCCAGCCGCGCCTGTTCGGATTTCACGCGAAGGTAGTTTGAGCGCCGGCCTAGCCGCTCGTAGTCCTGTTTGGTCGATGTGCCAATGTTCCGGCTCCGTGTAGATCCGTCCTGAAGCGGTCACGAGTACCTAGGGGAGAGTCGCATTCGGAGCCTGCCCGCGAATTCTTGTATAGGAGGCGCTTTATAACAGACCGAGCCGGGCATATTCCTTGCGGATGATCTCATAACATTCGCAGGCCGCATGGGTGAAAAATCCAGACGCCTGGATGATTCATTTCGACGATTGCATCCACGCGCTCGCCCGGGGCGATCTCGATCACATCGACCAGCTGAGGCGAAGGCACCGGATTGCCGTCGAGTGCAATTACCTGAAAGCTGTGACCGGAACACGCCACGCGATGAACTTGCGAAGCGCTGGCATTGAGCAGGTGCATCAGGACGCGCTCACCCGACCGCACACGGAGCGGGTCGCCCGCGCCGAGCATCTTGTCGTTGATCGAGAAAAGAGCGGTGCTGGCTTCGAGCCCGTCGGCACGCCGGTCGGGAGTAGCTGGTTTTTCGGGCATCGGGTCAGTGGGATCCGGTTGACTCTCATCCGGATCCATTGTGGTCAGAAACGGTTCCCAGTCGCGCAGCGCCAGAAAGACTTCCTGATCGTAGCGTCCGGGGTCATTTGTGGAATCGATCACGAGGAACCCGAACTGGCCGGTGTACAACCCTCGATGCAGATCCAGCATAGCCATGGCGTGCGAGTGGTACCACCGCGAGCCCGCCGGGTTGGCCACGAATTGATAGCGGCGCCGGCCATGCGGCGGGACCGGAGGAGTGCCTTCCTCTTCCGCTCCATCCACATCCGACGGAACGAACAGACCATGCCAATGCACGTACTCCGGAACGTCCGTGTCATTGACCACATCGACAGTGACGTGCTGGCCTTCACGCATCCGTAGCAGGGGACCGGGGACTTTATTGCTGTAGCCGATAGTGCTGAGCACGACCTTGGGGGCCAGCTCGACCATCATCGGTGCGATTCGCAGACTGAAATCCGCCGCGTGCCCGGAGGCCTTGGGCTTGAACGGCACCATGGGATGCTGGGGGGGCCCCGGGTTGTCCCTGGCAGCTAGCGACTGCGCGAACGCAGGCCCGAGCTTGCCTGCGCCTTTCGCGATCACGGCGGCAGATCCAAGCCGCGCAAAATCTCTTCGGTTCATGCGATCTTCATCCCGGCTGGAAATGCCAGCGTCGAGACGACTGCCTCAATGAGCGCTGTCGATATAGAAAATACCCCCAGTGAATCGTGGACAAAACGACTGATTTAGTCCTGAAATGTTTTCGACTGAATTTCCAAAGCGTGAAAATATGTGATCGGGGAATCCAAGTGGACTGTATCTTCTATCTCTTGGCCTTCTGCGCCGCCCAACGCTTCCGCTGCGCGTCGGCAATCCGTTTTCGAGCCTCGGGGCTGAGCGTCCGTTTCTTGCGACGCACCTGCTTGGCGGATGCGGAACCACCTCGAACAACACCGTCCATGGCAAGGCTCGATGTGCTCGAGAGCAGTTTTCTCGCTTCCTCAAGCCGCGCAATTTCAGCGTCGAGTTCTTCAACGATGTCGGCAATGGTCATCGAACTATTCTCCCCAAGCCATTCTATATGGCAGTCCGGGCGGTGCAGTGGCAGGTGCCTGGTGACTAGTATCTAGTGCCCCAATCACTACAGTGGCAAATGGTGAGTGGCGAGTGATCGATAACGCGCGATGTTGAAGTGCGCCGTTCTGCTCTCGTCACTTGCCACTTGTCCCTGATCACTGCACTCAATTCCATATTTCATTCGCAAATGACCCCTCCTCACAGATTTGATTGGCCCGGTCAGCCTCTCGGTGGACGAGACGAGGATAACGGGGAAAACTTAAGATTCAATCAAGAGAGTCGGCTCTTCGATGCTATTGCGCTGCTTCCTCAGTAGGGAGACGGAAACGAACGCGGTGGCTAGTCACGGCGGTAAGCAACGCGCTTCGACGTTCCGGCGACGAAGATCGCCACCCAAAAAGCGACGAGTTCCGCGAGGCACCAGTTGCTCGTTCATGGTGCTTCGAAGCAAGAATTCTTGTCAGCGCAAGCGACGAAAACCGCCCGCTCGCCGGCGATGCGAACCGCCGGTGGTCTAGTCGGTGAAGACCGCCCGGTTTAAGGCTCCCGACCTTCTGCCATCAGGGCGATAGAGGCCCCGGTTCTTTTGTCGCAGGGCGGGCGGTGCGACCAGATCCAATTGAGAATTGGTGATGCCTCACTGGCTCAAGTTTAGAACCGCGACCGTGCCGACCCGAACGCTCTGCGAGGAAGTTCGGGGAAGCCTAAACCCGTATCCCAACCGCCACCCGGGACTAATTTCCGTCGTGGAGACGAACGAGCTGAGCCGCGGTCAGGCTTTTCATACCCATATCATGCAGGTTGCGAATGTACTTGGCTGTGATGCCGTGGTCGCGAAGATCAGAGATGTCCGCGATCGAGAATCCATCGGGCAGGGCACGAAGTTCCTGGAGATATTCGGGCTCAACGCCATGGTCGCGCAGCCTGTTGATCTCCTCATTGGAGAGTTTGGGGTCAACAGCCGCAAAGCCCTTGTACGAATCGGGTTCTACGCCATGATCGAACAAGCTGTCGATCTGCTCAATGGAGAGCTTGGGATCGACGGATCTCATGCTCCGGTAGTACTCCGGTTTGACGCCATGGTCGTGCAAGCTGTCGATCTGCTCGATGGAGAGCTTGGGATCGACAGAGGCAAAGCCCTTGTACGAATCCGGTTCAACGCCATGATCGAACAAGCCGTCGATCTCCTCGATGGAGAGGTTGGGAGCGGCGGATCTCATTCTCCGGTAGTACTCCGGTTTGACGCCATGGTCGCGCAGGCTGTCGATCTGCTCGATCGAGAGCTTGGGATCGACCGAGGCAAAGCCCTTGTACGAATCCGGTTCAACGCCGTGATCGAACAGACTGTCGATTTGCTCGATGGACAGTTGGGGCGCGGTGGTCTTCATCGATTTGTAATAGTCGGGCTTGACGCCGTGATCGTATAAACGGTCGATCGCCTCGATCGAGAGGTCGGGGCCAGCAGCCTTGATCGCTTTGAGGTAATTGGGGTTGACGCCGTGATCCCGCAGCTCGGAGATTTCCGACGCGGATAGATTCGTGAACCCTTCCTGGCGGACGGCACGGACATAGTCTGAACTGACGCCGTGATCTCGCAGATTGATCAAATCCGATAGCGATGATGTGAGTCCCGTATCCCGGACGGCTTGGGCATATCCGAGCGTCACGTCGGAGGTCACAAGAGAGAACGCCTCATCCTCCTGCGGCGCGACGTATCCCATCTTTTCTAGGGCAGAAACGAAGGAGGGATTGAGAACGACTGTGAATGGCCCGGAAGCGCGGCCCCCGGCCACGCGTCCTTCGCAGACAATCCGCCCCGAATCGCGGACATATTCGAACTTCACCGGGCCGTCATGATTGAGCACGGATAGAGAGAAGCCGGCGAGGCTTGAAAGTGGAACGTCCTCAGTGTTCATCCGATCGTTACCGTCATCATTGCGGCTGATGAGGGAGAGCTCGACCTTGCTCGAAGAGGAATCACGGCGCGTGAGCCTCCATCCGTGCCGCCAGGTCTTGTCCGGATCGGCAAGAGTCGCTGAAGGAGGGGCGGAAGATTGTGCGCGGTACACTGGGGACAGCGTTGCCGCGTGTGGAGATGCTTCCGGCGCGAACGCAATGCGTGCAGCGGAGATTGGAGATTGCGGATCGGCCTGGTGATCTGCAACAGCAACGGTCGAGTCCTTCGCGAAGGCGATCCATCCGGGCGTGCGCACTCCCAAACTGAATAGAACGAGACCGGCCGCAACGCAGAACGAAACGCGGGGCACTGAAGCATCCGGGGAAAAATGAAACCTCGGCCGAAGCAGGATCTCGATGCGCGCGCTGATGTTCGAGGATCGGTGAGCCATCTCCGTCGCCAGCAATTCTTGACGACGCGCGGAGCAGAATTCGGCCACGCGCCCCAGAGTCAGAGCGTAGTGCACTGCGGAGCCGGTGGCGGCGACAACCCAATCGTCACAGGCGATTTCTCTTTCTCGCTGGATGCGGCGCAAAACCCACGCAGCCACGGGATGGAAGACAAAGACCGCGGATGCCAGCCGGCCCATCAGATTGGTCCAATCGTCGCGACGGGCGACATGCGCCAGTTCGTGAACGAGGACGTAGTCGAGTTCTGGCTCGGCAATCTCCTCGAGGAGGATCTGGGGGAGAATGACAACTGGGTCGAGGAATCCCGCGGCGAGAGGGGAAATTACTTCATCGGAGACAAGAAGTTGAGGGGCGCGCGAAGTGCGGGAGTCGCGCAGACGCTGCTCGAAGCGGACAACCAGATCCGCGCTTGCAGGCCGGGCGCGACTCCGCAGGCCACGGAGATGCAAGTAACCGTGCACAATTCTGCCGAGTAGAACGCAGCATACGGCCATCCACAGGAACAGCAACCTTGACGGCCAGCTTCCTGGATGAAACTCAATGGGAATGCGTACGCGAGGCGACGCATCGGTGCGAGAAGAAAGTGCAGCGGGCGGGAGCGGCTGAGCTGGAGAAGAAGCGCCGGTAACCGGCAGGGGCTGCACCGCGAAAGAGGATGGGGCGCGGGTTCGGATTTGCGTTTCCGTCCGCGCAGAAGAGGGCACGGGCGGGGCAGGCCGAGGAAGAAAAGTGGCGAGAGGCAGGAGCACCACCAGCGCCAGTACGGCCCACCAGACCGCATGGCGCGTTGCGGCGTTGACCTGTGGCATCAACCGGAGCGCGAACCACATGACAGCGGCCACCGCCAGTGCCAGCCACAGCGTGTTCAGAACCGCCGTCAGTCCGGCAGCCGAGAAAGCATTCAGGGATCCGAGGATCGCGCTCATTTTTCACCTTCCGCGAGGAGATTTCGAATGTTCCGGAGTTCCCGCTGAGAGAGATCTCCGTCGTCGAGCAGATTGAGGACAAGCAATTCGGCAGAATTGGCGAAGAATCCGCGAACCAAGTGACGCAGGGCGTTCCGGCTGGCCTGCTTGCGGCCCACCACAGCGCGATAGACAAAGGCGCGACCTTCCCGCGCCTTGGTATGCCGGACGTAGCCTTTCTGTTCGAGAATGCGAAGCGTGGTGAGGATCGTGTTGTAGGCGAGACCGGGCTCGCCGGGGAGAGCGGCGGCAACTTCGCCGACAGTGACTGCGCCTTTGTCCCACACGATATCCATGAGACGGAGTTCGGCTTCGGTGAGGTTGAGAGATCTTTTTCGCGCCAAGAGCGTCTCCAACAACTAAGGAATTAAGACTGGAAAGTGACTCTAGGCGCAGGAGAAAGGGTTTGTCAACTATGAACTTAAGAGTAGGCCGTTAGAGTGCAGTGATGAGCGGCAAGTGGCCAGGGACTAGTGAAGGACTATGCTGCGCCTTGGCGCCAACAACTCTCGCCACTAGCCATTTTAATGCTCTTCCCTGCTCCTTGCCTTCTCTCACCCGCTACCGGCCACTCGTCACTGGCCACGCGCTCAATTTCCCATCACAGCTGCGAGCGCCGCGAGAAAGACCAGCTGCAGGAGGAGTCGCGGCTGGATAGGCAAGACGGGCTTTTGAAGGATGGTCAGGCGTTCGCACGCGGCAATCCGCTTTTGTCGAGAATCTTCCATGTGCTCTCTCCGTCTCGGCACATCGTTGGCGGACAGTTGTGGACTGGCTTCAAGCTTTGGGAATCGCGGCGTCCTTATCGACAGTCTAAAAAGCAAAACCCTTCGTCTGCCAAGGCGACGAAGGGTGACAAATGTCAGAATCGCTGCCGGCTTACCCTTCCCAAAGAGAAACAGGCTGCATCGGGGCTCTAATACGAACGGCTCGACTTCCCCTTAGCGAGTCAGGATGAATTTAGCACGTATGCGAAACAATCAATTGAATAAACTGGGCACCTTACCATAATCTTTGGTTACCCCACTGGAGCTCAAATTGAAAGGCGCTATTGCAACCGTCTTCCTCAGACGGTCAAATGATCCGGAGCATGAATACCGGCGAATGGAAGTCTTGAAAGACGAAGAGACGGGTAAGTTTATGCTCTTCGAATCCGTTTTCTTTGCAAGTGAGCCGGAAGCGTATCAAACTGCTCTCACAAAAATCGATTCTCTCTCCTCTGTGATGGAAGCCATCTGGCAGGAAATCATGCGCCTTTCGAATGAGGACGGCTTTACAATCGTGAGCCGGGAGGGCTTGGCATTTCTTGAGCGCATCAACACTATTCAGTGACCTTCGGTTCCTGATTCACTGCTTGGACGAAGATCAAACTCAATGAATATGCGAAGCGGCGTGGTGCAGTCACTTTGAAGCGTGCAGGCCGTTCTTCGATTGACATATCTGCAATGACGATAGGACGATCGGTCCGAATACAACCACGCAACTGCATCGGCGATCTTGTCGGCATCATTGCTGGCTTTCAATCAGAACTTTTCGAACTGTTGCGGAGATCCGATCTAACATTTCGTTTGAGTCATTTACTAGCTCCGCCATATCGTCCGACAGATTTGGATGCGAGCGGAGCAAGTGAGTGGTAAACACCAGCGCCGCTAGGGGGTATTGCCCCTGCGCGTAGATGCTCGGGCCAGGTTTACGAACGAATACAGAATTATCCTCAGGAGTTATCCGTGTCGCAATTTTTCTTAGCATATATAGAATTTACCTCCACTTAACAACGTCCGGGTTCTTGCCTCAACTTCTAAGCCCATGAATCACAATGGCATGGGTTTTTGGCCGGACATTTGGGTTCTACCACACGCAACTTTAAGGCAGAGGCACTGCATCTACCCACACTGCCCCGAGTGGAGGTGGGTGAAGAATGGGCAAAAGACGACCACGATTTCAAAGAGTGATTCTCGGTGCGGCGACGTTGACGTTGTTGTGGCTCCCTCGTCCTACGCTCGCACAATCTACGACCACCCAGGACAGGCAGTCTGTCCAAAGCGATGACATCACGCGCAGGGACTTGGCGCGATTCGATCAATTTCTGGATAGCCATCGCGAAGTTGCCGGACAACTTCGGAGAACGCCTTCCTTGATCGACGACCCGCAGTTCTTGCAAAGCCATCCTGAGCTCAATTCGTATCTGCAGGAACACCCGAGTGTGAGACAGGAGATCAGCCAGCGTCCCGACACTTTCATGAGACTGGAGGCTCTCTACGACCACGATTCGAACATGCGCGATCGTGACGCGCGTGAACAAGGTGGCGATGCCAACCGCAGCGGTGCGGGAAATGATCGCGACGCGACTGGACAAGACCGCGATGCCGAACACCCCGATGCCCGTGGTAGGGACGATGACCGTGGCGGACAGGACCGGGGCAGGGACTTGGCGAACTTTGACCACTTCCTCGATAGTCATCGCGAAATCGCCGAACAGCTTCGCAAAGATCCATCCCTGGTAGACAACCGGGAATTCGTTCAGAACCATCCGGCTCTCGAAACTTATCTCCAGCAGAACCCCGGCGTGCGCGACCAGTTAAGGCAGGACCCGAACGCCTTCATGCGGCGTGAAGATGCCGATGATCGCGATCCGAACATACGCGATCGTGTTACCGGGGGACCAGTGCGAGATCCCAACCGCACGGACGTGGCAAATGATCGTGACGTTGGCGGACGAGATCGCGATGCCGACCGCAGGGATGATCGTGACGCTGGCGGACAGGACCGCGACGACCATCGCGGGGCCAGAGAGAACTTTGACCGGTTCCTTGACGGCCATCGTGAAATCGCCGAACAGCTTCGCAAAGACCCATCCCTGGTAGACAATCGGGAGTTCGTTCAGAACCATCCGGCTCTTGAAACTTATCTCCAGCAGAACCCCGGCGTGCGCGACCAGTTAAGGCAGGACCCGAACGCCTTCATGCGACAAGCAGATCTCGACAACCGCGATTCGAACATGCGCGATCGTAACCCGGTGCATGATCGTATGGCGGATTTCGGAGGATTTCTTGGTCGCCATTCGGACATTCAGAAGGACCTGTCAAGAAACCCTTCCGTCGTTAAGGACCACGACTATGTGCAAAACCACACTGAGCTGAATGCCTATCTGAACGCTCATCCGGATGTGCGGAGCGAATTGATGGCCAATCCGCGAAGTTTCGTTCAGGGAGCACAGCAATACAACAGCGGTGGCGGCGCAGGCATGAATGGCCGCGGCACGGGCACGACCGGATCCACGACTGGATCATCCACAGGAACTTCCCCGACCCGGCCGACCACGACTCCAAAGCCGAACCAGTAATCAATCAATGACTGCGATGTGGGAAGGCCAGTTGGATGGCCTTCCCTTTCGCGATTTTGACAGCTCGAGATTTCCTGGTTTGGTTCAAGCAATGACAGGCAGGATGCGAGCGCCTGGTCGGTTGCGAGTTTCTTCAGAAACGGAGGAGTCATGAACATGAAGGGTACGTTCGTTCTTGTGCTTGTCCTCATAACGGCCATCCCGTTGAGTGCAAAAAAGAAGAAAGACGTCGCGAGAGGCATCCTTGAGAAAATGGAGGCCGTGCCGTGCGGCGCGAAACAAACAGGCTTGGCAGGCCTAGGCGCTCTGTGGGGGTCCGCTGGCATAACACACATCAACTCGAACGAAAAGCTGTGCCCGCAGTACCTGCTGCGCACCGACGATATGGACTACGAAATCCGGCCGATCGACCTAAAACATGCCACAATTCTGCCCATTGGAAAAGAAGGCGAATTCAGGATCAAGAAAAACGAAATGATTCTCACGATGAGCGGGGGCTCTGACCAAAAGGCGCGAAGCTATGAAGTCGTCGCGATGAATCCGGCTAATCCAGACAGCGGCGGAGCCAAATCGTCAAGCGTGTCACCGAACGACCGTTGAACCCGTCGCCGATCTGATGATGTTGTGAAGATATTCCGGTTTGTAAATGAGCCTCCTGCACTGGCAAGACGTGTTGGATGGCCGGATGGCCGCGCACGGACGTCCAGCCATTCGCCACTCGTCAACACCTAGATGTATATCCCCTAGCGAATCTGGAAATCGTGAACAACCAGGCGCGTATCCACCATGACGTGTGGCGTAATGGAGTGGAAGGCCCACATATGTACCCAGGCATTTCCGGTCCGCAATGTAAGGAACGACTTCATAACCCCTGCAGGAAAAAAAGTGAGCAAAACGAATATGACAGAGACTGCCGCGTGGTAGCACGAGTCGTAGCGTGCCCATGATTCGAAGACATGCATGAGCGGGTAGCTGACGGCGCCGGCGAGAAATGCGACGAGCGGAGAGAACAACCGGACATAGCGCGGCAGGAGAATCGCATAGAGGAAGATCATGATGGGGAGATCTGTCCCGCACAGATGCAGCACGAAGGAGAGCGCTCCGCTGACCAGCTGTTGATGCGGTGTGAGCTGAAAAATGTTGGGGCCGGTGAGCTCATAGGCGCAGCAGATGAGCAAGACAACGGCGATGATGAGCGCGTCGTTCTTCCAGTTGGCAGATCGCAGATTGAGCGCCTGGCGCGAGTAGCCACGCCAGCGAAAGATGAGATACGGAAGCAGCGCGAGAAAGAAACCGTTATACGCGGCCCAGGCGAATACTGCGGCCGGTGACTGAACGTGCGTCGCCCCGAAGAGACAGCCGTTCAAGTGCAGCGCGAGCCCTTAGCCGAAATAGTGTTGTCCAAGGATGCGGCCCACCAACAGGATCACGCCGCCGTAAATCCACACGGCGAGCGTTTCGCCGAAGGCGATGCTCCGCTCTGGAGCGCGTTCGGCGAGGTTGGGAAGCGGACGATGACGCGCCAGAAAGGAGACGATGCCGATGAGCAAGAGGATCGAAACTAGGCCCACGGAGTTGTTGAGACATCGGTGATGGGCGGTGTCGTGGCGAGTTCGGGCCGGTCGCGTGGCACGCCATTCGGGCACAACAGGATGGCTGCCGCACTGAGCAGGCACCAGATCACGAGAGCTGTCCAGAGGCTCGGATGACGGACAAAATACTGGATACGGGACATCTGGGGATGGATCATTCGGTCTTACCCCTGAAAAACAGTGGCGAGTGACCAGTGACTGGTGACAAGAGCCGCTCTCGTCACTCACCACTCGACACTACTTCTGAGTACGACCAAATGCTACTGCTGGTTCCACTTTTGTGTCCTTCTTGCCGACCGCAGGCGGGCACCACAATGCCCATCCCCGCAGGCGAAACGCGGGGCACGCGCCGTCGACGAAACCCGGGACATGCTGCGCCCCCTTCGCCTCTCGCTATTCGTACCTCAGCGCCTCCATCGGATCCACCCGCGCTGCTCTTCTCGCCGGAATCCAGCATGCTAGTACGCCCGTTGCCAGCAACAAGAAAACCGTGCTCACCAGGGTCACCGGATCATAAGGCTTCACTCCGGGCCATAACTCTGCGGCGACGGCTCGCCCCAGCAACAGGCTCACGGCCAGTCCGCCCGCAACTCCCGCCAGCACTAACCGGAAGCCATCGATGATCACCAGGCGAAGCACGTTCGCCCGTTCCGCACCCAGAGCCATCCGAACTCCTATCTCGTGGGTTCGCTGCGACGTCGTGTAGGCCAGAACGCTGTAAACGCCCACCGTGACAAGAATCAGCCCAACGCCTCCGAAGATCATCATCATAAGTACGGCGAAGCGAGGGCCCGCGTACCATCTCCGGTTAATCATTTGATCCAACGCGTCGGGATACATAAGCGCCACACCCGGATCCGTCGCCCATACTGCCTGCTGCACTTGTTCCATCAGCGACATCGGCGTCTGTACCGACCGAACCACCAGGCTTCGCTCTCCAGATTCTGTCACGGTATACGGTACCCACACCTGGGGTTCAATCGGAGCTTGCAGGCCACCTCTGCCGTAGCCCGGCGCACCCTGATTTGAGACATTATCGACCACTCCCACGATTTCAAACGAGGGCTCGCGTAGCGAATCGGCAACGCTTTCAAGCTCCACGATCTTCACTCGGCGTCCGATCGGGTCTTCGCCGGATAGATATGTCGACACGAACTTCCGGTTCACAACGGCCACTTTTCTCGCGTCGTTAATTTCGGTTTCGGTAAACCCTCGCCCCGTCTCAAAGGAATACGCAGGGCACGAAAGTATGTCTGGCTGACGTTTTGCACCTGGGCACGCCATTGCTTCGCGGGCGATTTGCCCGAGATTTCGATCTTGCTGTCCCGGCTGTTGTTGGGCGGCACCGAACTCGATTCTGCCGCATCCGTCACTCCTGGAATCGCCTTTACGCGTTCCAGCACCGGCCGGACAAACGCGCTCACCTGCTCCGCCGTCTTGTAGCGATCCGGCGGCAACAGCAACGTCGTCTTGAAGACGTGATCTGCCTGCAGCCCCAGGTTCACCTCGCGCAGCGCCAGAAAACTATGCATCAAGAGTCCCGCACCCACTAGCAGCGTCAGTGACACTGCCACTTCCACTACCACTGCCGCATCGCGCAGACGCGCCGTCCTGAATCCGCCAATCACGCCTCTTCCCATGTCGCGCAGCGGATCGTTCAAATCGCGGCGCGCTGCCTGCAGTGCCGGCGCAAGACCGAAAATCAGTGGCGTCAACACCGCCAGGACCAGCGTGAAAGCCATCACTTGCGCGTTCAGTCCAATCACGGACTCCGCCGGAATTGAATCCGGTGGCATGGTGGCGACAATGAACTTCAGTCCGCCCCACGCAATCAGTACACCCAGCGCCGCTCCGCCGATCGCCAGTACGAGACTTTCCACCAGCAGCAGTCGCACCAGTCTCGCCTGTCCCGCTCCCAGCACCGCGCGCAGCGCGAATTCCTTTTCTCGAGAGATTGCTCGAGCCATCATCAGATTCGCCACATTCACACAAGCAATCAGCAGCAGCAATGCGACGGCCGCTAAAACCGTATACAACGTGGACTCTAGGTGCTCCCCACCCGAGTGACCAAATGGCACAGCAAACAGCTGGAACTGAGTTGGATAATCCTGCGGGCGAAGTTTGGCCAGGGGGTTGACGATGCCGGTCAGATCTGCCGACGCTTGCTCCACCGAGACGCCGTGCTTCAGCCGTCCCAGGATGAACCAACGCTCCGGCAATCCCGCAAAGCCAATCGACATTCCGGGATGTGGAGTCTTCGGAATCCACACATCGGCGTCATACCAGCCGAAGCGGGGGGGCATGATTCCAACCAGAGTTCGCGCCGTCCCATTCAGCACGAAAACCTTGTTCAATACATTTGAATCACCGTTGAAGCGCGCTTTCCATGCTTTGTAGCGCAGCACAAAAACCGGCGGCGCCCCCGGCTTGTAGTCTGCAGGTAGAATGACCCGGCCGTACAACGCCGGCATACCGAAAAACTCAAACGAGCCCGGTGTCATGTCGGCTCCGTAGAGCCATTCCACCCCCGCGCCATGTTTGTACAGCACGGGATCGTCCGTGGTGCCAATCACGCCGTCAAGCGAATGATTCTCCCGACAAACGCCAGAAGCTCATCCGAACTGAATCCCTGGCGCCCCTCATCAGGACCTTGCGCAGCGCCATGAACCCGCGGATAGATGATGTGTGCGGCATCCTTATAAGGGAATGGCTCGAGCAGCACATTGTCGATGACGCTAAAAATTGCTGTGCTGGCGCCAATACCAAGTCCGAGCGTGATGATCGCCACAATCGCGAAACCAGGGTTGCGCTGGAACTGGCGGAGTGCGTAGTGCAGGTCTTGCACGAGGCTCGCGAAGGAGCCGTGTCCAGTGCTTCCCGCGGCCGCTGATTGCCGTCGTGTCTCGTCGATCACCTTGGGTCGCTCTTGGGTCCGCAGTTCATCGTAGTTGAGTTCCATCAGCACATCGCGGCGGGCATCGGCGTCCATCGCGCCGCTTGAAATCAACTCCTGGTAACGGTCGTCCAGATGCTGCGACAACTCCTCAACAATCTCGATCTCCCGCGTTGAGTCCAGATCGAGTGACGAGAGCCGCTTCGCAATTTCCTCGCTCCAATCAGGCATGTTCCGCCTCCGTGATCCGGTTGACTGCCTCCACAAATGCCTTCCAACCACGGCGCTGTGAAGCCAGAACCCTTTGGCCATCGGTTGTGAGGCGGTAATAACGCCTGCGGCGCTGGCCGCTCTTTTCAACCCATCGGCCCTGGATCCACCCGCGTTTCTCCAGGCGATAGAGCAATGGATATAGGGAGGCGGCATAAAAGGTGACAGCCCCGCCGGAGCGTTGCTCGATGAGTTTGGAAATCTCGTAACCGTGCCGTGGCCTGGCTTCGACGAGAGACAAGATCAAAAGCTCTGCGCTTACCTTCTTCCACTCGACTTCAGGCGTCATGGGTTGCTCCCACATATGGCGTATCCATATAATTGCGATACGAGACAGCAAAGTCAACGTTCAAGTGACGAGCCGCGGCTGCATCCGTTCCCTCCAAGCGGCGGCCGGAACTTAGGCTCCGAATTTCCCAATCGCGCCCGATCCGCGGATTGTCGTGCCAACGATGTCTTGCCCCGATGGCCTACAAGAGTTCTGAGGAGTACCGCGAGCCGGGGAGATTGGCATCCGTGCCTCCGCTATAGACAATGGGACGTCGATGACCCGATCTATGAGAAGCACGGGGAAGCTGGTGCCTTCCTCTAAGTGGTGGGAAGGCCCCAAGCGCGACTCCCCCGTTCATCGTACTTCGAAGCCAGAATTCTTGGCGATCGAAGTTGACGAAGACCGCCCGGTTCGAGGCTTCCGGCCTTCTGATTTGAGGGCTAGCTCCGGGTTTCGAATATTAATCTCTACGCCGTCAGCCTGGACTACCATTTCTCTTTAGGAGACTACATGCCTTCCATCACTGGCTTTGGCGGAATATTTTTGCGACCAGATCATCCAAAAGCTCTTTATCAATGGTACGAGCGGCATCTCGGTCTGGTGAAGGCCGAAAGTGGGTACTTCTCGTTTCCCGTCCCGACCCAACACCCCGAGGTCGTCTTCTCCGTTTTCAAGCGAGACGATGCTTACTTCCCTCCAGCACAGAAAGCGATGATCAACCTCCAGGTGGATGACCTCGATGGAGTGCTGGACCGTCTGACGAACGAAGGCGTCACGGTCGATCCCAAACGCGAAAGCTATGACTTCGGCAAGTTCGGTTGGATCAGCGACCCCGAGGGAAATCGTGTGGAGCTTTGGCAACCTGTTGCAAACGATTGATGCCGAGTCGACCCAGAGTGTGCGGGATGAGGATGGACTACTCTTGCCGGCTGTGCCAGGCTTTACGGAGGAGAGGACTGTATGACCATCGCGGCGATGGAATCCTTGCCGGTCCACGGGATGACTTTCGGCCAAGCCGACACGACGAAGATCGCCAGCGAAAGCGATGAGGTTCGACACGCCGCTAACGATGCGTTTTCATTCTTGAACCGGTAGGCTATGGCCGAGATATCGGTACCGATGATGTGCTCGATGCGTGCCCGACAGTTGGGCACCGTTCGACACGACTGGACCGAGCAAATCGGGGTGCGGGTAACGATGGATAACAGTTCAGGAGAATCGTGGGGGATTAATAGCGGGACTCGCTGAACCGCATTTTCCTGTGTGGCGGGGCGAAAGGGACCTCGGATGTGACTCGCATTTTCGCCGTGATGCGACACGTCGCGAAGAATACGTCCTATTGAATCGGGGTAGGTGGGGGTAGAGGGATGCAGGGAGAGGGGCACGTCTCCCCGCGTGGCTCGCACGATTTACGTAGATTGACCAGTAGGCGGCTCCGCTGCCTCGTCCGAAAAGACGTGTTCGCAAGCATGGCAAGATTGAGTCGCGGAGTCGTAAACGCGCTTGTAAGTCAGGGAATGCTCACCGAGACGGATTTTGAAAAATAGTGAACATAAGAAGCGGATGGGAAATTTCGACTTGTCCGCGGCACTGAATTCGTTCACGAACGGCGAGTATTGACTCGGGGCATCTGCGGAAAGTGGTCGCTTTTGTGGCTGCTTGCTGAAATGTCTTGCAGCGCGAGTCGCGCGCCTCGACGGGAAGCTATTCTGAAGCATATTGAATGGCATTATGACGGGTTCGTGGAGATATCTGCGGACCCCGCAGCCGTTTCAAAGCTTTTGTAAATTCCACCAGCATCAGGTTCTCATCCACCTTCCCACCTATTACGAGTGCGCGGATTTTCTTTTCGGCGACATTAATTGCATCAACTTGATCGGGATGCTTTAGGCGCTGTCTATTTGCTTCGTGGACTATGCAGTCGAATATCGCATCGTCATTCTTAACTATCGTCATATGTCTATTAGATGCGCTTAGGAAGCAAAGGGTTCGGTGCGCGTCCGCGCGGGTCTCCCTCTTGCGCCACCGGTATTGACCGCAACCGCATTTGCTCTCTCATTACACCTACTCAGGCCCGCTGAAGTGTGCCGCTTGAGCGCGATTCACCAGAAGCACCCTTCAAATAAATGGGCGGCAGAAGGATCTCCTTCTTGCCGCCACCGATATTGGCTACAACCGCAGTTGCTCTCTGCTCGCACCTTCCCAGGTATTGGAGAAAAGAAGAGTGGGGGATGGGACACAAGGTCGCTGCCTGCTGAGAGGTGGTGATCTCTATTTGCGTTTGCCGCGCGCAGGGTCGATCTGTCCCACTGGGATCACGAAAAAAACTGTCGCGGCGTTTGAAGCTAGTGTCGAGTCGCTAGTGACTGGTGGCGAGTGACAGCTTCACTGTACCGCATTTCACCTGGGTGACCCGGGGAAAGGGACGATGATATTGGCACAGGTGCCGGCGCCGGCCTAGGAGTCCGCACGGCAACCGCGTAAGCGAATTCAGTCTATTCAATGCGCAACGCCTCTATCGGATCGCTCGAGGCAGCCCGGCGGGCGGGGATTACCGAAGCTAGAAATGCCGCGATTCCCAGCAGGAACGTGGCGATAGCAAGCATCGCCGGATCGTAGGGCCTCACTCCATACAGTTGATCGGTGATGGCACGTCCCGTGGCGATTGCCGCGGGGACCCCGATGACGAGCCCGATCAGCACCTGCAAGAACGCACTGCGCAAAATCATTCCCAGGACCGAGCTGCGGTCGGCGCCCAGCGCCATACGAATCCCGATCTCGTTGGTGCGCTGTTCGACCGTATACGCCGTCACGCCATAGAGCCCCACCGCCGCCAGCACCAGCGCCAAGGCTCCGAATAACATGGTCAGGTTGGCGATCAGCTCCTGCTGGCCGAAGTCGCGCTCAATCGTGTCTTCATACTTCGCGAAGGAGGTGAGCGCCAAGTTCGGATCGACCTCCATCAGCGCGTGTCGCACCTGTGTCTCCGGGGAATCGGGACGGCCAGGAAGCCAGATCACGAGGTTGTAGAAGTAGTGCGACCATTTTTCACCGGCGACATCACTTGCCGTGGCGTAGACGATCTGCTGGCTTGAAGGAAGAAAGAACATGGGCCGAGCCGGACTCTTGAGATCATAGGTGATGTAGCGCATATTAGCCGCTACCCCCACGATCTCGAAGTCACCAGCGTGGCTGATGTCATCGATGCCAAAATGCTTGCCGATCGGGTTTTGGCCTTTAAAGAATCTTTGCGCGAAAGCTTCGTTCACAACAGCGACTTTGGGCGAATTCGCAGTGTCCTGATCGGTAACCGGTCGGCCGTTCAAGATGCCGTTGTTCAGAGCGGCGAAGAAGCCGGGCGTGACACGCGTCCAGGTCGCACCAAAATCATCCTGCTCATGAGGGGCCGGCCTGCCCTGAACGAATATCCCTTCGTTCCAGCTGTCGCCGCTCATTGGCGCATATGTCGCTGCCGTCACTGCCTTGACACCGGGAATGCGGCCGACACGGTCGAGAATTCGCTTGTAAAGCATATCCAGTTGCGGGGGTTGGAAACCGGCGGACCGGGGATCGATCGAGGCCAGGTAGTGGTCTCGCGCTTCGAAACCGAAGTTCTGATGTTCCAGGTTGCGCAGGCTCTGCGCCAGCATTGCCGCCGCACTCAGCAGCACAAGCGAGATCGCCGCCTGCCCGATAACCAACGCCTTCTGCGGCCATTTTGCCTTCTGTCCCGCGGAGCGGTTGGCGCCTCGCAATGCTTGCACCGGTTGCGCGTGCGAGGTCATCCACGCCGGCGCCACGCCGAACAGAACTCCGGTCAACAGTGAGAGTCCCAAAGCAAACAGAAGAACCGGCAGCGAAGGCGCAGCATCGATAGGCACGTAGCTGTCAGGTCCCCTGAACGCCAGTCTCAGGATCAAAATGGTTCCGGCAAAGGCCACGGCCAGCCCCGCCGCACCGCCCATCAACCCCAGGATTACGCTCTCAATCAGCGCCTTGCGCACCAGCCGCCCGCGCGAAGCGCCCAGCGCTAAGCGCACCGATGTCTGCTGGCGGTTTTTCAGTCCGCGCACCAGAAGCAGGTTGGCGAGGTTGGCGCACGCGATCAGCAGTACGCAGCCCGCCGCGGCCAGCAGCAGTTCGAGGCTGTCTTTGAAGTATTCGCGCATGGAGGTCACGCCCGCGCCACCCGGCGTCAAGTGAAACTGTTGCTTGGCCAAGGATTCTTTCTGGAGCGGCGACATATCGGCAAGGTGGCTCACCTGCCACTGGCGAAGTTCGATCTTCAATTGCTCTTCGAGCGTTTTGGGATTCGTTCCTGGGCGAACCCGGCCAATGATATCGAGCCAGTTGCTGTCGGGAGTCTTGAGCCGTGACGTCTCGCCCTCGAGCAGGGGCTCCTCGGAAAGCGGTATCCAGAAATCCGGAAGCGACGCGGCGGCCAGATTTGCCCCGAAGAACCCCGGAGCTGCAACTCCGATCACCGTAAATGGCTTGCTATTGATCTGAAAGGCCGCTCCCACCATCGACGGGTCTTTGCCGTATTTCGTAGCCCAGGCATGATAGCTCATCACCGCGACCGGCGGAGCGGAATCCCGATCATCACCGTCGCTTAACACCCGGCCCAGCCACGGGCCGATGCCGAAGGTACGAAAAAAATTGCCCGAGATAAACTGCCCGTAACGTGTATCAGCCGGCTGAGAGCTCGACATCGGCCGAACAGCCAGGTGCTCGTCTCCGCCTTGAAACGCTGCTAGATCGGTGAACGCCGGCGTGTTGTCGCGAAATCTTCGGTAGAGCTCGTAGTTGAAGAGCGAGAACTCTTCGTCCTGTGTGTAACCGCCCCATCCGCAGCAGTGTACCTTGTCGCCAAAACGCCAAAGCTCCTCGGGCTTGGTCACGGGAAGCGACTTCAAAAGGACGGCATGAACCAACGTAAAGATCGCCGTGGTTGCTCCAATCCCGAGTGCCAGTGTCCCGATGACAACTGCCGCGAATCCGGGCGACTTCCTGGTCTGACGAAGAGCCAGCCTGACATCCGTTCCAATCGACGCCAGCCACGGCATTTGCCACACCTCGCGTCCCTGCTCTTCAATGCGCGTTACGTTGCCGAACTCCTTTCGAGCTTGAAGCTCAGCCTCGGCACGCGGAACTGCCTCGCTGACGAGAACGTCGACCCGCTCCGCAAGGTGCTCACGGATCGATTCGTTCAACTCCTCGTACCGACGTCGCCTTGAAAACAGGCTCATCTGCCACCTCGCTGGCTCGAGTGATTTGTTCACTCGGAACGATTGCTCGCTGATCGGGCTTCTGCTGACCACTACTTTCGACTGGCTGTTTCCTAAGCGGTCTCGAGCACCCGACTGATTCCCGCAAACATCTTCTCGAAACTCAACCGCTCCTCTTCCAAACGCTTCGCACCCGAGTTTGTCAGCTTGTAGACCCGCACCGGGCGGTTCTGCGCCGACGTTCCCCTCTCCGACTTCAGCCAGCCGGCTTTCAGCATCCGCTGCAGTGCGGGATAGAGCGAGCCTTCTTCGATCTCGAGCAGTTCTTCCGATATGACCTTGATGTGTTGCGCCAGCGCATAGCCGTGCATCGGCTTGCGGCGCAGGGTCTGGAGGATCATCAGTTCCAGTGCGCCAGGAAAGAGATCGCGGTATTCAGACTTCTTGACCATATGCGGATGGTACTCTCAAAAGACTATTTTAACAATAGTATATCCAAACTCCCGTTGAAACCGTGATTTGCACCCATATTTTGAACGACAACCATTCAACGGGACGACCCTCAGTCATTCGCCGATTGCAGTTGGATCACGTTAGGCAACATCGCAAGGTAAGTGACTCGGGCTCGCGTCCACGTCGGATGCAACGTACTTCCCCGCGGGTGTACATCACAATTGTGTGACGCGCCGAGGGCAAAGGAGGCAACTGCTGCCGCACTTCCGCTCGGTGCTACACTGAATCGCAATGGCGGATACCATGCCACGAAAGCGCACCCTCGTTCCATGGATGGGATTGGTGTTAACGATACTCGGGGCCTTGAGCAACGGGTTGCCGTTTACTGGTTTTCCGGCAGCTACGGTTCCATGGATCAGCCTCCTGCTTTCGCTGATTGGCTTTGTCGTTGTTCTCTTCGGTCTCAAGCGGGCTTTTGGGCAATCGACGGCCTATAAAGGAAAGCTTTCCGGGAGCGTAGCAGCGGCGTTTTCCCTGTTGTTCTTGGCTGGAGCCATCGTTTTCTTCTGGAGCGCGCGGCACATCCCAGCGGAGTCCGCAGCTGCTCCGCAAGTAGGCCAGCGGGTTCCAGATTTTACGTTGCCGGACTCGACCGGGCAGTCCGTGTCTCTGACGCAGTTGTTCTCGGGTTCAGAGGGGAAGGAACCGCCCAAAGCTCTTCTCCTGGTTTTTTATCGAGGATACTGGTGACCGTATTGCAACCTCGAGTTACGAGGCATCGAAAAATCTCTACCGGAATTTGAGGCACAGGGAATCTTGCCGGTCGCCATCAGCGTTGATGCTCAGGAAGTTTCTGAAAATCTCCGCCACAAACGGGGCTACACATTCCCATTTCTTTCCGATCCAAAGGCTGAGGTGATTCGGCGTTACGAACTCCTCCATCCACACGGAGGTCCGGATGGAACCGATATCTCCCGTCCCGCAGAGTTCCTGATTGATCGCTCAGGAACTGTGCGCTGGGAAAATTTCACCGAAGATATCCGAGTGAGGCCTCGGGCAGACAAGTTGCTCGCTGCGGCGCGCTCCATCCGATAGTCATTCAGCGCTGTTGACCGCGCCTATGCGATCTTTCCCATCGCGATCATGAAAAACTGTGGCACAACATTTCTACCTGGTCCAGGAGGAATCGCTGGGGCTTCGTAGAGTGACTCGCTGCGCCGCATCTTTGCTGGGAGAGGCGGATAGTCTGGCAGCGGATCGTTGCCTGGGACGAGATCGCGGAATTGTAACTGCCCAACTGGAAAGGGGCGCACTGGTCTCTGTCGAAGGCAGATTCAAGGCGCGGGAGTGGACCGACAGGGAGAACAACCTGCACACCACTACGGAACTGGTGGCACGGGTGGTGCGCTTCCTCGACGCGGTTGCCGCGTGAACCGACACACTTGTTGGCGTTCGTTCGAAGCCATTACCTCTTCGTTGCCTAGCAGACGGGCCGAACCCTACGGATTCGGTCCGCGCCATTTTGAGCCCTGCCACGCCAGATGCTAATAAGTGAAACTGAATAACCTGTCTTAATCGCAGAAGCAGCACTCAAAAGCTCGAGGATCTCTTTTGTGTGGGAAGGTGGAATTCGCGCTGGTTCCCATTGGTATGAAGCGAGCGACCTGGGTCGGAATTGAAGAGATGGTCAGCCTCCGCAAATAGAGCTGACGCTATCCGAGCATCCAACTCTTCATACCTCCTGAAGCTAAAGTTATTTTGCCCAATTCGAAGTTCACCCAGCTTGCCCGCGTAAGAACGTATCAGAGGCGCATCATCTTTCCTGATCGACAGGTAAACGCTGATGTAGTTCCTTTGAAGTGCAACTCCTATCGCAGGCCATTCTACCGGTTGCCTATTTCTGGCCAGGTAGTGGAATCTCCCGTACCCGATCATTTTTGAAACGCATCCCGGGCTCCCCTTCCTTCGCGCCCTTGTGGAAGTAGCGCTTCAGCCCAGGTGCAGACTCTCTGATGAGTCTGTCCTGTTGCTGAAGATCTGGCTTGCGCTTTTGGGATCAAAGTGAAAGTAATCCTTTAAGGTGTCTACGTCCGCGCGAAACACAGGTTCCTCCTCCGGCAAACTTTAGCCCGCCATTCTATGACCGGCTAGGTGTTACAAAGACTGACAACGTGTGCCTGCGGAACGTTTTGAGTGGATCGCTCCTTCGACGCTCCCGAAGCCGCAGTACCTGGACGCGGCCGCAGATAGCGAGGGGCCGCACTCATTCTTCTAGTTCCGAGTGTCTGGAAACGCGATTTGCGACGCCGTCGTCCCTCAAGTGCAACCGGGTTGATGATCGAGCCCGGGAGCGGTAGCGGGAGTATAAGTCTGCTCGATCGAACTGAGAGGATTGACCTGGCCTGGGCCGAATGCTGATAACCCGTCCGTTGATCTCATCATAGGCACCCATGTTCAGGCGTTCATAGATGGGCCGGACCAGGCTGCCACCGACGATATGCTCGGTCATTCCGAAGTAGGATCGTCCCGCCTCGGGTGGTGTGTGGTCCCTTACCGAAGAATGTGACTTTGTTCAAAGAAATGGATTGCTCATAGAGGCGGAAGACAGGCTGTTCGACGTAAACCGGAAGATCACTTGCAGTCGCGGATTGAGTGCCAAAAACCGGCTTCGCTGCCTTCAAATGGGTGTCGACGAATGCCAGGAACACTCCGGCCTTCCATGAGGCATTGCTAGACGCAATGGCGTCGCCGCTCCACGAAGTGCTCCAATCTTCCGTGTCTTTGTGGGCCTACGTAAGCTAAACCAGCTCCAAAACCGTTCTGCGGCGCGATGCTTCCGCGGATCTCTGCCGTGACAGCGTCCCTTAAGTAACCCAGTATATTAGGTTATTACCTTGCTTTAACCTAAAACACCTCGTATATTAGGCTAATGCTGCCCCTGTCTTCACTCGGCGAGCAGATCGCCAAAAAGCGCAAAGCGCTGGGATTAAGCCAACCCACGCTCGCCAAAAAAGCCAAAGTCGGGCTTTCCACACTCGACGCGCTGGAGAACGCACGCCTGGGCGAACTGGGGTTCACCAAGATTACCAATATTCTTTCCGCGCTCGGCCTTGAGCTAAAGCTGGCGGAAGCAAGCGCGCGCCGTCCGACGCTCGACGAACTTATGGAGGAGGAACAGCGTGATAAAGGTCTGGACCGACGCGGCTGAAGCGGGCCTGCTCGACCGTTTCGATAATCGCGGCAGCACGTTTCTCTACCTGCCCGGCGCCCTGCCCGCGCGCGCCGTGTCTGTGACCATGCCCGTGCGCCTGCCCTCGCAGGACGTGCGCTTCGGGCTTCCGCCCATCTTCGAGATGAATCTGCCGGAAGGCGTGCTTCGGGAGCGGCTCCGTCTCGCCTTCGCAAAAGCCACCGGCACGTTTGACGAGTTTGACCTGCTCGGCATCGTCGGACGCTCGCAGGTAGGACGCATCCGTTATACCGGCCAGACAGAACAGCTGCAGGAGGACGTGCCCTTCCAGTCTGTGGACGAGATTCTGGAGAAGCGCCGCGACGGTGACCTCTTCCGCCATCTCCTGGAAAAATTCGCATCCTTCTCTGGCATCAGCGGCGTACAGCCCAAGATTCTGGTGCGCGATGAAGCCGCACTCAGCAAGACCGGCTACCGCCTCTCCGAGAGCTATCGCGGCGCCACGCATATTGTGAAGTTCTGGGAGCAGAACGAATATCCGCAACTCGCGGCCAATGAATTCTTCTGCCTCACGGTTGCCCAGAAATGCAGACTGGAGGTTCCCCCCTTCCGCCTGGCCGAGGATGCGCTCGCGCTCGTCATCGACCGCTTCGATCTGCATCGGGACGGCACCTATCGCGGCTTCGAGGATTTCTGCGTGCTCAATGCCCGCCGCACCGATCAGAAGTACAGCGGCAGCTATGAAAGCTCGATCATGAAACGCTTTGCCGAGTTTGCGAATTCATCGCATGTCGGCGAAGATCTGGAGGGCCTCTTCACGCTCATCGCCCTCAACTGTGCGCTCCGCAATGGCGACGCGCACCTCAAGAATTTTGGGATCGTTTATGACGACGTTCAGGGCGAAGCACGGCTCGCTCCGGTCTACGATCTCGTGACGACCTCGGTCTACCTGCCCAAGGACAGCATGGCGCTTACCTTGAACGGCAGTACCAAATGGGCAAGTGCGAAGGAACTGCAGCGCCTGGGCGAAACGAGGATGGGCGGCACCCCTGCCCGCGTCAGGGAAATACTTGAACGCATTGACGCAGCCATTGCGGCCACAAGCCATGATGTGCGCTCCTACATCAAAGACCACCCGGACTTCGAGGACATCGGAACCCGCATGCTCCAGCAATGGGAGCAAGGGGCTGTGCTTTCACTCCGCGTCGCCTGAGTCAGCCCCTGCCCTCTCCCGGCAACATTCGTCTCTAATCATCCTTTGCCGCAGGTAGGCTCATTGCTCAGAGTCTCTCGACAGGATTGGCAATGAACAAAGCAGATGAACCCAAGGTGGCGGCAGCGATTGCAGAAGAGAGACGGAAGAACGAAGACACAGGTGAACATCATGCCGTTGTATCGCCGGAAGAATGGGTGAGGCAGCGATTGAAGCTGATGGAAAGGAGAAGCAGCACATGCGCCAGGGGGATGAGTTGGCCGCGGAGGTGCGGGCGCTTCCATGGGTAAACGTCGCAGCAGTACGTGCAATCGTCAATATCCGAAGCGCGGCTTCTCCCGCGCCACCAGACGCGCCCGCAAGTCTTCATCCGAACCGCGCCTGGTACCGGCAACTCGATACTGCCACCGTCAACAATCTGCAGGCACGCCGCTGGCTGAAGGCGTACTGCTGCTGGACATGCTCGACAGCTGCCTTCATGGCTACGAGCTCCATCCGTTTTTTCGAATCGCCGACTGCAGCGCTTCCTTGTCCAGGCTCAGATCCGCCACCAGCTTCCGCAATCGCGTGTTCTCATCGCGCAACTGCTTGGCTTCCTGCGCCTCGCTCACATCCATCTCTCCGTACTTCGCCTTCCAGGCGCAGATGGTGTGCTTCGACACCCCGTACTCCCGCGCCACATCCTCGACCTTCCGCCCAGCCTCAACCTGCTTAAGCGCAGCAATCATCTTCGCCTCCGTGTGCTTGTTCTTCGACAAATCCGCACCTCTCCAAAATACGAATTCGTACTCGGTTGTGTGCGGATTTTCGGGAGCAGGTCACGCCTCCAAGGGATAGATCTTAGATACGAACAGACGAACTGAAGGGGACACCCACTCGGCCGTGTTGCGCCGTCGTGCATCTGGATTTCCTCCATCTGCCGCTCAGATATTTATGAGATCAGTTCTAGTGAGTCTTCACGGGGAATTCCAAAAATGATGACCGCCCGGCCTCACGATATACGGTCCAAACCGGTGTGCCCGCGGCTGGGTATCGCTCAAATAGGCTTACATCGGCTCCAGCCATCGCAATTCGGATTGAGTGCCCTTTCTTCAGCAACACGGAAGTCGGCAACAATGCAAGCCGGATGATTGGAGTCTCTCCCGCTCTCATGGGTTCCATATCCTTCCGAAGAAAACTGTGCGCGGGACAGATCGGCTGATACGGCAATCCAAGCACGAAGCTACGAAAGCGGTAATTGCAAAGCGCCTCGCGGACCGGCAAAAACCGCACCCGGAGTGAAGGCCATCGCCCGGAGAGCAACGTTCGCGAACTTGTTCTGAAGAGACAAATGACATTCCCGGATAGCCCGAGAGTAGCCGAGGCGCGGCCAGTGTCAAGGCCGTGCTTCGCGCGCCGCGTACGCGGTCGTAGAGCCTTGACACCGGCCTCAGAGCCTCGGCTCATATTCAGCTATTCCGGGAATGTCATTTTCAGGGCGACCTGTCGGGACAACGGCAATTCAGCGTCTATTGTCCGTCTGAGCAATTCGTCTTCTCGAAACCATTTGCTTGGCTTTCCGCTCCAAATACCTCATTGGAAGTATTGCAAATCCGGTAGCCGATGGAGCTGTATCCCTTCGTTCGCCGCGCATACATCCTCGCCAGCATGGGGACATTGTAATCGACATAGTCGTAAACCCGGACAACGCGCTTTGCGTCATGAAGCCGATGAAGGCGTCCTACATACTGCTGCAAGGTGCCCTTCCACGAAACCGGCATCGCCAACAACAGTCTGTCCAGGCGGGCATCGTCAAAACCCTCGCCGATGTAACTGCCCGTTGCCAAGATGATTCTGGGACGGTCTTCCGGTACGGCGGCAATTGCCTCTGCTATCGACCGCCGTTGCTTCTTCCCCATGCCCCCTTTCAGCACAAACACGTTTTCCACCTTACGCGCGAGAGCCACCTCAAAACACCTCAGATGTTCGGTTCTGGCGGTGAGGAGCAGCGGCGAGCATCCATCTTGGACCATGCGCAGAAGATCACAGACTATGAGTTCATTGCGGGAATTGTCATCTGCAAGCGCGGCATACAATGCTTGGATCGTCGTGTCAGCTCGTTCGGGAGGTAAGCAGAACTCTGTCAATCGCGGGATAATCTCGTGCTCGAATGGTGAAGCAGCGGTCATCGAGCGAGCGCTGAGCTTGTATCGGATCGGGCCGCACTGCATATAAATGATGGGGTGATGCCCATCTTTGCGCTCGGGAGTTGCTGTCAATCCAAGGACATATTTCGCCTTTACTTGTTTCATTACCTGTTCAAAAGTGAACGCTGACAGATGGTGACATTCGTCGACGATGACCTGACCGTACTCCGCGACAAGGTCTTTTACTCCCCCTTTGTCGTGAGTACTCTGGATGATGGCAATATCGACCAACCCAGTCCGCTCGCTTTTCCCTCCGCCAACCTGCCCTATTGATTTGCCTGGAATGTTGAGAAACATTGCCAATCTTGCGTGCCATTGATCGAGCAATTGCTGACGGTGCACCAGCACAAGGGTATTCACCTTCCGTGCAGCAATCATCCAGGCGGCCAAAGCAGTCTTTCCGAATGCCGTAGGAGCGCACAGAATCCCCTGGTCGTGTTCGGCGATCATGGCGGCGGCATCCTGCTGCGCCGGGCGCAGCTGACCGGTGAACTCCACGTTGATTGCATGACCAGCAAAGCGTTCGTCGCGAATTACTATATTGATTTTGTGTGTTTCAAGCAGCTGCGCGACATCTGCGATTCAGCCGCGCGGCAATGCGATGTAGTTTGCGAGATCCTCACCACAGGCAATTACTCGCGGCTTGTTGAATGTCGGAAGGCGCATAGCCTGCGCTTTATAGAACTCGGGATTTTGAAATGCTGCCAGGCGCAAGAGCCGGTTCAACATTGCAGAGGGCAGCTCATTTTTCTCAACATATATAAGATTCGACTGAATCACTTGGACCTTTTTGGGGAAGGGTCCGGCTATTTTGCGATCCGCTCTCGTTCGCGACGGCGGGAGCATCCAGGGGTATATGTCATCGTCTTCGGCAATACTGATCCTGACACCAATTAGGTCTCCGCGCTTTTGCGCCTCAAGCACTATTGCGTCGACTGCCTCAGCGGGCATCCTCTTGATGCTTGCCAGAAACTCCCATTGATTCGGATAGGGACGGAATTCTGCATCAATAAAAACGCTATTTCCGTTTGCGCGCGGCGCCTTCTGCAGCGGAAGCGCGATCAGGTTGCCAAACCCTCCTTTCGGCATTGTGTCCTGGTTTGGAAAGAAGCGATCATAAGAGTCCAGTCCCACCTGGTGGCGTGATTCCATGGTTCGAGTGAGAATTACGCAGCCAAGTTTCCGTGCGGTCGTCGCGGGGATTGCGTTCTCAAAGAATGTCCATACATGACCACCGTTTCCTGACCGCGAGCGTTCGAGGGCCGCTGGCACCTCGAACTCACGACAGGCTGTGAGAAATGCAGCCGCATCTTGCTGCCATGTCTTCTTGTCAAAATCGACCGCCAGAATCCAGCATGTCTCGTCCTGTAGAAGCGGATAGAGCCCGACCGTATGCTCGCCAACAAGGTGCTCGCGGACAACGTCGTCGGTGAGTGGCCTGTACTTTCGCGTTAGGCAGTCGACTTTCTTGCGATCTTCGGCTCTGGCACCTAAATATGATTTCCAGTCGCGATCCGCTTTGGGCATGTATCCAGATCGCCCGTCGTCGTTTTGCCAACGAATGGCGAAGACGTCCTCGCGACCACGGAAGAGACTG
The DNA here is from genome assembly GCA_036495975.1 of Occallatibacter sp. Classification (GTDB taxonomy): domain Bacteria; phylum Acidobacteriota; class Terriglobia; order Terriglobales; family Acidobacteriaceae; genus Telmatobacter. The sequence goes on along the minus strand of DASXLY010000057.1, from coordinate 65,877 downwards.
CGGAACAACGCGATCCGTTGCCCGGCAGTGCTCACTCCTGGAGTCCGGGCTTCTGTGGCGGAATTAGAAACTTGAAGGGAATCCTCAGTGGAGGTCGTAGAATCTGGAATTTGAATTCCGTGCGCGCTTAAGAGGTTTCGCAGACGGAGGTTCTGTTCCCGCAGTTTTTGCACTTCTGCGTGGTGTGCTCCAGTGTTCGAAAGCTCGCCATCGGCCGTATTCAAGCTGGTTCTCCGTCCGCGTAAACCAGTTTCTTGACATCAGAGTATACTTTCGCAATTCTCAGAGAGCCCATGGCGCAGAGGCATGCGTCCGGAATTGCCGACCCGAGAGAGTCATCCGAGTTCGGTCACTGGCAGTGCGCGAAAGTCATTCGAAAATGAAAAGCTATTCGGGGTGCGCGAGACAACTCCGCCGGCGGTAACGCGCGACTTGCCGATCACGTTCCGCACAAAGTCGAGGTTGACTGTGTCGCCGAGGTCCGGAAGTTCCGTCCATTTCGCTTCAAACAATTCCACACGCCCGCCGGCGTCCACTACGAAATCCACTTCTCTAGTCCTGTCACGCCAGAAAAAGAGGCTGCCTGTGCGGCCGGCGCGACGCTCGCGATCCCGAAGTTGAGCGAAAACGAACGTCTCCCAGACTGCACCTACCGCGGGTGATTGGCGAAGAGCTTCCTCTGATCGGATATTGAGCAGAGCGCAAAGCAGGCCGGTATCCGCGATGTAGAGTTTCGGGCTCTTGACGATAGACTTGGTTCGGTTCGAGAACCACGGCTCAAGCAAGACTGCCTGCCCGGACGCTTCCAACATGGACAGCCATTGATTCGCCGTCGATGGTGCGATTCCGACATCGCGCGCCAGGTCCGCCTTGTTCAGCAGGTTTGCGGACCGGAGAGCGCAAGCACGCAGAAATCGTTCAAAATCCCGCAGGCTACCAACGTTGGTCAGAGCGCGCACGTCGCGTTCAAGGTACGTCGCAAGGTAGGAATTGTAGAAGGCGACTGAATCGATGTCCGGGTTGGCATAGAGCTCCGGGAAACCACCGCGCACAATGGCGGTTTCGAGTTCGGCTTTAGGAAATGTTCCGCGGATCTCGGAAAAAGAGAGCGTCTCCAGTTCCACGATGTCGGCCCTGCCCGCCAGCGATTCAGAAACGTTCTTCATCAGGGTAAACTTCTGTGACCCGGTAAGCAGGAATTGCCCGTTGCGTGTACGGTGAGCATCGACGGCAACCTTGAGATGCCGAAAGAGCCCAGGGGCATATTGCACCTCGTCAATAATGACAGGGGGAGGGTGACGCTGAAGGAAGCGCTCCGGCTCCTTTTCGGCCTGCTCGGCCTCAGTGGGGAGATCGAGGGACACGAAGGCGTAATCCGGAAATAGGTGCCGGAAGGTGGAGGTCTTGCCGGTCTGTCGGGCACCGGTCAGAACGATCACTGGCCGCGTTTTCGCAGAGTGCTTCAGGTGGGCCTCGACATCACGCGGAATCCACATATGCAAAATATACGATACAATCGCATATTTTGCACGGACTAATCGGATGGTGGGAATTCGACCGAATAGGCCCGCCATTCGGGTCACGAACAACCAAGTGCAGGTCCCATTACAGATTCGAGGCAGAGGTGTATTTACTCGAGTGCAGGAATCCCGCAAGCTCGGAGATACTCGAAAGTGCCGTCATAGAACGATGGAGGGCGAGTGCGATCTGACGAGTCGCCCATCGGAACGAAAAGAATCATTCCCTGTCGCGCACGTGTCAAAATCACCCGATATGCATTCTTTAGATATAGCTGCCTGGAAGCGTCATTGACGGACTGCCACTTTGAGCCTCTGAAGGCCTGGTGATGCCAAGTTCCGTCCCTGTGATGGAAATCTCCATCCCAACACACGCCTACCCAATCCAATTCCAGCCCTTGGACCAAAAACTCGCTCGCCACATCCTCCAAGTAATAGGAAGATCGAACATCAGTGCTGGGATTCAGAAACCAATTCGCCGGCTCGATCTCTGCTTTGATGTGGATCCCTTCTGGGCGGAGCCGTTGAGCGCCTGAGGAAGCCACGAGGCCGAATCTCTCCGTGCCTCTCGCCTGGGCACGGAGCCAATCCTTGGCCGCACTGAGATTGCGGGTTAGGAAGATCGGATAGGTTGACCTTATGTTTTCGTAAATCGATCGCGCATTCGATGAATCGTTGGCGATGAGGTGACCGACAAAATCTGATAGCGCCTCGGCTCTGAACGAACGCATTGATACAGCCAGGTGCAAGTATTCGTCTGAACGGACCCGCGGAGACGCCAAAAACTTCTCGACTTGATCTGGGGATCCATATTCGGGGAGCGCTATGCGCGGCGAAAGGTATACATCCCAGTCTGGGAAGCGAGATTCAAGTGCATTTATCCATTCGGAGATGCCCGCTTCTCCGGTGTTGATCTCTTGACCGCCGCCAACTAGGCACACGACTGTACACCAGTCTGGATGCCGATCCATTACGCTGATAAGGAATTCTGGCTCCGACATGTCGAAATCAGCCTGCCCTCGCTTGCGTTGCATGAAAGTCGCCGCTTGGTCACGAGTCCAGGCCCTTTGTGCTTCGTCGAACACGACAACCTTCTCAAGTGGGATATCGTCGTTGCCAACGTAGTGGTCCCTAAAATGATGGATGTTTTGAATGAAGCTGCGCACGGCACGCTCAGCGGTCTTTTTCGAAATAGCCTCCCGCCGAGCTTTATCGCGAGCGAGAGCTTCTCGGAGTACTTCAACCAACGGGCCGTTACCCGATAGGAAAACAGCATGCTCATCGTGATGTTCTTCCGAGCGCCGTGTGGAAATATTCAGGCCGGCTAGAGTTTTACCTGAGCCGGGTACGCCAGTCACGAAGCAGATAGATTTTCTGCTGCTCTGGCGTGCTTGATCAACGATGGCACTGACACTTGCACTCGTCTCTTGCAGGTTCTTGGCACTGGCATCCTTTCGAGAAATGTCGGTCACTTCATGCGTGCGATAAAGAATCTCTGCCGCCTCAATAATTGTCGGCGTTGGCTTGTAGCCCATGGCCATCCAATCGTCAATATCGAGGGCGGGATAGTCACTTCGCGCGCAAATGCCGTCGATGACAGACTTCAGATCAGCTTTGTTTGTCCCCACAGGGAATGCAACGAGATCTTCGGCAAACTCGAGTTTGGGCATGGGCCTGGATTCTGCGTTTGTCGAGACCAACAGCGGAACGATTGGAACTGTGTGGCTGCCCTCGTGGAAGTTCTTCAGATCAAGCGCATAGTCTTCGACCTGATCAAACGCGTTCGATGTGTGTTCGCTCGCTCCAGCCTTGAATTCGATTACGAAGACGAGGTTTTCCGCTACCAACACTGCGTCTGCGCGTTTACCCATCCTTGGTATATAGAACTCTAGAAAAATCCGACCGCTCGGCCGGCCGTTGAAAGCATCCTTCAGAATTGAAATCTGTTGAAGCCAAGCCCAACGTTGTTGTTCCTCGAGCGAGTGATGATGCTCCTCCGTCAGCACGCCCAGGATGCGTTCCGTGTCGTCGTTGATGAAGCTATGGAGAGGAGCGTTGTAGTAGGCCCTAATCGGCATTCCGATTCCTTACGCCTGCAAGCTGTGATCGATCCGACTTCCAGTGGCACCGGAGGAGCCGTACAACAAAATGGCCCCCTCAATCCGGCATCCGCAGGCAAACGATCAGAACTGAAGTTAAGAACTGGTACCAGGTTAAATGCACAGCTCCAGTACGCTCCTCGGCGCTTGAATCCCAATACCTTGAATCGCATCAAGGAAGGCTTGCACCTACACCGAACTACGGGTAGCCTGATTTCGGCGATGTTCTTCTAATCTCCACTTGCCAACCCGCAAAAATCCCACCATCCTTCGACTGAGACTATGCCCAAACTATGACCAAATTGCCAAAATTGGGCCTCACAGGACCGCATGGAACCACGCTCTTGCGAGACGTAACCAGTTTATAAATCAAGCAAATGCATAACTTGGGAGTTTCGAGATAGGGACTTAAAATCCTGCGACGAGAGGCGTTCGAATGGTGCTAATCTCCAGGCTTCATGAGCCCGTTCGCGGATCCGCCTACATTACTTGAGTCGGATCCGGTCATAGCGATCGTACCCAGTCGTGTCCGAGAGGATACCTTATCGCCAACTTTTAGGCCTTCGGTGATTTGCACGTTGTTCACAGACGCCGCACCGAATCGCACCTTTATCTGTCTGTGCGGTGGATGCTTCTTTCTACCGGCCGACCTTCAGTCGTCTTTGATCTTTGGAGCGTCTTTGACACTGGACACATTCGCTCTCTTCCCATTGTGCAGTGCGGGCTCATTGCGCGCTTTGGCGAATCAGATTCAGCTTCACCAGGTCTGAACCAGACTGATCGGCTGGCTGAGAGGCCTGCCGACGCTTTAGGGCTGCAGCAACCGGCGCCGAATCAAGATTTCGGTTGCATTTAGTTAGGCGAGAGCCGAATTCGAGAATGCCCGCATCGCGATTTCGATCACTCCCGCAAATGAGGCGAAAAAGAGTATCAAAAGCGACAACTCGAGCCTCTAGCCGCGGGGAATACGTACTCAATCCATGGGCCAAGAACTCCAGGAGCGCTGACCGGTTGACGCGCCTTTCGGAGCCTGAGACAGAGAGAAGACCGGCCTCCACACAGCGCCTCAGAGCCTTCGACACCTCGGATGGCGATATCGATAGACTCTGGGACAGGTGCTTAGACTGAGGTCGCTAGTTTTCCTCGATGGCGAGTTTAAGAAGGAGGGCTATGTCCTGACCTTGCATGGTTGCATTGTAGATCGGATTTCCAATTTGGAAATTGGAAGTTCTACTACAAGTGCGTGAACGCTGACACGTCCGAATAGCCAGTCAGGGGCCAACAATCCCCCAAAAAGCGCCGAACCTCCAGACGCCTGACTGTTATTTCGTGCCGGACGTGACAGATTCGCCGCTGCACAGCTAGCCTGCCGGAGGAACCCCGAAGGCTTCACACCCAGCGATCCGCAGATATCGAAGATGCCTCGCAAGGATGGATTGGTCCTCCCCGCTCAATGAGGCTGATCAATGCGCTCGTAGCCCGACTTTGCCGCGTTCCTAGCTCATCTTCTGCCGCAAACGACGCCGGCAGGAGTTGTCCAAAGGCCGCCAACGGGTCGAGTTTAGCCTTCTGCCTACCGACTTGAGTGCGGGTTCGGGCTCCGTTCAACTATGTGGAGCGAATATGTGAATGACATATTCGGGCGAGATTGGCTATTCTGGCCACGCTGAGGAATTTGCCGGAACACCTCCCGACAGCTTCGAAGGTCCGAGCCGATGACGACCAAAATGATCGTCTTTCCAAGTGACGATGGTTTCAATGTACTGGTGTGGGGAAAGTCTACGGGGGGTGGGATGCGAGTCCGCAGCTTTGACAACCGCACAATCATGATCTCTCTGCTCGAGAATCTTCGCCTGATCACCCCACAGGCGGCGAGAGAATTGGAGACCTTCGAGTTTCTCGATTCGTGTCCGCTCTACTCTTCCGATGTAGAAGAAGCAACATTGGATGCGCACGGCTTTCGCCTCGTCTAATGCACCCTTTCTGGCAAGAGACGAACGCCATTCCGCCGTCTGTCGCGAATTCTGGTCTGCTATTGAAGCGATGAGTTTCGCCAAGAACGCCCGACGTCCCTCCTGTGTAGCAACGAAACCACCGTGAAACACGCTTCCGGCTCGAAGCAATCGGATTCGCGCACCCCGAGGCGCGTCGCATGCCCGTCTTGAGCACGACGTTCACGTTTTGGATCGTGCAAACGAGGCCCACGTCGCCGTCTAGTCGAGGATGTCTATCTTGCAAGACTGGAACCTGCCGAAGAGCGTGTCAAAGATAGAGCCTTCGAATCTGTTCGGACTCCATCGGAGATTGGTTGATGCGGATTTTCTGGTTATTCAGTCGTGGCCAGCGACATTGAAGCGTCCGCCGACCGAGCGGGTGCGCGCCCAGGTCGCAACAGCAGCCGGAATGCGAGAAGGTGCGTCCAGAAAAGTGCTGGTACATATAGCATGGGGATCGCATAACCAGCCCCGAGCTGCCCGGCAATGGACGGCAGATTGAAACTAACCGCGAGCCCCGCATCCATGACGATGCCGGCGAGACCGACTAAATTGAAAACCCAGACCAGCGGCCAGAACAGGAAACGCACGCGCACCGTCACGAGCACGAGGATTGCGAGCAGTGCGGTGGCAAGATCACCATAAGCCACCGGCGCAGCAAACCCGGGCGGCAGGTTCGGCCCAACAAAGCCGGGCAACAAGATGGCCAACCCGAAGAAGCGGAAACTGTTGAGGGTGGCGATCGCGAGCTGCGCCTCCACCCGGTCCATCGTCTTCAGCCGCGGCCAGACATAAGTCGCGATCGAGAGCCCCCAGGCGAGATATCCCAGCGTCATATCAATAAAGAAGATGTCCTTTGCCAGCATGCTCGAACCTCCTTGGCCACCGGCGAATGCCGATGGCCTGATCATGATTGTTCGCCTTTAATTGTTTGGCGCCCCTGGGCCGATCAATGCCCTCATCGGCATCAAGGGTCCGACGGGAATGTACTGGGTATCCATCAACTGTTCCTTCGCGAGGGGCAGCGTTTCCATAATTGCTTGCGCCTCCTCCTCGGTCTGCGCATCAACCAGAAAGACGACGCCTTTGCCATCCCCGCGCGAATACCATTGTTGGATTTTCCCATCGAGGTAGAGCTTGACCGTTGCGCGGATCTCTGCCGGGATCACGGCCATAACCTGCTGGGGGGTTACGCCCCGCTTGGCAGTCTCAATTACGAGCACACCGGTGGTCTTCGGTATCGCCACGCTGGGTACGCCGGAGCCGCCTCCGGACGGCGATTGCGCTCCGTCCGCTAGCGGCAGCATTGCAACGAGAAAAGGGATCATGAATTTCATCGGTTCACCTCTCGATTCTGTTTGGTATTGCTTCCGTTTCCAACATAGAGTACTAGCGTACTCTATCTGACTCAAAAAAATTACCCTCCAGCAAAGGTCTTGATGAAAAAGATCCTCGCCTCCATCAACCTCTGTCCACGCTTCTCGGTATCCGAAGTAATGCGGGCCATCATCAAAACCCCCGCCATGCTCGAGAACAATATCCTGCACTTCTCGAGTTTCTCTTCTCGTGACCGGCCGGGAACAAATGGCAACAGCAGCTCACGGTAGGCATCTAGCGATGCTTCGATCCGCTTGCGCACAGAGAGCGGCTTTCGGGCCAGCTCGGGTCCGAGGGCGGAGAGCACACAACCGGCACCCGGCGAATTCGCGTGGCGCACACTCAGATAGCGTTCGATCATGGCACGCATAGCCTGGCCTTCCGGAGCTGACTTCGCTACCTCCACCATGCCTCTTCCCATCTCGTCGAATGCCCGCGCGACCGCTGCGACGAGCAGGTCGTCCTTGCTCCTAAAGTGCCGGTAGAAGCCTCCTTTTGTCAGGCCTACCTTCTTCATCACCGTGCCGATGCCACTGCTCTCACCTCCATGCTCGCGGAATGAGCGAGCGGCCATGGAAAGAATGTTTTCGTGGTTCTGCTCTTTGTGTTCTACGGAATACCGCATGATCGAAGAGTACGACCGTACGCTAATACCTGTCAAGGCGAGAATGAATCCCGCCAATCCAGGGACTTGCAGTCCTTTAACAAGAGAGAGCACCGCGAAGTATGACAATCGACGATGACGATTCTTCAACATCTCTGTTTGAGCAACTTAGCGACGGTTTGAACGAGCGTGCCAGGGGAAGCGCACGAAACTGCGTCTGCATGCTTCCCGGGGGCTCTAAGATACTCGTTCACCACGAAGTCAGGCGTAGAGCAACAGGGCGCGCGTGTTAGTCATTCCATGCTTTCAGCCTAAACATTATCGGTATCTACAGGATCAAGCGCCTTCCACACGTCCGGGGTCGGAATTGTAGATATGGTCAGCTTCGGCAAACGGTCAGAAGAGTTTGAATTGAACGTTATCGATTCGCCTAATGTAGGTCTGAGCCAAACGCTGTTGCTCGTTTCGCTGCACCTACGGTAGAACAACTGTCCCTGCTCCGCAGCACTGTTGCTGATGCCTGACAGCTCTGATCAAACGAACGACACCTGCGGGCGTAGTTCCCACTACATCGGGAGCTGCGTCATTGTTCAGGTTGAGGATGGCAAGGACGCTCATCGATACGGGCAGTTCCATGGGCGGGGCAAAGGAGCCTTTTCCTGTTCCGCGAAGATACTCTGTGGATGGATACCAAACCATCGTACCTGAGAGCAGGATGTCCGGCAGACCATCGCGGTTAAAGTCGTTCACATAAATTTGACTCGGTGTGCTTATTGTAGGAATGTCGATTTCCGGTGCGTAGGTTCCGCCTGATTTGCCGAGTTCAATCCCAATGTTGGCAGTGCTGGAGGGGTAGTTGGATAGCCAGGTTGTGAACAACAGATCGGGAATGCCATCGCCATTTATGTCAGTCGCTAGAACGCCGCCGAGGTCTGTGAGATTCGAATGCCGTTCCTGGGAATGGACGCTAAAGGATCCCGTACCGTTTTCATACGGTGTGCACACGGTGGCAGGGGTGGTCCCATCGGCGGTAGGCGAGGCAACGATCGCTAAGTCGAGTTGCTTGTCGCCATTGACATCCGCGATGGACATCGACGCGATGTTCTTGATCGCGGATGGCAGATGGATAGGAGCGAAGAACTCGCCCGTCCCTTTACCCAGCGCTACACCCCAATCCCCAACAAGATCGAGTTTGCCGTCGTGGTTCACATCAGCAATCGCGGCAAAAGAGCTGTGGACGCCCGACGCTGGCGCACCCAGCACTGTGAAGTTCATCGCTGGACGAAACGTGCCGTCACCGTTGCCGAGCAGCACGCTTAGATCATAGGAAGATTCGTGAACCGCGGGCTCATTGAGAACGCCACGCCGGGTCACGACGAGATCCAGTTTGCCGTCGCCGTTAACATCTCCAGCGGAGATAATCCCGTTGTGCATGCCAATGTCGTAGATCTTGGCAGGATTCAGATAGCCCTCGCCGGAGCCGCTAAACACACTAACCCGGCCGTTGCAGGTCTCACAAGTACCGAGGTTCACAACTGCCACATCCTGGATGCCGTCTTTGTCGAAGTCTCCGGCTACAACATAGGTAGGATCGAATGAAGTGGTGACGACGGGCCCATTGAAGCTGCCCTTGCCGTCACTGTTCAGAACTGCGTAGCCGGTGCCTTCCTCCAGAGCAGGAATTGGATTGTTGATGTCAGTAAGCATTAGGCAAGTTCATGATATTCGTCAGTGCGAAAGTGCCGTCGCGGTTCTGAGTTTCGACGCCGAGAACGGGCAACATGCGTCCACTGGGTCTCGCCTGATTTCGAGTAGCGGGAGGACGACGGTCAACCTGCCGGAAATCGCAGGGATCGAGCTCAAATCGCGGAGATTGTGAAATCACGAGGCAGATAGAAGATCTCGGTTAAGTTGATTCAAACTGACCCACTACCAAGATAGTATCGGCCAAATTAGGACACTACCAAAGGCTCGCCGAGTACGATCGACATACGATCATCCCAAGCTGAACCTTCTAACGAACGTCTGAGCTCCTATTACTAAAGAAACCCAATTCGGGCAAAGATGCCCCGTCGAGTGATGTAGATCACAGCACCGCGTCCAAGTTCAATTGATGCTGGTTACCTGAAGCCCTCCCACATGAGATCGCAGTCTCCCTCATATGTGGCCGAGGCTAAATCTGGGGTGCCCTATCGCCAACGGAAAACAAGGAAGACAGCCAGAATCAAACAGCGGCGCACGTCGCGTATTGCTGGAAGCGGGAACGCTGTCGGTGATTGCCGTTGCTCTGTACCTGTTGCTTAGACACGTCTTCCTAGTTCATTCAGCCCAGGCTCAATCCGATCTCATCCCGTGCGCCATCTTCCTTCTGTGGATCTTGCCCGCGTATCTGCTAGTGCGTCGCCATTTGTCCACTGGACAAGTCCAAGAGCTTCCGGGTCGCGGGAAAGAATCAGAACTGCACATGCTGAAGGCGGTGATTGATAGCTTGCCCGACCTGATCTATTTCAAGGATACCGAGAGCCGCTTTCTACTTGCCAATCCGGCGCAACGGAAGTTCGTAAGTGGTGACGCTGAGACGAACCTGATTGGCCTCACTGATTCTGCCTTCTTTCCACTCGAGAGTGCCGCCGACTTTCTTAAGGATGAGCAGCAGATAATTCGAACCGGTCAACCGCTCGTGAGTCAAGCCGAACGGATGCAGGACTCCGAGGGAAACGACGTCTGGATTCTGACCACCAAAGTGCCTTTCCGCGAAGTAGATGGTAGCGTGAGTGGAATTATCGGCATTGGACGCAACGTGACGACGCAGAAGCGCATTGAAGGGGAGATGATTCAAGCGCGTGCGCAAGCCGAGGCTGCCAATCGAGCAAAAAGTGAGTTCCTGGCCAACATGAGCCACGAGATCCGCACACCTCTCAACGGTGTAATCGGAATGACGGAGCTCGCCCTTGATACGACACTTTCTGAGGAGCAGCGCGAATATCTCGAGACGGTGAAGCTCTCAGCCGGTTCACTGCTCAACGTCATCAACGACATTCTCGATTTTTCGAAGATTGAGGCCGGCAAAATCGACATCGAGACCGCCGATTTCGATCTCCGGGAATGTATCGAGACGACGCTCAAGACCCTGGCTTTGCGTGCCGATGAGAAGGGGCTGGAACTGCTGTGCGACATCCAAGACGACGTTCCAATCAACGTGCGCGGTGACTCAGTTCGACTCGGACAAATGATACTCAACTTGGTTGGCAATGCCATTAAGTTCACAAACGAAGGCCAGGTGGGAGTGAAGGTCGAAGTTGAGTCGTGTCACGCGAAGTCCACGACGTTGCATGTTGCCGTCGCCGACACGGGGATTGGAGTTCCAAAGGGCAAGCAAAAGGCCATCTTTGAGTCGTTCACCCAAGCTGATGCATCGACAACACGCGAGTTCGGAGGGACCGGGCTCGGCTTGACCATCACTTCCAGATTGGCCGCGATGATGGGTGGCAGGATTTGGGTGGAAAGCGAGTTGGGCAAGGGAAGCGAATTCCATTTCACGGTGACCGTGGGTGCCGGTGAGGTACAGATTCCACAATCGCAGCCAGACCTGCCTTATGAGTTGCTTCCTGGCGTACGCGTTCTTGTGGTGGACGATAACGCAACCAATCGAAGGATTCTCGATCGGATGCTGACCAGATGGGAGATGCGGCCAACGTGCGTTGACAGTGGGGAGGCTGCCCTCAAGGAATTGGCATTGGCACGCGCTGGAAACGACCCCTATCGGCTGATTCTCACGGATATGCACATGCCGGAAATGGACGGGTTCGCGCTTGTTGAGCAGATTCGTAGGAGAGTTGAGATTCCGACAGCAACTGTGATGATGTTGAGTTCCGGAGCGCGCCGCGGAGAACTGTCGCGCAGCCGCGAACTTGGACTTTCGGCTTCCTTGACGAAGCCAATTCGCCAGAATGAACTACGAGCTGCCATCGCCCGTTCGTTGGATCGCAGAGATCCTCAGATTTCGCCGAAGGCGGTCCCGATTGTGGAACGCCGCGGAACAAAGACAGCGACAGCTCTGCAGGTGATGTTGGCTGAAGATAACACGGTCAACCAGCGTCTCGCGACTCGGCTATTGGAGAAACGAGGCCATCACGTAACCGTCGCGAACAATGGACAGGAGGCGCTAGACCTTTTGGATCATGGATACTTCGACATCGTCTTTATGGATGTGCAGATGCCGCTTGTCGATGGCCTCGAAGCGACGAGGCGGATACGCGAGCGGGAAAAACTGATGGGATCTCATCAGGCGATTGTGGCGCTTACCGCACACGCAGTGAAAGGGGACCAGGAGCGCTGCGAGCAGGCAGGGATGGATGGCTATCTTGCCAAGCCGATTCGGCCCCTGGAGTTGGATGCTGTGCTACAGGTTTATATCGACAAGGTTATTGATCGATCTATCACGAACTGATTTGGCACCCATCCCGAGATGAGTGACATGAGCTTGAATGAATGTGGTGAACCAGTAATGAAGTCAATCGCCTTGTTCGAACAATTCGTGGATTTACCAGAACTGCTGGGTCGTATCGAGAATGATGAAGAACTGCTTGTTGAACTTTTCACGCTTTTCCTGGACGATTTCCCTCGAAAACGCACCGAGCTTCAAGCTGCGATCGAATCTGGGAATCTGGACGAAATCGAACGCACTGCCCACGCGATCAAGGGAGTGCTTGCGAACCTGTCCGCCCAGCGTGCAGCATCCTTGGCAGCTGAGATTGAATCCGTGGCCCGTGACGGGAAGTTGCCCAAGATCCAGAAAGCCGTAGCGGCCTTTAATCTAGAGGCCACAGGCTTTTATTCGGCAGTGGACGCATTTATGTCGGGTGCAGACAAATGAGAGTTTTAATTGCCGACGACGATGTCGTTTCACTACGGCTGCTTCAGAGGACACTCGAGCGCGCGAAGTACGAGGTCACAGCCGTTACGAATGGCCGCCGCGCCATGGAAGTGCTGTGCCTTCCGGAAGGTCCGCGACTGGCGATGCTCGATTGGGTCATGCCGGAGTTCGATGGTCCTTCGGTCTGTCGCGCGGTACGCAAGGCGCGTGGCCAGCGTCATGTCCACCTGGTTCTCCTAACCTCAAAAGACTCCAAACAGGATGTCGTTCGAGGCTTGGAATCTGGCGCCGACGATTACCTCATCAAGCCGTTTGATCCCGAAGAGCTGAAGGCCCGATTGCGTAGCGGATTGCGGATTCTCCAGCTCGAAGACAAGCTACTGGAAGCTCGTGAGGAGATGCGTTACAAAGCGACCCACGACTCGCTCACATCGCTTCTGAATCGGGGAACAATCGTTGAGTTACTGTCGCGGGAATTGATACGCACCCAGCGCGAGAAGAAGTGCACGATCGTGGTCATGGCGGATCTCGATCACTTTAAGGCCGTCAACGACACTTACGGTCACCCTGTAGGAGATGAAGTTCTTCGCGAAGTTGCGCGTCGGCTATTGAGTTCGGTGCGGTCCTACGATTTTGTGGGCCGATATGGCGGGGAAGAATTCCTGCTTGTTCTGAACAATTGCACTGCCAGCAAGGCATTGAGCCGGGCCGAGGAGATTCGAAACTCCGTTAGCCGGACAATGATCCCAACGTCGATAGGACCTCTTTCGATTACGTTCAGTTTGGGAGCGGCAGCCAATCCCGGTGAAGAACTCAAGAGTGTGGAGGAAGTCCTTTGTCGGGCGGATCGTGCCCTTTACGAAGCGAAAGCTGCAGGTCGCAACTGCAGCCGAACGGCAGACATGCACAATGAGGAAACGCGAACCGCCTAGAATCATCCCAAATTGGAAATGCAATACCGGTCCAATCTGGTCCGTAAAAAACAACCCAGCGCTGGGTGAAGATTCTTACGTCTAGGTTGTTTAATGCGATCGTTGCTCGTATGGCGGCTGCGGCTGTCCACTCTGGCACTAGGAGGAATATGTCACGCAAATCAAACCCCTTTCACTCGTTCTAGCCTGGGTATTGGAGCCGCAAGTCTCTTTGGCACAAACGGCACGAATGTTTAGCCCAGCGGCGATAGCTCGTGGTTCCTGAATTCCGCACCATCTGCTCCATCTGAATCGACTGCATGGCGGTTTTTAGTTGGGAGTAGGTAATTGGGCGGAATCGATCACGTAGGTTGTCAAATCCACTTTGCGTGCTTCGAACTTCATTCCCAAGTCCTCCTCGATTTCCCCCATCGCGTCGTCATCGTCCTGACTTGGATTCCGGAACGAGAAATCGTAATAGCCCTTCAATCCAGTTTCGTCGATCACCATGCGATCCGCGTGGCTGCTGCCTTGTATCTGCCCGAGAGCGTTACTCATGCTCGTCGCCGACGCCGTGCAGCGATCATCGCAACGGATCGCGCCTGGGAATGGTTTGGCTGGGTTCTCTTCGCTATAGCGTTTCAGAGCCTCAATCCAATCACCTTCTACTGCAGGCGGTGCAGACACCTCCTTCACCTTTGCTCCACCCTTGGCCTGCTCCAGTACATAGACCGGCGTCGGTCGAATCTCGGTATGCAGCCGCATGTGGAACCGCTCATCCAGCAGTGCTTGGACCAATGGACGAATGCTATTGCTTCGCTCAGTATCAGATAGCTCCGCTAACGAGGGATCATCGACCTTTGCCACAATGTCCCAATCCCGCGAATCGATCCAGCCTCCGCCGCCCGACACCGTGTCACGCTGCGAACCTCGGTTGGCATAGGCAAACCACACCAAGGCTTTCAGCGACATGCTGCGCGCCTCAAAGGTGTCACCATTGATCCGAGTACCCATCCAGCCGCCAGACTGGCTCGACCGATCCGCCGAAGGTCGTATGCTCGCCACGTCGAACTTTGCTGGCGCGCCGACCGGGGGTTGGTTAGTCGGGCACTGCGCTCTCGCTTGCGCCATGAGGATCGAGAGCACTGAGACGAGCAACGGACTGCAGTACTTTCGCAAGATGATCATCTTCCTTCGGCTTGCCAGGATCATACTCCCAGAACGAGCGGGTTCGCGTCCGTATCGAAGTCCGATGAACAGCGCCTAGGCCCGGCTCAAAGACCTCTTTAGCTTGCTGACCCGAAGGGGGTGTACCATCTCCAGCGTGAGCAAATACAGACGCTGGCTAATCTCGCTAACGTTCGTCTTGGCCGTTGCGTTCGCGGCATTTGTCGCCCGCAGACAACTTGAACGGGTCATAATCGCAACCTCCATCTATCGCGCCCATATCTTCACCCCGCCCCCACCAATCCCTGACGAAACGCGATGGCATCGATTTTGGGATGCCGCCCAGTTTTATTGGGATTTCTCGAAAATTCGAATCGCGCGACAAGAGCGCCTGAGAGCAGTCGATCCCACCCTCCGACCCCTTGTAAATGAAATCAATCGGCGCCAGGCTGCCGGTGAAGACATGCACTATTCCATGCATATTTATCGCGAGATTCGATGGCGCTTGAACTTCACACCCGACATTGCGACCACGCGCGCGAGAATCGCCGATCTCCGCCAGAGTTTGATACAGCCGGAGAAGCAGAACCTGGCTGCCCAACAGGAATCATCAGACGGCAGCTGGGGTTTCGGGATCAATGTGTGGTACCTCAAGCTTTATTACTCTGTGGATGATTTCAAAAACTGCACAAGGTCGCCCCAATATCGACTCTCCTATCTGGATCAAATCAACTCTCCGCAGAAACTTGCCGCTCAGCTCGATTCGGACCTGCACAATAACTTCACCGTGACGGGCGTATTCAACCGCGAAGAAACCGACGAAACCTTCTCCGCGATTGCAAGGATGGCTGTTCGAGACACGACAAAACGATTGCTACGCGTTTGATCCTCAACTCAAGGAGGCGCTGAAAGGGTTTGTAAACCAATGGCAAAATCCACTAACAGGCTGCTGGGGGCAATGGATGATGGACCGCAATGGCAGAATCTGGAAAATGGACGACATGGGCATCACGTTCCACGTCGTTTCCGACCTTCACGGCCAGGTGAACCACTTGGATATGATCGCCAAGCGTCTTCTGCAGCTCGATCGTGTGAATTTCCCTGCAGGCATTCGCTTCAACGGGCACTACGAGAATCATCTGAATTGGGATGCGGTAAAGATCTTCCGAAATGCGTGGCCGTCCCTCGACGATGCTACCCGCAGGCAGGTCCGGACAGAAATCTCCAGCATGCTCGACTGGTGCCTCAGGGAGTCTTATCAGGCGGATGGCTCATTCAAAATGAGTGATTTGGATGACACGCAGGGCGATGCGTATCGATACGGGATATGGTTCTTACGGGAGACAGGCTATTTCCAGCGTGAGGACCGGTTTTGGACTGACCAGGATTTTCCCGATGCCAATGCCGTCCGAGGACGCATCGAGGCCAAGCTGAAGTCGATCGGACTGAATGACCCTTCGCTTCAGGAGGCGTATGACACCTTGCATGCCATGGATTGAGGAAAACTTTGTCATCGCTGGATCACCGCCGTCCTGAAAACTATCCGATTTTTGGATTACTCTCGGTTTGAGGACGACCCGACCGCGACTCTTCTCAAAGTAAGCATTACGGGTTAGGACAACTAGTAACTGAATGGCGCATCCAAGTGTGCTGTATTTGGCCACTCAACTGCGAGTCGTCAAACATCCGATGGCCGGCACCATGAAAAGAGTGTGCGAGTGGAGCAGTTTATGGGGAAGCCGCTAGTTCTCGTAATCGATGATGACCAGATGGTTGCCGACACATTTGCGATGATTCTGAATACGAATGGCTTCGACGCCGTCGCGGCGTATAGCGGAAAAGCTGGTCTAGACGCAGCACAAAAAGTAGGGTTCGATTTTCTTGTGACGGATGTTGTCATGCACGAAATGAATGGAATCGAAGCGGCAAACGAAATCCACGAGTTGCTGCCGGACTGTAAGGTTGTGCTCATTTCCGGGAACAACGATACCGCCGCTCTCCTCAAAGAAGCTGAAAGCCGAGGACAGCACTTTCAAATTCTGCCGAAGCCTGTCCATCCGACCACATTGCTCGATGCGTTGAAAGGCTGATTGCCTTCGGACAATTGGAGCGCATCATTGGGTCCGATTTTCAGCCGCCCTTTGAAATCGCTCTAGAACCCATGGGTCACACACGTGGTCATGCTCTTTACGGTCTAGTTCGGTTTCCGAGCGCTCGGTCGCAATCGTCGCAAAGCACTCTCGACAGATTGAATCTATAGTGTCGTCCTCGTTCCTTCGATGGATGACCTTTAATTTATCTGAGGTAGCCATAAGCCCTAGTTCCTCCGGTTAGGAATTCGACCAAGGCTTCCAATGCAGGTATGTTCTACACCCTCCGGCAGGGTTCGGCAAGGGGTGGAAAGCGCATCTGTTCTCCTTGAATCCTCCAATCAGGTCTGCGTCAATATTCCTGCGCTTGCTGCTTCTAGTGAAAGGATGCAAACAGTGCAGGAATCTGGCCGGGTCGAACCCCCGAATGTGCTCGGTGTCAGCAGTATGTGAGCACGAATGAAGCGAACGGGTAATGGAACTCCTCTATTGCTACAATGCGAGCGCCCTACACAGCATCTCAGCAGAACAGTCGACTACCCCGTTCCGTCTGTGCGGGGAATTGCCGCGGAGTTGTGTTCAGAGTCCCCAGCCTTTGTCCGCGCAACACTGAGGCAATAATCAACCGAATCGCGGAGGTGGTTCCCAAATGCGCCGCATTCAAATCCCCAAGTTTCACATAGACTGAACGAATCTCTGATTCATTCTTACTGTTCCCGGTGCTATGCCAATGTCGCGATCTCTAGGTCAGAGGCCGATATCGAATCCAAAGAAAAGGAACATAAATGCGATCCTAAATTATTGGAGCTGGTGGAGCAGTACATGCGGAGCCGCGCCCAGGTTGTCGCAAGCGATACCCATCAGCGAGGGCTGATCTGGTAATCTCATCGGGAGCGCCTAAGTACGCAAGTCCAAGGATTGTCCGCCCGGATGGATTAGACCGCCAACGCGGGCATTTTTGGTGCGCCGAGTGTTTGCCCATGTGTAACTTTCTGCTACACCGAATTCCCTTCCCCGACAATTCAGGCCTAATAAAGTCCGCCGCTGAGCGTACCCGCACGCACCGCGAGCCAGTCAACGCTAATTTGTCTATTCCCATGGAAAAGACGACGATGAAGACGGATAGACGATCATAGCTAATGATTTTCATAACGGAGACTGGTGTGATCTGTCCCCATTTCCCGGTGATCTTACAACTGTGCTTGCTTGGCTCTTTGCTCAGGGCAGCCATCCCATCGCACCCGATTGACTCAACTGATTCCTGAAACATCTCACGAACGAACTGCGGCACCTAACTGCCGCTCAGAGGAAGCTTCATTTCGCCCTCAGTATTATTGTGGGATCACGTCTGCGATGTGAACCGAGGTTAGTAGCGGTCACCCTGTTCGACCTGGGCGCGCTTCGGGTCCTACAATTCTGGCTCGAGGCGACCCCAACAGGACGAAAGTAAGCGGCGACATTACTGAGGTCCATGACACTTTCCGGTTAGAAGGCTCCGCTTGCCGGCAGGAAACTGTTCATACAGTTCGAGGCGGTCCGGGTGAAGCGCTCAATGTATGGGCTAGGGCTGCCGTTCCGCCTCCGAAGTACACCAGAAGGTCTGCCACTTTAGTAATCTCTGGTAACTTTTGTGGACTTCAACGCAAATACATTCCCGCATAGCATCTGAGTCACGATCCCCTTTCATGAACTTAAGCAATGAGATTGGTTTCGCTACTTGTGAGGAAAACGCCCGTGAAGAAAATAGGTGAAGAAAGCGGACAAATCCTTGTGCTTGGTGCTCTGATGGGAGTGTTGCTTTTAGGCTTCATGGCGCTGGCTTTGGATGTTGGGCTGCTATTCAATGCGAGACGAAAGCTGCAGACCGCAGCGGACGCCGCCGCTACGGCTGGAGCGCAAGCGTACCTCAACTACAGCTACGATGCCGCTGCCCCAGCAGACACAATTCAACAATGGGTCTCCGCGGCGGCAAAGGCGGCGGCTGCGCAAAACGGCGTCACCGATGGAAGCGGAGGCAGCACGGTCACCGCTTCGAGTCCCCCCGTGAATGGAGTTCACACGTCGGCCGGCTACGTTGAAGTCATAGTATCCCAGCCAAACCCGACCATATTCATGGGCGCATTCAGCCATCTCCTCGGTGGTAACAACTTCAAAGCCGTGAACATCACGACCAGAGCTGTCGCTGGATCGCCCTCGGTCAGCCAGGGCTGCATCTTTGTGTTGAGTACGACAGCATGTCCCGCGATGAGTCTACAGGGTTCGTTTACGGTCACCGCGAACAGGTGTGGCGTGGTTGTTGACTCGCCCTGCAGTACGGCGCTGAACTTTACTGGAGCCGGAGGCTCTCTAACTGCCGGATGGGTTGGCGTCGCGGGAGGAGTCGGCGGAGCAAGCCAAGACAGCACGCCAACTCCCGTTACTGGGATCGTACCGGTGACCAATCCCCT
The DNA here is from genome assembly GCA_036495975.1 of Occallatibacter sp. Lineage (GTDB taxonomy): Bacteria > Acidobacteriota > Terriglobia > Terriglobales > Acidobacteriaceae > Telmatobacter. Next base: position 46,795 of record DASXLY010000057.1, on the reverse strand, counting down.
TCAGGGCGTCACTCCTCCAAACGTATCCTCCTTGACCTGCAGCGCGCCCTCCGGCGGAACGCTGAGCGGAAACGTCAACGCTGGCACCAACCCGGTTTGCTATAGCGGCAACGTCACGATCAGCAATGCGACGCTTTCCGGCACATTCGTTTTTACGGGCAACGTTACCCTCAACGGCGCGATTAACAGCGGAGGCAGCGGCGTAACCATCGATCTGAATAGTGGTGGACTTACGGAAAATACCGGCACCACCATGAACCTGGTCGCGCCAACCAGCAGCTCCAGTCCCTATATGGGGATCGTCCTTATCGCACCACTGTCCAATACTTCGACAATGGAGTTTGATAAGGGAGCCGCCGGTGGAGCATTCACGGGCATTATCGATACACCGGGCGCCAACTTGTACCTGCATGATAGTGGCGGGGACAAAAGCGGCGGTCTGACAATTACCAGTGATGTGGTGGTGGGAACACTGAATGATCAGACCGCTACCTTCACTGTGAACAGCTATAGCGCGACAAATCAGACCACCACGCCACTCAAGTCGGTTGCGCTGGTGGAGTAAGTAGGAAGGGGCTGGAATGGACATCAACGATACCAATCGGAGTCACCTTGCGGTAGGATCTCGGGACAGCGAAGGTGGGCAGGCACTGGTTGAACTTGCACTTACAATGCCGCTCCTGATCGCGCTCCTGTTCGGAGCAACCGAACTGGGCTCGGTAACTTTTGAAGCCATCGAGCTCACTAACTCTGCACGAGCGGCGGTTCAATATGGCGCACAAACTCCGATCACGGCGGCGGATACGGCTGGAATTCTAGCGGCTGCCAAACAGGATGCGTACGACCTCGCCACATCCAACGGCACCACAAACTTCACCGCCACCGTGTCGAGCACCTGCATGTGTTCGAATGGCTCGGCCGCTGCATCCTGCGCGATTGCCAGCTGTCCCACGTCTCAGTTGGAGCAGGTGCTGACGGTTCAGACGTCCGCAACTTTTACACCGGTGATCCATGTGCCTGATCTTCCTACAAGCTTTACATTGCACGGTTCAGCTGTGCAACGGGTTCTCAACAACTAGCGATGAACCTCAAACTCTTCAGCAAAAGCATCATCTTGCCCACACCAGCGCCGTTTCTTCACCGTCTCTCCGCTCTCGGCTCGCGAAGAACAGGAGAGCTAGAATCTGATCGCATGAGAGGAGAGGCAGGAGACATGATTGCTGAGTTTGCGCTCTCCGCCACGATATTGATTGCCGTGATCATTGGAATATACGAGACGTCTTTTGCACTCTATTCCTATGCATATGTTTCCGATGCCGCTCGTGAGGCCACGCGATACGCCATCGTCCGTGGATCGGCGTGCACGGGGTTCTCTGAATGTTCGAGTACGCCGGTAGGAGCGACATCAGCGCAGATCCAGGCATATGTCCAGAGCTTGGGATATCCCGGAATTAGTTCGAAAAACCTGACTGTCACCACCACCTGGCCGACTACTGGTTCCGCGTGCACCCCAATCTCGAGTCCGTGCAACAATCCTGGCAACCTGGTGAAAGTAATTGTCGCCTATCAATTTCCGCTGAATATTCCATTTGTGCCTCGGACAACAATCAATATGTCCAGCACTTCCGAAATGGTAATTTCGCAGTAATGTGATAGCACTTCCGTGGGCTGGAGACGCAGTAAGGCGAAGTCCCCGTCGGACAACGGCGTAATCTGCCGAAACTGGCCGACGCTCCTGCGCGTGAGCAAAGGCACCGAGCTAGCAACTCGCAATCAGCGCTGTTTGCGTGCAAGCATGCTTCGTTTGGCATCTTCCAGTTTTCCAATACGTCGGGCTAGGATGCGCTTGAGTTCCGCAACCGGTGGAGTTTCGGGACGAGGATCACTCTCAAGTCTCTTGAGAGAGTCCTTCAGCCCTGAAAGAATATCGCGAGGCTGCTCTTGGTCCATTGTGAACCTCAGCCAAATGCAATTGAGGGGGACTGCCGTTGCGATTTCATGAATTATATCCCGGACCACCCGCCACATCGAGTGACGAACGTCACATCCCAGATGATATGACGATGCGACGATCTCTTTCATCGCCCATGCAGTTGGTGGGTTCTAGACGAATACGCAAACCTATAAGTCGACTTGCTCTGACTCGGACTAAACCTAAGTCGTCTTCTCACCGCCTAGAAACAGAGCGGCTACTTTGTGTTGCAGGGCTTCAGCACATTGTAGCCGAGCGATTTTGCGCGAGGTCGTGTGAATCATCCAAACAAATCAATGTGCGATCTTGCGTTGCCGAAACGAAACTCAAAAGAACGCCTCGTTTCACGCCGCTTCACGCCAGCCAGACATTAGACGCCCTCCGTCGTCCAATTACCTTTCCCGTTTTGGAGGCTCCATTGTTTGGCGAGTGCTCAATTTGATCGCATCAGACAGCATGAATCACCAATATATTGCTGTGGCAGATTATGCATTCGCCTTTCCTCTGCACAAACCCGGGCTGGGTGGCGAGAGACGAAGTGGCCTGCTGGACCTGCTGTGAACGATTCAAGACAAGTGCTGCGGCTATGCAACTGTCGCAATATGCTTGTGGCTTTCCTGCTCGCAGAAAAGTCGAGATCTTCTTCTCGGAAACTGTCATCCCTCCACCGCCATTCTCAACATTCCGCGAATCCGATCAGATACGGTTTGATTGCTAGCTTTGGCCGCCGCTTCAACCCTGATCTTGACCCGGAAATGACGAACTGAGGGACGTTCAGCGGGCGATGCCAGCTCTAGATCGAACGGTCGGGGTCTGTTGCCTCGGTCCAATCTCGCTGTCAGTGGGCCGGTTCACTTCTTCACCACACCACTTGCAGGGCATGCTTGAGACGAAACGAGATTCGTCCGGCTGTGGGTAGGTAAAGTTTAGTCTCTTGCACGTCGGGCAATTCACCATAACGGGCTCAGCTAACCTCACTGCAGTCTCTCCTCTGGATCCTATTTGATGCCTTTTCAGAGAAGAAGGGTGTAGCGTGCCATTTGGGCGGTCTCATCCCTGCTCTCGAGATTCAAAGGAAAATTCTTGTTTGAGGAGTCCGGAGATTTGCCAGATTCAGAAGACGTCGTAACGGTCTTCGGAAAACCCGTATCCATGCGGGTGTTGCTGTTTTCGAAATGTCTGCCGAGGAAAGTCAATAGTCAATGGATGCCAGCCTTCGCGAAATGGTCCCAAAGACGTTCCATTTTTTCCCTGAAGAACTTCTCATCGCAATATTTCAATGTAGTGAACTGAGGATCAAACCTTGAATATGTCGGGTATCTTAAGTTTTTATGGCTCACCGGCGGAACGCCACGCGCAAGCATCTTGGAGGGGGGAATGAAAAACATCGCGAGATCATCACCGGATGACTTTTGGAGCGAAGAGAGGATCTCATGGTACTCGTCCACGATCGTCTCCGTGATCGAGCCAAAAACATGCGATCGGAACCCTCGGAACCTCACGAAAGCGTGTTTTAACGCCTTTTCATCGGGCATACTCTCCTGCTTTTATACCGACCTCCACTCTACTCCTCAGACGACTTTCTTGCAGACATCGACGACCTTCTGAGCCGCCAAACCGACCGCAGCGGTCGCCGCCTTTCGCGCATCAAGCGTGTGCCTCAGCGCCGATATTCTTCACGTTCCGCAATGACCCACAGGAACGGTCTCGATTGCGCCGCCGCAAATGGCATGCGATTCTTCGATCCAGTCGATAGCAGAATTTAATTCTGCGGCAGCGGCATCGGCTTCCTCCAAAAAGACGACCAATTCGACGTTGATTTTCTGGTAGGCCATGGCGCTTCACCTCCTGCACAATTCTATTGCCAGATGAATCAGATCTGCACTAGGTGATCCCTGCATGCGGATCGCCCATCTGAGAAGTGTAGGAACGGAATTCAAGGTCATGCAGGAGTTGTTGCGGTATTCCTCTTTGCGATCCACGATTGATGTCTACACTCAAGCCGTTACGCCAGCCAAACACCCCCGCGCAGGCGGCGGTCTTGTCGCTTCATCTTTCCAGCGGAGTCGATCGGAAAGCACCACCAGTAGCGCAAGAGTCGACAGCATGATCTTCACGCAGAACGCTTGAGAACGAGGGCGTTTTGGGGGGTGCAAAATGGACACGAATTCGTGTCCACTTTGCACCCACAAATGCAAGGCGAAAGTTGAGCTATCTGAATCTTGATTTGCGTCCCCGGCGGGATTCGAACCCGCGTTGCTACCTTGAAAAGGACTCCGTAACCGGTAACTGATTGAAAGAAAAGAACACGATTGGCCTGTAAGACCACGGTTTAGACCCTTGGGAACGATTATCGAACCCTTAACGAACCCACTAATTCTCATCTTTGTCTATCGCCCGCGTTGGGTCGACATCGAACGAAATCATGGAGCGAACAACTGCACTTAAGGGCGAGTCATAGGCCTTTCAGGAGATCCCTTAAAGCGGCATGGTGATATTGCCGCGGAATCGTCTTGAGCTCAGCAACAATCTCGCTCGGGAGCTCTCCATTCCGCGCATTTAGAACCCGTGAGGCTGCATCCTATAGCTCTAAGGACTATTCTTTGAGAATGGCGAGATCCTTGGCAAAAAAGCCCCAGAACGCGCCCGCAAAACCGGAGCGGCGTACGTCCAAGGCCTCGCCGAAGAGCTATTGGAGCGCGGCCTTTGCGGCGATCCATGAAGCTGCTGAGCGTCTTCATATGGCCGGGATGATCGACAATACAACGATGAGAGAGTTCGACCGGGACTGTCTGTGATTCCGGCATTATGAAGTGGGCCAGAGTAACTTGCCAAAAGCAGTCCGACGCCGATCATCAATCTGTCTCCCTTAACCATTCGAAAGATTCGAATTAAGGCGGCCATCAGTCAATCCGTATTTGCTGCACATCTCAATGTCACGACGGGGATTGTCAGCAAGTGGGAGCGGGGCGAGAAGCAACCACGCGGACCTGCGGCCAAGCTGCTCTCGTTGGCCTCCAGATACGAGATCGCTGCGATCGCTTGACGGGGGTCGCTAACCCGAGTACCGGCGTCCTGACATTGCTGCACACGTCGAATCGGGAACGCCGCCACGGACCATCAACGGGCATTGAAACGCGATTTGTGAATACATCAGTGGTCGACGAGGCGTACCGGCTCGTGCACGAGCCGCAGGTTCTGGAGATCGAGATCTGACTTCTCAATTCCGCGAGAAGCCCGGATAGACAAAAGCCCCTTGGATCGTCTCAGCATCCTTTGTTGAAACACCGCTTGAAAGCAGTGTCTTGTGCCAGGTCTTCTCCACTTGCTTCTGCATTCCATAGACGATGTTCTCAGCCTCCTCGCGTCCGAGCAGGAAGCGCGCGTGTTCAGACAGAATGTTCGCTGCATTGGCGAAGCGGCCGAAGCGCCCGCACTCCATCGCTAGATCTCGACGATCCTGGCTGACGACCGGTTGTGGTATTAGGTCATAGGCCGGCGAGAGCCTCCAGCTGCGATCGAAAGCGATGAAGGCGTGATTGCGTGGGTGATCGTCGGTATTCGAGATCAGAGCATTGAAGCACATGCGGCGAAAGAGTTCACGTGCATCGGCGTTCGGTTCCGACACAATGCGACGCAGCTCCTCGGCTAGAAGAACGTATGACCAACGATCTCTCAACATCGGAGAATCATCCGCGCGCAATGCTGTAAGACTGCTAATCATACGCGCGCGATTGTATCCAGCGGGCGTCCTTTCCCGGTCGAAGCGACGGATCAAGAGAACATCTCTGCCGGCCACCGTCACGATTCCGCTTGCAGCTGCATGGATGCCGCATTGGCGCGCCAGTTCCAGCATCGCGTGCTCGACCCGCGGAAAGTTCCAACGATCATCGGGCCGCGAGAATTTTGCGATCCAGAGTGCTTCGCCATCCTCGATGACGGCCTTCGGGCGCGCTCCGCCCATCGAGGTTCCAAGAAGCAACAGGTCCTGAACCTGCTCGGTATTCGGATCGCTGAGAACCTCATCCTTGACCAGGGCCTGGGCGATTTCTTGCAGCTTTCCGAGGTCAATGGTCTGGTTGAATTTGCGCAATGGTGCCGGAGGAACGCGGTTCAAGCCGAATCCGAGGGCGCCGGCGCGATCATCGGGCGATTCAAGCAGGTAGTCGATCTCCTGGAGTTTCGGGATGCCGGCACGTTTCTCGATGATGCGACGACCCCAGAAGTCCGGTCCGGCATCGCGCAATGCACCGAAGACACCATTCATGTGAATCGTGTCGTAGGTGGTCTCGGCTAGCTTCAGTTCCACCGGATCGATGTCCACAGCCTCGGGATTCTCGAGGTAGGACCGGCCATACACGAACCGTCCAAGTTGATCGCCGCGCGGATCGGTTTCGATGACGAATCTACCCGCCGTTACGGGCGATACTGCCCCTGGAAGCGTGATGTAGACGAAGCACTCCTGAGCGCCGCTAGAAGTCATTACTTAGCCCCCGGCTCTTTCTGGCGCGCACTGGCTCCTTGCGTCGGGCCAGCGCTACTCCATGTGCGTCTTTCAGCGGATTTGCAAGATCCTCGAAGGCGGGCAGCAGATCATAAAGCCAAAGAAGCGCTGCGTAGACAGCGACCCCCGTGAAGGCTTTGCCCTTTTCGGCATCCATCACAGCGCGCACTCCAGTCCCAATCTTTTCGGCGGCCTCCGCCCTGGTCAAGCCGCGTCGGGTCCTCGCTGTGCGGAGGTTACTGCCCACAGTCTTGAGGGCTTTCTCTACCGGATATGGCTGGGAAAGCAGAAGCTGATTTCGGCGCATATTTTACCTTTAAAAGCATTTTATGATAATTTGTATGCTTTTGAAAGAACTTTACATATGTAAAATGCTTTTTTATACAATGCACTTTGCGAGTTGAAGGATAAAATTGTGGACCTTTCTGTCCACATATAGACTTGATACTGTACCGATATGGACTTATGCTGATGATTAGGAGGCATTCCATGGAAACCATGCCAGCATTCGCCGCAGCCGGATACCAGTTTGACGCGACACCAGATCTCAGTAAGCTCGAGACGCGCGAGCGGCTGAGCCAGTCTGCGATGGATGGTTTGTTCGCGATCACGGACAAGTGGCAGCTGCCGGCGGAGAAAGTCGGGGATCTGCTCGGCGGAACGCCGCGTTCAACCCTCTACAAGATGAAAACAGCTGCCGGGACGCTGCGTCAGGACGAACTGACGCGCATTTCCTACGTTGTCGGAATTTATAAGGCGCTGCACATTCTGCTTGCGCAAGAACACGCAGACCGTTGGATGACCCAACCCAATGACAATTCCCTTTTCGGCGGTCAGGCTCCGCTTGACTATGCAATACGGAACGGCATCCCGGGCCTGCAGCAAATCCGTAGCCTCCTCGATGCGGCGAGGGGCGGGCAGTAGGTGGCACACCTCGGCAACTTTGATCAGCAAGGCACCCATCGGCTGATCCCGACGGCTTACGCTACCGAGAGCGTTCTCGAGGTCTTGTCTCTTCCGACAAACGTGATTAGCGACCTGACCGAGCTCGACGCTGCGACCAACGAACGCAAGATTGCCGAGCGCGGAGGAAATGCAGCTATCAGCCCTGGCGAATTGCTTTACGGAGTTCCAGAGGCACACATCGTGAACGCTGCCTTCACGCATCCGGGTCCGCATGGCGGTCGATTCAATGACTCGCGACGAGGAGCCTGGCACTCAGGCGTCGATCTCGAGACGTCTATCTATGAGGTGGCCTTTCACAAGCGCCGCTTCCTGAAAGACGGTCGGATCTCAGAACGTCTCAGTTTCGCCTATGCAGATTTTCTTGCCGACTTCTCAGGGCAGTTCCATTTCCTCGATGACTCGGAGCGCGAGCAGTGTCTTCAGCCCGATCCGATTCCTCATTGCTACGGTCCATCGCAGGCGCTGGCCAATTCACTTTTGTACTCCGGATCGAGCGGCATCGTGTACCCAAGCGTTCGTCGTTCAGGCGGAACGTGCATCGTCTGCTTTCGGCCGGCTCTCGTTTTCCATCCGCGTCGCGCCAACCTCTACAGCATCACGGTAGCTTCGGGGGACGACAAGATTGGTAGCAGCGAACTAGTTAGGTAATTCGACGCTGCGTCTCTTGCATCGTGAATGAAATCGTGGTATCTAACAAGTGAAGGAATGCAATCAATGCGCGTCATCTTAGTCAACTCCGATCGGCTCTCATCTTTCAGCTATCAGCTGGAATGGGGAGGCTTCGTGCGCTGACGCCATTAGATTGCTCAGATTCGAAGCCCTCCGAGAAATCGGGGGGCTTTTAGTTTGTGCGGGATTGGCGAAATGGAAGCCGCGCTCGACTTAAGATCGAGTGTCCTCGGACGTGCAGGTTCAAATCCTGCATCCCGCACCAGGAGCCTATAACTATGAGCTCGAAGCGGCGACTTACAAAGTCGTCACAGGGGAGTTATGCCTTTGAGAGTTACACCCGGATGGTGGAACGGAAGACACGCAGCGATGAGGTCGCTGTGCTCATTTGAGCATGAGGGTTCGAGTCCCTCTTCGGGCACCAAGCGGATGTGGTGGAACGGAAGACACGCATGGTTCAGGAGCATGTGCCTTAAGTGGCGTAAGGAATTCGAATCCCTTCATCCGCACCAGAATTGTGAACGTAGGAGCGTGGCGAAAATGGAAGCCGCACTTGACTTAGAATCAAGCGCCTTCGGGCTTGGGGGTTCGACTCCCCTCGCTCCTACCAAAACTTTGCCGGCCTGGCGGAATGGGAAGACGCGCTGCATTCAAAACGCAGTGTCCTCGGATGTGAGGGTTCGATGCCCTCGGCCGGCACCAATGTACGTGATGCGGAGAGTTGGCCGAGTGGTCCAAGGCACCGCACTGCTAACGCGGAACACCTCTTTGAGGTGTCATTCGTTCGAATCGAATACTCTCCGTCAGTTTTGATTTTGGGTGATGTGTGTGAGTGGCTTAAACAACTGACCCGGAAAGTCAGAGACCCGGTGAAGATACGGGTCCGGAGGTTCGAATCCTCTCATTACCGCTAGTTTGTTTGGAAGCGCTGGGCATGTGGCGAGCCCGCCCCGTTCGAAGGGGGACATCCTTCGGGATGTGAGCGTTCGACTCGTTCCGCTTCCGGCAGGTTTGGAGAGATGGCCGAGTCAGGCTTAAGGCACTCGCCCTGAAAGCGAGAACACCTTCGGGTGTCGCGGGTTCGAATCCACGCTCTCTCCGCCACGATGTGCATGTGAGGCAGATACGGTTAGCTGCAGCGGTCCGTAAAACCGCGACCCTTTGGGGTTCTGGAGGTTCAAATCCTCTCACATGCACCAGGCTTGTTTTGTGTTATCTGGGGTTGAGAAGCGGTCCATCTCGCTCGCTCTCATAAGGCGAGAACTCGCATGTTCGAATCGTGCCCCCAGAACGGCTACGTCGTCTAAGGATAGGACGCCTCCCTGTCGAGGAGTACGGTGCGAGTTTGAAGCTCGTCGTAGCCGCCAGTTTCGTCGCGGTTTGGCGGATGCTCTTTCAAGGCATTGATTCGCTGGTTCGATTCGTGCCGCCGACGCCAATTTTACGGCCCGTTCCTCTAAGGGTTAGGAGGCTGGATTCTCGATCCGGTAATTAGAGTTCGAATCTCTAACACACGCGAGTTCGAGTCTCGCTCACCGCTCCAATTTTGAAAGAAAGGGATATTGTCGCTTCGCCCTATTAGCTCAACTGGAAGAGCGTGTGTTTCGTAATCACAAGATTGGCGTTCGGAAGTTGTAAAGGCGCAAGGAGAATTGAAATGAGTTTGATGCGAAGACCGGTCCTACAACAGAATGCATCGTATGAGGCCCTTCGCATCATTCCGCCATGCGTGCGCTGAAGCTTGTCACGACGGGGAAAGCAAAAGTGGAGTTAGCCACGAATAAGTTAGTGCATCCGGGCATCCACTTATCCAGCGTGATTCGGTTGCTGATGTATAAGCATGTCCCTGTCCCGGCTTCAGGTCACGACGCGCCGCAACATTCTTGTGAGGGATGCATACCGCTGTCAGTATTGCCGACTGAAGTTTCATGGCAGTGAGTTAACACTCGACCAAGTCATGCCCAGATCGCAGGGCGGAAAGAATTCCTGCGAGAACCTTGTGGCAAGTTGCCGCAAGGACAACACCGCAAGGCGGACAGGACACCAGAAGAGGCGGACATGCCACTGCTGCGCAGACCGCTGCCGGCAAGCGTCCACACTGGCAGGTTCATTCTGCGGTCGATGGGTCTCGAAGTGAACGAGTGGCGTCGGTACTTGTACTCATGTTTGATTGATTAATTGATTAATTTATGTAGCTGCACACACGTTACAAACCCTGCTTGACCGCCTCCGTATGAAGCGAAACTGCGGTTCGGGATTCTTCATCCCAAACGGGAACACTGCGTAATACACTGCACTGGGCTCGATGTTTTGTATGAACGGTCCGTTCACGTCAAAGATGCCGTTGTTCGCGATTGCGCTGCCATTCCCTGCTGACCCCGTCCGCTTCCCCGCGTGTGTGCCGCGGAGTTGAGTAGCCTGTGATTGAGACAAAAAACCGCCGCCTCCTGGGAGGAGGCGAATTGCGTTCAGTTTAGTTGCTGATTGGGTTGATGCCGGGAAACGGGCACGCGGTTGTTCCAATCGGGGGTCGGTAGAAACTGCTGTTTCCGCACCTTGAAGGGCAACGGAGAACACAAACTCGCATCTACATTTACAACGAGTTTTGTTGTCTGCTCCGTCCACGGATCATTGGACGGTTAGGCGGGGTCGGTATGGTGTTGCGCGTCGTTACCCGTCAAGTCGTACTTCTATCCGGATTACTCAAGAAGCCGGGAGTCATCGCAAACTGCCTTGTCAGGGCGGAGAAAGTTACGACATCTCAGCAGCAGGTCTGGGGGTACGTCAGAATCATCATTGAATGTGCGCCCCACCTTCCGGATGGGGACTATGAACTTCAGTTTGAAAGTCGAAAAATAATGGTCCTGAAGCAAGGAGAACACTGGACTTCCGCTCTGAAATGACCTCTCATTTTGTTGAACGGTATCGCACATGCCTTAACTCAGCCAGCAGTGGCACTAATGAACGACACTTCTTAGCCGCTTATCGTGTAATGCGCGTTGCCCTGCCGTTTCGCTCGCACGTCGGATTCAATCTCTTCTATCGCATCGAGCTTCTTCACACCCTCCACATCTTCCCCATAGTGCTCGACTAAACAAAACGTACCCCCAAGACCTCAAGTAACTTCTCGGAAGACTGGAAGGACATATTGGTTTCACCCGGAGCAAAGAGAATATGAGCAGAAAGTGCAATAGAGACGCGCTGTCCGCTTGGATTCCCTTGGGGATGAAAAAGGCAAGACGGACAGCGCAGGTGGCCCTCACGATTGCGAGTTGGCAATCGGGTGTTTAACTGTCCCGCAGAGAGCAGCCAGACACAAAACAATTAGATGCAGGAATTGCCTGAGAGATGGCTGTGGGCCATTCGTCTCGACCTCCGGTGAAGATGGTCGAGTCGGATGGCCCCGTGGTTACGCGATTGCGAATCAGCAACAGGGTGTTGGCTGCGGTCCCAAACTTGTCGACAGCCCAAGGACAGCAGTCCGAACGCCAAAACTTTAGATGTAGGAACTGCCCAAGGGACAAGGAAATTGGGCAGGTTTTCCCATTGCCAGTGAGGACTCTCCAACCATCTTGCTGCTGTTCCAGAAGCAGGACTGAGGCTTTACTGAATGCTGCCGTAGAAGATGGCTTTTACCTGATTAGGCTCGTCGTGGGGAGAAAGCGCCTATGTGCGTACTTCCAGCTACGGGCAAAACCCACGAAGGGTTGAGTGCTGCACTCCGAAAAGCAGGCGCCAAAAGCGACGCAGCCAGGGGTCGTCGCTCATCAGCATTGCTTCGAACTTTCTGCTCGCCATGTCCAAGTGCCTGGCCGGATTTCTAGGGCATTCGTTCGCGCTCGTGGCAGATGGGATTGAATCACTTTCAGATGTGTTCAGCTCCTTCGCGTCGCAATCAAGCCTCGGGACAAAGAGCACCTTTATGGACACGGAAAAGCCGAGCCGGTCGCTGCCGCCATCCTCGCCCTGGCCCTTCCAGGGGTCGGTATAGCGATCGCGACTGAGAGCATTGCATTGATCCAAACGCCACACCCACTGCCTAAGGCCTACACCCTCTGGGTGCTTCTGGGTGTGATCGTTCTGAAGATCTTCCTTTCACGCTTCGTTTCGCGGGTGGCTGCGAGCATCGACAGCACTGCAGTCCGGGGAGACGCATGGCACCACCTTAGCGATGCCATCACTTCCAGCCTTGCATTTGTTGGGATTTCTATTGCACTTTTGACTGGGAATGCAAAGGCAGATGACTGGGCGGCGCTCTGCGCTTCCCCCGTGATTCTTTTCAACGCTTGGCGTCAACTACAGGTGCCGCTTCTAGCTAGAACTCCTCGATACATTTCCTCCTCCAGAAATCGAACAGCATGTACAAGAAGCTGCAGCCGCTGTTCCTGGTGTAATCGGTTTGGAAAAATGCTTTGTGCGAAAGGTTGGGTTCCGGTACTACGCCGATCTCCATGTCGTCGTCGACGGGAATCTGACCGTCAGAGCTGGTCACTTGATTTCGCATCAAGTCGAAGATCGCGTACTCGCCCCGAGGTCAACCGGGTCGCAAAAGTAGTGGTGCATGTTGAGCCCGAAGAAGAACTCCTTTATCCAAATAGCGATCAAATGTAGGCGAACAGAAGTGAGCGCCAAGTGGACTGTAGCACCTAGACCTAGGATCGAGGTTAGACCCACTCTGCTTTAAGATCTCGTAAAACAACGCTGATTCCTCAGAGCCAATGGGGTTGGCGATTGTTAAGATCTCCTCCTAGTCAACTCCAAACGACGTTTTTCGCACCGACATCTATCTCGATCGGGGCGATTTTGAAGGCACACGTTCCGTTTGACTCGATGGCGTCATGACCTTTGATCTTTTTGGGTGGGCAAGCGAGGCTGAATGTGAGTTCAGCCCGCTTCCGCGTCAATCATGGCATCGGCCAGCGAATCATGAAGCGTTCCAAGACTTCTTCCGTTTAATCTTCGTTGCGCTGATCGCGCCTGGCCCGATCTGCTTCGGCTGCCAGATCGCGCATCATTGCGAAGAACGCCGGTGACTGACCAATAAAAAGGCCCATTGCTGTCAGGAAATTCACGACGTTCATGGCAATTCCTTGGGTCTCGGTCGGTCGAATGATGGAACACGGCGGGAGCTTGCGACTAAGGAACGGGCAGGGTTCAGGCATGATCAGGTTGGTCTGGAAGTCCTCGCCGCCGAACGGCGATGAGTTCAAATCAGGAAACGTAACTGACACCCCGGTAACCGGATCCTTGGCAGTCAGCGGAGGGGCATTTCCTGCTTTGTCAGACCAGGTTTGAAAATGCATGGTCTCTGTGGGACCGATACTGATCAGGATTCGCAACACCTCGACATTGCTGGCCCTCTGCGCCATCGCGGGATAGAGGCTGTTGCCGCCCTGTTCGATCGTCGGCATATGGAATCCAGCCGTATTCGCAAATGGCCTGAAGGAAGTTCGAATCCATCGTGTCATCATCAGTCCTGGGAATTGCTGTGTGTTGTCCGACGGCCAGGGTGGGGACCGCTTGCGGAAGTGTGAATTTCGGATCAAGGTCGGGGTTATGGGTGCTGCTTCTATAGCGAGTCCACCAGCTTGTATCGAGCGTGAGCTTCATGAGGTTGGTAAGACGCATCTTGCCGCTCGATCCCGAAGCGGTGCTTCCGGACAAAGTCCGAAACGATTCGAGGTCGACCTGTTGGGCACCCCTCGAAGCCAGGTACGCATTGAGAAAAATCTGGTGGGTGAATTCATCGTCGGTATTGTCGTGGACATACTGAGCCATATCGGAATCAAGCACAGAGAGAGCTGCAGTGAATGCAGGGTTGCCGGTTCCGCCGGGGACTTCGCTATCGGGAATTCCGCAAAGTTCGTTGTACTGGACCCAGAAATCGGTTTCGAGGATTTCGGCTGCAGCGGCGAAGCGCAGCAGAGCCGCGTCGCCCCGAGTTAGATGGCCTCTATTCTCGTCCTCTCCCAAGAGAGGCGAAGCATTGGTCAGGAGCGCGGCTCCTGCCGTGGTGGCACCCAGGACAGAAAGTCCATTCTTTACAAAGGAGCGCCGGCTGGTCTCGGCTTTCATGTTGTTCCACATCTGGTGCATTGGGATGAACCTCCATGCTCACGGAGGCTAGCCGAATGCAACAAGATGTGTCATTGAAAGGTAATATTGTTGTCTTGAAAGCTATATTTTAGTCTGCCGAACGTTTTCCAATTGTTTGCGAACTCCGAGAGTGAATCGGTGACAGCCGGATTATCAATTCCGGATCTCACAACCTCATTTAGGCAGTTTCAATGATGGGATGTGAATTTCTTTCCTGCTATGCGACTTCGCGCTCACACGATCTTACTCGACGATAACTTGTATGAATGCGTTGTTAATAAGTTCAAAGGCAGGTTGCTTCGTCCATCACTAGAAAGGGAAGGCTGGAACGCAAAGGATATTCCACGATCACTACGCAGCGTCCCGACCCGAATCATGCTGTCCATGGCACCTGCACGATGCATGTTTCGACAGTCGATCTATCTAAAACGCTGGTCGCATTCGGAAAGGTGTCGGCGCCGCCGACCGCGCCGGTCTTTGTGCAAACGCCTAATCACAGTCATGCCGTCGATAAGTCGCGGATTAACGCGGGAGCGATCTGGTGGGAAGTAAGTCCGCTCCTGATCATGAATCAGAGCAAGTGGACCGCTGCCGATGACAACAGCGGCATCGCCTCGTCCAAAGCAATGGATGAGGCGGAAGCGGCCGGCATTTTGAGCGCATTCGCGCAGTTATCGCCACTCGAGGAAAAACACCCGAAGGAGCTTCTTCCACGTGATGGTGACGACTTGCGCAACAAGCATATCCAGCGGATGCTGGTTGAGGCGGCCAGGCTGGCGCCGCGATTCAGCGATTTAGCGCACCATTCATTAATATATCGGTACCAATTGGAGCCCTCGACGAGTGCATTGGCCGGTGGTTCGCTTACTTCTTCCGGTGCTGTGCGTATGCTTCAGGCATGAAGTTCCCGCCTTGCACGTAGCTGGCGTTCAGTTCTGCGTATTGCTTCCATTTTTCGGGCAGATCATCGATCGGGAAAATGGCTGATACAGGGCACACGGGAACACAGGCACCGCAATCGATGCACTCGACCGGATCAATGTAAAGCTGCTGGACATCAGCGAAGCCTGGGCGTCCGTCCTCGTAGCTGGTGTCCTTCTTCGGGTGGATGCAGTCTACCGGGCAAGCATCCACACAGGAGGCATCTTTGACACCGATGCACGGCTCAGCGATGACATAAGCCATGATCCACCTCTCACTTCTCCTTGACAGACAAATTCAGCACAAAAACCACGGAGCGCGATCGGGCAGAGCTGTTGGGGCTCCCGATAACAACCGCTGCTACTAGCGATGCCAAAACGGTGCTCACGGTGGCTTGTGAGCTGTCGAACTGGATCTATACGCTCCAGATCAGCCTGCCACGTTGAGGTTCCAATCGTTACATAGCAATTAGACCGAGAGAATTGATCGTCCCATTGCGATTCATTCGATGAGGGTAAGTGACCCTCCAGAGGAGAGTTGAAGCTCCCGACGGATGATGATTATGGGGATTCGACCCGCGAATATCAGCTTGATCAATCGTCGCCAGTACCTGCTTCGGCTGCGGCTGACGCTGTCCTTGTTCGCGAAAAACGACCAGCGCACCTGACCGGTCGCTACCTATCAGTTCCGTTCAGGCGGCTAACGTTGCCCCACGCCCATCGGCGAAACCGTGTCCAATCCGCCCGCACGAGTCCCCGCTTCCGTTTCTTAGGACAACTGAGAAGGCCAGAACGTTTCGTCGAGGCATTTTCAGTCCGTTCATTCTCAAAACGCCTTTAGGTTTAGCTCTTGGGCCAAGCTGCTCTTTTTCTGAACGATAGATTTCCTGAGCGATATAGCTCAATCTTCCGGCTCGCAGACCGAAGGATCGCGGACAAGAAAGTTACATTGAAATGACATCCACGCGACAAATCGTACCTACACGACACACGACCGAACCATCTTAGCTATGCGGAAAGATAGGGGTTCGCAGGTCGGGCTCAATGGAAAGGTTGCCCGACGCCGCGGCAGCTGGATTCAGCCACACCGTAGCTGGCGGCTATTCACAACTAGTTGCCAGCCTATGTCGACGAATGAGGACCAAAAGATGAATAGCATGCGTGCGACAATTCGATTGATTTGCATTGCGGTTACAGTTGGGGTGGTAGCGCCGGTCTCCGCGCAGACCGGTTCCTGGACTCAACCCGTAGTACTTAGTACCGGCGGCCAAGGCTGGGAGGCGGCGGCCACCATTGATGGGGACGGCAACTCGCTCGCTCTCTGGGACGAGCGCACAACCCAGGACCAGCTGTGGTCGGTCTCGAAGGCGAGCGGCGGCAATTGGGGGACGGTAAGTGAGGTCTCTCCGGCCCTCCAGACCACCTCTGTCTTTCCAGCCGTTCGAATCACTACGGCGGGATTTGCTACAGCGGTGTGGAGTGATTCAAGCGGAGTGTGGACTGCCGATCGCCCCTCCGGTTCGAAATGGGACCCCGCTCAGCTTCTCATCCCCGCCGCGTCACACCCTATCTATGTGATGAATTCTCGAGGAGATGCCGCCATAGCCTGGACAGTGGGTGGCGGTCCGAGGAGTACCAGCGGTTCGGTAATGGCCGTCCTCCGTCCCGCGGGGGGCGACTGGAGTGCACAACAGACACTTGCCAGCGGCGCGCATCTCATTGCCGATCATGCGGGAATTGGAGAGTCTGGCGAGGTAATTGTGACTTGGGAAACCTACAATGCTGTCTGCCAGAGATACGGCTGTGCCCTAAACAGTTATGTTCTGCATGCCTCGCGGCAAAACCCAGGTACTGATACCTGGGTCAACTCGGGTGCACTTTTAGGGCCCGACAGAGCAGCGCATGACGCCCGAGTAGCGCTGGATTCTGGAGGCGGAGCGATCCTGTTGGCGCTGAGCAGTTCCGGCGTCTACACGTCTGCCACGCAGGGCAACTCAGGTGGCGCATGGAGCGCGTTCAAAACCGCCGTCAGTCCTCAGGGTTCCATCATCATTTCCGATCTGGCGAGTGACGATGCAGGGCAGGTGACGCTGGTCTACGAGTCCATCACATACCCAATGTCGCAGGCGCTTGCGGTCAATGGATCAATCACCGGTAACACGTGGTCCTCGCCTGTGGTTCTATCCGGCAACGACACCAGTGTCGGTCAGGTATATTTCGCTCTGGCTCCCAATGGCGCGTCGCTGGCCATCTGGTTGTCAAGCAGCGGGACTCCGGCTGTCCGCGCAGCCACTAGGGCCACGGCGACAGGGACCTGGAGCACTCCGGTCAGTCTCTCAGGACCGGGCACCTACATCTCGCCGGAAGCCGCTGCGGTGGAACCTTCGGGAAATGCGATCGTCATCTATTCTGGCTACAACGCTGCAAATGTGCATACGGAGTACGCAACAAACTATCAACCGTAGCCGGGTGGGCCAGGTTCCCAAACCTAAATGACGATGGATCATGGAATCTTGCCCAATTGTCCTTCTGCATTGCAAAACGAGACCGCAGAGCAAAGCACGTTCGCGAGTTCTGCTCGAGCGACATCGATGTCCCCGTCTCGTTCGGACTTGCGAGTCTCCGCAGGGAGCCTTAGCGACTCGATGCTACGGGCGGAACATGTTCGCTGTCCCTTACCTTATCGGAATCAAGAGGTTTGAGTTTCTTGATTTCATAGGCGCCTTGCTCTGCCTGGACCGAAACGAGCCTGCCATGTCCTTTCATGGCACCGGGAACCAGTTCCACGCGAATGTAATATTCCTCTCCGGCTTTCAATTCCGACTCGATTCCAGACTGCTTATCGTTGGAGCGGAAAACGTGTTTGCCGGGTGTGAACTTCGCCACGAAGAATCGCCCGTTCTCCATGCGAGCGAGTTCGCCTTCATCGCAATAGACGGAAGGAGCGAGCGCGCTGCCGACGAACTGCTTGTAGCGGTAAAAATACACCGTAGCTGCGGTTTCGTTGGGCGGCGCGACTTGGGGCTGATTTTCTGTCTGGGGAGTCGCTGTTGTCTGACTCTCCTGAGCGAAGACAGAAACCGAGACCGAGAAGAAGAGTGCGGCTAGTGCAATATGGGTTCGCATAATCCTCCTTACAAGACAGCGGACACATCGCCGAATTGGGGCGCAGGTTCCAAATTGGCCCTTAATTGGTACTTTAGGAATACCAGCTTTTGGGATTTTGGGGAAATTACGAACGTCATGAAGGGCAGATCTATCCTCACGGCGATTTCCACGTCGGGGGTGTGACAGGACCGAAAGCTTCAAGCAGCAGCGGAGAGACGATCCCTCTTCTACCTCATCTCCTCCTCAGGTTCAAAAGCGAAGACGCAAGGTTCCCGCCGTGTCACGACACCAGGATGCAGGCGCGCCATGTGCGCGGGATCCAGTCATCGCGCCAGGGAAAAAATCCGGCACGGCGAGTCCCGCCAAGCCCCGACTTGGACCTGGCCTCCGTAGAAAAGTTGTGTAACAGTTTTTCATGATCGCGATAGGACAGATCGCCGCGACCTCAGATTGAAGGGTTACTCAGGCATGAACTGGCGTATCAATTCCGGATCTTCGATTTTCCAGTCGTCGGCCAGTAAGTATCCTTTGCGCACGATTAACTCGGTTCGATAGTCCAGTTCGATGGGAAAGTCGTCGAGATCCAGAGGCACCTCGGCCAGAAGTTTCTGCGGAATTCTGAGCCAGCGCATCCCGAAGTCGGTGATCAGTGCCGCCAACCCCGATGCGAGCGAAATGCGATACCGTCCCAATTGCCCCTGCACTTCAATATGGGAGGACTCAAGCCGGCATCGGTCCGCAATCGGCGTCTGTGGCAGGACTCGCGTGAGAATATCAGCACGCAGTAAGATCGCCGCCGAAAGCTGCGGCAAGGTTATCCGTTCGCCGGACACTCCGAGGGTGCCGTCGCCTTCATCGCGCCAATTTTCTTCCTCGCCGATGGCGCACACCGTGGTAAACAAGTCTACGTCGCGCATCACCTCTGAGTAGAGCATTGCCGGAACTTCGTCCACGGCAATTTCGTGGCGGTCACGATAGAAGCGCACCTGATTCGACTCGACAAACAAGTTGATGCCAAAGCCAGACTGTTCTCCCAGCCCAGAATCCCGCAGGGCACCATCTCGATCCGGTGGCAGGTCCACATGTACCTGCACTTGCATGTTCCATTGCGGGAGGCCCTTGGTAGGCAGGTTGTGACCGTCGAAGCCGATTCCCATCAGCCGGTATTCCCATCCGCGTCCCCGGCACAAGTTGGCCAGCTGGTGCTGCCGCAAGTAGATCCCCGCAAAGCGATTGGAATACATCCGCGTCTGACGTTCGTCCTCGCTCACCTCATAGAACTCGCGGAAAGCCTGGCGGAATGGCTGACGGATGGCAGCGGAAAAAATGCGCTCGCGCCAATGCCGCACTTCCCCTGCGTTCGACGCCAGCGGGTGCCATAAACGCACTCTGATCGCGTCGGATGCAGCTTTTTCGCTAGCGTAATTTCCTGCATGTTCGAGCGGGTTCCCGGCTGCGTCGCATACCGTTCCGTTATGCCACATTCCGGAGCGCTCCCACCCCTTGCCGTCACTGAAGGCCCAGATCAGCCTGCGTCCCAGAAAACCAAGCAAAGGATGCTCGGCATAGTACTGCCGCCAATGCCGCAACGGAATGGAGCGTGGGGCGAGGAATGACGACTCGACCCTGAACCGTTGCGCCGCGAATGCCTGCTCTATCTCTTTAGCCAGGGACCCGAGTGCGCGAATTTCTTTTGAGAAGGCCTTTCTCACGTGAAGTGGAGGCGACTTCACCAACTTGCCATCTGCGTTCCACCAGCGCAACGAGACGTTGCCGTCAGTTCCCAACTGCAACTGGGCGGTGGCATCTCCCACCGCGATCTCTTTAGCACCCTGCTGGTCGAGCCCGTATCCCTCCACCGAAATGTCTTCCAGTTCCTCCGTACTGATGCCGTTGCGCTCGGCCGCTTGTTGCAGTGATTTCTCGATCAGCTTGAGAGCGACTGTGTACTTCACCTTTGCACGCAAGCGCGTCAGCTGCGCAACGGCCTCGGAGCAATCCATCGCGCCCAACGCTTGTACCCCAGCAAACCCTACCTTCTGCGAAACAGCTCCAATCATGGGTATTTTGCGCAGGCAAGCCAGGGTAAAATCGGCGATCGCCTGCGCCGCCTCGCGCTCCGCTCGCAATCCC
This sequence comes from Occallatibacter sp., assembly GCA_036495975.1. Lineage (GTDB taxonomy): Bacteria > Acidobacteriota > Terriglobia > Terriglobales > Acidobacteriaceae > Telmatobacter. Next base: position 26,427 of record DASXLY010000057.1, on the reverse strand, counting down.
AGGCACCAGATCACGCCCTTCTGATACGCTGAGTCCTCGATTGGAGAAATTGCCTCACGAGGTTGATTCGGTGTCGGACCGAGAGCAAGCCAGCGCAGAATTGTGGAGGCCACGCCTTCTTCACCGAGCGCGGCCATCAGTTCCACTGAGCGCTTATTCCACTTCGCGCCGGGTACAGTCTGCTCGAGCGACCTGCACTGCCCCAGCAGCGCTTCCCAACCGATGCGCGCGACCTCGTCATATTCCTTGACCTCGTCGAATACGATCTGCGACCAGGGGCCACGTCCAATGTCAAGCGACTTTTCTCCCTCCACCCAGATCAACTCGACGATTAACTTTCGCACCTCTTCAAGATGCGGTTCGATCTTTCCCCTGGCCGTGGGGGAGTAGTGAGGCAGAATTCGGCGAAGCTCGGTGCGGATCTCGTCCGTCATTTCGTCGCGAGTTAGCACGGCCAGAAAGTGACGCAAGGGAAAACCGCAAAGTAACCAACTTAAGGCACTACCGTAGTTGCGCAACAACTGCAGCACCAAGTCAGTTGGCAGAGGTTTCGGTGCTGTTTCGATGGCAATTCGCAAGGCGTCACCCATGGTCGCGTCTAATTTGAAATCGTCGCCTCGATCGCTTGTCCCTCGCCACTCCTTGAAGTTTCGCAAGAAGGCCAGCAAAACCTCCGATGAGGCATTGCGCATTGCCTGCAAACCAGGGTTCGCCGCTTGCCATTCGGCCGTCTCGTTTCTGGACTGCTCAATGGATCGAAACGCAAATGGACGATCTGAACTTGCGCTGCGAATCAGTTCATAAATCGAGTATGCCTGCAGGTCGGCTTCTGTCTTTGGCATTCAATGGCCTTCGGGATCTTGGAACATTGCCTTATCTAAGATTGCAAAATCCCTGTGGACCTTAATACTACATTCCTCTTGATTCGGCGACCCGCTTGAAGCGAAGCGAGATCTCTACCCGGAAGTTGGGCCAGTGTCCAGGAAAGCCGCTGGCTGTTCTCGTGCCAGGGAAGATCTTTGTAGCCTGCGACTTACAAGTTTGCAACGGCTACGTCACGTCAAGGTGTCTTTTGCCGCACTTGGCCGTTTCCCAAGACAACCCACTGAATCGAGCCTACGGTCGATTCCTTTGATCAAATGGAAGGAAGAATTTAAAGCAGGTGCCGGAATGCTGCGCATCTGTGATCGTGTCGAAATTCAGAGTGCCGCCATGCCGAGCGATAATCTCCGCACCAATCGTGAGGCCCAGCCCTGCGCCGCTGCGCCCTTTGGTTGTAAAAAAGGGTTCTAAAATCTTCTCGTGGATTTCAGTCGGGATTCCAGAACCCGAGTCGGAAACCTCGATGGTGACGCCATCCGATGAACTGCTTGCAACGAGACACAAGGCACCACCGTGGGGCATTGCGTCGATCGCGTTGCTAATCAGGTTTGCAATCACCTGCCTGATCTCACCCTCTTTACAAACGACTTTAGGCAGATTAGCAGGCCACTGCTGCTCAACGATTATTCCTGAACTATTCAGTGAGATCTGAAAAAGCTCCAATGCTGATTCGAAGAGTTCAGGAATTGAAACGGGAGCCGGTAGACTCTGCTGTCGGTAGAACCGTAACGTGTGGGTTGTAATAGACGCGATCCTTCCGAGTTCCTTCTGCGCGGCAGTAAGGTAGTCACGTTCGGCATCACCGACGCTCCCGGATTGAGCCAGATAAATTAGGTTCACTACTGCTTCAAGCGGATTGTTGATTTCTTGCGCTACCGAGGCCGCAATCTTGCCCGCAGCGGCGAGACCTTCAAGTTTTCGGATTGACTCCTCCGCTTCGAGACGCGCATCGCTAGCCATCTGACCCCAGCGCGCTTTATCCCGGTAAGAAAGGATCAGCAGCCCAAACGTAAACGCTATCGCGTTGCCCACGCCTATCCTGGCCAGCACAAGCCCGCTGAACGACGCGGGACAATGCACGCTGACGGCGCCCTTTTCGAGCATGAATGCTCTCATTCCGGAATAGTGCATCCCGCATATCGCGACGGCAATCACAAAAGATGCAAGTAACCGCGGCCTAAGATTCTTGATTCCAGTCGCACTGCGCAGCAACATTTCCATAGCAACCCAGGAGGCCGTGACAGCGATAAGAAACGAGATTAGAAGCCATAGATGGTCCCACATAACAAGGCCTGTAAAGGTGAGCGCGGACATTCCTATGTAGTGCATCGCACAAATGCCTGAGCCGACCAGAAGAGCGCCTGCAGCCCGAAAGATGAACGACTTTTGCGGCAGATTCTGTACGACCAAGTGCAGTGCGAGCCATGATGCACAGATTGCAACAACTACCGACAAGAGTGTCCTGCTCACTGAGTAATACAAAGCAAAAGGCGGATGCCACGCCAGCATTCCCATGAAGTGCATGGACCAGATGCCAAGCCCGAGAGTAAATCCGCCAGCGAAAACCCAACCGCGAACCGCAGTGCTGTAGCGGGTGTGGTCGACAGATTCGAAGGCAACGAATCCTGCAAGGAACGCGATAAGGAATGAGCAAAATACGGTCCAGAGATCGAAATATCCGGGCAATTCACACCTCGTGGCACGACAGGGAGAGAATGCGTCATGCTCATTATCCACGAACCGGATGTCGACGTCGTATCCGCTGCTGTGGGCCCCTACCTCTTGGTCTACTAGCCTCTTCCACTCATTCTGTACTCTTCGTGAATCTAGCAAGGCATAGGGGCACTCTTAGGCCACAAATCCTTACAGAATGCCGGAGCAGTCGCACTAGAGCCGCGTCCCCCCCACGTAACAAAAACTCCGGAGTTCGACTGAGTCCAATACGCAGCCCGGTCGGTTGTCTCCTGGCCTTTCGTTGACGAGCAAGCGCCAGTTCCGATCGGCTTTGTCATCGCGTGGGCAAGCCATCGGCGAATGTTACACCAACTGTCAGTCCTTGTGATACAAACCCGTGCGTACAAAGCCTTGTTTGCTGCACGACAACTTTCGCCTCGGGAGGGTTTGAGTTCAATCTGCAATCGGGCGATCTTGCTTGCACTCTTCTTTTTGACCGCGCTTGGCTTGAGTTTCGGACAACGAGAGACGTGGACTCGCAAACGTTGCGAGATATACTCGCGGAACTTCGGGCGATCCATAACAACATTCGGATCAACGAAACGACTCCATTGCTCGTTGCCGAACTCCAGATGCAACAGAACGTCGTGAATCGCGCTACGGAGAACACTAATAACGCCCAGTCGAAGCCTGTCGGCATTCATCGCGACCACAAGTTGATCGCCATCGAATTGCAAGACGACGAAGAAATGCTGGACAAGTCGACAAATCAGGATGAAAAGAAAGGCATCTCAGAAACTATCGAGAGGGCCGAATCGAATGGCATGGCTCTGAAGGCGGTCGCACACGACCTCAATACTGAATTGGTCGAAATGCAGCATCGACTCTCGACTTCAGCCCGTTCGCAAGGATGGAATAATAGATGAGTGCTTGGACTAATCTCTAGGGATTCACAATCTGCGAGTGCTTGAGCCTACGATGTTCGATGTACTTTCTTGAAAGCCCGACGACGATATCAGCGGAATTTTCCACGTCTGCAGGCGGCAACGGCACCTTCTCACCAGAAGCCGTGCATGCGGCTGAGACTGGGTTCATTTCGGCATCGTAAGTCACTTTGAGTTCAGTCCTGTTCGTTCAGGCTCGCTCCGATGTCCAGCCGTGCGCACTCTGTGAACGTTCACTCTTCTGCCCTCAAACGAGACTTCATAAGCGCCTAGTGGAAGATCGAAAGGGCCTGAACAACGTCAGCTGCGAGGTATTATAGTGCGTCAACGTTCCATTGTGGAGTATGTCGCGAGTGATGTTGTCGAGCCACAGACTTTGCCCCAAGTCATGAAGTTGCTGCGTCGCTTTCACGGGTTTTTCCTCCGCTGACAGCTTTGATGGCGCTTGGCCCTGGATTGACCGGTCAATTTCGGAAAACCCTCCGGCAGCCGTTCTGACCCAGAACACTCCCGTGACGACGTCCGCGCAGTCTCCTGCAATGGAGATCTGCAGCGAAGGCCCTGAAACTGCCCGACGCTGGCGGAACGCTTCTTGGTTATCGAGACCAGTATGCGTCCGCCGCTCGGTGATTCAACGGTTTGACCGTAATCTTCCCAGTCTGACAGGATCGTGTGCGTTGCTTCCGGGGAAAATAACGCAAGTTCGCTTGGGAAGTGCGGATGATTAGTCCTGCAAATTTGCAATTTCAGCAAGTTCGAGGTCGAGCGGAGGGGTGGCATTGGCCCGCCGGTCAAATTTAGCGAGAAGCAGTCCAGCGATGATGCATGTGCCAACCCCGATGGCGGCATCGACGGCAAGAATGCCTCTAATTCCGCCCGCTGTGTAGGCATGGCCGTCGATGAGCATCACGTAGGTGACGGAAACGTTGGTGGCGGCGGTGAGAAACGAAAAGGTGGTAGCGGCGAGCGGGTTATTGGGTCCGATGGCCTCAAAGACGATGCCGATCTGGATGGAGAAGGCCACAGCCTGAAAGAGGAATTCGCCTAAGAGCGCGAGGCCGAAACTGAGCGGCGCATGGGGAAGTACTACGAGGGAAAGGGTGAACAGACTGCCCAGGATGCCGTTGGCGAGATAAAAGAAGCGCAAGGGTATCCGCTTGGCGATGAACGGGAAGATGGTACAGCCGAGGATGCCGGGAAAGAAGGCGCCAATGCCGCCGGAGAGACTGATGAGGCGCTCTGAAGCGTGAAAGTCGGCGCCGAGTCCGCCAAGAAGGTTCGGGAGCGCGAAGGTACTGCAGGGAACGAGGAAGAGCAGCAGGACCACAACAACCTCGCGGCGACGGAATAGCAGGAGAACTTCCCGGTTGAATTGTTCGAAGCTTTCGGCCGCGAGTCGGCGGTCGGGTCCGGGCGCAGGAATCAACAGGAAGATCGACGCGGGCAGAAAGACGAGCAGGCCGAGAACGAGAGCCGCGAGGGAGATGGGCAGAAGGCGGGCAAGTTCGCCGCCAAGAACCGATGCAATGCCGGTTCCGGAAACCAGCGCGATGTTCATCCATTTGCTAAGGAAGTTTTTGTCTTCTGCAGCAACGACCCCGGAGAGCCAGCCTCCGAGTGCGGAACTGGACAGCGTAACTGAGAGGGTGTTCACCACCATGGCGACTTCCAGGAGGAGGTAATGCTGCAGAGTGAAGAGGGCCATGGTGACGGACAGGCCGCCGGATGCGGCCAGGGCGGTGGCGTACCAACGCCGACTGAAGCGAACATCGAGCATCGGTGCGAAGAGGATGCACCAGAAGTTTGTGGAGAATGCGATCGCCGTCATCGTGGCGATGCGGCCTTCCGGAACGTGGTCCGCGGCGAGAAGCTGAGGAAGCACGAAGTACACGAGGCCGGTGCTGAATCCCATGGTGGCATTGCCCAGGCCCATCAGCCAGATCGGCGGGATGCGGCGATTCTCAGACATGGACCTCATCGAGGTGTGTGTATGGTATCGAGTGCTGAGGCGCGTGACTACTGGAAAAGACGGGCGGCCGCGCTTCGGTGATAAATTGTTCGACCCGTATTCTCCACCAGTGATCGACGAGTTTCCTGCGCATATTGGAGTGTTATGGCCTACTCCCAGACCTTCGAAGTAGTTGGAAGAACAGGTTATAAGCCCTGAAAGGATCGGCCTCTGCCGCCTCAGCCATTATCGCTTTTGTCAAAGGAGACTACGTCTGCTGTTTCCGAGGGCAGGACCGTGGTTGCGGGATGGTCAGGAGCTTTTGGAATCTCGGATCGATGCGAGTGAGGCTTTAGCTCGTGCCGTTACAGGGGGTTTCGGCGTCAGGTTTCGTTTCACCTGTGCCTTTCGAGCCGTCGCCGAATCGGGGCGAAGCCATCCGTCGTGTACAAGATGAGCGCGACTTTCAATCTTTCCAATCTGTTGTTTTAGCGATGATGTGAGATCGCGGATTCCCGGATAATCACGGTCCAAATCGGGGCTTTGTTCGAGCGAAACCAGAGCGACACGGAGAGTGTACAGGAGAAGTATTGTGTATAGATCCTGCATGGATTTCCAATCCCGTTTCAAAGAGTGGAAAGATTTGGCCTGCTACCGCGCCCCGGCCTCGGTCCATCTCTAGTTTGCTTTGATGCAGAATCGTAATCGCCCGCTTCGATAGAACCACTTCGCTCGTGCAGGCCCTACGCCCTTGAGGCTATAGAGCTCGACCATGGCGACGTCGCTGGCTTGCGGAGCACTTAAGCTGTTCGCTAATGTTGCTACGATTCGTTCTGATGCGTGCTGGCGGTTCTCAGCAATGCCTTAATGGCTCAACGACCCCACCCTTTCACAGCAGCAACGCCGGTTCGAATCCCGCCGGGGACGCCAATCAAATCAATACCTTAGATGCTCTTGCAGCGCTCTCAGAGATTGTTTGCGAGTGAAAAGGGACCTAGAACGGCTCGCCGTGCTGCGCTCTCTTAGGCAGTGTTCTCAGTAATGCGGCATTTGCGCAACGGAATCGTTGCGGCTTAGGGTTGAGTCCTTATCCCGAGGGACTTGAGTCCCTCGTTTCAGTGCCCCTTCCTTCATCACGACGAAGAACACGGGAGCCAGGATAAGGACGTGAATGGTTGACGTGATTATGCCGCCGACAAATGGGGCCGGCAATCGGTTTCATGACGTCGGAACCGATGCCGGATCTCTGAGAAGGACCGCGCTCACCGTCATCAGCTTTGGCCGCGAGCGCTGAACGGCGCCTTCGATGGCTGCCGCTTCCACGTCGTCATTTGTCAACAGCTTTCCGGGTTTCAGCTTGTGTTCTATCGCCTCATGGAGAACCTGAATAGAACACAATCACAATGTTCGCCGTTCTGTTTTCTTGGCGTAGTTTCCGGCAGACCTCATAGCCGCTCATATCAGGTAATTGAACATCGAGGAGTACAGCATCGAGTGATTGATTTACCGCAATCCGCAAAGCTACACCCGTCGATGTGTGGAGGGATGAAAAGGCATGAATCTCCAACAGCTCAACGAGTCCAACAGCGTGGGCTTGATTGTCGTCAACGACGAGAATACAAAGTGTCTTCATACCCCCACCCCTTCGTTGGAAGTCTCCGGTTGGAACCGGCGCCACGCCGCACAATATTTGAACATCAGCTACCGTGGGCTGCTTTACAAAATCAAGGAGCACCGGATTACGCCAAGAACGCATGGAAGTCTCAATGGAAGCATTTAGGATCACCTGATCTGGGTGGAATAATGCCACGAAGCGGAGAAATCGTCTCTCGGCACAATGAGGCGGGTAAACCGCCTCCATCCAGCGCCTATCGGGCCTTCAGTCGGTCCTGGGCCCACGACTTTTTGCCGCAGTCTGAATCATCTGGCCTTCAGTCCGGTTCGTGACGTCGCGCACGATCGATCGCATGCCCGAACGGTGGGACGTAGCGCCACATTGATAGTCTTGATAGGTAACTCCACTTGATGTGACGATCTTGGTCTCCAGTTCCCGGATGGCGCCATCGAGGTCCTTCAAGATGATGGTCCGCGTAACAAAATTGCGCAGTTCCCTGGTATTTCCCGGCCAGTCATAGCGACGCGCCGCTTCCATCAGCCGAGGTGGGAAGCTGCATTCCCGGCCACTCGTCATTCTTGCCGGCGAACGCCGAATGATCTCCCCAATCAGATACGGAATCTCCTCGCACCGCTCCCGGAGCGGAGGAACAATGATGGTGAACACGTTAAGGCGGTAATAGAGATCTTCGCGAAAAGTTCTTTCAAGCAGTGCGTTCTCCATTTGAACATTGGTCGCAGCCAGAACACGCACGTCGACGGTGGTGCACTCCTGCCCACCGAGGCGGCAGAATCGGCCATCCTGGATCACGTGCAGGAGTTTGGCCTGCATGTGTGCGCTCATCTCACCGATCTCGTCAAGAAGTTGCGCGCCATGATTCGCCTGTTCGAACTTGCCTGCTCGATCCTTGATCGGTCGTCAGCCCTTCCCATTACCATTCTCATAAACCGGAATTTCGTACCGCCTAATTCACAGGCATTTCGGTTAAAGATGGTGTATGGCTGGCACCATCACACTCGCCGACCTCGATGCGCTCGTGCAGAAATTCGCCGCCCAAGTTCGCGAATTGCCTCTGACCGACGATGAGAAACAAGAATATGGAACGATACTCAACTGGCTTCGGAATGAAGTGAAAACCGGCGAGCCGAGTGAATGGATCGTGGAGGAGTGCATGAAATACTTCAATGTGATGACTTCCCGACGGGTTTGACGAGTGTGACGACTTGTTGGGATCGCAGTTTGCCTTTTTTCAATCCACTGCGAATAATGCTTCTCGCAATCCCCGGACTGTTTCCTAAAATCGCTCGGCGAAAAACAGCGGCAACGCAGTCTGCGCCGTCGCCTACAATACTAAGAATCCGGCCCCTCGAATCGTCTGAGAATAGCCGGGAAAGTTGAGCCGGGACTCGCAAACAGCATCATCTTCTAGGGTGTCGGAAAGGTGCCGTCCGTCAACCCGTCGACTCAGACCTTCCCGGACTACTTCGAGGAAGGGCCCAGGCGCTGTAGTCATTGACATCAACGGTTTTAGCCTCTTTTGTCTACTTACCCAGCCTTGTGCATTCGATTTGGCGGGTGATCTTTCGCGAAGAGCATTTGGTCAGAATAGGTGTAACGGTTCGACTCGCCGCATGTGACACACAGGAGTTGAATCGGATAGATGACCGTGCCTGCAATTCTCACGTTCAAAGCTGGACCGAGAAATTCGACATCGATCCGTGAGCCGCATGTCTTGCAGATTACGATCCGGTAGAGATATAGAACTGCCATGACCACACACATTCCGATAGGCAAGCCACGTATCCTGAACCAAAGTATGAGTTCCAGACCGAAACTGGCTCGTGTCAGTTCTTCTTCTGATGCTCCAGCGGTTGCATGGTTAGCGCAGCCTGTTCGCATTTGTTGCCTTTCGCCTTGTATACCAACAGCATGACTGCCTCGAATTCCTGGTGTCCCTCTGACTTGCTGTCATAGCTCATGCGAAGCGTGCCATATTCATAGGCCATATCACCGGCTGGTGTTATCACGACATGGTGATCGTTCTCCCACGACCGCTGAATATTTGTGCGCTCCGAAAAACTCTTCGAATCCGCTTCTTTCATTCCGGCATTTCCAATCACAGGTCGGCCGTACGGAGGCATGTAGGAGAAAGCATCGTCGGCAATCGGCATTCCGCCCATGCGTATGCTGTCTTCAGTGCAGGGACCGGTTTGGGCCTGCGCCAATGCTATCGAGCCCAGAAAGAGAAGCAGAATAGAAGCAAGCTTCACGGCCAGAATCTCCTTTCGATTTCAGTTCCCTGAGGTGCGCCATTATGCCGCAGCTGGCGCCGGGTAATCAATCGAGAATGTTTGCAAGCGGTTGACCGAGCAAAGCCGATGCTTAGGCTTGCGAGGAGCTGCTGATAACAAAGGGGATAGCCGGTCGAAGAGAGAGTCCGCTTTTTTTCAAGCCCGGAACGTTGGCCAGCATCCGGCCCGGCAGGTACGCGCCGGCATTGGGGTCTGGGTTGATGGGAATGCATTACGTGTTGGATGAATCGAGCATCGTTCCTGAGAGCGCAATTAAGGGCGGAGAAGAAATCGCGTGAAGAAGGATGACATTTCCGCGATTTCAATTGGTCTTGGTATAAACCAATCGCAAAGGTCGCGGTGGGATCTATCGGCTAACGTTTCCCAATCGCCGGGCGGACGACCAGATCGCATATGTCCACAGTGGGCATGACCGTGCCGATGGCACGGACTATGGTATCGCCCGGAAGAACCAGCGACTGCCATCGCTGTCGTCAGATCCTTCAGCATTGGAAAGTCGTTACTTCCCAACAGCAATGTCGAGCGACGCAAATCACATCTTGCTCCAGTCCTGATGGCAGGCTGGTTTTGAACTCCCTCTTTTATGCAGTACCTTCCATCCAGTTTGGAGGCATTTTCTTTCGATCGGAGCCAAGGGCGAAACCAAACAAATGGTGTGACGCAAATCACAGCTTATCCTCAGGAACTGGGCAACGATATATTCACTCCGATGAGTCCTCAGTCCCCCAAGGAATTTCTCGAATACCTACGCGCCAGTCTGAAACACTTCGATGAATGCACTGGAATCGGAGATCCTAGAGGCTTTGAAGAAATGAGGCGCAGGTTGGCTTTACGCATCGCCAATGTTGAACGCATCATGCAGTTAGCAAAGATCCGCAGGAGTTAGCAGTTTTCTTATTGAAATTGGGCCACTTTGATGCAACCTCGTCATCGGCGAGTCCAATCGACCGGCTGCCCTCTGCTAACGTGGCCGGAGTCAGGGTCAGGGGTGTTCTTGTGGAAGGCACCCCCTGACTGGATTTCAGAACGACAGCCCTGGGCACCTCGACTTGGCCTCTCAAGTGAGCTCAATTCCGGCCGGGCTCGCTCGATACAAATACCTGCCTCGCATCACTTTGTTTCGCGCATGTGGATACATCGCCATCCGCTCCTCGCTTCCGGCAAAATCCCTCGCAGCCACCGTTCGCACGATTCTGCACTGCCTCGATCCCAACTTCGCCGCGGTCAACATTCAAACTATGCGGGAACTTGAATCGGAGCGCGCCACGCCAGTTCCAAACCTCGCTGCTTACCGTCTTCGCTGCCATCGCACTCTCCCGCGCGTTGGTCGGCCTCTACGGTCTCATGACCTACTCGGTCAGCCGTCACGCCCGCGAAGTGGGCATTCGCACGGCGCTCGGCGTGCAGCGATCCGACGGGCTGCTCCTTGTGCTCAAGGAGGCTGCGCTCCTGCTTGCGCTGGGTCTCGTCTCGGGGCTTGTTGCCGCGTGGTTCGCCACGTGCGCCATGAAGGCGTTTCTCTTTGGGGTCCGTGGTCACGACCCGATTACAATCCTCTCCGTTTGTACTTTGCTCGCGGTTTCCGGTCTGACCGCGGCCTTGATTCCGCGGCCGTGCCGCTTCCCTCGATCCCAACGAGGCGCTTCGGACGGAGTATAGAAAAAGTTGCCCCGGCATTGTTCGGGCCAGGTTCACAAAACTCCAGCTTCAAGTTCGCCATCATTGAGATCCTTACTTCGGCAACGCAGTTCCCCACTCACTCATCTCACCAACGGTGAGAACTTAACAATCCCAGTTGGAGACAAGAATGAAACGTAGCACTAAGATTAAGCTGCAACTCAGCTTGGACTTGGCAAAGAGAGTTATCCAAGATCATTCTGCGCAAATTGCAGTAACCTCACGGAGAACGGTGCAAAGACAACTCCAATCGCTCGCCACCAGTTTCCAGCCGCACGTGGCGCGCGTTGAACACGTTTTGGAGCGCTAGTTCTTTGGGACGTCTGCAAATGATCGAGTTTAGCCAAGCCTTGAAAGCCTGACCTGCCAGCCAAATGTATCTTCCAAATGAAAGGTAACGTTGACGTGCTTGTTGTTGACCGATGGGAAATCGGTCGCCAACGCAGTCGCATACGGTGAGTTGCGTTGCAATCGCAACCGGTCCCGACAACAAAACCGCCCCAACGAAGGACCGACTCTGGTCTCCAACGATTTCTGGAAGAGTTGGGACCCGGATTGGTGGCCGGAGCAGCGGATGATGATCCCTCTGGCATCTCCACATACTCGGTCGCTGGAGCGTCCTACGGCTATGCGACCCTCTGGACCGCCCTTCTCTCTCTAACCAGTAGGTACCTGCGTTGAAGGTACCTTTCCGCCGTCCATAAAGAACCAAAGTGGGAAGGCATTCCCTTCTCTCTTCTGTGATAATCCCGTTCCAAGACATCTCGACCATGGCGCTCAGAACAGAACTCGCTATCAGTTATGACGACGACATGTTCCCGGTCTCCGCAGCTTGTACCCATTGTGGGGAGAAGATGCCGAATCCCGTTGCAGGGTTAGACTTCCCAGCGGACATGATTCTCTGGTTCTCGGCTCGATTCCTGGAACATAAAAGACTCAAGCACCCCACTTCGCGCAAGAATGACGATGAGGAGATCGCCTCTGACATTCCGTGCCATCTCAATTAAATGCGGCTAGTTGGTGTCGATCAAAGCAGTGGCGAGTGGCTAGTTAGTGCCCCAACCAACACAGTCGCAAGTGTGAGTGATGATTGACGAGTGATCCCAGGATTCTGCTATCGCCCGGCGCCTACGACTCGCGGCACTAGCCGCCCACCACGCTTCCCTGCCCTTGTTCTCTCTCACTCGCCACCAGCGACTGGTCACTGGCCAGGCCCTGCTCTTGTCGGTGCGAATCGGATATTTCCCAACCTAGCAGAAAGCGGAGGCTGGCATCATGTCCTCCGCTCCGGGCGGGCCCGGGGTCGATGTGACGTTCAAGGCTCTCAAGCTTGCGCCGAACGGGCCATAAGTGATTTTGCAGGCAAGCGCCTACATCCCTTCTCGCGTATCCGTCTAGGTAGTCGGCAGGGCAGACGTTTGCGCGAGGATCGATCACGTTGATTGAATATTTGTCTTCGGCCGGATGGTATGCAGCATTGCGCGGACTGGGCCTGTCTCTTTGGCGCAGTGCTTGCAGTAGGTGCAATTCTTGCAGGTGCGAACAGGGCGCACCTCAAAGTTCATTTCCTCCCCCGAGTAATGAACAACTGAAAAAGCTGCGCCCTGAACGCGCGCAGCCACTATACTCCTGAAACAGTCGGGGACGGCAATAATCTCGAACTCGTCAACGGCCATCTCTCAGACAGTCCCTGCATCTAAGATTTGGTGCTTGGTCTGCTCTCCTTGGGCTGTCGACAGGTTCATGACCGCAGCCAACACCCGATTGCTGACTTGCAATCGTGCGGTCCGCTGCGCTGTTTGTCTGACTCTTGTTTCTCCTAAGATTCAGGCAGGCAGCGCATAAGTTTATTTAGAAAAAGTTGTCGTATATGGCCTTCGAAGAGAACCCTACAGGTAGAGCATTCATTCGGAGGAGGGAAAAGCAGCCTACCTGCCGTATTTCTGTACTCCTAATATTGCTGGCGGTGGTTCTAGCTTTCCTTCTTGTGATTTTCATGTTTCATCCCGAGAACTGACGGTCTGCTAAAGGGCAGCGAGCTCGATTTCACAGAGGTGTGATGTTGCACAGATGCATAAGCTGCGGGTTCCCTGAATGAATTTCGTCGTTCCAGGTTGCGAATTCTTGACGTTTTGCGACTATTGGCGTTTGGATACCCCGTCCGCTGCCTCCGTTGCAAGTTTCGCTCCATCGCTCCTATTTGGTGGGCGTTGACTCTGCCCCGATAACCTACACTTCCGTCCATGCGTGGATTCCATTACAAGCGAGGCGCTCCGCGATACTCATCCAGTGTTACAACCTACGCCACGCTTTACAGCATCAGAGCAGAACAGTCGACTACCCCCGCGCCATATGTGCGGGGATTGCCACAGGTTGTGTTCAGAGATCCTCAGCCTCTGTCCACAACACTGTGGCAAGAGGCAAACTAGACACCTACGAATAGCGGAGGTGGTCCCTTGCATCGCATTCAGACTCCAAAATTTTCGCATAGACGGAACCAATCGCTGATTCATTCTTACTGTTCACGGTGCTATGCCAACGTGGCGATCTCTATGTCACAGACCGATATCAAATCCAAAGAGAAGGAACATAAATGCGACCCTAAGTTATTGGCGCTGGTAGAGGAGTATATGCGGAGCCGCCCCCGGGTTGTCACAATCGACGCCCAACGTCCAGGGCTGATCTGGTAATCTCTTCGGAAGCGCCAACGTCCGCAATTCTAAGCATTGTCACCCGGATGGATTAGACCGCCAACCCGGGCATTTTTTGTGCGCCGAGCGTTTGTCCATGCGTAACTTTCTGCTACACCGAATTCCCTTCCCCGACAATTCAGGCCAAAAAAAAATAGCCGCCAGTTTACTCATCGTTCAACGCGGATGGCACTGTAGATTCCATTTGCAATTATTCTTTCCGCACAATCGGCCCCGCCGAACTTGAAACCGCCCTTGCGCCCCTGGAAGCGAGACATGTCTGCGATCCGGGTGAGACGTCCGGCTTCCCTCTGACGAAAACCCAAATAGCGGCCATTCGAGTTTTCTCGACTGAGCCTGGTGAATATCGCGTGACATAGATCGCAGTCCTTCAACCTTTGTCGTGCGACATTGAAGAAACGAATAAAGACGTTGCACCTTCCCGGTCGTCCCGAACCTTGGACCCCCGGGATTTTTTTGCCCCGCCGAAATCGCTCGACCCATCTGGCCCATCACCGTGCTCCGTTCGGGCCTTGGAATTGGCCAGTTCCATACCTGCCTTCAATTTCCGGGTTCGTTCTCGCACCGAACGATCTGGATTTGCCGAAACGCCGCTGCTGCCTCGACCAGCATATTCAGACTGGCCCAGACCAGCAGCGGAGTTTCTGGGGCTTGACTCTGGAGTGTACTTCAGGGTGTATGCTCCCTCACATAGAGGTTGCTGATGGGCGCACTCCTGCAAATCGGCGATGTGGCCAGTGAAACGGGATTGACCGTAGACACGATTCGTTTTTATGAGCGAGAGCGGTTGTTGCCGCGAGCGGCCCGCTCCAATGGCGGTTTTCGGTTGTTTTCGCAATCGGATGTGGCCGATCTCGAATTCATTCGCAACGCCCAGGAACTGGGCTTCTCGCTTCAGGAAATCCGCGACCTGTTAAACCTGAAGAACGCTCGGCCGCGCGACTGCGGCGAGGTGGAGATGTTGCTGGAACACAAGATCGCCTCTGTCCGCACAAAGATCTCTGCTTTGCGCAAACTGGAACGCGAGCTATCGCGGGCGAGGATGCGTTGTCGGGCGAACCTGCGCGGGAGGAACGGCAAAGTCGAAGCTTGCCCCGCGCTGAGCGACATCTCGCAGGGTAAAGGAAAGAAGAGGCTATGATTCTGGAATTGCTTTACCTCCCGGGATGTCCAAATCACGACCGGACCGTGACCCTCGTTCGGAGTGTCTTACGGCAGGAGGGCCTCAATACCGATGTAGAAGAGATTCCAGTAAATGACTACGAAGAAGCCCGAGCGCGTCGATTCCCGGGATCGCCGACGGTTAGGGTGAACGGCGAGGACGTCGAGAGCGTTCCGGCCCACCGGCTTGGCGTCGGCATTGCATGCCGGATGTACTTTGTGGAAGGAGAGGCACAGGGAGTGCCTCCGCGTTCCTGGATAGAACGGGCAATTCGCGCAGCTGGCAAGCCGGAAGGATGTCGATGAGGAGTTTTCGGCCAACGACGACGCTTGCCCCCGCAGCCGCGGCGGTCGGCGCAATGGCCACGCTTGCCTGTTGTTTGCCCTGGGGTATCGGGGCTGCATTGGGAGCGCTCGGTCTGAGTGTCTTCCTCGCCAGGTTCCAGCTGGAGTTCATAGTTTTGTCCGTCGTTTTGCTCGGCGTAGGCTTGATCCAGATCTTGCGCAGAGGACGAAGCTGCCGGCGCCGCAGCCCAGTCGAGATTGCCATCTGGGGAATTGGTTTGGCCGTCGTGCTTGCAGTTGTTCTGTTCCCAGAATGGGTCGCCAGCCTTCTGGCTGGACATCATCCCTAACATCCTCGGAGGTAGTTTATGGCGAAAAGATATTGGATTGGGATCGGAATCGTTGCCGTGATCCTCGTGCTGGTCCTTCGCAATGTCACAGCGGGGCATCAGACTCCTCCGGGGCAACCACAGCTTTTGGCGATTACCCCGCAGTCACTCTCTCAGTTCAAGCAGGCATTCAATCGTTATCCAAACGCGAAACGAGTGGTGCTCCTCATGTCGCCAACTTGTCCCGTGTGTCTCGAAGGAAGTTCTGCCGTCGATCGAATTCTTGCAGGCCATCCTGGAGAGGATATCCGGGTCTTCGCTGTCTGGGAGCCTATGCTTCCGACCGATTGGAGTCGTCCCAATACTCATGCGCTTGCCAGGCTCTCCGACCCACGGGTCATTCAGGTTTGGGACAAAGATCATTTGCTGGCCCCTCTCATGGAGCAAGGTGCCACCGGCCTTCGGCCGGCATGTTGTAGTCGGAAGGGCGTTTGGTGGGACGTGATTGCGGCTTATCCTCCGGCATCCAAATGGACTGCAGTAGCCCCGGCGCCGGATCTCCTCAATGGCACCATTGTTCGCACCGCGCCAGAGTTCAAAGCTCAACTAGAAAAGCATTCATAGCTGCCAGTAGGAGTAAAACACACGCCGTGACCGTACCAGGCTGGGCATGCTGCAGCTCTCCCTCTATTGTTCGGGGCAAGCTCCGGTCAGCATCAATCCGTACCCGTACAAAGGATTCCGGCTCGTGATTCGGGTTCATTCAAAGCATCGAACCCGCGCGGGGTTCCTCGAGCGCTCGACGAATGCGTCGCGGTAACAATGTGAATGTAAGACTCTCAGTTAAGGCCGTACTGGTAGCTCTATTGAGCGTCGTGCTTCCACACGCCGTGATTTTTGCCGCCGCTGCCAACACCGGATGGGATGCGTTAACGGCCGTCGCTCACGGCCTATGCCATCGACAGGTGGTCATGCTGGGAGAGAGTGCCACGCATGGTGATGATCATAGAGAGGCCTTCAAAGTTGGGCTGGTCGAGCGGCTTGTCAATGAATGCAGGTTTGACAGCGTCTTCTTTGAACCGAGTCACTACGAGTTCATGAAGTTAAGAACCCCAAATCTCCCAATTCAAGCCGCAAACGTGTCATGGGCGCAGATGCCGCAAGCGTATTGCAGGGACACAACGCAAACGCTGAGCAGCCCGACAGAAGGCAGCCGCAAAGCCGCTCAGTTCAAATCTCAGTGTCTTGCCTTGATGGATCAGGTCGTCGAAAGCGGTCAACCCGCGGTGGTTACAAAGCACGGCAAACCGGTTGTTCAGATCATCCGGGCTAAGTCCAATAGTGACGAAATCTTCGGCTTTCTGGCAGGAAAGGGACGCATTGTTGGAGACATTGAGAACACGATTCCCGTCTCGGATTGAAATCTGCCCGAACGATTCTCCTTGACACCCACATCGTGATTTGGCTCGCTCTTCAGCCGGAGAAACTGTCGAAGCGCGCCAAAGATGCCATCCCCGCCGCTCGTCTTCAAGGTGGACTTGCGATTGCAGGAATTGCCCTATTGAAGTTGGCTTGGCTTGCCGAAAAGAAGCGGATAAGAAACCACTCTCAGCGTAGGATCCTTCGTCAGACAGTGCGCTTCGAAAATGACGGTGCTCCCCATTACGCCGGAGATCGCTGCGCGCGCGGTCAGCTTCCCCGAGTCCTACACGAAAGATCCGCAGGACCGACTGATCGCGGCGACGGCGTTGGTCGAAGGAATTGAACTGGTCTCGCACGACAGGTCAATTAGGACGTCGTGCATAGTTCCCGTCATCTGGTAACTGGCTCCAGATTCAGCGCATTTCAGCGAATGCCTGTAATTTCAAAGGGGGCGTTCCTTGTGGGACGCCCGTTCTGTTTCAGTTCCTCCCCTCTCGTTACTTCTGCTGGTTCATTACCGTAATTCGGCAATCAACTCCCACCAGGTGTCTCCATGGAGGCGACCTTCGACTATCTGCGTTCCTGTAGTGCACCACAAAAGCGCAGCTAGGTTGCGATGTCAGTTATGTTGTCATGATTCATGAAATGGCCCTGACCAAGACGAAATGAGGCTGTAGAGGCCACATAAAATATCAACAAAGCTGGCAATCGATTACAGGATTCGTTAGACGCTTGTCGAAACCAGCTCAGGATGCGGAGATTGTCGATGAGCGACTTCGGCAAGAATGCGCTTATTATGCCAGTGCAATGCACGTGTCGAAGTCGATGTTCCTCTTGACGGTCGAGTGGTGCGCATGTTATCTCTTGAAGCTCCGGAGGAGGCGGCATGGGCCAGAGAGATGTTGTGCAAGGCAGGCTGGAGATGCTGATTCTGAAAACGCTGGCGCTGGAGCCCATGCATGGGTATGGTGTGGCGACGCGTATTGAGCAGGTGAGCCAGGGCGTGTTTCGCGTGAATCCGGGATCATTGCTGCCCGCTCTTGCGCGTATGGAACGTGCCGGGCAGGTGAAAAGTGAATGGCGCCCAAGCGAGAACAACCGGCGGGCCAAGTACTATGCGCTGACGGCGCGCGGGCGTAAGGCGCTCTCTGAAGAAGCGGCCTCCTGGAACCGCCAGGTGTCTGCGATTGCGCGCATTATGGAGGCCTGACGACCTGGCTGAAGGATTCGAGATGAACCTACGATCCAATGTGGTACAGGGAATACGATCGCTGTTTCGGAAACGCGCAATCGAAAGTGAAATGGATGAAGAACTGGGCGCATTCCAGGAAGCGTCCACGGCGGACAAACTGCGCCGTGGGATGACGGCGGACGAGGCCGCTCGGGTTGCGCGGGTCGAGATGGGCAGCTCAAATTCCGTGAAGCACCACATTCGCTCGGGAGCATGGGAGACGAGGGTTGAGACATTCTGGCGCGATCTCTTGTATGGAGTCCGTACGCTGGTGCGAAGCCCTGGGTTCACTGCGATCGCGATTCTGACACTCGCGCTAGGCATCGGTGCGAATACGGCGATCTTCCAGTTGTTCGATGCCGTGCGTTTGCGAAGCCTGCCGGTGGTCGATCCTAGCGAACTCACACTGATTCGCCTTGCTGACCTACCGGGCAAAAGGGGCAGCCAGGAGACATTCTATCCAGCACTGAATAATCCCCTCTGGGAATACATCCGCGATCATCAGCATGTCTTCTCGCAGGTTCTGGCATGGAGTCCCACTAACCTTGGAATTACCGAAGGCGATCACGAACGGTTGGTGCAAGGCTTGTGGGTGAGTGGAAGCTTCTTCAATGCACTTGGGGTGCGGCCGGTGCTTGGGAGGGTGTTTGCTGAGTCCGATGACCAGCCGGGATGCGGCGCGGAAGGCGCGGTTGTGAGTTATGCATTCTGGCAGGGCCAACTTGGGGCTGATCCTCGAGTAGTAGGCCGCACTCTTAACATCGGGCGACATGTGGTTCCGATTGTGGGAGTGACTGCTCCCGGTTTTACCGGACCAGAGGTCGGTCGCGCTTTTGATGTTGCAGTTCCGATCTGCTCGCAGTCGGCGTATTGGACGGACGGCAACTGGCTTGACTCAAGCACAGACTGGTGGCTGACCGTAATGGGCCGCCTGCAATCCGGCGATTCGTTATCGAAGGCCAATGCCGGTCTCGCGAGTCTTTCACCGGGCGCTTTTGAAGCAAGCCTCCGGAAAGACTATCCCACAGAAAACGTTCGCGACTATCTCCACTTCAAACTGGTGGCAGACCCAGCGGCCGGAGGGGTCTCGTGGCTACGTGATAGGTACGAATCTCCCCTGTGGATGCTGCTGGGGCTTGCGGGCTTTGTGCTTCTGATCGCCTGCGCAAACCTTGCCAACCTGATGCTCGCGCGTGGCAGCGCCCGCGTGCGGGAGTTCGCGGTGCGCCTATCTCTTGGGGCAACACAAGGTCAATTGATCTGCCAGCTCCTCTGGGAATGCGTTCTGGTGGTTTTGCTGGGGACGCTATCGGGTCTATCTCTTGCGAGCGTCCTGGGCAAGGCTCTTATTGCTTTGCTCAGCGCAGAGGGCGACTCGCTGTTTGTGGACCTGCATGCAGACTGGCGCGTGTTGGGATTTGCGGCAACGCTGGCGGCGATGACGGTATTGCTTTTTGGATTGTTCCCTGCCTTTCGGGCCACAAGACTGGCGCCGAGTGAGGCGATGAAAAGCGGCTCATCCAGAACGGGTACTGCGCATGACGGCAACAGACTGCGCCGGGGGCTGGTGATCACTCAAGTTGCCCTGTCGCTGGTTCTGGTGACCGGCGCAGTGCTGTTTGCGCGAACACTGACAAACCTGCTCACCGTTGACGCGGGTTTTCGCCAAGACAACATTCTGATTGCGGAGCTTGATCTGTCTCAGCTCCACCTCCCTGTGGAACGCCGCATCGCGGTGAAGAAGCAGATCGTCGACCGGCTGCGCAACGTGGCCGGGGTTGAGGCTGCAGCGGAGGTTAGCATCGTTCCTTTGAGCGGTTCGAGCACCGATAACCGGGTTTGGGCCGATGGGGAGAATCGCCAGTCCGGCTTCGACCCGAATTTCAACTGGACGGGCAGCGGCTATTTCAAAACGCTTGGTACGCCGCTGGTGGCCGGGCGGGACTTCGGGGAGCAGGACACGCCCAGTTCCCCGAAGGTGGCGATCGTCAACCAGGAGTTCGCGCGACGGTTTGGAAAGGGCGCTAACCCGGTGGGGCTACGAATTCGCCGGGAGGCCGCACCGCACGAGCCCGAAACGATATTCGAGATCGTGGGTGTAGTGAAAGACACCAAATACAAAGACCTCCGCGAGAAGGCGGACCCGATCGTCTACCTGCCCACCTCTCAGGACCGGGATCCCGATACTTTCGAACAAGTCATGATTCATTCCGCGTTGCCCCTGGCAGCTTTGACATCCAGTCTCAAGCACGCGGTGGTGGCGGCAGGCCCAACCATCAATGTGGATTTTCGAGTCTTCAAGACACAAATCCAGGAATCGCTCCTCCCCGAAAGGCTGATGGCGGCGCTCTCGGGGTTCTTCGGGATCCTGGCGGTACTGCTGACTGCGGTCGGCCTTTATGGCGTGATTTCGTTTCTTGTCGCGCGACGAACTCATGAAATCGGAATACGCATGGCCCTCGGCGCAGACAAGGGTCGAGTCGTCTCATCTATCCTTCGCGAAACCCTGATGCTTGCTTTGCTCGGTGTCGGGGTGGGCCTGCCCATTACACTCGCCGTCGCACGCCTGATTGCAAGCATGCTCTTCGGAATAAAGCCCTATGATCCCCTAGCGCTGTCTGTTGCCGTGCTTGCCCTGTGTGGCGTTGGGCTGGCCGCGGCATACGTTCCTGCGCGGCGAGCGGCCGCGGTCAATCCGATGATTGCTCTGCGCGATGAATGACCCACGACCTTTTTCGACATGGTTCGATGATGCGTCTTGCCACTCTTCGGGAAACCGGAAATGACAACTTCTTAATTGCCGGCGACAGAGCAAGCTCTGAGATGAGATCGCCCGAATCCACAAAGTTGTATTTGAAAAGAAAGTTGTATTTGAAAAGAATTGGTGATTCTGTTTCTCACGAGCTCTCTCCTAGGACCTCGATTCTGATCTCTCGACTAGGGCCCCTTGAAACCTCCACAGGTGACGTGAGGTCTCAATGAATCGCGAGTGAAGACCGCAACGCGCAAGCACTGGGTGATCTAGAGAGATATCACCGCAATCTGAGCTGACGCAATGATCGGTGGATTCTTCGTGACGCTCGTCGATCCGTCAGGCGACGCGAAGATGTCCACCTTGCCATGCTGTGTCCCCGGGATGTCGAACTGAATAGTTATGCTGGCACCCTTCGGCTTGCCAGGACAGGTAACATCGAAGCGATAGCTATCTTTTGTCCAAACTTCGCTTGCCATTGGGCAAGCATCGACGTGTTCCACGATGGACCTCGTGCAGTGCCCTCGCTTCATCTGCTTGTTGAATCATGGCGTCTGGCGAAATATCTCTGCTGTGGATCGCAGCGTTCTCATGCGTCTCTCTCGCACGGTTCGCAGGTTGCGCTCTATTGGTCCATCGGAGAAGAGGTCATACAGCTACATTCCCGATCCTCTCGTGGACGCCGCGTTTAGCGACTTCTATTGCACTATGCATCGGCAATTCGACAGTAATGCAGGTCCCGCGGCCTGGCTCACTTGCAGCGTAGATCCGTCCTTTATAGAAATCCACTAGTGATTTCGCGATTGCCAAGCCGAGACCAAAGCCCCCGGTGGCGCGTGCGCGCGAAGAATCCGCTCGATAAAAACGTTTAAAAATATGAGGAAGGTGCGTCGGATCGATTCCGCAGCCGTGATCTGCCACCGAAACCGCCACTACGGCGTGGGAACAGAGCACGTTCAAAGTAATTGAGGAACCGCGCGGGCTGTATTGAATGGCGTTTTCAAGCAGGTTGAGCCAGATCAGTTCAAGATCGGCGGCCTCGGCACATACCATCATTTCGCTCTCCGCGGTGAATTCAATGGCGACTTCGCGTGCGGCCGCAAATTCGGCAAGTCGGGCTATGGCCTGCTCGCAACTGGAGACAACGTCCACTGGGTCAGCCACGTATTCCTGCCCTTTGGCGATCCGCTGTTCGGCACGGGCCGTCTGGAGCATGCGATTCAGGAGCCGTTCAAGACGCTCGCAGTCGCCATTCATCACGGTGAGACCGCGCTCATATTCGTCACGCTCTCGCGGTTTGTTGAGCATGGCCTGGAGCGTGGACTTCAGGATTGCGAGCGAGGTTTTCAACTCGTGCGCTGCGTCGCCGAGGAACTCCCGTTGACGCGTAAAGGCAGCTTCGAGGCCCTCCAGCACTGTCTGAATTGCGCCGATCAGCGGCACCAATTCCTCCGTGGATTTGGCGACGTCAGAGGGCTCGAACTTCCAACGATCCACCGAAATTGTGGATGCCGCGAAAGCCAGGTCGTTAAGTGGCGCAACCGCCCGTCGAATGCTCCACAGGGCGAGCAGCAGCGTGGGGACTAGGACGAGAAAGCCCACTACGCCGATAGCGATTGCCAGACCGGTCATCTGCTGATCAATATCCATGCTGGGTGCGGCATAGAAGACGGTTAGCCTGGGAAGCGGCAGTGGCTCGCCTGGCTCGGTATCCAGGATGGCGAGATCGCGAAGAATGATTGCGCGATAGGGCTCGCCCCCAATTTCGAAATCCCAGAAGCGCCTATTCAGGGGGATATGATCCAAGACGCTTGGATCGAAGCCAGACGAGTTACGCTCAAAATCGCGGTGGTCGCTTTTCACTACAAAGATGTCTTTGTGGATGGTGTGAGGTGAGACAGGGATTTTGGCTTCATTGAAGAGCAGCCCGGGAATACCATCATCGCGGTAATAAACTAAGGCGGCGATGCTTTCCGCGCGGCCCTGAAGATAGACGTCGAATGCAGAGCGGACGTAATGGCGAGATAGGGATGTGCCCACCAGAATGAGCCCGGCTGCAAGCAGGACCTGCGATGCCACCACCGCTATCATCAAACGCCGGTTGAGGGAAAATCTCTTCATAGATCAACCTGTACCGGGTTGGTCGATCGCCAGCACCGGAGAACACTTGGTAGGTCAATGTTACAGACGTCCGGCACGAATCTCCCCAGCCTCTCCGGAGATCAGGCCATTTGCAGCAGCGGGCGGAGCTTGCGCAGGTCTTCCAGGGATTCAAGTTCGAAGATCGCATTGATCAGTCTGCTTGTTTTGTCCATCCCAAGAAAGGGCCCCATAAGGTCTCTTGCCTTCGCAGCGATCTCCTGATGGGTCATCGGATTTTTGACCGTTCCACGTACGGCATCGACTCTCTGGCTGTATTGCGTTCCGTTTTTAAGCTTTACCTCGACGATGGCGACGAGCTGCGGGTAGAGCTCTTCGAGGTCCTCGTTGGGGACGAGGTCTACTTTTGCGCGCTCCACGAGGACCTCAGGATCGTGCATTAGTTCTCTGTCATGGGCGGCGCGGAAGGTTACGGTTCCGTTCAGGAGCATCACCGCGATCATGTGTTGCAGACAGATATCGGGCATGTCGCGGTTATTAACCGTTTTCGCTTCACTGGTGGCGATACGAACGATGACCTTTTCGACGTCCACTGGCTTGAACGCGTGCTCCTGGATGATTCGTTGCAGAGCGTCAAGCGGCGCCTGGATCGGCGAACCCACCGTCCATTTCTTGAAATTGGTGCGGGAGATTTCGTAGCGCTCGCCGAGCTTATCAATCAGGCCTGCTGGATCGGCCTCGGGTCCAAATGCGGAGAAGAAATTATCGGAGCCAAAGAAGATGTCGTCGACACCGGTAGCACCGAGTTGGATAAGCAACGCAGTAGTGACACCATTGCGCGCCGGGAAGCCTCCGAAGACCAAAGATTTCTCGATGTGCTGGGTGTCGCGCTGCCAGGCGGCAATGCCGGAGGCCTGCTGGGCGGCATAATCGAGAACCCAACGCATCTGTTGAGCGCTCAGCCCGGCTGCGCACGCTGCCGCCGCGCATGCACCAAACGTATTCGCAATGCAGTGGGCACTGCGATGAGTATCCATCTGATAATTGAGACCGCCAAGGGTCATGGTCACTCGGGTACCGACGTCGTAGCCTAGCGCGACTGCGCGAATGAAGCGCTTGCCAGAAATGGCAAATTTTTCTCCGGCTGCCAGCGCTGCGGGAACAAGAGCACATCCCGGGTGGGAATGGGAAGGTGAATGAGAATCATCGGTTTCATCGGAATGGGCCCGCATCCCGTTGGCCAAAGCAGCTTCGATAGGCCCGCATACGACCGCAGATCCGACCACAGTGGCAATCGGCTCGCCGCCGTATCCTCTTACAAACTTCAATGCTGTCTCAGCAGGAGGCAGATTTGCCCCCGAGACCATCGCAGCTATGGTATCGAGAATGTGCTGCTTGGCGTTCTCCACCACCTCGGGTGGCAATTCCCGATCTGCTGCTTCGCTCATGTAGGTGCTGAGTTGCCCCGTAATATCCGGATGGCCAGTCGCGTTTGCCGGCTCGTCGCGCTTCTCGGCTATCGCCGGCCAGCTCGAGAGCGCCGCTGAAGCAGCAATTGCGCCGGCACCTTTTAGCAAGCTGCGCCGAGTAAAAGTTTCCTGACGTTCGTTCACAATCCTATCCCTCACCGAGAAAGACGGGCTGCCCGAGAGTCCGGACAGCCCGGGAGAGCCAGAGCCTTCCCTCAACTCTGGAAAAGTGCATTCAGGCTTGGAATTTGCGCGGACATTTCCTGGCGAATCTTTTCCGCCAATCCAATTGCGCTAGCCGAGTCCTTGACGGCGTTGAACGGAATCTCCATCACCAGCATGCCGATCTGATGACCGGAAGCGTCAAACATTCGTAGCTTCATATCGAAAAATGCACCGTCTTCATCAGGATGGCAGTAGGTTGTTCCACTTCGAATATCCGCAAAGTCCTTCTCCGAACTTTCCTTGCCGATTTTGCCGCGGTTGCCATTCGCAATGACCACGCTGGCACCCCCTCTTGGAGGCACAGCGTGGATACCGAGTTTGTTGAGACACGTGTACTTCGACATGGTCTGCATGACCAGACGCTCGGCGGCCGGCGCGGAGACGGACCGCAACTGGGCGGGGGGCGCGGATTCGGCAGTGGTCTTGGCGCCGACGGGTTTGAAAACCATGATGCTGGGATCCGTTGAGCCGTGTTGGGGAACTGCGATAAACATGCGGTTCATCTCCGGAACAAGGCGCGCAGTCTTGCCGAGCGGGCCGGTGGGGATGTTACCGAGTAGCTTGTAGTGATTGGCGTCGATCTCCTGGTATACGGACATTGCTCCGTCGCCTGCCGAGTAAATGCGGCCGCTAGCCTCGTCGAAGGCTGTGTCGTCAACCCCTTTCACGATGGGAAGGGCCTGCAGTTCCTTGCCGCTATCTGCATCGAGGACCACCATCTGTCCGCTGCGGCAGCCGACAAAGAGGCGATGATGGCTCACATCATACGCCATGGTCACGTTGGTTTTTCCCATCGTGATCGGCCATGCGGCGACCAGGGCTCGGGTGTAACGATTGACGACCTGCACCTGATTCTTGTCCCGATTGTTGACATAGAGCTGTGGTCGGTTGGGATCAAGCGCCATTGCCTCGAGGGTGTCGCCATCGATTTTGATGTCCGCAATCTTGGTGAATTTGTTGGTGTCGATAACGCTGAGCATGGAATACTTCTGGCCCACATCACCACCGCCGTTGTCGACATACAAATAGTGCGTCTGGGGATCATAACTGATCGAATCAGCATCCTTGAGGAGTGGGATGCGATGTTCGAGTTTGTAAGATGTGGCGTTGAAGACTTTTACAGAGCCATCCTCGCCGTCCGTAATGTACAGCAGGTTGAGATCGGGTCTGAAGAGAATGGCGTGGGGCTTTTCGATGCCCTGAATCTGATGGATCAGCTTGCCGGTGCTTGTGCTGAGAACGAGGACTGCATGGTAGTCCTCGGGTGTCGCGAACAGCCGGTTACCCTTCACATCCACGACAATGTGATCAAAGTGTCCCTTGATGTCCGCCGGGAGATGATAGGTTGTGACCAACTGCAACGGGCCCTGGTGGTTCGATGATTGAGCGGGCGCAACAACCGGAATAAATGCAGAAGACAGCATGGCGGCTGCAAGTGCCGCGGTGAAGCGACTTAGGTTCCTCACGGACATCTCCTTGTTCTATTGGTTAAGTTGGGCGAGGCAACCGGACAACGGATCTGGCTGCCTCACCATACCTTCATTCCTCGTGTTAAGTAGCCCCCGGGAGTCTCACCCGGAGGCTCTCCCAGAACCGTACGTGAACCTCTCGATTCATACGGCTCCTATGGTGGAAGTCGTGTAACGCTGGCGTTCCCACAGTGCGAGCAGCCCTGGCTGGCGGGATATAG
>DASXLY010000056.1:0-2375 GCA_036495975.1 Occallatibacter sp. | reverse complement strand
CATTTCGGCGTGCGACGGGCCGGCGGGCCCGGCTTGCTGCGCGGACGTGCCGATGCACGCGGCTGCGCAAAACCCGGCAGCGACCACAGCACGCAAAAGCCACGATTTCGAGACGGAATACCGCCCTCGCATGGAATTGTTCACAGACGTAACCTTCCCTCGCTGCGCAAGTCTTGCGCGTTTTCAAAAATAGTAGGGCGGTACAAAGGGACTGTCAAGCAGCATAGGCACACCCCAATCCGTCGATAGGGTAGCAGTGAGGAGCACTTGGCAGCCCGAATACAAACTGAGCCAAGGTGAGTCCCTCCTCGAACCCCTTTTTGCTGTTGAGCAGAGCGTGCAGGTTCTCTCAGATCCACGGGGGCCGTCCAACAATGATTTTCCGAAGCGCTTCCAAAAAGCGCTCTGCAAATCCGTCGATAAGAACCGGTAATTGCTAGCAAGGAAGCGGCAAGAATCCGACAGCGTCCAGGCACATGACGATTCCCTCGATCGCCGTAGCCAGTCGTAAACTCAGCTGACGAGCATGATGCACGAGTCGACCCGGGGTATGGAAAATCAAGAATCGTAGCCGCTTCGGCCGTGCTGTCAATAACTCTGCCGGCAAGGCCAAGCGCTTCAATGCCGTGAGCACATTGTAGGAGATCACCGCCAGCCGCAGCCAGGCAGCGTTAGCTCCGAAGTATTTCGACGGCAGCACCCCGACCGCTAAATCATTCTTCATCACATCGTGTACCCGTTCGATAGTGCCCGCTTTTTCTCGATGCCACTGAATCAGTTTCACCGGCTCCCAGTCCCACAGGTTACTCAGCACGGCAAAGTGTCGCACCGTGCTGCCGTCGGCAAACAACCCTCCCTGTCGCTGACGCAATCGGATGGCGATGTACCGCAGTGGCTTGGTGTCCTTCTGCTCCGACTGCTCGCTCGGCACGAACACCACCTCGGCACACTCACGATCGACCTCCGGCTCGGGCTCACCGTAGATCTTCCATCTCTTTTCTGGAACTTCCAGAATCGCTGTGCGCAACGCCTCGCTCATCCGCACGCTGATCGCAAAACCAATGGGTCCCTGCGGTCCTTCTTCGCGTCTTTCATTCGACAACCAACGTAGCAATCCCCGCTCATGACAGGCGGAATCGCCGCGGTAGTAATAAGTCGTCACCGTCCGGGGCAGCGCGGCAAACGCCGCTTTCGCGACTGTCAACGGAGCCATCATGGCCGGTACGTTCCCATCCCGGAACTCATCGGCCAGCACGGTGTCCATCTCCGCCCACACCGCCAGCATCGGTTGATAGCCCCGCGGCCCTTCGTAGGTGTGTAACGCTTCTTGTTTTCGGCTCTCGATAATCGTGGTGTCCTGATCCACCGTGGCGATCTTCTGCTCCGGACAACGTTCTCCAAATCTCCGGATCAGATCTTGGTTCACTTTTCCTAACCCTTCCAGCGGTGCACTCTCCGAGGGAATGTACGCAATTTGATTCGGCAATCGCTGCTGCTTCGCTTCCGCAATCTTTTCTTCTTCATGAAACGCGTACAAAAACTTCCGGGCCGCTTCTGGAGAAGGTACTTCGTGCCCGATCATTTCCGAAAGCCCAGGGTCCGCCCGTAGGCGCTCAAAATCGTCCAGGCACTCGCCCCCAGCAGCATTCAAAAGCACGAAACTCTCCACGAAAGTAGCCTCGTCGTAACCCCGCTGTCGTTCCTTCACCACCACGTGCTGCTTCACGCTGCCCGGTAATCCCAGAGAACGGAAGGCTTGCACCACCAAGGGTAGACCTCCCAGTGCCGTCAGCATCTCTTCGGCAGGCTTAGGGTCCAGTTCGAACAATAAAGGTGATTCGGTCGGTGAGGGCTTCTCGATCTTGTGCATGCCAGTCAGCGTACTCGAATTGCTCACCTGCTGGGTGACAATCTCGGTGATTCATTCGCGGCACCCTCCTACGGCTATGCTCAGCGGCCATGGCCTGAAATCAGGCTCTCGTCCCCAACAGACGATCAGTGCTGCCTTGTTATCGACGGATCGGGGTCGTCCCACGGCGTCGATGTTTCGCCAGCGCATATTTCCTGAATGCGAAAACGCGCAGACTGTAGCGCGACTTGTCAAAACTTGGCCTAGTCCCTGGTTTGGCGAAGGCTCTTCGATGTGCTCGATGATTAGGGTGCTTACTTTGCCGGTTGTCGATTCAACCTTAATTCCGAGTTGATCCCTTAGCGCCTCAAGAAGCGTCGGCATGCTTTCATCGGGTGGTATCGTCACCCCGTTAAAGGTAAAGGGCAAGTCCGAACGCCACTTGAGTGTCACGTCAAATCTTTCTGTTGTCCTTGTTTGATCGACTGCGGGACGGTCAAAGGGATTGATTGGCGACCCAAGCAAG
>DASXLY010000055.1:0-2518 GCA_036495975.1 Occallatibacter sp. | reverse complement strand
TCACGGCTAGCGGCGTCATTGCAGGCCTGGTGCCAGCGAGCAAGGCGGCGCGTCTGGAGCCGGTGGAAGCTCTGCGACGGGAGTAGCGACGATGCTGATCGATCTGCTGAAACAGGCTTACGAGGCGATGCAGTACAACCGGCGGCGAACCCTCATCACCGTGGCAGGGATGGCCTGGGGTATCGCAACGGTGGTGCTGCTGCTGGCCTATGGGGCGGGATTCAGCCGCGCGATCATGGCCATCTTCTCCCAGTGGGGCATCAACTCCATTGGCGTATTTCCCGGCACGACAAGCGAGCAGGCAGGCGGCAAGAAGGCCGGCGTGCCGGTGCGGTTCACCCAGGACGATCTTGACCGGCTCTCGGCGAGTGTGCCGGGTCTGGAACAGCTGACCGCCACGCTGGATAAGGACAACGTGGCGATCCAGAATGACCTGCACACCTATAGTTGGCACCTTGAGGGCAGCCATCCGGCGATCGCGGACATCCTGAACTACGACGTGGTGAAGGGGCGCTTTTACACCGAACAGGACAACCAGGAGCGCAACCACGTTGCGGTGCTTGGGTGGGAGGCGGCGACCAAGCTGTTCTCCGGGATCTATCCCATCGGGCAGCGCATCCGCATCGGCGGCATCAGCTTCACGGTGATTGGCGTGCTGAAGCCGAAGATGACTGAGGACGAAAACAACATCAACCGCATTGTCCACATTCCGTTCAAGACGATGGGCGACATCAAGGATCTCAAGTACCTGGACGGGATCTGGATGACCTACCGCGGCGACCACATGAAGGTGGAACAGGAGGTGCGGCAGACGTTGGGCGCGGCGCATGTCTTCAGGCCGACGGATCACAACGCGATCTTCGTCGCGAACCTGATGGAGCAACTCTCACAATTCCGCATCATCACTGCCGCGCTCGAGGTGCTGATGGCGTTTATCGGCTCGCTGACGCTGGGCATCGCGGGCATCGGGCTGATGAATATCATGCTGGTGAGCGTGCAGCAGCGAACACGCGAGATTGGCGTGGAAAAAGCGCTGGGCGCGCGGAAGGGGCACATTCTGATTCAGTTCCTGGCTGAGGCGCTGGTGATCTCCGCAACCGGCGGTGTGCTGGGCATGCTGCTAGCCTATGGGGTATCGCTGGCGGTGGGGCGCATCACCTTCTACAGTGCGATTGCCCAGAACGCCACCGATGCCGACATCCGGCTGCTGATCTCACCGCTGATCGTGGCCGTCTCCACCGGGATCCTCATCGTGGTGGGACTAGTGAGCGGGATGGTGCCGGCGCTGCGTGCTGCCAATCTGGACCCGATCGAAGCGTTGCGTTACGAGTGACCCCTCCCCCCTTCCGCACCGGGAGGCCGGATTGCAAGGCTCCTGTTTTGTTCGGTTTACATGCTCTTCCGATAGCTAAAAATGTCCAAACAAAAGACTTAGAGTAAAAATTTCTAAACAAAGGACTTACGGGACAGTTTCTGTTCGTCTCCTGGTGCAAGCTTCGGCTGCGGCTGGTTATTATGTCCTCTTATTTAAGTATGACAAATCGCGGGATAGATCATGCCAAAAATTGGGGCGGCCACAAGATGCCGGTTCCAGAATGGGCGAGGGCAGACTCTACTATGCTCGGCCGGTGTTTAAGTAATCGTTATGGACACATATATCGGGTTTGATTCTGCGTGGAGGGACAACCCGAAGGCTCCCGGGGCTATCTGTGCTCTCGTTATGAAGGATGGGCACCCGGTACGGTTTCATCTGCCGCAATTGGCCTCTTTCGAGCAGTCGCACAAATTTTATTCAGGATGTCTGCTGCGAGGAAGGCAATACACTCATCGCATTGGATCAGCCGACCTTGGTACCTAATGGGAGCGGCATGCATCCTGATGGGCAATCGGGAGCCGGACGGATCCTCGATCGCCACGATTGACGATGCGCGGATCCGCCAGCTTTGCAAAATAGGGACGCAGGTGGCCGAATCGTTTCACGCCGCCTTTCCATTCGGAGCATTTCGGATTGAGGTAGGAACCTGGCGGGAGGAGCTTCGGCGCCTGAATGGCGTATCGGCGGCCATTGATTCGTGGCGCTGCTACCCTTATCGGTAACGATGGACGCCGTTGCCAATCCGCTGATCTTCCTCTCTGCCGGTGAGGCATCGGGCGAGCAGTATGGCGTAGCCCTGATGGAAGCGGTTCTTCGACTACTGCCGGGGGCACGGTTCTTTGGCCTGGGCGGGGCGCGAATGGCCTCGCAGGGGTTTCGGCCGGTCGTGCGCGCGGAAGACGTAGCCCACATGGGCATCACCGAGGTAGTGCGGCACGCTCCTTATATCTATGGGCAATTCCAACGGTTGAAGCGCGCGATCGCGGCAGAGCGACCGGCGCTGGCGGTGCTGATCGACTTTCCGGATGTGAACCTGCGGCTTGCGCAGCATTTGCACCGGCACGGTGTTCCGGTGGTGTACTTCGTTTCGCCGCAGCTTTGGGCGTGGAAGAAGCGGCGTATCCGAAGGGTGCGGCGGTTCGT
>DASXLY010000054.1:0-3680 GCA_036495975.1 Occallatibacter sp. | reverse complement strand
GGACATCGCTCGAGACGCGCGCTGGGGCCGTTGCACCGAGGGTGCTGGAGAAGATCCGTATCTCGGCTCGGCGATTGCCCGTGCCTACATTCGCGGATACCAGGGAAAGAGCTTGTCTGACCCTGCGTCTGTCGCAGCATCGGTGAAGCATTTTGCCGCGTACGGCGCGGCAGAAGCGGGGCGTGACTACAACACGACCGACATGAGTGAAGTGCTACTACGTCAGGTATATCTGCCTCCATATCATGCGGCGGTCGAAGCCGGGGCCGCGACCGTCATGTCTGCATTCAACTCATTGAACGGCGTGCCCGCGAGCGCAAATCCATTTCTCCTGCAGACCATCCTGCGAGATGAATGGAGCTTCGACGGTCCGGTCGTCTCGGATTACACCGCCGTGATGGAGCTGACCCGTCACGGCATCGCACTGGATGCAGCTTCCGCAACCCAGAAAGCCCTGACTGCCGGGGTGGACATCGACATGAACGCGCACTTCTACGACACGGAGTTGCCGGCCTTGGTTCAGTCCGGCAAGGTGCCGATGTCCGTCGTGGATGAGGCGGTGCGTCGGGTGTTGCGCGTCAAGTATGCGCTGGGACTGTTTGATCATCCGTTTACGGAGGGCCCCGAGGTAACAAAGGCCGTGCCGGAGCACAGACCGCTCGCACAACGCGCGGCGGAGGAATCCTTTGTCTTGCTGCAAAACAAGCCAGTGGATGGCCAACCGCTCCTGCCGCTGGCAGCCCATGCAAGGAAGATTGCCGTGATCGGGCCTCTCGCGGATGACTCGCGCGACATGGTCGGCGCCTGGTCCGGAGCAAATAACTTCGATGATGTAAGGACGCTGCGGGAAACACTGACAGAGCGCGCTCGGGAGCACGGCGGCTCGCTCCTCTATGCAAAAGGAACCGATATCTCTGGAACATCCACGTCCGGATTCGCCGAGGCCGTGAACGCAGCCCATGAAGCGGAGCTTGTCGTCATGGCGCTGGGCGAGTCGAGCGATATGAGTGGCGAAGCGGGCTCGCGTGCCTACCTCGATCTCCCAGGCAATCAGCAGCAGTTGCTGGAGGCCGTGCAGGCAATTGGAAAGCCTGTCGTTCTGCTGAT
Source organism: Occallatibacter sp. (assembly GCA_036495975.1). Lineage (GTDB taxonomy): Bacteria > Acidobacteriota > Terriglobia > Terriglobales > Acidobacteriaceae > Telmatobacter. Next base: position 2,573 of record DASXLY010000054.1, on the reverse strand, counting down.
CTTTTCCGGGCGGCCACTCGTACTCGATTGGGCGGCCGCGCATGTGCCCGCCATCATGGAGGTATGGTTCCCCGGGATGGAAACCGGTCCTGCAATCGCCGATGTGCTCTACGGCGATACTGCACCAAGCGGTAAGCTCACCATGAGTTTTCCCAGAGCGGTTGGCCAAGAGCCTCTTTACTACAACCAGCTACCGACTGGGCGTCCGGTCCAACACCCCGACCCTGCGCATCCTAATGCCTACGTCGAAACGAAATATGTTTCGAGATACCTGGACGTGCCGAACGGTGCGCTGTTCCCATTCGGTTCTGGCTTGACCTACACAACATTCAAGTACGCCGAAGTCTCAGTTTCGCGTGACGCGCTCAGCGCCAAAGAGCTGACAACAAGTCCTATGACGCAGCCACTGGTCGCAACGGCAGAAGTGACCAATGCGGGCAGCCGTGAGGGTACCGAGATTGTGGAATGCTACGTCAACGTCCGTGGAGCCAGCACTGAGCAGCCGGTGCGAACGCTGAAGGGATTCGCTCGCGTCACACTCAAGCCGGGTGAGTCGCGCACCGTACGCTTCCCTCTCGGATTCAACGAGCTCTCGTTCTATAACGCGAAGGCCCAACGGACCGTGGAGCCAGACACCAAGTACACAGTGTATGTCGGCGGAAGCTCAACGGCGGAACAGTCTGCAACTTTCAACATGGAGCAATGAAACATAACTCTGGTTCGGGGATGCCTGTTGCTGCCATGCGTCGAAGGTCTTAGAGCGTGTTTGAAAAGTCTTTTTGAGATTGGTTATGTTCATTTCCATGTCATTGGGCGTGGCTGCGCAGAGAGTTTACGATGCCGATTTGAGCGATGATGCCTGGGCGCTCATTCAGCCGATCTTGCCAGTGCCGCGATTTGGCGGCCGACCACGGACAACAAATGTTCGTGCTGTATTGAACGCGATTACTATGCATGCTTCATGATTTGGTGTAACCCATTAGATAAGGTGAATCAATGTTGAAGACCACGGTTTCGGTCGGCATCACCAGCCTGGGGACCAGCGCGTCGTCACTGCCTCCGCGCAAGCCATTCGAGACTGCTTCCTGGCAGCGAGTCTTCATGGTGCTTTTTGCATTTCTGCTTTCTGCCGCAACCATAGCGCTGGCGGACCAAAATTATTCGCAGCAGGTCTTCTTTGAAAACAGCCTGTCACCGGGCTCTTACTTCTATAGCTCGGGAACGATATCGGCGCCCAGCAACGTGGAGCTGGTGAATGGGAAACTGCCCGTCGAAACATCACGGTACATCAGTGGCCCCAACGCACTGGAATTACAGTGGCTGTCGATGCCGAATGGAGGATGGGACGCGGAGATTGATCTCTACGTGTGGCGCAACCGCATCGTCGATTTTCCTGGAGACAGCCTTTTCCTGTGGCTCTATGCAAAGGATGGCGTTCGCGCCACCGACTTGCCCAGGATTGCGCTACGATCCTTTGGCGGCGGCTTCACAGCGCAGTTGCCCATAGGATCATTCACGCATGATCTCTCGCCCGAGACCTGGACGAGAATAAGAATTCCCTTGGAGCAGTTTGTGAGTACATCTGTGCGTCCCTTTCAACCGCGGCACCTTGAGTCAATCATCTTTGCGCAAGGCGCGGCAGATGGAAAAGAGCACACGGTCTATGTCGACGACGTTCGCATTGAAAATGAGTCACATACAAGTCACACCCCCAGCGCTCCCAAGCTCACTGAGGCCAAAGGCTACGAGCGCCACATCGATCTGAAATGGGAGGCCGCGCCCGATCCTACTGTTGCACAATATGTGATCTACCGGTCAATGAATGGCGAGCCGTTTCGTCCCATCGGCGTGCAGCGATACGGAGTCAACCGTTTCGCGGACTTCCTCGGCGATCCGCATGCCACTGCTTCCTACAAGATCTCTGCGCGAACCTCCTCGCTCGAAGAGTCTCCGCTTTCCACGTCGACCACGGCATCCACTCATCCCATGACAGACGACGAACTGCTCACCATGGTGCAGGAAGCCTCGTTCCGATACTACTGGGAGGCGGCCGAGCCGCACTCTGGCATGACGCGGGAAAATACTCCGGGAGAAGACGACATCATCGCGCTCGGCGCCACCGGTTTCGGCATTATGTCCATGGTGGTAGCCGCGGATCGCGGCTTTGTTCCTCGTGAGCAGGTAGTGGATCGCCTGCTGCAGATTACCGGCTTTCTCGCTCGCGCCGACAACTATCACGGCGCATGGCCGCACTTCCTCAGCGGAAGCACATGGCGTGGTCTGGCTGTCTTCGGCATGTATGACGACGGCGCTGATCTGGTGGAAACCTCATTCCTGATGCAGGGACTTCTTACGGCGCGGCAGTACTTTCACGAAGACACCGAAAAAGAACGACTCCTGCGGGCCAACATCACGAAATTGTGGCAGGACGTTGACTGGGACTGGTTCCGCGCAACACCGAAGAAGGACGCCCTCTATTGGCACTGGTCTCCCGATTACGCTTTTCACATCGCTAACCGCCTTCAAGGATGGAATGAGGTGATGATCACCTATCTACTGGCGATCGCGTCACC
>DASXLY010000053.1:0-54835 GCA_036495975.1 Occallatibacter sp. | reverse complement strand
AGGCTATCGCCATACTGTGAATCAACGTCCGAAGAGCCCAGTGCGGGAAATCTGCACGCTGGGTTCTGTGGGAGCCGGGGGTGGGTGACTGCCTCCGGCCACCCAGTGGGCGCTCAGTGATGAGCGTCCCTACCGGGTCAGGAACTCGATTTTCGGATCACTTCCGGATTGCGGACAATCAAGGAATAATGCGCAGAACCGTACCGATATGCACTACTCTTCGCTCAAGATCGATGACCTACTACTGGCTGACGTTTTGGATTGATCTCGGACTTGCACCTGTTTACATATTGTTCACGGCGTGGTGCGTTTTTCATTGGGCGCAAGCATTCCGAAAGAACAAAGCCGACTGGCGCTTTCGCGTCGCGGCAGGTGGTCTAGTCTTGGGTGTGGCCTCTGCCATCCTCCTCGGAGTGTTCTTTGTTCATCTCCGGACGACTGGGACGCTCATAGCACATGGCTCGATTCTCTGGATAGTGTATTACTCCGGTGAGTACTCCGCCGACGCAGGATTCGTTCTTGCACTTGCGGGACGAGGTGGGCTTCGTTTATCAGCGATGATCGTGAATCTTGCCATGGTCTTCCGTTGGTACGGAATGATGATTGTCGGTCTGCGGAGCGAGGCAATCCTCTCGACAGCAATGTACATCTGTGTCATGGCAATTTGCTGCGTGTGGCTTCTGAGCCGTCCGAGACAATGTATACCTGCTGCTTCTTCCGAAGATTGTCCGTAGTTCAAATTGAACTGGGTTGAAGGTGGTTGACCGCTAACTCGGACCTTTGACGATTCTTTGCCAAGCTCTTCGGTTTATGAGTTCGATCGTCAGAATTCGGCATTGTCCGAACCCACGGCCCCCTGCGACCTTATTCACGGCAGGCGCTCGGGAACCTCAGGTTGTGTGCACCTGACTGAGGCGCAAGTTGCGATCCCTACTGGAGCCCGACGCGGTGAATCAGTTCGATGAAGCGAGGGTCGTGGCGTAACGGATCGAAGGTGGGCTCAACCTTCAACCATTGCATGATGGCGGACCTTTCCTCATAGCCCCGATTGAGCCACGCGAACGCCTGGTCATTATCGCCGAGTCCCACGTAGGCCTGGATAAAAGCGCCAGCGGGAACATAGCCTTTGGTCCGCCTTTGTTTCAGCTCATTCAGCAGGCGGAGCGCATCGCTGCGGCGACCCGCCTGCGAATAGGCCCTGATAAGGACGCCCATGACGCCTGGGCTCCCATGCGAGACACTTAGGGTTTTCTCAAGGACCGGGATGGCCTCCGCGGCTCTCTGTTCGGCGATAAGAACAAAACCGAGGTGCCAAAGAGCGACTGACTCTTCGGGTTGCACAGCCAGTTCGGCACGTAGTTCCCGCTCAGCCTCATCGTACCGTCGGGCTTGAAACAGGATCCACGCAAGTTCAGCACCCGAGACAGCGACCGGATCGAGTTGGCGGCCGCGTTTTGCCCACGCAATGGCCTCGTCGAATTGTCCTTTCGAAAGCAGCAATTCGGCGAATAGGATGTGGGCTCCGGCGTCGTTCGGCCTCAGATCAAGGGCCATTTTCACTTCATTCTGGGCATCATTCCACAGCAACTCTTTGTGATAAACGTTTGCCAGCACGACATGCGCCTTGGCAAGTTCGGGATCCAACTCCAGCGCTTTCCGGGCTGCTTCGATTACTTTTGGACGAAACTCACTGGGAGCGGCGCCAACGAAGATCGATCCCAGGATGTCATAGGCATCCGCGAGGCCTACATAGGCTGGGGCAAAGGTAGGATCTGCCTTGATCGCCTGCTCAAAATAACGGACGCTCTCCTCGACATCTGCGCGGTTGTCCCTTTTCAATGCGAGTCCGTGCAAATAGCTCTCGTAGACCTCGGGCGAAACATCGCGCGAGGCCAGCAGCCTGGAGCGCTCCTCTCCGGAGATCGTGACCTTCACTTTCTCCGCGATGGCCTGGGCCACATCACTTTCGAGAGAAAGCACGCTGCGCAGTTCGCGATCGTAGGTCTCGGACCAGATGTGCTGGTCGGTTGTTGCGCGAATCAGTTGGGCGTGAACCCGAACCCGGCTGCCCTCGCGCATGACGGATCCTTCGACGATGGCATCCACTTTTAAGGTGCTGGCAATCTCCGAGAGCGGAAGTTGCGTGTCCTTGAAGCGCAAGACCGATGTGTGCGAAGTTACGCGCAGGTCGCGGATGCCGGAGAGCCGCCCGATAAGTTCTTCGGTCATTCCGTCGGCAAGATAGTCCTGGGCTCGGTCGCCGGAAAGATTCGTCAAAGGCAGCACGGCGAGCGACTTGATGGGAGACTCGTTGGTTTTCCTGGCCGTTATTGAGCGATAGGCGACAAAACCAACGGCGATGATCGCCACCACGGTCGTTGCCACCAGCACGCGGGGTAGACGGGTGTGAGACGCCATCTTTTCTGTGGCCGGCGCGGGTGTGGGTGAGATTTCCAAGGGCGTTGCGTCCAGCTGGGGAACGGCAGCCAGCCGCCAATCGACCGGCCCGATGAATCGATATCCGCGCTTGGGAATGGTTTCTACATAACGCGGAGTGCCCGACGAGTCGTCAAGGACCTCCCGAATCCGCGCGATCGCATTGTTCAGGCCGTGATCAAAATCCACGAAGGTATCGGCGGCCCACAGCCTGGCGTGCAGGTCCTCCCGGGAGACGACTGCTCCCGCACGTTCGAGAAGAATTGCCAGTACTTGAAAGGGTTGGCCGGAGAGGCGCAGCCGGATCCCGTTTTTCCGCAACTCCCCTGATTGAACATTGATTTCAAAGACACCGAAGCGACAGATGGCTGGGGCTTGCGAGGGCGTCGACATGCGTGTCCCAGAGCGTAGCACACATAAGACATGAGTGGCTGGGTTAGGAGGTTGGTGAGGATCTTCCGCAGAATCAGACGCTTAGCTTCTGATCTGAATTGGTTTGAGAAAGGAGCCTGCCTGGATTGACTCCATGCGCCGCGTGGTCGAATGTGGCACGGCATAGCCGCTAGCCGGCCTCAGGAAGGAACAATCCATGAAGAAGCTAATTCAATATGTGCTTGCATTCTTTGTCGGTGGGATCGTGTTCGCGGCAAATGCGGGAGCAGAAGATCCGATCGCGGCCTGGAACCAGATCGCCGAGAACGCAGTAAGGACCTCTGGTCACGCCCCGCCCGTTGCCGCTTTGGATTTTGCCATCGTGCACCTGGCGATTTACGACGCGGTTGAATCGATCGACAGGCAATACGAACCCTATTTCGCTTACGTGCCCAACGCGAGCGGGTCAATGAGCGCCGCAGCAGCCAAGGCCGGGCACGACGCGCTGGTCTTTCTTTTCAGCGGTCAACAAGCAACACTGGATAGCGCTTATATGGACTTCCTGAGTGCGAATGGCATTAACCAATCCGATCCGGGGATCGAAGTGGGAACCCAGGCTGCTGCCGCAATAATCAATTTGCGTTCAAACGACGGACGCTTTCCCCAACCCGCGCCTCCTGCCTTTGTGGGTGGCCTGGCAATTGGCGAGTGGAGGCCTACGCCGTCGTTGATACCAGGACCACCTCCTACCTTTGCGCCGGCACCGCCTTCGATGGCACCGGGACTCACGCCCTGGGTCGCAACAGTCAAGCCGTTTACGATGAAGAGCGATTCGCAATTCCGTGTCGATCCCCCGCCGGATCTGTCCAGCAAGACATGGGCGAAGGATTTCAACGAAGTAAAATCGATCGGCTCCCTGACCAGTACTACGCGTACTGATGAGCAGACGGACATTGGCTATTTCTGGGCGGACAGCGGTCCGATTTTGTGGCAGAATTCGCTGCGCTACATCTCGCGGAATTACCTGAACAATACGAGCGACTCGGCGCGAATGTATGCGCTGGCTGATGTCGCTCTTGCTGATGCTCAGATCGCCTGCTGGGATAGCAAATACTACTACGTCTTTTGGCGCCCAATCACGGCCATCCGCCTTGGCGACGAGGACCGCAATCCAGCCACCGAACTTGATTCCGGTTGGCAGCCACTCATCAACACTCCCAACTTCCCCGAGTATCCATCGGGCCACGCCTCTATCAGCAGTGCAGTCACTCATGCGCTGCGGCTCTTCTTCGGGAGCGACAATCTCTTTTTCGAGATGACGACCACGAGCCCCAACGCCATCCAGAAGACACGCAGTTTTAAGAAGCTGTCGCAGGCAGAAGACGAAGTCGTCAACGCACGTGTGTACGTGGGGATCCACTATAGGAACTCGGATACCACCGCGCGAGCGCAGGGCTTGCGTGCCGCTAACTGGGTGTTCAAGCACTACTTTCGGCCGGTCGGTGATCGGTGCTTCGAGCGAAAGTAGATCCCAGGCCGTGTCGAATGACACGAGTCAAAAGATGTCGACCATGAACAACTACCCAAGCGTCCTCAAAGTATTCCGCGCAGAAGCATCGGATGCGATGTCCGCGTCCGATGCTCCTTGGATCGACCTTAAGTTTAGGGCTTCGGTGGCGCCCTGGATTAGTCCCCGAAAAAGGGCCAGCGTCGAGTGATCCACATGGTCGTAGAGTCGCTGTCCGATTGACGGATAGAATCGCAAACGGCCGGAAGGCGTGAAAAAATCAAGTGTGGCCGCAGATGAACTCCCATGAACGTGGATGACCTACAGTGTTATACATCGGTCATAATCCGCGCTCATTGGGGGCACCCACTGGATTCGCGCTGGGAGGACTACGGGATGCGGAAAGGCTTTACCAGAAGACCACAAGGGGACGAGTCCGCGACGCAAGGCAAAAACTACATAACGCCCAGCGGGTTGCAACGCCTCAAAGATGAGCACCGGTTTCTGCTCACCAGGGACCGCCCGGCCGTGGCGGAGGTAGTGGCGTGGGCTGCCGGCAATGGTGATCGCAGTGAAAACGCCGACTATCAGTACGGCAAGCGGCGGCTGCGGCAGATCGATGGGCGGATTCGCTTTCTCACCAAGCGAATCGAAGCCGCGGAAATCGTGGATCCGGAAGCTCCGAGAGCGGGGCAGCGGCTGACGAGGGCATTCTTCGGGGCGACCGTGCGCTATGCCAATGCTGAGGGAGCGGAGCGACAAGTGTGCATCGTAGGCACCGACGAGGTCGATCTCAACCGCAACCACATCAGTTGGGTGTCACCTCTGGGGCGCGCGTTAATGAAGTCGGCAGCGGGTGACAGCGTAGTTCTCCACGCGCCGGGCGGCACAGAAGATCTTACAGTGCTGGAAGTGAGCTACGAGAGCATTTCTGTCGAACCGTTCCGTGAACCACCTGGATCCGCGGACTCGGCAAAAGAACCCCCTCGCCGAAGCTCAATCGACTAAGAAGATATGATCCGGCACAGGTGAAAGAGCGACGGCTGCAATAGAGGGCTATCGGCTCTTGGCGGGCGACAGCAGATGTGTGGAGTCCTCATAACGGCTATGTGACAGGTTTCAAGAGGGCCCGCATCACATCCAGTTTCCTGACAGAGAGCCGACATATCGTTAACAATTCTGACGGTTTCGTGAGTGAATCGGCGATTGTGCGCCAGTGAGGTTGGTAGCTTCAGCGGCGAACTCACACTTCCATTTGACGCTCTATGCATAGACAATCTATGGTAGATGATGCGCAGTGGTGAAGAATCGGAGGGTAGGCGAGAAAGCCATGATAAGGTTCACTTTTCCGTTGCTCCTTTTCGTAATATCCGTGATCTCCCACGCTCAACAGAAAACCGTTCCCCGCATCGAGACAAGTGACTGCATCTACACGGCAGACAGCGCCCATGAAACTCATTGCGGCTATTTGGTCGTCTCCGAAAGCCGCCACAATTCAAAGTCCAAGACTATCAAGCTTCCATTTATCTATGTGGAGAGCAGCAGCCCGTCCAAGCGCCCAGATCCCGTCCTCTATACCGGTGGTGGCCCGGGTGTCAGTTCATTGCATCCAGTCACTTCGATTGCCAGGAGGTCTCTGCTACGAGATCGGGACTATATCGCTTTCGAACAACGTGGAACTCATTTCGCGCAGCCGAACCTCGAATGTGAAGGCGAAGGGACCGCGATTCAAAAGGCTTACCTCGAACATCGGTTCATAGATGATGCGGCACTTTCATCGGTCAGACAATGCCGCGAAAAGCTGATCCAGGAAGGCATTGACCTCTCCGCCTACAACACGGATGAAAGCGCGGCTGATATCGAAGACCTTCGCCGCTTGCTGCACATAGATTCTCTCAATCTCATGGGTATCTCTTACAGGGGTGGCCTGATGATGGCTGTTTTGCAAGAGTATCCTCAGCACATCCGCTCATTGATTCTGGACTCGCCCCTTCCGGAGTTTGTAAACATCGACGAGCAGGAACTGGCCAATTTCAATGAAGTGCTGACATCCGTGCTGGGTAGCCACGACAGCACTCTCCTCGACCGATTTCACAGTTACTTCAGCGGCCTTGGTGGCAGGGTGTTTACGATCAACTATCCGTTGAAGAATGGCAAGACCGTAACCCTAAATTACGGCCGCAGCGAGCTGTTGAGCATCATCCACAACAAGGTGGAGAACTATGACGGGCTAAAAGAGCTGCCGCAGATTATCAACGATATGATCGATGGGCGCCAGGAGCCGTACGTCAAAGCGTATTTCGATGGCGTGTTCTCAGGAAGCGGCTCGATATCGGGCATGCGATTGTCAGTGTATTGCTCAGACAAAATGGCCTTCGAAGATCCGGCCATCATCAAACAGCAGGAAACCATTATGCCCTGGCTGGCTGGCTTTCATGTAAATGATGTCTACGGCGCGGTGTGTAACGTCTGGCGAGTCAGGCCAATAAACGCTGCTACCAAAAAGCCGTACTACAGCAACGTTCCAGTTCTGCTTGGTGCAGGCGGCTTGGATGACTCGTGCAGGCCCTTGTACAACGATCGGATCCATCATTATTTCCCCAATAGCCAGCGACTTCTCTTCACCAAACGTGTCCACGGCCCGTTGCTGAATTCATTTGAAGGAGACGTGTACATCGGAGAGTTTCTAAACAAACCTCGTGAACGACTCCAGGGGCAGCAGGACATCGACGTTTACTGATTTGCTGAGCGGCGTTCGCAATACGAATGGGAGAATGCTCGCTTTGCGTCCTGAATTATGGATCGATCCTGGGAAGCGGAGTTCGGTCCAGCGATCGCACTGGACAAGTGGAGGATATCGGTGAGCGCCGAAATCGTTCATTGAAAGTTTTCGAGCCCGCTGACAGTGTTTTTGCGGAATGCGGTTGGATCACCGCATTCCCGGGCCTTTGAAGAATCTTTGTCCAGGCTCTTTGGTTATGAATCGATCGTCAAGGTTCGACGTTGATGATCACCTTGGCGCGGGCATGGCCGGTTTCGACGTACGCGATGGCTGCGGCGGTTTCGGAAAACGGATAACACTTGTCGATCACGGGAGTCATTTGTCCGGACTGGATCAGGCTGCACAGGGATTCGAGGTCTTCCTTTTTCATTTTGGCTACGAAGAAGGTGAATCCCGGGCGGAGTTTGCTCTCCAATATTCGCGCCAGAACGCTTCCCATCGTTTTCGGCGCTCCCACCATCACGCATTTGCCGTGCGGCGCGAGGACGTGTTTCATGGCAGGGAGGGGGCGATTGCCTACGTTGTCGAGGAGCACGTCAAAGCGCTCGTCGTCCATGGTGAAGTCGTCGCGGGTGTAGTCGATGACACGGTCTGCGCCAAGCGCCCGGGCCTGCTCCACGTTGCACGTGCTGCACACGGCGGTGACATGCACGCCCATTGATTTCGCGATCTGCACGGCGAAGGTGCCTACTCCGCCGGCCGCGCCATTGATAAGAACCTTCTGGCTGGGCTTGAGGTGCCCAACGTCGCGAAGCCCCTGCAAAGCGGTGAGGCCCGCAATGGGCAGAGAGGCGCCCTGCACAAAGGTGATGCCCGCGGGCTTCAGCGCCAGTTTTGATTCGGAGGTGCACGCATATTCCGCAAAGGCCCCTTTGGCGGCTCCGAAAACCTCATCTCCGGGTTTGAACTGGGTGACGCGTGGACCGACGGCCTCGATGCGGCCAGAGACGTCCACACCGGGACGATGGCTTTTCAAGCGCCAGTCCAATGGATTTATCGAGGCGGCATGAACCTTGATCAGGACCTCGTTGTCCTTGGGTGTTGGAGTGGGGACGTCGAGGATCTCGAGGTGTTTTCCGGATTTGGTCTTGCTATAAACCGCAGCTTTCATTGGCGATTCAATCACGGAGCCAACCGAGCAGATCTTCCGGAGTTAACTGCGCGGGAAGCTTACCCGGACTCCAGAACCAGGAACAAGATGGGTGTCACAGGACGCTGTACCCGGTGCTGATCAGTTTTAGTACTGCTGGTCGAGTTTAACCGCGTAGATCTGGCAGTCGTAAGAGAAATCGACTTTTTTGCAGTTGGGAAAGTAAACGGTCGCACCATCCATTGACCATTTGGGAGCTGTCGCTCTGCCTTCGGTGTTGGCCACTTTTCGCACCCCGGTTCCATCCGGATTCATGATGTAAATCTCGTGATTGCCGGCGCGGTTGGAAGCGAATGCAATCTTTGTCCCCTTGGGAGACCAGGCGGGCCAACCATCGAAGGCGGGACTGTTGGTGAGATTCACGGCGCCGGATCCATCGCTGTTGGCAACGAAGACTTCGGAGTTCGTGGTCCCGATCATTCTGCGGAAGGCGATGCGCTTTCCGTCGGGCGAAACCGCGGGATACGTATTGACGCCTCCTGAAATAAGTTTCGCAACTTTCCTGGTGGCGAGATTGATGGAATAGATCTCGGCGTCATTCTTCGCGGGAGGATGCAGGTCGTCGTCCGTGCAATACAGGATGTTCCGGCTATCCGGCGTCCACGCGGGATGTATGGTCTTGTGTTCGGCAGGCGAGATGGCTTCGACGCCAGATCCATCGGGGTTCATGATCTGAATCTGCCCGAGTCCTTCGCGGATGAGGACGTAAGCGATTTTGCTGCCGTCTGGAGACCATGCGGGGTCTTCATGGTCCGCATCATCCCTGGTGATCTGAACCGGATTATCGCGGTCCAGCCCCATCCGGATGAACTGCTCGCGGCCTGCGATTACAGAGAGGTAGACCAGCTGTTTGCCATCGGGCGAAAGGGAGAGGTCGGAATTGTCAGAATGGGTGAACTGATAGGCAAGCCCGACCGGCCCAGTTTGTGCGAACAGCCCGGTATTCACGAGGAGCGCTGAAAGACCCCAGAGCGTGGCAAGGCGAAGGTTGATGATTTGCGAGCGCATGAATGCTGCAATGCGTAGCAGCTTTCACGCGGCTTCGTCCAGCAAATGGTGACGGAACGAGGAGTTATGACAACGACTACTTCCGCAGCATGTTTTTCGCGATGAAGAAGACGTTGGCGGGGCGCTCGGCTAGGCGGCGCATGAAGTAGGGATACCACTCGCGTCCGAAGGGAATATAGACGCGGACGTTGTAGCCCTCGGCGACGAGTTGGCGCTGCAAATCGCGGCGAACGCCGAAGAGCATCTGGAACTCGAAGCGGCTTGGATCGATGCCGCGCTGGGTGGCGAAAGATGTGGTGGCGGCAATCATCTTTTCGTCGTGCGTGGCGAGGCCGTGATAGATGGGGCTCTGCAGCAGCATGTCGGCGAGCTTGATGTAGTTGGTGTCCACGTCAGCTTTTTTGGGGAAGGCGACCTCGGCCGGTTCCTTGTAGGCGCCCTTGCAGAGTCGCACCCGGATGCCGTCGGCGATCAACTGCTCGATATCAGCTTGCGAGCGGTAGAGATAGGCCTGGATTACGATGCCGATGTGGGGGCGCAGCGCGGGCTTGGCGTGGACGCGGCGCACGATGTCGAGGGTGACCTGGGTGAGCTGCGAATCCTCCATGTCGATGCGGACAAAGTTGCCGGTGGATTGCGCGTGCTGTGTTAACTCGGCGGCAATCTGCTCGGCGAGGGCCGGGTCCTGGGTGAGGCCCATCTGGGTGAGCTTGACGCTGATGTTGGAGTCGAGCTTGCGAACGGCGATCTGGTCGAGAAGTTGGTGATAGATGTCGGCTGCGCGATGGGCTTCGTCGGCGGTGGTGACGCTTTCGCCCAGCGAATCGAGGGTGACGTGCATGCCTTGCTGGTTGACCTGGGCGCAGACGCGGAGAGCGTCTTCGATCTCGAGACCCGCGACAAAACGGGAGCTGAGCTTGGTGCCGACACTGGAGGTCTCTGCAAATTTGCGGAGGGAACGGTTGTGGGAGAGTGCGATAAAAGCGGAGCGAAGAACGGGCATTCGATAACCTTACCGGCTGAGGTCCGGGGTAGAAAGACGCTCTGACCGGAATATTTAGTGTCGCACAGCGGGGCGGGTGAGCGGCGGCTGTGCGTATACACGCAGGTTACCTGCAGTGCTCTGAAGCGAGCGGCGGGAAGGAGGCAATTCGCAATTTCCCTTTCAGTGGGCGGTCGTTGTCTTGCTGCTGCCGCCCACGCGGAAGGGTTTGGTTAACAGCACGATCGGGGCCGACACTAATGTGACGATGCCGATGATGTGAAAGCAATCCATGAAAGCGAGGAAGTGCGCGTGCGCCTCCAGTCGGGAATAGACGTACGCATATGCCTGGCTCAACGCATTGGCCGGAGCCGCTCCATGGACCGCGAGGTAATTGGCAATGCTCCTCACTTGCTGTTGCATCTGCGGAGATGAGCCGGGCAGGTTGGCTCCCATCGTCGATTGATGAAACTCGAGACGCCGGTCAGACACGGTGTTGATGAATGCGATTCCAAAACTGCCTCCCCAATTGCGGAAGAAGTTGGTCAACGAGGAGGCTTTATTGTTCTGGTTCGGCTTGAGTTGGGAATAGGCGATCATCGTCAGCGGCACAAAGAAGAAGGCATATCCCAGCCCTTGCAGGGCACGGGCCCACGCGTAGTGGCTGTAATCGGTATCGAGATTGAAGTGGCTGTAGTGCAGGAAAGACACGCCCACGATCAACAATGCCACGAACAGCATGTAGCGCGGGTGAACCCGGCCGCTCGACACAATTTGCGCGCCGAGCGGCGCGAGAAGCGTGATGACGAATGCGCCCGGGCCGAGAACCAGGCCTGCATCGATCGCGCGGTATCCGTAGAGGGTTTGCAGGATCTGCGGGATCATCGTGGTGGAGGCAAAGAGGCCGAATCCGAAGATGAAGTAGAAGAGATTGGCAATTGCGAAGTTCCGTGTTCGCAGCAGGCGGAACTCTATAACCGGATCGTCTTGCCGGAGCTCCCATACCACCGCGACGACCAGGCAGAGGATTGCAATCCAGAAGGTCCAGGTAATGAAGCCGGACCCGAACCAGTCATCGATCTCCCCACGGTCAAGCACGACTTCCAGCGCGCCGGAGCCAAACCCGATGAGAGCAATGCCGAAGCTATCGACCTTCAGTTTGCCGTCAGCGGTTCGAATCGACTTGCGCTCCTCTTCGAACGCCGGTGGATCATGCACAAAGCGCGATGTCAGTGCCAGCGACAGGATTCCAACCGGGATGTTGATGAAGAAGATCCAGCGCCAGTTGTAGTTATCAGTAATCCATCCGCCAAGCACCGGGCCAATTGCCGGGGCGGTGACGATCGCCATGGTGTAGAGAGCGAATGCTGCGGCACGCTTGTGCGCCGGGAAGGTATCGACGAGGATGGCCTGCTCAACGGGAGCGAGGCCGCCGCCCCCCATCCCCTGAAGAACCCGGGCGAAGAGCATGATTTCCAGGCTCGGTGCAATGCCGCACAGGAATGAGGTCACGGTAAAAAGCGCCACGCACAGCAGGTAATAGTTCTTCCGTCCCAGCACGCGCGACAGCCACGCAGAAAGCGGAAGCACTACCGCATTCGCAACCAGATAGGTGGTCAGTATCCAGGTGACCTCGTCATAGGAGCGTCCCAGTCCCCCGGCGATGTAGTGAAGAGAAACATTGGCGATGGAAGTATCGAGCAGTTCCATAAAGGTCGCCAGCGTAACGGTGAGCGCGATGATCCAAGGATTCACAGACGGCTTGTGCGCCGGGACAAGAAAAGGGCGCGGGACGGCTTGAACTGCTGCAGTCGCCAAGAGGAGACCTCACGGTATTAAATGAGACCGATCGCTCCCGTTCTGTATCTGATTCAGTAGAATTGGGACCGATGCGTCTTTTTTCTCTTCGGAGAGGGAGGCAAGGTGAGGGAATGAGCAAAGGCGAGATTACCCGGCAACGGATCATCGAACTGGCAGCGCCGTTATTCAATCAGCGTGGTTTTGCCGGATGTTCAATGCAGGACATCATGGAAGCGACGGGCTTGAAGAAGGGCGGGCTCTATCGCCACTTTACGGGCAAGGAAGAACTGGCGGCTGAGGCATTCCGGTACTCGCTTGGCCAGGCGGTGAAAATCAGAATCGATGCGCTGGATCCCTCACAGGGTGCGGTGGAGCGCCTGTGCGAAGTGATTGCGCAATTTGTTGAGAAACCGTCGCCCGTTCCTGGGGGGTGCCCGATCCTGAATACAGCAATCGATGCGGACGATGGAAATCCAGTGTTGCGTGATTTGGCGCGAGAAGGGTTGAAGAATTGGCGAACCCGCATCGCGCAGATTGTTCGCGAAGGGATCTTGCGGAACGAAATCCGCAAGGATGTCGATCCAAGAGCAGTTGCCAACACAATCATTGCCGCGCTAGAGGGTGCTCTGATGATCAGCAGGCTCGAGGGTTCAAGAGGTGCGCTTCATGACGCGCGGGCATCTCTTAAAGAACTGGTGGCGAACCTGGGGCCGTCGCGATCTTAATACGGAAACGGAGTTCGCTAACCTGTTTTGAGATGAATGGCTTCAGGAATTTCTCCTGACGCGGAGGTGTCGGTTTGAAGATTCCCGGTCTCATCACGGCGGTGGGATTTTTCGTTGTGGCAGTGGGGACAGGGTGTGCCTGCGCACAGTCTATGCCTGCGACTGCGGGTGAAACGCTGAGCGGGCAACATGTGAAACCCTCCGACCTGGTGAAGGGACACACGGCCGTGCTTATCGCAGGCTTCAGTCACGAGGCGGGGATGCATAGCGGCGCCTGGAGGAAGGCGGTGACCTCCGATCCGGCAATGCAGGGCGTGCTTGTGCTGGAACTGGCGATGCTGGAGAAGGCGCCGGGATTGATTCGAGGAATGATCAAGAGCGGAATGCGCAAGGACGTCTCGCCGCCAGGGCAGGATCGAATTGTGGTGATGACGCAGGATCAGACGCGGTGGGAGAAGTTCTTTGGCGTGAGCGACGATAAGGTTCCGTACGTGATCCTGCTGAATGAGAGAGGCGACGTGGTGTGGAGCGGTCACGGGCAGGCGGCGGAACTGGAGCCGGAGTTGCGGAAGGCCCTGGCCAAGCGGTGAAAGCCTAGGTTTCCACGGGCCAGCGGTAATGCCCGGCAGCCCTGTCGAATTGAAAGTCGGCGAGTTGGATTTGTTTCGCGCCGTGGCCGATGTTGTGGACGAGGCGGCATTCTGGATTCAGCGCGGGTACGTTGGCGGGAACGCCAATGACTATCCCGATGTGCGGCAGACGGGCGCCCAATAGCCAGGTGAGGATGTCGCCAATCGCGAGCGGCTTGGGGAGAGCGTCGCCTTGGGTTGGCGAGGATGCACGCCAAAGGCATGCGCCGCAACGCTGAAAGTAGGTCTCGAGATTCAGCACGCGGCGATGGTCGATGTTGGTGTCGGGCCGTTGCGATCCCCATACACGGCGAGCCGGATATTCATTGAAATGCTCCACCATGTCCTCGTGAACGAGTTTCTGGAGATCGAGACCGAGGGCATCTCGGGCGGCGCGAATCACGACGTCAGCGCACACACCGGTAGAGCGCGGAACATCGCCGTTGGGATAGGCAATTTGAGACCAGCGGGGATCGTACCCGAGGGTGACGCCGACCTGGGCAAGCGCAGCCGAGGCCAGCTTTTGGCCTTCAGCCGGCGACGCCCATGCAATGCGGCTAACCGCCATCGCGCCAAGTCCGCTTAAAACTGCGCGTCGGTGCATCGCAAGTTCCTTGACCAAATCTACTCGATGCGGAACAACGCGCAGCCATGTGCGGGAAGGACCACGTGCAAAGATCGCGATGCCGGGATGTGTTTCTGGTTCCAGACGTCGAAGACGGCGTGTGGTTTGTTGTCGAGATGGAAGAGCACCCAGGGAAGATTCGAAGACGTTGTGGCGTCGGCCAGGTTGAAGATCGCGACGTAGCGTTTGGGATTAGGCCCACCGGTGCGGGCATACCAGTAGCGTTCGGGGAATGCGGCGGAGGCGCCGTCTTTTTTTGGTAGAAGGCCCGGCTTGGATTCGACGGCTTGCTGGTTGAGGTCGGTGACGTCCTTGTTGGAATAGAGCAACCGCGAGAAATCGTCGAGCTTGGTCAGGTTGTCGCCGAGGATGAGCGGCGAGCGTGAGATGGCCCAGAGGGTGAACTCGGTGCGCTGTTCCTCGTGCGTATAGCGGGATTGGCGAAGATCGCCCCAGCCGGGATGGGGACCGAGGTAGCCCTCGGGGAGCATATCGGGGTCAGGCCAGTTGCCCGGTTTGACATAGGGAGCCCATGCGGCGATGCGGTCGAACTCGTCGCGTACGGCGAAGGGAAATTCGCTGGAGTTGGGCTTGTGAGGAAAGGTCCAGCCGTCCCAATGGTCGTCGGTGATGCGCCACAGCTGCGCGTATTTTGCCACCTCGGCTGCGTGGGCCAACTGGGTGGGACCGGGCGAGAGGCTGAGCACGATGGGACGACCGGTTTTGCGGATGGCCTCGGCGATCTGGCGAATCTCGGAGGGGCGGTAGGGGTGATCGCTGATGCAGTCAACCTTGATGTAGTCGAGGCCCCAGTCGGCATAGAGCTTGAGCATGGAGTCGTAGTAGGCCTGCCCGGCGGCATCGTCCTTGATGCCCCAGTTACCTTCATCCCACGGACAGGGAGAAGTGGTGTCGGCGGCGTCGGCAGCGTGGAAACTGGAGCCTGCGATGGGGAGATTCTGTGCGACCACCTGGCGCGGGATTCCGCGAACGATGTGGATGCCGAATTTGAGGCCCTGCGCGTGGATCCAGTCGGCGAGCGGTTTGAAGCCTGCGTTGTTGGCGGAAGAAGGGAAACGCGCGGGGTCGGGAATGAGGATGCCGTTTTCGTTCCAGAGATATTTGCGGGCTTCGAGCGCATTGGCGAAGGGGTCCTGCATGTACCAGCCTTCGTCGATCACGGAGTACTGCCAGCCGTTCTGGCGGATGGACGCGAGGACTTCGGTGTTGGCACGATAGTCGGCTTCGTTGATGGTGAGGCCGTAGGCGTCCCAGCTGTTCCAGCCCATCGGCGGGGTGGGAGCCGGGTTCTGCGCAAATGACGATGTCGCAACGGCGACGTACAGGGCCCCGAAGAGGATGGAACGGAACATGTGGCACGTATACCACAACAACGACCAGGCTGGGCCGCGCGAAGAGAGGAGCGGGAGGAAACCCGCTTGATTACTGGGGAAAAGAACGTGATGCAACTCACTTTCAAATAGGCCTATAATGCGGTCGAATAAAGATCGAACAGCTGCTCGATGCCAAAAACCTGCCTCTGATAAGGCTGGTTGGAATTCCCGACACCGGCAACTGAGGAGACGATTATGCTCAAGTCGTTCTTGCTCTTCATGACGGTTGTCTTGATTGTCATCGCATCTGCCTCTGCTCCGGCCCGTCCGGCGCAAGAGTCTGGCCAGGGAATAACCGCGAAAAAAATGAACGCCGAAGCACTGACGAAGGCCAAAAGGGTCTACAACATGGATTGCGCTCTGTGCCATGGCGCGACTGGCGACGGTAAGTCCGATCTGGCGAAGGACATGCAGATGACCATGTTGGACTGGACCGATTCCAAGTCTCTTGCCGGTCAGAGCGACCAGCAGTTGTTCGACGTGATCCGCAAGGGCAAGGGAAAGATGCCTCCCGAGGATGACAGCCGCGCCAAAAACGACGAGGTGAAGGACGTTGTGCAGTACATTCGGACCTTCGCGAAGGAGGGGGCTGCTGCCCCTGCTACTCCGGCCGCGCAACCTCAGGCGACGCCCCCGGCCCAGACTACGGCGCCTTCGACTTCGCCCAGCAACTGATCTGCAGGTCTGACGAATTGCCGCCGGCAGCTGCGCTCGCGGGGTTTTTTATTCCGAAAATCCGGAAACGAAGCACGCGGGCATCGAGATCGCGAATCACTTGATTGAATTCACGACCGTGGCTCCCCACGCAGCGGGGTTGACATCGCGTGCGTGACGGGAAAAGAGCCAGAGATGGCCCTCCATATCCCTTACCCCATACTGAAACTCGCCATAGACGGTCTCGTGAAGTTCTTCGACGACATTCGCGCCGGCGGCACGGGTGCATGCGTAGTGGCTTTCCACGTCTTCGACGAAGATCGTGAGCGATTGCGTTCCATAGCCGGGTTCAGTGGGCGTCTTTTCCTCCGGTGATTTCGCGGCGTTGACCATGAGCCAGGCATTGTCGAGATGCATCTGCGCACCGGAAATCGGATCACCATAGCGATAGTGTTCGACGAATCCGAATGTTTTCGTGAGCCATTTGATGGCGCGCGAAAGATCCTTGTAGACAAGGTGAGGGAGGATGGTGTCGACCGGAACTGAGCGGTTGAACAGCATTAGGGAAAAGATACCCCCTGCGGTGCGAGCAGCAATCATCGTGTGTTAAAGCGGCTCAGGGTGTCTTCAGTTTGGACTTATCAGAACCGTGGGTTTGATCACCGTTGCAACAGCCGTTCCGATTCGTTTGTTTTTGCCGGAGGGCAAGAGACCGGATGGAGTTTGCGGATCGCGACTGGGTCGACACAGGATTCGTCGGAAACCTTGGTCCAGATATCCAAATGAGACGGTTTTGAGCCGGCCGGAAAAACCGGCTGAAGGGTGGAACCATCGGCCGAGAGAGTGAGTTCGGATGAGTGCGAACAGCAGCCTGCGCTGAAGGCATTGAGTTCGATCGAGACGTCGCGGTCGTTGGTCAGATGGACTTTGGCGAGCGTGCCGTACTGCTGATAGAGCAGGTGGGGTCCGGGGATGTTCGGCCCGAAGGACGTGTGGCCCGGAACTTCGAGCGAATCGGACCATCCAGTAAAGGCGCCGTCTTTGGTCTGAAAGATGTGGATGCACTGATCGTCGGTTGACGTCCAGGTTCCTGCGAGCGGGCTCTGCGATTGAGCGGGGCCGCCGGATGGGCGGCAAAGGGCAACAACAGAATCGAAGTTGCCGCGATGAAGGCGCCCGCGCCAACAGCCATCTGATTCGCGCGTCAAGTCAAGATCGACGGAAGGGTCTGTCTTGAGCGTTGCGTTGAAGTGAAGTTGAAGGTGATCGTTTTCGAGAGTGACACTGCCGCCGCGAAGATCATCTGCGAAGTAGTTCTCCTCGCCGAACACCATCTCGGGCCCGGCGCGGTGAAAGACCCCAAGCTCAAGTTGTTGCCATGATTGCGGGGTCCACCGGGGAGGATCGGCGTCGCCGGAGACTATTGTGCCAAGCAGGAGGTGGATACCGACCGCGCCGCCGCTGTTGTCAGAGGCTTCCCATAGGCCCGATAAGGATTCAGGGTTTTCTACCGGCTTATCGAGGTAAAAGCTTCGATCACCCGGAGGAATTTCGGCTCCAGGGGCGGCTCCCGGTTGCGCCGAGGCAGCGACCGAGACAACGCCGAGGATCGCTGTTCCGAGAATTGCGTGCCGGATCCCCATGCACCTTTGACGATGCGAACCAACGAAATGTCCCATCGTCATGAAACGTTGACTCAGTTTGCGGCGTCATCTCTATAGGTTCCTTTCATGGCGGGATGGTGAGAAGAACGACAGCTCGCTCTATGCGATAAGCTGATGCGGGAGATCGAGAATGCATTTCAGGTTCCTGAAGCGGGCGGTGCAGGTGTGCGTGGCGCTCGTTCTCGCCACGCAGATGTCGCTGAGCGCTCAACAGGCGCAGCCGATTGCCGGCGGAAATCCGGCGCTTCCGCTGGTTCACGTGGAAAACGGAACCAATTCCGAAGCGGCGCAAAAGGCGCACTACGTAGTGCTGGTTTCGCTGGATGGTTTCCGGTGGGATTACGCGAAGCGTGATGGCGCGGTGAACCTGCTGGCGTTGGGAAAGAAGGGCGTCTGGGCTCCCGAGGGCATGATGCCGAGTTATCCCTCGCTGACTTTTCCCAACCACTTCACGATTGTGACCGGATTGTATCCGGAGCATCACGGGCTGGTAGCGAACTCGTTTTATGACGAGACGAAGCATGCGCGGTACGCGATCTCCGATGCCAAAGTGGTGCGGGACGGAAGCTGGTACAACGGAGTCCCATTGTGGAGCCTGGCGGAGAGCCAGGGGATGCACGCGGCTTGCCTGTTCTGGCCAGGGTCGGAGGCGGAGATCGCCGGACATCGACCGTCGTGGTACGCGATGTTCGACAACAAGACGCAGGCCACAGATGACGTTGAGCAGGCGCGGATCGATGATGCTGTGGCGCTGTTGAAGATGCCGGACGCAGAGCGGCCCCACTTCATCACTATTTACTACTCAGAGCCGGACCATGAGGGACACGAGTTCGGTCCGAATGCGCCGCAAACGAAAGCGGCCGCTCTGAAGATGGACAAGATGATCGGGACGCTGAAGAAGGCTCTGGATGCGACAAAGCTGCCAATCGACCTGGTGGTGGTGAGCGATCACGGCATGGCGAAGGTGGAGGGTGGATGGATCACGCTCGATGAGCTTGCCAATCTGAACGGGTTTGAAGCGGCGGGTCCCCTGCTTTATGGAACCACGGAAGAGGATCGCAAGCGGGTGTATGACGAACTGAAGCATGCATCGTCTCAATTTGTTGTGTATCGGCGCAAGGATGTTCCGGCTGGGCTCGACTACAACCAGAATCCGCGCGAGGGTGATCCAGTGGTGATTGCAACAGGACCATATGCGATACGGGGTCACAAGCCGCCGGCCGACAGGCCCGACAATCCACCTGAGCCGGGGATGCACGGGTTTGATCCGCACAAAATTCCGGAGATGAAGGCAAGCTTCTTTGCAGCCGGCCCTGACATCGTTTCCGGCAAGACGGTGGGGTCGTTCGAGAATGTGAATCTGTATCCGTGGATTGCACACATGCTGGGGCTTGAGGCGCCAAAGAATGACGGCAGCCTGAATGTGCTGGCAGGGACGCTGCGCGATAACGGCGGCGAGACGCCGAACGCGGGCGAGGGAAAACCGGAGTAGGGGGACAATGAGCGTAGTGCTGGGGATTGACGGCGGAGGTACGCGGACGCGAGCTTCCATCGTTGAGGGCGAGCGGGTGGTTGCATTTGCTGAGAACGGGTCGATCAAACGGCTGCGCGTGGGCGAGACAGCGGCGGAGGCAAACCTGCGCGAAATACTCAAGGACGTGTTTGCGCAGGCTGGGGTCAAAGGGGTGAAAGCAGCGTCGGCGGGTGTGGCTAGCGCATCAATGCCGGGGGTGAAGGAATGGATCACGACAGTCTTCGACGGATTCGGCGTGGAGCACTCCGAGGTGGTCGGCGACGAGGTGATCGCGCTCGACGGAGCGTTCAAGGGCGGTCCCGGGATTTTGCAAATAGCGGGAACGGGATCGAACTGCATCGGGCGCTCCCCCAATGGCGAGCGCGAGAGTGCAGGCGGCTGGAGTTCGCGGTTGGGTGATGAAGGATCGGGCTACTGGATTGGGTTGCACGCCATTCGGCGCGCCCTGAATGCGTTTGATCGCGAAGAGCCGACGCGGATTCTCGATACGGTGGGCGCGATCTGGGGAACCAACACGATCGAGGAACTCGTCAATCTGGGCGACGGGACGCCGAGTCCTGATTTTGCGGCACTTGCCCCGGCCATCAGCAAACTGGCGGAAGAGGGCGACACGGTGGCGCTCAGCGTGCTGAAGCAAGCTGTCGCTGACCTGGTCGACAGCGTTCTGCTGGTACGCACCAAGCTGCGGCGAAAGCACAATCTCAAGGCCGAGGTTCCGGTGGCGTGGATAGGCAGCGTTATCGGCAAAGCGAGACTGGTTCGCGAGCCGTTCTTCGCAGGATTGCGCGCCGCGGCGCCGGAGATGCCGATCCGGGAGACGGAGGTCGCCGGTATCGAGGGCGCAGTTTGGCGCGCGCAACAACTGGCGAATTCAGTAAGCTAATTCACCTGCTGGCCTGCGATGAGAGATGCCACGAGCTTGCCTTGCCCGTCGACTGCGACAAGGTTGGCGGCGCGGCCGGGAACCACAGCTCCGGCGCGGTGATCGAGGCCGATCATGGCTGCCGGGTTTGCGGAGAGCAGGCCGAGACCCTGCTCGACTGCAGCTCCTGTAAACTGCAAGAAATTTGAAAGCGCGCGATCGAGAGTGAGCACGCTTCCTGCGAGCACTCCGCGAGCGCTGGCCCGGCCATCCTTCACCTGAACCGGAAAGCCACCGAGCTGGTATTCGCCGTCGGGCATGCCCGCAGCAGACATGGCGTCGGTAACCAGGATGCCGCGTGCTGCGCCTTTTGCCTTCCACCAGAGGCGCACGATGTCCGGTTTCGAGTGGATGCCATCGCAGATCAACTCGGAGTAGAGATCATCGTTGGTGAGCACCGTGCCAAGGATTCCGGGCTCCTGATGATCGAGCGCGCGCATCGCATTAAAGGTGTGCGTAGCACTAACGGCTCCGGCTGCGATGGCGATCTTCGTCTCAGCCGCGGTGGCATTTGAGTGGCCCATGGAGACACGGACGCCACGCGAAACAGCGTGCTTGGCAAGCTCCACCGCGCCGGGAAGTTCAGGGGCGATGGTGATCAGGCGGACGTGACCGCGAGCTGCGTCGACCATGCGATCAAACGTGGCGGTACTCGGGGCGAGCAGATGCTCCGCTGGCTGCACGCCTCGTTTTTCGTGCGAGAGGAACGGGCCTTCCAGATGGATGCCGAGTGGGCGGGCGCGGCCCGGCTCGGGAAGCTTGGCAATTTCGTTGGCCAGGCCATCGAGCGCTTGCAGCGTGACGTCAAGCGCGGCCGTGACCGTTGTGGCGAGGTAGGCTGCGGTTCCCCGCGAGGCCAGAAAACGGCCGATAGTCTCGAGTGCCAGCGGAGTGGCTTCCATCACGTCGTGTCCGGCGGCACCGTGAATATGCACGTCGAAAAACGACGGCCCGAGCGTGGCGCCGGGAAAGTCGAGGACCCGCGCGCCGGCCGGAAGCTCAGCAGAATCGAGGGAGGCGACGGAGTCTATCTTGCCGTCTTCGATGAGGATAATGGGGTGCTGGTGGAGGCTGGTTCCATCCCAAAGCCTCTCTGCGGTGACTACCGTTTGCATGGGTATCCATTATTGCAGGCGACGCCGATGGTGTGCACCGCGGCATGATGTCATCGCCGCGTAACGCGCGCGGAGGGGCATGTTTGTTATTGTTTTGCCATGCGAAATTCGGCGTTGTTGGTGATGGCTGGCGGTCTGTGGGTAGTTGGAGCGCAGTCGAGCATTGCGCAGAGCATCGATCTGCCCTCGAGCAAGCAGCTGATTGAACCGGTGCCGGGAAATCCGCAGCGGATCAACAGTGAGCCGATCTCGATGGCGGTCTCGCCAGATGGCCGCTACGTGGTGACCGTGAACGCGGGGTACAGCACCTACGAATCGAAGTACCAGCAGTCCCTGGCGGTGTACGACACGCAATCGGGAACGCTCAACGACTTCCCCGATGACCGCACCCCGGTGCGCGCGCGACAGACGCTCTATTCGGGACTGGCTTTCAGCCGCGATGGGAGTCATGTTTACGCGAGCATTGGATCGGAAACTGACCCCGTTGGCAACAAAGGGCCTTTTCTGGACGTAGCCGATACGGGCAGCGGGATTGTGGTGTACCGGTTTGCGGATGGGAAGATCACTCCCGAGCGGCTGATTCAATTGCCGATGGATCCGCTGAAGTCCGGACAAAAGACAAAGCTGGTTGGCGAAGTCGACGGCGATCAGGGCGTGCCCTTTCCAGCAGCGATTGCCGTGGTTGAAAGCGCCGGTGCGGAAAAGCTGCTGGTTGCCGAAAATCTGACCGACGATGTGCTGCTGATCGATGCCGCCACCGGGAAGATCGAGCACCAGTTTGACCTGAGGGAGAGCGATGCGGTGCCGTCGACATATCCGGTGGCCCTGCAATTGTCGAAGGACGGGAAGCGCGCGTTTGTGGCGCTGTGGAATGCGTCGGAAGTGGTGGAGCTTGATCTTGAGAAGAATGTGGTAGGGCGGAAGCTGCCGCTACTGAAGCCGAACAGCCCCATCAAGCCCGGTACCCATCCGTGTGCATTCGCGCTCACTGAGGATGGAAAAATTCTGTACGTGGCGCTCGCAAATCGCGACGCGGTGGCCGCGGTGAACGTGGGTGCGGGGCAGTTTGCGGTCAAGGGCTACTTTGACACGCGGCTGCCGGCGCAGAGCTACTTCGGCGCGGAGCCGCTGGCACTTGCCCTGAACAAGGGTGGTGACCGGCTGTATGTGGCAAACATGGCTAGCGATGCAGTTGCAGTGATCGACACGCGCAAATTGACAGGGAAGGCATCGAAGAGCGGGATGGTAGAGCCGGAGGGCTTCGTTCCAACCGAGTGGATGCCGATGTCGATGGCGTCGTCGAACGGAAAGCTGTACGTCGCGACGGACAAGGGAAAAGGGACCGGACCGAACCCGTATCCGCCGTCAGTGCCGCAGCAGGTGAAGAAAGGAATGCCGAAGAAGACGAGCTATATTGCCTCGCTGCTTTATGGTTCTCTGGCGGTTCTGAACGAAGGAGAGATCGAGAAGAATCTTGCGCAATCGACACAGGCGGTTCTTGAGTCGAACCGGATGAAAGCGGCGGCGGAGAAGATTGCGTTTGCCGATGGATCGCACGACCGCATCAAGCACGTGATCTACATCATCAAGGAGAACCGGACCTACGATCAGATCCTTGGCGACCTGCAGCAGCATGGAAAGCCGGTTGGCAATGGCGACAAGAGCCTGACGATGTTCGGCGAGGATGTGACGCCGAATCTGCACAAGCTGGCGCTGCGGTTTGGCGTGCTCGACAACTTCTACGATTCGGGCGAGGTGTCGGGCGACGGACACGTATGGTCGAATGCCGCGATCGGCACGGATTATCTGGAGAAGACGTGGCAACAGGCGTATCGAGGCGGGGAGCGCACCTACGACTTTGAAGGCGTGGTGGCCGAGGGGCTGCCCCTGGAGCAGAAGATTCCCGATGTGAACGAACCGGCGAGCGGATATCTGTGGGGCAACATGGCTTCGCATGGAAAAACCTATTACCACTTCGGCGAGTTCATCTCCGAGGTTTTCTGCGATGAGGTGAAGACGGCGAATCCGCAGGAAGGTCCGATGCTGGCGGGACTGACTTGCGCGAAAAAGGAGATCGAGCCGGGCGGGCAACTGCCAGCGGAGTGGGGCGGTGGCGTGAACAAATGGCCGTGGCCGATCCCGCTGATCGCATCGGCGAAAGCGTCCAAGCCGGAGTTGGTGGGACACTTCGCGCCCGAGGCACCGGACTTCAATCTCGCCATTCCCGACCAGATTCGCGTGGAGGTCTTCCTGCGGCATTTGAAGCAGTGGGAGGCCGACGAGGCGCAGGGCAAAGACACGATGCCCAACTTCATCCAGCTGCGACTGCCCGACGATCACACCAACGGAACGACGCCGTTCAAGCCAACTCCGAAGGCCAGCGTTTCTGATAATGACCTGGCGGTTGGACGAGCGGTGGAAGCTATTTCGAACTCTCCTTTTTGGGATGACACGGCGTTTTTCATTCTTGAAGACGATGCGCAGGCGGGCGCGGATCACGTGGATGCACATCGCAGCATCGCCCTGGTGATCAGCAAGTACGCGCCGCATGGCAAAGACGGCGGCCCGGTCGTGGACAGCCGGTTCTACTCGACCGTAAGCGTGATTCGGACGATGGAGACGCTGCTGGGGTTGCCGCCGATGAACAATAACGACGCGTTCAGTTCGCTGATCTCGACGCTGTTTACCGGGCCGGGAGACCAGCCGGCGTACGCAGCGGACTATGTGAATCGCGACAACGGGCTGATCTACGCGGCGAATCCGAAGAGGGCGGTGGGAGCCGAAGAGAGCATGAAGATGGACTTTCGGCATGCGGATCGTGCGCCGACGCAGAAGCTCAATGTCATTTTGTGGAAGGATACGATGGGCTCGAAGCCCGTGCCGGCCATGCTGACGGAGAAGCGGAAGCTGCGGAAGGATGATGACGATTAGGGAGTCGTAGTTGCGCAAGAGGCAGATCCTTCGCTTACCTACCCCACAAACGCAGGCGCGTTTGCGGAGCCCCAAAACCGCTGCTCAAGATGACACCCTCTCGCGATGACTGAGCGCCGTGAGGCTGTCCGTGTATGGTTGTATGCGGCGGATTTTGATTCATCTGAGGGGGAGTTGTGCAGATTTGGAATCGTAGAAATTTTCTTAAAACAGCGGTGTCGGCGTCGGCGGCATTGGCAGCGGCGTCGCGCGGAAGCGCGGAGACCGGCAAGCGCATCTTCACGCTGACCGCCGATCAGGAGCCGGCGAGTTCGGTTGCGGCGAACGATCATATTCAAATCGCATTGATCGGTGCGGGTGGACAGGGCATGGGCGACACGCGCTCGGCCGTGCAAGTGCCCGGCGTGAAGCTGGTTGCCGTCGCCGACTGTTATGACGGGCGGCTTGCGCGCAGCAAGGAGATCTGGGGCGACGACGTCTTCACCACCCGCGACTACAACGAGATCCTGGCGCGCAAAGACATCGATGCCGTCATCATCGGCACGCCCGACCACTGGCACAAGCAGGCTTCGGTCGACGCGATGAAGGCAGGCAAGGACGTCTATTGCGAGAAGCCGATGATCCATCTGTATTCCGATGGTCCGGAAATGATCGAGACGGCGCGCGCGACAAATCGCATCATCCAGATCGGCAGCCAGCGCGTGAGTTCGATCCTGTATGCGAAGGCCAAGGAACTGCTGGCGTCGGGCGCGATCGGCAAGTTGAATATGGTGACCGCGTACTGGGACCGCAATTCGTCGATGGGCGCGTGGAACTACACCGTCCCGCCGGACGCTTCAGCGGAGACGTGCGACTGGCCGCGATTCCAGGGCACGGCGCCGAAGATTCCGTTCAGCGCAGAGCGGTTCTTCCAGTGGCGCAAGTGGAGCGACTACGGCAGCGGTGTGGCCGGAGACCTGTTCGTGCATCTCTTCAGCGGCACGCATTTCGTCACCGGCGCGAACGGGCCGACCCGGGGCATGGGCACCGGCGCCATTCGCTTTTGGAAAGACGGGCGCGATGCGGATGACGTGGTCTTAGGGCTGTTCGATTATCGCGAGGGGTTCAACCTGAGCCTGCAGGTGAACTTCGTGGATGGGGGCGAGGAGAGCGAGAGTCTCGTCTTTACCGGCGATGAAGGCACCATGGAAATCGGCTGGACGTGGGTCAGCGTGAATCGCGTGCCGCGTGAGAAGGAACCAGGGTTGACCATCGATACGTTTCCCAAGGCGATGCAGGCGCAGATCGAGTCGGACTACGGGAAGAAATATCCGCGCCATCATCCCGATGGGCCGGTGCCGGCGGGTTACGAGAAGTATGTTGGGCCAGCGGGATACAGCGACCAGTACGACCACTTCAAGAACTTCTTCGCTTCGGTGCGCTCGCGCAAGCCGGCGGTGGAGGATGCGGTGTTCGGGTATCGTGCGGCGGGCGCGGCGCTGCTGACGAATCTCAGCATCAAGAAGGGTCAGATTGTGCACTGGGATCCGGATGCGATGAAGATCAGGGACTGAGGGACTGGGGATCAGGTCTGGCCAGGTCGTTGCTTTCCCACCCAAGCCGCGAAAAGCGCGACTTGCACGGGGCGCCCATCATCAAGCCCCGCAGATGTGGATGGTGCACACGGCGTCGGCGGTTGGGGCGGTTAGACTGTTCGCATGGGGAAGCGAATTGGAGTTCATCTGGGGACGGCGGGTGGTGCGTCGAATGCGATCGACAAGGCGCATGAGATCGGTGCGAACACCGTGCAGATCTTCTCATCGAGTCCGCGGATGTGGCGCCCGCAGAAGATCGATCCCAAGCAGTCGGAGCGGATGCGCACCCAGCGCGCAAAGTTTGATGTGGGGCCGCTCGTGATCCATACCAGCTACCTGGTGAATGTGTGCAGCCAGACTGCCGATTTTCGTGAGAAGAGCGTGGTGGCGTTTCGCGGCGAGATCGAGCGTGCACTGATGCTGGGCGCGGAATACCTGGTGCTGCACCCTGGTTCGTGGAAGGGAATGACACGCAACGAAGGGCTGAAGCTGGCAGCGGAGTCGATTGCGCGCGCGGTGGATGGCTTGCCCTGGCAGGGAACCGATTTCAGCATTTTGATTGAAAACACTGCGGGAGCGGAATGCTCGCTTGGAGGCAACTTCGAGCAGGTGGCCGAGCTTGTCGAGCGGCTGAAGACGCATGCACCGGTGGGCGTCTGCCTCGATACCTGCCACACGCACGTTTCCGGCTACGACATGGTGACGCCTGAGGGTTACAAGGACACGATCACGCAGGCCGATATCACCTTTGGCGTGGATGCCGTCCGTGTATGGCACTGCAACGATGCCAAGGCCGCGCGCGGATCGAAGCTGGACCGGCATCAGCACATCGGGCAGGGGAATATCGGGGTCGAGCCCTTTCGCTGGCTGCTCAACGATCCGCGCTTTGCGGAGTGCGCGTTTATAGCCGAGACCCCGGTGGATGAGCCCGGTGATGAAGAGCGAAATGTGAAGGTGTTGAAGAGCCTGGTTGCATAAATGCATCACGGGACTTGCGCAGGCGAGGCTCCGGAGTGAAACTGATTGTGCATCTGGCGTGGGGACTCCTATGCGCGCAAGCCGGGTTCTGGTTGCGGTGACGGCCGTCCTGCTGATAGAGACTGCGGCTGGGCAGCAAGTGAAGCCGAAGCCTCGGTGGGCCGCGACCTGCGAGTCGGATCCGAAGCGTCATGTGCCCTATTCGGCAGAGTTCAATCTCACCAATGTCTATCCCGGGACCGACGGGAACCTCGTGACCTACAACTATTCGGAGACCCAGGCGTTCGACTCGCAGGGACGATCTCTGGAAACGACAACATCTCCGGATCCTAATCGCAAGGGACCGCCTCAGACGATTGCTGTGGAGTGCGATCCCACAAACAGCACCCAGTATCAATGGGATTCGCTGAGGAAGCGCCTTATCGTGCTAAAGATGCCCACGCCGGAAAAGCGCCAAGGGTGTTGGGAGTCTGAGCATGGCGATCTGTTTATCAACTTCGACCTTGCCAGGCGGCTTAGCGCCAATGCAGCAGCGCAGACGAACCGCATTGATGAGATGGCACGCGACCCGGACCGCCGGGACCCGCTCGTCGAAGACCTGGGAACGATGACGCTGCTGGGTGTTGAGGTTCAGGGAACGCGGACGACCTGGCCGCCCGCGAAAAGCAGCACGGAACCCGAGCCGCGATACGTGATGGAGGAGCATTGGGCTTCGCCGCTGCTTGGAACATGGCTTCAGCAGGAAGTGGATTATCCGCCGAGCAGCGAACACAACGTCAAGTGGTCGCGAAGGGTCACGAATCTCACTCTGAAGGATCCGGAGCCGTCCACCTTTGAGCCTCCGAGGGATTACACCGTAGTTACACAGACGATGCATCAAGGTTCGTGCGAAAACCGAATAGACCACAAGGCCCCGGGAGCGTTGTCAGCGTCACAATAGGTCCTTGTCAATGAAAAATCGTCGAACAGCTAGAAGCGATGTGAACAATTTGTGGAGTTTTCCCGTCCAACAGCCAAGGATTCAGTGCCGAGTCTCCTCTGTGGAGGACGCAATGTGTAGACTTCCCGGCCGTCTTCTGGTTTCGCTCTTTTGTCTTCTGGCCACGCCCTCCTTCGGCCAGATGGTCGGCGTCGTCGAAAGCAGCAGTGCCCGGCTTGGAGTCACCGCGCCGGGTTGTTCTGCCGATGCTCAAGCCGTGTCTCCGGTGCGGACCCAACCGTATACCGCGGAACTGAAAACAACCATGGTGCAGTTGTTGGCCAACGGGGTTTCGATCAGGCACGAGTCGACCGAAGTTCGCGCCTTGGATTCGCAGGGACGCATATTTGATTCAAGGACAGAGGCTCCAATTTCGGCCGATCAGCCCGCGTTCACGTGGGCCAGCGTCAATGATCCCGTGGAGAACAGCCAGGCCCATTGGGATTCGCAGACAAGGACGGCGAGGGTGATCAAATTGCCACCCGAGTCGCAGCGCCATGGGTGCTGGGCAACCGATTCCGGAAACATGCGCATGAATTATGGTCCGGAGGCGCCGGCCGATATCGAGGCCGTGAGACGCCAGATGAAGGCCATGGTTCCCGTGCCAGTGAGCAAGCCTCCCCAGCAGAAGGATGAGGATCTGGGAACGATCACGATAGAGGGCGTTGAGGCGCAAGGTCATCGCACCACCACGGTGGTTCCTGCCGGCCAAATCGGTAACGACAAGGACCTTGTGACGGTGAGTGAGATTTGGTATGCGCCAAGCATCGGATCCGAAGTGCGTACCGCAACGGACGATCCGCGAAGCGGCAGAGGCGCCATGGAACTCACCCATCTCGACCTGAGCGAGCCGCCGCTCGCCACGTTTCAGCCACCCGAGGGATACGAGGTCAAAGTGGAAGAACTGCACCAGGTGCCGTGCGAACAACACCAGATGTTCGGGGGCGTGGCCGGTGCTGTGCATGGGGCCGTCTACTAGCTGAAACCTCGACATTGCGTCAGCAATAAAAGGAACCGGCAGGACTCAATCCACGTCCAATGGGCTCCCGCTTCAACCCGAAGACAGTCCGCACCGCAACAAATGATTCAAATCAAGCCCCGGTGGATGTCAGTGTAGGGGATGGAATCGAAGGAGATCGTCGTATGAAGACTCTGCTTAAGCTATCAAGTCTCGTTTTCGCCGGAACCATGCTGCTGGTGAGTACCGCGGGCGCTCAAGCCGCCGCGAAGGATGCGGCGCCGAAGCCGCCTGACAGCCCATCGAAGGTCCTTCTTGATTCATGGAACGAAATTGGTCGCAAACTGGTCGCAATGGCTGAGGACATGCCCGAGGACAAGTACGACTTCAAGCCGAACCCGGCGGAGCGCAGCTTTGCCGAGCAGCTACTGCATGCGAGCGGCGCGAACTATTTCTTCATCAACCCGGTGAAAGGCGTGAAAGCGCCCGAGGGCGATCCGAAGCGCGCCGATTACAAGACCAAGGCGGAGGTAGTGGACTTCGTGAAAAAGTCCTTCGCCGATGGATCTGCTCTCATCCAGAGCAAAGGGGATTCCGGGCTGAGCGGTGTGTTTATAGATCCGTTTTCGAAGAACCAGGTCCGCTTCAGCGACTACGCGTGGGGATTCATCGAGCACTCGGGCGAACACTACGGACAGCTGGTGGTCTATTACCGGACAGCGGGGCTCGTGCCTCCCGAATCGCGGCCGAAGAAGTAGGTTCTCGCTCTGCCATTTACACTGAAGAGTGATGGCAGAAGAGAAAGAATTTCGTTACGACCCGGCGACAATTGAGACAAAATGGCAGGCACGATGGGCCGCGGACCCCGGGATGTACGCGGCTGAACCTCATTCCTGCGGCAAGCCTAAGTACTACGTGCTGGAGATGTTGCCGTATCCCAGCGGCCAGCTCCACATGGGCCACGTGCGCAACTATTCCATTGGCGATGCGCTGGCGCGCCATATGTGGATGCGTGGCTATAACGTGATGCACCCCATGGGGTGGGACGCGTTCGGACTGCCGGCGGAGAACGCCGCGCTCAAAAACAATACGCCGCCGCGCGAGTGGACCCTGTTCAACATCGCTGCCATGAAGCGACAGTTCCAGCGGCTCGGCATGGGCTTCGATTGGGCCACGGAGGTGACGACCTGTCTGCCCGACTACTACCGCTGGAACCAGTGGTTCTTCCTGCGCATGTATGAGAAGGGCCTCGCCTATCGCAAAAAGAGCAAGGTGAACTGGTGCCCGGAATGCGCCACGGTGCTGGCCAACGAGCAGGTGATCGATGGCCGTTGCTGGCGCCATGAAGACACCATCGTGGAGCAGCGCGACCTGGTGCAGTGGTTTTTGCGCATCACGGCGTATGCGCAGGAATTGCTCGATGGGCTCGACAAGCTTGATGGCTGGCCCGAGAAGGTCCGGACCATGCAGCGCAACTGGATCGGGCGCAGCGAGGGAACGGAAGTTGATTTCACGTTTGATGGAGAAATCGAAAAACAGGGACCAGGGACTAGGGACGAGGGACTAGACCTGCGAAAAATTCGCGTGTTTACGACGCGCGTGGACACCATCTTTGGCGCAACCAGCGTGCAGCTGGCGCCCGAGCATCCGCTGGTGAGGGCTCTCATCGCGGAAGATGCGGCGCTGCGCGAGCAGGTCCAAAAGCTGCTCGACGAGCAGAAGAAGGCGCGCGAAAAGGGCGACATTGGCGAGATCGAAAAACACGGCATCCCGACGGGGAAGTTCGCCATCAATCCCTATAGCGGCGAGCGCGTTCCGATCTGGGTGGCGAATTATGTGCTGATCGACTACGGCACCGGCGCCATCATGAGCGTGCCGGGACACGACGAGCGCGACTTCGAGTTTGCAACGAAGTACGGAATTCCGATCCGGCGTGTGATTGCATCGGCGGAGCCACAAGCAGAGGAGCCCGAACTTCCGTTTTCATCGGAAGACGGCATGCTGGTGAACTCCGGAGAATTCAGCGGGCTCACCTGTGCGCAGGCACAAAAGAAATTGCAGGAGATCGCCAAGAGCAAGGGTTTCGGCGAAGCCACCGTCACCTTTCGCCTGAAGGATTGGGGAGTGAGCCGCCAGCGCTACTGGGGCACGCCAATCCCCATGATTCACTGCGAACGCGATGGCATAGTGCCGGTCCCGGACGATCAGTTGCCGGTGCTGTTGCCGGAGAACATCGAGATCACCCAGCAGGGCGGATCGCCTCTGGCGCGTGTGCCGGAGTTTGTAAATGTCACTTGTCCGAAGTGCGGCGGGCCGGCGAAGCGTGAAACCGACACCATGGATACCTTCGTCGACTCGAGCTGGTACTTCTATCGCTATACCGACGCGAAGAATGCCAGTGCTCCGTTTGATTCGAAGGCGGCGCAGTACTGGTTTGAAATCGACCAGTATATCGGTGGCGTAGAGCACGCCATTCTGCACCTCATCTATTCGCGTTTCTGGACGAAGATGATGCGCGACCTGGGCTTGATCACGAACGATGAGCCTGTGCGGCGGCTATTCACGCAGGGCATGGTGATCAAAGACGGCGCGAAGATGTCGAAGTCAAAGGGCAACGTGGTCTCGCCCGACGACATGGTTGCGCGGTACGGCGCCGACAGCGCGCGAATGTACGCTTTGTTTGCCGCACCTCCTGATCGTGACCTTGACTGGCAGGAGGATGGAGTTGCGGGTGTAAGCCGATTCCTCGCGCGCGTGTGGCGCATTGTTACGAAGTACGGGCCAGTAGCTCGGACAGCCGCGCAAGGTTCGTCCGAAACTCAAAAACCCGAGGGCGTCGCGCTCAAATTGCTGCGCAAGCTGCATCAGACCACGGCAAAGATTACGCAGGATTTCGAAGGTCGATGGCACTTCAATACGTGCGTGGCCGCGATTATGGAACTCGTGAACGAGATCCAGGCAGCCGATGCGCGGTTGGCAGCGGGTGAAGTGCCCGCGCCGGTAATTCACGAACTGCTGCAGACTCTCGTGCTCCTGCTGGCGCCATTTGCGCCATTCCTTGCTGCGGAGTTGTGGGAAGAGTTGGGCGGTGCAGGCGCCATCTTGCGCCAGCCATGGCCGAAGAGCGATCCGGGATTGGCGAAGGAAGAAGAGATCGAGATTCCGGTCCAGATCAATGGCAAGCTAATGAACCTGGTTCGCGTGCCTGCCGGATCGGACGCGAAGACAATCGAGGCCGCTGCCATGGCCGATGCAAAGGTGCAGTCACGAATCGCCGGCAAGACGGTGGCGAAGGTGATCGTAGTGCCCGGCCGCGCCGTGAACCTGGTTGTGAAATAGATCTTTTTGGTGGTGGAGTGATCACAGGGACTAGAGCAGAACAAATCAGGGGAACACAAACACTGGTAAGCCAGATGGGCTGGATGCTCAGGCATCCCGGTGCGGTTGCAGTGGAGGTGGCCTGGCGCTGGCTCTTCGGGATTCCGTTTCTCCTGCTGTGCTGGACCCGGCTGCAGCACGTCCTCAGGGTGCTGACGCCGCAGGACTCGGGGCTCAGCAACATTGATCCGTCGAATCCATGGATCGCAGCTGGTGGGCTGAGTCGCGCACTGGTCAAGTACGTGCCGCTGGTTACGCACGAGTTGCGCTGGCTCGTGCCGATCGCCGCGCTGGTGTGGATCATAGTTTCGGGCATTGGACGCAGCCTTAGCCTGAAGGTCGCCGAACCGTGGTTGCGGTTCAGGCCGCTCGCCATGATGGGCCTGCAAACGGTATGGCTGGCATTCTTCGGAAGCGTGTGCTGGGGCTGGCTTTACTGCGTCGACTGGGCCGCGGCAACGCACTTTGTTCCCGGCAGCGACCCGGATCTCATCGGCTTCGCGATCTGGCTGATCTTTTTGTCACTGGGGTTTTTTACAGTGTGGGCCCTGCTCGGCTGGATCGTGTCGGTTGCGCCGGTGCTGATGCTCGAGGAAGACCGCTCCCCGTGGTCGGCTCTTCGAATGACCATGCGGCTGGGGCGTCCCTTCACCTCCGAGCTTGTAGAGATCGGAATGGTGATGGGGATCGTGAACCTGGCGCTGATGGTGGTGGCGATGGTACTGTCGGCAGCGCCGCTTCCGTTCAGCGACGAACTTGGCGGCAGTGCGCTCCACGTTGTGTGGGCCGGAGCAACGGTGTTCTATTTGATCGCACACGACTACTTCCAGGTGGTGCGGTTGAAGTGTTTCATGCGGTTCTGGGAGATTTTTCGTGGCGGAGTGGTGTCAGAGTAAGAGATCGCACTCCGCGGTCGGCCCGCATCGCCCTCGATACCAAATCAATTCGTACCCGACGCTGATTCATCCTTCAGATACGCAGCGCTGAGCGTCTTCTTCTCTTTTGCGATCGGAAGCAGGGTCGGGTAGAACTGCACGAAGGTGGTGTCGACCGCTCCGTGCGCGGCGTGGCATGTGTAGCAGGGCGCGCGCTCCGGAATTAGAGCGCCGTTTTTTTCTGTTGAGTCGAATTCGAAAAACGCCCACTTGCCGGGAAGGTGCGCTTCATCTTTTACATGGACTTCGAAGCCCATGACCGCGGCGCCCTGGAAGTGTCCTCGCTGGTTGATCGAACCCTTGCTCTCAGCCCCGCGCACCTCCAGCACCATGACGGTTTTATCCGGCCAGGTGCCGGTGGCCAGAAAGCTGCGATATGCCGCCGGATTGACGAACACGTTGTCGAAACTGGAGTGATCCGTTGTTCCGGCCTTTGCGGAGTAGTTCATGTCGATGCCGGTACTCAGGTAGGTCCATTCGCGATAGTTCTTCGGCGGCAGCAGATCGCCGTTGGCGGCATAGGCTGGCGCGTATCCCGCCTGCGCATAAACCGTGGGTTTTTCCCGGGAGACGATCGCCACACCTAAAGCAACCCCAAGCAAACACACCACGACGGTGGGGAAAAAGGCCTTTCTGAACAAGTGGACCTCCGATGATTGAGAAACACAGCGGCCCGTGGCAAAGTTCCGACCGATTTGCGCGGAATCCAGGCTTCAGAACAGTTTCAGCCGGATGACAAAGTACCTCTTGGGATCCCGGCGAATGGCTTTGAGCAACTGCTGAGCTTCGTCCATGGATTGATCGGCATGGTCGTAGAGCGATCGGTTCTGCATGAGCTGGCCGATGGTTCCCTTGCCCTCGTCGATGCTGGTGAGCATGTTGTCGAGCCGGGTTATGGAGTCATCCAGTTTTTTGGCGAATTCGGGATCCTTGGCCAGTTTGCCGATCGCGCCCTTGCCCGCATTGACATCGGCGAGGAGTTGATTGGCGTTGGTCACCGTGGAATTCAGGTTCTTGTAGAGGCTGTCGTCATTCAGCAGCTTGCCGGCTGTCCCCTGGCCGTTCTGGAGATTCTCAGCGATCTTGTCGAAGTGGCCGATCATCGAGTCGGCATGGTTGTAGAGAGTATCGTCAATCACCAGCTTGCCCAGGGTGCCTTGTCCGTTGCCGATGGCTCCGGTGAGTTTGTCGAGATTATCGGCAACGCGGTTGATCTTGGCGTAGAACTTGGGATCGTTGATCAGGCCGCCCAATGTCCCCTTGGTGGAGTTGAGGGTATCCATCAGCTTGTTCGTGTTTTCCATCAATTTGGTGATCTGCTCAATGGAATCCTGACTGGCGCTGATGACGCCCTGCAGGCTCGGAGCCTCGGTCGAGCGCAACTCGGCATTATTCCGGGGCGAGGGTCCCTTGGCGTGGGCCGAGGTGACGTCGACAAAACTGTCGCCCAGGACGCCCGCCTGCACGATGGAGGTGGTGGAGTCGGTATGCAGATCCTGGATGTATTCGCCGCCAACCCGCATGGTGACCTCAACGGGGTGGGGGCTGCGCTCAGGGACAACGCGAATCTTGACGATGTTGCCGATCGTGACGCCCTCGAGGGTCACCGGCGCTCCGCTCTTCAGTCCCCCGGCATTATCGAAGTAGGTGCGAAGGGTGAGCTTACGAGCGAAAAGGCCGCCTGACGCCGAATTCATCAGCAGGATGACGAAAATCAAGACAGCCATGGCCGCCACGACCAATGCGCCGACCTTCAGCTGGGACCACTGAATCTCTTTGCGGCTTGGCAAGGCAATTTCCCTCGATGAAGCGGCCTCGGAAGCTCACCTCATCGCCTTGAGAATAGCAGAAAGGGCAGGGGTTACTGAGCACTTTGACCGTTCCCTCGGCTTCCCTCGGGGACCGGCAAATGAATGCCTAATTCTCCAGTACGACGCTGGCCATCGACAGGCTTGCGGTGTGTGTAAGTGAAAGAGCCGTATGGGCTACACCGAGCCGGGTGGCGAATTCAGCGGCTCTGCCGTGAAAGCAGATTGCGGGCCGGCCGCCGGGTTCGCGCACCACTTCGATCTCAAGCCAGTTCACGCCGCGACTAATTCCGGTGCCAAGAGCTTTGGCGGCAGCCTCCTTGGCGGCAAAACGCGCGGCTAGACTTTCCGCAGCATTCCGTTTCCGCAGGCAATAGGCCTGTTCCGACGTGGTGAAAACGCGATCCAGGAACCGCTGGCCGAAACGCTCAACCGATTGCTGGATACGGACAATTTCAACGAGGTCTATGCCGCTGCCGACGATCATGCTGTGTACCAACCTAACATCCCCGCAGTGAGGCAGAACTTTCGCGAACCACCCACGGCTTCGATGGCCTGGGTCGGAATCGGACCCGACTGCCTTCCCCTTGCCGCGAATCGCACCACTGCCGCGATCATGGTTTTGCCCCTTTCGCCGATATACAGGGAATGAGACAGGCTTCGGTCCCTTCCGATGTGTTGCGGGTGGGAGTCATTCCCTGGGCTTTGCAGATGAAGGCAATCTCACGCGAAGACCCGAACCGGTTGGTGAAATCCCTTACCGGCGCGATTCTTGGTTGCGGCGGATGGGTCCTGAGCCGAAGCGCGAGCGACACCGGCCTGATCGACATTCTCTTTGAATTCGAAAGATCATCGTGTCTCGAGATTTACAGCATCCTGATTGCGGTGGGACTGGAACTGAGTCAGGCCGCGCATCTGCGCTTTACGGAACTGTGCCAGTGCACCCGCCTGGCGCAGAATGATTGCGCCGAAGAGATCGTCAGCATCGATCTGGAGGTGCAGACGTTTTCGTCGGCCTGCGACGCGCCAAGGGGAATGCATCACTAAGGATTCTCATCCAGCTTCGACCAGGCCGTAGCGACGCTGCCAGGCCTCTTTGAGACGAGCTTTCACGCGCTCCTGCTCCGCCTTCGGATATTCCCCGGGGCTCTTCACGAAGTGTTCAGCTTCGCGCTTGGCCAACTCCAGCAGAGCGCGATCGCGGA
Organism: Occallatibacter sp.; assembly: GCA_036495975.1. GTDB lineage: Bacteria > Acidobacteriota > Terriglobia > Terriglobales > Acidobacteriaceae > Telmatobacter. Next base: position 18,790 of record DASXLY010000053.1, on the reverse strand, counting down.
TCAGGTTGGCAACCCGGAAATCGGGCAAGCCAGCCTGTCGTGTACCGAAAAATTCTCCGGGGCCGCGCATGGAGAGGTCTAGCTCGGCCAACTCGAATCCGTCCTGGGTACGCACCATAGCGCTAAGGCGCTCTTCGGCCTGTTCTGAAACTTTGGGCCCCGTGATCAGGATGCAGTAGCTTTTGGCAGCACCTCGCCCTACGCGTCCGCGCAACTGATGCAGCTGAGCCAGGCCGAAGCGTTCTGCGTGTTCGACGACCATCACCGTCGCGTTAGGAACGTCGACGCCAACTTCAACCACGGTGGTCGCCACGAGCACATCCACTTCGCCGCGTTGGAAGCGGCGCATCATCACTTCTTTTTCGTCGGCGTCGAGGCGGCCATGCAGCAGTCCAACGCGCAGACCCCCAAACGGACCGCTGCGCAGCTTCTCGTGCATGGCGACTGCCGATTTGAGCTCTGTTGTCTTAATCTTTGGACCGTTTTTTGTGCCGGGCATGCCGGGGAAAAGATCGGCCGTCTTTCCCTTTCTCGCTCTGGGTGACCCAGGTCTAGCCTTTGAGACCTGGGTGGAACCTGACTCCAGATTCGCTTCGCTTGAAGCAGACTCCTGCGCGAAATCCAACTCGGGCTGATCGTCGCTGCTGCCCTCGATGACGGGATACACGATGTAGGCCTGGCGTCCCTTCGCCACCTGCTTGCGGACGAAATCCCACACATCCTCCGACCGTTCCTCGGGCACTCGACGGGTGACGATGGGCGTGCGGCCCGGTGGCAGCTCATCCAGCACGCTGACATCGAGATCGCCATAGAGCGACAGCGCAAGCGTGCGCGGAATAGGCGTGGCCGTCATGACCAGCACGTCGGGTTCCGGCTGGTTGGGCTTCTTCATCAGCTTGAAGCGTTGCAGAACGCCAAAGCGGTGTTGCTCGTCGACGACCACGAGACCGAGGCGATCGAATTCCACCTTCTCTTCGATCAGGGCATGTGTCCCGACCACCAGTTGGGCCTCGCCGCGGTTGATAAGGCCGCGGTTGTATCGCTTGCGCTCGTCGTCGAGCGACCCCGTAAGCAGGATGGTTCGATATTTGCGCGAGGAGCGCTCCAGCAGCTTGCGGGCGGCCAGGAAGTGCTGGGTGGCAAGGATCTCGGTAGGCGCCATCAGCGCGGCCTGGTAGCCATTCTCAATGGCAACCAGCATGGCTTGGAGGGCCACGATGGTTTTGCCCGAGCCGACGTCGCCCTGAAGCAGTCGCCGCATCGGGTTGGGGGCGCGCATGTCGACCACGATCTCCCCCAGGGTTCGTTTCTGCGCCGCGGTGGGATGGAAGGGCAGGACCTCGCGAATGGCCTCGCGAACCTTGTCGTTAGTTTCGAAGGCGACACCGGGGCGTTCACGCATGCGCCGCCGTTTGAGTTCCAATCCCATTTCGAGAAAGAAAAGTTCTTCGAAGATGAGCCTGCGATGCGCGGGTGTCGCTGCGGCTTGTAGTTGCGCGAGAGAAGTTCCTTCGGGCGGATAGTGGACCTCGTGCAGTGCGCCTTCCCTGCCGGGCAGATCCAGCCGGGCCAGCATGGCTGTGGGAAGACATTCCGGCACGCAGCCGCGCGCGCTTTCGAGCAGGTTGAAGATAACCTTGCGCTGCCATCGGGATGCCAGCCGCGCTCCGCCCAGCGATTCGTAGACTGGCGTGATGCGGCCGACTTCGAGAAGTCGCGTTTCGGCATCGGCGCTCGAGTCGGGCAGGATCTCGAATTGCGGCTGGATCATTTTCAGGTTGCTGGACGAACGCGACGCTTCGATCCGTCCGTAGAGCGCAACGGTCTGGCCGGCGTGAAATTTGCCGTCGAGATAGGTCGCGTGAAACCAGATGCACTTCAGGGCGCGCCGGCCTTGCCCAAGGGTGAGTTCGAAGAGAGGCATGCGGCGGGTGCGCAGCAGGATGGCGCCGCGAACTTCAGCAATGACGCTGGCGGTTTCGCCCGGTTTGAGTTCGTCGAGACTGCGCGGATTCTGTCGGTCTTCGTATCGGAAGGGAAGATGATAGAGCAGGTCTTCGGCGGTCAGGATGCCCTTGGCGGCGAGCATTTCGGAGACGTGCGGACCAACGCCGCGCACATATTTCACGTCATCGCTGAGATTGAGCATCACTCCGGATGCTAAAACATCCAGGGGAATGGCGTTTCGTTTCTCAATGTGGCCGATCGTGGTTTGGAACTGTTTAAAACTCCGAGATGGCGTGGCGCGCGGTCCGCACCTCGGCGGCAAGGATGCGCAGCACTCTGACGGCGATGGTGGGGTCGCTGAGCATGAGGCTGTTGAAGTCTTCTCGCGTCACAAAGCCAAGCTCAGCGCCCGCGTCGGCAGTGGCAGTCAGGGTATAGGGTTCGTTCCCAATCAGGGCAGGAAGCCCGAGTAGTGAACCGGGAAGCAGGGTAATCAATAACAGGGTTCCACCGGTGGGCGACTCCATGGTAAGGGTGGCGTTTCCCTGGCGCAAAATATACAAACCGGTCGGGTCGGCTCCCTGGCTGAACAGCCGCCGCTGCTCCTTGCACATCACCGTCGAGGAGCGCTTTTCGAGAGCTTCGATGAGTTCTTTTTCAGCGATAAATGAAGAAGAATCAATATTCAACGAAGTACTCCAAACCGTAGGTGTAGCCGTTGCATTCACTGACACGATCCCGTCCCATTCATGATTCCATGAATTTAAAGAGCGACATGTGATGTTAGTCACATCCGGTTGGTTGGATATGCAATTCGGCTTCGAAGCCGCCTGGGTTAGGTTAGCTCGAACGCGGCAACCATCATATCATTGATTATAAATATGTTAAGTCTGAATCCAGTTCACCAACAATTGGGCTGCAGGGGACGGGCCGGTCCTAAGACCGGCGATCGTTGCTACTTCTTTTCCGGCTGTAGTTCCGCTTCCCGCGAAGTGGAACCAGCAAGTGCCCCCGGAGTGCGGGCGAAGGTCACGTAGACATCGTCGCCGGTCTTTTCCCGTTTGACCAGGGTCCAGCCGGCCGTGCGTTTCAGCAGGTAGCTTACCGGCATGCTTTCGACCACCAGCACGTGGTCGACATGGTATTTGTCGAAGACCTCGAGCGGATTCACGAGGTACATGGCGGTCAGGTAGTCCGCCAGAACGCCCTCGTGCTCGAAGATGTCGAACCGGGAATCGATAAACTCCGGCTTCGATTGGAAAGTCATCCTGCCGCCGACAAGGTCGGAATTGAAGGTGCGCCACGAAGGCTGAACGGCGGTGATGGAGTCGAGCGGGAAGAAGGTTTTCAGTTTCCCCTGCAGATTCTTCTCGCCAGGGAACAGGAATGCGAGGACGACGATGGCCGCGGTGACGATCATGGCATTGGCGGCAGGAATGGTCTTTTCGTCGGACTCAAGATCGAATCCACGGCGGATGTCGGCGGCAAGCATTGGTGTGGTGAGCACCGCGGCCAGAAACACAAAGCGCATGTGATCGAGCGCGGCGTACCAGGCAAAGAAAACCACGGCAAGCTCATAAACGCGCCATTTCCGCCCGTTGAATGCGTTGGTCAGCGCCATAAGACACATGGCACCAAAGGCGGAGATCCCGGCAATGGAGCTGAGACTCAGCGGCTTCCACTCCATCACGTTGGCGATGTTCAGCTTCTGATTGGCCATCATGTCGATGGGATTCCAGACCAGGTGCCAGCCATAGGGATTGAGGAAGAGCGCTACTACGCATAGCGCGAGGACAGTGAGAAGCCGATTGCGTTGCGCCGGGTTGAAAGCCTTCTGATCGATAGCGCCCTTGGTGAAATCGACCGAGCCACAGAGGATGTAGAGGACAAAGAGCGCGAGTCCGATAAGCCAGCTGCCGTGCAGGTTCACCCAGACGGCGAAAAGCGGTGGCAGAAGCCAGAGTGATCGTGTTTTTCCGCGATCCGCCGACTCGAGGATGGTCAGCTCCGCCGACATGGCAAGATACGCAATGGCGATGGTGCGCGGGCCGGTGTTGACCGAGACCAGCAGAAAGCCCAGGGCGGCCGCCCACCATGCCGCGCCGGCGTGGCCAGAAAGTCGGTATCCGCGCCAGTAGAGAAATATAAGGTTGGCGCTGATAATGAGCCACTCGATGTAGTAGATGCCGCGCAGGTGGAACGCCTGGTAACCGAACCAGAAGGGCAGTTCGCTGAGCCACTCGGGGTTTACCCAGGGCTTGCCGCCGACGGTGAAGGCATTGGGCTCGGTCCAGATGAAATGATGCGTCGTCATCAGCTGACGCGCATCCGCCAGGTGCCACCAGATATCCGGATCGTGGAGAGACTCACGCGAAGGATTCAGGGAGACGGTGAAGATAACCGGGAGCGTCACCAGGATGGCGATGTTCATCAGGTGACGGCCAAAGATGCGATCGAATACCCGCTTAAAGCCGCTGGCCGGCGGAACGGGCGCGGTTCCCGGGTCCGCGATCCGCGGTTGGGCGGGGCTCTCAATGGCCGATGGGGAGTCCATTGCTTCTACACTACCTGTCTATTCAGCGCCTCGGGAAGCGAAAGCCAGTTGGGTTGAATACACCGTGGTACTGTTCGCTAATTCTCAGAAGGCCGCTCCAGGTGATCGATCACGATGGTATCGACCATCTCTTTACGCGAGACCAGCTTCAACCCGAGTTGGTCTTCCAGCGCCTGGAAGAGAGCCGTCGTCTGGGCATCCGGCACGTTCTGTTCCGGATTGGGCACAAGCAGGCTGATGTCATAGCGGCCGGTAAGTCCCGTACCATCGACAACTGTCCGGCCTAGAAATGAGGAGAGAAAGCGCGCCAGGGACTCGACCGGTGCATCTCTTTGGTATGCCCATCAGAAATGATCCACCCGTTTGCTCCTGTCTGGGGCTCCCCGCCGGTCCCAGCTTCGGGCCACCCTTCGCAACCACCAGCGCGTAGACCGTCAGCTCCTTGGGATGATGCGAAACCGCAAGCTTGAATCGTTCTTTCAGCAGAGATTGCAACATCAGCTGAGTGGCCTTCCCCCGATCCTCGTTATGCAACTTGTTCAGCTGCTGCCAGCAGTCGTCAGCGATCTTGGCGTTAACGTCAAAGCGCTGCGATTCAACCCAGGGCGTTCCGCCCGTGACCTGATCCTTTGGCAAATTGAACGCTTGCTCCACCAGTAGCTTCGCCGATGCATTGATCGCCTCGTATTTGCCTGGCATGCCCCCAAGTCTGATCGACATATCCCCATCAGGATGGGGTTTGATCGTCGCGACCTCAAACTCCTCGGTACACGGGTTGGTTTTGGCGGAATTGGCGTTCTGCGCCAGAATAAAGGCAGCGGGCACGAAACAAATCGCGATCAGCAGAAACATTCTTTGACAGACTCCAGAATTGTCGTTCAGCATGGCGATCCCTCAATGCACCGGCATCGTATGAAACGGCTCGCCCGCGGGGAGGAATGCGACAGGCATGCCGGGAAACAGCGTCCGCAGCCAGCGGGCACACTCATCCATCCCGGCCTCTTCTGAGATGACGTGGCCGAGCAGGATCAGCGCCTTGTGCCGTCCCTGCGCGGCGGCATCGACGACATACGGGACCGTCTCCCATTCGCGCGATTCGCCGGCCACCAGCAGCTGGACATTGTCCTGCTCCAGGAGCTTGATCTGCTCGTCAGATCCTGCGGCCCCGGGCAGAAATGCGATTTGAGTTACACGCATCGCCGGATCGCCGACGATGCGGATTGCCCGTGCCTTGGTCCGCGCCTGCAGGTTCGCTGCGATTTGCCCGACGGTGGTCGGTGGCATCGTGAAAAGCACCGGATCGCTGTTGCTCTGATACTGCTTCCAGCCAAACTGCTCGACCATGCCGGCAAGGATGCCATCGGGTTTGCGCATGTGCCACGTATCGTGAAACCGCCACACCACCAGATGATGTTCGCGAATGTAGGCGAGCTTTTGCTGCTGCACGGGATCGGAGGCGAACTGGGACAAGTTGTCGAGGTGGTTATAGAAGGTGGGCTCGTGCGTGACGATCAGGTTCTTGCCGTTGGCGACCGCCTGCTCGAGTACGGGATACGTGTCCATGAACGTAGTCACGATGCCCGTGACCACCGTGTTGGGATCGCCGGCTTTCAGCGTGTCCACGGTGCCTGCGGGCGGCGTGGCTCCGGTCGCAGCGATTACGCGCTGCATAACTTCAGCTGCGGTGAGATTTTTCGGTGAGTCCTGCGCGACTAGCGGGAGGGAAAAGAACGATAGCACTGCAATCGCAGAAAAGAAACCTTGGCTTCGGCGCACGTTGCCTCCGGTGAGTTGCTTCGGCAGAGAGTCTATACCGGATGAGCCGATTCGCGCGGTGTCAGCGTGCCTGTTGTAATGAAATTGCCCCGATGACCTCGTCGAGCGCCGACTCCCATGGCTCCAGCCGAACACCGAAGCTGCGGTGCAGCTTGTCGTTCGAGAGAACGGAGTTGTGCGGGCGCTTTGCCGGGGTTGGATAGTCGCTGGTTGCGATGGGATTCACCTTTGGCGACTTGCCGTCGAGAAGACTCGATGCGCGATCGAAGATGGCCCGCGCAAGTCCGCACCATGACACGCTGCCGGAACAGGTCATGTGGTAGACGCCAGACCACTCGTCGGCCGGGCTGAACTCGTTTGCGCGAATGCCCGACATGATCGCGTGCGTGGCGTGGGCGAGCGCAGCAGCCGTTGTCGGGGCGCCAACCTGGTCATCCACAACATTCAGCGTGTCGCGTTCGCGGCCGAGGCGCAACATGGTGAGCACGAAGTTTTTGCCCTCCGGCGCATAGACCCAGCTGGTCCGGAAGATAAGATAACGGCCTCCGGCTTTCTCGATCGCCTGCTCGCCCGCTAGCTTGGTAGCTCCGTAGACGCTCAGCGGATTCGTGGTGTCATCTTCCACCCACGGCTTGTTCTTCGACCCGTCGAAGACATAATCCGTCGAGTAGTGAATCAGCAGCGCGCCTGCGCGCTTCGCCTCTTCGGCAAGCACGCCCGGTGCGTGACCATTGATAGCCATGGCCAGATCCGGTTCGCTTTCGGCTTTATCGACCGCGGTGTAGGCGGCGGCGTTGAGGATCACCTCGGGTGCATCTTCGCGAATGCGATTGCGAATCGATTCAGGATTGGAAAGATCTAGCGTGTTGCGATCGCAGGCGATCACCTCTGCCGAGCCGGCGAAAGATGCAACCAGCGCTCGGCCGACCTGCCCCCGCGCACCGGTGACCAGAACGCGCGGCCAGTTACTCATGCGAAGACTTCCGAGGTCTGCAGCGTCGCGCCTTGTGCATCCTTTTCAGAGACGATGACTTCCTCCGGCTTGACCGGCCAGGGAATGGCGATGTCCGGATCATTCCAGACGATGGTACGTTCGCCCTTCGGGTTATAGAAATCCGTTACCTTGTATGCGAATCCTGCTTTATCGCTCAGCACAAGAAAGCCGTGACCGAAGCCTTCGGGGATCCAGAGCATGCGGCCGTTTTCTTCGTTCAACTCAACGGCGATGTGCTTCCCGAAACATGGCGAGTTGCGACGCAGATCGACGGCAACATCGAGAACCGCCCCGAACGCGGCCCGCACCAGCTTGCCCTGCGCCTGGATCACCTGGTAATGAATACCGCGCAGCACGTTTTTTTTCGATACCGAGAAGTTGTCCTGGACCCACGTGGCCGGCAGTCCCGCCTCTTCGAACGCCTTCAGATTCCACGTCTCCCAGAAAGCGCCGCGGCTGTCGCTGTAGATCTTCGGCGTAATCACCAGCACGCCGGGCAGCGCTGTTTCTTCGATGTTCATAGTTCGCCTGACCCCGCGGGAATGTGGCGTTCGTGGCGAAGCGCGAGCAGGTATTGGCCATAACCGCTCTTGGCCACCGGCTTAGCCAGCTCTTCCAGTTGGTTGGCATTGATGTAGCCGAAGTGATAGGCGATCTCTTCAGGGCAGGCGATCATCAGGCCCTGCCGCCGTTCAATGGTCTGGATGTAGAGCCCCGCCTCGAAAAGCGAATCGTGAGTGCCGGTATCGAGCCATGCCATGCCGCGGCTCATCACCTGGACCTTGAGCTTGCCTGCTTTGAGATAAATCCGGTTCAGGTCGGTGATTTCGAGTTCGCCTCGCGCGGAGGGCTTCAGCCCTTCAGCGAGCTTCACGACATCGTTGTCATAGAAGTAGAGGCCGGTGACGGCGTAGCGCGACTTCGGTTCCTTCGGTTTCTCTTCAATGCTGATGGCCTTGCCGGCGCTATCGAACTCGACGACGCCGTAGCGCTCCGGGTCATGCACCGGGTACGCGAATACCATCGCGCCGCTGGTGAGCCTGGCAGCGCGTTGCAGATCGCGCGAGAACGACTGGCCGTAGAAGATGTTGTCGCCAAGAATCAGTGAGCACGTATCAGTTCCAATAAATTCTTTGCCGATCGTGAATGCCTGGGCCAGGCCATCGGGGCTCGGCTGCACAGCATAAGTCAGGTTGATGCCCCAGCGTTTGCCGTCACCCAGCAAGTCGGAAAAGAGATGCGTGTCCTGGGGCGTAGAGATGATGAGGATATCGCGCAGGCCCGCCAGCATCAGGGTGCTGAGCGGGTAGTAAATCATGGGCTTGTCGTACACCGGCAAAAGCTGCTTTGAAACGACGTGCGTTACGGGATAGAGCCGGGTTCCCGATCCACCCGCAAGAATGATTCCTTTCATTGCGCGATACGCTCCTCGTAGTTCTGCTTGATCCACGTGAGATAAGCGCCGCTGCGCACATTCTCAATCCACGCCGCGTGATTCAGATACCACGCAACGGTATTGCGCAGTCCATGTTCAAAGTCGACAGAAGGCTGCCACCCCAGTTCACGCTGGATCTTGCGCGCATCGATGGCATAGCGGCGATCGTGTCCCGGACGATCGGGGACAAACTTCATCAAATTGCGACGCTCGCCGACAGTCGCATCGGGACGCATCTCATCCACGAGCTCGCAGATGGTGTTCACCACATGCAGATTGTTGCGTTCGCTGTTGCCGCCCACGTTGTAGGTTTCTCCCGGTGTGCCGTGCTCCAGCACGGTGCGGATCGCCGAGCAGTGGTCATCGACGAAAAGCCAGTCGCGGACGTTCATGCCATCGCCGTAGACGGGCAGCGCCTTGCCTTCGAGCGCGTTCAGGATCATCAGCGGAATCAGTTTTTCCGGAAACTGGAAGGGGCCGTAATTATTGGAGCAATTGGTGGTGAGCACCGGCAGTTTGAAGGTGTGGAAATAAGCACGCGCCAGGTGATCGGATCCAGCCTTCGAAGCCGCGTACGGGCTGTTTGGCGCATACGGTGTCGTCTCGGTGAAGGCCGCATCGTCCGGCTCCAGCGTGCCATAAACTTCGTCGGTCGAAACATGCAAAAAACGAAACGCGCTTTTCGCCGGCTCATCGAGCGCGGACCAGTAGCGCCGCGCCTGTTCGAGCAAGGTGTACGTGCCCTGCACGTTGGTGTGGATGAACGCACCCGGATCGAGGATGGAGCGATCGACGTGGCTCTCTGCGGCAAAGTGTACGATGGCGCGGGGACGATGCTGGTGCAGCGCGGCCGCGACCACTGCGGCATCGCAAATGTCGCCGCGCAGTAATTGATAGCGACAGTCTTCTTCAAGCGATTCCAGGTTGGCGGGATTCCCGGCATAAGTGAGCAGGTCGAGATTGACGACCGGCGAACCGACGCTTTCGATCCAGCGCAGCACAAAATTAGAACCGATGAATCCTGCGCCGCCGGTGACCAGGATCGAATTACTTGTCTCCATCATGAATTGAAACTTCCTTTAAAGTTGGGGATTGCAAACTGTATTCATCAGAACGCACATTCGATGTATGACCGCGGCCCCGATCGGCGGGCTGACCCGTGTTCTCGCGTAAGTCTATCGTAACTCTCGTGATGCAACCATAATTCGTGGGGTGACGCATGGCGGAAAGGAACAACGTGCAGCCTGTGTGGCCATTTGCTTTGATGCACTTCAGGCGATAAACATGCAGTCTCCGTAACTGAAAAAACGATATCGCGCGCCGACCGCATGGCGATACGCAGCCAGAACCTTTTCGCGCCCGGCAAAAGAGCTCACCAGCATGAGCAGGCTTGATTGGGGAAGATGAAAATTGGTTAAAAGGCCAGCAACCAGCCGAAATTGGAACCCCGGCGAAATGAAGATCTTCGTATCACCCGAATGAGACGTAATGGGACCGGATTCTGCGCGAAGGGCAGACGACTCGAGCGTGCGGACCACCGTCGTTCCCACCGCAATGATGCGGCGGTGATTGGTGCCAGCCCTGTTAAGGGCCTCTGCCGTCTCGCTGGAGATGGAGTAGCGCTCGCGATGGAGATGTACGTCGGCGACTCGCTCCACGCGGAGGGGCGCGAAGGTGCCGAGGCCGACATGAAGTGTGACTCCCGCAATTTCGACGCCCCGCTGCCGGATGCGATCGAGCATCTCCGGGGTGAAGTGCAGACCGGCCGTCGGAGCAGCGACAGAACCGGGCTCCCGCGAAAAGACCGTCTGATAGCGTTCGCGATCGGCAGCGGCATCGTCGCGGTGAATGTATGGCGGCAGCGGAACGTGGCCGATGCGATTGAGAACGCCGAAGAAGTCATTTACCGGCGCGAACTCCAGCAGGCGATCGCCGAACTGTCCTCGCTCGATTACTTCGGCTTCGAGGGCGACGGACCCGTCGGCAGCGGGGAAGACAAGTCGTTCGCCGATGGCGATCTTGCGCCCTGGACGGACCAATGCATGCCAGCGGTTGTCGCCGGCGGCTTCCGTCAACATGACCTCGATTAGGCCGGTGGGCTTCTCTTTCTCGCGGCGCAGGGTGCGGCGGGCGTAAAGACGCGCGGGGATCACGCGGCTGTCGTTGAGCACCAGCAAATCGCCCTCGTGCAGCTGAGAGGGTAGGTCGCTGAATTGGCTGTCGCGAATCTCACCCGTTGCGCGATTCACTACCAGCATGCGGCTCTGCCCGCGTTCTGTGGGAGGTTCCTGCGCAATCAGTTCTTCCGGCAATTCGTAGTCGAAATCGGAAACCAGCAGATCGCTCATGACGGCCGCTGCCCCAGGTGCTCCAGGGCCCGTAGACGCGCGCGCTCGATCGCGTCATTGAGTTCCTGGCGGCACGTCTCAAACTGTTCCGGCCGTGTATCCGCAGAGACGCGTGTCCATTGCGCCCAGCTCACAACGATGCGGGTAAACGGTTTCGGCACGAGGAAGCGATCCCACGAATTCATGACCCACGCGCGCTCCGGCTGCAGATGAAATGCGCCAATGGGTGCGCCTGTTGTCTGCGCCAGCTTGATGGCTCCCATCTTGGTCTGGTAGATGGGACCGCGTGGTCCGTCAGCGGTGAAGATGGCGGTGCGCCCGGTTTCGATCACGTCTTTCAGCCCAAACAGTCCTTCGCGTGCGCCGCGCGAACTCGAACCCCGCACTGCATCGAAGCCGAACATTTTGAGGATGCGTGTGATCAGTTCGCCGTCGAAGCTGCGGCTGATCAAAATCACGGCGCCCGATTTGCGGAAGTACATGGTGCAAGGCAGCACGCACTGGTGCCAGAAGCAGTAGATTTCCGGCCCGGCTTTCTGGCCGAAAACCACCGGCGTTACGCCATCTTCAACGATCACTTCAAACCGCCAGGTGCGTCCGATGATCGACAGCAGCGCCCACACAATAGGAGGCACAATCGCCAGCACGATGCGCTGGCCCAGTGTGAATCTTGGACTGTCGACGGCGGTCACTCTCATCGATTCTACAAGTTGCAGAGAACTCGCCCTCGCGAGCCTTGACCGCCATGCGTTGCACCACACCACGTCGAATCGACTGAGAGCTGAAAACTGAGAGCTGAAGACTGAAACTCAGCTGTACCGCAGCCACCGTACCAGTTCCGGCAGCGTGGCGCGCTTGCCATACATAAGGATGCCGACCCGGTAGAGCTTCGCCGAAATCCAGAGAACCACCCAGATGCTCGCCACCAGCAGACCTATGGATAACGCGAATTGCCACTTCGGCGGCGTTTCCGAGGCCATGCGCAGGAACATGATGATGGGCGCGGTCGGCGGAAAGAGCGAGCCGGCCACCGCCCACAGCGAATTCGAATCGTTGATGACCACCAGGATCAGCGAAAAGCTCAGCCATGTCGGGGCCGCCGCGAGCGGCATGTACATTTGCAACTCCTGCTCGGTTTCGCAGGAAGCAGCAAGACCCGCGAACAGGGAACTGTAGAGCAGGTATCCAAGAAGGAAGTAGACAGGGAAGAGCACCGTTTCGGTCACCGAGATGTGGATCGAACCGGTCAGAAAAGATGAGGCCAGGGGCGTGGCGATGAGAATCGCCCCGGCTACAAGCCAGATTCCGATCTGCGTGAGGCCCACGGCCCCGACACCGATCAACTTGCCGGCCAGCATATCAGCGGGACGCGTGATCGCCAGCATCACTTCAAAGATGCGCGAGGTCTTTTCCTGGATAATCGACCGGGCTACGTTCATGCCGTAGATCATGGTTGTCATCGACAGCAGGATGGCCATCACGTAGCCCTTCCAGAAAGAGGCCGTGGCGTTGCTCTTCACCACGCTGCCGTCTTTCTTCACCTGGAAGGTTTGAAGATGCACGCCGTCGACCAATTTGTCGGCGTCATTGTGAGGCAGCCCGCCGGAAGTGAGGCGGGCATCGAGAATGGCATGATTCACTGCGTCGTGAAGGCGCCCGCCGGTAATGAAGTCGCCGGCTGACTGCGATGTATACGCGGCCGTAGGAGCCTGTCCCGAAGGCGTTTCTACCCAGAGGAAGCCGTCGATCTGCTTGCTTCGAACTTCGCTGACCAGCGTGTCGTGATCGGCACTTGAGGCCGGGGCCAGCACATCGACTCTGGCTTTTGCGTCCTTATCTCCCAGCAATTGAGACTTGATTTCGTTTGCCAGGGCAGGATCATTTGATGCGACCGCAAGATGCCTTCCCGATCCAAGACCGAGATTGGAGAGATAAGCGATAAAAAATACGACGGCAAAGATGGCGGGCACCCCAAAAGTGGTCATCTTGAATGCGCGCCCGCGGACCTGCTCAAGGTACTCGCGCCTTGCAACCAGCCAAATGCTATGCATCAACTTTGCCTCCGACGGTCTGGATAAAGATTTCTTCAAGCGAGGGCTCTACCATTTCGAAGCGATAGATGGTCGCCACGGCAGAGGCTTCGCGCAACAGCTTCTGCGCGTCGCCATGTTCCTTCAGCCGAATCTCGGCGTGACCGGAGAAGTTCTTTGCTTCGGCGATTTCGGTGCTGTTCAGAAAACTGGCGCTGCCTTCGAACTCGACGATGATGTGGTTGCGCTCGTACCGGGACTTGATTTCGCGCATCCGGCCGGAGAGCACTGCCTCTCCTTTATTGATAAGGCAGATCGAGTCGCAAAGCTTCTCCACCTGGTCCATGCGGTGGGTCGAGAAGACGATCGCCCTCCCCTGGCTCTTCAAGTCGAGGAGTGTTCTCTCCAGGAGCTGGGCATTCACCGGATCGAGTCCACTGAAAGGCTCATCCATCACGATCAGCCCGGGATCGTGCAACAGCGACCCAATGAACTGGATCTTCTGCTGCATGCCCTTCGATAATTCTTCGGTCTTCTTCGGCAGAGCCTCATCGATCTCGAGGCGTTTCGCCCAGTCGGTGGCGCGCTTCTGGGCGTCGGATGCGCTGAGGCCGTGAAGTTCTCCAAAGAAGACGAGCTGCTCCAGCACCTTCATCTTCTTGTAGAGCCCACGCTCCTCAGGCAAATAGCCAACGCGTTCCAGGCTGGAGCGTTCGAACGGCTTGTCGAAGAGGTTGATCTTGCCCGAATCGGGCAGGGTAATGCCCATCATCATCCGGATGGAGCTGGTTTTTCCCGCGCCGTTCGGACCAAGCAACCCGAACATCTGGCCGGCTTCAATGGTGAGACTCAGATCGCGAACGGCGACCTTGCTCTCGTAGGCCTTGGTGACTCCTGCGAGTTCGACAATCGGCATTCCTGCTCCCAGAGCACATGGATTTTCGAAAGAACTTGATGGCTGGATTCTGCAGTTCGAGAAGCGATTCACTCCCGGGGAAGGCTAGCACCGAAATCCTGCAAGCACTAATTATGCTTGTTGTATTCCGGCGGCCCGGCAATTACCAGCGCATCCTTGTCACCGTATACGTACCAGCAGCACCAATCAGTTTCATGATTCGGCTGATCCATGGGAGAAATCAGGTCCCGGTAAACCACCCGGCCGTAGACGAAGAGCTTCTCCTCCCACTTCTCGATGTGCCGGAACTGGTCGTCCGACCCGCAGTAGGAGCGGACATCGGAGCGACGGAAGGGCCGGATCCCGGCAGATTCACCGGGCAGCAGAATGATCGGCTCGAAGGGGGTGGCCGATTTTCCGCTGTCGTAATCCGGGGACTGGGGCAGCTTGGTCTCGTCCTGGACAATCTTGACGCAGTCATTCTTGGCCATGATGCGCGCCGGGGTGCGCCCCCGATTGGTGGCCATCACTTTGAAGCCGTGTTCGACGGTAAGGAATGGCTCGACCGTGACCACGATCCAGGGACGGCCGGAATCCACGATGGCCTGGGAGCTTTCTAGGGAAGCATTGGCGCATTGCAAAGCGGCCTGGGCGGCCGACACGCCGAATTCAGTTTGCCGCTCGATATTTTTAAGCGTCCGGACGGCCAGGAACACTCCGATATAGCCGAGGATCACCAGCACAATCTCCGCACCCCAAAGCACGCGGTCGTGCCATGTCCAGGGAGCCGCCTGCGCGGGCGGAGAAGTAACCACGATCTGGGGTGGTTGGGCTGCCTCGGTTGGTGCGGGAGTCTCGGTCGTCTGACCGGATGCGACCCCGGCGGCGCCCGACGGTCCTGTTTTGGGTCCAGCTTGCGCAGGTCTGGGAGCCGAAACAGGAGGGACGGCCGAGGTTTGCGGGAACGCAGGCGACAGACCGAGTACCGGTAGCAGAAGCAAAAGAGCGAGTCGCCTGAACATTATTAAGAAGGATACAACGCCGCAGGGGAGAATCCGGTATCCCGTGAAAAGCCTCGAATGCAGATAGCAAACAGCGCGGCTCCGACGAAAAAAGGCCCCAACCAAGTTCCGTTTTGGAACTGAAGCGCATTCGGTTCTGGTGTTGTCCCTATTGACAGAGTGGAAAGGCTCTTTCCTTTAAGAAAGAGCTATTTGGGAGTTTCCTGCAGTGACGGCGGTGTGATGCGAACCCCTTTTCGAAATCGATTGTTCAAGCAAATTGGTTCAGATTAGTGTAGTGTCAAAGTAAATTCTTCTGGGCCAGATTGATCGGTGCGGCTGAACGTGCGCGTGTCCCGGTTGCAGGGGGAAGAAGAACCGAAGACAAGTGTGCGGTTTCTCCCCGATTTTTCACTTTCTCACCATGCCAAAAAGAGGCATTACTCCGGTGTATACCCTTTATTGCACAGGGGTACTTCACCAGTGCACTTCCGTGTACACTTGGCTCGATACCCCAAAGATACGCATTGAATTCACGGGTAGTTGACATGCGTGAAAAAGGGGGCAATGCTCTCGAGACAGCCACCGGAATGAGGAGCATAGGAGGAAGCAGTTTGCAGCATTTGCAGCACGGGTATGCCTGGTGGCCGACGCTTGCAGTTCTTGCAATCGCGACGTTTACTGATATTCGCAGCCGGCGGATCCCAAACTGGCTGGTTTTTCCGTTTTTGTTAGCCGGGCTGGTGGTATCGACCTGGGTTGCGGGATGGCACGGGCTTGGGCAAAGCCTTCTGGGACTGGTAATCGGCGGCCTGATCTACGGCTTGCTGGCGATGATGGGCGGCATGGGCATGGGAGATGTGAAGCTCTGTGCAGCCATCGGGGCATGGATCTGGTGGAAGCAGTTGGTACTCGCGTTAGTCCTGATCGGAGTTGCGGGCGGGTTGATGGCATTGGTTTGGGCCGCCTGCGGGGGATTTCTGGGCGAGATGTTTTCGGGAGCAGGAGATTTGCTTTTTGGTTGGAGAAAACGCGGAATGCACACACCTCCTGACCTCAACCTTTCCAATCCAAAGGCACGGAAGATGCCTTATGCTCCTGCAATTGCAATTGGTACCCTGATTTCCTTCTTTTCTCGTTGAGAAGGTTTTTGAGAAACAGCTAAAGTATGCTGACGACGCCCCAGAACTCGGTGACTCCGCAGCTCAGGCGAAAGAACTTGGGAGCCTTGATTTGTGACTGACAATTCGCACGACTCGAATTCCGCGGGCGGCAACATCCTGTCCATCGCGCTGATCTGCCCCAGTGAGCAGCGGCGCCGGACGATTGCGAATGCTTTGAATAGCTCGCATGCCGCCATCGTACGGGAATACTCTTCTTACCCCCCGACTCTGAAAGAAATGCCCAGAATGCTGGGCGATAAGGTTTTTGACGCAATCATCATCGACCTCGAATCCGATGTCGAATATGCCCTGGAACTGGTTGAGTTTGTAGCGTCAGGCTCCTCGACCACGGTGATGGTGTATACCTCGCGGGTCGATCCGAACCTGATGGTCCGCTCCATGCGCTCCGGGGCGCGCGAATTTCTGTCGGATCCGATTGATCCGACTGCCCTGAATGATGCGCTGGTCCGCGCGGGTGCACGCCGTCAGGGTGGAAAGTCCTCAAAGAAGGTCGGTGGAAAAGTCCTGGTGTTCCTGGGCGGCAAGGGCGGCTCGGGAGTCACCACTGTGGCCTGCAATTTTGGCGTGGCGCTGGTGCAGGAGTGCCAGCAGACCGCGGTTCTGATCGATCTCGACCTTCCCCTGGGAGATGCGGCGCTCAGTCTCGGGCTTACCACCCAGTTCTCTACCGCGGACGCCTTGCAGAATGCCGATCGCATGGACACCAACTTCTTCACCAAGCTGCTGACCAACCATAGTTCGGGTCTGCCGGTGCTGGCGGCGCCGGGCAGATTTCCGCAGGTGCAGGCCAGCAACGAGGCGATCGAGAAGATGCTGGCCGTGGCGCGGCAAGATTTCGCTTATGTCGTCATTGACGCCGGCTCGCGTTTCGATCTGACCGACGCCAGCTGGTTCGAGCAGGCGGATACGGCCTACCTGGTGATGCAGGCAGGTATTCCCGAACTGCGCAACTCGCACCGGTTGATTTCTGAATTTTTCAAATCGGGTACCCCCAAGCTGGAGATCGTTCTCAATCGTTACGTGAAGAGTTCGATGGGTGTGGACGAAGAACACATTGAGAAGGCTCTGACCAAACCGATCGCCTGGAAGATTCCAAGCGACTACTACAACGTCCGCAGGATGCAGAACGAAGCAACCCCGCTGGCGCTCGACGATTCCAGCATTGCACGGGTACTCCAGGACATGGCACGATCGGCTTGCGGGATGCCACCCAAGCCGGAGAAGCGGAAAGGCTTTAGCCTTTTCAAATAATCCCCCGTTTATTTGACGGATTTCAGTAGTAGAGGACGGCGCATCGTGGAATCAATGAATCTGGAAAACTTCAAGGCAGAAGTACACCGTACGCTGCTGTCGAAGCTCGACCTGGAAAAGCTTTCTCGCATTAACTCCAGTCAGGCCCGGCAGGCGGTCTCGAGCATCATCAACGAGATCATCAGCGATCGCCGTGTGCCTTTAAGCTTCGACGAGCAGGAAAAGATTCAGACGGATCTGCTGGACGAGGTGTTCGGTCTGGGACCGCTCGAGCCCTTACTCAAAGATCAGAAGATATCCGACATCATGGTCAACGACAAAGACCATGTGTTCATTGAAAAAGGCGGCCTGATATCGCGGGCAGACTGCTCATTCCGCGACGATCGTCACCTTCTCCAGATCATTGACCGCATCGTGTCGCGCGTCGGCCGCCGCGTTGACGAGTCCTCGCCGATGGTGGACGCCCGACTCCCCGACGGTTCCCGTGTGAACGCGATTATTCCGCCCCTGGCCCTCGACGGTCCTTCGATGTCGATCCGCCGTTTCGGTACCGGACCGCTGGCAGCGAACCAGCTGGTGCAGTTGAAGAGTATTTCGGCCGAGATGATGGAACTGCTATCGGCTGCGGTCCGCGCCCGTCTCAGCATTCTTATCTCGGGTGGTACAGGCGCCGGCAAGACCACCTTCCTCAACATCCTTTCGCAGTACATTCCACAGAACGAGCGCGTCATCACCATCGAGGACGCCGCCGAATTGCAGCTTGCACAGGAAAACATCGTCCGCCTCGAAACCCGACCGCCCAACGTTGAAGGGCAGGGAGCTATTCGACAGCGGCAATTGCTTATCAACTGCTTGCGTATGCGTCCCGACCGCATCATCATCGGTGAGTGTCGTGGCGAAGAAGCATTCGATATGCTTCAGGCCATGAACACCGGTCACGAAGGATCGATGACCACCGTTCACGCCAATACGGCTCGCGATGCTTTAACCCGTCTGGAATCCATGGTGGCCATGACCAACATGAACATGCCGGAAAAGACCGTGCGGGCGCAAATTGCCTCGGCGCTTACCATTGTGGTGCAGGCCTCGCGTCTGAGCGACGGCTCCCGTAAGTGCGTGAGTATTCACGAGATCACGGGCATGGAAGAGAACGTCATCAGTATGCAGGAGATCTTCGCGTTCCAGAAGAAGGGAATCGGGCCCAATGGCAGAGTGCAGGGCGCATTTGTGCCCAGTCGCATTCGCCCCAAATTCCTCGAACAGCTACGTACTGCCGGCATCTTCCTGCCGCCGAGCCTGTTTGAGAAAGTAACGGAAGTGAATTAGGCGGGAAGGGCGCGGGAGGCAAACATGATCTGGATCCTTTTAGTCGTGT